>NZ_JBLTXA010000003.1:0-351388 GCF_048066175.1 Niveispirillum fermenti | reverse complement strand
GCGGCGGTCACCGCCCCTCTCCATACGGAACCCGCGATGAATGGTGCGAAACTGGCAACCCTGGCCGTTCTGGCCGGCATCCTGGGGGCCGGCGGCGGCTATGTCGCCGGCACCCTGCTGCCGCCTTCCCCGGACACGGCGACAGCAGCCGGGCCTGTGAAGGCCGCCGTGGCCCCACTGATCGTTCCCATCTGGCAGCAGGGGCGCATCACCGGCTTCGTTGCCATGGAACTGGCAGTGGATCTGGAGCCTGGCAGCGATCCGGGCCTGCTGCTGCCGGCGATCCGCGACCGGTTGCTGGGCGATCTCTATGAAATCGGGGCACAGGGTGGCATGCAGCCGGGCAGGGTCGATCCCGCACACCTGCAGGCCCTGCTGCTGCACGCCATCGCAGCCGCCTCTGGCGGACAGGCGCGCGGCATCACCGTGAACAAGCTGATTCTTCAGGAGAACCGCCGCCAGGGCACGTGATGCCCCGGCCCGCCGCACGACCAGCGGGGCGTCGGGGGCGGCATCGGCCGCCCCCCCGGCCTCAGGAGGCGGATACGATGTCGTAACGGCCAACCGTGGCGCCGTTTTCCAGTTCGAACAGGGTGTCCAGTTCCTCCCGCCGCACGCGGGCGACCTTGGAATTGTAGGTCACCTCGCTTTTCAGTGCGGCCCCCTTCTCATCGCGCGCATCGACGGCCAGGGTATAGGTGCCGTCGGCCACCATCGTGCCATCGGCCTTGACCCCGTCCCATGACAGTTCATGCGCGCCCGGTGTCGTCTGGGCGGCGAATGTGTGGACCAGATTGCCATCGCGGTCCAGCAGCCTCACATCCGCGCTGACGGTGCCGGCAGGCAGGATGTAGCGGGCATCCAACTGCCCCCCCTTCACCCCGACCTGGCTGCTGACGATTTCGACCGAGCGGCCGATATAGCTCATGTCGGCGCGGTCGCTGCCGATACGCAGTTCCCCCAGCACCTGGGCCAGCATGGTGTTGGAGGATACCTGCTGTTCCACCGAGGAGAACTGCGCCAGTTGCGTCACCCACTGCGTCGGATCGACGGGCTGGAGCGGGTCCTGGTTCGTCAATTGCGCGGTGAGCAGCCGCAGGAAGGATTGGGTGTCGGTGGTCAGGCGCGCCTGGGCCGCCTGGTTGGCGACGTTGCCGGTGCCGTCGACGCCGGAAACACTGGTCATGGGGATCACTCCTATATCTGGATATCGACGATGCTGTCGGAACGGATGACCGGTTGCGGCATCAGCGGATTGGCTGCCGGCTCCCCCTGACGGTCGCGGCCATAGGACCGGGCACCATGCCAGCCCTGTTCGGCCGCGGCCCATTGCCCACCCCCCTCGCGCAAGGAGAAATGCAGCCCGTCCGGCTGCACCTGCATGCCGCCTTGCTGCAGAGCCCGCTCGATCAGCCGCGCGTCGCGCAGCAGAAGATCCAGCGTGGCCGGCTTTTCCGCGGCGATCATGGCGCTGACGCGGCCATCTTGTATTTCAAGCCTGACCTCCACCCGCCCCAGATGGTCGGGATCGAGTTGAACCGTCAGGGTCCGCTGCCCATCGGCCACGGCCTGTTCGATCCGGCCCACCAGTTGCGGGCCCGGCATGGCGGGGTTCCCGGCCGGGCGGGGGCCGGCCATGGTCATGCCGCCCGCCAGGTCCCGCATCCCTGCCGGCACAAGAACGGCACCCGCCACGGCCGGCGGAGCGGGACCGTCGGCGGGCGTCGGGGCGGTTGACAAAGGCCCGGCGGGCAGCAACCCGCCTTCCGTCGCCGCGAAGGCCGTGCCCGGCCCCCCCATGGCGGGCGGAGCGGCGGGGGCCACAGGGCCGGGCGCCGGTGCGGCGGCTTGCATGGCGCCCCCGCCCGCCCCGTCCACACCTGCGCGGGCGCCGGCCCGGCCCGGCGTCGTGGCACGGCCCGGCGCCACGGCGGGCACGGGTTGTGAGGGGGAAGGAGGGGAAGTCCCCTGAACGGGCGGGACGGAACCCGGGCCCGCGGGCCCCATGGCCGCTTCCCCCTGTGCCGGTGCTACCGGTGCCGCCGGTGTGATTGCCGGCGCCGGCGCCTGGAAAGGTGCCTGCCCCTGCCCGGCCGGCGACGCCGCACCGGGAACGGCGGCAGCCATATCCATGGCAGCCGGCGATGGGGCACCGGCGGGCGGGATGGACGGGGCGGAAGACCCATCCCCATCGGCATCGCCCGGCGAACCAGCCATGGCCCCGACCGCCGCAGATGGCAGACCGGGCACGACGGCGGGGATGGACGGCGGCAGCGGCATGGCGGCAGGTGCCTGCGCCATGCCCGCCGCCATCTGCTGTGCTGCGGCCAGGGTGGCCGCATCGGCGCCCGCTTCCGGGGGGTGCCCGTCTGCCGGTCTGCCGGCCTTCTCCCCGCCGGATGCGCCGGAGGCAGCGGCAAGCACCAGCCCTTCCAGCAGCAGCCCGAAACCACGGTCTGCCGCAGACGGATCGCCCGTGGGACCAGCACCCGGCCGGGCCGGGCCGGCAGCACCCTCCGCCATGGGTGGGGTGGAAAGAAGGGAAGGAAGCTGCATGGGTGGCACCCCGAGAACGGTATCGGCCACCAGCTTACGCGCCGCTGTTTAAGTCCGGTTTTAAGTCGGGCGGGGCCCGGACATACGCTTATACCAGTCCCGGTGATCGCAACCGATCACCTGCCTCAATCGTCGGCGCCCACATCTGTGGGCGTGGGCACGCCGCATGTGCAACGCGGCGGCAGTCGCCGCCGTACCGGATCCCGGTGAGTTGCTCTCACCGGGATCCGGTATCAGACACCCACAGACCGCCACCAGCGCTCCCCCATATGGGGCGCGTCGATGGCCAGCCGTTCGCCCATCATGGGCGTGGCGACGGGAATGTCATGCCGGCCCGCGACATCCAGCACCTGTTCGAACGGATCGTCCCATTTATGCATTGCCAGGTCGAAGGTGCCGTTATGGATGGGCAGCAGCCAGCGCCCGCCCAGATCGCGGTGGGCCTGTACCGTCTCCTGCGGATGCATGTGGACATAGGGCCAGTGCTCGCAGAAGGCCCCCGTCTCCATCAACGTCAGGTCGAAGGGGCCAAACCGGCGGCCGATCTCCGCAAAGCCGTCGAAATAGCCGCTGTCGCCGCTGAAGAACAGCCGCAACGGCCCATCCTCGATGACCCAGGAAGACCAGAGCGTGCAGTTGCCCCCCGTCAGCGAGCGGCCGGAAAAATGCTGGGCCGGTGTCGCCGTCAGACGCAGCCCGCCGGCCTCAATATCCTGCCACCAGTCGAACTGCCGCACCTTGTCCCGCGGCACGCCCCACTTCACCAGAAGATCACCCACGCCCAGCGGGGCCAGGAACAGTTCCGCCCGGTCCGCCAGAGCCCGGACGGCCGACCGGTCCAGATGGTCGTAATGGTCATGGGACAGGATGACGCCCCGGATGGGCGGCAGGTCGCCCAGCCCGATGGGCGGTGCGTGGAAACGCTTGGGCCCCATGAACGGGATGGGGGACGCCCTTTCGCAGAAGACGGGGTCGGTCAGCCACCAGCCGCCGCGCAGTTTCATCAGCACCGTGGAATGGCCCAGGCGGTAAAGGCTGCGGTCCGGCGCCCCCGCCAGTTCCGCCGGTGTCAGGGGGCGGATGGGCACGGGTGCCGGCGGCACCGTTTCCGGCTGCTTGTTGAAGATGATATCCCATACCACCCTGGCATTCGGCGCCGGCATGTCCGGTGGGCGGGGAGTGATATTGCGGAAACGGCCATCGCTGGAACGCGGTGCGGCCGAATAGTCGCCGACAGGCTCCTTTACCAATCGCAATCGCGCCAAGGCGGGCATCCCATAGCCGTGGAAGGTGACACACAGCATCTGGGGCCGGGGGCCCGCCATTTCCATGCGGGCCGCCGATTTTTCCCCGCCGGCATCAAATGTCCACCGGCGGCATCGCATCCAGCACCCGTTCCGGGGTAAGCGGCAGGCTGTTCATCGCCCCGCCCCGTGGGCCCAGTGCGTGCTGCACCGCATTGGCAATGGCGGCGGGCACGGCGATGATGCCCGTCTCCCCCACACCTTTGGCGCCCAGCGGGGAAAAGGGGGTAGGCGTTTCGAAATGCAGCAGGTCGATGGCGGGCAGGTCGCTGGCCAGGGGCGGCAGGTAATCATGCAGGGACAGGGTCAGGGGCTGGCCTGCGCCGTCATAACGGATTTCCTCGAACAACGTCGCGCCCACGGCCTGGGCGACGCCGCCGCGCACCTGTCCATCGACGATGGCCGGGTTGATCTGCACACCGCAATCATGACCAAAGGTGATGCGCTCCACCCGCACCTTGCCCAGGTCGGGATCGACAGAGACCTCAACCGCGACGGAACCGTAGGAGATGGCAAGGGCCGGCGGGTCATAAGCCGCGCGATCCTCCAGCCCCGGTTCCAGGCCGGGCGGCACGTCGGCGCCGTAATAGGCCGCGCGGGCGATGGCGGCCATGGACAGGCGGCGCGTGGGTTCCCCCTCCACCTGCACCCCGGCCTGTGTCAGCACAACCCGGTCGGCTTCCACCCGCAGCAGATGCGCGCCCCAGCGGCGCACCCGCTCGGCCAGACGATCGGCGGCGAGGCGCACCGACATGCCCGCCACACCCGCCCCCCGGCTGCCGCCGCTGGCATAGGCGGTATAGGGGGCGGAGAGTGTGTCGCCATGGACGACGGACACATCCTCCACGGGCAGATGCAGACGGTCGGCACAAATCTGGGCCAGACTGGTCTCCACCCCCTGCCCCATGGGTGTCTGCCCGATCAACAGCCGGACATGGCCGCTGGGCTCCATCCGCACGACGGAGGTGTCGAACCCGCCATTGTTGACGCCGATCAGCTTGCAGACCGGCGAGGGACCGAAATTGGTCATCTCGATATAGCTGGCGATGCCGATGCCCACCACCCGGCCGTCAGGACGGGGGCCGGCGGCAGCCCTTTCCAGCGCCGCGACGTAGCCGAACCGCTCCAGGGTGGCCTCCAGCAGGCCGGCATAACAGCCGCTGTCCAGCAATACCCCGCTATGCAGCGCAAAGGGCATCCGGTCGGGCGCCACCATGTTGCGCCGGCGGATTTCCGCCGGGTCCAGACCCAGCCGCCGGGCGGCCATGTCCAGCAGCCTTTCCAGAGGGAAATTCGCCTCTGGCTGGCCATAGCCGCGATAGGCGCCCGTCGGCGTCTTGTTGGTGACCACGCCGCAGCTATGGATATCGACGGCGGGGACATGATAGGGGCCTGTCAGCACCGCCCCTGTCACCCAGGCCGTGCCGATGGAGGTGGCATAGGGGTCGGCCCCCTTGTCCAGCACGATATCGGCCTTCAGGGCCAGGAAACGGCCGTCGGCATCGAAGGCGACATCCAGATCGACACGCATATCCCGGCCATGGGGAGAGGCGATGAAGGCCTCCCGCCTCGTTTCCAGCCAGCGCACGGGCCGTTGCAGCCGAAGAGCCAGCAGGGCCAGCAGCGTCTCTTCGCCATGGATGCAGCCCTTCATGCCGAAGGCACCGCCAACGTCGGGGGCGATGACACGCACCCGGTGTTCCGGCAGGTCCAGACATTCGGCAATGCCGGCGCGCACCTGGTGGATGGACTGGGTGGAGGTCCAGACCGTCACGCCATCCCCGTCGGGCATGGCCGCCACCCCGCGCGGCTCCAGCGACAGTGCATGCACCCGCTGGGTCGTGAACCGCCCGCTCAGACGGTGCGTCGCCGCCGCGAAGCCTGCCCCGGCATCCCCTGCCGTCCAATGTTGCCGGCCGACGACATTGTCGGGCCAATGGTCGTAAAGCCGGGCGGCACCCGGCGCCATCGCCTGGTCAATCGTGACATGGACCGGCAGCCCATCGGTTTCCAGCACGACCAGGGCCGCCGCCGCCGCCGCCGCATCTGCATCGCGCGCCGCGACCACGGCATAAGGATGGCCGACATAGAGCAGCCGGTCGGTGGCCAGCGCCTTCAGATTGGAGTAGTTTTGCCCCGGCAGGTCCCATAGGGAGGGCTGCGGGCCGACCCCTGTCAGGTCGGCCCCCGTCAGCACGGCCACCACCCCGGGCACACGCCGGGCCGCCGTCGCATCGACCGACAGGATGGCGGCATGCGGCAGGGTGGATCGCAGAAGCAGCACCGTCAGCGCACCGGGCAAGGGGATGTCGGCCACATAGCGTCCCTTGCCCGTCACGAACCGGTCCAGCGTGCGGCGGGGCGCGGAACTGCCGACGGCACTTCCCGCGGGCATGCCCGATGGCAGGCTGACGGGCATGGGTGTGTCAGCCATCGGCCCGTCCCTCCCGGCGCGCCGCCAGCGCCTTCACGGCAGCGACGATCGGTTGATAGCCCGTGCAGCGGCAGAGGACGGCATCCAGGGTGCGGCGGATCACCGCTTCCTCTCCATGGTCCGCGATGGTGCGGTCGTCCAGGAACGCGCGGACAATGGCCAGCATGCCCGACGTGCAGAAGCCGCACTGCGCGGCATGGTGATCGACAAAGGCCTGCTGGATGGCCCGCAGACCAGGGTCATCGGCATAGGCTTCGACGGTTTCAACGACCGCCCCGTCCGCCTGCGCGGCCAGCGTCAGGCATGCCCGCACGGGCACGCTGTCCAGCAGGACCGTACAGGTGCCGCAGACCCCTTCGTTGCAGCCGATGCGCGTACCGGCAAGGTGCAGCCGCTCGCGCAGCATGTCGGCCAGGCTCATCCAGGGGGGAACGGTCAGGTTCCGGTCCTCACCATTCACCTTGAGCGACAGGGGCAGTTCAATGCTCATCCGGTCCTCGCTTGCTGGTAACAGCGCAGCAGCAGAGTGGGCGCGATACGGCGCCGATAGGCAGGCGACAGCGCATCGGGCAGAACGGGATGGCGGGCCATAACCCCGTCCAGGAACGATGCGGCCGATGCAGCGAGAGCAGCCGGGTCCGGGCAGGCCAGCGGCGCGCTACGCACCGGCCGGTCGGCCAGCCCGCCGACCGACAGCCGCACCGTCCCGTCACCCCCCAGCGCGCAAAGGGCCGACAGGACGGCCCGGCCCGTGGAATCACGGGCCATCATTTCCGCAAATCCCATGGGGCGGGGTGGCGGCAGCCAGGCCGACAGAATCACCTCCCCCGTCGCCAGCAGGGTCCGGAACGGTCCCGTGACGAAATCCGCGGCGGGGATTTCCCGCCGGCTGGTGGTGATCACCGCATCATGGGCGATCATGGCCAGCAGCACCTCCCCGCGCGGATCGGCCCAGGCCAGGTTGCCGCCGATGGTCGACCGGTTGCGCACCACATGGTTGCCGACATGCCCCAGCGCCGCAGCCAGCGCCGGATAGCGCTCCGCCACGGGGGAGGCCAGTACCGCCGACAGGCTGACCCCCGCCCCCAGCATGGCACCCGCAGCCGTCAGCACCACCTCTTTCAGGCACGCGATGCGGCCGATATCCACCAGCAGCCCCTGGCGGTCGCCACGCAGGGAAAGGGCCGGCAGCAAGCTGTGACCGCCGGCCAGGATCATGGCGCCGGGCTCCGCGGCCAGGATGGCGGTCAACGCCGCCATCGTTTGCGGCGCACGGTAGCCCTGCGCCGCCATCAACGGATGAACTCCGCCGACGGGTGAGCACGCGGGTAGGCGCGCATATAATCGAAGAAGCGCGACAGGGTCAGGTCGCTGCGGGTCAGGGTGCCCGGCTGCAGGTGGATGGTCTGCATGTTCATCAGATCATCCAGCACGACGCGCTGCTCCAGTTCTGCAATCTGCTCCAGAAAGGCGTCCACCTCCTCCGGCGTGCCCATGTCCTTGCGGGCGCAGACGGTGATGAACACGGTGGACCGTCCCGGCCGCACCAGGGCGAAGGGCGACACGAAGCCGAACCAGCGGCCGGCGAACACCGTGCTCTGGAAATACATGCTGGTGCCGACGATCCCGATGCGATGGCTGACCGGCTCCCCCGTTATGTGCGTTCCCTCGAAATTGTAGAACATGGAATGATCGGTCCATTCCACGGCCTCATGCGGGTTGTCGCCATTGATCTCGATCCCGTGCAGATAGCGGATATGCTGCATGTCCGGGGTGTTGGCGCAGAGGACCCAGGGGTCCACGGGCACCACTTCGCCGAAGATCTTGGTCTTGAACACCAGATCTTCCTCCGGATAATCGAAATCGGGAAGCTGGTAATGCGGCTCCAGCCCGTTGAACGCCCAGACGATCCCGTATTTCTCGCAGACCGGAAACTTGAAAAGCCGGGCGGCACCGGGGATCGGGTCCTTGCTGGGCATGCCGTTGCAACGTCCGTCGGCGCCGTATTTCCAGTGATGGAACACGCAGCGCACACTGCCATCCACCATGTCACCGATGGACAGATCGGCGCCCAGATGCGGGCAATAGGCGCTCATGACATGCGCCTGGCCCTGCTTGTCGCGGAACACGATGACCCGGCCGTCCAGGAAATCGAAGCCGCGGACGAAATCGGCCGTCGCGGCGCTGGACATGCAGATCGGGTACCAGCTCTGGGTGAAGGTCCCGCCCTCTCCCTCGAACGGCACAGCCTTGCCCAGGGGGCGGCGGAAGGTCTCGCGGGCCTGGCCGGCGTCGGGGGTGAAGCGCTGGTCGGGGGACATGGGGCAGCCTCCAAGAATGATGTGCAAGGGGGTATCGTTGAGGGAAACGATCGCCGCGACCGGCCGCGCTGCATAGCCGCCCGATGGAACAGGTCCCGCAGCGTCCCGGCTGCCGCACCCCGGGGTCATGCGGCACCGGGGCGCCGGAAGGGCCCCGTTCGAAAGGATAGGTGCTTTCGCCGTTCGGACGGATGGGCGGCACGGGGCCCTGTCGACGACAGTGGCGAACGACATCCGCACCCCGAACAGGAGCCCCAAGGAATGCACAAGTCGTTTCTCTTCATCGTGTCGTCGCACGGCGTGCTGGGCAGCAGCGGCAACAAGACCGGCAGTTGGATGGAGGAACTGGCCGCCCCCTACTGGCGGTTCATCGATGCCGGCTATCGCGTCACCATCGCCTCGCCCAAGGGCGGTGCCGCCCCGATCGACCCGATGAGCGTGGAAGATGCCTGGATCAGCGAGGCCGGCCGGCGTTTCCGCGATGATCCCGAGGCCCAGGCGGCCATCACCGGCACCGTGCCGCTGGACCAGATCGATCCCGCCGCCTTCGACGGGCTGTTCATGGTGGGCGGGGCCGCCACCACCTGGGACTTCCCGCACAATGCCGCGCTGAAGAAGCTGGTGGAGGATTATTTCCCGCAATCCAAGGTCATCGCCGGCGTCTGCCATGGCGTGATCGGCCTGATCCAGGCAACGGACCCTCACGGGGAACCCCTGGTGAAGAACCGGCAGGTGACGGCCATCAGCAATGCGGAAGATGTGATGATGGGCCTGGACAAGATCGTCCCCGTCCTGCCGGAAGAGATGCTGCGCAAGCTGCGCGGGATCTATACCGCCGCCGCACCGCTGGCCCCCCATGTCGTCTGCGACCCGCCCTTCTTCACGGGCCAGAACCCGGCCTCCGCCGATCCGCTCGCCGTGGCCATCCTGGACCATCTGCGCCGCAAGGCACCGGCGGCCTGACGCCTCTGTGCAGACGCCCTGCTCCGCACCCTTCCCCGCCGCCCGCGGGGAGGGGTGTTCGCGTTGCAGCAGGGTCTTTGCGTGGCGGAAGCTGGTTGTGCCCGGACGGTATCAGCGCTCGTCGGCAAGGTTCCGGTAGCGGGCCAGCGCCTGGGTACGGTTCTGGGCATGCAGCTTGCGATAGATGTTGCGCAGGTGGAATTTCACCGTCGCCTCGCTGAGGCCCAGCCTGTAGGCCGTCACCTTGTTGGGATGGCCCTCGCCCATGAATAGCATGATCTGGCGTTCCCGTTCGGTCAGCGGGTCGCGCTCGTCGGCGGCAGGCAGCGGGACGGGGCCCCGGCTGGCCGACAGCTTGGCCGGCACGACCCAGGCCGACAGGTCGGGCAGAAGGCTGCCCAGCCCGTCCGCCGCCTCCAGGAACAGGGCCGCGGGCAGGCCATGCGGGCAGGCGGCCCGGGCCGCCGCGACATGGTCGGCCGCACCCGCCACATCCCCCTGGCGCTGGGCCCGCCGGGCCAGCAGGATTTCAAGCTGCGCGCGGCAGCGGTCGACATCCAGCGCATCGATCCGGGCGCGGGCGATGGCGGCAAGCCGGGTGAACTGCGCATCATCATCCAGCGCATCGGCCAGCCGCAGGCCCGCCAGCAGCCCGCTCCCCTGTTCCTGCCAGGTGAAGGTGCCATCGGCACCATCCAGGAAAGCGGCATCGGGCAGCCCCATGGCCGTGCCCATCGCCCGGGCACGCCCAATCTCGCCGGCACGGATGGCGATCTCCAGGCCCATCAGCCGCATGTGCCAATCCATACGCCGGGATTCCAGCCTTTTCGCCACCTCCAGCCCGTAGGAGGCGATACCCCGCGCCTCCTGTCCGCGTCCCTGGGCCAATGCGGCGCGCGCCGCCTGGAGATGGCTCCATATCTGGATCTCGCTCCAGCTTTCCACGGCACCGACGGTGCCGACCAGTGCCGTGAAGTCGGTCAGCGTGTCCGGCCGGCCCAGTTCGAACAGCAGTCCGGCCCGCAGCATCCCCGTCATGGCCCGCAGCCGCTGGTCATCGGGGAAGAAGATGCGCGTCATGCGCTCGCCCAGGCTGATCTCGGCCAGCGCCTGGTCCAGGTCGTTGCGCCAGAACCGGGTCAGCGCCTGATGCACATGCATGAAGACGCAGCCATAGACGCCTTCCGTCTCGGCATAATCGGCACCCGCCGCATCGATCAGACGCTGCGCCTCGCCCATATCGCCGTGGCAGAACCGGTCCCAGGACAGCAGCACATGCACCTGCGCGCGCATGTCATGGTCGCTTTCCGGTGTGTCATCCAGGTGGCGGCGCAGGGCGGGCGCCGTGGCGGCGCTGGACGTCCTTTCCCGGAAGCCGGCGACGAACGCCTCCGCCAGGATCAGCGGCCCGCCCACGGCCGGGTCATCCGCGCCGTCCCCAGCCAGCATGCGCTTGGCCTTGTCCAGGCAGGCGCCGGCCGCCTCTGCGTCGCCCTCATGCGCATGGATCACGGCCAGCGACAATAGCGTCGCCGGGCTGTCGGCATCACGGGCCAGCCCGATGGATGCCAGCATGCGATGGACTTCCGACACGCCCTGTTGCGTCACCAGGCTGGTCTGGCCCACCCGTTCCAGCAGGACCGACGCCTGTTCACGGTCACCGGCCGCGACAGCGTGGCGCAGCGCCTCCATGTGCCGTCCCCGCTGGGCGAACCAGAGCGCGGCGCGGCGGTGCAGCCCGGCATGGTCGGCATCCTCCATCCAGGCCAGCCGGCGTTCCAGGAACCGGCGCAGCATCTCCGGGAAATAGAATTCCTGCGTGCCGCGATGCCGCAGCAGCAGCCCTTCCACATGATGCAGCCGCTCGATCACCGCCGTCGCGTGGCGGCCCAGCAGCGCGGTGGCCAGCGACAGGTCGAACCGCTCCACGACGACCAGCCGGCTCATCGCGTCACGCAATTGTTCGGGCAGGTTGTCCAGCACCTCGGCCCGATAATATTCGTGCAGTTGCTCCTGCCAGTTCTCCGCCCCCACCATGTCACGGGGCAATTCATCCATGACCCGCCGGGCAAAGCCGACGGCCACGGCCTCGCCGCTGGTCTCCAGATGCAGGCGGCGGGTGTAAAGCTCGGGCACATCCTCGTCGAAGGCCGCCCGGGTTTCCAGGGGCGTCAGGTTGAGATCGGACGGCCCGATCTCGAACAACTGGTCGCGGGCCCGCAGGCTGCCCAGTTGGATGACCGGGCGCACGCGGCTGGCGATCACCAGCCGCGTGCTGGCCGCGTGCTGCAGGAAGCCCGCGACGATCTGGCCGATCGCCTCTCCATCCATGCATTCATACTGATCGATGACGATCAGCGGCCGTTCGCCCGACCGGTTGCAGATGGTGGCCAGCCGCTGGGCCAGTTGTGCTGTGCCCGCGGAATCGGCCTGACCGGCCAGCGCCCTCACCCCCTCCGCAATGCGGACACAACCCGCACGCTGAAGCGCCAGCGCCAGCCCCCGCAGCAGATGCGCCAGGTCGCGGTCGGCCGCATCCACCGTCAGCCAGGCGACGGGCCGGTCCATCTGCTGCGCCACCTCGAACCATTGGGTCAGAAGGGTGGTCTTGCCCGACCCCGCGGGACCGCGGACGATGCAAAGTTGCTTCAGCAGGCTGGCTTCGGTCAGGTGCCGCAGCAGGTCCTTGCGCAGGACACGGTGGCCCGCGGCGTGGCGCGGCGCATACCGGTAAGGCAGACCGATATCCGCCCCGTCGGCGGACAATTCATCTTCCCCAACCGCGACCTGTTCCGCCAAACGACGCTCTCCCGTCCGTCAGCAGCTCCATCCGTATTCCAGGCTGTCACGATCCCGGCACGGCCGCAACCGCCAGATCACCCCAGCCGAAAAAGTCGATGGACACGCGCCATTCCCCCGCAACGCGCCGCCAGATGATGATATAGCGCACGGCCAGCACCGGGGCCGCCGGGTCGCGCGGGGTGACCGTCGCCTCGCTCAGTTCATAGGCAAGGTCACCGGCCGCGTAGACATCCACCTGATGCAACCGGCAGGCAGCGTTGACCTTCATCAGTTCCGCAAACATGGCGGTGATCGCCGCCCGCCCCGACAGCATGGGGCTGTCGGGCATGATGACGCGCGGGGTGTCGGTATAATAGTTCGCCACCAGCCGGGCGGCATCGCCGCTGGCGAAATCCGCCTCGAACAGGTCGCTGCGGGCGCGGATGATGGCGGCGATGTCCGATGGCGTCACAGACGCGCAGGCCAGCCGGGTGGCAACGGCATCCAGCACACCACTCTCCATTTCCTGCCATTGCCGCCGGAAATCCTCATCCTCCACGGTCACACCCGCAAATTCGCAGCGGATGATCACGGTGCAGGCATCCGGACCGGCCGCCGTGACCCGCACATGGCCGGTATAGTCGGTCACAGGCAGGCCGCCGCCATCGATGATGCGGTAGCCATAGCCCATGCCCGGCTCGTCCAGCCATTCCAGCCTTTCGCGGATCGTGTCGCCGGTGGCCAGATGCAGCCGCTTGGTGGCGCCCACCGCCATGTCCGCCTGCTCGAAGCTGACAGTCTCGAACAGGCTGCCCCCGGCCAGGCGGGCCATGCCCCGCCATGACACAAGATCCCAGACCGCCGATGCCGGGGCATCGAAACGGCGCACCACGCGGGCCTGGCCCATGGTCGCTCTCCCTGTTGGTTTTGGCTTTCATGTCCGGACCGGCCCGCGGCAGGCGGCACCCGCCGCGGGCCGGGACATCAGAAGTCGAACCGCGCCTTGATGCCGATGCGGCGGCCCGGGGCAGCGGCGGAGAAATTGCCGGCGGCCCCGCTCCACTCCATGGCCACATATTCAAGGATGTAATCCTCCTTGAACAGGTTCTCCGCATAAGCCGTGACCGACAGCGCATCGTAATCCAGGGTCAATCGGGCATTGACCAGGCTGATCGCGGAACGCCGGGCCTGATTGTCGATCTCCCAGTAATAACGCCCACCGGACCCGTTCCATTCCAGCCGCGGGGTCAGCGTCGCCTCGTCCGTCAGGTCGAAGGCGTACTGCGCCGACAGCGCATAGGACAGGCCCGCCACCTGCGGCAGCTTGTTGCCGGTGAAATCGCCCGCCACGGGCAGGCCGGCGAACACATCGGTGCGATAGCTGACGATCTTGCTGTCGGTCAGCCCGATGGAGGCGGACAGGTCCAGCCCGCGCAGGGGCCGTGCCGTCATCTCCAGCTCGGCGCCATAGACCTCTGCCTTGGGAATGGGATTGGCCAGTGTCTGGGCGGAATTGATCAGGTCCAGGATATAGACCTGCCGGTCAGTGATCCGCGTATAGAAGGCTGCACCGTTCAAGACCATGCGCCGGTCCATCAGGCTGGTCTTGAAACCCGCCTCGTAGTTCCAGTTCTCTTCCTTGTCATAGACGCGGGTGATACGCTCCTGGGGGTTGAACCCGCCGCTGCGGAACCCCTTGCCGACGGTCGCATAGACCATCTGGTCGGCTTCGAAGAAATAGGACAGCGACAATTTGGGCTGCCAGGACCGGAAGGTCTGATCATATTCCGGGTTGCCCGCGGCGACCAGATCGGTCTGGTGCCGGTCGTCGACGTCATAGCGCAGGGCACCCGTCACCTCCAGTCCGCTGTCGAACCGATAGGAAAGCTGCCCGAACCCGGCATAGGCCTTGTTGCGGTCGCGCGCCGCCGTGCGCGCCAGCAGCAGGGGGGCCATCGATGACGGCAGTCCCAGGGCGGGCAACAGGTCCGCCCCGCCGCTGATCTTCGTGTCCAGGGTCTGGCGGCTGCGCAGATAATAGACCCCGCCCAGCCATTTGAACGGGCCGCCGTCATTGGAAGTGAGGCGCAGTTCCTGGCTGAAATTTCTGGTCTTCAGCGACTGTTCGGCAATGGTCAGGGACAGGGGTGTGAAATCCAGATCCTCATCAATGAAGGAACTGACCTTGGACAGCGCCGTAACGGATGTCAGGGTGACGCCGGGAAGCTCGATGTCCAGCTTGGCCGAGGCGTCGTTCAGGACCCGGTCGGCCCAACTGGCGCGATCGCCGGCATAGGGCAGCGGCCGGTCGATATCGTCACCGGGTGTGATCAGGCCGTAATAGGCGGCACCGGCCCTGGTATCCAGCCGGGCATAGCGCAGATCCAGCGTCACATCCTCCAACGGGCGGGCCAGAAGACCGGCCCGGACGTTCCGGTCCTCCTGCCAATCGGCCTTGTCGTGACCCGGTGTCATCAGGCTGTCGACCTGGCCGTCGAAATCGCGGGCCGACCCGGCGATACGGAACAGCAGCCGTTCCGGGATGATGGGGCCGCTCAGGCTGGCGCTGACCCGCTTGTCGTTGGCCGTGCCGTAGCCGGCCTGCACGAAGCCCTCGAACGTGTCGGTGGGCTGGCGGGTGACGATGTTGATGGCGCCGCCAATGGCGTTGCGGCCATAGACCGCCCCTTGCGGCCCCTTCAACACTTCGATCCTTTCGATATCGAACAGGTCCTGCGTGATCTGGCTGGCATTGCTGGCCTGTACCCCGTCGATCACCACGGCAACGGGGCTCTCGCCGTTGCGGGCCTGGCCCACACCGCGGATATTGATCATGGCCACGCCGGGCTGCTGGGCCTCGACGATGGAAACGTTGGGCACCAGGACGGCCATATCCTTCACGTTCTGGATATTGGCGCTTTCGATGCTCGCGGCAGAGAAGGAGGTGATGCTGTCGGGGATGTCCTGCAGGCGCTCCATGCGCTTGCGGGCTGTGACGATCACCTCCTCCAGCATCAGCCCCGATGCGCCCGGTTCCTCCTGTGCGACGGCCGGCATGGCGGCGGTCAGTGCCAGCGGTGACCCCGCCAGCAGAGCGGCCAGGATGATCCGGCGATGATGATGGCGTGATTGGCTCTGGCCCTTTGCCAAGGCAGACATGCGTGTCCTCTTCATTCCCAGTTGAAGCGCCCTGTAACCTGTTCGGATATCGCCGGCTTCCGCCCTTATCGGGTACCGGCCAAATTGTTGCGATGCCGAAGGTAGCGCGGGGATGCCGGCCGACTCACCCTATCTTTACGGCGGAACTGTCCCGCCCCGTCCTGCCCGTCCGAACGGCTAGGTGCGGCCCGGGGCGGGGTTGTGGCAACAGGGGCGGGCCGGTGCGGCGGGGCCGGAAAACAGCCCCGCCACCGGTCCCCCCGGCAATGCAGGAGGTCGTGCGGCCATGCCCCGTCTGATCGTCACCACACTGGACGGCAAGGACCTGTCCATCGATATCGAAGAGGGAGCAACCCTGATGGAAGGGCTGCGCGCCCAGGGGGTCGATGGGCTGGATGCCCTGTGCGGCGGCTGCTGTTCCTGCGCCACCTGCCATGTCCATGTCGATCCGGCCTATGCCGGCCACATGCCGCCGATGAGCGCCGACGAGAACGACCTGCTGGACAGTTGCAGTGGACGCCGGGCCACGTCCCGCCTGTCCTGCCAGATCCCGGTCATCGCCCCGCTGGACGGCATGCGCGTCACCATCGCCACCGACTGACGGGGCCGGCGGCGGGTGGTGAGACCGCAATCCGGGTAGGCCTGCTGGCCGGAAGCCGGGTGGGCCGATACTCTTGGCGCCGTGTCAAACGGTCCGGCGATGACGCGGCCGGCGCAGGAGGATTTCCGATGAAGCTTTACGATCTGGCGTGGGGCCCCTGGCCCCGGCGCGTGACCATCTACATCAAGGAAAAGGGGATCGGGGGCATCGACATCGTGCCCATGAGCTATGGCGATCAGCGCGACCCCGCGATGCTGGCCAAGAACCCGCTCAGCTATATCCCCGTGCTGGAACTGGATGACGGCACCTGCCTGTTCGACAGTCTGGCCATCATCGAATATCTGGAAGAACGCTTCCCCAGCCCGAATTTCATCGGGAAGACGGCCATAGACCGGCAGCGGATGCGGGCCTTCATGCATCTGTGCAACGAGTTCTTCCATCGCTGCATGCCCTATTATGCCAACACCCTGCCGCAATTCGCCCGGCTGCTGACCCAGAGTGCGGAGACGGCAGCCTTCATCAAGCCGTTCCTGGACCGGTCCATCGCCAGCATGGAAATGCTGGCCGATGATACGGGGCCGTTCCTGATGGGGGCCGAAATCTCCACCGCCGATTGCGCGCTTTACCCGATGGTCCATCACAATGCCGAGAATTACGGCGACCATTTCCTGACCGACGCACATCCCAAGCTGAAGCGCTGGGCGGCCATGTTCGCGCAACGGCCCAGCGCCGCCTGCCCGCTGCGCGACGATGGCCTGCGGGAAGTGGATTTCACGCCGGAACCCGGCAAGCGCTATTGGTGGATGAAGGACCAGGACGCCTGACCGGCCGGTCTGACCCGGCAGACGGATGCCGGGTCAGACCGTGCCGTCGGGATGGAAGACATAACCGGCCCCGCGCACGGTCCGGATATGGCCGGGATGCGACGGGTTGACTTCAAGCTTGCGCCGCAGCCGGGCGATACGGACATCGATGGCCCGGTCGAACGGGTCACCCTTGCGGATATGGGACAGGTGCAGCAACTGCTCCCGCGTCAGGATACGGTGCGGACGCTGGGCCATGGCCAGCAGAAGGTCAAACTCCATGGCGGTCAGTTCCACCACCCGCTGTTCGGGCAGGTGGACCAGCACCCGTTCGTCCCGTTTCAGCAGCCAGGAGCCGAAACGGATATGCAGGTCGCCGGCCGGTGCCATGGTGACGGTCGTCCGCGCCCGCCGCAGCACGGCCCGGACCCGTGACAGAAGCTCCCCCAGGTCGAACGGCTTGCAGACATAATCGTCCGCCCCCAGGTCCAGCCCCATGGAACGGTCACGCGGGCTGGTGGCGCCCGTCACGATGATGATGGGGGGCGCCCCCTGCGGCCGGTCGCGCAGATGCTGCATCACCTCGTAGCCACTGGCATCAGGCAGCCCGATATCCAGGATGACGAGATCGGGTTCCGTGCCCGCCTCCAGGTGCCGCCGGAACTCCCCCCAGGTGCCGGCGGATTGGACCAGAAACCCCTGTCCACTCAGGAATTCGGCCAGAAGCGCCCGCAGATCGGTTTCATCCTCCACGACCGCGATCGTCCGAATCCCATCCATATCGGTAACCCCTGGCAGCGGCGGGCATGGTTAATTCCGGCGCATTTAGGGGGCATCCGCCCAGGGCGTCAATCGTATGCTGTCCAAACAACCCGGAAAAGCAACAGGCCCGCCGGGTGGGCGGGCCTGTAGACCGGGAATGTTTTCATGCTGCGCCGGGATGGCCCGTCAGGCGGACGGCGGCAATGTCAGGCAGCCCTGCCCGGACTTGGACAGTTGGGCGCAGGCGCGGCGCGCCGTCGTCTCGTCCAGCCCGGTCAGGCGGGCACGGTACAGCTTGCCCTTGGCCGTGGAGACTTCCATCAATTGCGGGGTGGCGCTGTCGAGCAGGGTGCCGGTGCGCTGGGTGGCCTGATTGACGGCGCGCTGGCTGGCGGCCTTGTCGTTGAAGGCGCCAACCTGGATGGACCAGCCGCCCAGGGCCGCCTTGCGCGACGGCGGGGCCGCAACGGTCGCGGCATTGGCCGTGCCGATGATGCTGTCGGACACCGCCGCGACGACACCCTCCGGCGCGGTCTTGCGCTGCTTGGGCTTGGGCGACTGGGTGCTGGCGACCAGCATCGGCGCCTCGCGCTTGCCCTCGAACGCATCGTCGAGCAGGCGGGCCATGTGGTTGTCGCGCCAGGCGCCGGTCTGCCCGCCGAACACGATGCCGATCAGGCGGCGCCCGTCCCGCACGGCCGACGACGCCAGATTGAAGCCGGAGGCGCGGATATAGCCCGTCTTCAGGCCGTCCATCCCGTCATACCGCGCCATCAGCCGGTTATGGCTGGTATGGACCACACCCTTGTAGGTGAAGCTGCGGGTCGAGAAATAATGGTAATATTTGGCATGATCATAGATCAGGCTCTGCGCCAGACGGGCGAAGTCGCGTGCCGTGGAGAGCTGACCGGCATTGGGCAGGCCGGAGGCATTGCGGAAAGTGGTCCGCGACATGCCGAGCTTGCGCGCCCGCTCGGTCATCAGCCGGGCGAATTCCGTCTCGGTGCCGCCGACGGCCTCGGCCAGGACGACGGCACAATCATTGGCCGATTTGGTGACCAGCGCACGGATGCACTGTTCCGTCGTGATCCTGTCCCCCGGCACCAGGCCCAGCTTGCTGGGTTCCATGCTGGACGCATGACGGGAGACAGGGAGTTGCTGGTTCAGGCGCAGCTTGCCGCTGTCCAGCGCGTCGAAGACCATGTGCAGGGTCATCATCTTCGTCATGCTGGCCGGGAAGTTGCGAGTGTCGGCACTGGCTTCGTGCAGCACCTCCCCCGTCTTGGCGTCGATGATGATGGAGGCGTATTTCGCCAGGGCGGCGACAGGGGCGGCGACGGCCAGAAGGGCCGCCATGACCAGGGCTGTCGCCATCCGCTTCGGAGAGGTCACCGAACGCCGCCAGATCGTCGTCAATGCCATGCCCCACTCCCCATCAAAAAGGCGTTGCCGCCCGGCCCATCGTCTCGCTTGGCAGTCAAGCTAAAGGCGATGATTATCAATGTCTAGCGGGAAGTCGTTAAGAAAATGCCTTTACCAGTGGCCAATTATCGCCCCATTTCAACGACCTGTACCATCGACATACCCGGATAGGATTGGCTTTATGCGGCGGCGCTGGGCCGGGTGGCGATTTCGGCCATCCAGCGTTTCACATGGGGCAGCCCGTCATCCAGCGACAGGCCGCACAAGCGGGGAAAGAAGGACAGTGTGGTGAAGGCCGTGATGTCCGCGATCGTGAATCGGTCGCCCGCCACGAAGGCCGTTCGCGACAGGTCGGCGTCAAGGGTCGCCAGACGCGCCTGTGCCTGCGGTCTTTGCACCTCGGCATAGGCGGGGACCTGCTGTTCCAGGGCCGCCATCTTCGGATGGGTGTGGCGGAAGGTGGCGGCAAACGGCAGCAGCAGTTCGAATTCCATCCGCCGCTGCCACATGGCGATAACCGCCCGCTCCTTCGCATCGCGCCCCATCAGGTTGGGATCAGGATACAGTTCCTCTAAATAGCCGCAGATGGCCACGCTTTCGCTGATGACCGTGCCATCATCCAGTTCCAGGGCCGGCACACGCGCACTGGGCACGCGCCTGCGATAGTCGGGGGCCAGATGTTCACCCCTGCCCAGCGTTACCGGCACACGTTCAACCTCTACCCCCTTTTCGGCCAGGAACATCCGCACACGGCGCGGCGTTGGGGCGATGGCATCGTCGAACAGGCGCATGGCGCTTTTCTCCCGGAAAATCCCTGTGCCGCATCATGCCGATGCCCTCGCAATCCGCCAATGGCCGAAATATGGCGCCCCTGCTGGAATCTGGCGGAAGGAAGGTGATTTCGTGACATCGTCACCGGCCCTGGAACTTGATCCCCGACCCTTTGTTTTACCCCTGAAGCCGGCCTGAACGGGCTGGCGCTCAAATTCCAAGGAGGGACACATGTCGAAGATCAAGTCTGCGCTGGTCGCCACCGTCGCCATCCTCGCCATCCCGGCCATGGCCCATGCCGCCAAGGAAAAGGCCGTCAACAACATGAGCGATGTCGGCCGCGAGGCCGTGGCCATGTATGACAAGCTGGAAGGTCACAAGGCCATGGCGATGGCCGATGACGGGGCCGTCGGCTACAGCTCGGGCGTGGATGTGGGCGAGGCCCGTATCGCCGCCCTGGCTCGCTGCGCCGAGGTGACGCGCGACACCTGCCGCGTCGTGTCGGTCGATGGCCAGGCCGTTACCGCCGGCACGACGCTGGGCGAGGTAGCCCGCAGCCATGCCGATGCGGCCGACCTGCGCGGCGAAGTGGTCGCCGACTATGAGAAGGCCGCGGGCGCCAAGGCCCTGGCCATGTCCGAGGACGGCGCCTTCGGCTGGGTGGTCCGTGAAACCGAGGAAGAGGCCCGCGCCGCCGCGTTGCAGCAGTGCGAGCTGCAGGGTAGCGGCTGTACCCTCCAGGCCTCCGCCCCGGCCGGCACGGCCGTCAACTAAGGCCAAAGGCCCGTTCCAGCGGGGCCGGGCGGGAAGTTCCCGCCCGGCCCTGTTTATTTTTATCCGTCCGCGCGCTAAGCCTGTTTCCTGAACCGGGTGATGTCCCGGATGTCATGGACCCAGGGGAGACAGGACCATGCAGCGCATCGGTGTGATCGGGGCGGGAGCCTGGGGCACGGCATTGGCCATGGCGGCGGCCCGGGCGGGCCGGGACGTCGTTCTCCAGGCACGCGAGACAGAGGTGGTGGAGGCCGTCAACAACCGGCATGAGAACAGCCTGTTCCTGCCCGGTATCCCGCTGGACCCTGCCATCCGCGCCACCGGCAGCCTGTCGGAGGCCGCGGATGCCGACGCCTTGCTTCTGGTCACCCCGGCCCAGCACCTGCGCGCGGCTTGCCGGGCGCTGCGGTCCGATTTGAAGCCGGGCGTGCCGGTCATCATCTGTGCCAAGGGCATCGAGATCGAAACCGGCAGCCTGATGAGCGAGGCGGCAGGCGCCGAGCTGGGCGACCAGCCGCTGGCCGTGCTGTCGGGCCCCACCTTCGCGGCGGAGGTGGCAAGGGGCCTGCCCACGGCCGTGACGCTGGCCATCGCGGACAGCGAACAGGGCCAGGCGTTGCTGACGGCCTTGGGCGGGCGCACCTTCCGCCCCTATCTGTCCGACGATCTGGTCGGCGCGCAGGTGGGGGGTGCGGTCAAGAATGTCCTGGCCATCGCCTGCGGCATCGTGCATGGCCGCAATCTGGGCGATAATGCCCGCGCCGCGCTGATCACGCGGGGCCTGGCCGAGATCGCCCGGCTGGGCGCCCGGCTGGGCGCGCGGGCGGAAACCCTGATGGGCCTGTCGGGGCTGGGCGACCTGACGCTAACCTGTTCCTCCCTGCAATCGCGCAATATGTCGCTGGGTGCGGCCCTGGGCCAGGGCCGCAGCCTGGACGACGTGCTGGGCGAACGCCGGTCTGTGGCCGAGGGCGTGTTCACGGCCCGTGCCGTGACACGGCTGGCCGCCGACAAGGGGGTGGACATGCCGCTGTGCCAGGCCGTGGATGCCGTGCTGAACCATGGGGCCGACCTGGACGATATCATCGATGCATTGATGACCCGGCCGTTCAAGGCGGAAACGGTCTGATCCCGGCGGTCTTCGACATCTTACCTTATTGCACCTTCGACGGCCCCCGTCCCGCGGCGGCCCAGCCGGCCCTATCGCCCCGACGGCGGGCGTGGGGTCGGCCGCCAGTCGGGCGGCGCCAGCTCGAACGATGCGAACTCAAACCCCGGCACCACGGTGCAGCCGACCAATGTCCAGGCACCCAGGCTGACCGCCGTCTGCCAGTGCCCTGCCGGAACAATGATCTGCGGTCGCTGTCCCGCCGCAAGGTCGCTGCCCAGATGGTGGGCGGCGGCGTCATGGCCGTTGGGGGACATGGTCAGGACCAGGGGCGCACCGGCATGGAAATGCCATATCTCGTCGGCGTCCAGCACGCGGTGCCAGTGCGAATATTCGCCCGCCTGCAACAGGAAGTAGATCGCCGTATGTGCCGACCGTCCACCCGCCGGGGCATCTGCACGGAAGGTTTCCACATAATGGCCGCCTTCCGGATGGGGCTTCATGCCCAGCAGATCGATAATCTGCTTTGGCTTCATCGAATAGAGCATGTTCATTCCGTTGGCGGAAGCGTAGCCAGGAAGCTTTGTCGTTTCGATGCCGATTCAAACCAGTGGGCCAACCCCGGCCGGCCGGTGCGCCAGGGTTCATGGGCAAAGCGGAAATCCATGTACCCCATGGCCGACAGGATGGCGAGGCCCCCCACCGTGGGACTGTCCGGTTCGGGCAGGTCGCCGGCCTCCACCTCCAGCCGGTCAAAGGCGCGGAAGATGGCCGCGCGCTGGCGGCTGTCCCATTCCGCGGAGCGCAGGGCGGCGGGGCGGAGCCCTTCCAGCCGCCGCAGCACGGCCGCGTCGCAGATGCCATCGCCCAGCGCCTGCTGGCGCAGCACCATCCAGCGGACCGGGCCGGTGGCGGGGATCAGCTTGCGGCCGGCATGAAGGCTGTCCAGATATTCCGCGATCACCGGACTGTCGAACAGCACCATGCCATCATCGGTCAGCAGCGTCGGTATTTTCGACAACGGGTTTTCACGCACGATGGCACTGTCGGGCGACCAGACATCGATCGGCGACAGTTCGATCCGGTCGGCCAGCCCGACCTCGTGCGCCACCATCAGCACCTTGCGCACGAAGGGGGACGACTGGCTGTAACGCAGCTTCATGGGAGCATTCCGTCATGGCAGGGATAAAGGGAGGGGATCAGCCCCGGAACTCGTCCTTCGCCGTGCGAATGGCGGCGAAGACCGTGGCCGCCGGGGCGCCGGACAGACCGAAATGGGCGGCAAGGCCAGGATCATCGGCCCGCAGGAACGGGTTGGCGGCCAATTCGTCCGACAGGCGGGACGGAATGGTCGGCAAGCCCCTGGCCCGCAGCGCCGCCACCTCCTCCCCCCTGGCCTTCAGGGCGATATTGTCGGGATCGATGGACAGGGCGAAGCGGACATTGCCGGCGGTATATTCATGGCCGCAATGGATGCGCGTGTCCCCAGGCAGGGCGCGCAGCTTGCCCAGGCTGTCCCACATCTGTTCCGGCGTGCCTTCGAAAAGCCGCCCACAGCCCAGCGAGAACAGCGTGTCCCCGCTGAACAGCAGGCGCGCCTGCTCGAAATAGAAAGCGCAATGGCCGCGTGTGTGGCCGGGCGTATCGAACACATGTACGGTCTGCCCGCCCAGCGCGAAGCTGTCGCCGTCGCCATAGACGGCATCCATCTCCGCGATGCGGTCGATTTCCGCCCGGGGGCCGATCAGCGTGGCATGACTGCCGGCGCGCAGGTCCGGAATGCCGCCAATATGGTCACCATGATGATGGGTGGCCAGGATATGGGTCAGGCGCCAGCCCCGCTCGGCCAGGAACGCGCGAACGGGTGCCGCCTCTCCGGGATCGACCACTGTGGTCAGTCCATGTTCCGCATCATGGATGATGTGGATGTAATTGTCGGTCAATGCCGGAACGACATGCACCTCGACCATCGGACCGCCCCTTTCTCAATGCCTGTACCGGCAGGGTTTTCACGTCATCAGGTTGGGATCATCCCATCCGCCGTCACCAGCAGCAAAGCCTCCATCCTGGCCTGCGTGATCAACATGCGGGACCGAACGGGCCGTTATTGCGACGGCAAGGTCCTTCCTGTCCATGGCCGACCTTGCCGGATGGGTTGCTACGGGATCAGAGTGGGGGGTGGTACCCTCCCCCGTCAACCACGCCCTGGACGCTTGACCAGGAGGATTCCGGGCGGAGCCGGCGCCGCTGCTCACGGCAGGGGCCGTGCGGCGGCAACTGCCACCGGTGCGATTTTCCAGCCGACGGAAAGGCGCTGATCTGAAGCAGGCTGATCCGCACGCCGCAATGGCTGTGTCCGGCAGCGTGACAAGGGTCGCCATGTGCCCGGAACCGGCCATTCATGCGCTGAACCCGGCTTGTCGGGACGCCTTGTTGTTGCTACCTACCCCGCCATGACTACGCAGCCCGCCAAGATCGCCCCCAGCATCCTGTCCGCCGATTTCGCCCGCCTGGGCGAGGAGGTTCGCGCCATCGACGCGGCCGGGGCGGATTACATCCATATCGATGTGATGGACGGGCATTTCGTGCCCAACATCACCATCGGTCCCGGCGTGGTCAAGGCGCTGCGCCCGCACACGAAGAAGGTCTTCGACGTGCATCTGATGATCGCGCCGGTCGACCCCTTCATCCAGGGCTTCGCCGATGCCGGTGCCGACATCATCAGCTTCCATCCCGAGGCCGGTGCCCATCCGCACCGTACCGTGCAACTCATCCGCTCGCTGGGCAAGAAGCCGGGCATCGTGCTGAACCCGCACACGCCCCTGTCGATGATCGACTATCTGCTGGCGGATCTGGATCTGGTCCTGGTCATGTCGGTCAATCCCGGCTTCGGCGGGCAGAGCTTCATCGCCTCTCAGCTTGACAAGATCACCGAGCTGCGGCGGCGCATCAATGCCGTGTCGGAAGCCCAGGGCGGCCGCCCTATCGACCTGGAGGTCGATGGCGGCGTGAATGTGGAGACGGCCCGGCAATGCATCGCGGCCGGTGCCGACGTGCTGGTGGCCGGTACGGCCACCTTCTTGGGCGGGCCGGCGGCCTATGCCGACAATATTCGCGCCCTGCGCGGCGGAAACGGTTGATCCATCATGACCGCTGGCGTGGCGCATAAGCGGTTCAAGCCCGGTTCGGGGGCCTGGTATCGCGGCACCGCGCTTTATCAGATGACGGCCCTGTCGGGACCTGTCCCCGCCGGCCTTTCCTTCGTGCCACCCGACCCCTGGCCGGGCGATGCCCAGCATGGGCAGGAACTGCTGAACAACCGCTTCCGCTTCACCGGACAAAGTTTCAGCGGCGAGTTGCCGCCCTGGCTGGAGCCGGGGGCTTCCGCCCCCTGGCTGGCGGAGATGCACGGGTTCGACTGGCTGCGCCATCTGCGCGCCACGGGGGGCGATGCCGCCCGCCGGCAGGCCCGTGTGCTGGTCAGCCACTGGCTGGACCTGTTCGGGCGCAAATGGGACCCCGTGGCCTGGGCGCCCGACGTGCTGGCCACGCGCGTCACCGCCTGGATCGGCCAGCATGATTTCTTCCTGGCCAGCGCCGACGATCAGTTGCGGGCCCGTGTCTTCGACAGTCTGGCCCGCCAGGTGCGCTTTCTGGACCATGCGGTGCCCGGCCGGCTGAAGGGCGGGCCGCTGCTGACCGCGGTGAAGGGCATGGTCTATGGCGGCCTGTGCCTTTCCGGCCTGTCGCGCGTGGCGGAACGCGCCGGCAGCCTGCTGGCCCGCGAGTTACCGCGCCAGGTGCTGCCCGATGGCGGCCATGTCGAACATTCGCCGGCCAGCCAGTTGCTGGCGCTGCGCCACCTGATCGACATGCGCGGCTGTTACCGCGCCGGGCGGGCCGACGTGCCGGAGGCGTTGCAGCACGCCATCGACCGCATGACCCCCACCTTGCGCTTCTTCCGCCATGGCGATGGCGGCCTTGCCCTGTTCAACGGGGCCCAGGAGGGGGAAGCGGTGCTGATCGACACCGTGCTGGGTCAGGCGGATGCCCGCGGCCGCCCCCTGAAATCAACACCCCATATCGGGTTCGAGCGCATCACGGCGGGCCGCACCTGCATCCTGATGGACACGGGCGTGCCACCGGCCCCGGGCCTGGACGAACATGCCCATGCCGGCACCCTGTCGTTCGAGATGAGCATCGGGCGGGAACGGCTGATCGTGAATTGCGGCGCCCATCCCGGCGACCAGGGGCCCTGGCGGGCCGCCCTGGCCGCCACGGCCGCCCATTCCACCGTCACGATCGACGATACCAATTCCAGCGCCGTGAACGACGAAGGTGGCCTGACGCGCCGCCCGTCCCGCGTGCGGTCGCTGCGCCAGGATGCGGAGGAAGGCACGCTGGTGGAGGCCCACCATGACGGCTACCAGATCCGCGGCGGCTTCACCCATCATCGCCGCCTGTTCCTGGCCGAAAGCGGGGAAGATCTGCGGGGGCAGGACACGCTGACCGGTGCGGCCGGGCATAAATTCGCCGTGCGCTTCCACCTGCACCCCGGTGTGCGCGTGGCAACGCTGGAGGATGAGGCGGCCCTGCTGCTGCGCCTGCCGTCCGGCGCCTTGTGGAAGTTCCGGGCCGGCGGGGCCGGCATCGAGACCGCCGACAGCATCTATCTGGGACAGGGCGCCGAACCGCGGCCGACCGTCCAGATCGTGCTGCGCGGCATCACGCAACTGGGCGAAACCCCGGTAAAATGGGGTTTCCGCCGCGAAGGCAGCGATATCGACAGTTAGGAACCGGACTGTCTTCCCCACCGCCGGGCCGGTTCATATGGACCGGCCCGGTTCTTTTACTTGCCACCTGGACACCAAAGACATGAGCATCGATCTCGTCCCCATCCGCCGCGCCATCATCTCCGTTTCCGACAAGACGGGCCTGATCGACCTTGCGCAGGCCTTGGCCGCGCGCGGGGTCCATATCCTGTCCACCGGCGGGTCGGCCAAGGCCATTGCCGATGCCGGCATCGACGTGACGGAAGTGTCGGACCATACCGGCTTTCCGGAGATGATGGATGGCCGGGTCAAGACGCTGCACCCGAAGATCCATGGCGGTATCCTGGCCCGCCGCGACTATCCCACCCATACCGGTGCCATGGACGCCCACGATATTCCCGGCATCGACCTTGTCGTGGTGAACCTGTATCCGTTCGAGGCGACGGTGGCCAAGGGTGCGGATTTCGAGACCTGCATCGAGAACATCGATATCGGCGGCCCGTCGCTGATCCGGGGTGCGGCCAAGAACCATGATTTCGTGGCCGTCATCACCGACCCCGCCGACTATGCCGAACTGACGGCCCAGCTGGCCACCCATGACGGGCAGACCGACCTGTCCTTCCGCCGGCGGCTGGCCGCCAAGGCCTATGCCCGGACGGGCGCCTATGACGCCGCCATTTCCCGCTGGTTCGCGGGCCAGTTGGGCCAGGAATATCCCCAGCGCCTGACCTTTGGCGGGGAGCTGCGCCAGACGCTGCGCTATGGTGAGAACCCGCACCAGACGGCCGCCTTCTATACGACCGGCGACCAGCGCCCCGGCATCGCCACGGCGACCCAGCTCCAGGGCAAGGAACTGTCCTACAACAACCTGAACGACACGGATGCGGCGTTCGAGCTGGTGTCGGAATTCGACCGCCCGGCCATCGCCATCATCAAGCATGCCAACCCCTGCGGCGTGGCCGAGGGTGACAACCTGCTGGATGCCTATACCCGCGCGCTGGCCTGTGACCCCGTGTCGGCCTTCGGCGGCATCATCGCCATGAACCGGACGCTGGACGCCGCCACGGCGGAACAAATCGCCAAGCTGTTCGCCGAAGTGGTGATCGCGCCCGACGCGGATGACGCGGCCAAGGCCTTTCTGGCCACCAAGAAGAACCTGCGCGTGCTGCTGACCGGTTCCATGCCGAACCCGGCAGAGGCGGGCCTGTTCGTGAAGTCGGTGTCCGGCGGCTATCTGGTCCAGACCCGTGACAATGGCCGCATCGCACAGGCCGACCTGAAGGTGGTCACCCGGCGCGCGCCCACCGACGCGGAGCTGGCCGACCTGCTGTTCGCCTTCCGCGTGGGCAAGCATGTGAAATCAAACGCCATCGTCTATGCCAAGGGCGGGGCCACGGTGGGCATCGGCGCCGGGCAGATGAGCCGGGTGGACAGCAGCCGCATCGCCGCCTGGAAATCGGCCGACGCCGCCAAGGCCGCCGGCCTGGAAGAGGCGGGCACGAAGGGCTCCGTCGTGGCGTCCGATGCCTTCTTCCCGTTTGCCGACGGCCTGCTGGCCGCCGCCGATGCGGGGGTGACCGCCGTGATCCAGCCCGGCGGCTCCATGCGCGATGCAGAGGTTATCGCCGCGGCCGACGAACGCGGCCTGGCCATGGTCTTCACGGGCATGCGCCACTTCCGTCACTGACCGGCAGGGCATCCGGCCGGTCAGTCGCCCATCGCCTGGCCATCGCGGCGGGGGTCGGCACCGGCCTGGATGGTCGTGGGGGTCAGGCGCAGGGCGTGCAGACCGCTATTGATGGCTTCCCGCTTCACGGCATGACCACGTTCAGTCAGGGCGGCAGCCAGCGCGTCGGCGGCGGGCGTGCTTTCCACCAGGGTGGGGCCGTTGCGGTTCAACAGGATCGGCAGGTTGATGGCGGCCTGCGGGTCCATGTCCCAGTCCAGCATGGCCACCAGCGCCTGAACGACATAGCCGATGATGGCCGTGCCGCCGGGGGACCCGACGGCCAGGACAGGCCGCCCCCCCGCATCGAAGACAATCATCGGCGCCATGGAGGAGCGGGGCCGCTTGCCCGCCGCCGGGGCGTTGGCGACGGGTCGTCCATCCTGCGTCGGCACGAAGGTGAAGTCCGTCAACTGGTTGTTCAGCACGAACCCGCCGGCCAGCAGACCGGAACCAAAAGCGAATTCCACCGAACTGGTCATGGAGACGACCATCCCGGCATTATCGACGATGGAGAAATGCGTCGTGGAGGGGATGTCCGGCCCGTCGGCCGGGGCAAAGCGGGCGCCCGTCCGGAAGGGCGGGTCGCCCGGCGCCACCTTGCCCGCCGCGGCGCGCGCCGGATCGATCCCCGCCGCCCGGTCCGCCAGATAGCCGGCATCCAGCAGGCCCCGCGTCGGCACCGGTACATGGTCGGGATCGGCGATGAAGCTTTCGCGGTCGGCATGGGCCCGGCGGCTGGCTTCCAGCAGCAGGTGCCAGGCCTGCGGGCTGTCCTTGCCCATTGCCTTCAGGTCATGACCGGACAGCATGCCCAGGATCTGCAGCACGGCCACGCCGCCCGCCGATGGCGGCCCCATGCCGCAAACCTTCCAGGTACGATAGGGTGCGCAGACACCCTCGCGTTCCACCGAGCGGTAACCGGCCATGTCCGCCAGCGTCAGCACGGGCGCGCCGCTGTCGCCGGCCGCATCGGCCACGCGCTGCACGATGGCACGCGCGATCGGGCCACGATAGAAGGCATCCGGCCCGGCCACCGCCAGCAAACGCAGGCTTTGCGCCTGTTCCGGCATGGACAGCCGTTCCCACAGGGCTGGCGGGCCGGCCCCGTCCCGGTAATAGACGCGCCGCAGGTCGGGCGAACGCCCCAGCATCCGTTCCCAGTCGGTCAATACCCCGACCATGCGCGGCCAGACCGGCACGCCCTCATCGGCCAGCGCGATGGCCGGCCCGAACAGGGTCGCCCAGGGCAGCTTGCCATGGGCGGCGTGCGCACGGGCCATCATGGCCACCACGCCCGGCACGCCGACGGCACGGCCCTGTGGCAGGGTTTCCAGAAACGGCATGGGCTGTCCATCGGGCCGCAGGAACAGGTCCGGCGTCACAGCACTGCCCGCAACCTCCCGCCCGTCATAGGTGGTCAGCCGCCCGCCCGGTTCGGCCAGCAGCATGAAAGCCCCGCCGCCCAGGCCCGACGATTGCGGTTCCACCAGGCCCAGCACCAGTTGCGTGGCGATGGCCGCGTCGACGGCGCTGCCGCCACGGCGCAGCATGTCCAGCCCCGCCTGCGCTGCCAGGGGGTTGGCCGCCACCACCATGTGCCGGCTGGCCGTCACCAGTTCACGTGTGCGGGCCGCTGAAGCCGGTTCGGGCGCCGGCTGGCTCCAGGCGGCTGGCACGGCCAGGAAAAGGGCGAATACACCCGACAGAGTGCGGCGACGCAGAACGGGACGGGGAAGGAAGGGCATGCGCTTTCCGGGCTTGCGGGGCCAGTTGCCCATGGTTACCCGGCGGAAAGCCGCATGCAAGCCGCAGGGCGGCAGCATCGCACCACCCGGTGCCTCGTCCGCCGGACCGGTGGCACGGGGGCCACACCCGCGGCATCATCTTCCGGCAATGGCCGGCGGCGGCCGCGGAAGGGCTGGTTCGTTCCGCATCCAGCCGGTCCGGCCGACCGGATCATGCGTTGGTGATGCCTGCTATCGGGAAACCGCCGCGAATCGGGAAAACAAAAAGCGGGCCACGATGGGCCCGCCCTTCAATCCGCTTCTTCAATCCGCTTCACGTCATCCAGGCCCCTCAGGCCATACGGGAGTGACACCCACAAGGCTGGCGCAAGGGGCGCCATGAGGGGGCCGGTCCGCGGAAGCCCCTCATCGCGGAGCATTCATCAAGGTGTCGGGCAACAAGGCGCCCGGACAAAGGAGGCTTCAGGCGCAAAAAAGCGCAGAGAATTTCGAGCGTGGAGACCGAAAGGAACGCAAAGATTCACAATACGCAAAAACGGGCTGGCAACGCCGTCCTTGCGGACAGCGCTGCCAAATCCCTTCAACCACGTGACGCGAGAGCGTCAGGCCATCGCGGTCGAGATCATAGGATCTCGACGCGGTTGGCCTGCGGACCCTTCTGGCCCATGCTGGTGTGCAGACGCACGCGCTGTTCCGGGGTCAGCGAGCGCACGCCGGAACGTTCCAGCGCCGTGATGTGGACGAACACGTCCTTGCCACCGCCATCGGGGGTGACAAAGCCGAAGCCCTTGTCGGCGCTGAAGAACTTCACCACGCCTTCGATCGTCTCCGTCGGGCCGGTGTCGAAATTGCGGGCCACGCGCGGACGCGGGGCCTCGCCATAACGGTCGCCACCGCCAAAGCGGTCGCCGCCGCCGAAGCGATCCCCACCACCAAAGCGGTCACCACCACCGGCACGACGCGCCGGCTGGGCGGTCGAGGTGTCGACGCTGTGGATGGAGGCGACCTGCGGCCCCTTCTGACCCTGCGACAGATCGCAGACGATGGTCGTGCCATCGGCCAGCGCGTCATGCCCGACGGACTGGACGACCGAGGCATGCAGGAAGGCATCGGGCGACCCGTCGGAAAGGGTCACGAAGCCGAAGCCCTTCGTGGGGTTGTACCATTTGACCGTGGCGGTGACGCTCCGGCGGGTGATCTGCGGGCTCTGCGGAGAACGGCGCTCGTACATGTGGTCTCGAACTCGACTGTCATAGTGTAGGGAACTTCACCGGCGGACCGGCTGCAAGGACAGTACCCTGTTCCGCGCCGCGCGGAAAGCATGTCCGCGAGGAGCCGGTCAAGCAGCCATCCCAACTTGACCCTACACCGGATATCGCCCGGATGCACTATCAAAGCCGAGGAATGTTACCGATTGATAGCAGGGCTGAGGCCGTACCTACGCAAGGACCGCATGGCCAAAAGGGGTATTCGCCACCCCTGAACACGGTTCTTTTTCCATACTTCCGTCGTAAAATACCATAATTGGTGGTCGGTCTTCACTAAAACAGCTATTAGGGACTTGTGACCCGGCATGAACCCTTGGGCATGCATGGCGGGCAAAGACTGTTTCCCGCGAAACGAGGAAACGGTAATCTACAGCTTGTCGCAATCCAGGTACGCGCCCGATCGAATCGCATGGCCGGCAGCCGCAGCACCGATGAGATGACCGCCCCCGTCCCGACGCTGAAGGAACGATTCCTGGCGTGGTGGGAAGGTATCGACGTGCCCCGGCGCGAAGCGGGAAACGATGCCGCGGCGGGCAGCGGTCGCGACGGGCCGGCCGGCAGCGCTGGCGCCGGACAGGCCGGCGGCCGGCACATGAACCGGCGGGGCAAGCCGCTCTGGACGGCCACCCGCATCGAGGTGGTGGAGAAAATCTGGGGACCCGGCTTCTCCTCCCCCGGCGGTGACGAATTCATCCCGACCATCGTGAAGCCGCTGGGCCTGAACCCGGCCATGAGCGTGCTGGACATCGGCGCCGGGCTGGGCGGCGCCAGCCGCGCCATGGCCAAGCAGTACGGCACCTGGATCACGGGGCTGGAACCGAACCCGGTCCTCGCCGAGGCAGGGATGTTCCGTTCGCAGAAGGCCGGCCTGGCCCGCCAGGCCCCCATCATGCCCATCGATCTGGAGAATTTCGCCTGGAACAAGCGCGTGGACGCCATCTTTTCCAAGGAGGCGTTCTATACGGTGCGCAACAAGGACAAGCTGATCGACAGCATAGAGGCGGCGCTGAAACCGCGCGGCCAGTTGCTGTTCACCGATTACGTCGTCGACCGCGAACAGATCCGGGGCCGCGATTTCGACGGCTGGATGAGCGCGGAACCCGTGGAGCCCACGCCCTGGACCATCGAGCAGTACGCCGCCGCCCTGGCCCAGCGGAACCTGGACATTCGCATCACGGAAGATAATTCCGACACCCAGCGCACCCTGATCCTGACCGCCATCCAGGAACTGGTGCGGCATCTGGAGACGGTGTCGATGGACCGCGACACCAAACTGGCCGTGGTGGAAGAGGTGGAAATGTGGGCGCGGCGCGTGGCAGCCCTGTCATCGGGCCTGCGCTATTACCGATTCTATGCCATGAAGCCGGCCGAATTGAGCTGACCGCAGGCCTGTCCGCAATGACGCTATGGCCGTTTTCCATGGCAATGCCGTCGCAGGCGGGGGTTGCGCGCAAACGCGGCGGCCCGCGGTTGACAGGGGGGCGGACGGCGACTATGTTCCGCGCCTCGCAAAGAATGCCTCCAGCGTCAGAGTACCTAATCATGAAGATCGTGAATTCGCTGAAGTCGATGAAGACCCGCCACAAGGCTTGCCGCGTCATCCGCCGCAAGGGCCGCGTCTACGTCATCAACAAGCTGAACCCGCGTTTCAAGGCCCGCCAGGGCTGAGTTTCCGCGTTCGGATTGGCCGGGGCGGCACCGCCCCGGCATGCTGAAACCGCGCCCCCGGGCGCGGTTTTCGCTGTTGGGGGTTCCGTTTCCCCGCCGGTCACGGCATGATTCCGCCCCGCCAGCGCGCCGGGTGCCATCGATATGGTGACACCGAATCCGGTCCGGGCCATGGCGGTATCGAACCGCCGGGCAAGGGGAAGCCATGCCATCGATGCCCAAACCCGATGCCGATGCCATCACCCGCCGGCCCGCCCTGCTGCGCCGCCTGACCGCGGCCGTGCCTGGCGGGGTCATAGCGGACGAGGTGTCGCTGCGCGCCTATGACACTGACGCCCTGGTGGCCTACCGGCAGCGGCCGCTGCTGGTCGTGCTGCCCCGCGACACGGCGGAAGTGGCCGCCGTGCTGCGCATCTGCCACGAGATGGGCGTGAAGGTCGTGCCGCGCGGCGCCGGCACGGGTCTGTCGGGTGGCGCCCTGCCGCTGGCCGATGGCGTGCTGCTGGTCCTGTCGCGCCTGTCGCGCATCCTGGCCATCGATTATGACAATCGCGCCGTGGTGGCACAGCCCGGCGTCACCAACCTGGCCATCAGCCAGGCCGTGGCGGATCGCGGCTTTTATTATGCGCCCGACCCCTCCTCCCAGATCGCCTGTTCCATCGGCGGCAATGTCGCGGAGAATTCCGGCGGCGTGCATTGCCTGAAATACGGCGTCACGGCCAACAACCTGCTGGGCATCGAGTTCGTGACGATGCAGGGCGAGGTGATGCGCCTGGGTGGCCGGCATCTCGATTCGGGGGGCTACGACCTGATGGGCGTGCTGACCGGATCGGAAGGGCTGCTGGGGGTCGTGACAGAGGTGACGGTGCGCATCCTGCCCCGCCCGGAAACGGCGCGCGCCCTTCTGGTCGGGTTCGATCGCACCATCGATGCGGCCGATACCGTGGCCGCCGTCATCGCGGCCGGCATCATCCCCGCCGGGATGGAGATGATGGATCGGCCCGCCATCCACGCGGCAGAGGATTTCGTGAAAGTGGGATATCCCCGCGACGTGGAAGCCCTGCTGATCGTCGAACTGGACGGGCCGGCGGCGGAGGTGGACGACCTGATCGGCCAGGTGGCCGCCATCGCCGGCGCCCATGGCGCCCGCCCGCCCCGCCTTTCCGGCAGCGAGGCCGAGCGGCTGGCCTTCTGGGCCGGCCGCAAGGCCGCCTTCCCCGCCGTGGGCCGGATCAGTCCCGACTATATGTGCATGGATGGAACCATCCCGCGCAAGGCGCTGCCCACCGTCCTGACCCGCATGGCGGCGATGGAGGCGGAGTTCGGCCTGCGGGTCGCCAACGTCTTCCATGCCGGCGACGGCAACCTTCACCCGCTGATCCTGTTCGATGCCAACAGGCCGGGGGAACTGGAACGGGTGGAGGCGTTCGGTGCCGCCATCCTGCGCCTATGCGTGGAAGTGGGCGGCGTGCTGACGGGCGAACATGGGGTGGGAATCGAGAAGCGCGACCTGATGGGCACGCAGTTCACCACCGATGACCTGCGCCAGCAGACCCGCCTGAAATGCGCCTTCGATCCCGATGGGCTGCTCAACCCCGGCAAGCTGTTCCCCACCCTGCACCGCTGCGCCGACAGCGGCTGGATGCGCAATGGCGGGCCGGGGGCGTTCCAGGATATTCCCCGCTTCTGACACACCCACCCCTTCTCCGGCCGGTCCGGTCAGGCCTTCACGCCGGCGAAGGGGGCCGCCTTGGCCGTCGGGTCCAGCGGCCAGCGCGGCCGGGGGGCGAAGTCCGGCCCGTCGGTCAGGCCCAGGCGCAACCGCTCCAGACCGGCCCAGGCGATCATGGCGCCATTATCGGTGCAAAGCCCCATCGGCGGGGCCACGCAATCGAAGCCACGACGGCGGCAAAGGTCGGTCAGCCGGCCGCGCAGCACCTGGTTGGCGGCCACACCCCCCGCCACGACAAGGGTGCCACCGGTGGGAAAATCCTGCTTGAACAGCTTCATGGCACGGGTGCAGCGATCGATCAGGCTGTCCCCCACCGCCTTGTGGAAGGAGGCGGCAAGGTCGGCGCGGTCGGCATCGCCCAGCGTGCCGCCCAGCATCTCCACATGCCGGCGAACGGCCGTCTTCAGGCCGGAAAAGCTGAAATCGCAGTCGGGGCGGCCCTTCATGGGCACAGGCAGGTCGAACCGGCCGGGATCGGTTGCCCCGGCCGCCGCCTTCTCCATCAGCGGGCCACCGGGATAGCCCAGACCCATGATCTTGGCGGACTTATCGAACGCCTCCCCCACGGCATCATCGATGGTGGTGCCCAGACGGCGGTATCGCCCCACCCCTTCCACGGCCAGCAACTGGCAATGCCCGCCGGATACCAGCAGCAGCAGGAAGGGAAAGGACACGCCATGGGTCAGCCGCGCCGTCAGCGCATGGCCTTCCAGATGGTTCACCGCCATGAAAGGAAGGCGCGTGACGGCGCAGATGGCCTTGGCCGTCATCACCCCCACCATCACCCCGCCGATCAGGCCCGGCCCCGCCGTGGCGGCCACCCCGTCCAGCCCGGCCAGGCCAAGGCCCGCCTGGTCCAGTGCCTGGCGCACCAGACCATCCAGATGCTGAAGGTGGGCGCGCGCCGCGATCTCCGGCACGACCCCGCCATAGGGCCGGTGATCGTCCAACTGGCTCAGCACCACATTGGACAGCACACGGCCCGGCCCCTCCCCATCGCTTTCCACGATGGCGGCGGCGGTTTCATCACAACTGGTTTCGATGCCAAGCACTTTCATGGGCCGGAACCTATCCGCCGCAGGCCCGGCCCGCAAGCGGGGCTTCCCTGACAAGCCATTCGGGGATATTGAATCGGCCATGACCACGATCCTGCGCATCGGCACGCGCGGCAGCCCCCTGGCGCTGGCGCAAGCCCACGAAACCCGCGACCGCCTGGCCGCCGCCTTCCCCGAACTGGCGGTGGACGGCGCGGTGGAAATCGTCACCTTCAAGACCGAGGGCGACCGCATCCTGGACCGCACGCTGAGCGCGGCGGGTGGCAAGGGGCTGTTCACAAAGGAAATCGAACAGGCCCTGATCGATGGCGGCGTGGATCTGGCCGTGCATTCCATGAAGGATGTGCCGACCACCCTGCCCGACGGGCTGGACATCGCGGCCTATCTCCCGCGGGAGGATCATCGCGACGCCTGGTTCAGCCACCGGGCCGCCACCCTGGACGACCTGCCGGCCGGATCGCTGGTCGGCACGGCCAGCCTGCGCCGGCAGGCCATCGTGCTGATGCGCCGGCCCGACCTGCGCGTCATCGCCCTGCGCGGCAATGTGCAGACCCGTCTGCGCAAGCTGGAGGAAGGGCAGGTCGATGCCACCTTGCTGGCCATGGCCGGGCTGAACCGGCTGGGCCTGGCCGACCGCGCCACGGCGGCACTGTCCGAAGACCAGATGCTGCCCGCCGTGGCACAGGGCGCCATCGGGATCGAGACGCGGCGCGACGATGAACGGACCAACCGCTATGTCCGCCATCTGAATTGCGCGGTGACGCAGGCGCGGGTGACGGCCGAGCGCGGCGTCCTGGCCACGCTGGACGGGTCCTGCCGCACGCCCATCGCGGCCCTGGCCCTGGTCAATGGCGATGCCCTGTCATTGCGTGCCCTGGTCGTCCGGCCCGACGGAAGGCAATGGTTCACCTGCGGCCGGGCCGGGCGCGTCACGGACGCGCTGGCCCTGGGCGTGGATGCCGGGCAGGAACTGAAGGCGAAACTGCCGGCCGCATTCTTCGCCGGCATGAACCCCGACGGACCGGTGATTTGACGGGCGTGCTGGTCACCCGCCCGCAGCCAGGCGCGGACGAGACCGCGACGGCACTGCGGAACCGGGGTTATCATCCCATCCTGGCGCCGATGCTGTCCATCCAGCCCCTGCCGGGCCCGCCCATCGACCTGTCGGGATATGACGGCGTGGCCGTGACGTCGGGCAACGGGCTGCGGGCACTGGCCGCGCGCAGCAGCGAACGCCACCACCCGCTGCATGCCGTCGGCCGCCGCACGGCGGAATTGGCGCATGACCTGGGCTTCACCAGGGTGGACCATGCGGATGGGGATGTCGCCTCGCTGACCGCCTTGCTGGCCCGATCGGGGGCCGGGCGCATCCTGCATGTGGCCGGCGCCGACATTGCCGGCGAATTGACCCCGCCCGGTGTCGCGGTGGAACGGATGACCGTTTACCGCGCCCTGCCCGCCGATGCCATCCCCGCTGCGGGACAGCAGGCCCTGCGTGACGGACAGGTGGCGTATGTCAGTTTTTTTTCGCCACGAACGGCCGCCTGCTTTGTTAGCTTGGCAGAGAAGGCCGGACTGGCACCATGGGCGGGGGGATGGACCGCCCTGTGTTTGTCGGACGCCGTGGCAAGGGCGGCAGGCAGGCTGGGCTTCGGCGCGATGCAGATTGCGGCGGCACCGGATGCCGCCTCCCTGCTGGCGCTGCTGCCGGCGGTGAAGGGGAAGAAGAATGAGTGACGCTGACAAGAACACCGTTCCCACGGGCAAGGGCATCAGCCTGGAAGACCTGGAACGCGATATCGCCGCCAGCAGCAAGAATCCACCGCCGCCACCGCCGCCCACGGCCACTGCGACGCCCGCCGGCGGGATGTCCGCCGACAAGCCCGTTCCCCCACCCCGCCCGCCCGCCCGGAGCGGCGGCGGCCTGCTGGGGGGTACGGCCCTGCTTGTGGCGCTGGGCGCCCTGGGCCTGTCAGGCTATGGCTATTGGCGGGACCATATGGCCGCCCCGCCGCCCGTTGCGGCCGATGACGGCGCCGATCTGTCCCCCCTGACGGACCGCGTGGCAGCGCTGGAGACGCGGCAGCAGGATCTGGGGGAAATGCTGGACGCCTTGTCGCGGCGCCAGGACAGTCTGGAAGCCCGGCTGGCGGCGGGAACCGCGCCCGGTACGGCCCCGGCAGCGGCGCCGACCTCAGCGGAACAGCCGGCCACCCCGGCAGAGCCCCAGGTCACCCCGTCAGAGCCCTCAGTCAGCCTGGCAGAGCCGGTGGCACCGCCGCGCGACGAGGAACTGGCCGCCCGCGTCAGCGCGCTGGAAGCGCGGGAGCCGGAGACGCCCGAGACGGTCGACCTGGAACCCCTGACCCGCCGCGTCACGGCCCTGGAAACGGTAGCGACGGAGATGATCCCGCGCGTCACCATGCTGGAGACCCGGCGTCAGATGGGCGCCGTGGGCGAGGCGCTGATCATCGCCGTGGGCCAGTTGCAGGCCGCCCTGACGGCAGGCCGGCCCTATGCCCGGGAATTGCGGGCCGCCCAGGCGCTGGCGGCCAATGACACCGCATTGCTGGACCTTCTGGCCCCGCTGGAGCAGACGGCGGAAAAGGGTCTGGCCGGCGATATCGAACTGCGGGAGAGGTTCCGCCTGCTGGCGCCCGAGGTGCTGCGCGCCGATCGTGACCGCGAGGGGGCTCCTTGGACCGACCGGGTGCTGGGCCGGCTGTCCAGCATCGTGACGCTGCGCAGCACATCCGGCGATGTCGCGGGCGATCATGCCGATGCCGTGCTGGCCCGCGCCGAGGCCGCGCTGATCGCCGGCGACCTGCCACGCGCCGTGGAGGAAATGGAGAAGCTGCCAGCCCATGCCGCCGCCCCGGCCGCTGAATGGATGAAGCTGGCCGAGGCGCGCATGGCGGCTGAGGCCGCCGCCGCGACCCTGGCCGACCTGTCCCTGGCCCGCATGACCGGCACGGAGGCCCGGTGATGCGCAAGGCCGTCTTCTTCTTCATCAAGATCGGCCTGCTGGTCGCCGCCGCCGTCTGGCTGGCACAGCGCCCGGGCCGCGTCACCATCGAATGGCTGGACCATGTGGCCGAGATGCCCGTGGGCATCGCCGCCATCCTGATCCTGCTGCTAGTCTGGCTGATCATGATGGCGACATGGGGCTGGCGGCTGCTACGCAATGGCCCCGGAATGCTGGGCCGGCGGCGCGACGCCGGCCGGCGTGAAGGCGGATTCCGCGCGCTGGGCCAGGGCTGGGTCGCGGCAGCGGCGGGCGATGCCGACATCGCCACCAAGTCCGCCCGCACGGCCGAGAAGCTGTTGCAGGAACCGGCCCTGACACTGGCTCTGTCGGCCCGGGCCGCGGAAATGCGCGGCGACGCCAAAGGGGCCGCCACCTACCGCAAGGCCATGCTGGCCAACCCGGCCACCGAACTGGCCGGCCGGCGGGCGCTGATGCAGCAGGCCATGGCCGACGGCGACCGGGCCGCAGCGCTGGAACATGCGCGCCGTGCCCTGGAACTGCGCCCCAAGGCCGACTGGCCCGCCAAGGCGCTGGCCGAACTGGAAGCCGGCGGCGGCAATTGGCTGGAGGCCGATGCCGCCCTGGCCCGCGCGCAGAAAAGCAAGGTGCTGGACAAGGCCGATGCGGGCCACCGCCGCGCCGCCCTGCTGATCGAGGAGGCGCGCCAGGCCGCTGCCGGCGGCCGGCCCGAAGCGGCCCTGCAGGCAGCCCAGGCCGCCTTCGACATGGACCCGGCCCGTGTGCCCGCCGCCAGCCTGCTGGCCCGGCTGCGCGCCAAGGCCGGCCAGCACGCCAAGGCCACGCGCGTCCTGGAACAGGCCTGGCGCCTGGGCCCGCATCCGGATCTGGCCGATGCCTGGGGCGAGACCGCGGCAGACCAGAACCCGCTGGCCCTGGTGAAGCGGTACGAGGCGCTGGTGGCAATGAAACCCGGTGCCGCCGATGCCCATGTCGGGCTGGCGGAGGCCGCGATCAAGGCGCAATTGTGGGGCGTGGCCCGCAACCATCTGGAAAAGGCGCGCGAACTGGCCCCCAGCACGCGCATCTATCGCCGTCTGGCCGATGTGCAGCAGGCGGAGCGCGGCAACGGACCGGAAGTGCAGGCCCTGCTGAACAAGGCCATGTCCGCCCCCGCCGACCCCCGCTGGCGCTGCACCCAGTGCGGCACGACGCACGGCGACTGGCACGCCGTCTGTGACGCCTGCGGGGCGGTCGACGCCATCACCTGGCCCAAGGCAACAACAAGGTAGGCGGGGCGCGCATCCCCCCTTCCCTTGCCGGCCGGGGCCGGATACATCCTTGCCGGTCGGCCCTGATACGGACCCCGTCCCATGCTGCTGCCCTTTTCCGGCGGGGTCGATGCCCTGCTGCTGCTGATCATCGCCATGGTGCTGGACGCCTGTATCGGCGACAGCGGGCTGTTGCGCCGTTTCCTGCCGGGGCCGGTCGATCTGGTTTCCAGGCTGGTCGCCATGCTCGACCGGCGGCTGAACCGCATCGACCGGAGCGATGCGGTGCGCCAGGCACGGGGCGCGCTGGTGGCACTGCTGCTGCTGCTGTTGGGGGGGCTGATCGGGTTCTGCCTGTCGGTGCTGGTCCGCACATTGCCGGCCGGCGGCGTGCTGGAACTGCTGATCGTGACCCGCTGTCTGACCCTGCGCCTGCCCTGGGGTGCGCTGGGGCGTACCGTGGCGGCACTGGAAGGCGGCAACGCGGAGGCCGCGCGTCAGGCGGTGGGCCCCCTGACCGACCGCCAGCTATGGAGCCTGGACGATCACGGCACGGTCCGCGCCGGGGTGGAGGGGGTGGCACGCGCCCTGACCCATGGCGTGGTGGCGCCATCCCTGTTCTACGCACTGTTCGGGCTGGCGGGCCTGCTGGGCTGGGCCGCCATCGACGGCACGGCGCGGGTCATCGGGCACCATGCCGGCCGCTACCGGCATTTCGGGGCCACGGCCCGGCGCCTGTCCTCCCTGATCGCTTTGCCCCCGGCCCTGCTGTCCACGCTGGTGGTGCTGCTGGCGGCGCTGTTCGTGCCACGGGCCGATCTTGTCCGCGGCATGAGCGACATGAAAACGGGGCGCGGCCATCCCATGGGCACCGATGCCCTGCCCATCGCCGCCTTCGCGGGTGTATTGGGCCTGTCGGTGGCGGGCCCGCGGCGGGAGGGGGACCGGACCATCAAGGAACCCTGGCTGGGGTCGGGCCGGGCCCGCGCCGTTCCCCGCGACCTGCGGGCGGCCATGGCGCTTTACGCCACGGCCACCCTGATCGCCGCGGGGCTGATCGTGGGGGCCGGCCTGCTGGCCGTGGGATAGGACGCGGAGCCCCCCCGGCGTCAACGCACCACGATGGTCTGCGCCGACTGCACCAGTTCGGCGGCCGACACCTGACGGGGCGGCTTCAGCAAACCCTCCGCACAGCCCGGCCGCGCATCCAGCCGCGCGATCCAGCGGGACAAGTGCGGCAGATCATCGATGGCGACGCCGGACCAATCATGCGTGCGCGCCCAGCACCAGTTGGCGATGTCCGCAATGGAAAAGTCGCCGGCCAGATATTCATGGTCCTTCAGGTGACCGTCCAGCACGGTCAGCAGGCGTTTCGTCTCCTTCTGATACCGGTCGATGGCGGCCGGTATCCTTTCCGGGAAATAGCGGTGGAAGACGTTGGCCTGCCCCATCATGGGGCCCACCCCGCCCATCTGGAACATCAGCCATTGCAGCACGCGGCTGCGTCCCTTCGGGTCGGCGGGCAGCAGGCGGCCGGCCTTTTCCGCCAGATAGACCATGATGGCCCCGGATTCGAACACCGTGAAATCCTCTGCCCGGTCGATGATGACGGGGATGCGGCCATTGGGGTTCATGGCCAGGAACCAGGGTTCCTTCTGTTCGTTCCTGGACAGCGAGATCACATGCACATTGTAGGGAAAACCCAGTTCCTCCAGCGTGCAGGAAACCTTGTGCCCGTTGGGCGTGGCGGCGGTGTAAAGGTCGATCATGACGGGCTTCCTTCCGGTTTAGCGTGGCTTTGCGGCATGATGCGCCAAGCCGCCGGGCCATGAAATGATTTAGCGCGCCTTGCCCGTCCGCCGGTCGGCCATGTACACCGGAACGACGGAACCCGAACAGCAGGCAAGCGGAACGGACCAGGGCATGGGACAAGGGCGCGAAAGCGGCTGGACGCCGATACCGGTGCATATGGTCGGCGTGCATCTGCGCCTTTCCTTCTGGCATTATCTGACGGGCATGGCCGCGCTCGGCCTGCTGGTCTTTCCACTGGCCTGGACGGCCGGCGGGGTGGCAGAGACCGTGACCGGCCTGATGGACCTGCCGCCGGGCGCGCCCGCCGTCCGCCGCATCGCCGACCTGATGGCCCTGGCCGGCATCATTCTGCTGCTGCGGATCATCCTGGGTCTTCAGGGCCGGTCGCTGATGAGCGTCGTGGCCCCGCAGCAGCATCTGGACTTGGGCATGATGGCGCGCTCCGCCGCGACCTATACGCTGGCCTTCACCCCCATCCTGGTCATGGCCGTGATGAGCGGGCAATTGGGACTGGGCAACTGGCGGGCAGCGCTGGCCCTGCTGCCGGTCATGCTGGTGCTGGTGGCCCTGCAGGCCACGGCGGAGGAGATGGTCTGCCGCGGCTACATGACCCAGGGGTTCCAGGTGCTGTTCGGGCACGCGGCCATGGCCGCCCTGCCCGTGGCCGTCATCTTTCTGCTGCTGCACGATACGGGCGGATGGGATACGGGCTGGGACCGCAAGGCCAACATCCTGACCATCAGCCTGGCCCTGTCCTGGCTGACCGTGCAATGCGGCCGGCTGGAACCGGCCATGGGCGTGCATTTCGCCCACAACATCATCATCTTCACCCTGGTGGCGCAGCCCGATTACGGGCTGCCGTCGGTCAGCGGCTTTACCGAGCCGCCACCCCAGAAGCCCTTCAGCGCCGATGCGCTGCTGGTCCAGACGCTGGTCTATGGCGCGGTCTGCGCCAATTACTGGTTCATCGGCCTGCGCACCGGCTTCGTGGCCAGCGGCTGGCAGGCACAAGGAACGGACCCGTCATGACGAGCATCCCCCTTCTCCAGGCGGGACAGGCCACGGGCCAGACGCCCCTGCGCTATCTGGCCGGTCTTGTCCTGACGCTGCTGGGCACGCTGCTGCTGGCCCTGCCTGTCGTGCTGGGGATACAGGCGCTGATGCGCCAGCGTGGGCATGTCGCCTTCCTGGACAGCTATCTGCTCCTGGGCGTCAACGCCCTGGTCATTCCCGTCCTGTGGCTGGTGATGGCCAAGCTGCACCGCCGGCCCTTCATGGACATGATCGCACCGGGCCGCCGCTTCGACACGGGCATGCTGGCGCGCTCGGCCCTGGTCTTTGCCGTGCCGTTGCTGGTGCAGGTGGGCTGGGGCCTGCTTGCCGGAGACCTGCGGCAGGCGGATACGCCGGCCGCGCTGTTCCTGGCCCTGCTACCGCTGACGCTGTTGCTGTTCCTGGCCCAGGCCTCTGCTGAGGAACTTCTGTTTCGCGGCTATCTGGCCCAGGGGATGCAGGTGGCATTCCGCCATGCCCTGCCCGGTGCCCTGATCGGGGCGGCATTGTTCACCGCCGCGCATGAAGGCAGCGGCAACCAGGCCGTCTGGACGCAGCGCGCCGCCATCATGGTGATGGCCCTTTTCCTGTCCTGGACGACGGTACGCTTCGGCCGGCTGGAAGCCGCCATGGGCGTCCATATCGTCAACAATATCCTGTTTTCCATCTTCATCGGCGGCAGCGCCCTGCCCTTCCCCGGCGTGACCACCCTGACCGATCCCGACCCGCCGGATTTCCAGGGCGTGGCGGAGGTGCTGGAATTCGCCGCCGTGCAGGCCGCGACCATCGGCTTCTACTGGCTGGCGGGGGTGCGCACGGGCTTCATCGCGCGGGGCCTATCGCCGCGTCAGGCTTGACCCCAGGGCCGCGATACAGACCAGCGCGATGGCGACCAGGGCGGCCAGCGACAATCGTTCCCCCAGCAGCAGCAGCCCGGCCAGCGCGGCCAGGGCCGGCTCCATGGCCATCATGATGCCGAACAGCGCCGTCGATACCCGCCGCAACGCCAGGAATTCCAGAATGTAGGGCAACAGGGTGGAGAACAAGGCCACAGCCGCGACCTGCAGCGCGAGGGCCGGGGTGGCAAGATAGGGTCCCGCCGCCGGAAGGCCCACCGGCGCCGTGAACAGCGCCGCAGCGGCCAACGCCAGTGCCAGCCCCGACATGCCGGGGATCAGCCGGCCGGTGCGCTGCGACAGAAGGATATAGCCGGCCCAGCCCACGGCCGTGATGCCCGCGAACATCAGCCCCAGCGGGTCCAGCGACGCCGCACCCGTCAGCGGGGTCAGCAGCAGCACCCCGCCCAGCGCCAGCACCGGCCACAGGAAATCCAGCGGCCTGCGGCTGCCCAGCAGGGCAACGGACAGGGGTCCCAGGAATTCCACGGCCACGGCCACGCCCAGCGGCAGGCGTTCCAGCGCCAGGTAAAAATTGGCGTTCATGACGGCCAGCGCGGCGCCCAGGCCCAACGCGGCCGCCCATTGCGCACCTGTCAGGCGGCGCGGATCCGGCCGCACCCAGGCCAGCAGCACCAGGGCCGACAGCAGATTGCGCAGGAAGGCCAGCCCCAGAATGTCATGCCCCTGCGCCAGTTCCTTGGCCAAGGCGCCGCCGATGGGCGGCATGGAAACCGACAGTACCAGCAGCAGCGGGGCCAGCAGGGTCAGCCGGTCGGGCCGGGCCGACACCGGCGACGTCATGGCAGCAGCCCCAGGCCCATGTCCCAGAACCCGGCCTCCAGCCGGCTGGCGGCATCGAAGCTGCGCGACAGGTCGGCGAACCGCGCAGCACCGCCGCGCGTGGCCGACAGCCGGTCCAGCAATGCCACCTGCCCCGCCGCCACGGCCCGGTATTCCGGATCGGCATACATGGCGATCCAGTCGCCATAGGGGTTTCCCGACAGTTTCGTGGCCGGATCGGACAGCAGGTTGGCCGCGATCTCCGCATAGCCGATGATGCAGGGGGCCAGCGCCACATGCAGGTCCAGCAGGTCACCGGCCAACCCGCGCTCCAGCACGAAGCGCGTATAGGCCAGGGTGCCCTGCGCTTCCGCCGTGGCCTGCATCGCCGCCTCGTCCAGGCCCCAGCCGGCGCAATATTTCACATGCAGGCCCATTTCCAGATCCAGGATGGCCGCCATGGAACGGGCCGCCGCCCGCATGTCGGCCAGATTGTCGGCCTTGAAGGCGGCCAGCGCATAGGCGCGGGCGAAATGGATGAGGAACAGGTAATCCTGCACCAGATAATGCCGGAAGCATGCTTCCGGCAGGGTGCCGTCGCCCAGACCCGCCACGAAACCGTGCCGGACATAACGGTCCCAGGATGGCCTGCACGCGGCGCGCAGCCGGTCGAACAGGCCATCGGGCGTTGCCAGATCGGGCAGGGTCCGGGGGGACGGGGCCATCGGGGACCTTACTTGGCGCCCGGCAGCTTCACGGTCAGGCCGTCCAGTTCCGGCACCATCCGGATCTGGCACCCCAGACGGGAGGTCTTGGTCAGGCCGAAGGCGAGGTCCAGCATGTCCTCCTCATCCTCCTCCGCGTCGGGGAGCAGATCGTACCATTCCGGCGTGACGATGACATGGCAGGTGGAACAGGCCAGCGATCCCTCGCACGCACCTTCCAGGTCGATATCATGGCGGCGGGCCACCTCCAGAATCGACAGGCCTAGGGGGGCATCCACCTCGCGGCGGGTGCCATCGGTCTCAATGAACACCATCTTCGGCATTGCGCCAGCACTCCCAAACCAGACAATGCCGATGTGTTACGAAGCCGCGGCGACGGAGTAAAGCACCGTTTCGGCAGGGATGACCGCCATTGCGACGGTGGTCACGGACGGCGCGGGCGACAGGCGGACGCGCGCCCACGCGGAAACCGGCGGGACGGACAGCGAAACGGGCGGGCCCGGCGGCACCGCCCGTTTCCTGAAGGCCAGGCTTGCGGCCCGTCAGCCAGCGGCGGCACCCGCCGGCTTTGACAGGGCCACATCCAGGTAATCATCAACGATCCGGCCCAGATCGTCGGCCTTCTCGTTGAAAAAGTGGTTGGCCCCTTCGACACGGCGGTAATCGATCTTGATGTCCTTCTGCGCCGACAGCTTGTTGACCAGCCGCGTCACCGACGCCTCGGGGACGATCTCGTCCCGGTCGCCATGCACGATCAGGCCGGAGGCAGGGCACGGCGCCAGGAAGGAGAAATCGAACATGTTGGCCGGCGGCGCGATGGACAGAAAACCGTCCAGTTCGGGCCGGCGCATCAGCAATTGCATCCCGATCCAGGCACCGAAGCTGAACCCGCCGATCCAGCAGGAGGAGGCATTGGGATTGTAGGTCTGCAGCCAGTCCAGCGCGCTGGCCGCATCGGACAATTCCCCCTCCCCCCGGTCATAGGTGCCCTGACTGCGGCCCACCCCGCGAAAATTGAAGCGCAGGGCGGAAAAGCCACGCTTGGTGAAGGCGTGGAACAGGGTATAGACGACACGGTTGTTCATCGTGCCGCCATGCTGCGGGTGCGGATGCAGCAGCAGCGCCACGGGCGCATTCGGCAGCTTGCTGTGGGAGTAGCGTCCTTCCAGCCGGCCCGCCGGGCCGTTCATGATCACGTCAGGCATTGCTTCACCGGTCCCGGTCAGACATGCATGGGGCAAGGATCAGGGCGGGAACGGCATCGGCCACGGCACCGCCCGAAGCCTTGCGGCCCTGGTGCATGAGCGATTCTTGACCGTCCATCCCTGTCATTCTATAGGATGCCTCAAGGCGGGGAGTGGGCCGTCGACACGCGCCGGACAAGGACGCGCCCCGCCGTCCACGGGACTGTCCCAAAGCGTTAACCGCGATGGGACGGGGGCGGACTATACCACAGCGCCCATGTTCGTGTTCAAGCCTCTTCGCAGGGGCAAATCAAGCCTTTGGCGGAAAAACAGCCGATGCCGGCCCCCCTTTACCTCGACTGGAACGCCACCGCACCGCTGCGCGCCACCGCCAGAGCCGCCATGGTCGCCGCGCTGGACGTGACGGGCAACCCTTCCTCCATCCACAATCATGGCCGCCGGGCCCGCCGGCTGGTGGAGGATGCGCGCGAGCAGGTGGCCGCCCTGGCCGGGGTGCCACCGGCCTGGATCACCCTCACCGGGGGCGGGACGGAGGCGAACAACCATGCCCTGGCCCTGGCGGCACCGGCGGGCCGCCGGCTGCTGCTGGGCGCCACGGAGCACCCATCGGTGGCCGGATGCGGCGGGCCGGGGGCCGGCATCCTGCCCGTGCGGCCCGACGGGCTGATTGATCTGGAGGCATTGGACCGGCTGCTGGCCGCCGACCCCGCCCCCGCCCTGGTCAGCATCCAGGCCGTGAACAGTGAGACAGGGATCATCCAGCCGCTAGCCGCCATCGCTGCCATCGTCCATCGCCATGGCGGCTGGCTGCACAGCGACGCGGTGCAGGCCGCAGGCCGCATCGGCTTGGACATGCAGGCCATCGGGCTGGACCTGGCGACGCTGTCTGCCCACAAGATCGGCGGGCCGCAGGGCGTCGGCGCCCTGCTGGCCGCCCCATCGGTGCCGCTGGTCCCGCTGCTGTGCGGCGGGGGCCAGGAACGGCGCATGCGGGCCGGAACGGAAAATGTGGCCGGCATCGCCGGATTCGGCGCGGCGGCGCGCGAGGCACTGGCCGGACTGGACGGCTATGCCGGCATCGCCACCCTGCGCGACAGGCTGGAGGCAGCCGTGCGTCAGGCGGCCCCGCAGGTGCGCATCATCGGAACCGGCAGCCCGCGCGTGGCGAATACAAGCTGCCTGGCCCTTCCCGGCATGGCCGCCAACAGCCAGTTGATGGCCTTCGACCTGGCCGGCATCGCGGTGTCGGCGGGGTCTGCCTGTTCATCGGGCACGGTCAAATCCTCCCCCGTGCTGGAAGCCATGGGATATGGGGAGGAGGTGGCCGGCTCCGCCATCCGCGTCAGCCTGGGTTGGGACAGCGGCGACCGGGATATCGACAGGTTTCTGGCCACCTACATCCCGCTGACCGGCCGCGCCCGGCCCGCCGGCTGACGACGCCGCCGTTCCACCCGTTGAAGGAAGACGCCCCTTGGACGCCCCCCTTTCCTGCTGGCACTGCGCCGGCAACGTCTCGGCCCGCGCCCTGTTCTGCCATGGCTGCGGTGCCATCCAGCCGCCGGGGGCCGCCGATCCCTTCACGCGGCTGGGACTGGTAGCGTCATTTGAACTGGACATGGCCGCGATTGACCGGCAACTGGCCGGCTTCGCCCGCATCCTGGCACCGGCCCGCTTCGCCGCCAGGGGTGAGGCGGCCGCGGCCCATGCCGCCGCCCACCGGCAGGCCCAGACGCGGGCGGCGGTCGTGCTGCGCGATCCCGCAGCCCGTGCCCGCGCCCTGCTGGACCTGACCGGCGATGCCCCGGCCCGGCCGGCCAATGGCGGGCCATGGGAAATCGCACTGGCCGCAGCCCCCGACGCCGGTGCCCGCACCCGGGCCCTGGAAGCGGTGAAAACGGAGATGCAGGGCGAATTGCGCCTGCTGCTGGATGCCTTCCGCCTGGGTGATCCGACCCTGGCCGCGACCCGGCTGGCCCGGGTGGAGGCCATGGCCATGGCGCTGGATGCGGCCCGCCGCGCCGGGTAGAGGCCGCCGCACCGGCCCCTGCTAAACCATCGCGGCCGGTGCCGGTCCGCCCGTGGCCCAGTCCAGCAACTGCACGACATGCAGAACGGGCAGGGCCGTGCCTGATCCAATCTGCGTCATGCATCCGATATTGCCGGCCGCCACGACATCGGGGCGCGTTCCTTCGATGGCCGCCACCTTGCGGGCCCGCAATTGGCCGGCCAGGTCGGGCTGTAAAAGATTATAGGTGCCGGCCGACCCGCAGCAGATATGGCCTTCCGGCACATCCAGAACCGTGAAGCCCGCCGCGCGCAGCAGGTCGCGCGGCGCATCCTTCACCCTTTGCCCATGTTGCAGGGAGCAGGCGGCATGATAGGCGACGCGCAGCGGCCGGGGCGGGGTGATGCCGGCGGGCAGGCCCAATTGGGCCAGCACCTCCGTCACGTCGCGGGCCAGGGCCGCGATGCGGGCCGCCGGCCCGGCCAGTGCGGCATCATCGCGGAACATATGGCCGTAATCCTTCACGGTGGTGCCGCAGCCGCTGGCCGTGACGATGACGGCGTCCAGGCCGGGCCCTTCCACCTCCGCCATCCAGGCGCGGATATTCGCGGCGGCGAAGGCATGGCCGTCATGGCCCATATGATGGGTCAGCGCCCCGCAGCAGCCCACCCCCTTCGCCACCACCACCTCCACCCCCAGGCGGGTCAGCAGACGGATCGCCGCTTCATTGATGGCGGGGTCCAGGGCGGGCTGCACGCAGCCGGGCAGCAGGCCGACGCGCATCCGCCGCCGCCCCTCGGCCGGGAAATGGGCCGGTCCTTCCTGTGCCGTGCGCCCATGGATGCGGGCCGGTGCCAGGTCCAGCATGCCGCGCATCGCGCGCGGCAGCAGGGTCCGGAACGGCCTTGCCACCCGCGCCAGACCCATGGCCGCCCGGAACCGCCCCGGATGGGGCAGGGTCAGGCGCAGGGCCAGCCGGCGCAGCCTGTCCGGCAGCGGCCGGCGGCCCGTCCGTTCGATATGCGCGCGCGCATGGTCAACCAGATGCATGTAATGCACACCCGACGGGCAGGTCGTCATGCAGGACAGGCACGACAGGCAGCGGTCGATATGGTGGGTTTCCACCGGGCCGGCCGGCCGGTCGCTCTCCAGCATGTCCTTGATCAGGTAGATGCGGCCGCGCGGGCTGTCACGCTCATCTCCCGTCAGCAGATAGGTGGGGCAGGTCGCCGTGCAGAAGCCGCAATGGACGCAGGCGCGCAGGATGCGCTCGGCCTCCGCCGTGCCGCTGTCGGCCAGTTGCGCCAGGGTGAAATGCGTCTGCATGCCGGTCAGAACCCCATGCGGCCGGGGTTGAGCAGATTGCCCGGGTCGAACTGCGCCTTCACGCGGGCGGTCAATGCGGCCAGGGCGGGCGCCGGCGGGTGGAAGACCGGCACCGTTTCCTTCACGGCGTCGGAAGCCCGCATCAAGGTGGCGTGGCCATCGCCCCCCACGGCGCCCCCCACGGCACCGCGAACGATAGCGGCGCCGGCATCGGTCATACCGGCAGGCAGGCCCAGCCAGACCAGCCCGCCGCCCCAATCCAGCCAGCCCCGCGCGCGCGGAACCCGGGCCCGCACCGCTTCCAGCACATCCATGCCCGCCATGGGCGGCACCGACAGGCGCCAGACATCCAGGTCGGGCCGGTCGGCCAGCGGCAGCGCATCGCGCAGCCCGGCCCAAAGAGCCGCCGTCTCCCCACCATCCAGCACACCCATGGCGGCCCGTCCCGCCAGCAGCCGTTCCAGCGTGGCCAGCCGCGCCGCCACCGACGCCGCAACCCCGTCAAGGCGCAGCAGCACGCAGGGTGTGCGGTCGGGCAGCAGGTCGTGCAGCGGCAGGCCGGCCGGTGTCCAGGCGGCGGCCGCCACCTCCGCCGCCGATCCCAGCGCATCGGCCAGGGCGCGGGTGGCGGCGGCCCCGTCGATCCCGGCCAGCACCAGGGTGCGGGACACGGGTGGGGCCGGCAGCACCTTGACCACGATCTCCACCATCACCCCCAGCGTGCCATGCGCACCCGTCAGCAACTTGGGCAGGTCGAAGCCCGTGACATTCTTCACCACCCGGCCGCCGGCCCGGAAAAGCTCCCCCCGCCCTGACAGGGCCGTCATGCCCAGCACATGGTCACGGCAGGCCCCGGCACGCAGGCGCCCCGGCCCCGACAGGGCGCAGGCCACCACGCCGCCCAGCGTCCCCTGCCCCGCCGCCCGGCCGTAAAGCGGCCCCAGGTCCGGCGGCTCGAACGCCAGCGTCTGGCTGCGCGCTGCCAGCGTCGCCTGCAGAACCGTCAGGGGCAGTCCCGGCTCGGCCACCAGGACCAGTTCCTCCGGCTCATAGCTGATGATGCGGTCCAGGCCGGCCACGGACAGGTCCGCCGCCGCCGTCACGGCATGGCCGAACCCCGCCTTGCTGTCCGCGCCCGCGATACGCAGGGGCGTGCCGGCACGGATGGCATCGGTCAGGTCGGCAAGGGTCGGCGGCATGGTCGCGATCGGCGGTGGAAACGGATGGCGGCATTCTTGTCCTGCATCCGGGCGGGCGCAATATCAATCCCGCCAGATGGAAAAGGGGCGGCAGCCTGCGCCACCGCCCCTTGACCGTCCCATATCCCCGCACGCGGAGGGGCTCGTCACATATTGGGATAGTTCGGTCCCCCGCCGCCTTCCGGCACGGTCCAGACGATGTTCTGCAGCGGGTCCTTGATATCGCAGGTCTTGCAATGCACGCAGTTCTGCGCGTTGATCACGAAGCGCGGGTTGGACCCGTCATCATCCCGCATCACCTCGTACACCCCGGCCGGGCAGTAACGCTGCGCCGGTTCGTCATAATTGGGCAGGTTGTACGCGATGGGGATGCCGGGGTCCTTCAGCTTCAGGTGCGCCGGCTGGTCTTCCTCGTGATTGGTGTTGGAAATGAACACCGAGGACAGCCGGTCGAAGCTGATCACGCCATCGGGCTTGGGATACTTGATCTTCCGCGCCATGTTGGCGGGAACCAGGCTTTCATTGTCCGGCTTGGCATGGTGCAGGGTGTAGGGCAGCAGCTTGCCCAGCCCCAGATCATGCGCCCACATCTGGATGCCGCCATGCAGATTGCCCAGCATAAGCCCGGCCTTCAGGCCCGGCTTGACGTTGCGGACCTTGTACAGATCCTCGTAAACCCAGCTTTGCTTCCACGACGCCTCATAGGCGTCCAGCGTGTCGCCGGACCCCACGCCGGATGCCAGCCTGGCGAACGCCGCCTCGGCCGCCAGCATGCCCGTCTTCATGGCATTATGGGTGCCCTTGATGCGCGGCACGTTGACGAAGCCGGCCGAACAGCCGATCAGCGCCCCGCCGGGGAACACCAGCTTCGGCACGGATTGCAGCCCGCCCTCATTGATGGCGCGCGCGCCATAGGACAGGCGCTTGCCGCCCTCCAGATATTTGCGAACGAACGGGTGCTGCTTGAAGCGCTGGAACTCCTCGAACGGCGACAGATGCGGGTTCCAGTAATCCAGGTTCACCACGAAGCCGATCGACACCTGGTTCTCTTCCAGATGGTACATCCAGGAACCGCCGGCCGTCTTGGAATCCAGCGGCCAGCCCTGGGTGTGGATGACCAGACCCTGCTGATGCTTTTCCGGATCGATCTGCCACAGTTCCTTGATGCCGATGCCGTATTTCTGCACGTCGCAGTCGGAGCGCAGATCGAACTTCTCCATCAGCAGCTTGGACAGGTTGCCGCGCACGCCTTCCGCGAAGAAAGTATACTTGCCGTGCAGTTCCATGCCGGGCGTGTAGTTGGCCGTCGGCTCGCCATCCTTGCCGATGCCCATGTCGCCGGTGGCCACACCCTTGACGCTGCCATCCTCGTTGTAAAGCACCTCCGCGGCGGCGAAGCCGGGATAGATCTCAACGCCCAGTTCCTCCGCCTGGCCCGCCAGCCAGCGGCAGAGATTGCCCAGCGAAATGGCGTAGTTGCCGTCATTATGCATCAGCGGCGGCAGCAGGAAGTTCGGAACGCGGATGCCACCCTTTTCCGACAGCATGTAGAAGCGGTCGTCGGTGACGGGGGTGTTCAGAGGGGCGCCCTTTTCCTTCCAGTCGGGGATCAGTTCGGTCAGCCCCCGCGGATCGATGACGTTGCCCGACAGGATGTGGGCCCCCACCTCCGATCCCTTTTCCAGGACGCAGACACTGACCTCCTGACCCTTTTCCGCGGCCAGTTGCTTCAGCCGGATCGCCGCGGACAGGCCCGAAGGCCCCGCGCCGACGATCACGACATCATATTCCATCGATTCGCGTTCCATACCCCGTCCCACCGCTTCCATTACAGCCCGCACCGGCCGGCGGGACCTTGTCATGCGGTCCCTGCGATCCAGCCATGGCGCGGCTGCCGGCCCATCCAGCGGGGCCGGTCCTCTACGACGCTGTTAAGACAGCATAGGCGGATGGTAGGGTCAAACCATGATTGGGCTTGCAGAATCCGTATCGGCCCTGCGCTTCCTGCTGGATGCCGGGGTTGACGAGGCGATCGAGGACACGCCGACCGACTGGTCGGCCGTGGCCATCAGGGCGCGCGGCAAGGCGGCCGGTGCGTCACCGCCCCCCGCCGCACCCCAACCGGCCGCCTCATTGCCGCCGGATCGGGGTCCGGGACCGGCCGCGGGACCAGCAGAGAATGCACAACAGGCTAAAATCGGGAACATACCTCCCCTTGGCGCGAACGAAGCCGGACAGTCGGCGCGCGCCGCGGCGGCCGCAGCCCATGACCTGGATTCGCTGAAGACGGCGCTGGCCGCCTTCGATGGCTGTGCGCTGAAGAAGACGGCCACCAATCTGGTGTTCGGCATGGGCAGCCGGCAGGCCCGCATCATGCTGGTCGGCGAGGCGCCGGGCGAGAACGAGGACCGGCAGGGCCTGCCCTTCGTGGGGCCCGCGGGGCAGTTGCTGGACCGTATGCTGGCCGCCATCGGGCTGGACCGCCATGCCGAAGACCCGGCCAAGGCCGTCTATATCACCAACATGCTGCCCTGGCGCCCGCCCGGCAACCGCAGCCCGACCGACAGCGAGATCGCGGCCTGCATGCCGTTCATGGTGCGGCATATCGAATTGCTGGCGCCCGACTTCCTGATCTTCGCCGGCGGCATCAGTGCCAAGGCCATGCTGAACCGTACCGAAGGCATCACGCGCCTGCGCGGCCGATGGTTCGATTACGGATCGGCCGGCCTGCGCAAGTCGGTGACCGCCATCCCCATGCTGCACCCCGCCTATCTGCTGCGCAACCCGGCCGCCAAGCGGGAAGCCTGGAAGGACCTGCTGGCCCTGCGGCTGCGGCTGGACGGGGCGGACGCGGGCTGATGCGCCCTCAGGCCGCGTCCGGCACGCCGTCGGCCAGGCCGGCCAGCATCAGCGCACCGGTGGCCAGATGTTCGGCCGCCGTCACGGGGGACAGGTTGTAAAACCCCTTCCAGGCCGTTGCCCCGTTGGGATCGCCGATGCCCGGATGCTTCAGCGACCAATGCCGCGCCACCGCCGTGGCGATGATACGGTCGGTGGAAATCAGGCCGGGCAGCCGCACCTCGCTATGCACCGACAGCATCTCCGACACCGCCCACAGCGCCTCCACCGTCAATTGCCGGTATTCGGGGTTCATGATGCGATCCAGCCGGCTTTCCACCTCGCGCGCGAAGTCGCGCTCGCCGGGGGTGCGGTCGGCGCGCAGGGTGGCGCTGTCCAGGCGCATGTCATGGTTGGTGGGATCGGCGATGATCAGGCCGTCGCCATGGCGCAGCAGACCCCAGACGCGGTGGAAGAATTCGTCGGGCACGGGCAGCAGGGTGCCGGCCGTGTCGCGCCAGCCCCACCAGTCCCCGCCCGTCAGGATGTGGGCCGACCAATGGTCCCCCTCCATGGCGAATTCCGGCCGGTCCACGGCGCAGGCCCGCGACAGGACGGGCAGACAGAAATCCCCCGTCATGCCGGGACAGCGGGAAATCAGCCGGCGCAAGCGCGTCAGGATCGTGTGCGGTCCCTCGCCCTTCAGCATCTCCAGCGCCGCGGCCTCCGACACGCCGCGCTGCCGGCCGACGGACCGGACCAGCAGGCCCAGCAGATCGGCTGGCCGGGCCGACAGGGTATAGCGGAACAGTTCGGGGCTGGCCTTGATCAGCGTGCCGCTGAACAGCAGCATCTCTTCCCGCAGCATCAGCGTCGCCGGGTCGCCGCCGATGGCGGCCAGCCGGTGACTGATCTCCGCATTCGCCAGTGGCCGGTCGACGACCGCGCCCGCCCGCGCACAGTCGCCCAGAATCACGTGTTTCTGCCGGACCACGATCTCCTTCACCGCGTCCTGCAGGCGTTCGTCATGCCGGTCCATCAGCCAGGCCAGCGGCCGGACGATGTCCCAGTGCCCGGCATGGCCGGCGGCGCGGTACAGATCCTCCGCCCGCTGCCACAGGGGCCGGCTGTCGCCATCGGGCACGAAATCACGCCCCTGGCGCTGCCAGAGCAGCGAGAGCATCAGCAGGTGCCAGTCGGCCCGCCGCTCCCCGTCCAGCGACCGGGCAAGCCAGGGCGTGTCCCCCTCCTCGATCCAGCGGCGATCCTCCGCACCCGGCGGCGGGGCCGCGAAATCGAAACCGGCACCGGCATCGCGCGCCCGCACGGGCCGGGCGGAAACCGGGCAGGAAGGCGCAATCTGGTCGAAGGCGATGATGCGGGACCCAGCATAGGTGTCGGCCAGATCGCCGCCACGCACCACCAGGTCCGGCACCCTGCCCGCCAGCAGATCGGCCAGCGTGCGGGCCAGTTCGGCGAACCCCTCGCCCGCCGCCATGCCCTTGGACACGGGAAAGACCAGCAACGGCGGCTTGGTGAAGGTCCAGGTGCGGTTGATATAGGCGATTTCCGACAAAAGCCGTTCGACCAGGAACCGGTGGTCATAGGTGAAATAGAAACCGTCCTGTTCATCGACGAAGGTGGGCACGATGACGGCCGGCTGCCCCGCGAAGCGGAAGCCGTTGGCCGTGATCAGCGTGCCCAGCCGGCGCGGCGGCCGACCGGAAAGCCCCAGCGCCTCGCAGCGCCCCAGTTCGGCCAGCGCCCCGACCAGCACATCGACATGGCAGATATGGATGGAGCCACCGCCTTGGGACAGGGTCTGGCAGAAGACGCCATGGCCGCGCAGTTCGGCCTGCACCGGCTCGTCCTCAGCCAGGACGACCAGACGCAGCGGCACCGGCGGCTTGGGCTTCAGCTTGGCCCGCCGGTTCAGCGGATCGACGTCGCCGGCCGACAGATACCCCTCGTCCAGCAGCAGGCCCATGATGAACAGGCTTTGCGCCCACAGCAGCGGCACATTGTCGTTGGGGATGCGCGCCTGGCTGCCGGGGCTGGCGCGCTCCGCCTCCACCGTGTCGGCGGGCACGATGTAAAGCTCCGGCAGCAGCGTGTCGGACCCGCGCTCCACCAGCAGCCCTTCCAGCCGCTCGCGCCATTGCGCCGCCCCGCGCGCATCCCCTGTCAGCAGGGCCGTGACGTAGAAATAGGTGAAGAACAGCGGCCATTCGCTTTCAATGCCACGGAACCGCTCCAACTCGCCCGCCTCGTAATGCAGGCGGGAATGATCCTCCAGCACGGTCTGGTGCCCGTCGGTCAGGAAGCGTTTGCAGCCATAGGGGCCGCCCAGCTTCGACAGGATCTCCGCGCGCGTGCGCTCCACCAGATCAGGCACGTCGACGGCGAAGCCGGGCCAGCCGATGATGGCCAGCAGGGCGGCATCCACCTCCTTCGATCCGGACTCGCGCGGCAGCAGTGCCTCCACCGTGGCCCGGGCCCGCGCGATCTCGTCCGGCACGGCGTGGATGACGGCAACCCGGCCCCCATCCTCCCCGAACAGGTCCAGCCCCTGCATGGCCTCCATGGCGGCCTTGGCCATGCCGATGGAACTGGCGTTCAGTTCCACAGCCCCGTCATTGATCTTGCGTCCCCGCTCCCAGATGCCGAAATCGGCGATGCGATAGGCGGGACCGATGTAATGGACAAGGTTCTGGACGAAGGCCACCTCGTCCATCGTGTAGATCAGCGACATGCCGGACCGCGTCATCTGCGCCAGCATCAGCAGGAACAGCGACGTCGCGTCGATCTGGAGATGTCCCCAGCCATCGTCAGCGGCGACGGCCTCGCCCGTGCTGGCCGAATAGATGGCGTGCAGGCTGTCCAGGGGCGCCTGGGTCTGCTTGAACCGTTCCACCTTCGCGGCCTGACGCATCATGGCCTGCAAAAGGCCCCGCATGGTCTTCACCACGCTTTGTTCCAGAAGGCGGGCGCGTGCCGCGCTGTCGCCGCGGCGGCGATAGGCCAGCGACAGGGCCCAGGGACCGATGATGGAATAGACATTGTCGCGCACCCAGGCATGGGTGTAGTTGCCATGCACCGTCACGGCCGTGGAGGCCGGCAACAACCCGGTGATGGGGTGCTGGCGGGAAAGGATCACCCGGTTCACATGGTCGAACAGCCGATCCAGCGCGGTCTTGGCCGCCTGCGGTCCCTGCTTGCCGATCCCCCGTGGCAATGGCGCTTCCGGCATCTGTCCCCCGTAACAACAACGCCCGCTTCCTGATCCCAAGACTGTAACAGCGTTACCGGCGCGCGCAACTGTTGCAATGCAACATGGGTTGCGAAATCATGGGCGCCATGGGTCGGCCTGATAGGAATGGCGGCCCCTTGCCCGCCGCCCCCTCCGCGTTTGCGACCAGCCCCAGGAAAGAACCGGCCCCATGATCAACCAGCGCGCCAGCGGCATCCTTCTGCACCCGACCTCGCTGCCCGGCGGGCATGGCATCGGGGACATGGGGCCGGCTGCCCGCACCTTCCTGGCGCAACTCCAGGCTGCGGGGCAAACCATATGGCAAATCCTGCCGCTGGCCCCGACCAGCCTGGGCAACAGCCCCTATTCGGCCCTGTCCAGCTTCGCCGGCAACCCGCTGCTGATCAGTTTCGACGATCTGGTGGCCGACGGGCTGGCCGATTCCGCCCTGCTGGACCGTCTGCCCGGAAACGGGCCGGAGCGGGTGGATTATGACGGGGTGGCCGCCATGAAGCTGGCCTCACTGGACATCGTGGCCGGCGATTTCCTGAAACGGTCGTCCGATGACGAGGAGTGGGGCGATTTCGAGCTGTTCCGCGCCCGCAACGATGCCGAATGGCTGGATGATTATGCGCTCTACACCGTGCTGAAGGCCCGCCACCAGGGCAGGGCGTGGCCGGAATGGAACGCGCTCTACATCGCGCGCGATCCCATCGGCATCGGGGAAGCCCGGCATACGCTGTCCTTCGACATCAAGAAGGTGAAGGTGCAGCAGTTCCTTTTCTTCCGGCAATGGATGCGCCTGAAGAAGGAGGCCAACCAGCGCGGCATCCACATCATGGGGGATATCCCCATCTTCGTGGCGGGCGACAGCGCCGATGTCTGGTCCCGCCGCGACCTGTTCGCGCTGGACGAACGCGGCCAGCCCACCGTCGTGGCCGGCGTGCCACCCGATTATTTCTCGGCCACGGGCCAGCGCTGGGGCAACCCGCTCTATCGCTGGGACGCCCACAGGGCGGAAGGTTTCGCCTGGTGGCGGCGGCGCATCGCCCGCACCCTGGAAACGGTCGACATGGTGCGCATCGACCATTTCCGCGGATTTGAAAGCTATTGGGAAATCCCCGCGCAGGAGGAAACGGCCATCCATGGCCAGTGGGTGCCGGCACCGGGTTACGAACTGTTTCAGTCCCTGCGCGATGCCCACGGCCCGCTGCCCATCATCGCGGAGGATCTGGGCATCATCACACCGGAGGTGGAACGGCTGCGCGACCATTTCGGGTTCCCCGGCATGCGCGTGCTCCCGTTCGAGTGGGGCGACCATTTCGAGCCCTGGCACTACGACCCCAACCGCTATGCCGCGCATTCCGTCTTCTATACCGGTACCCACGACAATGACACGATCCTGGGCTGGGTCGCGTCACGCGGGGGCCTGGACGGGGAATTGGGACAGCGCATCCGTTCCTACCTGAACACCGACGGGCGGGAACTGCATTGGGACCTGATCCGCTTCGCCCTGGGCGTGAATGCCGAACTGGCGATCACGCCCCTGCAGGATGTGCTGGGCCTTGGTACCGAAGGCCGCATGAATGTGCCGGGCCAACCCGATGGTAACTGGGGCTGGCGCCTGAAGCCGGGACAATGGCGGGATGAGGATGTGGAGCGGCTGCGCGACCTGACGGCCGCCGCCGGGCGGCTGGTCGCCTGATACCGGCCAGACATCAAAGGCCGGCACCACCAACGGGCGGCTTTCCATGGGCCGGCATGTGCCCGGACGGAAAGGAAAAGGGCCGGCGGAACACCTCCACCGGCCCTTTCCCGCTTCTCAAGGGAATCGCTGATCAGAAATCGGCCGGAGCGGCAATGCCGCTGGCCGACAACTGACCCTTGATCGCATCCTTCAGCCGTTCCAGCCCGTCATTGGCGAACGCCTCGGCGCGCGCCACCAGCACGTCCTGGGTGTTGGAGGCGCGCAGCAGCCACCAGCCGTCCGGCGTCTTCACGCGCACACCATCAATGTCGTTCACCTCGATCCCGCCGGCGGCTGCCTCTTGCTTGACGCGGGCCTTGATCTCCTCCACCGCGGCGAACTTGCGTTCCTCGCTGACCTGGAACCGGACCTCCGGCGTGTTCAGCACATCGGGCAACTCGTCACGCAAGCACGACAGCCTGCCGCGGCGGGACACCAGGCCCAGCAGGCGGACGGCGCAGTAAAGCGCGTCGTCGAAGCCGTAATATTTGTCGGCGAAGAAGATGTGGCCCGACATCTCGCCGGCCAGCGGGCTGCCCGTCTCGGCCATCTTGGCCTTCAGCAGCGAATGGCCCGTCTTCCACATCAGCGGCTTGCCGCCCAGCTTGGCGATCTGGTCGAACAGGGTCTGGCTGGCCTTCACATCGGCGATGATGGTGGCGCCGGGGAACGCCTCCAGCACATCCTTGGAATAGATGGCGACCAACTGGTCGCCCCAGACGATGCGGCCGCGTTCATCGACGGCCCCGATCCGGTCGGCATCGCCATCGAACGCGATGCCCAGGTCCGCCTTCCGGTCGGCCACCTTGTGGATCACATCTTCCAGGTTCTCCGGAATGGTGGGGTCCGGGTGATGGTTGGGAAACGTGCCGTCGATCTGGTCGAACAGCAGCGTATGCGTGCCCGGTAGCTTCTTCACCAGGCGGCGCAGGATCTCCCCGGCCGCGCCGTTGCCATTGTCCCAGACGACGTTCAGATCGGCCGTGCCGTCATAATCCTGCGCCAGGCGGTCGACATAGGTGTCCTGGATGTCGATCGTCTCGTCCGTGCCATCGCCCGTGGCGAAATCGCCCGCCGCGGCGATCTGACCGATCTCCTGGATCTGGCTGCCATAGACGGGGCCCTTGCCCAGCATCATCTTGAAGCCGTTATAGTCGGGCGGATTGTGGGAACCGGTGATCATCACGCCGGCATCCAGCTTCAGATGACGCACCGTGAAATACAGCATGGGCGTCGGGCCCAGACCGATGCGCACCACGTGCAGACCGGTGGATTTCAGCCCTTCCACGGCCGCCGCCTCCAGTTCCGGTGAGGACAGGCGGCCGTCGAAGCCGATGGCCACCTTGCTGCCCCCGCCCCGCACCACCATGGTGCCGAATCCGCGGCCGATGGCACGGGCGTCGTCGGGTGTCAGCGTCTTGCCGATGATGCCGCGGATGTCATATTCGCGCAGGACCGTGGGATGGAACTTGTGCGCCAGGGTCATGTTTGGTTCACCCGAACTGATGTTGGTTAAGAGATGCGTCGCCCGCAGCAAAGCACATGGCGACGCGGCTCGCCAGCTTGTTCCAACGCGCAGAAGCGCAGATTGTTTCGCCACCGCGATGGTAGCGGTGGCGGTAGCACTACAGGACCGGCGAACACCACCGGCCGGCCCGTCAGGCCGCCTTCCGGCTGTTGAAGAAGTCTCGCCGGGCCCACGCCTTGAACGGGTAGGCAAGCTGGCCCAGGAAGGTGTCCGGCACCGGGTCCTTGCAGCCGATATTCACGGGCGGCTTGCGGTCGGCCGGCAGGTGGCGGGTCCCGAACACCACATCCCAGAGGATGAAGTTCTCGCCATAGTTCACATTGCCCTCGATCGGGTCGCGGTTGTGATGCCAGCGATGCAGTTCCGGTGTGGAGAACACCCAGTTCAGCGGGCCGCACCGCATGTCGACATTGCAGTGGGTCAGGAAGCCGATATAGGTGGTGATCGCCAGCACCCACAGAATGACATCCTTGGGCGCCCCCAGCACACCGGCGATGACCATGGCGAACGCCGTCTTCCAGAGGCTGTCCAGGAAATGGAAGCGCCCGGTATTGACAATCCACAGGCGGGTGACGCTGTGATGGATGGCGTGCCAATGCCAGATGGCGCGGAATTCATGGGCGGTGCGATGGGCCCAATAAAGCCCGAACTCCGCCGCGACCAGGGCCAGCAGCACCTGTGCCCACAGGGGCCAGTCGCCCGGCCAGAAGCCGCTGGCCGTCTGCGGCCCTGCATGGTCCAGCCCCGCGATGGCAATGGAAGCGGCGATCACCTGCCCCAGCCCCTTGTTCAGCAGCGTATGCGCGATGTCGTTGAAAAGCTGTCCATCGCTTCTCGCCCATTCCCGTTCATAAGGCATCACCCTTTCCAAAACCAACAGGGTGGCGGCCAGGCCGAAATAGGTCGCGTTGAAAGCCAGCACGGCATGACCCGACTGCCAGCCATACCAATAGCCGGCGATGCAGATAGCGACCAGAAAGGGCCACAGCAGATGGGCGATGACGACGCGCATCGGTCTTCCTTTTGGCGAGAACCCATGGATGTATTGCCGTTTGCGGCACTCTCGCGCAAGGTTTCCCGGTGTCGCAGGCGGCATTTCACAGGGATGGTTGGAATATCATGAAGATCGGGCTGGCTTTGGGCAGTGGGGCCGCGCGCGGCTGGGCACATGTGGGTGTGATGCGGGCGCTGGCAGAGTTCGGATTGAAGCCCGATGTCATCACCGGCACATCCGTGGGCGCGCTGGTCGGCGCCGCCTATCTGACCGACCTGCTGGACGAACTGCAGGAATATGCCCAGGGGTTCGGCATGCTGGATGTGCTGAAGCTGCTGGACCTCACCTTCTCCCGCGGGGGGCTGGTCAGCGTCGAAAAGGCTTATGACCGCTTCCGCAACGAGCGCACGGACGTACCCATCGAGTCGCTGCCCATCCCCTTCGCCGCGGTGGCCACGGACCTTTCCACGGGCAAGGAGGTGTGGCTGCGCGAAGGGCATCTGCTGGATGTCGTGCGCGCGTCTGCGGCGATACCCGGCATGTTTCCCGCCGTGCCGTTCCAGAACATGTGGCTGGCCGATGGCGCGCTGGTGAACCCGGTGCCCGTTTCCTTGTGCCGGGCGCTGGGGGCCGAGGTCGTGATCGCCATCAACCTGAACGGCGACCTGTCGCAGATGCCCCGCCTGTCCAAGGCGCAACTGGGCCCCGTCAATGTCAGCCTGCCTGAACATCCGATCGGGGAAACGCCCCCGGAAAAGCCACTGCGCGAAGTGGCCAAACCCCTGGCCAAGCTGGCGGCCAGACTGAACCAGGTGGGCGAGCACGCCCGCCAGTTCGCCACCCACCTGAAGCCCCTGCCCCGACCGCCAAGCCCCGGCGTGCTGGAGGTGATGGCCAGTTCGATCGACATCATGCAGGACCGGATAACCCGCTCCCGCCTGGCCGGAGAGCCGCCGGACGTGCTGATCACGCCGCGCATCGGCCATATCGGCATCCTGGAATTCGAACGCGCCGAGGAATTGATCGAGCTGGGCTATACCGCCGCCATCGCCATGCGGCCCGCCGTGGAACTGGCCATGACACGATAGGCGCGCGGCCCCGGCAGGAGGTGCCAACAGAACGATTTCCTTCCCTGATCATAAGTTGTATTATTATAAATAAATACAATTATAATCAGGGAAAGACCATGTCCGAAGTAACATCCAATTTTGGTTCCAATCCCGAAGACAATCCATTCTACCTGCTGGCCACCATCGACGGCGTCCCTGCCGCCGATGACCAGGACCGGATCAACGCCAATCGCATCGCCTGGAACCGCTACTATGCATCCTCAACCGGGCCAACCGCACCCGGCATTTCCGACGCGGAAAAAGTCCCCCTGACAGATGAGGAATTATCCGCGCTTCGCCGGAAATTTGCGGCGAGAGCCGATGGTCGATCCATCGCCCTCCCCTCCGTTTCGGAAAATATCAATTTCTCCGGGTGTATATTCGAGAAACCCGTATCTTTCCAAGGCTATGTTTTCCGCAGGAAATGCGACTTCAATAATACGACCTTCAAGGATGAAGCCAATTTCAGCAGCGTCGCGTTTGTCGGGGATGTAAATTTTGACGACTCAAAGCTGATGAAAATGGCCAAATTCAATAACTCGATATTCCATGAAAGGTCCAGTTTCTGCCGTACAGTCTTTTCCAATACGATTTATTTCGAGTCAGCCAAATTCCATAAGTCCACCAGCTTCGAGAATGCCGTGTTCGAGAAAAGCGTATACTTTGAGAGCGCAACCTTCGGCAGCAGCATTACCTTCGTCAATACAGAGATGAAGGCGCGCACTACATTCGAAAGATGCAATTTCAAACGCTATCCACCGGACTTTGCCGGCGCCAAACTGCACGAGGGCACCATATGGGAGGCAAAATTCCCCGCCCCGCCGACGCAGGGCGATGCAAGCCGGTTCATCATTGCCTATGAGCGTTTGAAGCTTGAAATGGACCGGCTGAAGAAGCATGAAGACGAACTGAAATTCTTTGCCATGGAACTTGAATGCCGCCGGGTCATCGCGCCTGATCGCAGCAAATGGCCGTTCCTTCTTTATCGCGTTCTTTGCAATTATGGACAGAGCTTCGTGCGGCCTTTCATATGGCTCATGGGGGTGATCATTGTCGGGGCCCTCCCACTCTGGTGGGTCAAGGAGCCTCGGGACCTGTTCCTGTCACTGGGGATCAGCACAGCCAATACGCTGGGCTCGCTCGGTCTGCGCAAGGATCTGATCGATCCGGAAACCCTGCAAGGCCTGCCGGATTGGGCATACTTGCTGAGCGGCCTGCAAACCGTTTTGGGACTGGTCCTGCTGTTCCTGATCAGCCTGGGCCTGCGTAACCGCTTCCGCATGCGGTAAGCGCCGGATGTACCCGCCTGCGACGAGGTCCCCCATCGCAGGCGGGTATCACGCATCCGCAGCCAGCCGTATCCAGGTCAACTCGTGCTTGTTCTGGCACAGGTGGACCAGTTGCGAACCTGGAATGGCGGCGAACGCGCGCGCCGTCTCATGGTCCGTTTCCCCCTGGAATTTCAGGGTGCAGACATAATTGCGCGCCAGTCCCGATAGCAGCCAGCCCTGGATCATGCGGTAAAGCCGCGAGGGGTAGCAGATCACGTCGCAGGCCAGCCAATCGACGGGTCCGATATCGGCGGGCTTGAGGCCGAAGGCGCTTTCCCGCCGTTCCGTGACACCGGGCAAGGCCGCGATGGCGGGGTCGAGCGGTGCCTTGTCCACGGCAATCACACGCGCGCCACAGCTTTGCATGACCCAGGTCCAGCCCCCGGGGCAGGCGCCCAGATCGATGCATTGTTCCCCCGGCTTCGGCGTATGGCCGATCCGGGTGAACGCCTCCCACAGCTTCAGATAGGCGCGGTTGGGAGGCGTGACCTTGTCCTCGACAAACTCGATCTCGCCATTGCGGAACGGGCTGGCGCAATGCGCCGCCGCCAGAATCGTATTTTCGTTCAGCAATGTCCAGGACCCCAGCGGCGCCGTCGGCGCCGGCGCCGGAAAGACCAGCGGCCGGGCCGAAACATGGGGCAGGTTATCCTGGATCAGTTGCGCGCGGCGGTGATGCTGGAAACCGTACAGCGCCCAATTGCGCTGGATGGCGCGCAGGGCCTTGGCCCCCTGCTTGATCGACTGGATCGGAATCAGAACCGGGTCGTACCAGACATTCTGCGCCCAGGCGGCCGGGCGCGGCGGCCCGTCGGCCAGCACCAGGCGCCCATGCACGGACCGCACGTCGCCCAGTTCGACCAAAAGCGGTTCCAGATAATCCTCGGCCGCCAGATAGGCAGTGGCCCCGAGCGGCGTTGCCGTCGGGGCCGTCACATCGGCATGCGTCATGCTTGACCCGTGCGGAGGGTTCAGGAGGGCATATCGCTGGACGCGATCACGGCCTGGGTGCGGTTGCGCACGCCCAGGCTGCGCATGACGGCCGTGACATGGATCTTCACGGTGCCTTCCGAAAGGCCCAGCTCATAGGCGATCTGCTTGTTCGACTTGCCTTCACGCAGGCAGCGCAACACATCGCGCTGACGCTGGGTCAGGGCAGGGGTGCCGCCGGCGCCACCGCCAGGACCCGGCGATACACCGGGGAGCCCGCCGGCACCACCCCCGACACCGGGCCCATCACCCAGCAGGGCAGCCGGCGGCACATAGACGCCACCGGAGAAGATCAGGTTCAGCGCCGACAGCATGATCTTCACGGAAGAGGATTTGGGGATATAGCCCGACGCGCCAGCATCCAGCGCGGCACGCACGTCGGCCTGCGATTCGGACGCCGAAACGATGACAACGGGGGTGCCGGCCTGCGCCTCGCACACTTCCTGGACACCATTGAAACCCGGAAAGCCCGGCATCTGCAGGTCCAGCAGGACCAGATCAAAATCCTGCCCATCCCGGGCCAGTTCCCGGACCTCATCGAACGTGCCCGCCTCGACAAAGCTGGCCTGGCTGTCCAATTGGGTCAAAAGTCGGCAAAGCCCTTCGCGAAACAACAGATGGTCGTCGCCTATCAGGATTTTCATTCGTCGATCCCAGCCCAATCATAAAACGTGCAGCCACCCGCCCGCGCCGCCCACGCAGGCCCCGGATGGCCATCCTTCCGATCCTGCCACTTTGTGGTCAGCATCACACCCTTAATAAATCAAAATCATGCGGCTGTCTGTGACAACTATCTCATTGCCGCCGTGTTGACAGGGAGGGGGCCAGTCATCCTGCCTCCCTTCCCCGACAAGCGGGGCCCGTTCTCCCGGCTTTGTTGCGAAGCGGGGGTCCGGCATGGCACAACAGGAGAAGGCACCCACGGTCTGAAGACCTGAAGGTGCGGGACAGATCGATCATGGCATTCAATACAGGCTCCAAGATGCCCCAAAAAGTGCGCAAGGCCGTATTCCCGGTCGCAGGTCTGGGCACCCGCTTCCTGCCGGCGACCAAGGCCATCCCGAAGGAAATGCTGCCCCTGGCCGACCGGCCACTGATCCAGCATGCCGTGGATGAGGCCAAGGCCGCCGGCATCGACCAGTTCTGCTTCGTCACCAGTCGCGGCAAGAGCCCGCTGGAAGACCATTTCGACCTCAATTACGAGCTGAACGAGACGCTGCGCCGTCGCGGCAAGGCCGAACTGCTGAAGATCGTCGAGGATATCCAGATCGAGTCGGGCTATCTCTCCTATGTCCGACAGGCCGAGCCGCTGGGCCTGGGCCATGCCGTCTGGTGCGCGCGCGAATTTGTGGGCAATGAGCCCTTTGCCGTGCTGCTGCCTGATGAGCAGGTGCTGGGAACCAGACCCTGCCTTGCGCAGATGATGGACGCCTATGAACAGGTCGGCGGCAATCTGTTGTCCGTGTTCGAGGTGCCGCGGGAACAGACGAACAAATACGGCATCCTCGACATCGCGTCGGAGGATGGAAAGCTGGTCGCCGTGAAGGGGCTGGTGGAGAAGCCGGACCCCGCCGTGGCGCCCAGCAACCTATCGATCCAGGGCCGTTACATCCTGCAGCCCGAGGTGTTCAAGCACCTGTCGGTGTTCGAGAAGGGCGCGGGCGGGGAGATCCAGTTGACCGACGCCATGGCCAAGCTGATCGGCAACCAGCCCTTCCACGGGTTCAAGTTCGAGGGCGAGCGCTTCGATTGCGGCGACAAGCTGGGCTTCGTGCTGGCCAATGTCGCCTATGCCCTGAACCGGCCCGACATGTCGGAGAAGGTGCGCACGGCATTGAAGGCGATGTTGTAGGACCGGCTTCCCGTCCGGCTTCGCGCAATGGTAAAAGCAAGGTGATAAAAAGGGGCGGGTGACCGCCCCTTTTTTCATGCCCTGATTTTCACACTCCAAAGCATGCCCTGCCGTCGCATCCCGCTTTTCGGGTGCCGTCCGTCCGGACCCGTGGAAGAGATCGGACGGGGCGAATGGCGGTCGGGGGACCGGCTCCGGTCAATAATCCCATTCGAACTGGATGCCCACCTTGCTTTCGGTCCCGACTTCGCCACGGGCCTTGATGTTCTGGGTGATGCCGTATTCCACCGTGGCCTTGCTCTGTCCGGTGCCCAGTTCCTGCTCGACGCCGATATAGATGTTGTCGCCGACATAGCGGCCGGCCGCGACCGTGCCGGCGCCCTGCCCGTCCTCGCTGCCCCGGAATTCAAGGCGATCCACGCCCAGGGAGCGTTTCACATTGTCCACGAATCCGGGACCACTGCCGAACAGGCCGGCAAGCTGGGCGGCACTTTGCGCCAACTGCACGGCCTCCAGCGCCGAAAGCTGACCGGCACCACGGTTGAACAGCAGCCGGGCCAGCACCTCATCCTCCGGATAGGGCGGTTCGGACGAGAGTTTCACCACGGGCTTCGACGGCCGCCCCGACACTTCCACGATGGCCGTCAACTCGCCCCGCTGGGTGCGGGCCGACACGTCCAGCGACGGGTCGAAGGCATTGTCGCCCATGAAACCGATATTGACACGCGACAGGGTGAAGGTCTGGCCCAGCAGCGCCATCTCGCCCTTGACCAGCGAGACGCCGCCGGTGACCAGTGGTGCCTCCGACGTGCCGCGCAGCTTCAGCGACGCCTTCAGTTCGGCATCCAGGCCCCGCCCGCTGACATAGATCTGGTTGGGCGCCTCGATATCCACATTGAAGCGGATGACCAGCTTGGGCGGCGGCGTGCCTTCCGGCGTGGCGTCGGCGCTGCTGACGGCACCCGGGGGCGGCACGCGGCGGGGATGGTTGATCTCCACCACCTTCAACTGCACGACAGAGGAGGGCAGTTTGTCCGGCATGCGGACATAGGCCTGCTGCACATCCACCCGGCCCGCGATGGTCACGTCGGTCAGGCTGCCCGTCACGGTGATGTCCGCACCGGCAATGGCCTCCACCATGTCGACATTGGTCAGCTTGGCCCGGTTGGCCTTCAGATGCAGGTCGATCTGCCGGTCGCCCAGTTCGGGACGCAATCCCAGCGACCCGGCCACGGTGACGGTGCCGCCGCCGGCGGTCCGGCCTTCGAATCGCTCGATGGAGAGGCCCTGGGTGTCGCCTGTCAGCACGGCCTGGATATCCGTGATCTGGGTGCCCCATTGCTGGTTCTCATACCGGGCATTCTCCAGCCGGACGGACCCGCTCAATTGCCGTTCCGCCAGCGTGCCCCCCAGGGTGAGGTCCAGAACCATCTGCCCGCCCAGCCGGTCGCCCGTGCTGGCCAGGAAATCATTCAGCCGCCGCAGGGCAAGGTTGCCTTCCAACCGGCCGCTGACGGGCTGGTCGGTGGGAATGGCGATGTTGGTCACCGATCCCTGCATGACCAGGGGCAGATCGCCCCGCGCCGTCAGGCCGACGCCGGACCCGGCGGAATCGACATGCGCCTCCAGCGCGACGCGGCCATCGCGCCAGGTCGCGGCCAGCGTCGCGCCGATGGGCGAAGGCCCGCGTTGCGCCTGCGGCGTCACGGCGAAATCGGTCAGTTTCAGCGACAGCGTGCCCCGCGGATCGCGCACATTGCCCGAAAGTTCGGCCGATCCGTCGATATGGCCGTAAAGTGTCAGGGTGGGGTCGATCAGGCGTACCCAGTTCAGCGGCACCCGCGACAGGGCCAGCCGTCCGTCGATACCACGAGCCGACAGGTCGGCCGTCAGGTCGATGCGCGCATCGCCGGCCAGCACGACCAGCCGGTCGACCCCGACCACCCCCTCGCCAAAGGCCAGGTCGGCCGGATTGGCCAGGTGGAAATCGGTATCGGCGTAGGTGCCGGACAGATCGCGCAGTCCCAGGCGGGTCACGCCGTCCTTGGCCCCCGTCGCCAACTGCGCAGCCATGGCCAGACGCAGCGGCGCCGCGCCGCGCTTGCCCGCCAGATCGAACCGCAGCGCCAGATCGGCCAGGGGTCCCTGCGCGCTGCCCGTGATCCGGTCCAGGTCCAACGTGCCGGCATCCACACCGGTGATGGTGAAGCCGGCATCCAGCGGATGGTCGCGGCCGGCGCCGTCAAGCCGGGCGGCCAGCGAGATGGTGGCGACGCGCTGCCCGTGCCAGCGGCGCCAGATCTCCTTGAAATCCGCCTTCAGGTCCAGCGACTGCCTGCCCTGTTCGGCCGACAGGGACAGGTCGATGGTGCCATTGCCCCAGACCTCGTCCCCCGCGATGAAGGCCAGGATGCCCAGGTCGGGCACCGTGCCCTGGAACCGGCCGCTGGCCAGTCCCGTGCCCGTGTCCAGCCGCAGCCCGCCCGTGAAACGGTTGATGCCAACCACGGCCTCCAGGTCAGCGACCTCCAGGATGCCGTCGGCCAGCGCCAGGTTGGTTTCCGCCGCGATGCGCTGACCGTTCAGCCTGGTTTCCAGCGTGGCACGGCCGTTGGGCGCCGTGGTCGCATTGGCCAGACGCGCGTCCAGGCGCGTGTCGGGCAGTCTCAGCCCGTCCAGCACCACACCATCGCCGCGCACCTCCAGTTCCAGGCTGTCCGCGACGGGGCTGCGCAGGCGGGCCGTGACCGCACCCACCATTTCCATGCCCAGCCCGCGCGACAGCGGCGACAGGTCCGGCACCTCCGCCGTGGCGTCGGCCGTGATGCCATCCGCCCCATAGCGGCCCTGGGCCGTCAGGCTCATCAGCGGGGTGCGCACCGACAGCGCGCGCAGCACCGTTTCCGCCCCTACCGTGATATCGGCCGTCAGTTCGGTGCGCCCGGCCAGCAATGCGTTGGCCTGGTCCTGGCCCACGCCCAGCCCGTCGGCCTGGCCCTTCAGCAGGACCGCCGTCTCGCCGTTGCGGCGGCGCACCGTGGCCTCTGCCGTCATGGCGCCGGACAGGGGCCGGCCGGCCATGTTGGACAGCGGCGCCAGATTGCGGGCCGCCATGTTGATGGCCAGATCGCCATCCTGACCCCAGCCGGTCAGTACACCCTTGGCCGTCGCGGTCATGGAAGTGCCGTTGAAGGCCAGTTGCGACAGATCGATACGGCCCGGGGCCGGCGTCAGGACGGCGCGCGTCACCATGGTGGCGCGCGGGCCTGTCAGGGTCGCCAGCGGCCCCGCCAGCCCCTGCAGCGCCATGTCGGCCGCAACGTCGATCTTTTCCATCCCCGGCTCGGCCTTCACGACACCCTTGATGCCCAGCGTCGCGGCCGTCAGGTCGGGCAGGACGACACGGTCCAGCACCATGTCGGTGGCCAGATGCGGCGCCTCCGGCGTGCCCGTCAGGGTCAGGCTGCCGCGCGCCGCGGCGAAGGCGGCCGGTGCCACCATCGGGTCCAGGGGTGCGGCGTCGGGCACCTCCACCCAGGCACCGACATTCAGCGCCCTTGTTTCAAGATCGAACTGGCCGCCGCCGGACACCCGGCCGATGGCGGCCTCGATCCCCACGCCGTCCAGCGCGATCAGCTTGCCCGGATCGATCAGGCCACCGGCCCCCACCTTCAGATCCGGCCCGACCAGGTCACGGATGGATGGCGGCAGCAGGGCCTGCATGTTGCCGGCAAGATCCAGGCCGAAGGTCAACTTGGTGCCGACGGGCCGGATACGGAATTCCGCGCGGGCATCGGCCTGATCGCCGGCCTTGGCCGTTGCCGTGCCGGTCCAGTCCGACAGGGTGCCGTCGCCCTGCAGCGTCAGCACGACGGCCGGCCGGCCGGGAATATCCAGCAGTTCCGCCAGCAGTCCGTTGCCTTCCTCCGTCGCCTCCGCCGCCAGGGTCAGCCTTCCGCCCGGCCGGTAGGCGCCGGATACGGCCAGCGTGCCCGGATGCTCGTCGATGCGCGCGATATCCAGCGCCCCGGCGCCGGCCAGTTCGCCCGATGGCAGATTGAGATGGCCCGATACGGTCAGCAGCGCCGGCTCCCCGCCCAGCAGCGCAGCGCCCAGCGTCACCCGCCCCACCGCCAGCCGGTCCACCGTCACGGAAACGGGGAGACGCAACGGCGTGGTTCCGGCTTCCGTCTGGTCGGGCGACGGCAGGGGCTGACGGGCCACATCCACCGTCGCAGCCCCGACCTTCGCCACCTCCAGCGACCGGCCGAGCAGCGGCCAGGGGGTCCAGTCCAGCCTCGCATCGGTGACAATCAGCCAGATGCCGTCGGCATCGGCCATCGTCACGCGGGCCAGGCGCAGGTCGAAGATGGAGCCGTCCGCCCCCTCCACGACCAGCCCCGGCACGGCCTTCTGTGCCTGTGCCAGGATGACGTCACGCCCCGATGGCGTGGACAGCCAGATACCGGCGCCGATGACCAGCAGCAAAACCAGTGCCAGAAGCCCCGCCAGGCCGGCGGCGATCCAGATCAGGACAGCGCGCATGGGGCCTCCCCGTACTTTTCCGGCAGCTTCGACAGGCGGGCCGGCGGATGATCCGCCGCGGCCGGAAGGGCATCAGCCCGGATGGCGTCCATTCCCCCCACCCCCTAGAATGCCTGTCCGATGGAGATATAGAACTGGAAGGTCTTGTCGCCTGTCCGCCGGTTCAGCGGCACGGCCACGTCCACACGGATGGGGCCGATGGGCGTGTAGTAGCGTCCGCCCACACCCGCGGCATAACGAAGCCCCTGACCCAGCTTGGGATATTCGGTCGTGTAGACGTTGCCGGCATCCACGAAGGGCACGACCCCGATATTCTCCGTCACCTTGATGCGCATCTCGGCCGACATCTCCAGCAGCGATACGCCCCCCAGCGGGTCGCCCAGCGCATCGCGCGGCCCCACCTCCTGATAGCCATAGCCACGGATGGACCCGCCGCCGCCGGCATAGAAACGCTTGTCGGCCGGCACATCCAGCAGGCCGCCGCCGATCACGGCACCATAGACGCCGCGCAGCGCGGCGACGTAATCGCCATTGTCGCTGAAATCGAAATAGGTGCTGCCCCCCACCCGCGCGATGGCGAAGCTGTTGCTGTCACCCAGTGCTGCCAGATAGGGCGTGACCGCGCCGGACAGACGGAATCCCTTGGTCGGATTCAAAAGATCGTTCGACCGGTCCCAGTTCAGCGCCAGCGGAATACCGACGAGGGTGTTGGAGGTCTTCTGCGTGTTTTCCGCCACGCGGGATTGTTCTGCCGTCACGCCCAGGCTGGCCGTCAGCCCCTTTGACAGCCGTCGTTCCACGGCTGCCGTCAGGACAAGCGCCTTGCGCCGGTAGGCATCGGGCCGTTCCGACAATGCTTCCGCCGAGAGGTTAAGGGACTGGCCTCTGGACAGGAAGTCTGGCTGCATGAAGGAGGTGCCCAGGCGGTAGTCGAAATCGCTGGCACTCGTCTCCCCCCGGCGGGAGATACCGGCCAACCGCGCATCGACACGGAACCGTTCGGCATTGCCCAGGAAATTGCGATCACCCCAATAGGCGTTGGCACCAAATCCATCCTCGGTTCCGTAATCGGCGCCGAATCCCACGAAATTCATGGCCCGTTCGGCCAGGTCGACCATCACGGGCGCCTGCTGGTCGGGCGTCGGCTCGTCCGCCAGCCGCAGCCGGACGGAGGAGAAGACCCCCAGGTCGGCCAGGGCCTGCCGGCCCTCCTCCATCGTGGCCGGATGGTAATCGTCGCCCACGCGCCAGGGCAGGCGCCGGCGGGCCGCCCTCTCCGACACTTCCTCCAACCCGTTGATCGTGATGGGACCGAAGGTGACCTTCGGTCCCGGATCGACAACATAGGTCACATCCATGCCACGAGTGGCATGATCGACCACCAGCTTGCGATCCAGCAGCCGGGCATAGGCATAGCCGCGTTCGGCGAAGCGCGGCAGGATGCGGCTTTCAGCATCGATGACCGCCGGCGCCCGCGCCACGGCCCCGACGGGCAACCCCAGCCCGTCGGCCAGCGGCGCCCCTTCCGGCAGGGACGCACCGTCCGCCGACACCAGGGAGACCCGCGTCACGCGATAGGGGCTGCCCTCCTCCACCTTGATCACGACGGTGGCAGGGGAAACGTCGGTGTCGATCTCTGCCACGACCAGCGCGTCGTAGAAGCCTTCGGACCGCAGCGCCGCCTTGAACCGGTCCAGATCCGCGTCGGCCCGGCGTCCCAGCCCGATGGGGGAAGGGGGCGGCTCGTCCTGCAGCTCCACAAGGCTGGAGACGTTCCGCATGAGGTCCGACAGGGCCGGCTGGTCGTCGATCCCTTCGATCACCACCTTATAGGGGGTCTGCTGTGCCTGCGCGACGGTCGCCACAGGCAGCGCCGCCGTCGCCAGCACCAGCATCCATTTCCGTGCCATGGGCGTTGCCATATCCTCCCCCGGTTGCCTTGCCATGGTGGCACGGGTGGGCGCGGGCTTTCCAGGGGTAAGCTCGTCCACTTTCGGAGTAGGCCCCCCGGCAGCCCCCGGCCGAAGGTCTGAAACGCAAGGCAGCCCCCCGTTCCCGGCCCTAGCCGGACGGTGCCGTCATCGTTATATTGCGCCGCGACATCAGCCCGGCCACCCCTGTTCCGCCGCCCGATCCCGGGCGGGACGACAAAGGTGGCCGGGCGTTTTTCATGCGCGAACCCCGATCCGGCGGACATAGTCATTGGGCGGCGCGCGACCAGCACCAGGCACGCAGGACCGTACCCTCATGCAATTGCGCAATATCGCCATCATCGCCCACGTCGACCACGGCAAGACCACCCTGGTGGACATGCTGCTGAAGCAGTCCGGCACCTTCCGCGAAAACCAGCAGGTCGCCGAGCGCGCCATGGACAGCAACGACCTGGAGCGTGAGCGCGGCATCACGATCCTGGCCAAGTGTACGTCCGTCGTCTGGAACGACGTGCGCATCAACATCGTCGACACGCCCGGCCACGCCGATTTCGGCGGCGAGGTGGAGCGCATCTTGAACATGGTCGACGGTGTCTGCCTGCTGGTGGACAGCGCCGAAGGCCCGCTGCCGCAGACCAAGTTCGTGCTGGGCAAGGCCCTGAAGCTGGGCATGCGCCCCATGGTCGTCGTCAACAAGATCGACCGTCAGGACGCCCGCCCCGACGAGGTCCACAACGAGATCTTCGATCTGTTCGCCTCGCTGGACGCCTCCGACGAGCAGCTTGATTTCCCCACGCTGTTCGCGTCGGGCCGCAACGGCTGGGCCGTGGTCGACCTGAATGACGAGCGCAAGGACCTGACGCCGCTGTTCGAACTGGTCGTCAACCATGTGCCGCCGCCCAAGGTCGACAGTGTCGATGAGCCCTTCACCATGCTGGCCACGACGCTGGAAGCCAACCCCTATCTGGGCCGCATCCTGACGGGCCGCATCCAGTCGGGCCGCATCAAGACCAACATGGCGATCAAGTCCCTGTCGCGCGACGGCAAGCTGATCGAGCAGGGCCGCGCGTCGAAGGTGCTGGCCTTCCGCGGGCTGGAGCGCGTGCCCGTGGAAGAGGCGCAGGCGGGTGACATCGTCGCCATCGCCGGCCTGGTGAAGACCACGGTCGCCGACAGCATCGTCGACATGAGCGTCGAGAACGCCCTGCCGGCGCAGCCGATCGATCCGCCGACGCTGGCCATGACCTTCTCGGTCAATGACAGCCCGCTGGCCGGCCGCGAAGGCGACAAGGTCACCAGCCGCATGATCCGCGACCGCCTGATGCGCGAGGCCGAAGGCAACGTCGCCCTGCGCATCCGCGAGACGGACAATGCCGACGCCTATGAGGTCGCCGGCCGCGGTGAACTCCAGCTCGGCATCCTGATCGAGACCATGCGCCGCGAGGGCTTCGAGCTGTCGATCAGCCGTCCCCGCGTGGTCATGAAGACCGACGCCAACGGCCAGCGCCAGGAGCCGATCGAGGAAGTCGTCGTCGACGTGGACGAGGAATTTTCCGGCGTCGTCGTCCAGAAGGTTGCCGAGCGCAAGGGCGAGATGCTGGAAATGCGTCCGTCGGGCGCCGGCAAGGTCCGTCTGGTGTTCCATGTCCCGTCCCGCGGCCTGATCGGCTATCAGGGTGAATTCCTGACCGATACGCGCGGCACGGGCGTCATGAACCGCCTGTTCCATGATTACGCCCCCTTCAAGGGCCCGATCCCCGGCCGCCGCAACGGCGTGCTGATCTCCAATTCCGATGGCGAGGCCGTGGCCTATGCGCTGTGGAACCTGGAAGATCGCGGCCCGATGATGATCGAGCCCGGCTGGAAGGTCTATGAAGGCATGATCGTCGGCGAGCATACCCGCGAGAACGACCTTGAGGTCAATGTTCAGAAGGGCAAGAAGCTGACGAACATCCGCACCACCAGCAAGGATGAAGCCGTCGTCCTGACGCCGCCCATCCGCATGTCCCTGGAAAAGGCCCTGGCCTATATCCAGGATGATGAACTGGTGGAAGTGACGCCGAAATCCATCCGGCTGCGCAAGAAGCTGCTGGACCCCAACGCCCGCAAGCGTGCCGAGCGTCAGGCCGAAGCCGGCTGATCCCCGGCCCCTCGTCCGGGACCATGACACGAAACCCCCCGCCGGTGATGCCGGCGGGGGCTTTTGTCTTGTCGGGGATGGTCAGCCCCACGGGATACGATGCAGGGCGGTCGCCGCCGCGCCGCTCGTGCGGCGTATCCAAGCCAACGAATGTTGGCGCCGGCAATTGAAGGCGGTGATCAGAACCAATTGGCTCTGATCACCGCAAATTGTATCACGCCTCCATCAACAGATCCCTGCCATCGGCCACACGCTTCATCATGCTGGCGCGCAGCTTATTGAGGGCACGGCTCTCCAGCTGGCGTACCCGCTCCTTGGAAACGCCCAGCGCCTTGCCCAGTTCCTCCAGCGTGGCCCCCTGGTCGCGCAGGCGGCGCTCGGCGATGATGCGGCGTTCCCGCGGCGACAATTCCCCCAGCGCGGCGGCCAGCCAGCGTGACCGCATGCGGCCATCGCGCGTGCCGATGGCCACCTCTTCAGGATCGGGCCGGGTGTCCGCCAGGAAATCCTGCCATTGCGCATCGCCGTCGGCGGCCATGACGGCGTTCAGCGACTGGTCGCTGCCCGATAGCCGTGCCTCCATGCTTTCCACTTCGGCCACCTCGACATCCAGCTCCCGGGCAATCTCCTGTCGGGCCATGTCGGACAGGCGCTCACCGGACGGATTGTCGGCGATCTTCGCGCGCAGCCGGCGCAGGTTGAAGAACAGCGTCTTCTGCGCCGCCGTCGTGCCCGTGCGCACGATGGACCAGTTGCGCAGGATGTGATCCTGGATGGCCGATCGGATCCACCAGGCCGCATAGGTTGAAAAGCGCACGTCGCGCTCCGGCTCGAACCGGCTGGCGGCCTGCATCAGACCGACATTCCCCTCCTGCACCAGATCCCCGGAGGGAATGCCGTAATGGCGGAAGCGGGCAGCCATGGAGACGACCAGGCGGGTATAGCTGCGTACCAGTTCATGCAGCGCCTTCTGATCCCCATTCTCGCGCCAGCGGCGAGCCAGTTCCATTTCATGGTCGCGCGCCAGAAGCGGCGCGCGCATGGCGCTACGGATGAAGGCCAGGTTGGCCCGCTGGGTCTCGGGATCATCAATATGCGCCATCGCCGCCTGCTCCGTCGCTGTCGCGGGCCGGCCCGTCACGGGCCGGTTCTCGAAGCTTGGTACGCAGCGGCCTGACGGGCGGATCACCGCCCGTCGTTATTTTTTCATCATGCGGGTGAAGGCAGGAGGGTTGAGCCTGCGCGGGGCGGCCTCCCGCGCCCAACCTGCCATATATTCATGTGCCGAATAGTTCGGTGAAATGCTTATACTATTTTGCGGTGACCAGAACCTATAGGTTCTGGTCACCGCCCTCAATTGCCGGCGCCAACATTCGTTGGCTTGGCTGCGCCGCACGAGCGGCGCGGCGGCAGTCGCCGCCGGACCAACTTGCGATGAGTTCCACTCACCGCAAGTTGGTATTAACCGCCGCACGGGCTCAGGTATCCCCGGTTCCGGGATTCTCCCGTCACTCAGGCATACCAAAGAGCTTTCTCAATGCCCCTTAATACCAATCAGGCTTCGACCAGTTCAAGCATCCGCCCGTCGGGGGCGAAACAGGCGCAGATCAGCCGGCCACCGAAACCGGCACCGCCATCCAGGCTGGCCGTGAAATCCGTCACGGTCGGACCCGGCGCATGCGTGGGGTCATAGCCGCGGACCACCCGGCGGAAGCCGTTATAGGGGGCATCGATGCGGGCGAAACTGCCCCCGCCCCACCAGAAGGTATCGGCCTGCATATGCAGCGGCTTGGCCGGGTCCAGCCCGGCGCTGACGAACAGCAGGTCGGTCGGCGCCCCGTCCGCCGCGCTGGTGTAGGCACAGCGGCGCAGCGCGCTCAAAAGATTGTCGTGGCCGGGCGAGGCGCGCAGGGCGGCCCGCAACTCCCCCGTCCAGCGCGAGAGCGATACCGCGCCATCCCGGGCCGCCGCCAGGCCATAGGCCGCCGTGCCGCCATAGGCCGCCAATGTGGCATCCAGCCCCTGCCCCACCATCCATTGCAGCACGGCAGCCGGGTCGGGCGCGAACTGGAGCTGCAACAGCTTGTGCCACATTTCCTCCTGTCCGCCACGCAGATAGGTGATGTCAGTCACCACCACCCCCCGCATGGCCAGGACGTGCCGGCGGAAGGACAACAACTCCTCGATCGTGTCCCGCACGGCAGCACCGCGGCCGATCATGTTGCCCAGATAGACCAGCCGGTCGCCCGGCTGGAACCGGCGGCCGATATCATCATGCAGCGCGGCCAGCCGCGCCGCCTCCCCATGCACAGACCCCACGGCCCACACATGGCGGGGCCGACCCAGCAAGGCATATTTGCGATCGTCCGACATCTGATTCCGGCGGCTGGCAACGAGGTTCGCAGTGTAGAGCCTGCGGCGGTGCAAAAAAAGAGGCGTCCCGTTCTAGGACGCCTCTTTCATACTAAATAGCCCATCCGGGTAAGAACGGGATGCTTCATCTTGTGTCCGGCACCATTGGAACGGGCCGTGACAGAAGGGATCAGGCGGCCTTGCTCAACACGGCTTCCAGCTTCTCCGTCGCCTTGCGCTCGTCGATCTTCTCGACAACCGCCAGTTCACGGGCCAGGCGCTCCAGCGCGGCATGATAAATCTGCCGTTCGCTGTAGGACTGGTCGGACTGGTCCTCACCGCGATAAAGGTCGCGCACCACCTCGGCGATGGAGACGGGGTCGCCGGAATTGATCTTCGCCTCATATTCCTGGGCGCGGCGGCTCCACATGATGCGCTTCACCTTGCTGGGACCCTGCAGGGTCTCCATCGCGGCCTTGATCCGGTCCTTGGTGGACAGGCGGCGCAAGCCGGAAGCCTTGGCCTTCGCCACCGGAACCTTCAGCGTCATCCGTTCCTTTTCGAACTGGATGGCATAGAGCGTGACATTGATGTCAGCGATGCTGTGGTTCTCGATCCCGATGATCTGGCCCACACCGTGGGCCGGATAGACAACGTGATCACCAGTGGTGAAATCTAGGCTCTCAGACATGTTCGGTTTGCTCTCTTTTTCCGCGCGGGCTGCGCGCCACGGGAACAAAAAACTCGGAGCCCCGACCGCACGGGCGGCGGGACACGGATCGTCACACATGCTCTGGCGATAGCGGATGGCTTACATGTCCGCCGCCACTCTCAGGGCGCCGTGCCGATCCTCGCTTGAACATCAATATAGTCGATGTTACGCCAAGATGACAGACCCAGAAGGCCCCAATCGCAGAAAGTTCCGCGGGGGACACGTTATGTCGGTCATGCACCGGCCGCATGGGCGAACGCGAAACACTGTTCCAGCGGTGCATCGGCGGGGCGAGTCGCAGCCCCCTTGCGAGGCCGTTTACTTGCCAGGCTTGTCGCTGAAATACTTGGCATACTTGTCCGGCACGCCCTTCCAGTCGTCGGCATCGGACAGGGCCGGCTTCTTACGATTGATATTGGGCCATTGCGCGGCGTATTCGCGGTTCATCTCCAGCCACTGCTCGGCACGCGGATCGGTGTCGGGCAGGATGGCTTCAGCCGGGCATTCCGGTTCGCAGACGCCGCAATCGATGCACTCGTCCGGGGCGATGACCAGCGTATTCTCACCTTCATAGAAGCAGTCCACCGGGCAGACTTCGACGCAATCGGTGTACTTGCACTTGATGCAGGCTTCGGTGACGACGTAGGGCATCCCCAAACACTCCACAAAAACGGGCCGGCGCGCGCCGCAGATCGATCAAGGGGGAGAGGTAGACAATCAAGGCCGGCAGCGCAACTGCTTCCATGGTGCCATCCCCTGCGACCCGGACATGCGCAGGCCAAGGGGCTTGGCGGGCTGCCGGCTTCCGGCATAGCTTGGTTCCCATGATGACCGACGACAAGCGCCACGCGCCCGCCACCCTGCGCAACCGCCAGCCGCTGCTGGAGGCCCTGCGTCCCCGCCTGCCCGAAACCGGCCTGCTGCTGGAAATCGCCAGCGGCAGCGGGGAACATGCCCTGTTCCTGGCCGCGAACCTGCCGGGCCTCATCATCCAGCCCAGCGATCCCGACGGGGCGGCCCGCGCCAGCATCCGCGCCTGGGCGGCAGAGGCGGCATTGCCCAACCTGCGCCCGCCGCTGGCCATCAATGCCACCCAGCCCGACAAGTGGTCCGACGAATGGCCCGGCAGCGCGGCACCGGACGCGATATTGTGCGTGAACATGATCCATATCGCACCGTGGCAGGCCGCCATCGGCCTGTTCACGGGCGCCGGCCGGCTACTGTCGCCGGGGGCGCCGCTGCTGCTCTACGGACCCTATCGCCGTGACGGACGGCACACGGCCGACAGCAACGCTGCCTTTGACGCCGACCTGCGCGCCCGCAACCCCGCCTGGGGCGTGCGCGACCTGGAAACGGTGGCGGAACTGGCCGACAGTCAGGGGTTCGGGGCGCCCGACATCATCCAGATGCCCGCCAACAACCTGACGCTCTGCTTCCGGCGGCGATAGACAGTGGAATGCGCTATCGTTGTATTTAACAAAACATAACGATAATCTGCCCTTCCCGACCCCGCCGGAGTGGCCCCATGCTGCGTTCCCGCCTGTCCCGCCTGCTGATCGCCCTTTCCCTGCTGCTGGCGCCGGCCGCCGCGGCACGCGATGCCAGCGTCTATGCCGCCGCCAGCCTGCGGACCGCGCTGGACCAGGCGCTGGCCGGCTACAAGGAAAGGGCCGGCGCGGATGCCACGGCGGCCTATGCCGCCTCGTCCGCCCTGGCCCGGCAGATCGAGGCGGGGGCGCCTGCCGATATTTTCATCTCCGCCGATCAGGAATGGATGGACCATCTGGAGAAGACCGGGCTGATCCAGCCCGACAGCCGCCGCACCTTCCTGGGCAATCAGCTCGTGCTGGTCGTGCAGCGGTCACAGGCCAGGCGGCTGACAGTGGATGGGGACCTGGACATCCTTGGCCTGCTGGCCGGCAACCGGCTTGCGGTGGGCGATGTCAACGCCGTGCCGGCCGGCCGCTATGCCAGGGCCGCCCTGACCAGCCTGGGCCTGTGGGACAAGGTGCAGGACCGGCTGGCCCCGGCGGAGAATGTACGCGCCGCCCTGGCGATGGTGGCACGTGGCGAGGCGGGGGCCGGCATCGTTTATGCCACGGATGCGCGGGTGGAGCCCGGCGTCGCCATCGTCGGTATTTTCCCGGCCGGCAGCCATCCGGCCATCGAATATCCGATCGCCCTGGTCAAGGGGGCGGATGCGGCCACGGCCCGGCCGTTGCTGGACTATCTCCTGTCCGAGGATGGCCATCGCCATTTCACGAACCAGGGCTTCACGATACTGGCCAGGTAAGTGATGGATTTCACGCCGGAGGAGATGACGGCCATCTGGCTGTCGCTGAAGGTGGCCTGCTGGGCCACGATGGTCAGTCTGGTGCCCGGCATCCTGGTGGCCTGGCTGCTGGCCCGCAAATCCTTTCCCGGCCGCATTCTTCTGGATGCGCTGGTACATCTGCCCCTGGTGCTGCCCCCCGTCGTCACGGGCTATCTTCTTCTGCTGCTGTTCGGGCGACAGGGGCCATTCGGGGCCGTGCTGGCGGAGATGGGCATCGTCCTGGCCTTCAACTGGACGGGGGCGGTGCTGGCCTGTTCGGTGATGGCCTTTCCCCTGCTGGTCCGGGCCATACGGCTGTCGATGGAGGCTGTGGACAACCGGCTGGAGGATGCGGCGGCAGGGCTGGGGGCACCGCCCTGGGCCGTGTTCCTGACCATCACCCTGCCCCTGTCCCTGCCCGGCATCCTGTCGGGCGCCATCCTGTGCTTCGCCAAGGCGCTGGGGGAATTCGGGGCCACCATCACCTTCGTGGCGGCCATTCCGGGCGTCACCCAGACGATGCCGGCCGCCATCTACAGCCTGACACAGGTGCCGGGTGGCGATGCGGCCGCCCTGCGGCTGACCATGGTGGCGGTTGTCATCGCCGTTTTCGCCGTCGCCGCCAGCGAGCTGCTGGCCCGGCGCGTGCGCCGACGGGTGGAGGGGCGCGATGCTTGAGATCGCGCTGACCCACCAGATCGGCGAGTTCAGGCTGTCGGCGGAACTGGCCATCGGCCCCGGTGTCACCGTCATCACGGGGCCGTCGGGTGCCGGCAAGACGACGCTGCTCGCCCTGGTCGCGGGGCTGGCCCGGCCGACCCGCGGGCGTATCGTGCTGGATGGCACTGTACTGGTCGACACCACGACCCGTCGCTGGCTGCCGCCCCACCGGCGGCGCATCGGACAGGTGTTCCAGGATGCGCGGCTGTTCCCGCACCTGTCGGTGCGGCAGAACCTGTTGTACGGCCGGCTGTTCGCGGGTGCCGACACCGGCGGGCCCGCGCCCGGCGCCATCATCGACCTGCTGGATATCGCCCCCCTGCTGTCGCGCCGGCCGCGTGATCTGTCGGGCGGGGAACGGCAGCGGGTGGCGATCGGCCGCGCCCTGCTGTCTGCACCCCGCCTGCTGCTGCTGGACGAGCCCCTGTCGGCCCTGGACCCCGCGCGAAGGGCCGAGATGCTGCCCTATCTGATCCGTCTGCGCGATGGGGCCGGGCTGCCCATGCTCTATGTCACGCATCAGGCGGACGAACTGGCCGAACTGGCCACCACCTGGCTGCATGTGGAAAAGGGGCGTGTGCTGCCGGGTCAGTAACCGGCAGACGTCACCGCCGCCGGCCCGTGCCCCAGTACGGCCAGAATCGCATCCAGCAATCCGGACGCCCCGAACCGGAAACGGGCCGGGGAAACCCAGCCGGGGCCGCATATCTCGTCGGCCAGGGCCAGATACTGGCCCGCCGTCTCCACATCGCGGATGCCACCCGACGCCTTGAAGCCGACAGGCCGGCCCGCCGCACGGCTGGCTTCCAGCATGATGCGCGCCGCACCGGGCGTGGCCCCGGCCGGCACCTTGCCCGTGGAGGTCTTCAGGAAATCCGCCCCCGCATCGACCGCCACCCGGGCCGCGCGCTCGATCAGGGCCGGCTTGGCCAGGGACCCGCTTTCCAGGATGACCTTCATGGTGGCGGCCCCACACGCCGCCCGGCAGGCGGCCAGATGGTCCGCCGCCCGCTGGTCCCCCCCCTGCCCCACCATGATGGCACCATAGGGCATGACGATGTCGATCTCCTCCGCCCCGTCGGCAAGGGCGCGGGCGATCTGGTCCACGACCTTTTCCGCCGGCAGCGAGCCGCCAGGAAAATTCACAACGGTCGCCACGCGAATACCCGTGCCCATCAAGGCATGTTTCGCCTGCGCAACGAATTCAGGCCAAAGACAGACCGCAGCCACGTTCCCGGCCGGCGTCACCGCCTTGGCGCAGAGTGCCGCGGTGCTGGCGACATCGTCGGCATCGTTCAGGCTGGTCAGATCGACAAGGGGCAGCGCGCGTGTGGCAATGGCGGCAACCATTATTTCGGAATCGGAATGATCCATCATAACGTCAAAACCCCAGATTGTCGGGGCCGAAGCTGAAGGGCAGCAGTTCCCCCAGCGTGAAGGTGCGGCGATGCCCCCCGGCATCATAGACATGGATGGGCGTGTCGGGGCCGGCAAATTCCCGGATGCGCTGGCGGCATCCGCCACAGGGGGTGCAGAGAACCCCGGCCCCGGCATCACCGCCGACCACCACGATCTCTGCAATCCGCCGGTCGCCGGAAGCCACCATCAGGCCGATGGCCGTGGCCTCCGCGCACTGGCCTTGGGGATAGGCGGCATTCTCCACGTTGCAACCGGCATGGATGCGCCCGCCATCCGCCCGGATGGCCGCCCCCACCCGGAAGCCGGAATAGGGGGCGTGCGCCTGAAGGCGGACAGCCAGGGCGGCGTCGAAAAGGTCGGGGGCGGGGTTGCTCATGCGCTTTCAGCCTGGAAAACCGGTATCGGCCCCTAGCATAGGCGCTTGCACGCACGGCGGCCAGATGGCGTGCGAGGGGAAGGTGCGCGATGAGGGGACCGCATCGCCCCATGCATTTTCCTCGCACGGGAAGGGACTTGGCAAATCACCGGGGTGTGGCCAAACATGGTGCCCCGCCCTGGCGGCCACAATCGGATGAACCAAGGAACATGCCATGATCGCCACCATCCTGGTCCCCCCCGTCATGGAGATCGGCGGCGGAGCCATCGGCCGCATCGGGGCCGTGCTGTCCCGCCTGGGGGTGACCCGGCCGCTCGTGGTGACCGATCCCTTCATGCGTGACAGCGGCCATGCCGAACGGCTGCTGGCCCCCCTGCGCGCCGCCGGCTTCACCGCCGACATGTTCGCCGAGACCGTGCCCGACCCCACGACGGATGTGATCGCCGCCGGGGTGGAACGGCTGCTGGCGGGCGGCTATGACGGGCTGGTGGCGCTTGGCGGCGGGTCACCCATCGACACCGCAAAGGCCATGGCCGTGCTGGCCGCCAATGGCGGGCGCATGCGCGATTACAAGGTGCCCAATCCCATTGCGCGCACGGGCGTTCCCGTCATCGCCATTCCCACCACGGCCGGCACCGGATCGGAGGTGACGCGCTTCACCGTCATCACCGATACCGAAACGGATGAGAAGATGCTGATCGCCGGCCCCATGCTGGTGCCGGCCGCCGCCATCATCGATTATGAACTGACCCTGACCTGCCCGCCGCGCCTGACGGCGGACACGGGCATCGACGCGCTGACCCACGCCATCGAGGCCTATGTCAGCGTGAAGGCCAGCCCCTATACCGATGCCATGGCCATCGCGGCGATCCGCCAGATCGCCCCGCATATCCGCCGTGCCTGCGCCGACCCCGGCGACCGGACCGCGCGGGAAGCCATGATGCTGGGCGCCACCCTGGCGGGCATGGCCTTTTCCAACGCCTCCGTAGCACTGGTGCATGGGATGAGCCGGCCCATCGGCGCCTTCTTTCATGTGCCGCACGGCCTGTCGAACGCCATGCTGCTGCCGGCCGTCACGGCCTGGTCGCTGCCGGGCGCGCCCGGCCGTTATGCCGATTGTGCCCGCGCCATGGGCGTGGCCGGGCCGGAGCAGGATGATGCGGCGGCGGGCCTGGCCCTCGTCATGGCCCTGCGCCAGTTGAACGCCGACCTGTCGGTGCCAAGCCCGCGCCATTACGGCATCGACCCTGCCCGCTGGGACGGGCTGCTGGAGACCATGGCGGCACAGGCCTTGGCATCGGGCAGCCCCGGCAACAACCCGCTTGTGCCCGACGTGGCGGCGATGGTGGCGCTCTACCGCCAGGCCTGGAACGGCGACTGATCTCCGGGCAGGAGCACCCCGTCAGTCCCCGTTCAGGACCCAGTCGGGGCGCACCCAATGGCAGGTATAGCCGTCGGGCGTGCGCTCCAGGTAGTCCTGATGGAAATCCTCCGCCTCCCAGAAGGGGCCGACATCGGTAATCTCCGTCACCACCTTGCCGGGCCAGCGTCCGCTTTCCTCCACATCGGCCTTCACGGCACGGGCCGTGCCGGCCTGGGTGGCATCGGCCACGAAGATGGCGGAGCGGTACTGGCTGCCCGTATCGTTGCCCTGACGGTCCTGCGTCGTGGGATCGTGGATCTGGAAAAAGAATTCCAGCAGGCGGCGATAGCTCAGCTTGTCATTGTCGAAGCTGATCTCGATGGCCTCCGCATGGCCGGTATGGCCCGTCTTCACATCCTTGTAGGTGGGGTTCTCCAGATCGCCGCCGGTGTAACCGACGCGGGTTCCCACCACGCCCGGCACCTTGCGGATCAGATCCTGCATGCCCCAGAAGCAGCCACCGGCCAGAATGGCCCGTTCGATCGCCATGAGCTTGGTTCCTCTCGGAAAAAGGTTAGGCCTGGGAATTTGGTGACGCGACGCCCGCCTGTCCAGGGCGATGCGGCGCGCGCTTCCGGGCACAGTTGCGTCATCGGCGTTCGACAAGCGGGGTAGACCGGGGTACACCCCGGCCATGACCGACGAGACCCCCGCCCCGGCCGACAGCGCGCTTGCCACGCGCGGTGTGGCCCTGGACCTTCTGTTCAACGTGCTGGCCAAGCGCGTGCCCTTCGACGATGCCTGGGAAGGCAGCCGCGGCCTGCGGGCGCTCGCCCCGCGCGACCGCGCCTTCACGCGCCTGCTGGTCGCCACCACCCTGCGCCGGCTGGGACAGATCGACGATGCCATCCAGTCCATGCTGACCAAGCAGGGGCAACAATTGAAGGCCGTGGTGCAGGATATCCTGCGCCTGGGGGCGGCACAGCTCCTGTTCCTGGGCACCCCCGCCCATGCCGCCGTTGACACGGCCGTGGAACTGGCCGTGGCCCGCCGGCAGCACCCGTACAAGGGGCTGATCAACGCCATTCTGCGCCGCCTGGACCGGGAACGGGATGCCATCCTGGCGGCCCAGGACGCCGGGCGGCTGAACACACCGGACTGGCTGTGGCTGTCCTGGCGCAAGACCTATGGCACGGCGCTGACACGGGCCATCGTGGAAACCCATCTGGCCGAAGCCCCGCTGGACATCACCGTCAAGGGCGATGCGGGCGCCTGGGCCGGGCGGCTGGAGGCGGTGCCCCTGCCCACCGGTTCCCTGCGCCGGACCGCGGGCGGGCAGGTGACAGAGCTTTCCGGCTTCGATGAGGGGGGCTGGTGGGTGCAGGATGCCGCCGCCGCCATCCCCGCCCGGCTGTTCGGGAACCTGACCGGCCGCACCGCCATCGACCTGTGCGCCGCGCCCGGTGGCAAGACGGCGCAACTGGCCGCGGCGGGCGCGCAGGTCACGGCCGTGGACCGGTCGGACCGGCGCCTGGCCCGGCTGACGGAGAACATGGCCCGGCTGGACCTGGCCGGCCAGGTCGCGACCATCGTGGCCGACGCCACCGAATGGCGGCCGGCGGCCCCCGTGGACGCGGTTCTGCTGGATGCGCCCTGCAGCGCGACAGGCACGATCCGCCGCCATCCCGATGTCGCCCGGCTGAAGACGGAAGAGGATGTGGAGAAGCTGGCCCGCATCCAGTCCCGCCTGCTCTATCGCGCCGTCGACATGCTGAAGCCTGGCGGCACCCTGGTCTATTGCACCTGTTCCCTCCAGCCGGAGGAAGGGGAGAACCAGATCACCAACCTGCTCTATCGCCGGCCGGAGATGGTGATCGAACCCGTCACGCCCGACGAAGTCGGCGGCTTGACCGACCTGCTGACCGGGGACGGTTTCGTGCGCTGCACGCCGGGCCATCTGGCCGAACAGGGCGGCATGGACGGGTTCTTCGCGGCCCGGCTGCGGCGGACGGGCTAAGCAGATTTTCCGAACGCCGCCCACAGATGGGCGGGCTCGGAAAATCTGCAAACCATGGAGTCGGCAGGTTCCTCCAGGCCGGGCCATGTGTGGCCCGGCCTGGAGGAACCTGCTTAGGAAACGGCGGATGGGCCGGGGTCGTTTCATGCCTGCAGGCCTACAACCCCTCCACCCGCCAGACATCCTTGATATGGCGCGGCAGCCGCCGGGGCAGCACGGCCATCAGGTCGAAGCGGATACCAAGCCGGGCCAGGTGGGGACGGCGGGCGATGAAATGGCTGATGGCAGCGTGACGGCGGCGCCAGCTTGTCCGCGGCAACGCGCCCAGCGCCTGTGCCAGGGTGCGCCGCGCCTTCACCTCCACCACCACCAGCACGCCACGCCGGGCGGCGATGATGTCGACCTCCCCCATGGGCAGACGCAGGCGGGTGGCCAGGATGCGATACCCTTTCAGCCACAGGACAAGGCAGCAGAGCCACTCGGCGATGCGGCCCAGCCGTTCCGCCCGCCGGCGGTCGATGCGCTCACGGACCCGCGCCATGGCCCCCCGTCCCCAGTTGCAGGGCGCGGGCATAGACCTGCTTGCGCGGCTGGCCCGTGATGGTGGCCACATGCGCCGCCGCGTCGCGCACGCTCATCCCCCCGCTCAGCGCCTGCCGCAACAGGCTGTCCATGTCGGCCGCATCGGCCGCCGCCGCATCGGCCGCCGGCGGGCCCACGACGACGACGACCTCCCCCTTCGGCGGGCCGGATTGCGTATAATGGTGGGCAAGGTCGGCGGCCGTGCCGCGCCGCACCTCTTCGAACAGCTTCGTCAGTTCGCGGGCCACGGCCACTTCGCGCGCGCCCAGCGCGGCCGCAACGTCGGCCAGCATCTCGGCCAGCCGCTGGGCGGATTCATAGAAGATCAACGTGGCCGGCAGCGCGCGGAACATCTCCAGTTCGCTGCGCCGTGCCGCCGATTTGGCCGGCAGGAACCCGCCGAACAGGAAGCGGTCGGATGGCAGCCCGGACAGGACCAGGGCGGTGACCGCCGCATTGGCGCCGGGCAGGTGCGTCAGGCCCAGGCCGCGGTCGCGCGCCTCACGCACCAGCTTGAAACCGGGATCACTGACCAGCGGCGTGCCGGCATCGCTGACCAGGGCGATGGCCTGGCCGCCGGCGATACGGTCCAGCAGAACCGGCCGCATCCTTGCCGCGTTATGGTCATGATAAGGCACCATGCGCGTGCGAATGCCGTACCGGCGCAACAGCTTGGCCGTGACGCGGGTATCCTCGCAGGCGATGGCATCGACCCCGCGCAGGATGTCCAGCGCACGCAGGCTGATGTCGCCGGCATTGCCGATGGGGGTCGCGACGATGTAAAGCCCCGGCCCCGGTTTACGGATGGCGCCGCTGCCGCTAGGCTGCGCGTCCGCATCGCCGTCGTCCAGGTCGGGGACATCCTCCCCGTCAAGGTCGGCGTCAAGGTGGGTCTGGTCGTCCATAGGGTCTGACGTCAAGGGGAAAGGGTCCCGGATGCTAAGGAATTCTGGTTGGCGCATGGCGTCGTTGCTGGTGACGCTGACGGCGGCGGCCGGCCTGCTGGGGGCCTGCGCCAGCCCCCGCAGCGTACCGGCCCCGCCCCCCGTCCCGCAACCCCCGCCGGTAACGGCCCTGCCACCCGAAGCACCGCCGGCGGAATTGCCGCCCGCCCTGCCGCAGGACGGGAAGGTGCGCGTGGGCCTGCTGCTGCCGCTGTCCGGGGCCAATGCCGCGCTGGGCCAGTCCATGCTGGACGCGGCACAGATGGCCTTGTTCGACCTGGGGGACGACAGGTTCACGCTGCTGCCGCGCGACACGCAGGGCAGCCCCGGCATCGCGGCGACGGCGGCAAAGGGGCTGGTCGATGAAGGGGCCGGCATCATCCTGGGCCCCCTGTTCGGGGGCGAGGCCGCCGCCGTGAAACCCGTTGCCGCCCAGGCCGGCCGGCCCGTTCTGTCCTTTTCCAGCGATTGGAACGTTGCCGGCGGCGGGGTCTGGACCCTGGGCTTCCAGCCGCAGGAACAGGTGCGCCGCGTCGTCGATCTGGCCGCGTCGCGCGGGCTTATGCGCTTCGGCGTGCTGGCCCCGGCCACACCCTATGGCGACGCCGCCGTGCAATCGCTGCGCGACGCCGTCATCGGGATGGGTGGGGAGGTGACGAAGGTGGAACGCTACACCGCCGGTGCCACCAATCTGACCGACCTGGTGCGCCGCCTGTCCGATTTCGACCAGCGTCAGGCGGCCCTGGCGGCGGAACGGTCCCGCCTTCAGGCACTGGGTGATCCGGAGTCGCTCGCCGTCCTGCGCCGCCTGTCCAATGCCGACACGTTCGGCCCGCTGCCCTTCGATGCCGTGCTGATCGCGGAGGGGGGACAGACGCTGCGTGAACTGGCAGCCCTGTTCCCCTTCTTCGACATCGATCCGGGGCCGGTACGCCTGCTGGGCACCGGCCTGTGGGACGAGGCCGGGCTGGGCCGGGAACCGTCGCTGATCGGCGGCTGGTTCGCCGCCCCGTCCCCGATCGGACGCGCCGCGTTCGAGACGCGGTTCCAGCAGGCCTATGGCTATCGCCCGCACCGGCTGGCCACGCTGGCCTATGATGCCACGGCCCTGGCCGCCGTGCTGGCACGCGGTGGCAACGGATTCGCGCTGCCCGACCTGACCAATGCCAACGGGTTCGCAGGCGTGGAAGGCATTTTCCGCCTGCTGCCCGCCGGCATCGCCGAACGCGGACTGGCCGTGATGGAGGTGACGCGGACGGGCACGATGGAGGTCGATCCCGCGCCGCAGAGTTTCCTGTCCGCCCCCGCCCCCACGTCCTGACAAGCCGGCCGGGAAGCCCTGCCCATGGATATCATCGTCATTCCCGGCGCGGACGGGCGGCATCACCTTTCCTGGAACGGCGGGCAGGCGCGTTGCGCGCTGGGCCGCGGCGGCATCCGGCAGGACAAGCGCGAAGGCGACGGGGCCACACCCGTGGGCGCCTTCGCGTTGCGCCGCGTGCTCTACCGTGCCGACCGGCAAGCCCGACCGCGCACGGGCCTGCCGGTCTCAACCATCGGTCCCGATGATGGCTGGTGCGACGACCCGGCCCATCCCGACTACAACCGGCCCGTGACGCTGCCCTTCGCCGCCTCGCACGAGCGGATGTGGATGGAACGCGGCGTCTACGACATCGTCGTCGTGCTGGGCCACAATGACGACCCGCCCGTGCCGGGGCTGGGCAGCGCGGTCTTCCTGCACCTGACAGGACCCGACTATGGCCCGACGGCCGGTTGCGTCGCCGTGCAGCCGGATGACATGCTGGCGCTGCTGACCGCAGCCGGGCCGGGTGACCGGATCGTCATTCCGGCCCATGGCTGACCGGCGGGCGGGCATTGGGCGGCACCCGTGGCGACGGGCCCTTTCTGGTTCTGGACGCCGCCGCACGGGGCGGCTATGCACTCTGCCTGGACTTTTTCCAACCTTCGAGCGACGGGACGGTTCCCCCATGCATTTCATCCTGGAATGTCACGACAAGGACGGCGGGCTCGACCTGCGCATGGCCACGCGGCCAGAGCACCTGGCCTATATGGAAAGCCGGCTGGACCATATCGTCATCGCCGGTCCCATCCTGGACGCCGACGGGGGCAGGCCCGTGGGCAGCCTGATCATCCTGGATTATCCCGACCGCGCCGGCGCGGAGGATTTCGCCGCCAACGATCCCTATGCCAGGGCGGGCCTGTTCAAGTCCGTCACCATCCGCCCCTACCGCAAGGTCCTGCCGGCCTGATGGCGCGGATGGCGACCGATGCGAATGACCGTTGAGAGGGAGACGAGATGGCTTACTGGCTGGTGAAATCGGAACCGTTCAAATATTCCTGGGACCGGTTCGTGCAGGACGGCCGCACCCATTGGGACGGCGTGCGCAACCATCAGGCAGCACTGAACCTGAAAAGCATGAAGGTGGGCGAACATGCCTTCTTCTATCATTCCAACAAAGGGCTGGAGATCGTCGGCATCGCCGAGATCGTGCGCGAGGCCTATCCCGATCCCAGCGATCCGGCCGGCCGTTTCGTGATGGTCGATCTGGCACCGGTGAAACCCGTGGCCACCCCCGTGACGCTGAAGCAGATGAAGGCCGATCCCGCCCTGGCCGACATGCAGTTGATCAAGCAGTCGCGGCTGTCGGTCTGCCCCGTCACCGATGAACAATGGGCGCATATCTGCATGCTGGCCGGGGTGTCGGCATGACAGGCCATGTGCTGTGCCGGGTGGAGGATATTCCCGACGGCACGGCCCGCGGCTTCGACTGGCCGCGCGGGGAAACAAAGGTCAAAATCCTGGTCGCGCGCAGGGGCGACCGGGTCTTCGGCTATCGCAACGCCTGCCCGCATGTCGGCGTGCCGCTGGAACTGGACCCCGACGATTTCATGAGCCTGGACGGGCTGCATCTGCAATGCAGCACCCATGGCGCGCAGTTCCGTGTGGAAGACGGCATGTGCGTGCTGGGCCCCTGCATCGGCCGGCCGCTGCGGTCCGTGCCGGTCAGCATCACGGGGGGCATGGTATCCGTCGGGGATTGATGCCGCCGCAGAAAGGCCGGGCCCCGTGGCCCCAAGCTGCCCAACCGGAGCCGCTCGCTGCCGCTCAGCGCGCCATCCGCATCATTTCGGCGAAATCGGCCGTCGCCGTGCCGATGCGGCGGGACAGGATGCATGCCTCCGCCGCGGCATCGGCATAGCCGGAGCCGTCCGGCGGCAACACAGCCAGCAGCAGGTCGAGGGTCATCAGGCTGGTGCGCATGCCCAGCCTGGCCACATCCCCTTCCGCCACCGCGATTTCCCCGCCCCCGGGAACGCCCCCCGTCATGCCATCCTGCCCGGTTTGTATCGAAGATTGAAGGCGGACCATACCATGCTGTGCAACCCATGGCACGCGCTATCGCCGCCGTCTTTCCCCTTGAAAAACCGTTGAATGCGGCGAAATGCCGACACGACGAATGTACATGTTCCAAAACAGGCGGCCGTTGCTTACATAAGCTTGCGTAAACCATGGTCCGCGTCGGCTTTCCTTGCTGTCGGCGCCGGGACCGGGATGGGAGATAAGCGGGGCCGGGTCACCGGCCGGTGCGCCGCACCGCCCGCCAACCGATTGGGAGAAACAACGCCATGAGCAGCCCTTCGTTCTTTCCCGTGACGGAAGAGGTGGCCGGCAGCGCCTGGATCGATGAGGCCAAATACAAGGCCATGTATGCGCAGTCCCTCGCCGACCCGGAAGCGTTCTGGGCAGAGCATGGCAAGCGCATCGACTGGTTCACCCCCTTCACCAAGGTGAAGAACACCAGCTTCGAGGGCGATGTTTCCATCCGCTGGTTCGAGGACGGGGTGACCAATGTCGCCTATAACTGCATCGACCGGCATCTGGCCACGCGCGGCGACCAGACCGCCATCATCTGGGAAGGCGACAATCCCAGCGAAAGCGCCCATATCACCTACCGGGAACTGCACGAGAAGGTCGGCCGGCTGGCCAATGTGCTGAAGGCGCATGGCGTGGAAAAGGGGGACCGCGTCACAATCTACATGCCGATGATCCCGGAAGCCGCCTATGCCATGCTGGCCTGTGCGCGCATCGGGGCCGTGCATTCCGTGGTGTTCGGCGGCTTCTCCCCCGACAGCCTGCGCGACCGGATCGAAGGGTGCCAGGGCAAGGTCGTCATCACGGCCGATGAGGGGTTGCGCGGCGGCCGCAAGGTGCCGCTGAAGGCCAATGTCGACAAGGCGCTGGAAAGCCTGCCCGACGTCACCTCCGTCATCGTGGTCAAGCGCACGGGCGGCACCGTCGGCTGGAAGGACGGCCGCGACCATTGGTATCATGAGGAAGTGGCCAAGGTCCCCGCGGAGAACGAGGCCGCGAAGATCGGGGCGGAAGACCCGCTGTTCATCCTCTACACCTCCGGTTCGACGGGCAAGCCCAAGGGCGTGCTGCACACCACGGGCGGCTACCTGGTCTATGCCGCCATGACGCACCAATATGTCTTCGACTATCACGAGGGTGACATCTACTGGTGTACGGCCGATGTAGGCTGGGTGACGGGCCACAGCTACATCGTCTATGGACCGCTGGCCAACGGTGCCACGACCCTGATGTTCGAGGGCATCCCCAATTACCCGACCGTCAGCCGCTTCTGGGAAGTGATCGACAAGCACAAGGTCAACATCTTCTATACCGCCCCCACCGCCATCCGCGCCCTGATGCGCGAGGGGGAGGAGCCGGTGAAGCGGACCAGCCGCGCCAGCCTGCGTCTGCTGGGCTCGGTGGGGGAACCGATCAACCCCGAAGCCTGGCTGTGGTATCATGGCGTGGTCGGTGACGGCCGCTGCCCCATCGTCGATACCTGGTGGCAGACGGAAACGGGCGGCATCCTGATCACTCCGCTGCCCGGCGCCATTGGCCAGAAGCCGGGATCGGCCACCTTGCCCTTCTTCGGCGTGAAGCCGGAGATCGTGGATAATGACGGTCAGGTCCTGGAAGGGGCGACGGAAGGCAATCTCTGCATCACCGATAGCTGGCCGGGCCAGATGCGCACGGTGTTCGGCGATCATGAGCGCTTCGTCCAGACCTATTTCTCCACCTTCAAGGGCAAGTATTTCACGGGCGATGGCTGCCGCCGGGACGAGGATGGCTATTACTGGATCACGGGGCGCGTCGATGACGTGATCAACGTGTCCGGTCACCGGCTGGGCACGGCGGAGATCGAGTCGGCCCTGGTCGCCCATCCCAAGGTGGCCGAGGCCGCCGTGGTGGGTTATCCGCACGACCTGAAGGGCCAGGGCATCTACGCCTATGTCACCCTGAATGCCGGCGAGGAGCCCACCGACGAATTGCGCCGCGAACTGGTGACCTGGGTGCGCAAGGAAATCGGCCCCATCGCCACGCCGGACCTGATCCAGTGGGCGCCCGGCCTGCCCAAGACCCGTTCGGGCAAGATCATGCGCCGCATCCTGCGCAAGATCGCCGCCAATGAGCATGAGGCGCTGGGCGATACCAGCACGCTGGCCGATCCCGGCGTCGTCAGCGATCTGGTCGGCAGCCGCATGAACCGCGGCTGACCGTCATCGGTGCAGCACACGCAGCAGCACACGCAGACGAATGAAAACGGCGGGGATAGACCCCGCCGTTTTCATTTCACCACTCATTTCACCACCCTGCTGTTTCTGCACGGGCTGGCGGGTCCGTGCCCGCGAGCCCGAGGGGGAGGGTGCGACGGGGTTCAGCCCAGGCTGATGCCGCGCGCCGCCGCAATCGTGGCGTCGGTCAGCGTCGCCCCATCCATCACCGTCTCGGTCAGGTCGGCGCCGGAAAAATCCACACCCGTCAGGTCGGCCCCGCGCAGGATGGCCGCCGCCAGCCGGGCCCGGACCAGAGAGGTCCGCAATTCATGCCCGCGCGCGGTCTTCAACATGGCCAGATTGGCCTTTTCCAGATTGGCGTCGATCAGGTTGGCACGATCCAGGCTGGCGCCGCGCAGATCGGCGAAGCCCAGGTCGGTGGATCGCAGGTCGGCACCGGACAATTGCGCCGCCTGCATCTGTGCGCCGCGCAGGTCGGCCCCGCGCAAGATCACGCCCGTGGCCTTCATCAGCGTCAGGACCCGCCCCGCCAGATCGACCTGTGACAGGTCCAGCCCGCTGATATCCAACTGGTGGCCCGAGCGCCCGCCCGTACCCACCCATTGGGCATGGGCTCGCAGCATGGCATCCAGCCGCTCCGGTGACGGGGGGCCTTCCGGCGGCCGGTCGGGCGCGGGCATTGCCCCTTCCTCCATCCGGATGGCGCGGCGGGCCGCATCCTCGTCCGTGCGGATGGCGCTCTGCAATGCCTGGAGGGAGACCTTGGCGCCCGACAGGTCGGCGCCACGCAGATCGGCATCAGCCAGATCAGCCCCTTCCAGGTCAGTGGCCTTGAACTGCGCGTCGCGCAGATCGGTCCGCGCCAGATGGGCACCGGACATGATGGCGCCGGAAAAATCCGCCTCCCGCGCGCAGGAGCCGGTCAGCCGCGCCCGCGTCAGGTCGGCATCGGCCATGATGGCCAGTGAGATATCGGCGGGACCGATATCAAGCCCCAGCACCCGGAAATCGGCCCGCGTGCTGACCGCCATGTTGCCGTCGCGCAGGTCGCATTCCACCATCCGCGCACCGCGCAGCACCGACCGGCGCAGACTGGCCGCCCGCAGGTCGGTGCGGGTCAGTTGCGCCCGTGTCAGATCGGCCTCCGACAGGTCACACCCGAACAAATCGGCATAGTCCAGCTTCGCCCCCACGAAGCGCGTGCCACGCAGGATAGCGCCGGACAGGTTGGCGTTCGTCAGGTTGCGGCCGTTGAACGATAATTCCGACAGGTCGAAAAAGGGCAACGAGAGCTTGGCCCCGCCCTGCAGGCCGGAAAGATAGGCCAGATGCCGTTCGCAGGCACGGTCAAGCTGTGCCTGCGTCAGGCGCACACGCGGGGCGACGTTGTTGCTGTCTTCGGACATGCGAGCTTACCCGAACAAGGCGTCGATATCGGCCTGCGATACGGTGGCGCCGGCCGCCGGTGGCGGAGGGGGAGGAGGCGGGGGCGGAGGTGGAGGCGGCGGAGGTGGGGGCGGCGGAGGCGGAGGCGGAGGCGGAGGCGGAGGCGGCGGGGCTGCCACGTCCTCTGCCGCCAGTCCCCAATCATCCATGTTGGTCAGGGCATCGTTGGGGTCGGCCTTGGCCGGTTCGTCATTGTCCAGGCTGTCGAACAGCGCATCGATATTGGCCTGGCTGACCGGTTCCATGGCGGGGCCATGCAACAGGTGCTTGTCCGGTCGGGTGTCGTCCGGGCGCAACGCAATCAACCCGTCCGCGCCCACCTTGTTGGGGGCGCCGTCGGTCTCCTCGACCCCCCAGATCTCGATCATGGTGTTGACGCGCTGTTCGATATAGCGAAGCGTGTTCACCACCTTGGTCGTGCGCTGGCCCGTGATGTCCTGGAAGGAACAGGCCGTCATGATCTCGATCGTCTGGGCGTCGATATCGTTGGTGATGTCGCTGGGTGGCAGTCGGGAGACCAGCGACTGTATCCGCTCCGTCGCGTTCAGGATGTCGGATGTGGCGCGTTCGGTCGCCGTCACGATGGCGTCCAGCTCATTGGTGGCGGCCATGATGCGATTGGCGCCGGCATCCATGGGGCGAAGCTGGGCGATCTCCTGACGGGTCTGTTCGATATAGTTGGAAAGCTGTTTCAGTTCCTCGCGCATGATGTGCAGGTGCGGGCTCTGGTCACCCACGACCGCGGCCGCGGCACCGCCCCCGCCGATACCCTGAAGGCGCCCCACCTGCTCGGTCATGCCCTGCAACAGGGCGCGCCAGTCATCCTGGGCCACGATGCGGGTCTGCCGGTCGCGCTGACGCAGGAAGGCCCGGCCGCGGGCCGACGCCATCAGCGCCTCTTCCAGGGCTGAATATTCCTTCTCCGACAGCTCCATCGGGTCCATGCCGCCGCTTCCGCCTAGCCCCCACATCGGGCCACCCCTTTCAACCGCTGCACACCGCCACACCCGCGGGGCATGCCCCGCAGCCATGGACAAGCCATGGATAAGAATGAACGAAACGCACCCATTTTTCAGTCGAATAAATCCTAACCCCGAATTTCGCCACACTGAACTGACCTTTTGCGCTTCCCGGATGCGTCATGGCCCGTGGCCGGTGTAATCTGGCAACGGGGCGATGCACAGGGGGGAGGCGGACCCCAAAGGCGGGTTCCGTTCCAGGGATCACGAAAGGGGCCGGCGAGGCGGCCCGTCGGGGGAAGAAACGCGATGGACATTCTGATCGGCTTTCCGGAAGGCGAGGCACTGGCCGGCCGGCTGGCCTCACGGCTGGGGCTGGGATTGCGTATGGTGGCGCTGCACCGGTTTCCCGACGGGGAAAGCCTGGTGCGGCTGGAGGGCGCGCCGGAACGGGCGGTGATCGTCCGCTCCCTGGATCGGCCCAATGACAAGCTGGTGGAGTTGCAATTCCTGGCCGGTGCCCTGCGGGAACGCGGGTGCCGGGAACTGACGCTGGTCGCCCCCTACCTGGCCTATATGCGCCAGGACATTGAGTTCCGGCCCGGCGAGGTGGTGAGCCAGCGCATCATGGGCCGATGGCTGGGCGGGCTGTTCGACCGCATCGTCACGGTGGAACCGCACCTGCACCGCACCCATGACCTGACGGCGGTCTTTCCCGGGACACGCAGTGCCGCCCTGTCGGCCGGACCGCTGCTGGGCCGCTGGGCCCGCGAACAGGGGGCTGATGCGGGCTGGGTGATTCTGGGGCCGGACGAGGAGTCCGAGCATCTGGTCCATGGCGCGGCGCAGGCCGCAGGCGCGCAGGCACTGGTGGGGCTGAAGGTGCGGCGCGGGGATCATGATGTGTCCGTCGGCCTGCCGGCCGGCACGGACCTGACGGGCCGGACCGTGCTGTTCGTCGACGACATCGTCAGTTCCGGGGGCACCCTGATCGACGCCGCAAAGGTTGCCCGTGCCCATGGGGCCACACGGTTCCTGGCCGCCACGGCGCATGCCGTGTTCCCCATGGAACGGATGGCCGCCTTCCAGGCGGCGGGGATCGAAACCGTGGTGTCGGCCGACGGCATCGACCACCCCACCAACGCCATCGGCCTGACCGGCCTGATCGCGGACTGCCTGGCCACCCTGTGACCGCCCCGCCCCGGACCGGGCGGGGCGCAGCAAAGGGTATCAGGTCCAGGGTGACCGCGGCGGCGCCTTGCCACCGGCATTGGGAACGCTGCCGGCGCGACGCGACGGGGGCGGGGGCGGGGGCGTCGCGGGGCCGGCGGCGGGACGATAAGGGGGAGGGCTGCCGGAACGGTCCCCACCCATCGCCATCGCCCGCAAGCGGCGCACCCGTTCCGCCGTGCTGGGATGGGTGGAGAAGAGACTGTCCACCCCACGCCCGTGCAGCGGGTTGATGATGAACATATGCGCGGTGGCCGGATTGCTTTCCGCCTGATGATTCATGACGCGCGCGGCACCGGACTGGATGCCTTCCAGCGCATCGGCCAGCCATGTGGGCTTGCCACAGATTTCCGCGCCGATGCGATCGGCCTCATATTCCCGCGACCGGCTGATGGCCATCTGCACCAGCATGGCACCCAGCGGGGCCAGGATGGCGACCAGGATCACGCCCACAATGCCCAGCGGGTTGTTGCGATTGTCGCTGTTGCCGCTGGCACCGAAGAACATGGCAAAATTGGCCAGCATGGACAACGCACCGGCCAGCGTCGCCGTGATCGTCATGATCAGCGTGTCGCGGTTCTTGATATGGGCCAGTTCATGGGCCATCACGCCCGCCACCTCCTCGCCCGACAGTCGCTTCAACAGGCCGGTCGTGGCGGCGACGGCCGCGTTCTCGGGGTTGCGGCCCGTGGCGAAGGCGTTGGGCTGGTCATTGTCGATGATATAGACCTTCGGCATGGGCAGTTCGGCCCGCTGCGCCAGACGCTGGACCATGGTGTAGAATTGCGGCGCGGTCGCCGCATCCACCTGCCGCGCGCCATACATGCGCAGCACCATCTTGTCGGAATTCCAGTAGGCGAAGAAGTTCATGGCCAGCGCGATCCCCAGCGCCACCACCATGCCTCCCTGCCCCCCCAGCATATAGCCGACCGCCAGGAACAGGCCGGTCAGCCCTGCCAGCAGCATCGCGGTTCGGAAATAGCCGTTCATGGGTTCCTCAAGGCTCCCTTCATGCCTGATGCGAGCGGGCATGACGCCCGCCTTCCTGATATGGCCCCTGCCCCCGCCGCATCAAGAGTTGTTAAGGCTTGGCAGCGGCCCGCCGGCGCGCCATATCTGCGGATGCTGGCACCGGCGCTGAGGGCGGTGATCAGAACCAACAGGTTCCGATCACCGCGAGACAGTATTAATGCCCGACACGGATGGAGACCTCTTGATGACGGACGAGAGCAAGCGCGACCCCCAGGCGGCGGTTCCGGCCGGCCAACCGCCCAGCCCGCCCCGCAAGCCCGCGATCTTACAGCCGCCGGGGGAGATCGGCGGTCCGGCCGGGCCCGAACCGACACGGTTCGGCGATTGGGAATTCAAGGGCCGCTGCAGCGACTTTTAACCCCACTGGTTGCGCATGCGCCCAGAAACGCTCTCATTATGCGTCAATGATCCTAAGTGTATTCTACTTAGGAAATAGATCATAGATTCTTGTTCCGCCCTGGACTGGTTCGGCATAGGATGCAGGCTTAAATCCTTGTCCCCGATGCCCCAGCGGCCCCATGTCCATGCGTTCCGCCCTTTTGCCTCTGCCGCTTCTACTCGCCCTTGTGCTGGGGGCGGTGCCATCGCTGGCCATCAGCCGGCTGGCCGGCCCGGTGCCGGCGCGGGTGACGGAGGTGGTGGACGGCGACACGCTGAATGTCCGTGCCCTGATCTGGCTGGATCAGGAGGTGGTGGCACGGGTCCGGCTGGACGGTATCGACACACCCGAAAGCCGGTCCAGATGCGCGGCGGAAAAGCGTATGGCGCAGGAGGCGCGCCGCATGCTGGCCGATCTGGTGGCCCCGGCAACCGAAGGCCGGGGCGACGGCACCATCCGGCTGCATGATGTCGTCTATGACAAATATGGTGGCCGGGTGCGGGCCCGTGTGACGCTGGCCGACGGCACGGACCTTTCACAGGCCCTGATCAAGACTGGCCATGCCCGCCCCTATACCGGGGGCAAGCGTGAGCCCTGGTGCGCCGGGATGTAGGCGGAACGGCCGGGATCGCGGTCAACTCCGCCAGCGCAGCACCGTGTCGCGCACGGGATTGACGAATTCCCGCCCCTCGGCCCGTGCGCGCTGATGCTCGTTCTTCAACTGGTGATACCAGCGTGCCTGGGTGTCGGCATCCTTGATCAGCATCAGGGTCGGGTCATGCGCCAGCCCCTGCTGCTGCATCACCACCACATCCCGGTCCTGGCCCAGGAAACGCCGCACGAAGCGGCGCAGGACGGGCCGCGCCAGATCGGCCCAGCCCAGCGTCCAATAGAAGCTGTTGGTGACTTCCGTGTTCGTGGCATCGACGGGCGTGACGGTGGTCAGGTTGACGATACGGTGCCGGCCCGCCGCGATATGCTCCACGCGGATGCCCGGCAGTCTGAAGGTGATCTCGGTCTCCGGCGCCCCGCCCAGCAGGCGGTACGCGGCGGAATTGGACGAGGGACGGTGCCGTTTCATGGCAAAGCCCAGCGGCGCGGGGCCAAAGGCCTTGGACTTCTCATGGATGGAGCGGGAAGAACGCCAGAACCAGCTTTGATGCACGAAAGGTCCGTGGGCCGGGTCCATCAGGCCGATCACGGCGTGGTCGACCGGACAGGGAAAGGCCATGGTTTCGGTCATGTTGGGCACGCGCCCATCCATGTCGGGCATTTGCGGCGGTTCTCCCTCCGGGGGGCCTTCCCCCATCCATATCCACAGGTTCCCCTGCGCCTCCGACACCGGATGGCGGCGCACCTTGATGCGCGTCAGGTCGAAATCCTGGTCGGGGACCAGTGACGGGATGGCCGTGCAGGCACCGGCCGCGTCGAAACGCCAGCCGTGATAGCGGCATTCCACCTCCCGCCCGTCGAAACGGCCGCAGGAAAGCGGGATGCCGCGATGGGGGCAGATGTCCCGCAGGGCGAAGGCCTGGCCGTCATTGTCCCGCGCGAACAGGACCGGCTGGCCCAGCAGGGTCCTGGCCAGCATGCCTCCCCGCTTCAGGGCCGTGGACGGCAGCGCGAAATACCAGATGTCAGTCAGGAAGGGCGATGGATTGGCCATGATGGGGCGGCTTTCGGCAGCGGACGGGCGCACCATAGCACCGCCGGTCGCGGCCCGCCAAAGCCCCGTCGGGCAGGTCCCGCCAACCTAGGTGCGATGAGTTCTACTCATCGCACCTAGGTTGGCGGCAACCGGCGCCGCGCCGCTTCGGCGGCGTAGCCAAGCCAACACATGTTGGCGCCGGCAATTGAGGGGGGTGATCAGAGCCTATTGGTTCTGATCACCGCAAAATAGTATAAGCGGATCATGATGGCTTTTTACCATCACAACCATTCCGGCCGGACATCAAGCACGGTTCGGTCCAGGCTGGCCAGCAATGCCGCCTGCGTTATCGTCTTGGGCAGTTCGTGCGCGAAGAACCAGCGGCAGGCGGCCAGCTTGCCGTTCAGATAATCGGCATCCCCCTGCCCCGTCGCCAACCGGTCGGCGGCGGCCATGGCCTGGCGCAGCCAGATCCAGGCCAGCACCGTGTGGCCGAACATCTCCAGATACGCCGTGGCATTGGCCAGGCAGAGCGCCACATCCCCCGCGGCCCGTACCTGCCCCAGGCGGGCGGTGACGCTGGCCACGCGGGTCAGGGCATCGCGCAGGTCGGCCGCGTGGCCGGCCAGATCGGGCATGCCGGCCGCCCGGGCGATGGTGACCCCCATGGTACGGCCCAGCTCCTCCAGCGCCGCGCCGTTTTCCATGAACAGCTTGCGACCCAGCAGGTCATTGGCCTGGATACCATATGTGCCCTCATGGATCGGGTTCAGGCGGTTGTCGCGATAATACTGCTCCACCGGATAATCGCGGGTATAGCCATAGCCACCCAGAATCTGGATGGCCCATTTATTGGCTTCCAGACAATGTTCGGAAGGCCAGGACTTGGCGATGGGTGTCAGCAGTTCCAGCAGCAGGCCGGCCCGGCGCCGGTCGGCCGCGTCGGGCGCTGTCTTCTCCTCATCCACCAGTCGGGCGCAATAGAGGCAAAGGGCGATGGCGCCCTCTGCGGCCGCCTTCTGCTGCAGCAACATGCGCCGGACATCGGCATGTTCGATGATGGGGATCATGGGGCTGGCCGGATCGCGGGCCGCCAGGGGCCGCCCTTGCGTGCGCGTGCGCGCATAATCGGCGGAATAGCGATAGCCGGCATACCCCAGGGCCGCCGCCCCCAGCCCCACGCCGATCCGCGCCTCGTTCATCATCTGGAACATATAGGCCAGTCCCTGATGCGCCTGCCCCACCAGGAAGCCCTGGCAGCGCCCCTCCTCTCCAAAGGACAGGATGGTGCTGGTGGTGCCGCGATACCCCATCTTGTGCAGCAGGCTGACCAGCCGCACGTCATTATCCGGACCCAGACTGCCATCCGCGTTGATGCGATGGCGCGGCACGATGAACAGGCTGATGCCCTTCACGCCGGCCGGCGCGCCCTTGATTCTGGCCAGCACCATATGGACGATGTTTTCCGACAACTCATGCTCGCCGGCACTGATCCATTGCTTGGTCCCCGTGATGGCATAGGAACCGTCGGCATTGGGCACCGCACCGGTGCGGATATCGGCCAAGCTGCTGCCGGCCTGGGGTTCCGACAGGGCCATGGTGCCGAAGAAGCGGCCCGTCAGCATGGGGGCCAGGAACATCGCCTGCTGCCCGGGGCTGCCAAAGCTGCGGATCAGGTTGCCGGCCCCGATGGTCAGGAACGGATAGGCGGCCGTGGCGATGTTCGCCGTCTGGAAGAAGCTGAAGGCCGCCTGCACGACACACCAGGGAAGCTGAAGGCCACCCAGTTCCTCGTCATGGTGGGCAGCCATGAAGCCGGCACCCGCCAGGGCATCCACAGCCTCCTTCACGGCCGGCAGCATCACGACCTTGCCGTCGATGCGCTCCGGCTCATGCTTGTCGGTGTCGTGGTAATGGGGGCCGAACTTCGTGTCGGCCAGACCCGCAGCCGTATCCAGCACCTGGGACAGCGCGTCACGGTCCAGATGCGCATAGCGCGGGCGCGACAGCAGCCCCTCCAGGTCCAGCAGGCCATCCAGCAGAAAATCGATCTCGCGGCGATCCATCCGGCTCATGTGCCAGTCCCTCCCCTTTGTTCGCGGCCCGCTCGCACCGGGCTTCAAACAAATGTTTAAATGCGGAGAGGCCGCCCGTCGAGCGGCTTTACCGTCGCCAGAAGGACGGGCTGATCAGGACCAGCACCGTGAACAGTTCCAGCCGGCCCAGCAACATGCCAAGCGACATGATCCAGATGCCGAAATCATGCAACGGGTCGTAATTGCCGACCGGACCGATAGCCTGGGAAAGACCGGGGCCGACATTGCTGACGGCCGTCGCCGCCGCGGAAATGGCCGTGACGTAATCCAGCCCCGTCAGGGCCAGCAGCACACCGAAGACCAGGATCAGCGCCATGTAGAGGAAGATGAAGCTCATCACCGAGACGATGACGTCGGCATCCACCAGCTTGCCATTATAGGAAAGCGGCATGACGCGATTGGGGCTGAACAGCCGGTGGACCTGCATGCGCATCGCCAGCCACAGGATCTCGAACCGGAACATCTTGATCCCGCCGGAAGTGGAACCCGTGCAGCCGCCCACCAGGGTCAGGATGAAGAACAGCGCCACGGGCCCGTGACCCCAGGCCAGATAATCGGTGGAAGAGAAGCCCGTGGTGGTGATCAGCGAGACGCAGTTGAAGAAGGAATGGCGGATGGCATCGGTAGCCCCCATCTGCCCCGTGGCCATCAGATAGATGGCCAGCAGTGAGGCCACAATCCCGGTAAAGGCCGTATAGGTACGGACCTGACTGTCATGCCACAGGGCCTTGACATCGCCCTTGATCATGCTGATAAACCGGACGAACGGCAGGCTGCCCAGGAACATGAACAGGATGATGATCCATTCGGCGGCAGGGTTCTGGAAATAGCCGATCGAACTGTCCTTGGTGGAGAAGCCACCCGTCCCCAGCGCGGTCATCGAATGATTGATGGCGTCGAACATGCCGAGGCCCGCCATCTTCAACAGGATGATGCAGATGATGGTCAGCGCGAGATAAACCCAGCCGAAGCCAAGGGCCATATCGGCGGCGCGCGGCACCACCTTGTCGGACTTGTCCGATGATTCGCTGCGGAAAAGCTGCATCCCGCCGACCCGCAGGAACGGCAGGATCACGATGCCCATGCCCACGATACCGATACCGCCCAGCCAGACCAGCAGCGAGCGCCAAAGCAGCACGCCGGGCGGCAATGTCTGGACCGACGAATAGGCGCTGGCCCCCGTGGTGGTCAGGCCCGACATGGCCTCGAAATAGGCATTGGTATAGGACAGCCCCTGTTCGGTGAAGACGAATGGCAGGGCCGCGAAGGCGCAGACGATGATCCAGGCGACGGATGTCAGGATGAATGTCTGGCGCAACGACAGCGCGATGCGCCCCGACCGGTTCATCAGCATCAGCAGCACGCCGAAAAACAGGGTCAGCGCCGACGACACGGCGAAGACACGCCAATCATCATGGCCGGCGGCCAGGTCGGCCGTCAGCGGCGCCACCATCGCCAGCGCGATGACCGACAAAAGCGCACCGATGACATAGAAGATGGGGCGAACGTCCAGGGAGAGCATGGCACTCCGATGGTTGGGCCGGCCGGCATATGCCACCCTTCGCGAAGGGCGTCCGGCCGTCAAGGACTTGATGCCGAAAAACGGACGGCCGGGACGATACCCGGCCGATCCAAGTATATGCGCCGCCCGGCGCGGTGGCAGCCGTTGCCGCCGGTGCCGATGATTTCCGGGAAGGCCCGGCGCTCATCGATCAGGGCGGCAGAAGGATCACTCGATCCCCAGCGCCGCCTTGTACAGTTCCAGAAGGGCGTCCATCTCCTGACGGTCTTCCTTCTCCATCCGGCGGATGCGGATGATCTGGCGCATCACCTTTGTATCGAAGCCGGTGCCCTTCGCCTCGGCATAGATATCCTTGATATCGTCCTGGATACCCTTTTTCTCCTCCTCCAGGCGTTCGATACGCTCGATGAAGGAGCGCAGACGGTCGGCCGCGATACCGCCGACATCGTTGGAGGTTGCGGCGTCAGACATGATGCCTCTTACCTTGCGATAGTGTTGGAAGTGGGGGGACCTTAGCCAGCCGGCCCGACGGACGCAAGCCGGTTGGTGACGCCATCGCCGGCCGGCCGCCGGCCCCACCGCGCGCGTGGGAGGTTCTACCGCCCGGTCACCGCCGCAGGACCAGGGCCACACCGCCGGCCGTCAACGCCATGCCAGCCAACGCCAGCGGCCCCAAGCGCTCACCGAACAGCGCCCAGGCCATCACCGCCGTGACCGGCGGCACCAGATAGAACAGACTGGCCACTTTCGACGCCGCCCCCTGCCGGATCAGGGCGAACAGCAGGAACACGGCCCCCACCGACAGGACCAGACAAAGCCAGAGCAGGGCGAAAATGAACGCCCCCGTCCACCGGACATGCATGGTTTCCAGCATCGGCGCCAGAATGGCCAGGACGGCGCCTGTCGCGCCGTACTGGATGGCGGTGCCGGTACGCAGATCCATTTCCGCGCAATAGCGCTTCTGATAGAGCGTACCCCCTGTGATGCCCATCAGGGCCACACCGCACAGGGCGAGCCCCAGCGGCGTTCCGATACCCAGGGCCAGCTTCTCCCACACCACGGCCACCACGCCGCCAAGGCCGAGCACCAGCCCGAGCCACTGGCGCCGGGTCAGCCTTTCGCCGAACAGGGGACCCGCCGCCAGCGCTGTCAGCAGGGGCTGCATGCCGACGATGACGGCCACCGGGCCCGCCGGCACGCCCTGGTCCAGGGCCGCGAACACACCGCCCAGATAAAGCCCGTGAACCAGCAGCCCGGCCACGGCGATGTGGGCGGCCGCCCGCCAGCTGCCGGGCCAGGGCGCCTTCACCCAGGCGGAAACGATCGTCAGCGCCACGGCCACCAGCGCCATGCGCCAGAGCAGGAAAGTCAGCGGCTCCGCATGGGGAAGCCCCAGCTTGCCGCCGATGAAGCCCGTGCTCCACAGCAGCACGAACAGGGCGGGCGCGGCTTGCTGCCAATGGGGGGCGGTCATGCGCGGGGTGGACGGGGTCGACATCGGGACGGGCACCGGGTGGACATGGATGAAGGCTCTGGAACGGAAAACGGCCGCCCCCGGATGGGGACGGCCGTAAACCTCAGGCAATCAGCCGGCAATGGATATGCCGGATCAGCCGTTCTTGCCCTGCTTGGCGACGATTTCGTCGGCCACGTTACGGGGCACCGGATCGTAGTGCGAGAACTCCATGGTGAAGGAGCCGCGACCCGACGTCATGCCACGCAGCTGGCCGATATAGCCGAACATTTCGGACAGCGGAACGTGGCTCTCGACGGCGATGTTGTTGCCGCGCTCCAGCTGACCCAGGATCGTGCCGCGACGACGGTTCACGTCGCCGATCACGTCACCCAGGTAATCCTCCGGCACCACGACCTCGACCTTCATGATCGGCTCCAGCAGCACCGGGCCGGCCAGCTTCATGGCCTCACGGAAGCAGGCCTTCGCGGCGATTTCGAAGGTCAGGGCGTTGGAGTCGACGTCGTGATACTTGCCGTCGATCAGCGTGGCCTTGAAGTCCACAGTCGGATAGCCGGCGATGACACCGTCTTCCTTCTGCATCTGCAGGCCCTTGTCGACCGACGGGATGTATTCACGCGGCACGGTACCGCCGACCACCTGGTCGACGAACGCATAGCCCTGGCCCCGCTCCTGCGGCTCGAACACGATCTTCACTTCAGCGAACTGGCCCGAACCGCCGGTCTGCTTCTTGTGGGTATAGATATGCGTGACCGGACGGGTGATCGTCTCGCGATAGGCCACCTGCGGACGGCCCATGACGCCTTCCACACCATATTCGGTGCGGACGCGGTCCAGGGTGACTTCCAGGTGCAGTTCGCCCATGCCGCGCAGCAGGGTCTGGCCGGTCTCACGATCGGTTTCCAGACGCAGCGAGGGGTCGGCACGGACCATCTTGCCGATGGCGGCACCGAACTTGTCCTGGTCACCGCGGTTCTTCGGCTCGATGGAGACGGAGATCACGGGGTCGGGGAAGCGCATGCGCTCCAGCACGACGGGAGCGGTCGGATCGCACAGCGTGTCGCCGGTATCGGTTTCGGCCAGCGACACGAAGGCGACGATGTCGCCGGCGCGGCACTCATCCAGATCGTTGGTGTCCTTGGCGAACATCTCCACGATACGGCCGATGCGCTCACGCTTGCCACGGGTGGTGTTCAGCAGGGCGGAACCCTTGGTCACGACGCCCGAATAGACGCGGACGAAGGTCAGCGAGCCGTACTTGTCGTTCAGCACCTTGAAGGCCAGGCCCGAGAAGGGCTCGTCGTCGGAGCAGACGCGCTCGCCGTCCGGGTTGCCATCGGGGTCCACCGTCTTGATGGCTTCCACGTCGGTCGGGGCCGGGAGGTAAGCCACAACGGCGTCCAGAAGCTGCGGCACGCCCTTGTTCTTGTAGGAGGAGCCGCACAGGACCGGCACGAAGGCACCATCGATGGTGGCCTTGCGGATGCAAGCCTTCAGCACATCGACCGACGGCTCGCTGCCGTCCGTCAGATAGGCTTCCATGGCATCTTCGTCCTGCTCGACGCAGGCTTCCACCAGATCCTGGCGATACTGCTTGTACTGGGACAGCAGCTCGCGGTCGTAGGCGTTGGTGATCTTCAGCTTGTCAGCCAGATCATCCGTGACTTCCCACTCTTCCCACTTGGCATCCTTCTCGTCGGAGAACCAGACATAGGCCTTCATCTCGACGAGGTCGATCATGCCGTGGAAATCATCTTCCGAGCCGATCGGCATCTGCAGCGGCACCGGGCGCGAGCCCAGGCGGTCAACAACCATCTTCACCGTGCGGCGGAAATTCGCGCCCGAGCGATCCAGCTTGTTGACATAGCACATGCGCGGAACCTTGTAGTTGTCCGCGAGGCGCCAGTTGGTCTCGGTCTGCGGCTCCACGCCGGCCACACCGTCGAACACGACGACAGCGCCGTCGAGCACGCGCAAGCTACGGTTCACCTCGATGGTGAAGTCCACGTGGCCCGGGGTGTCGATGACGTTGATCTTCTTGCCCTTCCAGAAGCAGGACACGGCCGCCGACTGAATCGTGATGCCGCGCTTCTGTTCCTGCTCCATGTAGTCGGTCGTCGTCGACGTCTTCAGATCCTTGGTATCATGAACGTCGATGATCGTGTGCTTGCGACCGGTATAGTACAGGATGCGCTCGGTCGTCGTCGTCTTGCCGGCATCGACGTGGGCGATGATGCCGATATTCCGGATATCAGAAAGCGGGGTAGTGCGGGGCATAAGAAGGGCTCCGTCGTCCAGCGTCGTGTCAAAACAGATCAAACGACCCGGCGTGGTGAGGTCGAGTGCGTGGATGAGGCGGGAGGAACCACGAGGCCGCAGCACCCATCCCGCACGAAAAAAACCGGGGTGCCGAAAGCACAAAGGCCTCGGTTCCCCGGTGGCGGCCTATTTAGCGCGGATGCGCCTATATGCCAAGGGGGGATATGGCATGACGGGTAAGCGCGGGGGGATGGGGACGGCATGGGCGCGCGTACTTTTCAGCACCACCATCCGCCGTTCCCACTATACGCGCCACGTCACCCGCCACGATTTTCCAGGTGAGGTTATTCCGGATGGCTGCTGGTAACGAGCCGGTACCGGACTGGGTGGAGGCATTCGACCGTGAAGACCCCAGTTTCGAAAGCAATGGGTCAACAGGAGATGACGCGGACTGCGCTCGCGGCCCCGTTGGGCGCCAGTCGCAATCAGGAAGGCTGGATTCTGCACCTGCCGGCTTGTGACTGGATCACGGGTGGGCGCCTTAAAGCGGACTCTGATACTTCTCGCCTGGAAGGATCTGCGGGTTGAACCGCAGCATTCCATGCAGGATCGATCGGCACAAGATATCGGCGTACATAAAAAAAACCCCGACGGGATTGCTCCCGCCGGGGTTTTTCATACGATCAACCGTACACCTGAAATCAGGCGGCGGCTTCCTCGCCGTCCTCATCCTTGACCAGGACCGGGCCGCTGTCCTGGCCCTTGGCGGCCACGTCGCGGTCAACGAACTCGATGATGGCCATCGGGGCGTTGTCGCCATAGCGGAAGCCGGCCTTCAGGACGCGGGTATAGCCACCGTTGCGATCCTTGTAACGCTCGGCGATGACGGTGAACAGCTTGTCCACAACGGCATTGTCGCGCAGCTCGGCATAGGCCAGACGCTTGTTGGCCAGGCCGCCCTTCTTGCCGAGCGTGATCAGCTTCTCGACGATCGGACGCAGGTCCTTGGCCTTCGGCAGGGTCGTCTTGATCTGCTCGTGCTTGATCAGGGCGTTCGCCATGTTGGAGAACATGGCCAGACGGTGGGAGGTGGTGCGGCTGAACTTACGCCCGGACATTCCATGACGCATGGGTACTCTCCTTCATAGCATGGCCCCGCTGGGCGGAACCGATGGCGATCCCCGCAAGCGCCGGTACCCGGAAGGGCCAGTACGGCGGGGGTGGGCGGAATGCCCGGTACGCAAAAGCGGGCGGAACCTAGACGGCTCCGCCCGTAAAATCAAGCTCAGTACGGCTCTTCCAGACGCTTGGCCAGGTCCTCGATATTCTCAGGCGGCCAGTTCGGGATTTCCATGCCGAGATGCAGACCCATCTGGGCCAGCACTTCCTTGATCTCGTTCAGCGACTTGCGGCCGAAGTTCGGGGTACGGAGCATCTCCGCCTCGGTCTTCTGCACCAGATCACCGATATAGACGATGTTGTCGTTCTTGAGGCAGTTGGCCGAACGGACCGACAGTTCCAGCTCGTCGACCTTGCGCAGCAGGTTCTTGTTGAAGGGGATCTCGTCCGCCTTCGACTCGGCCACGGCAGCCTGCGGCTCCTCGAAATTGATGAACATCTGCAGCTGGTCCTGCAGGATGCGGGCGGCGATGGCCACCGCGTCTTCCGGCGTGACCGCACCGTTGGTCTCAACGGTCAGCAGCAGCTTGTCATAGTCCGTGGTCTGGCCGACGCGGGTGTTTTCCACCTTGTAGGCGACCTTGCGGACGGGCGAGAAGATGCTGTCGACCGGGATCAGGCCGATCGGGGCGTCTTCCGGACGGTTCATGGAGGCGGGGATATAGCCCTTGCCCGAATGAACGGTCAGTTCCATGTTGAGCCGCGCGCCGGCGTCCAGCGTGCAGATCACGTGATCGGGGTCCAGCACCTCGATATCGGCGCCGGTGTCGATCATGCCGGCAACGACATTGCACGGGCCTTCGGCGCGCAGACGCATGCGGCGGGGGCCTTCGGCACCCATCTTCAGCGCCATGGCCTTGATGTTCAGGACGATGTCCGTCACATCCTCGCGCACGCCCGGGATCGACGAGAATTCATGCAGCACGCCGTCGATATGGATCGACGTGACAGCGGCACCCTGCAGGGACGACAGCAGGACGCGACGCAGCGAATTGCCCAGCGTCAGGCCAAAGCCACGCTCCAGCGGGCCGGCGACGATGACGGCGTCACGCTTCGGGTCATTGCCCGGCGTGATTTCCAACTTGTTCGGCTTTTCGAGAGTCTGCCAGTTCTTCTGGATCACGGCTGTGCCTCATGCCATCGGGGGAAAACAACGTCCCGGCGCAGGGGTTCCGTTCCATTCTGGGCCGCCACGATGGCATGTGGCGGCCTTTCCCGAACGGAGCCTGCTCCGGGACGATGAGCAACAGAAATCAGACGCGACGCTTCTTCGGCGGGCGAACGCCGTTGTGCGGGATCGGCGTCACGTCGCGGATGGACGTGATCTGGAAGCCGATCGACTGCAGGGCGCGCAGAGCCGATTCACGGCCCGAACCCGGACCCTTCACTTCGACTTCCAGGGTCTTCATGCCGTGTTCCTGCGCCTTGCGGCCGGCATCCTCGGCAGCGACCTGCGCCGCGTAGGGCGTGGACTTGCGCGAACCCTTGAAGCCCATCGTGCCCGACGAGGACCAGGCAATGGTGTTGCCCTGGGCGTCGGTGATGGTGATCATGGTGTTGTTGAAGCTGGCATTCACATGCGCGACGCCAGAGGTGATGTTCTTACGCTCGCGACGGCGAAGACGCGCGGCGGCATTGGGCTTGGCCATTTGGTCCTACTCCCGTCTTACTTCTTCTTACCGGCGATCGGCTTGGCCGGGCCCTTGCGGGTGCGCGCATTGGTATGCGTGCGCTGGCCATGAACCGGCAGGCCCTTGCGATGACGCAGGCCGCGGTAGGAAACCATGTCCATCAGACGCTTGATGTTCATGGCGACTTCGCGACGCAGGTCACCTTCGACCTTGTAGTCGCTGTCGATGGTCTCGCGGATCCGCAGGACCTCGTCGTCGGTAAGCTGGTTGACGCGGCGCTCGGCCGGGATGCCAACCTTGGCGCAGATGTCGGAAGCGAACTTCGGACCAATGCCGTGAATGTACTGAAGGGCGATCACCACACGCTTTGCCGTGGGGATATTGACGCCAGCGATACGCGCCACGTGTCTTCTCCTCGTTATGCCCGGCCGGACGGCCGGACGATCTTCGTCCACATCCCGCCTGCCGGTTCCGGCACCCGTGGCGGGGCGACCGGTCGGCTTCGGGACATCTCATCCGAAGAAACCCGGATACGGCTCCAGGCCTCCAAATGCATACACACGCCAACGACGCCCCCGGCGAAAAGCCGATGGACGGGTATGGTCGTGCGCGTCCGATCCTTGCGGGATCGAAGGCGCGGAGTATAGGCAGCGCGCCGGCACTGTCAAGCATCCCGGCAAGGGTCTGGCATGCGCGGCACAAAAGAAACGGGGCGGTGCCCAAGGCCCGCCCCGTTCTCGTTCGCCCAGGTCCGGACTTCCGGAAGCTGATCAGCCGATGATGGCTTCCAACTGCCGGGTGACCTCATCCATGTCAGCCATGCCGTCCACCTGCTTCAGCACACCGCGACCGCGGTAGTAGGGCAGGATGGGTGCCGTGTCGCGTTCATAGGCGGCAAGACGCTTGCCGAAGGTCTCGGCATTGTCATCGGCGCGGCGGGTGAACTCGGTCGAACCGCAATTGTCGCACACGCCGGACGTGGCGGTCGGCTTGAACGTGTCGTGATAGCCGGCGCCGCACTTGGCACAGGTGAAGCGCCCCGTCACTCGGGTGACCAGTGCCGGACCGTCCACCTTCATCTCGATCACATGATCCAGCTTCAGGCCCTTCTCGGCCAGCATGCTGTCCAGCGCCTCGGCCTGCGGCACGGTGCGCGGGAAACCGTCAAGGATGAAGCCCTTGGCGCAATCCGGCTGTTCGATCCGTTCGGCGATCATGGCAATCATGACCTCGTCGGGTACAAGCTGGCCGGCCTTCATGATGGCATCGGCCCGCTGCCCCAGTTCGGAGCCACTGCGCACGGCCGCCCGGAGCATATCACCGGTCGAAAGCTGCACGGTGCCGTACTTCTTCTCCAGACGCTGGGACTGCGTCCCCTTGCCCGCCCCCGGCGGTCCCAACAAAATCAGGTTCATCCACGTCTCCCACGCAGCTTGGCCTTCTTGATCAGGCCTTCATACTGATGCGCCAGAAGGTGGGAGTGGATCTGAGCCACCGTATCCAGGGTCACCGTCACCATGATCAGCAGGCTGGTACCGCCGAAATAGAAGGCGGCCCCATACTCCGCCATCATCAGTTCGGGCAGCAGGCAGACCACCGTGATGTAGGCGGCCCCCACCACCGTCAAACGGGTCAGCACGAAATCCAGATAATCGGCCGTGTTCTTGCCGGGCCGGATGCCCGGTATGAACCCGCCATACTTCTTCAGATTGTCCGCCGTTTCGGTCGGATTGAAGACAATGGCGGTATAAAAGAAACAGAAAAAGACAATCAGCGCCGTATACAGGATCATATAAAGCGGCGTGCCGTGGGCCACGTTGCGCGTGATCATGGACAGCCATTCCGGCCCACCGCTCGACGAGAAGCCGACCGCCGTCAGCGGCAGCAGCAACAGCGACGACGCGAAAATGGGCGGAATGACGCCGGCCGTATTCAGCTTCAGCGGCAGATGCGAGGCTTCACCGCCATACATCTTGTTGCCAACCTGGCGCTTGGGATACTGCACGATCAAGCGGCGCTGCGCGCGCTCGAAGAACACGATCCCCGTGATCACGATGACGGCCAGCAGCAGCACGCCGATAATGAACCAGGTGCTCATGGCGCCGGTACGGCCCAACTCCAGGATCTGGGCCAGCGCACCGGGCAATGCCGCGACGATGCCCGAAAAGATGATCAGCGAGATGCCATTGCCAACGCCGCGCGCCGTGATCTGCTCACCCAGCCACATCAGGAACATCGTGCCGCCAACCATCGTGATGACGGTCGACAGGCGGAAGAACCAGCCCGGATCGATCACGACACCGCCTCCCGCCTGGTTCATGCCCTCCAGGCCAAGCGCCAGCCCGTAGGACTGCACCACGGCCAGGGCCACCGTCAGGTAGCGCGTGTACTGGTTGATCTTCTTCCGGCCCGATTCGCCTTCCTTCTTCAAGGTCTCCAGCGTCGGCGACACAGCGGTCATGAGCTGAATGATGATCGAGGCGGAAATGTAGGGCATGATGTTGAGCGCGAAGATGCTCATGCGCTCGACAGCACCACCGGCGAACATGTTGAACATGCCCAGGATGCCGCCCGACTGGTCGGCGAAGAAACTGGCGAAGGCGCCGGAATCGATACCCGGCAGCGGAATATAGGTCCCCAGACGGTAGACGATCAGCGCCCCCAGGGTGAACCAAATCCGCTTCTTGAGCTCGGTCGCCTTGGAAAAGGCGCCGAAACTCATATTCGCGGCAAGCTGTTCAGCGGCGGATGCCATAAAAGGCCTCTTGGCAAGTCACATTGCTGGCCGAAACACACGGCCAGTCCTTCTCACAGCGTATCAACAGGACATAGGGCCATGCGGTCAACATGAAAAACGGTCGCGCCACGATGCCATGTGCTGTTGGCGGGGGTTCGCCGTCCCTCGCTTCGACGGGTCAGGGGCCTTCCCCTTCCGGTCTGCCGCGGGGAAATATCCCGCAAACCGTCGCACGGTCAATGCCACTATCGTCGGGGTCGTGCCGACGTTGACAGAGCCATGCCCTTTCCATGGAGAAACCACCAGGAACTCCCCTGCTCCCCGCTTCGCTGATGCAGGAAAGTGCGTGGGAACCAAACGCAACGAGGCCCCGGGTCGCCCCGGGGCCTCGTCACCAACGTCACTGTCGCAAGGGTGCTCGCTCAGGCCTCGACGGCCGGGACGTTCACCTTGCCACCCGCCTTCTGCACGGCCTCGACGGCACCGGCGGAAGCGCCGGCAACATCGAAGGTGACAGCGGCGGTGATGGCGCCCTTGTTCAGCAGGCGCACGCCATCGCGGGCGGCACGAGCCAGACCGGCATTCACCAGCGCTTCGGCGTTCACGGTCTCCGCGGCGTTCAGGCGACCATCATCGATGGCCTTCTGCACGGCGCCGACATTGACCACGGCATAGTCCTTGGCGAACGGAGCGTTGGAGAAACCACGCTTCGGCAGACGGCGATGCAGAGGCATCTGGCCGCCTTCGAAGCCCTTGATCGACACGCCCGTGCGCGACTTCTGGCCCTTCACGCCACGACCACCGGTCTTGCCCTTGCCGGACCCGATCCCGCGGCCGATACGCATGCGGCCCTTGCGGGCGCCTTCGTTTTCGGTGATTTCGTTGAGCTTCATGGTTTTGATCCTTCAGGCCGTATCGGGGACGCCTCTTACGAGGCCTCCTCGACGCGCACGAGGTGCCGAACCTTGGCAATCATCCCGCGGACGGAGGGGGTATCCTCCAGTTCGCGGGTGCGGTTCAGCTTGTTGAGGCCCAGACCGATCAGGGTCGCGCGCTGATCGGACTTGCGTCCGATCGGGCTGCCCGTCTGGGTCACGATGACGGTGCTCTTCTCAGCCATTATGCGGCCTCCTTCTCACCAGCGCCATCGCGCTTGCCGAGAATGTCGGAGACGCGGCGGCCACGACGGGCAGCAACCGAACGCGGGCTGACGCACTGCGCCAGGGCGTCGAAGGTCGCCTTGATCATGTTGTGCGGGTTGGAGGTGCCGACCGACTTGGTCACCACGTCCGCCACGCCCAGCGCTTCGAAGATGGCGCGCATCGGGCCGCCCGCGATGATGCCGGTACCCGGAGGGGCAGCGCGCAGCACGACCTTGCCGGCACCGAAGTGACCGTACACGTCATGATGCAGCGTGCGACCTTCGCGCAGGGGTACGCGGATCATGGAGCGCTTGGCCTGGTCGGTGGCCTTGCGAATGGCTTCCGGCACTTCACGGGCCTTGCCCGATCCGACGCCGACGCGGCCCTTCGCATCACCGACCACGACGATGGCGGCAAAGCCGAAGCGACGGCCACCCTTCACCACCTTGGCGACGCGGTTAATCCCGACAAGCTTCTCGACGAGATCGTCGCCTTCGCGCTCTTCGCGACGCTCGCGGTTGTCCCCGCGATCACGGCGTTCGCCGCGATCGCGGTTCCGCCGCTCACCCTCGCCGCCGGCCGCGCTGTTCTCATTACGAGCCATTGCTACCCCCTTAGAACTGCAGGCCGGCCTCACGGGCGGCGTCGGCCAAGGCCTTCACACGCCCGTGATACAGGTACTGACCACGGTCGAAATAAACGCTGCTGACACCCTTCTCGACGGCGCGTTCGGCAATCAACTTGCCGACCGCCTTTGCCGCCTCGATGTCCGCACCGGTCTTCAGGCCGTCGCGCAGCGTCTTTTCCAGAGTCGACGCGGAGACCAGCGTATGGCCCTCCGTATCGTCGATGATCTGGGCATAGATATGCTGGCTCGACCGGAAAACGGAGAGACGCACGCGACCGCCGCCAACCTTGCGGAGCCGGGCACGCACCCGCGCCTTGCGGCGCGCGTTGAGATCCTGTTGCTTGCTCATCGACGTCCGCCTTACTTCTTCTTGCCTTCCTTGCGGATGATCGTCTCGTTATCGTACTTCACACCCTTGCCCTTGTAGGGCTCGGGCGGACGATAACCACGGATCTCCGCGGCGATCTGACCAACCTGCTGCTTATCAGCACCGCTGATCGAGATGGAGGTCGGCTTGTCGCACTTCATCGTGATACCCGCGGGAATGGGGTAACGGATGTCGTGGCTGAAACCGAGGTTCAGCACAAGCTCGCTGCCAGCGACGGCGGCCTTGTAGCCGACGCCGGTGATTTCGAGGTTGCGCGTGAAACCCTTCTCCACCCCGGTCACCAAGTTGGAAACATTGGTGCGGGCCGTCGCCCAGTTCTGGCGGGCGCGGACCGTTTCGGCGCGCGGCAGGACGGTGATCTTACCGTCCTCCAGCTTGGCTTCGATTTCGTCGATGAGGGTCAGGCTGAGCTCGCCCAGCTTGCCCTTCGCGGTGATGGTCTGACCGGTGACCTGGACGGTAACCCCGGCCGGGACCGGCACCGGATGCTTTCCGATACGCGACATGGCCGTGCTCCTTAGAACACCTTGCAGAGGACCTCGCCGCCGACATTGGCAGCGCGGGCTTCCGCATCAGACATGACGCCACGCGGCGTCGACAGGATCGAAATGCCCAGGCCATTAAAGACCCGCGGCAGATCGGCGATCTTCGAATAGATGCGGCGGCCCGGCTTGGAAACGCGATGCACTTCCTTGATGACCGGCTCGCCTTCGAAGTATTTCAGTTCGATGCGCAGGGACTGCACACCGGGACGGTCCTCTTCCACGGAATAACCGCGGATGTAACCTTCACGCTTCAAAACCTCCAGCACATTGGCACGGAGCTTCGAGGCGGGGCTCGTCACGACCGACATACGGGCCTTCTGACCATTGCGGATGCGGGTCAGCATATCGCCCAGGGGATCGCTCAGGCTCATTACCCGACCCTCCTTACCAGCTGGACTTGGTCATGCCCGGGATCTGGCCATTGCTGGCGAGATCACGCAGGGCAACACGGCACAAGCGGAACTTGCGATAGAAGGCGCGCGGACGCCCCGTCAGCTCGCAACGGTTCCGGATGCGGGTGCGGCTGCCGTTACGGGGCAGCTGCGCCAGCTTCAGGACGGCCGCAAAACGCTCCTCATCGGACAGTTCGCGGTTCTTCGCGGTGGCCTTCAGGGCAGCCCGCTTTTCCCGATGCTTCGCCGCCAGCTCGGTGCGGCGCTTGTTCTTCTCGATCGAGCTCTTCTTAGCCATTGGTCCCCGCCTCCCCGGCGAACGGCATGTCGAAACCCTTCAGGAGAGCCTTGGCTTCCTTGTCGGTCTGGGCCGTCGTGACGAAGATGATGTCCATGCCCCGAATCTCATCGATCTTGTCGTAATCGATTTCGGGGAAGATGATCTGTTCCTTCAGACCCATGGCGTAGTTCCCACGGCCATCGAAGGCATCGCCCTTGATGCCGCGGAAGTCGCGGACGCGGGGCAGCGCGATGGTGACCAGACGGTCCAGGAACTCGTACATGCGGTCGCGGCGCAGGGTCACCTTGCAGCCGATCGGCATGCCTTCACGCAGCTTGAACTGCGCGATGGACTTGCGGGCCTTGGTGATCACGGGCTTCTGGCCGGTGATGGCAGCCAGCTCGGCGGCCGCCTGGTTCACCTTCTTGCCATCGCCGGCGGCTTCGCCGACGCCCATGTTGATCACGATCTTTTCCAGACGCGGCACCTGCATGTCGTTGGCGTAGTTGAACTCCGCCTTCAACTTTGCACGGATGGTCGCGTCATAGCGTTCCTTAAAACGAGCAGCCATGGCGCGCCTCACTGATCGATCACTTCACCGGACGCCTTGGCAAAACGAACCTTGCGGCCGTCTTCCAGGGTCCGGAAGCCGACGCGGGTCGGCTTGTTGGTCTTCGGGTCGATGTGCGCGACGTTGGACACGTCCAGCGCAGCTTCGATCTCGACAATGCCGCCCTGCTGCATCGGCGTCTGACGCTGGTGCTTTTTCACCAGGTTGACACCGCGCACCTTGACGCGACCTTCGGTCGGCAGCACTTCGATGACTTCGCCCGTCTTGCCCTTGTCCTTGCCAGCGATGACAACGACACGGTCATTCTTGCGGATCTTCGCAGCCATCAGAGCACCTCCGGCGCCAGCGAAATGATCTTCATGAACTTCTTACCGCGCAGCTCGCGGGTGACCGGCCCGAAAATACGGGTGCCGATCGGCTCGCCCTGCTTGTTGATCAGCACGGCGGCGTTGCGGTCGAAGCGGATGACGGAACCGTCCTCACGGCGCAGTTCCTTTGCGGTGCGAACGATGACGGCGCGCTGCACGTCACCCTTCTTCACACGGCCGCGCGGGATCGCCTCCTTCACCGACACGACGATGATATCGCCGATGGCGGCGAAGCGACGACCAGCGCCGCCCAGCACCTTGATGCACTGCACCCGGCGCGCGCCGCTATTGTCCGCGACTTCCAGGTTGGTTTGCATCTGAATCATGGAATGTCTTCCTTATCTTCAGGCGTTCGGATTGCCGTCTGCGGCCGGGGCCACAATAACGGTCCACCGCTTGGACTTGGAGATCGGACGGCATTCTTCGATCTGGACGGTATCGCCGATCTTGAATGCGTTCGCCTCGTCGTGAGCGGCGTACTTCTTGGATTGCTTGATGAACTTCTTGTAGACAGGATGCATCACGCGGCGCTCGACCAGGACGGTGACGGTCTTGTCACCCTTGTCGGACACCACGGTACCCTGCAGGACGCGACGGGGCATCGCTTAACCCCCTTAGGACGCGGACGCAGCAGACGACGTCTGCTGGCCCAGGATGGTCTTGATGCGGGCGATATCGCGACGCACCACACGAACCCGCGCCGTGTTCTCCAGCTGGCCGGAGGCCTTCTGGAAACGCAGGTTGAACTGCTCCTTCTTGAGCTGGAGGAGCTGATCGTTCAGCTCGTCCACGCTCTTGGCGCGAAGGTCGGTAGCCTTCGTCATGCCTCACCCCCTTCACCCAGACGGGTGACCATACGCACCTTGATCGGCAGCTTCGCAGCGGCCAGTTCGAAAGCGCGCGTGGCCAGTTCGGCCGGCACGCCATCGAGTTCGAACATGATACGGCCCGGCGCAACGCGCGCGGCCCAGAATTCCGGAGAACCCTTACCGGAACCCATGCGCACTTCCGCCGGCTTCGAGGAAACGGGCAGATCCGGGAAAATCCGGATCCACACGCGCCCCTGGCGACGCAGGTGACGGGTGATGGCACGACGCGCGGACTCGATCTGACGGGCCGTGATACGCGCCGGCTCGACAGCTTTCAAGCCGAAAGCGCCGAAATTGAGAGTGGTACCGCCCTTCGACGCGCCGTGAATACGGCCCTTATGCGCCTTGCGATACTTGGTACGCTTCGGACTCAGCATGGCATGTAGCCTTCTCTAGATCCCTTGCCAGTATCCGGATGATCAGCGGGCGGCCGTCTGGTCCGCGGCGCGCTTGTCCTGCGCCATCGGATCATGGGCCAACACCTCACCCTTGAACACCCACACCTTGACACCGCAGGTGCCATAGGTGGTCTTCGCGGTCGCGACACCATAATCGATGTCGGCACGCAGGGTGTGCAGCGGCACGCGGCCTTCACGGTACCATTCGATACGCGCGATTTCCGCACCACCCAGACGACCGGAGCAGTTGATCCGGATACCCTGGGCGCCCAGACGCATCGCCGACTGCACGGCGCGCTTCATGGCGCGGCGGAACGCCACGCGGCGTTCCAGCTGGCTGGCGATGTTCTCGGCGATCAGCCGGGCGTCCAGTTCCGGCTTGCGGATCTCGACGATGTTCAGGTTCACGTCGGACCCGGCCATGCGGCTCAGTTCCGTGCGCAGCTTCTCGATGTCCGCGCCCTTCTTGCCGATCACCACACCCGGACGGGCCGTATGAATGGTGACGCGGGCCTTCTTGGCCGGACGCTCAATGATGACTCGGCTGACACCGGCCGCCTGCAGACGGGACTGCAGGTAGCCGCGCAGCTTCAGGTCCTGGTGGAGCAGCTTGGCGTAGTCGCGGCCCGCGTACCAGCGGCTGTCCCAGGTGCGGTTGATGCCAACGCGCAGGCCGATCGGATTGACTTTCTGACCCATTATTCAGCGGCCCCCTCGGCCTTGTCCTCAGCGCGCTCACGCACAATCACGGTCAGGTTGCTGAACAGCTTCTCGACACGGGCGCCACGACCGCGGGCGCGGGCGTGGAAGCGCTTCATGACCAGAGCCTTGCCGACCGTCGCATGGGACACATACAGACGATCGACATCCAGCTGGTGGTTGTTCTCGGCGTTCGCGATGGCGGACTGGAGGACCTTCTTCACTTCGCCAGCGATACGACGCTTGGAAAATGTCAGAAGGGCGACAGCTTCACCAGCGGACTTTCCGCGGATCAGCTGCGCAACCAGGTTCAGCTTCTGCGGGCTCGTGCGGATCATTCCGCCGAACGCCTTGGCCTCAGTCTCGCTGAGGCGCCGCTCTGCAGCAGGCTTTCCCATGATTACTTCCTCTTCGCCTTCTTGTCGGCCGCATGACCGTAGAACGTACGGGTCGGCGAGAATTCACCGAACTTGTGGCCGATCATGTTTTCGGTCACCAGCACCGGCACGAACTTCTGGCCATTGTACACGCCGAAGGTCAGACCAACGAAATGCGGCAGGATGGTGGAGCGACGCGACCAGATCTTGATGATCTCGTTGCGGCCCGACGCCCGCGCCTTGTCTGCCTTCTTCAACAGGTAGCCGTCTACGAACGGCCCCTTCCAAACGGAACGAGTCACGGCAGCACTCCCTTACTTAGCGCGGCGGCGGATAATGAGCTTATCCGTGCCCTTGTTCTGACGGGTCTTCTTACCCTTGGTCGGCTTGCCCCACGGCGTGACCGGATGACGGCCACCGGAGGTGCGACCTTCACCACCACCGTGCGGGTGGTCGATCGGGTTCATGGCGACACCGCGAACAGCCGGGCGCTTGCCGAGCCAGCGGTTACGGCCGGCCTTGGCGATGACCACGTTGGACTGGTCCGGATTGGACACAGCACCGATGGTGGCCATGCACTCACCACGGACCATGCGCAGCTCGCCCGAGGGGAGCTTGAGCTGGGCATAGCCCTGGTCGCGACCGACGAGCTGCAGGTACGTACCGGCGGAACGAGCCAGCTGACCACCCTTGCCGGCCTTCAGCTCCACATTGTGGACGATGGTGCCGACGGGGATGTTCTTCAGCGGCATGGCATTGCCGGGCTTCACATCGACCTTTTCGCCGGAGACGATGACGTCGCCGGCCTTCAGGCGCTGCGGGGCCAGAATGTAGGAGAGCGTGCCGTCCTCGTACTTCACCAGGGCGATGAAGCCGGTACGGTTCGGGTCATATTCCAGGCGTTCCACCGTGGCCGGGACGTCGAACTTGCGACGCTTGAAGTCCACGATACGGTAGGTGCGCTTGTGCCCGCCACCCATGCGGCGGGCCGTGATGCGACCGGTGTTGTTGCGACCGCCGGAGCCGGACAGGCCCTCGGTCAGCATCTTCACAGGCTTGCCCTTGTGCAGCTCCGAGCGATCCACCAGAACGAGCTGGCGGAGGCTGGGCGTAATCGGACGGAAAGTCTTCAAAGCCATAGCTCTACCCTCACACGCCGGTGGTCACGTCGATGGAGCTGCCCTCGGCGAGGGTGACCACGGCCTTCTTGTAGTCCGACCGGCGACCGATCGTCCCACGGAAGCGCTTGGTCTTCCCCTTGACCACGACGGTGTTCACCGCCGTGACCTTCACCTTGAACAGGCCTTCGATCGCGGCCTTGATTTCGGGCTTCTTCGCATCCAGGCGCACCTTGAAGGTGACCTGGTTATGCTCGGAGCCCATGGTGGCCTTCTCGGTGATCACGGGCGCGACGATCAGATCGTACATGCGCTCGGCCGAGATGATGGTCTTCTTGCTCGTGCTCATTTCAGGCGAGCCTCCAGCTGCTCGACCGCGTTGCGCGTCAGGACGAGAACGTCCTTGCGCAGGATGTCGTACACGTTGGCGCCCTGTTCCGGCAGCACGTCGATGTGCGGAATATTGCCGGCGGCACGGGCAAAGTTCACGTCGACATTGGCGCCGTCGATGATCAGAGCCGACTTCAGGCCGAGGGCCTGGAGCTGGCCGAACAGCGCCTTGGTCTTGTGGCTATCGGTCTTCGCAGCTTCCAGCACGACCAGCTTGCCCTCGGCGGCCTTGACCGACAGGGCGGTCTTCAGGGCCAGCTTGCGAACCTTCTTGGTCAGGTCATGCTCGTGGGAACGAACGACCGGCCCGAAAATGCGCGCACCGCCGCGGAACTGCGGCGAACGGACGGAACCCTGACGGGCGCGGCCGGTGCCCTTCTGACGCCACGGCTTCTTCGTGGTGCCGGAGATCTCGGAGATCCCCTTGGTCTTGTGCGTGCCGGCGCGGCGCTTGGCGAGCTGCCACAGCACCATGCGAGCCAGGATGTCCTGGCGGGCCGGCAGGCCGAACACGGCTTCCGACAGCTCGATCTCGCCGACGGTCTCGTTGTTCAGGTTCTTGATGGACGTCTTCATTTATCAGCCCTCCGCCGCGACAGCTTCAGCAGCCGGAGCACGGAAGGCACCGGGGAACGGCACGCCCTCGGGCAGCTTCTTCTTGACGGCGTCCTTGACGAGGACGAAGGCGCCCTCATGGCCCGGGACGGCACCCTTGACCAGGATCAGACCGCGCTCGGCGTCGACCGACACGACCTTCAGGTTCTGGACGGTGACGGTCTCAGAGCCCAGATGACCGGGCATCTTCTTGTTCTTGAAGGTCTTACCCGGATCCTGACGGCCACCGGTCGAACCGATGGAGCGGTGCGACACGGACACGCCGTGGGTCGCCCGCAGACCGCCGAAATTCCAGCGCTTCATACCGCCGGCAAAACCCTTACCCAGGGTCGTGCCCTGCACGTCCACGAACTGGCCGGCAACGAAATGATCCGCGGTCAGCTCGGCACCAACCTCGATCAGGTTGGCGGGAGCCACGCGGAACTCGACGAGCTTCTTCTTCGGCTCGACCTTGGCCCGGGCGAACACCTCACGCTGGGCCTTGGCGACGTTCTTCACCTTGGCCTTGACGGCGCCGAGCTGGAGGGCGGTGTAGCCATCCTTCGCTTCCGTCTTGTGGGCGACGACCTGGACCTGGTCCAGCTTCAGCACAGTCACCGGCACGCTCTCACCCTCGTCGGTGAAGACGCGGGTCATGCCGACCTTCTGCGCGATCAATCCGGATCGCATCTGTTTTTCTCCATCACTCGGGACATCCTCAGATCGGGAGAGGTCCCGTACTCACACCAAAACTGATTACAGCTTGATCTCGACATCGACGCCGGCGGCCAGGTCGAGCTTCATCAGCGCATCAACCGTCTGCGGCGTCGGATCGACGATGTCCAGCAGGCGCTTGTGGGTGCGAATCTCGAACTGCTCGCGCGACTTCTTGTCGATATGCGGGCTGCGGTTCACCGTGAACTTCTCCAGCTGCGTGGGCAGCGGAATCGGACCGCGGACGCGCGCACCGGTCCGCTTCGCGGTGTTGACGATCTCGCTGGTGCTCTGGTCGAGCACGCGATGATCAAACGCCTTAAGGCGGATCCGGATATTCTGATTGTCCATGTCCTAGACCCCAAAAAGAGCAGGGTTTATACCCAAAGAGTGGGCCGGCCCCAAGTACTTTCGGGCCGGCCCCACCACATTGCTGTGATGCGTCGAAGCGATAGGCTTACTTGACGATCTTCGACACGACGCCGGCGCCGACGGTGCGGCCGCCCTCGCGGATGGCGAAGCGCAGGCCTTCGTCCATGGCGATGGGGGCGATCAGCTTGACGCCGATGCGGATGTTGTCGCCCGGCATCACCATCTCCGTGCCTTCCGGCAGGGTCACCGAGCCGGTCACGTCCGTGGTACGGAAGTAGAACTGCGGACGGTAGTTGGCGAAGAACGGGGTGTGACGGCCGCCCTCTTCCTTGGTCAGGATGTAGGTCTCGGCCTCGAAGTCCGTGTGCGGGGTGATCGAGCCCGGCTTGGCCAGAACCTGGCCGCGCTCCACGTCCTCACGCTTCGTGCCGCGCAGCAGCGCACCGATATTGTCGCCAGCCTGGCCCTGGTCCAGCAGCTTGCGGAACATCTCGACGCCCGTCACGGTCGTCTTCACCGTGGCCTTCAGGCCGACGATCTCGACTTCCTCACCCACCTTGACGATGCCCTTCTCGACGCGGCCCGTCACCACGGTGCCACGGCCCGAGATCGAGAACACGTCTTCGATCGGCATCAGGAACGGCCGGTCGATCGGACGCTCCGGCTGCGGGATGTACTTGTCCACCTCGGCCATCAGCGCCAGGATCGCCTCGCGGCCGATCTCCGGCTGCGTGTCGTTCAGCGCGCAGACCGCCGAACCCTTCACGATCGGAATATCGTCGCCCGGGAAGCCGTAGGAGGACAGCAGCTCGCGCAGCTCCAGCTCAACCAGCTCGACCAGGTCCGGATCGGCCAGGTCCATCTTGTTCAGGAACACCACCAGCGCCGGCACGCCGACCTGACGGGCCAGCAGGATGTGCTCGCGCGTCTGCGGCATCGGGCCGTCGGCGGCCGAGCACACCAGGATCGCGCCGTCCATCTGCGCCGCACCCGTGATCATGTTCTTCACATAGTCGGCGTGGCCCGGGCAGTCCACGTGGGCATAGTGGCGGTTGTCCGTCTCGTACTCAACGTGAGCGGTCGAGATCGTGATGCCGCGGGCCTTCTCTTCCGGCGCCTTGTCGATCTGATCGTAGGCGGTGAAGGTCGCGCCGCCCTTTTCAGCCAGCACCTTCGTGATGGCGGCCGTCAGCGACGTCTTGCCATGGTCGACGTGGCCGATCGTGCCGATGTTGCAGTGCGGCTTCGTGCGCTCAAACTTTGCCTTAGCCATGATGTTCCGTCCTCATTTCAATCGGTTGACGACCGGTTCAAGCCACTTTGCTGCGGAGTTCCTCCGCAATGGCGTGCGGCGCCTGTTCATAACGTTCAAACTGCATCGAGTACTGTGCCCGGCCCTGACTGACGGACCGGAGCGTGTTCACGTAACCAAACATCGTCGCCAGCGGCACCTTCGCATCGATCACCCGGGCATTGCCCCGCTGGTCGATGCCCAGGATCTGCCCCCGGCGACTGTTCAGGTCGCCGATGATGTCCCCCAGATATTCGTCCGGGGTCACCACCTCGACCTTCATCACAGGCTCCAGCAGGACGGGGCGAGCCTTGGCCAGCCCTTCCCGCAATGCCGCCCGCGCCGCGATTTCAAACGCCTGCGCAGAGCTCTCCACATCGTGGAAGGCGCCATCGACCAGTTCCACCCGGATATCGACCACCGGATATCCGGCGACGATCCCCGAGGTTCTGGCGGCCTCAAGCCCCTTCTGCACGCCCGTGACGAATTCCTTTGGCAGCGCTTCGGCCGCCGGATCATTCACGAATACCAGCCCCTGTCCCGCCACCGCCGGCATGATCGCCAGCTTGACGCGGGCGAAATGGCCAACGGCACCGATCTGGCGCCGATAGGTATAATCGGCCTCGCCCCGCGCGGTCACGGTCTCCCGGTAGGCCACCTTCGGAGTGCCGACCGCCGCTTCCACCCGGAATTCCCGCCGCATGCGGTCCACGATGATCTCCAGATGGAGTTCACCCATGCCCCGCAGGATCACCTGCCCCGATTCAGGATCGCGGCCGATCCGGAACGACGGGTCCTCGGCCGCCAGACGGCCAAGCGCCACCGCCATCCGGTCATGATCGGGCTGCGTGCGCGGCTCGACCACCACCTCGATCACCGGCTCGGGAAACTCCATCCGCTCCAACAGGATCGGATGGGCCGGATCACACAGCGTATCCCCCGTCGTCGTCCCCTCAAGGGAGGCGAAGGCGACGATGTCACCTGCAAACGCCTCCCCGATCTCCTCCCGGCTGTTGGCATGCATCAGGAGCATGCGGCCAGCCGTCTCTTCCAGCTTCTTGCCTGGGTTCACCATCATGGCGTCCTGACGCAAAGTGCCGGAATAGATACGGGCGAAGGTCAATGACCCGACAAACGGATCGTTCATCACCTTGAACGCCAGGGCGGAAAACGGCGCCTCGTCATTGGCCGGCCGGCTGGCCGGATCCCCTGACGGGGTCGTTCCCACCACATCGCCGACATCGGCCGGCGACGGCAGATAATCGATGACAGCATCCAGAAGTGGCTGAACGCCCTTGTTCTTGAACGCCGAACCACACAGCACCGGGACCAGCTTCAGCCCGAGCGTACCCTTGCGGATCAGACGGCGAAGCCCCTCCTCGTCCGGCTCATCGCCGGAAAGGAAGGCATCCGTCGCCGCCTCGTCCAGTTCGACCGCCTGCTCCACCAGCCTTGCGCGCCAGCGCTTGGCCTCGTCGAGCAGATCGGCGGGCACGTCCGCGTGATCGAAGCGGGCGCCCAGCATGTCATCGGCCCAGATGACCGCCTTCATGGCGATCAGGTCGATGACACCCCTGAACCCGGCCTCCAACCCCAGCGGGAGCTGCAGGAGAACGGGATTGGCGCCAAGCCTTTCCCGGATCATCCCGACCGTGGCAAGAAGGTCCGCGCCAGCACGGTCCATCTTGTTCACGAAGCAGATGCGCGGCACACGGTACTTGTCCGCCTGCCGCCACACCGTCTCCGACTGGGGTTCGACACCCGACACGGCATCAAACAGGGCCACCGCACCATCCAGCACCCGCAGGGAGCGTTCGACCTCAATGGTGAAGTCGACGTGCCCAGGCGTGTCGATGATATTAATGCGGTGATCTTTCCAGAAGCAGGTCGTCGCTGCCGACGTGATGGTGATGCCCCGCTCCTGTTCCTGCTCCATCCAGTCCATCGTGGCGGTGCCGTGATCGACCTCGCCGATGCGATAGGACTTCCCCGTGTAATAGAGAATCCGCTCCGTCGTCGTCGTCTTGCCGGCATCGATATGCGCGGCAATGCCGATATTCCGATAGGAGTGGATGGGATGGGAACGGGCCATGAGTGGAACTTCCGCCATGCGTGGTTCTTGACGAACTTACCAGCGGTAGTGCGAGAAGGCCTTGTTGGCTTCGGCCATGCGATGCGTGTCTTCACGCTTCTTCACAGCCGTACCACGCTGCTGCGCGGCATCCAGCAACTCACCCGACAGACGCTCGGTCATGGTGTTTTCCGAACGGTTGCGGGCCGCACCGATGATCCAGCGGATCGCCAGGGCCTGCGCACGATCGGTACGCACTTCCACCGGCACCTGGTAGGTCGCACCACCGACGCGGCGGGAGCGGACTTCCAGATACGGACGGACATTGTTCAGGGCGTCATGGAAGAGCTGCAGGGCGTCCTGCTTGGTCTTCACCTCGATGCGATCCAGGGCGCCATAGACGATGGATTCGGCCACCGACTTCTTGCCGTCGTACATCAGGCAGTTCATGAACTTCGTCAGCACGATATCGCCGAACTTGGCGTCGGGCAGAACTTCGCGCTTGTCGGCTTTACGACGACGGGACATTGCTCGCTCTCCTTACTTGGGCCGCTTCGCGCCGTACTTGGAACGACGCTGCTTGCGGTCCTTCACGCCCTGCGTATCGAGCGTGCCGCGGATGATGTGGTAACGCACACCCGGAAGATCCTTCACACGGCCACCACGGATCATGACAACCGAGTGTTCCTGGAGGTTGTGACCCTCGCCGGGGATGTAGCTGATGACTTCGTAGCCGTTCGTCAGGCGCACGCGGGCGACCTTACGAAGCGCCGAGTTCGGCTTCTTCGGGGTGGTGGTGTAGACACGGGTGCAGACGCCACGCTTCTGCGGGCATTCCTGCAGGGCCGGCACCTTGTCCCGGGCCACCAACGGAGCCCGCGGCTTGCGGATCAACTGACTGATCGTCGGCATGAACGCCCTTCGCCTTTTCTCAAATCCCCGTCCGGGGATGTCATTCCAAACCGGTCGCACCAGCATTCCGACAGACAACGGACGAAAAAGACCCGCATACGAAGCGTCAAGCTCCGTGCGGGAGATTTCCATACGCCGTCCGAACAAGGACTCGGGTGCGGCTATCGACTGTTCCGGGAGGGTTCCTTGGAGCTGGCCGCACCGTCAATCGCGGAGCGCAGTACCAACATTGGGGACAGCGTCTAGACGCCACGAGGGCGGGCTACAGCCTGCCCCCCCGAAATAGGTTGGCGGACTATAGGGACCTGACCCCACCCCGTCAAGCGCGACCCTAGGGCTTCCGCCCCGTTTCCCGCGCATCCTGGCCCTCCGGAGTCCGCAGGGCTGGGAGGCGCCACGGGATTGCCCCCGGCCTCCGGTGGTCACCATCCCCCGGGCGTCGCCGGTTCCACATCCTCATGAATGTGCGCCATGGAGATGGTCACGCCCACGCTCTCCAGCGGGGTCCCGGCTTTCAGACCTTGGATCGTTTCGATAATCCAACAGTCGCCATCCGCGCCTGATCGGACAGATCATCCGCCCTTGCCCCGGACAAGGAAAGCCTCCATGCCCGTCCCTTTCGGATCGGCGGCATCTGGATGGCGATGGCCCTTCGACCATCCCGGCCGCCGGATTGGAAGGCTATCATGGCCCGAATCGCGTCCAGCCGCCGTTTGCGCCGGTTATCGCCACCCCGCCATGCTTGCGGCCCTACTGGCCTGCGCGCGCGTCCGGCCTTATATAGGCCGCTTGTTTTCAAGGACCCGTTGCCATGACCAAGCTTGCCCATGCCCCCGCCGCCGCGCCCAAGGTCGGTATCGTCTCCCTCGGCTGTCCCAAGGCACTGGTGGACAGTGAACGCATCCTGACCAAGCTGCGGTCGGAGGGGTATGAGATTTCCGGTTCCTATGACGGAGCCGATGTCGTGCTGGTTAATACCTGCGGCTTCCTGGACAGTGCCAAGGCAGAAAGCCTGGAGGCCATCGGGGAAGCCATCAAGGAAAACGGCAAGGTCATCGTCACGGGCTGCCTGGGCAAGGAAGAGGGCCTGATCCGCCGGTCCCATCCCAACGTGCTGGCCGTCACCGGTCCGCACCAGTATGAGCAGGTGGTCAGTGCCGTGCATGAGGTGGTGCCGCCGCGCCATGATCCCTATCTGGACGTCGTGCCGCCGCAGGGACTGCGCCTGACGCCGCGCCATTACGCCTATCTGAAGATTTCCGAGGGCTGCAACAATCGCTGCACCTTCTGCATCATCCCATCCATCCGCGGCGATCTGGTTTCCCGTCCCGCCAACATGGTTCTGGCGGAAGCCGAGGCCCTGGTGAAGGCCGGCGTGAAGGAAATCCTGGTGGTCAGCCAGGACACCTCCGCCTACGGCATGGATACCCGCTACGCCGAAGCCAAGTGGAAGGGCCGGCAGGTCCGCGCGAAATTCATCGATCTGGCCCGCGAGCTGGGTGACCTGGGCGCCTGGATCCGCCTGCATTATGTCTACCCCTATCCCCACGTGGATGAGGTGATCAGCCTGATGGCCGATGGCAAGGTCCTGCCCTATCTGGACATCCCCTTCCAGCATGCCGCCCCCAACGTGCTGAAGGCCATGAAGCGGCCGGCAAATACCGACAAGGTGCTGGACCGGATCAAGATGTGGCGCCAGGGCTGCCCCGACCTGACCCTGCGGTCTACCTTCATCGTCGGATTCCCCGGGGAAACGGAACAGGATTTCCAGTATCTGCTGGATTGGCTGACCGAAGCGCAGATCGACCGGCTGGGCTGCTTCAAGTACGAGCCGGTGGACGGCGCTCCCGCGAACGCGCTTCCCGGTGCCGTCGCTCGGGAAGTCCAGGAGGAGCGCTGGAACCGCCTGATGGCGCATCAGCAGGAAATCAGCGCCAGGCGCTTCGCCGCCAAGATCGGCCGCGAGATGGACGTGCTGATCGACGAAGTGGATGCCGAGGGGGCCATCGGGCGTTCCTGGGCCGACGCGCCGGAGATCGATGGTGCCGTCTACCTGAATGATGAGTTCAAGGTGAAGCCGGGCGACATGGTTCGCGTGAAGATCGAGGAAGCGGACGAGTACGACCTTTGGGGCAGCATCATCCGCTGATCCCGCCATGATGGAGTCCGGAACCATGCACGGTCTCGACCTGTTCCTCAGCGCGTCCTGGCTGATCCAGTTTCACACGATCCTGGCCCTTGCCGCCATCCTGGCGGGCGGGCTTCAGTTCGCTCTGCCCAAGGGCACGGGCAGTCACCGGCTGCTGGGCCGTTTCTGGGTGGGGGGCATGGCGCTGGTCGCCCTGTCCGCTTTCGGTATTCACGAATTGCGGATGATCGGCCCGTTCAGCCCCATCCATCTGCTGGCCGTGCTGGTTCTGGTCACCTTGTGGCAGGGGGTCCGGCTGGCCCGGCGCGGCGATATCGCCCGGCATAGGCGCACCATGATACGGCTGTACCTGCTGGCCCTGCTCATCACAGGCGCCTTCACCCTGCTGCCAGGTCGGCTGATGCATCAGGTCCTGTTCGGGGGCTGACGGCCGCGCGCCCGTCGGGGTGCAGAGCCACAATCATGCCCGCGGCAGAAAATCTTGACCATCGGTCAGGATTTTCTGCCGCGGGTATCATACTATTTGGTTCTGATCACCGCCCTCAGCCGCCGCACGAGCGGTACGTCGGCGGTCGCCGCCGGACCAACGTGGGACGAGTTCAACTCATCGCACGTTGGTATCATTCGTCGCCGATCCATACCTTTGCCGCCAGCAGGCGCTGCGCGCCCTCCCGCAATTCGTCATGCAGGCGCCGCACCTCCGCCAAGACAGGCTCATTCACCTGGTCCAGCTTGCAGCCGCGATGGGCATGCAGCAATGTCGCCAGACGTTTCGCCGTCCGCCCCACGGGCGGAAAGGATCGCCCGACGCCCAGCACCTGATCCCGATAGGCCGGCTGCAGGACATTGGGATAAAGCCGATCCATATCATCCAGCGCCAGGGTCAACTGCGTCCGGTTCATCTTTTCTGCTTCAGTTGCGGATCACAGGCCGCCAACGCGGCGGGCTGCCGCCGCTGGCCGCGTCGGCAGGCGGCACGAGGGTCCGCGCGGGCGCGGGCGGGGTATCGGCCGGAGTGCCGGCGGCAGCCGAAGCCGCAAGCACACGGCGCAGCCAATAGATGTGCAGCACGGCCACCAATGCACCGATGGGCAGGGGCGCCACGATGAAAATCACGGGATTATCCGCCGCGATGGCGGCCGCCCCCGGCAGTGACCGCAACAGCGACCCCATGAGGCTCGCCGCCCCAGCGCCGGCAAGGGCCGCGAAGAGCAGGCCAACCCTGCCACCCAATCGACTGCGCGCGGCCATTGCCCGTCTCCTGCCCTGAACGAATTTCCCATTGCCGGCTATTTATACCAACTTGCGATGAGTAGAACTCATCGCAAGTTGGTTCGGCGGCGACCGCCACAGCACCGCTCGTGCGGCGCAGCCAAGCCAACGAATGTTGGCGCCGGCAATTGAGGGCGGTAATCAGAACCAATAGGTTCTGATTACCGTAAAATAGTATGAGGGGGCAGGCAATGGGTTGCCAAGGGTAAAAAGCCCCCTCGTCATGCGCACTGCCTCAGACGCGATCGGCCGCCGTCCCCCGGACGCGGCCGCCTGCCCCTCCGGCCGCTACTGCACGCGCAACTGCGAGTGCCACTGGCCGGGCTGGTTCAACTTGTTGATGTCGAACTGCTGATATTCCAGCCGGTTGGTCCCGGCGCCAAACAGCCAGCCCTGCGCCAGATCACAGCGCAGGCTGCGCAACCGGACGGCCTGCTCCACCGTCTCGACATGCTCGGCGATGGTCTTCACCTTCAGCCGGCGACACAGGCCCATCATGCTGCCCAGGATGGCATCATCCCGTTCGCTGCGACCCAGATTGCGGATATAGGAACCGTCCAGCTTCACATAGTCGAACTTCATGTCGCGCAAATAGGGGAACGACGCCACCCCCGCCCCGAAATCATCCAGGCAGACCGCGTGGCCCGCCCCCCGCAGGTCGGCAATGATCCTCCCGGCCCGCGGCAGGTCCTTCAAACCCACCGTTTCCGTCAGTTCGAACAGCACCCGGGCAGCTTCCACCGGGCGGGCCCGCAACATCTCCACAAGCGCCTGAACGAACAGGTCGCTGCCGATCGAATGGCCCGACAGATTGACGGCGACACGGTGGCCGGCCGGTGCCTTCTCCAGATCGTGCAGCACCTTGCGGCAGACGAACAAGTCGAAATCAGCCACCACGCCCACCTGCTCGGCAAAGGCAATGCCGGGGGCATAGGACGTACCATCCGGCTTGCGGGCAAGGGCTTCCACGTGATGTGTCCGGCCGGTGCGCAAATCGATGATGGGTTGATAGGCGAGGCCGATGCGCTTGGCCAGCAGGTCATCGCGCAAGGACAGCATCTGCTGCACCGTTTCCTGCACCAGCGACGTGACCAGCGGCCGGCCGCCCTGCGGATCGAAGCTGACCAGCCCCTTCTCGGCAAAGCGGCGGACGACATGCAGCAGGATGCGGACCCGGTCCGGCATCGACAGGCCGAGACCCTCTGTGTCCAGCGTCTGGATATCGATGGTCGTACCGTTGCTGTCCGGCACCAGCGCCCGGACAACATCATCGATCTCCCCACGGATCTCCGACACCACGTCCTCGGTGTGCAGCATGCCGAACCGGTCGGGTCCGAGCCGGGCCACCGCCGCATCGGACGGTGCGTGCTGGCGCAGAACAGCACCGATTTCGGCCAGCAACTCACTGGCCTGCGCCGGCACCAGCTCGGCACACATTTCCCGTAATTCGGCCAGACGGATCAATGTCAGATGTCGGGAATCCCCCTCGCCCATCTCAAGGCCGGAAAGATATTTCTGGAAGCTGGCCTGGCTGGACAGGCCGGTTTCCACGTCGCATTCGCTCGGCTTGAAACTGCGTGTGCCGTCGCGTCCCGCCAGACGGGAAAAAGTGACGCTGATGGACGCCCGTCCCAACACGCGATAAGCGCCCATCACACAGGGGGTTTCCCCCAAAAGCGGATGGCGCAGATGGATCAGGCGCGGCTCCAGCCGCTCATTCTCGCCCAGATCGGTCAACAGGCGTAATGCCAGACGCGCGTCGGCATCGGACAGCAGATCACGCAGCGCCAGCCCCCTGACATTATCGTCGGTCCGCCCGGTCAGCGCCTGGACCGCGCCGGCCAGGAAGGTGATCCGTCCCCCCAAATCAACCTCAAGCAGCAGATCGGAGTTCGCGAAGGCGAAGCCGAGATAGCGCGCGGTCTTAGGCATTGTCATGGCTCCCCCTCCGGCCCACCCCCCGCGCCGTTGCCTGCCGGACGGACTTCCAGGCGATGCGGTAGCCTGTCGGGATATCAGACCGGCTAACTTGTGATGACATCACCCTTTCCTGTCAACGACCTCTTGGACAACCCGACCGGTTACTGCCCTGTCCATGACCGTGCCAGGTGATGGGCGCCGATTACTGGAATAGTCACAGGTGAAAATTCACATGCCAGACACTGCCGGGTTCCAGCGGTGACGCTGGTTTCCGGCAGCCGCCATGACGGTGACCGGCAACGCCATCCCGACAACCCGATGCTGGCAGAGGGAACCAGCCGCCTCCCCCCTCTGCGGGTTGCCCCCTCCACCATGGCTGGTTTCGGGACGGATTTTCGGCATTCGTGGCGAATCACTTCCGGACTGTTCCGATATATCGGAATCCCATGGCGATGTTCAAAAGGAAAAGGCCGCCCCGTTTCCGGAGCGGCCCTAACCCATTCATGCGATGCCTGACGGGCAGCGCGGCCTTACTCCGCCGCTTCCGGCGGCAGGGCGGGCGCGTCATCCGGGTTCTCACCCAGTTGCATGGCCCGGTCGCGCTCGGCCGCAATCGCCTTCAGGCGATTGACGACGGAGCCCGTACCCGCCGGGATCAGACGACCGACGATCACGTTCTCCTTCAGGCCTTCCAGATTATCGACCTTGCCCTGGACGGCGGCTTCCGTCAGGACGCGGGTCGTTTCCTGGAACGACGCGGCAGAGATGAAGGAACGGGTCTGCAGGCTGGCCTTGGTGATGCCCTGAAGCACCGGCTTGCCCTGCGCGAACCGCAGATCCTGCTCGCCTTCCTTGATCCGCTGCTGAACGGCGCGGTTCTCCTGCTCGAACTCGACGCGATCCACCTGGTCGCCGATCAGCAGGGTGGTGTCACCCGGATCGGAAACCTCGATCTTCTGCAGCATCTGGCGGACGATCACTTCAATATGCTTGTCGTTGATCTTCACGCCCTGCAGACGATAGACGTCCTGGATCTCGTTGATGAGATAGTTGGCCAGCGCCTCGACACCCATCACAGACAGGATGTCGTGCGGCACGGGGCTGCCATCCATCAGGCTGTCGCCCTTCTGGACATAGTCACCCTCCTGAACGGAGATGTGCTTGCCCTTCGGGATCAGGTACTCACGCTCTTCCCCCGTCTCATCGCTCTTCACGACGATGCGGCGCTTGGTCTTGTAGTCCTTGCCGAACTCCACCCGGCCCTCGATCTCCGCGATGATCGCGAAGTCCTTCGGGCGGCGGGCTTCGAACAGCTCCGCCACGCGCGGCAGACCGCCCGTGATGTCGCGGGTCTTGGAGCTTTCGCGCGGGATACGGGCCAGCACGTCACCGGCCCGGACCTTCGCGCCATTCTCCACCGACAGGATGGCATCGACGCTCATGAAATAGCGGGCTTCGGTGCCGTTCGGCAGTTTCACGACCTCGCCATTCTCGCCCAGCAGTGCGATGCGCGGACGCAGGTCCGCACCACGCGGCTGCTGACGCCAATCCACCACCACCTTGGCCGAGATACCCGTCGCCTCGTCCATGACCTCGCGGACGGACACACCCTCCACCAGGTCGACATAGGTGGCGGTACCTTCCTTTTCAGTCAGGATCGGCAGGGTATACGGGTCCCATTCCGCCAGACGGTCGCCGCGCTGGATGGGGGCCCCATCCACGGCCAGCGCCTTGTGCAGCTTGGCACCATAGGGCACGCGATGCTTGGCGCGCTCGCGGCCCTGCTCGTCCAGCAGCGCCAGTTCGCAGTTGCGGCCCATCACGACGGGCACGCCGTCACTGTTGAGCACCAAGTTGCGGTTGCGGACCACGACCTTGGCATCCAGCGTCGCCTCGATGAAGCTTTGCTCGGCACCGCGCTGCGCCGCACCACCGATGTGGAAGGTGCGCATGGTGAGCTGCGTGCCGGGCTCGCCGATCGACTGGGCGGCGATGACGCCCACGGCCTCGCCCATGTTCACCCGCGTGCCACGGGCCAGGTCCCGGCCATAGCAGTGGGCGCACACGCCATCCTGCGTTTCGCAGGTCAGCACGGAACGGATATGGACCGTGTCGATGCCGGCGCGGTCGACCAGTTCGATCTCCCGCTCGGTGATCAGTTCGCCGGCCGGCACGATCATCTCGCCCGTCAGCGGGTTGACTAGATCGACGGTCGAGGTGCGGCCCAGGATACGCTCCGACAGCGGAACGATGACATCGCCGCCATCGATCACCGCCTTCACGGTCAGGCCATTCTTCGTACCGCAATCCGTCTCGGTGATGATGGCGTCCTGCGCCACGTCCACCAGACGGCGGGTGAGGTAACCGGAGTTCGCCGTCTTCAAGGCGGTGTCGGCCAGACCCTTACGGGCACCGTGGGTGGAGTTGAAATACTCCAGAACGGTCAGGCCTTCCTTGAAGTTGGAGATGATCGGCGTCTCGATGATCTCACCCGACGGCTTGGCCATCAGGCCGCGCATACCAGCAAGCTGCTTGATCTGGGCCGGCGACCCACGCGCACCGGAATGTGCCATCATGTAGACCGAGTTCACGCCGTAGCCGGGGCGCGGCTGCTCGATCACCTTCATCATGGCAGTCGCCACCTTTTCGGTGGTTTCCGACCAGACGTCGACGACCTTGTTGTACTTTTCGCCCTGGGTGATCAGGCCGTCCAGATATTGCTGCTCGAACTCCTTGACGCGATCCTGCGCCTCGGCGATCAGCGTCTCCTTCTCGGCCGGGATGACCATGTCATCCTTGCCGAAGGAGATGCCGGCCTTGAAGGCGTTCGTGAAGCCCAGACGCATCATCCGGTCGGCGAAGATCACCGTCTCCTTCTGACCGCAATGGCGGTAGACGACGTCGATGATGTTGCCGATTTCCTTCTTGGTCAGAAGGCGGTTGATCAGGTCGAACTTGATGGCCGGATGACGGGGCAGGATCTCCGACAGCAGCATGCGGCCGGGGGTGGCCGTCACGCGGGTGGTGATCGGATTGCCCTCGCTGTCCACCGTGTGGTAGCGGGCCTGGATCTTGGAATGCAGCGTCACGGCCTTGGCCGCCAGCGCATGCTCAATCTCGCCAATCGAACCGAAGGCCATGCCTTCGCCCACGGCACCCGGCAGTTCCATCGTGATGTAGTACAGACCCAGGATGATATCCTGGGACGGGACGATGATGGGACGGCCCGACGCGGGCGACAGGATGTTGTTCGTCGACATCATCAGGACGCGCGCTTCCAACTGGGCCTCAAGGCTCAGGGGCACGTGAACGGCCATCTGGTCGCCGTCGAAATCGGCGTTGAACGCGGTGCAGACCAGCGGGTGAAGCTGGATGGCCTTGCCTTCGATCAGCGTCGGCTCGAACGCCTGGATGCCCAGGCGGTGCAGGGTCGGCGCGCGGTTCAGCATCACGGGATGCTCGCGGATGACCTCTTCCAGGATGTCCCAGACCTCCGGACGCTCCTTTTCCACCATCCGCTTGGCGGCCTTGATGGTGCTGGCCAGACCGTACAGTTCCAGCTTGGCGTAGATGAAGGGCTTGAACAGCTCAAGCGCCATCTTCTTCGGCAGGCCGCACTGGTGCAGCTTCAGTTCCGGACCCACGACGATGACCGAACGGCCAGAATAGTCGACGCGCTTGCCCAGCAGGTTCTGACGGAAGCGGCCCTGCTTGCCCTTCAGCATGTCGCTGATGGATTTCAGCGGACGCTTGTTGGCGCCGGTGATGACGCGACCGCGACGGCCATTGTCGAACAGCGCGTCCACAGCTTCCTGCAGCATGCGCTTTTCGTTGCGGACGATGATGTCCGGGGCCTTCAGCTCGATCAGGCGCTTCAGACGGTTATTGCGGTTGATCACGCGGCGGTACAGATCGTTCAGATCCGACGTCGCGAAACGGCCGCCATCCAGGGGGACCAGCGGGCGCAGTTCGGGCGGGATGACCGGAACGACTTCCAGGATCATCCATTCCGGACGGGTCGCCTCGGGATAGGTCTTGTAGATGGTCGGCGCATCGGCATGCTCGACGCGCTCCTTGTAGCCTTCGAACCGCTCATAAGCGGCGACATCTTCCACCTCGACCGGCTCGCCCAGGAAGCTTTCCAGCATCTTCAGACGCTTGACGAGCTTCTTGCGCTTGGCCTCGCTGGCGGTCTCGCGCAGATCGTCGCGGCAATTCGCCTTCTCGGAGATGAGGTCCAGGGAGGACAGCATGTCCTTCAGGGCCTCGGCACCGATCTTGGCGGTGAAAGTGTCCTCGCCGTACTTGTCCTGGAAGTCGATCAGCTCGTCTTCGGACAGCAACTGACCCTGCTTCAGCTCAGTCAAGCCGGGTTCGATGACGACATAGTTCTCGAAGTAAAGGATGCGCTCCAGATCCTTCAGCGTGTTGTCCAGCAACAGGCCGATGCGGGACGGCAGCGACTTCAGGAACCAGATATGGGCAACGGGCGAGGCCAGTTCGATATGGCCCATGCGCTCGCGGCGGACCTTGGACAAGGTCACTTCCACGCCGCACTTCTCGCAGATGATGCCGCGATACTTCATGCGCTTGTACTTGCCGCACAAGCACTCGTAATCCTTGATCGGGCCGAAGATGCGGGCGCAGAACAGGCCGTCGCGCTCCGGCTTGAAGGTCCGGTAGTTGATCGTCTCGGGCTTCTTGATCTCGCCGAACGACCAGGAGCGGATGCGCTCCGGGCTGGCGATCGAGATGCGGATCTGGTCGAAGCTCTGCGGCCCCTGCGGGGTGCCGAAGATGTTCATCAATTCGGTATTCATGTGCCGTCTCCCCTGGGGGTGTGGCTTCGTCAAACGATTGAGAGCGCCCGGCGGGCGGTGACCCGCCGGGCGCCGACCTGTCCGGCCCTTAGTAGTCGCGCTCGTTCAGCTCGACATTCAGGCCCAGAGAACGCAGTTCCTTGACCAGAACGTTGAAGCTTTCGGGAATGCCGGCCTCGAAATTATCGTCGCCGCGGACGATGGCCTCGTAGACCTTGGTACGGCCGGACACGTCGTCCGACTTCACCGTCAGCATTTCCTGCAAGGTATAGGCGGCGCCATAGGCTTCCAATGCCCACACTTCCATTTCACCGAAGCGCTGGCCACCGAACTGGGCCTTACCGCCCAGCGGCTGCTGGGTGACCAGGCTGTAGGGGCCGATGGAGCGGGCGTGGATCTTGTCGTCGACCAGATGGTGCAGCTTGAGCATGTAGATGTAGCCGACCGTCACGCGACGATCGAACGGCTCACCGGTGCGGCCGTCGATCAGCTGCATCTGGCCCGAACGGTCGATGCCGGCATCTTCCAGCATGCGGCAGATGTCCTCCTCGCGCGCGCCGTCGAAGACGGGCGTGGCAAAGGGAATGCCGCGACGCAGGTTGTTGGCCAGTTCGATCAGCTCGGCGTCGCCCATGTCGGAGATGTCGTTGCCCCAGACATCCTCGCCATAGATGTGGCGCAGGCGGGCCCGCAACTCATCCAGGGTCTTGGATTTGATGGCCGCATCGGTGGCCTGGGCCCGCATCTTGTCCAGCATCTCACCGATCTGGCGCCCCAGACCGGCAGCAGCCCAACCCAGATGGGTTTCCAGGATCTGACCGACATTCATGCGCGACGGCACACCCAGCGGGTTCAGCACGATATCGACATTCCGGCCATCTTCCAGGTACGGCATGTCTTCGATCGGGGTGATGCGGCTGATGACGCCCTTGTTGCCGTGACGACCGGCCATCTTGTCGCCGGGCTGCAGCTTGCGCTTAACAGCCACGAAGACCTTGACCATCTTCATCACGCCGGGCGGCAGCTCGTCGCCGCGCTGCAGCTTCTCGACCTTGTTCTCGAACTTCTCCTGCAGGCGCTGAACGCTCTCATCGAACACCTTGCCGGTCTGCTCGATGAACTCCATCACCCCGTCCTCGGCAACGGAGATGTGGCGCCACTGGCCGCGGGTCAGGCCCGACAACAGCTCGGCATTGATCACCTCGCCACCGCGCAGGCCCTTGGGGCCCGACACGACGGTCTGACCGATCAGCAGTTCCTTCAGACGAGTGTAGAAGGAACGCTCCAGGATGCCCTTCTCGTCGTCGCGATCCTTGGCCAGCTTCTCGATCTCGGCCCGTTCGATGGCCAGCGCGCGCTCGTCCTTGTCGACACCGCGACGGCTGAACACGCGCACTTCCACGACCGTACCGACCACGCCCGGCGGCAGACGCAGGGACGTGTCACGCACGTCAGACGCCTTTTCGCCGAAGATGGCGCGCAGCAGCTTCTCTTCCGGCGTCATCGGGCTTTCGCCCTTCGGCGTCACCTTGCCGACCAGGATGTCGCCCGGACGGACTTCGGCGCCGATATAGACAATGCCGGCCTCGTCGAGGTTCTTCAGAGCCTCTTCGCCGACATTCGGAATGTCGCGGGTGATTTCCTCCTGGCCCAGCTTGGTATCGCGGGCCATGACCTCGAACTCCTCGATATGGATCGAGGTGAAGACGTCATCGCGCACGATCCGCTCGGAGATCAGGATCGAGTCTTCGAAGTTGTAGCCGTTCCAGGGCATGAACGCCACCAGCACGTTCCGGCCCAGGGCCAGCTCGCCCAGGTCGGTCGAGGGACCATCGGCGATGATATCGCCCTTGATCACCCGATCGCCCACCTTCACCAGCGGCTTCTGATTGATGCAGGTGTTCTGGTTGGAACGCTGGAACTTCAGCAGGTTGTAGATGTCGACACCGGGAGCGGCCGGATCCGTATCCTCGGTCGCACGGACCACGATACGGGTGGCATCCACCTGGTCGACGATGCCGGCGCGGCGGGCCACGATGGTCACGCCACTGTCACGGGCAACCGTGGCTTCCATGCCGGTACCGACCAGCGGGCTGTCCGCCTTGATCAGCGGCACGGCCTGGCGCTGCATGTTGGAGCCCATCAGCGCGCGGTTGGCGTCGTCATTCTCAAGGAACGGGATCAGCGCCGCGGCGACGGACACGACCTGCTTGGGCGACACGTCGATCAGGTCGATCATGTCGGGCCGCGCCAGCAGATATTCCCCGCCCTTGCGGCAGGACACCAGCGGCTCGGCGAAGCGCCCATCATCATGCAGCGGCGCGTTGGCCTGGGCCACCATGTAGCGGCCCTCTTCCATGGCCGACAGGTAGACCACTTCCGACGTCACCTTCTGGTCCACGACCTTGCGGTACGGGCTCTCGATGAAGCCGTACTGATTGACGCGGGCATAGGTGGCCAGGCTGTTGATCAGACCGATATTCGGGCCTTCCGGCGTCTCAATCGGGCAGATGCGGCCATAGTGGGTCGGATGCACGTCGCGGACTTCGAAGCCGGCGCGCTCGCGGGTCAGACCGCCCGGCCCCAGGGCCGAGAGACGACGCTTGTGCGTGATCTCGGACAGCGGATTGGTCTGGTCCATGAACTGCGACAGCTGCGAGGAGCCGAAGAATTCACGCACGGCGGCGGCGGCCGGCTTGGCGTTGATCAGGTCATGCGGCATGACCGTGTCGATCTCCACCGAGCTCATGCGCTCGCGGATGGCGCGCTCCATGCGCAGCAGGCCGACGCGGTACTGGTTTTCCATCAGCTCACCGACGGAGCGGACGCGACGATTGCCCAGATGGTCGATATCGTCGATCTCGCCGCGGCCATCCTTCAGTTCCACCAGGATCTTCAGGATCTTCAGGATGTCTTCCTTGCGGAGCACGCGCATCTGATCGTCCGTCTCGAAACCGAGACGGGCGTTCATCTTCACGCGGCCCACGGCCGACAGGTCATAGCGCTCCTGGTCGAAGAACAGGCCCTGGAACAGCGCCTCGGCACTTTCCAGCGTCGGCGGCTCGCCCGGACGCATCACACGATAGATGTCGACCAGCGCGTCCTCGCGGCTCGCATTGCGGTCCGCAGCCATGGTGTTGCGGATATAGGGACCGACATTCAGATGGTCGATGGCCAGGACCGGCAGGTCCTGGACGCCCAGCTTCTCCAGCCGGTCCAGCGCGGCGCCGCTGATCTCGTCACCGGCCTCGTACAGGACCTCGCCCGTCTTCTCGTCGATGATGTCGACGGCCAGATAACGGCCGACGATCTCCTCGACCGAGGCGGAAACCTCCGTCAAGCCCTGCTCGACCAGGCGCTTCAGCACGCGCGGGGTCATCTTGGTCTCGCGCTGGGCCAGAACCTCGCCCGTCCGGGCATCGATCAGGTCGTTGACCAGCTTCTGACCCTTCAGGCGCTCGGGCTCGAACGCGGTCTTCCAGCCGGCACCGGCGCGGGTGTAATTCACGGTCGCGTAGAAGCCGCCAAGGATCTCCTCCTTGGTCATGCCCTGCGCTTCATAGGGCAGCAGGTCCTTGCCCTGGCCCCGGCGCTGCGCGCGCAGTTCCTCGGTCTCGGTGCCGTCCAGCGCATAAAGCAGCGTGGTGGCCGGCAGCTTGCGGCGACGGTCGATGCGGACATAGACAATGTCCTTGGCATCGAACTCGAAATCCAGCCACGAGCCGCGATAGGGGATCACGCGGGCAGCGAACAGGTACTTGCCCGAGCTGTGGGTCTTGCCCTTGTCGTGGTCGAAGAACACACCGGGGCTGCGGTGCATCTGGCTGACGATCACGCGCTCGGTGCCATTGATGATGAAGGTGCCGTTCGCCGTCATCAGGGGCATGTCGCCCATGTAGACGTCCTGCTCCTTGATGTCGCGGATCGACCGCAGACCGGTATCCTCATCAATGTCGAACACGGTGAGGCGCAGTGTCACCTTCAGCGGGGCGGCGAAGGTCATACCGCGCTGCTGGCATTCCTCGACATCATATTTCGGCTGCTCAAGCTCGTACCGGACGAAGTCCAGCACGGCGCGCTCGGAGAAGTCCTTGATCGGGAAGACCGACTTGAAGACTTCCTGGAGACCGAGGACCGCCCGCTTCTCCGGCACCACATCCATTTGCAGGAAGTGGTCGTAGGAGCTGCGCTGAACCTCGATCAGGTTCGGCATGCGGGTCACCTCGGGGATACGCCCGAAGCTCTTGCGGATACGCTTACGTCCCGTGAACGACTTGGCCATAGAGTGCCTCTCGTGAACTCGCCCGGTGCAGTGCGCGCTCTGGTCAATGCCCAACATTGGAACCCCGGGCCTGCTACCCGGTGCCCCAAAACACGAATCGACGCGAGCGCAAATCCCGTCGGGATTGTCGCCGAACCGCGTCGTCAGTATCGGCGCCTCCCGCTTCCGCTGCCGGTAGAAGCCAGGATTTGCCTCACTTTTTCCGGATCGGACAGGGAGAACCCCTACCCTTTCCGGAACCCTCAAGGTCCCTTGCCGGAAAAGCCCGCCATGATAGCGGAACGTTCCGGTTCAGAAAAGACAGACGACGCCGGGCGGCGGCCCCCACTTCCGGGGGACCACCGTCCAGCGCCCTCCTATGCAGCGACGAGCGCCACTATTACTTGACGGCGACCTTCGCGCCGGCGTCTTCGAGCTGCTTCTTGAGCTTGGCAGCTTCGTCCTTCGACACGCCTTCCTTGACGACCTTCGGCGCACCCTCGACCAGGTCCTTGGCTTCCTTCAGGCCGAGGTTGGTGATGGCGCGGACTTCCTTGATCACGTTGATCTTCTTGTCGCCGCCGTCCAGCAGCTCAACGGTGAACTCGGTCTGCTCTTCGACCGGGGCGGCAGTGGCAGCGGCGGCCGGAGCAGCGGCAACAGCAACCGGAGCAGCGGCGGAAACGCCCCACTTCTCTTCCAGCAGCTTGGACAGTTCGGCCGCCTCGATGACGGTCAGGGCGGACAGTTCTTCAACCAGCTTTTCGAGCTTGGACATGATGGTCTCCTAGGGACACTAGATGTGAGTATGAGAGGATGCGGCTCAGGCCGCCTCGTCCTTCTTGGCATAGGCCGCGAGAACGCGGGCCACTTGGCCACCCGGCGCTTGCAGAACACCAGCGACACGGGTCGCCGGGGTCTGGATCATGCCGAGCAGGGACGCGCGCAGTTCGTCCAGCGACGGCAGCTTGGACAGGGCTTCGATGCCCGAAGCGTCCAGCTGAACGGCGCCGAGGCCGCCACCAACGATCTTGAACTTGTCGTTGGCCTTGGCGTAATCGGTGGCAACCTTGGCCGCCGCAACCGGGTCCTTGGACCAGGCAATGGCGGTCGGGCCCTTGAACAGGCCCTCGGTGCCCTCGAACTGCGTGCCCTTGAGGGCGATGACGGCGAGCCGGTTCTTGGTCACTTTGTAGCTCGCGCCCGCGGCCCGCATCTTGCGGCGCAGGTCGGTAACTTCAGCCACCGTCATGCCGGACTGCTTGGTCACGACGACGAGGGCTGCCGACTGCAGCTCAAGATTAAGGGCCGCGATCGTTGCTTCCTTCTGTGAACGATCCACGGTTCGCCTCCAACAGGGGACAGGACAGCCACAAGGCTGTTCCGCCCGGTTACAACACATCCAGGCCGGTTCGGATGAACCAGCCCGGATCGGGGTTACCTGTCCCAGAAGCTTCAAGCCATCATGTCCAGGGCGGCTACGGCCGTCCCGGCAATTCAATGCTTTTGCTCCTGTCTGCGCCGGCTGGACTATTAAGCGTCAGGGACAGGTCCCATCGGCGCACGGCGGTCTCGGACAGGGTGGACCCTCCGGAGAGGGCCCGATCCCGCCCCGGCGGACCGGAACGGGAAACTCAGTACCGGACTCAGGCGTTCAGCGCGGCGGCCAGCGCCTGCACGTCCAGCTTCAGGCCCGGACCCATCGAGGAGGACAGCGAGACCTTCTCGATATAGGTGCCCTTGGCGCCCGAGGGCTTAGCACGGTTGATGGCCGCAACGAAGGCCTTCACGTTCTCCTCCAGGGCTTCCGGAGAGAAGCTGGCCTTGCCGACGCCGGCATGGATGATACCGGTCTTCTCGGCGCGGAACTCGACCGAACCGCCCTTGGCGGCCTTCACGGCCTCGCCGACGTTCGGGGTGACGGTGCCCAGCTTCGGGTTCGGCATCAGGCCGCGGGGGCCCAGAACCTTACCCAGCTTGCCGACCACGCCCATCATGTCCGGGGTCGCGATGCAGCGGTCGAAATCCATGTTGCCGGCCAGGATCTGCTCGGCCAGATCATCGGCACCGACGATGTCGGCACCGGCGGCCTTGGCTTCCTCGGCCTTGGCGGCGCGGGCGAACACGGCGACGCGGACGGTCTTGCCCGTGCCGTTGGGCAGAACGACCATGCCACGGACCTGCTGGTCGGCGTGACGCGGATCGATGCCCAGGTTCATCGCGATCTCGACGGTCTCGTCGAACTTGGCGGTGGCGTTGCCCTTCACGGTGGTGATGGCATCGCCCAGCTCGTAGAACTTGGCGCGGTCAACGTTGCCGTTGGCCTTCTTCAGACGCTTACCGATGGCCATGATCAGCCCTCCACCACTTCGAGACCCATGGAACGGGCGGAACCGACGATCATCGTCATCGCGGCTTCAACGTCGTTCGCGTTCAGATCGACCATCTTCTGCTCGGCGATGGCGCGGACCTGGCTGGTCGTCACCTTGCCGACGGCGGCGGACTTGCCGACCGTGGAGGAGCCCTTGTCGATCTTGGCGGCCTTCTTCAGGAAGTAGGTCACCGGCGGGGTCTTGGTCACGAAGGTGAAGGTACGGTCACCATAAGCGGTGATCACGACCGGGATCGGCATACCCTGCTCAAGCTGGGCCGTCTTCGCATTGAACTGCTTGACGAATTCCATGATGTTCAGGCCGCGCTGACCCAGCGCCGGGCCGATGGGCGGGCTGGGATTGGCCTTGCCGGCCGGAACCTGCAACTTGATGTAACCGACGATTTTCTTCGCCATGACATGATCCTCATGATCTGGCGGCCGGGCCGGGCCCTAACCGCCATGGGATTGCGTGGTGCGGCCGCCCTTGGACTTTCGGGCAAAGCCTCCCACGACGAAAGCCGGCCACCGACGGATCGGCGGCCGGAAACGGGTCAGATCTTTTCGACCTGGGTATATTCCAGTTCCACCGGCGTGGCGCGACCGAAGATGGACACCGCAACCTTGATGCGCGTCCTGTCTTCGTCGACCTCCTCGATCAGGCCGGTGAAGGAGGTGAAGGGACCGTCCGTGACGCGGACCTGCTCGCCCACCTCGAAAGTGATGGAGGGCTTGGCCCGTTCCACACCTTCCTGCACCTGGTTCATGATGCGCAGGGCCTCATGCTCCGAGATGGCTTGCGGCTTGCCGCCGGACCCCAGGAAGCCGCTGACCTTCGGCGCATTCTTGACCAGATGCCACGTATCGTCCGTCAGCTCCATCTTCACCAGCACATAGCCGGGGAAGAATTTGCGCTCCGAATTGATCTTGGCGCCACGACGGACCTCCACGACCTCTTCGGTCGGGACCAGGATGTCGCCGAACAGCTCTTCCAGGCCCTTCTGGGCGGCCTTCTCGCGGATCGCCTGGGCGACCTTCTTCTCGAAGCCGGAATAGACATGCACGACGTACCAACGCATCGTCATGGTCAGCCCCCAATGCCAAGAATCAGGCGGATGCCGAATCCGATGATCTGGTCCACCACCAGGAAGAACAGGGCGGCCAGGGTCACCATGACGAACACCATGCCGGTGGACACGAGGGTCTCTTTCCGCGTCGGCCATGTAACCTTGGCCACTTCACGGCGCACCTCGCGCAAGAACTCTGCGGGATTGGTTTTTGCCATGTCGGCGTCGGCCATCATTCCTGAATGCACATACCATTGCGGGTCACCCTGGCACAGGCATCGGCTGGGGCCGATCTTCGGCAGGGGGCCATTCCGGAGGGAATGGCAGGAGTGGAGGGGCTCGAACCCCCAACCCCCGGTTTTGGAGACCGGTGCTCTACCAATTGAGCTACACTCCTACACCGCTGGTCCCGTCCTGGGCGGCGGCGACAAAACATCGCCATCGCCCCGAGCGGTCCCGGGGAGTGCGGGTTGATAGCGCAGTTGAGCCCGCAACGCAACAGCCAGTTTGCAGAAAGCCGGCCCGGCACGTTGCAGGGGAACATTGCGCCCGCCGCATCCCGGATAAGGACCGCGGCAACGCCGCCAGTCCCTTCCCAATAAAAGGAAAAGGGCCGCTGTCACCAGCGGCCCTTCCCCAACGGGTCCGGGGACCCGTCAACCTTACTTGACGATCTTCGACACGACGCCGGCGCCGACGGTGCGGCCGCCCTCGCGGATGGCGAAGCGCAGGCCTTCGTCCATGGCGATGGGGGCGATCAGCTTGACGCCGATGCGGATGTTGTCGCCCGGCATCACCATCTCCGTGCCTTCCGGCAGGGTCACCGAGCCGGTCACGTCCGTGGTACGGAAGTAGAACTGCGGACGGTAGTTGGCGAAGAACGGGGTGTGACGGCCGCCCTCTTCCTTGGTCAGGATGTAGGTCTCGGCCTCGAAGTCCGTGTGCGGGGTGATCGAGCCCGGCTTGGCCAGAACCTGGCCGCGCTCCACGTCCTCACGCTTCGTGCCGCGCAGCAGCGCACCGATATTGTCGCCAGCCTGGCCCTGGTCCAGCAGCTTGCGGAACATCTCGACGCCCGTCACGGTCGTCTTCACCGTGGCCTTCAGGCCGACGATCTCGACTTCCTCACCCACCTTGACGATGCCCTTCTCGACGCGGCCCGTCACCACGGTGCCACGGCCCGAGATCGAGAACACGTCTTCGATCGGCATCAGGAACGGCCGGTCGATCGGACGCTCCGGCTGCGGGATGTACTTGTCCACCTCGGCCATCAGCGCCAGGATCGCCTCGCGGCCGATCTCCGGCTGCGTGTCGTTCAGCGCGCAGACCGCCGAACCCTTCACGATCGGAATATCGTCGCCCGGGAAGCCGTAGGAGGACAGCAGCTCGCGCAGCTCCAGCTCAACCAGCTCGACCAGGTCCGGATCGGCCAGGTCCATCTTGTTCAGGAACACCACCAGCGCCGGCACGCCGACCTGACGGGCCAGCAGGATGTGCTCGCGCGTCTGCGGCATCGGGCCGTCGGCGGCCGAGCACACCAGGATCGCGCCGTCCATCTGCGCCGCACCCGTGATCATGTTCTTCACATAGTCGGCGTGGCCCGGGCAGTCCACGTGGGCATAGTGGCGGTTGTCCGTCTCGTACTCAACGTGAGCGGTCGAGATCGTGATGCCGCGGGCCTTCTCTTCCGGCGCCTTGTCGATCTGATCGTAGGCGGTGAAGGTCGCGCCGCCCTTTTCAGCCAGCACCTTCGTGATGGCGGCCGTCAGCGACGTCTTGCCATGGTCGACGTGGCCGATGGTGCCGATGTTGCAGTGCGGCTTCGTCCGCTCAAACTTTGCCTTAGCCATGGTATCCTGTGCCCTTGCCTGCTGCGATCTCTAGAAGACGCCGGGTCGTGGAAAACAAACTCTGATTTGGAGCGGGTGAAGGGAATCGAACCCTCGTCGTAAGCTTGGAAGGCTTCTGCTCTACCATTGAGCTACACCCGCGCGAGTCGTTGCAACCACCAGACCGATGGCGCCACCTCAAGCAGAACGGCGCGCCTCATCATCTGAGGCGCGCCTGAACTGGTGGAAGGGGCTGGATTCGAACCAGCGTACGCTATGCGGGCAGATTTACAGTCTGCTGCCTTTAACCACTCGGCCACCCTTCCTCGGTGCCGCTCTCGGCCAGCGGCCGGAACGGAGGCGGGTTATAAGGATTAAATCGGCCATGTCAACGCCATTCTGACATGCGCATTCATTCTTTCTAGCCACTGGCGGAAACGCGGGGTTTGACGGAAAGTGCCATCATGAGAAACCGACCCCCCTCCCCCAAATCAGGCCGCGGCAAGAGCGGCGCCAGCGGCGCTGGCGCTTCGCGCACCGGTGGCCGCACCAGCAACCGTTCCGGCGAAGAGGCCCCGCGTCCGCCGCGCGGCGGCGGCAAGCCCGGTGCGACCAAGACATCCCGCGGCCCGCTGCGCGGGCCCGCCCGGGGGCCCGTGCGGGAGGACGATGCCCGTCCGGCCCGCGGCCCGCGGCGGGAGCAGGAAGGCGATCAGCGCTCATCCGCCCGCCCCGCCCGCGGCGGCGACGCCCGGCGGGAGGATCGTCGACATGACGATCGCCGGGAGGATCGCCGGCACGAGGACCGGCGGGACGAGCGGCGCCCGGCCCGCGCCCCGCAGGACCGGGAGCGCGCCGGCACCGAACGCCGCCGGCCGCTGAGCGCCGCGGAGGAACTTGGTCTCGAATCGACGCCCCTGCGTGCCAGCACCGGCCCCGCCCTGAACAAGCACAACCTGCTTTATGGGGTGCATGCCGTGTCGGCGGCCTGGACGAACCCGCGCCGGCGGGTCCGCGACCTGTTCGTCACCGAATCCGGGCTGGAGGCGCTCGATGCCGCCTTTGACGCCGCCTCGACGGCCGAACTGGACCGGCCCGAGCCAAGGCTGGTGGAGAAGGAGGAGATCGACAGGCTGCTGCCGCCGGGTGCCGTGCATCAGGGGGTGGCGCTCTCCTGCGCGCCTTTGGCGGAAGTGGAGATCGAGGATATCGTCGACGCCGCCGCCGATGATCCGACAGCCTTGGTCGTGGTGCTGGACCAGGTGACCGATCCGCACAATGTGGGCGCCGTCCTGCGTTCCGCCGCGGCATTCGGCGCCAAGGCGGTCATCGTGCAGGACCGGCATGCCCCGCCCGTGACAGGCACGCTGGCCAAGACGGCGTCGGGCGCGGTGGAGGCGGTGCCGCTGGTCCGCGTCACGAACCTGGCGCGCGCGCTTGATCAGTTGAAGGCCGCCAGCTTCTGGACCGTGGCGCTGGCCGAATCGGGTGCCCGCCACCTGCACGAGGTGGATCTGTCCGGCCGGACGGCACTGGTTCTGGGGTCGGAAGGGGACGGCATCCGGCGTCTGACCGGCGAACGATGCGATGAAATCGTCAAGCTGCCGACCGGCGGCCCCGTCGGCAGCCTGAATGTTTCCACCGCCGCCGCCGTGGCCCTTTACGAGGTCGCCCGACGGCGCTAATGTCGCCGCCCATTCGCCGGAGGGTCCGCCCTCCGGCGTTACCCGCCTGGAACGCCGGCTTAGCTCAGTGGTAGAGCAACCGCCTTGTAAGCGGTAGGTCGTCAGTTCAATCCTGACAGCCGGCACCAGTGCGCCCGTCCCCAGTGCGCCCGCCCCGAAGGCACTCAATGAATAAGCATCGACCGATCATGCGATAGCCCCATCCCACCCGATCCATACCGGATCGGCGTCGATGGGGCCGCCAATGACGGGGTTCCGATGCAAAACAAGCGTGCCCAACGCCGCCGCGATTATGCGCGCATGAAGCAGCGTGCCCGCAGGTTCTATCCAGATGTCGAGGAGCCCGGCCGGGTGGCCAACCACCTGAAGCCCTGCTCCTGCTACCTGTGCGGCAATGTCAGGCGAATGCACGGCGTCGAACATCCCAACACCGTAAGGGCTGACGACCGGTTCCAGGATTTTATCCGGGAATTGCAAGGGCCGGGCCGGGATGCAGAGGCGATAGGGAGCGAGCCTGGGGCCCGAGCCCGCGGCCGCCATCACTTGATGACATAGGGCTTGCCGCCCAGGTCATAGCGCACGGTGCCCTGCGGCACGCTGTTCAGGTTCACCCGGTGCATGCCCTGGGCCGATCCCGTGCCGGCATAATGCCAGAGGTCGGCCTCGTTCACATAGTAAACGGCGCTGGTGCGGAAGGTGTAGAAACCATCGCGTGCGATGGAAACGGTCAGGACCATCTCCATATCCGTTTCCGCCGGCTTCGCATTCAGCGCCTCCAGCCCCACCGCGGCCAGGCCTGCCGAGATGCCCCAGGGGAATTTGGGCAGGTCACCCCCCGACAGGTATGATGCCACGCCGACACCCGCCGCCAGCAGCGTCAGCGGACCGGGGAACGGGTCGGCCGCCATGCGGGGACCGCTGCTTTTCACGGTCAGCACATCGATGCCGACCGCGACGACGTCGGGCCGCGCATCGACCGATACCAGATGGCCGGCCTGTACCAGCTTGGTGGTCACGGCCGACTGAAAGGCATCGGCAAACAGCGTATCGTCGCGGCGCATCATATAGACCTGCACCGGCACCTTCCTGCCCATCTGGAGTTCCAGGTGGGCTGAAATTGCCGAGGCGACATCATCGGCGACCACCTGCCATTGCCCTGCCGATTGCAGCACCGGCTGGGGCCGCAGCGCCTGGCCCACGGCCAGGGGCCGGCCGGAACAACCCGCAAGCCCCAGGCAGAGCGCCAGGAGAAGCGGCAGGGCCAGCCCTGGATGGACCCGGAGGCGGGGAAGGAACGGGGAATGGCGGGGCATGGCGGCGGTTCCGGTTCTCAAAGGGGCACGGGTCCGGGATCGGCCCGAAATTCTGATCATGCCAAGCAACCGCCATGCCAGCGGCATGAAACAACGGCCCCGGTCAATCGCCACGGGCGTAGGTGGCCCCGATGATCCCTGATAGGACGCCATCATCTCCCGTCACGGGCAGGCCCAGCGCCTCCACGTCCGACAACCGCCCGTCGGACATCACCGACTGGTCCGCCGCGAAGCGAACCGGTTGTCCCCCGCCGCCCGCCACGGCCGACAGGACGCGGAAGATGCGGGCATAAACGGGCATGCGGATGAACTCGCTGACCAGCCGTCCCGCAGGGTCCATCTGATAGGACGCGATGGTGACCGCCCCGAAAATCCGCCCGCGGAAATCGGGCCGGCCACCCGGCACCGGCGACGGCAAGAGATCGAAGGACCAGAACCGGTCAGCCACCACCGCCAGGACCGTCGGGTCGATCGCAGCAAGGCGCGGCAGGCGATCCCCCGGCCGGATGGCACGGGTCCAGGCATCGAACAGCATGCGCAGGGGCAAGGCCCGCAGGCTGCCCTGCGCCGGGCCGATATCCAGTATGTAGGCATCCGTCATGGCCACCGGCCCCCGATCACTGCGGCCCCACCATCAATCAAGGTGGGGCCAGGCCCGGGATTCGGCAACCCTTTCGATGAAAGGGAAGGCCCAGCTCAACCGTCGCGGGGCAAGGGCCGGATCAGGCCGGCATCACCGTGACGGCGGCGGTATCGTCGCCCTTGGCCCGGGCGGCGTCCAGGGGCTGCCCCTGGACGCGATAGCAAAGGGTCTCGGCGATGTTTGTGGCATGGTCGCCGATACGCTCCAGATTCTTGGCCGCGAACAGCAGATGGGTGCAGGCCGTGATGCGGACCGGGCCTTCCATCATATATGTCAGCAACTCGCGGAACAGGGCGGTATAGGCGCGGTCCACCTCCTCATCCTTGTCGCGCACGGCGAGGGCCTTGGTATCATCCGCCTCGTCATAGGCTTGCATGACAAGTTCGAGCATGTCGGCCACCGATCGGGCGATGGGCCGCATGGATCGGGCCAGCGCCACTTCCGGCAAGGTCTGCAGCACCATGGTGCGCTTGGCGACGTTGGAGGCGAAATCGCCGATTCGCTCCAGATTGTTGGCGATGCGCATGGCGGCGATGACATCGCGCAGATCGTTGGCCTTGGGATGGCGCAGCACCAGCAGGCGCATGGTCTGCGCCTCCACCTTGCGTTCCAGATCATCCAGCACGCTGTCGCGGGCCATGACGGCGGTGGCCAGGTCGCCGTCACGCTCGGTCATGGCGGTCACCGCCTCCGTGATCTGGCGAACGGCCACCCGGCCCATCTCCCGGATCAGTTCGTGCAGGATATCCAACTGCTCGTCGAACGCGCTCACGATATGGCGCGTGGGCACGACGCTGCTTTTCTCGTCCACGGGGCGGGCTCCGGCCTTGGAAACGGATACAATTGTCAAGAAAGCATCTAACACAAATGTCCGCGCCTGTGGCAGGTTCAAGAAAAGTTCATCTTTCGCGAACGGGCTCCCGCCACGATGACCCCGCATGAATTGCTTGCCGTCATAGACAAACATGAACGCTGGCTGAAAAGGTTGACGGGCGGCGCCCGCGCCATGCTGGCGCTGGCTGACCTGCAGGGCCATAATTTCTCCGGTGCCAACTTGCAGAATGGCAAGTTTTCCGGCGCCGACCTTTCCGATTGCGACTTCACCGGTGCCAACCTGTCGGCATGCGACCTGTTCGCCGCAAGGCTGAGCCGCGCCATCCTGGTCAATACCAACCTGACCAATGCCGACCTGCGCGGCGCCCACCTGCGCGGCGCCCGGCTGAAATGCGCCATCCTGCGCGGGGCGGACCTGCGGGGCGGTGCGCTGCTGGACCGGCGCAATCCCGGCAATGTGCGGATGGAACCGTCGGATCTGCGCGGTGCCGACATGGATGACGCCACGCTGGCCAATGCCAATCTGGCCGGGGCCGACCTGTCGGAATGCTCGCTGGTGGGCGCGGATTGCTCAGGTGCGCAGATGGCCGGCTGCAACATGGCCCGGTCGGTCATGAAGAACGCCAATTTCGCGGGCAGCGACATGCGCGGCGTCAGCCTGGCTGGCGCCAACCTGGCCGGTGCGCGGCTGCGCGACTGCAATCTGGCCGGCGCAGTGATGGCCGGCGCCAACCTGCGCAATGCCGACCTGCAGGGGGCCAATCTGGAAGGGGTCGACCTGTCCAATGTCGACATGCTGGGCGCCAATTTCAGCCGCTCGGCTGAAAGCTTCTCTGCCACCATCCAACGCATCCTCAGCCAGCACCAGACCTGGATCACCAGCAATGGCGAGAAGGGGGAGCGTGCCGACCTGGAGGGCCAGGACCTGTCGCATATCGACCTGGCCGGTGCCAACCTGGGCGGCGCCAATCTGAAGGGCGTGAAGCTGTCGGGCGCCAAGCTGCGCGACGGCCTGTTCATCATGGCCGACCTGTCGGGCGCGGCCCTGAACTATGCCGACCTGACGGGTGCCACGCTGGACGGGGCCAACCTGCGCGGCAGCGACATGACGGGCGCCAAGCTGGACGGTGCCAAGGTCGGCTCGGTGGAGATCAAGGGGCCGAACGGCCGCGGCACGGGCCGCAAATGGCCCGCCAACCTGTCCAACACCACCCTTGTCCAGGCCAGCCTGACCCGCGCCAGCATGCGCGGCGTGAACCTGTCGGGCGCCAATCTGCGCGATGCGGACCTGACCGACGCCAACCTGCTGGATGCCAACATGCGAGGCGCCGACATGGCGGGGGCCGTCACCAAGGGGGCGGCCCTGCCCGCACCCGATGAGGATGATGATTTCAGTTGAGCACCGCCAGACGCGAACGCACCAGTAACAACCGCGTTGCCGTGTCGGCCGGCGCATCGGCCAGCGACAACAGGCGCGCGGGCGCCACATAGCGCTGGCACAGCCCTTCCAGCACCGTCTGGAAATGAAGCTGCAGCCAGGGATTGGTGGACCGCACCCCGTCGCCGGCCAGGGGCATGGCCCCCCAGGGCAGCAGCACGACAAGGCTGTAATCCGCCATGGCGCAGACGGCACGGGCCAGCAGCGCCTCCGTTGCGGCCGGGTCATCCACGCCAAAGCCGTTGGATAGCCAGAAGGCCGCGAAATCCAGCGGCGTGCGGTCGGTGACCAGCCCGTCGCCGCGGGCCAGATCGGCCGCCAGCGCGTCGGCATCCCCCGCCAGCAACCGCCTGTGTCCATCCCGGGTCAGATCGTGGAAATCGAACCCGGCCGCCAGTCTGGCGCGCATCGCCTCCTGGCGCACGGGCAGGCCAAGGTCCCCCGACAGGCGGGCGGCCAAGGTCGATTTTCCGGTGCCGGCGCTGCCGGCAATCCCGATGCGTGGCTGTCGCGTCATCTCCTGCGCCACCTCCCCCAGAACTTGCCCGTGCCGTTCCATCGGCCTTATAATACTGCATTGCGGTAATCAGAGCCTGTTGGCTCTGATTACCGCCCTCAAATGCCGGCGCCAACATCCGTTGGCTTGGCGATGCCGCACGAGCGGCGCGGCGGCAGTCGCCGCCGTAGCAAATTGCGATAAGGTCCACTCATCGCAGTTTGGTATAAGGTCGCATCCGCCGTCGGGCGGATGTACGGGTCCAAAGGATAGCATCGTGCCTAGCGCTCCCGCCGCCAATCCCTCCGAAAGGCGGGGATGCGGCCTCTCCGTCTTCGCCGCCCTCTGTGTCGTCACCATGGCGATGCTGGTGCCGATTGCGGCGAAAGCGGGGCCGGCGCGGGTTGTTTCCCTTAATCTCTGCACCGACCAGTTGGCCTTGCTGCTGTTGCCGCGTGACAGGATCGCAGGGCTGACGCATCTGGCCGCCGATCCCGGCCTGTCCGCCCTGGCCGGACAGGTGGGCCGCATTCCGCTTCTGCAGGGCATGGCGGAAGAGGTGCTGCCCCTCAAGCCCGACCTCGTCCTGGCCGGCGCCTTCACGACGCGCCACACCATCGCCCTGCTGCGCGCCCGCGGCATCCCCGTGCTGGAAATCGGCCTGGTGAATGATTTCGACGATATCCGTGCCCAGATCCGGCAGGTGGCCGCCGCCCTGGACGAAACGGCGCGGGGCGAAGCTGCCATCGCGGAGATGGATGCCATGCTGGCCGCCGCCCGCCGGGCCGACGGGCCGGCGCGGCGGCTGCGCGTGCTGTCGCTGGCGCCCGGTGCCTTCACGGCCGGGTCCGGCACGCTTTACGACGCCGTCATGCGGGCGGCGGGCCTGGACAATTATGCCGCCGGCAAGGGCCTTGCCGGCTATGGCTATCTGTCGGTCGAGACCGTGGCCGCCGACCCGCCCGATCTGCTGGTCGCCGGCACCGACGAGGGGCGGCACCCGTCGCTGAACGGGCAGATGCTGACCCACCCGGCCCTGACCCATGCCGTGCCGGCCGGCCGGCGGCCCGTGGTGCCGGGCCGGCTGTGGACCTGCGGCGGGCCTTTCACCGCAGAAGCCGTGGCCGGCCTGGCCGCCGCCCGCGACCGGCTTCTGGCGGAGACCGTTTTTGACGAAGGCCGGGTTTCAAGACGGCCCGGTTCTGAGAAGGAATGACCCATCCATGCCGCGCTGGACCCTGCCGCTGCTGATCCTGGCCGTACCGCTTTTCTTCGTCACCTCGCTGGCCGTGGGCCCCAGCGCCGTGTCACTGCCGCTGGCCGTCGGCGAATGGTGGCGGGGGGGCGACGGAACGGCCGCCATCATCTTCGCCGACATTCGCCTGCCCCGCGCCCTGCTGGGGCTGGGCATCGGTGCCGTGCTGGGGCTGGCCGGCGCCGCCCTGCAGGGGCTTTTGCGCAATCCGCTGGCCGAGCCGGCCCTGATCGGCGTGTCGGCCAGTGCCGGGCTGGGCGCGGTCATCGCCTTTTATGCCGGGATGACCCTGGTTTTCCCGCTGGCCCTGCCCCTGGGCGGCATGACCGGGGCGCTGGTCGCCGTTACCCTTCTTTATCTGCTGGCCGGGCGTCAGGCCTCCGTCCTGACCCTGATCCTGGCCGGCGTGGCCATCAGCAGCCTGGCGTCGGCGCTGACTTCCCTGGCCCTGTCGCTGTCGCCCAATCCGTTCGCCCTGTCGGAAATCGTGTTCTGGATGCTGGGATCGCTGGCCGACCGGTCCATGGATCATGTGACGGTGGCGGCCCCCTTCATGCTGGCCGGTGCGCTTTTGCTGCTGCTGGCCGGTCGCGGGCTGGACGCCCTGTCACTGGGGGAGGAAACGGCGCGGTCCATGGGGTTCAACCCCGGTCGCACGGGCGCGCTGGTCATCATCGGCACGGCGCTGTCGGTGGGGGCGGCAGTGTCGGTAGCCGGCGCCATCGGCTTCATCGGGCTGATCGTGCCGCATCTCCTGCGCCCGCTGGCCGGGGCGCAGCCATCGCGCCTGCTGCCGCTGTCGGCCCTGGGCGGGGCCGCCCTGCTGCTGGCCGCCGACACCGCCGTCCGCCTGGGCGGGCCGGGACAGGAACTGAAGCTGGGTGTCGTCACGGCCCTGCTGGGCGCGCCCTTCTTCCTGGTCCTGGTGCTGAAGACGCGCGCACGGCTGGTTTGATGCGGGACCCGGCTGCGGGCCCCGGCTGCGGCGATGGACGCCGGCGATGGACGCCGGCCGCCGGTTGCGATCGCCGGACCATGGGGTTAAGCGGGAATTTCACTCACCCCCCGGCCCTGGCTTGACTATGCTGGGAGCCGGACTTTTCTCCGGGGATGATGACATGCGCAAGGTGACCGTCGCCGCCACGCAGTTCGCGTGCAGTTGGGATCGCGAAGCCAATATCGCCAAGGCGGAACGGATGATCCGCGACGCCCATGCGAGGGGCGCACAGATCATCCTGATCCAGGAACTGTTTGAAACCCCTTATTTCTGTCAGGACCAGAAGCCGGAATATTTCGAACTGGCCGCACCGGCCGCCGGCAATCCGCTGCTGTCACATTTTCAGTCCCTGGCGCGGGAGCTGGCGGTCGTGCTGCCCCTGTCCTTTTTCGAAAAGGCAAACAACGCCCATTACAATTCACTGGCCACCATTGATGCCGACGGCACCATCCTGGACATCTATCGCAAGAGCCATATTCCCGACGGGCCGGGCTATCAGGAGAAATATTATTTCAACCCCGGGGATACCGGGTTCAGGACCTGCCAGACCCGATACGCCCGTATCGGCACCGCCATCTGCTGGGACCAGTGGTTTCCCGAAGCCGCGCGCGTCATGGCGCTGCAGGGGGCAGAACTGCTGTTCTATCCCACGGCCATCGGTTCCGAACCGCAGGACCCGACATTGGACAGCCGTGACCATTGGCAGCGCGTGATGCAGGGCCATAGCGGGGCCAACCTGATCCCCGTGATCGCCAGCAACCGCATCGGGCAGGAGGATTTCGACACGGGCAGCATTACCTTCTACGGGTCCAGCTTCATCACCGACCCGAAGGGGGCCAAACTGACCGAGGCGGGTCGGGGGGAGGAAGCATTGCTGGTGCAGGAATTCGACCTGGACGCCATCGCCCGCACGCGCGCCGGCTGGGGCGTGTTCCGAGACCGGCGCCCCACGCTTTACGCCCCGATCCTGAGCCTGGATGGCAGCCTGCGCCACGCATAGCGTCTTTAATAAACCGAATATATGTGTAATCCTGTGGTCCTGCACCCTTAAGGACCCATTGCAACCTTGCGCCTGCTCTTTTGTCTGATCTTCCTTCTGACAATCACAGCTTTGACGGTTGCGGCGGCCGAGCCGCGGATGACCGGCACGGCCGAGCCGTGGATGACAGTGGCGGCCGAGCCGCGGATGACAGTGGCGGCCGAGCCGCGGATGACAGTGGCGGCCGAGCCGCGGATGACAGTGGCGGCCGAGCCGCAATCCGGCCAGCCGCCCCAGGGACGGCTGGAGCGGATGTTCAGCCAGCGCGCGGGCCAGGTACTGACCCTGTTTGGGCGTGACCTGTTCGGCGGGCCGCCGGCGCCCGGATTGCAGACGAGCGGACCACAGACGAACGGCACGCCGCTGCTGGGCATGGTGGGCGACGAATACCGTCTGGGCCCCGGCGATGAATTGTCGCTGTTGCTGCGGGGGCAGGTGTCGCGCAGCAGGCTGTACCGGATCGGCGCCGACGGGCTGCTGCTGATCGAGGATCTCCGCCCTATCGCCGCCGCCGGCCGCAGCCTGCGGGACGTGCGGGAGGAGGTGGAGGCGGCCATCGCCGTGGCCCATCTCCAGACCCAGGCCTTTCTGTCGGTTGTGGCACCCCGACAGGTCGGGGTGCTGGTGCTGGGCCAGGTGGCGCGGCCGGGCCGTCAGCAATTGCCCGCCTTCGCCACAGCGCTGGATGCCTTGCAGGCGGCCGGCGGCGTGCTGCCGGATGGCAGCCTGCGTGCCATCCGCCTGCTGGAGCCCGGCGGACAGGAGACCCTGGTCGATCTTTACGATCTGATGACACGTGGCGACGGTGCCGCCACCCGGCTGCTGGCCGACGGCACACGGCTTGTCATTCCGCCCATCGGGCCCGTCGTGGCCGCGGCCGGCGCCGTAAAGCGCCCCGGCCTTTATGAATTGCCGGCCGGTGACGGGGGCCTGACCGGCCCGGACGATACGGCGGACCTGCTTGCGCTGGCCGGTGGCAGCCTGCGGCCGGGACAGGACCGGTCGACCTTGCTGCGCTATGACGCCCAGGGGGTGGAACGGCCACAGCCCGTATCGGCTGGCACACCGCTGCCCCTGCGCGACGGCGACCTTCTGCTGCATGCCCCGCTGGGCGGCGCCCGTCAGGGCAGCGTGACACTGGGCGGTGCCGTGGCGGAACCAGGGGAACGGCCGCTGGCGGCGGGCATGCGGCTGGCCGGGCTGGTGGATGCGGATATGCTGCCGGCCGACATCTATTATCCCGTCGCCATCCTGCTGCGCCGGCCGGCGGCCGGCGGCCCGCCGGAGATGCTGGCCCTGGACCTTGCCGCCCTGCTGGCCGGCCACCAGGGGGAGGAAGCGCGCGACGGGGACCGGCTGCTGCTGCTGGCTGCGACCGATGTGGCGTTCCTGCGCAGCCGGGCCGTGCTGTCGCTTTTGGCCGGGCGTTTCCCCGATCCAGGCGCGGTCGCGGCCTGCCCCGGCCTGGCGTCGCTGGCCGCCGCGCTGACGGCCGACCCCGGGGGACCGCTGGCCGCCGGGCCGGGCGCCCTGGCCGCCACAGGGATGGAAGGACCGCCCCTGCCCTGCCCATCCCTGTTCATCGATGATCCCGACCTTCTGCCCTTCCTGCTGCGGCAATCGGTGTTCCTGCGGCGCGGCGTGATGCGGCCCGGTCCCTATCCCGTGGCCGGCCCGGTGGCATTGTCTCTGCTGGCGCCGGTGGCCGGCGGGCGGCACGAGGGGCGCGAACTGGCCCATCCCGGCCAGGTGGCCGATGCGGGGGGCGACGGCATCCTGCTGGCCGGGGCGGTGCGCCAGCCGGGCCTTCGCCCCTTCGACGGCGGCAGCCTGCGCAGCCTGTTGACGGGGGCGGGCGCCCCGCTGCCGGACGCCTACGGGCTGGCGGCCATCCTGGACCGTGCCGACCCCGCGGGACCGGCGCGGCGGACACACCTGTTCGCCCCGGCCGATGTCCTGGCCGGAAGGTTCGACCTGCGCCTGCGGGACGGCGACCGCGTCACGCTGTTCCATCAGACCGAGGTGATGGCGGCACCCGACAATCCCGACACGCCGGACCCGCTGGAACCGGCCGCCCGCGCCCTGTTGCGCGAAAGGACCATCGCCGTGCGGGGCGGGGTGATGCGGCCCGGCGAATACCCCGTGGCAGGTCCGGCCCCGCTGGATTTGCTGTTGCGCGTGGCCGGCGGCCTGCATCCGGATGCCGATGGCGCGCGGGTGGAGCTGACCCCCCACCCCCCCGCCGGGCCCGACACCGACCCGTTCGCAGGGCAGCCCCGCCTGCTGCCGCAGGGTAGCGCCGGGGCACAATCCATACCACCGGGCTCGGCGCTGCGCGTCGGGCTGCGGCAGCGGCCGCAGGAACGGCGCAGCGTGCTGCTGGCCGGAGAGGTGATGGAGCCGGGAACCTACGATCTGGCGCCGGGCGAGACATTGTCCGGCCTGCTGACCCGTGCGGGCGGGCTGACGGCCGATGCCTATCCCGACGGCACCATCTTCACCCGCGAAAGCGCCCGGCTGGCGGAGGAGGAGGGGCTGCGACGCAATGCGCGGGAACTGGACCGGCAACTGGCCCAGATGCTGGGCGGCAAGAACCCGCCCGACCCGGCGCGTGTGGACCTGCTGCGCCGCCTGACGGAGGATCTGCGCGGGGTCAGCGCCCTGGGACGCATAACCGTGAAGGCCGATCCCGGTGTGCTGGCCGACCGGCCCGAACTGGACATTCCCCTTATGCCCGGCGATCGCATCCATATTCCCCGGCGGCCACTGACCGTCACGGTGTCGGGGGAGGTGCTGTCCCCCGCATCGCTGCTGTTCGATCCGGAAAAGACGCCGCGCGATTACCTGCGCGAGGCGGGCGGACTGACCCGCTACGCCGATGATGGCCGCATCTTCATCATCCATCCCGATGGCGCGGCCGAGCCCTTGCGCAGCGGCTGGCTGTCGCATCGCGCCATGGCCATCACGCCCGGTTCCATGCTGGTGGTGCCCCGCGACGCGGAGCCGTTCGAATGGCTGCCGCTGGCACAGAGCATCACCACGATCCTGAGCCAGATCGCCTTCAGCGCCGCCGCCATCGCAGCCATCCAGGACTGATCCATGGCACCACCGCCCCGCCTGTCCATCATTACCGTCGTGCGCGACGATCCCGAAGGGCTGGCGGCGACGGCGGGAAGTGTGGCGGCCCAGCGCTGGACGGCGTTCGAATGGTTGGTGGCCGATGGCGGGTCCGGCCCGGCCACCCTGGCGGCACTGGCCGCCGTTCCGCGGCCGCCGGACTGGGCCGACAGCCGGCCCGATGGCGGCCCCTTCGACGGCATGGACAGGGCCATGGCGCATGCACAGGGCGATTTCCTGCTGTTCCTGAATGCCGGCGACCTGCTGGCCGACGACGATGTCCTTCAGGACCTGTCCGGCCTGCTGGCGGGCCGGGACGCCGACATCTTCTATGGCGATACGCTGGAGGACCCAGGCGACGGGCGGGTCCGGCGCAAACCGGCGCGACATTGGCGATGGGCATTCTACGGCATGCCGGCCCACCATTGCGCGCTATATTACCGCCGCGCCCTGGTCGCAGGCCTGCGGATGGAACAAGGGTACAAGGTCGCGGGGGATTATGCCTTCACATTGGCGGCCCTGCGGCGTACGCCCCGAGTCGCACGCGCCGCGCGCGTCGTCGCCCGGTTTGCACCCGGCGGATTGTCCCGTAGATATGCGGCATTGGGCAGGATGGAGCAGGCGTACATCCGGCAGCACTTGCTTAAAATGCCACGGATTTTATCCAAGGGAATTTATCTGATACAAATTGTCGCAGGCACGATGCGACATATATTTCCAAGGGGCTATGCCTTTTGGGTTTTCCGGTAAAGAAACCCTGAACATGGCCACCACAGGAGGGTGTTAAACCGCCATTGACACAATGTTTTCAAGCGTTACACCCGCCGCTATGCGCCTCTGCCGCCCCGAACCGTGACCGGTTCGCAACCTGTGACTATGCAACTAGCCGTATTGGAGCGGACAAACCGGGGTTCTATATGTAGCGGTAACTGTCAGGCGCGAAGGAGTATAGCGATGCTTGAAAAAAGAAACCCGTCGAAGGCCGGGCTTGCCCAGGCCTATTCCCTGTCGAAGCGGGGAGAAGGTCCGAACCCGATCGATATCCATGTCGGCCAGCGCCTTCGCCTGCGCCGCACCCTGCTGGGCCTGAGCCAGGAAACACTGGGCGAGGCGGTGGGCATCACCTTCCAGCAGCTTCAGAAATATGAGCGCGGTGCCAACCGCATCAGCGCCAGCCGCCTGTTCAACCTGTCCCAGGTGCTGGGCGTGCCCGTGACCTTCTTCTTCGACGATCTGCCGGCGCCGGAGGCCACCCTGGTCCAGGAGGAGCCCAGCGAGACGCAGGAGTTCGAGTCGATGGCACGCCGCGAGACGCTGGAACTGGTCCGCGCCTATTACCGGATTCCCGACGAATCCATCCGCCGCCGCACGTTCGAACTGGTCAAGACCCTGGCCGGCGACGCGACGGACAGCACCAAGGCCGGTTGATCATACCGGTCCCCAGCGCCTGAACGGTCCATCTGGCTGGCTGCGTCCCGCGTGGCCAGCCAGTCGCGTTTCAGGTCGATCGACCAATAGTAGAAGGCCCGGGCCAGGGCATGGTGCAGCCCCGCCCGGCCATCCAGAAAGCCAAGGCACCAGATATAGGCGTGCAGGAACGCCAGCAACGGCCGGCACGGCAGGGACGCCACCAGATGCTTGGCCCGGCGCCGCCAGCCGCGTTCACCGGCCAGCCGTACCTGCTGTCCGCGGGCCGCATACCGCGACAGCCCCGCTTCCCAGTCCGAATAGCGGTTGTGACGATCGAACCAGGCGGCCGGCGGCTTGGCATCATCATGCAGCATGAAGGCGCAAAGCCGGCCCACCGACCCGTCAGCAACGGGCTGATAATGGCCTTCCACCTCCCACATGCGGGTGATGTGCAGATCGTCGCAGGTCGGAAAACGCACCCGGTCGCGGCGCAGCAGGGCGATCTTGCGGTAAGGGGTGCCGAAGCGCAGCGTGCGGCCCAGCCAGACGGGCCGGCTGTCGATGAAAAAGGCATCATGGCGGCTCTCACCGCGCAACAGCACCGCGATCTCCTCCGCCAGGGCGGGCGGCACCCGCTCGTCGGCATCGATGAACAGCACCCAGTCGTGTCGTACCCGCGGATGCGACAGCGACCATTGCTTCTTCTTGGGGTAAAGGCCGTTCCAGCGGAAAGGAAGGATTTCCGCGCCCGCCGCCTTGGCAAGGCTGTCGGTTCCATCCTCGCTGTGGCTGTCCACCACCAGCACCTGTGCAAAACGGTCCAGGCAGGCCAGGCAGGCGGTGATGTTCGCCGCCTCGTTACGGGTCATCACGATGACGGTGGCGGGGATATCACCGCTCATGCCCACCCCCGGCGCCACCCGAACCGGGCGGACAGCACGAACAGGCAGAGCGCGAAGCCGGCAAGCCCGCCCGCCGGCAACAACAGCACGGGATTGGGCCAGTCGGCCAGCGCCGGGGCGGACGGCGCCTCCAGCGGATCCGCCGCGAAGGGCAGGCCCAGTTCCAGCATCATCAGGGTCTGTTCCTGATCCGCCACCATCCCGGTCAGCGACCGCGACCGGTCCAGGTTGGACATGGTGGCCAGCCGGCTGCCGACATGGTCCATCTCGGCCCGCAGGCGCCGCCGCGCCTCCTCCCGCAGATGCGCCTCCGTGGCGCCATGCAGCCGGGCCAGCAGCAGCAATGCGAAATCCCGCCGCTCATGCCGATAGACCAGGCGTCGCATGGGGCCGCCGGACACCGATTCGATGGCCAGATATTTCTTCAGGTGTCGCGACAGGTCCACGGCATCCGGCGGGGCCCAGGTGGGATGCCCGGCCACCCATCGCAGGGTCCGGCCCAGCAGGGCGGTGAGGCCGACGGGGGGGCGCCAGCCACCGGCTTCGGCATCCCAACTGTCCTTGAACAGGACCCGCATGATGGCCGGGTCCGCCTCCAGCCTTTCCGCCACGGGCACCGAGGTCAGCAGGGCCAGATAACGGGCGAAGTCGGACACAAGCTCGTCCGCCGCCCCCGGTTCGGCAATGCTGCGGCCGGCGACAGGGCCGGGGCACGCGGGCCCATGGCGGCCGGCCCCGACCGGCCGGGTGGGCCCACCACCATGCTCGCGGTAAATTGCGGCGTGACAAGGTGCAGCGCCAGCACCATCAGCCCCACGCCCACCGCAGTGGCCAGGGCCAGCCGCCGCCAATCCCCCGCCAGCGCGCGAAACATTTCCAGGATGCCCGGCGCGGGCAGCGCCACAGTGGAGCCGAGACTGTCCGGCACGGGGGATGCCTCTTCTTATACTCACCTGAAGAAGAGGATGTATGCATCATATTCTCTTGTAAAGCCCGGAAAGCGCCCTCCCTGCGACCAATGATATAATCATGCTGAAACAAATGTACTTGAAGCTTGTATGCAGCAGCAATCCCAGCAGCAGCGACGGCGTGGCCGCCAGCAGCAGACGCATCGGCACAGCGGGGCTGCGAACCACCAGGCCGGCCAGCAATCCGGCATAGATCACGACCAGCGCCAGCCCCACGGCCCCCAGCTTCAACAGGAAATAGCTGGCGGCGCTGTGGGTATAGGATACCCGCCACCAGCCAACGGCCGGGTTGGCCACCAGCGCGCCCCAGCCGTCGCCGAACAGGAAGGCCACCGGGCTGCGACCCATCTGGTCCAGGACGGCCAGAAATTCATCGGCGCGGTTGTTGAGCCCCACCGCCTGCGTCTTGTCCGCCAGCAACCCCGCCACGCCGGCCAGCGGTTCACGGATGACCAACAGGAACAAGGCCAGCAGGAACAGCCCCAGCACCAGCCATACGGGCCGCCGCACCACCAGCCGCCACAGGGGCAGCGCCAGACCCGCCAGCAGCGCCAGCAGCGACAGGCCCAGCCCGGCGCGATGCAGGGTGGCGGCCTGGGCCAGCAGACAGCAGGCGGCACCGGCCAGCGCCAGCAGGGCCGGCACCCGCCTGAACCAGCCCGTCCCCATCGCCAGCCCGTCCATCCCGCGCAGCCCCAGCCAGACCGAGGCAAAGGGAATCAGCGCACTGTTCAACAGATAGTCCCGCCCCTCGCCCAGGGGGGCGGAACCGACAGCGGACAAGGCCATGCCGGCATCCAGCCACCAGCGCATGGCCAGGGCCACCCCGCCCATCGCCGCCGCATCGGCCAGCCGATCAGCCGACCGGTCGGGCAGATGCGCCAGCGCGGGGGCCAGCAGCAATGGCAGCGCCAGGAACATCATGGGCACGATGTCGCGCACCATGTCTGTCAGGCCCCAGCCGTTCCAAAGGCCCCGAACCAGCCCCTGCCAGAACAGCCAGACCATGATGGCGGACCCGATCCCCAGCACGGCCGGCCCCCGTGCTACGGCCAGGCCGGACAGGAAGCGCCAGGGAACAGCCAGGCCGGCACAGACCGCGATGCCGACGAAAACCAGCAGTTCCTGCAAACGGATGCCGGGTGGGGCGGGTGCGCTGCCCAGCCCATAGGCGATGAAGGCCAGCCCCAGCGCCACCCAGCGTCTATCTTCCGCCCACCCTACCCGCATCACGCGATCCGCAACCATCTTCCTCAACACCCATTGTGCCATGGGATCGGGACTGGACAAGCATGCCGTGCCGGGTCCAAATCCCTGGCCATGACGCACCAGATCGACACCATCGCACTGCCGCACGGCCGGCCGGGCACCAGCCGGCAGCTGACCATCCACCAGTTCGGGCAGCCGGGCGCCCGGCCCAAGGCCTATATCCAGGCCGGCCTGCATGCTGATGAATTGCCCGGCATGCTGGTTGCCCGCCACCTGATCGACCGGCTGGCCGCACTGGACGGGCAGGGCAAGGTGGCGGGCCATGTCGTGCTGATCCCCATGGCCAACCCGATCGGGCTGGACCAGATCATCATGGGCGGTCATATGGGCCGATTCGACCTGGCCGGCGGGGTCAATTTCAACCGCGCCTTCGCCGACCTGTCCGATCCGGTGTCGGCACGGCTGGCGGCCGGAACGCTGGGACCGCTGTCGGCAGACCCCGAGGCCAACCGGCGCCTTCTGCAGGCAGCCCTTTCACAGGCGGCCGGCGAAATCCGGACCCGGACGGAGACCGAGGCGCTGCGCAAACTGCTGCTGTCGCATGCCGTGGATGCCGATCTTGTGCTGGATCTGCATTGCGACAGCGAGGCGCTGATGCATCTGTACACCACCCCCTGCTGCTGGCCGCTGGGTGTGGACGATCTGGCGGCCCGCCTGGATTGCGGGGTGGCGCTGCTGGCCGAGACATCGGGCGGCAACCCCTTCGACGAGGTGTGTTCCACCCCGTGGGACAGCCTGCGCCGCGGGCATGGCGGCCCCGCCACCCCCATTCCCGTGGGCTGCATTTCGGTGACCGTGGAACTGCGCGGCCAGCATGATGTCGACGAGACGATGGCGCGGCGGGATGCCGATGCCCTGATCGATCACCTGGGCTGGCGCGGCATCCTGGACGTGCCCGCACCCGCCATGGCCATTGCCGCCGACATCGCCACGCCGCTGGCCGCCGTGGACAGGGTGCGCGCGCCGGCCGGTGGCGTGGTGCTGTACCATGCCATGCTGGGTGAGCAGGTACAGGCCGGACAGCATGTCGCCTGCGTGCTGGACCCGATGACGGGCACCCGCCACGCCTGTCATGCCGCCAGCGACGGCCCCGTCTGGGCCCGGTCGCGAAACCGCTATGCCTGCCCCGGCGACATCCTCCTGTCCATCGCGGGCCGGGAAGTGCTGGTGACCAGCGGTCCCCTGCTGACGGCCTGATGCGAAGCGGACATTTCATTGCCCGCGAAATCGCCGCCGCGCCATGATGCAATACAGACCCGTGCGGACTTGGAAATCCCGGGCCGGCGGTCTAGTTTGCCTGTCACATTCGCGCCAGCATGATGGTCATCCGATGAACAAGCCCTTGAACAGCTACCGCAACGGCCCCGACGAGCACGGGCATTTCGGCATATTCGGGGGCCGTTTCGTGGCCGAAACGCTGATGCCGCTGATCCTGGACCTGGAAAAGGCCTATGAGGAGGCGAAGGCCGATCCGGCCTTCCACGCCGAACTGGCAGGCTATCTGAAGCAGTATGTGGGCCGGCCCAGCCCGCTCTACCTCGCCGAGCGGCTGACCAGCCATTTCGGCGGCGCGCGGATCTATCTGAAGCGCGAGGAGCTGAACCATACCGGCGCGCACAAGATCAACAATTGCATGGGCCAGATCCTGCTGGCCAAGCGCATGGGCAAGAAGCGGATCATCGCGGAAACGGGTGCCGGACAGCACGGCGTGGCCACAGCCACGGTCTGCGCCCTGATGGGCCTGCCCTGCACGATCTACATGGGCGCCACCGACATCGCGCGCCAGGCGCCCAACGTGTTCCGGATGAAGCTGCTGGGGGCGGAGGTGAAGGCCGTGACCAGCGGTGCCGCGACGCTGAAGGACGCGATGAACGATGCGCTGCGCGACTGGGTGACGAATGTGGAGGATACCTTCTACATCATCGGCACCGTCGCCGGCCCCCATCCCTATCCGGCCATGGTGCGCGACTTCCAGAACATTATCGGCGAGGAAACGCGCCAGCAGATGATGGAGATGGAAGGCCGCCTGCCCGATCTGCTGGTCGCCTGCATCGGCGGCGGGTCCAATGCCATGGGCCTGTTCCACCCGTTCCTGGACGACCCGTCGGTGCGCATGGTCGCCGTGGAGGCCGGCGGCCACGGGTTGGACACGCCCAACGGCCATGCCGCCAGTCTGGCCGGTGGGCGCCCCGGCGTGCTGCATGGCAACCGCACCTATCTTCTGCAGGATGAAGACGGCCAGATCCTGGAAGGCCATTCCATCTCCGCCGGGCTGGACTATCCGGGCATCGGCCCGGAACATGCCTGGCTGCACGAGGTGGGCCGCGTCGAATATGTCAGCGCCACGGACAAGGAGGCGCTGGACGCCTTCCAACTGCTGGCCCGCCTGGAGGGCATCCTGCCCGCCCTGGAGCCCAGCCACGCCTTGGCCGTGGTCGCCAAGCTGGCCCCGACGCTGCCCAGGGACACGCTCCTGGTCGTGAACCTGTCGGGTCGCGGTGACAAGGACATCTTCACCATCGGCAACGAGCTGGGCGTGGCACTCTGATCGCTTGTCCGGAGCATGCCTTGACCAGGGCACGCCTTTGTCCGGGGCACGCCTTTGTCCGGGGCACCACGGGAAAGATCGGCAATACCTGCGAAGCCGCCGCCATTGCCCCCCAGGGGAGCGCATGGCGGCGGCTTTGTCGTTCCTGATCAGGGGGACGGCGCGGCCGATGGCGGCGGGGCGGGAACGTCCAGCGCCGGTTGCACCGGACCGGTCGTCGGGGCCGAGGGGGGCGCCGAAATGGGCGCCGGTGCAGGCGCCGGCGTGGGGGCGGGAACCGGCTGGGGGGCCGGCGCCGGCGGGGGGGCGGGTGGCAGCACGGTCAGGGTACCCGCCGCGGTGCGCGCGAAGCGGGTGCCGTCGATCAGGTCATCCAGCCGGGCCGATGGCAGCGCGAAGGTGCCAGCCGTCACGGCGCGGGCCAGATAGACAAGCCGGAAACTGCCGCCATCGGGCATGCCGTCCAGCGCCGCCACGAACCGGTCGTCGCGGAATTCCACCAGTGCCGCTTCCGACAGGGTACCCAGCCAGGAAAGGTTGCCCAACTGGGCACTGCCGGCCAGGCGCACATTTTCGACGACCAGACCCGCCGGCAACGGGTCCAGCAGCAGCAACGGCCCGGTCAGCGGCTGTTCGGCCCGGCCTTCCAGCACCACGACCAGCAGATCGCCGGTGCGCACCCGCGACAGGTTGGCGGGCCGGCCGCGGCTGTCCATGATCTGCCGGGTCAAGCCCAGGCCTGCGGCATCAGCCTTGTCCGGCGTCGACAGGATGCCGGCCGACATGGTCAGGGTCCGCAGCGGCTGATCGCCGTCATTGCGCACCGACAGGCCCGGACCGTCGGCAGCAAGCGGCCGCAGCAACGGGCCATCCCCCGTCGCGGGCTGGCCATCCACGGTCAGGGACAATGGCGGCGTGACTCGGGCCAGCGACTGCGCCGCCAGCAGCAGCCAGGCCCGTTCCTGCGTGGCCACCAGCGACGGATCGCGCAGCATCTCCGACAACGTCGCCGTCTCCGCATTGATGCGGGCAGGATCGGCATTGGCGGCGATCAGCAGCGACAAGGTGGCCGCCCGGTCGCGCAAGGGGGAGCCGAAATCACGGATGCCCACCGCCACGGGCAGCGGATCGTCCAGCCGTGCCAGCAGGTCGGCCGCGCGTTGCCCTTCACCAAGGATGGCGAAGGCCGCGGCGACCTGAGCGCGGGCCAGCCGTGTGGGCACACGGGCCATGAAGGTTTCCTGGAAGAAACGGATAGGTGCGGCGTCGATGGCCCGGGCCCGGGCCGCGACATAGAGCGCGTAGGCGCGGGCCGGCAGTTCCGCATCCTCGATCCAGCGGTTGCCGATGGAACGGACCAGATAATCCAGCCCCCGGCGATAGCCGTCCTCGGGCACGGTGAACCCGGCCTCGCGTGAGCGGGTCAGCACGTCGAGCGCGAAGGCCGTCAGCCACGGATCGGCCGGCCCGTCATGCGCCCAGAGCGAAAAGGCACCATCGGCCCGCTGGCGGCTGATCAGCCGTTCCACCAGATCCTCTGCCTTGGCGGACAGCCGTTCGTCGGCGGGCAGGTCCAGCGCCTTCAGCCAGGCATTGGCCCCCGGCAGGGGCAACAGGCGGGCGGCCAACTGGTCGGCCGATCCGAACGGCCGGCTGTCGATCAGCAGCAGATGCGTCAGCGCGTCCAGCGGCGGCGGTGCCGACACCATGGCCAGGCGCGTCGTCGCCCCCGCCACCGGCGCCTCATGCTGCGGCGGGGTCAGGGCCACCGTCTGGCCGGCGGCCAGTTCACCCCGCACCTGGGTCACCGCCAACGGGTGGGCGGGGCGGATATTGACGGGGAACCGCCGGGTGAGGCTGTAGCCCTGCGGTCCCGTGACATGCACGACCAGCACGCCGTAGCCAGGATCACCGCCCACCAGCAGGCGGTTCAGCACCACCTTGCGCCCGCGTGCCAGAGAGGAGAAGCGCGTCTCCTCCTGCCCGCCTTCCAGCTTCACCGGGCCTTCCGCCGTGAACGACACCTTGTAGGCGCCGCGCGGACCGGACAGGTTCTCCAGCGTCAGGGCGATGCGCGCCCGGTCGCCCGGCGCCAGGAAGCCCGGCAGGCTCACGTCCGCCGCGATGTCGTCACGCACATCCAGCACGGCCGTCCCCCTGCCGACCTTGGCCCCGCTCCAGGCCACCACCGTCAGGTCCAGCCGGCCCGTGGCGTCGGGCAGGTCCAGGGTCACGACGGCCTTGCCATCCGGGCCAACCGTGACGACGCCCGAATGCAGCGCCGTGACGGGACCGGAGCGCGGGGCCGTGGTGACACGGCTGCGTGCCGCCTCGCCATTGTCGCCGGCTGCGGCTGCGGCTGGCGGCTCCGTCGGGCTGACCAGCCGCCCATAGACATCGCGCAGTTCCACCGCCAGCCGCCGCTTGCCCAGATACCAGCCGACGGGATCGACCTTGCGCGTTTCGGGCAGGCGGGCCACACCTTCATCCACAGCGGTCAGGACCAGATTGACGGTGCCGCCCGGTTCCAAGCCCGTCACGGTGACGGGCAGGGTCACGGGACCGCGGGGATGCGCGGCCTCCGGCGCTTCCACCGTCACGGTCAGCGACCGGTCGGCGGGATCGATGGCGACCCAGCCGGACCCCAGCGCGCGGCGCGGGGGCGTGCGGTTGCCGGGATTGGCCGGGGCGAAGGCCGTGGCCAGCACATGGGCACCGGCCGTCACATCGCCCGGCAGGGACAGTTCCACGAAGGCGCCCTCGGTCCCGATCTCGCTGACCACGGTCTGGCGAATGGCGCGATCCGCCAGGGTGACGGCCACCGTGCCGGCATAGGGCGGCCGCACGAAGACCCGCACCTTGTCGCCCGGCCGGTGCAGCGGCTCCTGCACCTTGACCTCGACGATGTCGGGCGCGTCACCCAGCTTGGCACTCACCCACCAGCCGGCGGAAAAGCGGATGGAACTGGCCGTGCCGGATGCCGGGTCGAAAACCTCCAGCCGGTAGCGGCCGGCGCGAACCTGCTCCTCGATGACGCTGGGCTGATCGGCGGCAACGTCAATGCTGCCGCCGGTCAGCCGCCGGTCCTTGACCGTGGTGCGGTATTCCCAGCGGCCATCGGCGGCGTACCACTCGTAATCGAACTCTTCCTCGAAAAGGTCCCAGGAGAGGCCGTTGCGCGCGATACGGCGGCCATCGGCCGCGGCGGCCACGACATCCACGGCCACCGTCGCCCCCTCCGGCACGGCATCGCCGCTGAAATTGGGCTTCAAACCCAGAAAGACAGGGCGATGACCGACGGGCAGGACCAGCTCGCGATCCACCGAACGGCCGCCGACATCATGCAACGTGGCACGCAGCACGGCTTCCAGCCGCCGGGTCGTATCCGGCAGACGCCCCACATCAAGCGACAATTGCGCCGCACCATCGTCGCCGGTCGTGAAGCCGGGCAGCGGCCGCCTTTCCGGCGACGGCACCTGCTGGGCCAGCCCGAACTGATACCCTTCCAGCCCCGGCCAGACCTTGTCCGTCGACCGCAGCGTCACGGTCATCTCACCCGGCAGCAGACCAGCCGCCGACCCGTTCAGGTAACGGGCCGCCACGGACAGATTGACCTTCCCGTCGGCCCCGATGCGGGGCCGGTCGGCCAACAGGTCGAAGGCGATGCGGGCGGGCGCGACCTCCCCGACATTGAAGCGCGTCTCGCCGATTGCGGGGCCGGACGGGTCCAGATGCGCGGTTGCCGTCCAGCGACCCGACGGTGCATTGGCGGGAAGCTCGAAGCGCAGCACATGGCCGCCAGCGCCCTCATCCTCCACCACGCGCCGTTCCACTTCCAGCCCGTCGGGCCGGACGAAGCGCATTGTCAGCTTCTGGCCAGCCAGCGCATTGGCGTCGGCATCGCGCAGCAATGCCGTCAGCCATACCGGATCGCCCGGACGATAGGCGCCGCGCTCGGTGAAAAGATAGGCGTCGGCCGGCCCCGACACGGCACGGCCGCCGCTTCCCCCCAGCAATTCCACGGCCGGCACGCCGAAATCCAGCAGCGAGAAACCGCCATCGGAGCTGGACGCGAACAGCGCCTGTGGCGCCGCCTCGTTCACGCCGCCGATCTGGGCGGCGTTGAACCGGGCCATGCCGTCGGCCCCCGTCACAGCACGGCCCAGTTCGCGCTTGTCGCGCGCCACCAGCCGCAGTTCCACCCCGGCCAGCGGCTTTGCCGTGGCCAGGCTGCGGGCGAAGACATAAAGCCCGTTGCCGGCCTTGAAACTGGTCAATCCCAGATCGGAAACCACGAACCATTGCGTCGTGCGCTTGTCCCACGCCACAAAGGACAGGGCCGCATCCTCTGCCACGGCGACATACACGCCCGGCGTCAGCGCCCCCAGCACGGCATCGATGGGAAACGGCGTCAACACGCTCTTGTTGCGCGCGCCGCCGATGGCCATCTCGCCCTTCCAGACGCGCTCGCCCTTCTGGTCCAGGACATCGCCGATCTCGAAATCGGTCATGGTCTGGTTGGACCGGCCATAATAGACCTGTTCCACCAGCGCGCGGTCATTGACACGCAGCACGGTCAGGCGGGCACGGTCGGTGTTGACGCTGCGCAGCGGCAGCCCGTCCGCCCCGACCCGCGGCAGGATGTATCCCTGTCCGCGGAAGGACAGGCTGGGCCGCCGGTCCGGCACGGCCAGTTCGCGGGTAACGGCGTCGGCCAGCTTTTCCCGCGCGCCGGCGGCGGGCAATCCGGCCTTGATGGTGACGGCATAGCGTTGGCCATGCTTCAGCCCGTCCAGGCACAGGGTCTGATCGCGCGTGGTCAGGTTGACGCCCTGTCCCGGATCGACGGAGACGAAGCGCGACAATTCGTTCGTTCGGCCCCGCTGGCGCGGCAATGCCCGTGTGAAGGCGAAACAGGCCTGCGGCTGGTCACGCTCGGCCGCCACCTCCACCCCCATCAGTTCGAAGGGGCGCGACTCCGGGTCCGCGGCCGGCGCGGCGGCGGGCGGCGGCGGCGGGCGCTGACCTCCCTGGGCAAGGGCAGCGGGCGCCAGGAGAATAGCCGTGGCGAGCAGCAGGGCTTGAATGCGCGGCATGTGTCTTGGGAGGCGAATGGCGGGACGGAAGGGCGGAAGCGGAGCGACGGTGGAATGGACGCCACGAATATGGCACCACAACGGCCAGAGGACGCTGTTTTCCAAATCTTTGCAACAAGGTCATTGGGATGGGGGAGCGCACCCCCGAGGGAGAGGGATCGGGATGCGCCTTGCATGAAGCCCCCGATCCCGTGACAGTACGCCGCGTGCCGCCGTCCCCCGTGCCCCGTCAACGGGCCGGCCGGCATGCTGTCCCGACCGTTCCCCCTGTGAGATCGTCAAGCCATGACCGCCCCCGAAGATGCGCCCGACGCCCCCCGACGCCTGCCGCGCCTGGACTGGCCCCGCCTGGCCCTGTGGCTGGGGGCCTTCGCGCTGCTGGGGCCGGCCCTGTGGAACGGTTTCCCCGTCGTGTTCTTCGATACGGGCGGCTATATCAAGCGCGTGCTTGACTGGGACCTGGAACCGGGCCGGTCCTTCTTCTATGGCCTGTTCCTCTTCGCCACCTCCGCCGGATGGTTCAGCTTCTGGGGGCCGGTGCTGGCCCAGGCGGCGGCGACGCTGTGGCTGATCCATCTGACCCTGCGCAGCCATGCCATCGGCTGCCGCGACTGGCCGGCCGCCCAGGTCACGGGGGTCGCCGCCATCGGCCTGTCCGCGCTGACGGGCATTTCCTGGTATGTGGCGCAACTGATGCCCGACATCCTGCTGGGCCTGCTGGTGCTAGCCCTCTGGCTGCTGGCCTTCCGGTGGGAAACGCTGAACCCCGGTGAAAGGCTGGGCGTGGCTGCCATCGGCCTGCTGGCATTGCTGTCCCATATGTCGGGCATGGGGTTGGCCGTCGGGCTGGTCGCCGTCATCGCCGTGGCCAGGGTGCTGGACCGCCGGTGCGGCTGGGCATTGTCGCCCCGGCTGGGCCCCGCCGCCGGCCTTGTGGCGATGGCCCTGCTGCTGATGCCCACGCTGCATATGGCGCTGATCGGCAAGCAGGGCTACACGCCCGGCGGCCCCGCCTTCGTGTTCGGCCGGCTGGTGCAGGACGGGCTGGCCCAGCGCTATCTGGAGCGCCATTGCCCGGACGCAACCATCCGGCTGTGTGATCACCGCGACCGGATGCCGTCGACGGCCAACGATTTCCTGTGGCATGCGGACAGCCCCTTCCGCGTCATCGGCTGGTGGGGCGGGGCCGACGCGGAACTGTCCCGCCTCGTCGCCGGCATCATCCGGGAAGAACCCCTGGCCTTCCTGGCCACCGGGCTGCGGGCCGCGGCGCGCCAGCTTGTCACCGTCAGGACCGGGGACGGGCTGGATGAATGGCATGAGGTCACGCGCTGGGTCTTTGCCGCCTTCATGCCGCGGCAGCAGGAACTGTCCTTCACCACGGCCCGCCAGCAGCGCGGCGAGGTGACGCGCGGCCTTTTCGATACGCTGAACGCCGTACATGTGCCCGTGGCGCACCTGTCGGGCCTGGGGCTGCTGCTGGCGGCCGCCTGGGGCCTGCGCCGGGGCGGGCGGGCCGACCTGGGGGCGCTTGCCCTGTTCACGGCCCTGGCCCTGCTGGGCAACGCCTTCATCAACGGCGCCCTTTCCAACCCGCATGACCGCTATCAGGGCCGAGTCGTATGGCTGGCCACACTGGCGACCGGAATGGCGATGGCCGCCTGGCTGGATATGCGGCGGCGGGGACAGGTCCGGCCGGCCCCCAACAGCCCCCCGGCATGAAAAAACCCCATCCCCGGCGATCGGCCTGGAATGGGGCGGGAAATCCGCTTCCCCCTGACGGTGCTGGCACCGTCAGGGGGAAGCGCCGGTTCTTCAGGGGGCCGGTGCGGCGGCCGGCATGGGCGAGCCGTCGATATTGAAGGTCTGGACCTTCGCGGTCTTCTGCAGGCCTTCGACCAGTTCCTCGGCGATTTCCTGCGCGACCATGCCACGAAGCTGCGGGGCCGCCTGCTCATAGGTCGGCGGGGTCTGCTTGCGCTTGTCCTCGACCTTGATGACATGGAAGCCGAAATCGGTCTGGACCGGGGTCTGGCTGATATCGCCGGCCTTCATCGCGAAGGCGGCGTCGGCAAACGGCTTGACCATCCGGTCATGCACGAAATAGCCCAGGTCGCCACCGGAATCCTTGGTGCCGTCGGTGCCCTTCTCGGCCGCCAGCTTGGCAAAGTCGGCGCCGCCGCGAAGCTGCTTGATCAGCGCTTCCGCCTCGGCCTTGGTCTTGACCAGGATGTGACGGGCCCGCACCTCATCCTGCGGCGGATTCTCCTTCGTCCACTTGTCGAAGGCGGCGCGCAGCCGTTCCGGCGTCAGCTTCTTGTCGATCTCGGCCTTCAGCCAGGCCTGCTGCACGAACTGCTCCTCGGCCATCTTCATGCGGCGCTTGACGTCCGCGCTGTCCTGCAATTTGGCCTTGTAGCCCGCTTCGGTCAGCAGCTGACCCTGGACCAGCTGCTCGACAAGCTGCGGGTAGATGAGCTGCAAGGGCATCTGCTGGACCTGCGGGTCGAGTTGCTGGAGCAGGGCCAGCACGTCGGAACGCTTGAATTCCTTGGCATTGACGCGGGCGACGACGGGGTCGTCACCCAGATTGGCGCCAGCCGCCGGCCGGGCAGCATCCTGCGCCATGGCAGGGGCAAGGGCGGCGGTGGCGACCGACCCGAGGGCGGCGACAACCAGGGCGGCACGCATGGTCTTGAAAGACATCAGCAGGGGTTCCCTCGAAACAGTACGGTCGGCACTAAGGGGGGTATCAGATCCTCATCCCCGGCCGCCCCGGCATAAAGCATGACAGCCCACGAACAGGCAAGGGGGGACGGTTGATACGGGTAAGAGCAACCCAAATCACCCCTAAATGGCGGTTTCATGGCGGCCAAACGCCTTCGGGATACCGATGCCGCATTGACCGGCGGGATGGCAGGTCTTATCTGTGACGGGCGCTGAAATAGGTAACTCCGTTTCGGCCAGAAGCCTTCCCGGCGGCCAGCCCGGCCGTGACCGGGATTTCGTTGTGTCCGGTGTCCTTCGCGCCTGTTCCTTTGGTGGAGTGCTTTCATGTTCGGTGCCATCGCCCGCAAGCTGTTCGGCAGCGCCAATGAGCGGGTGGTCAAGGGCCTGCGCAAGCAGGTGGAGGCCATCAACGCGCTGGAGCCGAAGCTGGCCGGCCTGTCCGATGCCGAATTGCAGATGCGCACGGACTGGTTGCGCGACCGGCTGGAAAAGGGCGAGACGCTGAACGACATCCTGCCCGACGCCTTCGCGACGGTGCGCGAGGCGTCCAAGCGGGTCATGGGCATGCGCCATTTCGATGTGCAGCTCATCGGCGGCATGGTGCTGCATGCCGGCAAGATCGCGGAAATGCGCACGGGCGAGGGCAAGACGCTGGTCGCCACGCTGTCTGTCTACCTGAACGCCCTGCAGGGCAAGGGCGTGCATGTCGTCACCGTCAACGATTACCTGGCCAGCCGCGATGCCAGCCATATGGGCAGGCTCTATGGCTTCCTGGGCCTGACCACGGGCGTCATCGTCCATGGGCTGGATGACAATGAACGCCGCGCGGCCTATGCCAGCGACATCACCTATGGCACCAACAACGAATTCGGGTTCGACTATCTTCGCGACAATATGAAGTACCGCCTGACCGACATGGTCCAGCGGCCCTTCAACTATGCCATCGTCGACGAGGTCGACAGCATCCTGGTCGATGAGGCGCGGACCCCGCTGATCATCTCCGGCCCCTCCACCGACAGTTCCGAACTCTATATCGCCATCAACAAGGTGATGGCCCTGCTGGACGAGGCCGACTACGAGAAGGACGAGAAGGCCAAGGCCGTCTCCATGACCGAGGGCGGCACCGAGAAGGTGGCCCAGATCCTGAAGGACATGGAGTTGCTGAAGACCGGCGACCTTTACGACATCCACAATATCTCGCTGGTCCATCACGTGAACCAGGCGCTGAAGGCGCACAAGCTGTTCACCCGCGACGTGGATTACATCGTCAAGGACGACAAGGTCGTCATCATCGATGAGTTCACGGGCCGCATGATGGAGGGCCGCCGCTATTCGGAGGGCCTGCACCAGGCCCTGGAAGCGAAGGAAGGCGTCACGATCCAGCGGGAGAACCAGACGCTGGCCAGCATCACCTTCCAGAATTACTTCCGCATCTATCCCAAGCTGTCGGGCATGACCGGCACAGCCATGACCGAAGCGTCCGAATTCGCGGAAATCTACGGCCTGGAAGTGGTGGACATCCCCACCAACCTGCCCGTGGCCCGCAAGGACCAGGATGACGAGGTCTATCGCACCGCGCTAGAAAAGTACGAGGCCATCGTCAAGCTGGTCGAGGAATGCCGCGCGCGCCAGCAGCCCATGCTGGTCGGTACCGTCTCGATCGAGAAATCGGAGACGCTGTCGGCCCTGATGAAGAAGAAGGGCATCCCGCACAATGTGCTGAACGCCCGCTATCACGAGCAGGAAGCCTATATCGTTTCGCAGGCGGGCCGGCCCGGCGCCATCACCATCGCCACCAACATGGCCGGCCGCGGCACCGACATCCAGTTGGGCGGCAACCTGGACATGCGCATCGAGCATGAGCTGGCCGACATCCCCGAGGGGGAGGAGCGCGACCGCCGCATCCAGACCATCAAGGACGAGGTGGCCGCCGCCCGCGACGTGGTGCTGAAGGCCGGCGGCCTTTATGTCGTCGGCACGGAACGGCATGAAAGCCGCCGAATCGACAACCAGTTGCGCGGCCGGTCGGGCCGTCAGGGCGATCCGGGCGCCTCGAAGTTCTTCCTGTCGCTGGAAGACGACCTGATGCGCATCTTCGGCACCCAGCGGCTGGACACGATGCTGCAGAAGCTGGGCCTGGAACAGGGGGAGGCCATCATCCACCCCTGGATCAACAAGGCCCTGGCCAAGGCGCAGCAGCGCGTCGAAGCCCACAATTTCGAGATCCGCAAGAACCTGCTGAAGTATGACAATGTCATGAATGACCAGCGCAAGGTCATTTATGAGCAGCGCCGCGAGATCATGGAGGCCGAGGACGTCCAGGAAATGGTGACGTCCATGCGCCATGAGGTGATCGCCAACATGGTGCGCCGGGCCATCCCGGAAAACGCCTATGCCGAGCAGTGGAACATGAACCTGCTGCACGAGGAATGCCTGCGCCTGCTGGGGGCCGACCTGCCCGTGCGCGAATGGGCGCAGGAGGAAGGCATCGCGGACGAGGAGATCACCGAGCGGCTGATCAAGTTCTCCGACGACAAGATGGCGGAAAAGGAAGCCTCCTACGGACCCGAACTGCTGCGCAATATCGAGAAGAGCCTGCTGCTTCAGATCCTGGACCAGGTCTGGAAGGACCATCTGCTGTCGCTCGACCATCTGCGCCAGGGCATCAACCTGCGCGCCTATGCCCAGCGCGACCCGCTGAACGAGTACAAGCGCGAGGCATTCGAACTCTTCTCCGGCCTGCTGGACAATCTGCGCGAGCAGGTGACCCAGATGCTGATGCTGATCCAGGTGCGCGTGGCGGAACCCGACCTCACCCCGCCGCCTGTGGTGGGGCAGGAAACCCGCCTGGACCCGGCCCTGGCCGGCGGCGGAATGCCCCCCGCCGACGCCCCCCTGCCGGAGGGGATGGTACGGCGGAGTGCCACCGTGCCGTCGTTCGGCGCCACGGGCCTGCCCGTCGCGCAGGAAAGCGATCTGAAGGAACGCGAATCCTGGATCAATACGCCTCGCAACGCCCCCTGCCCCTGTGGAAGCGGCAAGAAGTTCAAGCACTGCCACGGTGCGGCCGGCTGACCGGCCGTCATCCCGGCGGATCGGGAAGGGGTGCGGCAGGCAGCCGTCCCCTTTTTTCTTGGTCACCGGCGGCGGGTCGCCCCGTCCCGCCGCCGTGTCCGCGCCGCCTTCCTTGCCCCTCTATCCGGACCCGGCAGCCATGCTATGGTTCGGTCCCCACAATAATTCCCCCGAAGGGGGACATGCAGCCGGACATCCCCAATGGAAGCCTGGTCGGAATATTCCCGCTTCTTCATCGCCCTGTTCGCCATCCTGACGCCCTTCGCGGCCATCCCCATCTTCCTGGGGCTGACGGAAGGCCGCGCCCCGCATGAGCGCAACGGCATTGCGCGGTCGGCCGTGCTGACGGTGGCGGCCGTGCTGATCAGTTCGGTCTTTCTGGGCGATGCCGTGCTGAAGGTGCTGGGCACCAGCCTTGCCAGTTTCCGGGTGAGCGGCGGCATCGTGCTGTTCCTGATCGCGCTGTCGCTGCTGAACGCGACGGTCAGCGCCGTGAAGCAGACGCCGCAGGAAGCCGACGAGGCCGGGCAGCGCACCGCCATCGGCGTGGTCCCGCTGGGCCTGCCGCTTCTGGCCGGTCCCGGCTCCATCTCTGCCGTCATCATCGAGGTGCAGCGCGGCCATGGCTGGGAGCATTATGCCGTTCTGGTCGGCTGTATCGTTCTGGTCTGCACCGGGCTTTACATCACCTTGCGCCTGGCCGTGCCCATCGGGGCCAAGCTGGGCCAGACGGGCCTGAACATCATGAACCGCCTGACCGGCCTGCTGCTGGCCGCGGTCGCAGTGGAGATCATGGCCAACGGGCTGCGCGCGCTGTTCCCCGGCTGGATGACCTGACCGCGGGACAAGGACTGAATGGCATGCCACCGGCGACGGGCCGCCACGCGCGGCCCCGTGACAAGCATGCCTGTTGCGCTCTGCCCCATTCGGCCTAGGATGGCGGCAGATTGATCCTGGGAAGGTCCCCGACATGAAATCCGCCCGTACCACCGTCGCCCTGCTGGCCCTTCTGGGCCTTGCCGGCTGCATGGCCGCCCCTGCCCAGCGGGAAGCGCGCGTCGGTGTCGATCCGCGCCGCGCCTGCATTGCGCAATGCAACCGCGACAACAATATCTGCATGGACCAGCAGTCGACCCGCGGCGGCAACACCTCCCAGGTCGGGAACACCGACCATGGCATGGGCGCCACCTGCAAGGCCGAACTGCAAAGCTGCCTTGCCCGCTGCTGATCCGGCGGGCGAACCCTGTTCGCGGAATGGAAGAATGAAAGCCATTGTTGCCAAGAAACTGGCGGCCCTGACGCTGGCCGCCCTGGTCATGGCCCCGCTGCCCGCACCGGCCCAGGAACGGGCCGTGCCGGCCGGCCGGGCCGACATCACCCTGTCCTTCGCGCCGCTGGTCAAACAGGCCGGTCCCGCCGTGGTGAACATCTACACCAAGCGGCGGGTGCAGCAGCGCATCTCCCCCCTGTTGCAGGACCCGCTGTTCCAGCGGTTCTTCGGCGACGCCCTGTCGGGCATCCCGCGTGAACGGGTGGAAAGCAGTCTGGGATCGGGCGTGATCCTGGGAACCGACGGGCTGATCGTCACCAACGCCCATGTCATCAAGGACAGCGACGAGATCACGGTCGTCCTGGCCGACCGCCGTGAATTCCCGGCCAAGCTGGTGACGACGGACGAACAGGTCGACCTGGCCGTGCTGCGCATCGATCCCGGCCGGGAAAAGCTGCCGGTGCTGGACATGCGCGACAGCGACAATCTGGAGGTCGGCGACCTGGTGCTGGCCATTGGCAATCCGTTCGGCGTGGGCCAGACGGTGACCAGCGGCATCGTGTCGGCCGTGGCGCGCACGGCGGTCGGCATCTCCGACTATAATTTCTTCATCCAGACCGATGCGGCCATCAATCCCGGCAATTCCGGCGGTGCGCTGATCGGCATGGACGGGCGGCTGGTCGGGATCAACACGGCCATTTTCAGCCGGTCCGGCGGGTCGATCGGCATCGGCTTCGCCATCCCGGCCAACATGGTCCGCACCGTAGTGGAAGCCGTGCGCAATGGCGGCAAGCTGGTGCGCCCCTGGATCGGTGCCGGCGGACAGGCCGTGACCAGCGATATCGCCGCCTCGCTGGGCCTGGCCCGGCCGGCAGGCGTGCTGATCAACCAGATCCGCCGGGGCGGGCCGGCCGAACAGGCGGGCCTGCGCGTCGGCGATGTGGTGGTTTCCGTCAATGGCAAGCCCGTGGACGATCCGGACAGCATGCGCTACCGCGTCGCCACGCTGGCCGTGGGCGGCACGACCACCATCACCGTGCTGCGCCAGGGCCGGGAACAGACCCTGTCCCTGCGCCTGATCGGCCCGCCGGAAGACCCGCCCCGCGACGAGACATTGCTGGCCGGCCGCACCCCCCTGTCGGGCGCCAAGGTCGCCAATCTCAGCCCTGCCCTGGTGGAGGAACTGCGGTTCGATGGGGCCGGGGAGGGCGTGATCGTGCTGGAGGTGGGCCGCGGCACGCCGGCCGCCTCGCTGGGCCTGCGGCCGGGCGACGTCTTGCTGCGGGTGAACGACCGTGACATCCGGCTGGTCAAGGACCTGGACGCGGCGCTGGGCACCCAGGCCCGCCGCTGGACCATCGCGGTGCGCCGCGGCGACCAGACGCTGACCACGACGGTCGGCGGCTGACCGTCAGGCCCTGTCACCTACGCGGAGCCATCCGGCCAGCAGCCGCACCCACAGCGCGCGCAGGCCGGCATGGTCCGCCACGGGACCGGCCGCCAGTTCCTGCATGGCCATGCCGCGCAGCATGTAGATGCTGAGCGTCATCAGGCCCGCGATCTCCGTGCCGGCGCCGGCACCGGGCTTCAGCGCCAGCCCCCAATTGCCGCCGACGGCCGCCAGGAAACCGGCGAAGATCGGCGCCAGCCTCTCGCGCAGTTCCCCATCGGTGCGCGCCGCCAGCGCCACCTCGAACAGCAGGTCGCGATGGCGGCCGGTATAGAAACGGTTCCAGGCGATTTCGATCATCGCCGTCAGCCGCCTTTCCACATCCATGCCGTCCAGCGTGACGGCCGGCGGGGCCAAGGTGCGTGCCGCCTCCACCGCGTCGCGCAGCAGCCCTTCCGCCGCCAGTGCCAGCATTTCGGCCTTGGTCTCGAAATGGTGGGCCCAGGCGCCGCGCGACACGCCCGCCCCGTCCAGGATCACCGACAGCGATGCCCCCGCATGGCCATGCCGGCACAGCGCATCCAGCGTCGCCGCCGCCAGCCGCTGACGCATCCCGTCCCGCCGCTCGGCCTGGCTGCGCCGGGCGGCACCCCCCTTTGCCATCATGCCTCCGGTATCGTCCAACCGTTCGTTCCTTTCACCATTGCCATGGAAGCCCCTGCCATGTAAAAACAAACCGATCGGTCTGTTTTATCAATAACAGGAAGGAACGGCAAGGATGAGCACGCAGAATGTCAGCAGGCTGGCCCGCAGCATGGCCTTCTATTCCGCCTATCACCGGCACCCGCACAACCGGCTGACACATTATTTCGGCGTGCCGGTCATCGTGTTCGCCGTCATGCTGGGCCTGTCCTATGTCACCCTGCCGCTGGGCGGCGCGAACATCAGCCTGGCCCTGCTGCTGATGGCGGTGCTGGCCGCTTATTATGTCTATCTGGACCCGATGATCGGCGGCACGCTGACGGCCATCGCCATTCCGGTGCTGATGCTGGCCGACCATCTGACGACGCAGCCCCCGGTTCTGGCGGCCACGGTGGGCATCGTGGCCTTTGTCGGTGGCTGGGCCGTGCAGTTGCTGGGACACAAGTTCGAAGGCAACAGGCCGGCATTGACCGCCAACCTGCTCCAGATTTTCGTGGCCCCCCTGTTCCTGGTGGCGGAGGCCTATTTCGCGCTGGGCCTGCGCAAGGATGTGGAGGCGGAGGTTGAACGGCTGGTCGCCGACGGCGTCGGCGGCCCCGGCGCGCTGGGGCTGAAAATGCAGCAGGGCTGAACCGGTCATGGTCGGCGGACGCCGCATCCTGATCGCCGGGGCCGGCAGCGTCGGCACCTATGCCGGCGGCTGTCTGGCCCATGCGGGCCGGCCGATCACCTTGCTGGGCCGGCCCTCCCTGATGGACAGGATCACCGCCGGGGGTCTGCATGTCAGCGACCTGGAAGGCCGGCACCATCACATTGCCGCCGGCCCCGGCCTGCGGCCGGAAACCGATCCGGCCGCCGCCATGCGGGACGCGGGTCTGATCCTGGTGACGGTGAAATGCGCCGACACGGCTGCCATGGGGCGGCTGATCGCCGATCATGCCCCGTCGGATACGACCGTGATCAGCCTTCAGAACGGCGTGGGCAATGCCGCCCTGCTGGCCGAACCTCTGGGCCATGACCGCGTCGTGGCCGGCATGGTGCCCTTCAATATCGTGCAGCTTGCCGATGGCCGTTTCCATCGCGGCACGGATGGCGCCGTCATGGTCGCCGCGGGGCATGCGGGATTGCGTGCGGAACTGGACGTGCCGGGCCTGCCCGTGGTCGAAAGCGCGGACATGGACAGCGTGCTGTGGGGCAAGCTGCTGATCAATCTGAACAATGCGCTGAATGCCCTGTCGGGCCTGCCGCTGGCCGAACAGCTCGGGCTGCGCCCCTGGCGCCTGCTTCTGGCCGAACAGCAGCGGGAGGCGCTGCGCGCACTGGCCGCGGCCGGCATCCGCCCGGCCCGGCTGGGTCCGCTGCGGCCGGGACTGCTGCCCCATGTGCTGCGCCTGCCGGACCCGCTGTTCCGGCTGCTGGCCCGGCGGATGCTGTCCATCGATCCGCTGGCCCGCTCCTCCATGTGGGAGGATCTGGAACGCCGTCGCCCGACGGAGATCGACCGCCTGCAGGGCGCCATTGTGGCGCTTGCCGGCCGCCACAGCCTGTCCGCCCCGGTCAACGCGCGTGTCCGCGACCTTGTCCGGCAGGCGGAAGCGGCGGGAACCGGCTCGCCCGGGCTGCCGCCCGATGCCGTGGGGGCACAGGGCGGCGGGGCATAGGGATTCCCCTACCCGGCCTGCCGCCGGATACGGGACCGATGATCAGGCCGTGCCCTGGGCCTCGCCCATCTGGGCCTGCTGGGCAAGCACCTGACGACGGTACAGGTCGACGAAATCAAGCGGCTGCAGCAGCAGCGGCGGGAAGCCGCCCTGGCTGGTGATCTCCGCGATGATCTGGCGGGCGAAGGGAAACAGCAGGCGCGGCCCCTCGATCAGCAGCACGGCGCGCTGCTGTTCCGGCGGCAACGGCGGCAGGGTGAAGACACCGGCATAGACCAGTTCGGCGATGAAAGCCGTGGCCTCGCCGATCGTGGCCTCGGCGCGCAGGCGCATCTGCACTTCCGCCACGTTGTCGGCCAGCCCCTGGGCCTGCAGGTCGACCTGCAGGTCGATCTTCGGCTGTTCCGAGGCGCCGGTCAGGATACGCGGCGCATTCGGGTTCTCGAAGGACATGTCCTTCACATACTGCATATTGACGACGAGCGGCATCACAGGGCGCGCGTTATCGGCTTCGGCGGCTTCGTTGCCGTTATCGACGGTCTCGTCGGTCATGGGGAACTCCGGTTTCGGGAACATCAACTCCGGTGCGGGACCTAGCACGGAACGGTGCTTGTCGGCAACGTCCCCCGATGGCCGGCGCCTTCCTGCGACAGCAGGTCGTCCAGTGCCAGGCGCCGGCGGCACCGGTCGACCGTCGCCGGCAGGTCGAAGACCCCGTCGGTCACCTGCCGGCTTGCCAGCCAGGCCGCCGACCAGCGTTCGAACCGGGCCGGCGGCATGGGCCGGGCGATGGCGAATCCCTGTATGTGCCAGCACCCCATGGCAGCCAGAGCTACTCCCTGTTCGACACATTCCACGCCCTCGGCCACCACCATGCGGTCGAAGGCATCGGCCATGCCGACAATGGCGCGCACCAGCTTTTCATCCCGCTCATTCTCCATCATGCCCTGGACGAAGCTGCGGTCGATCTTCAGGATTTCGGCCGGCAGGGTCTTCAGATAGGTCAGCGAGGAATAGCCCGTGCCGAAATCGTCGATGGCGAAGCGCAGCCCGGCCTGCTGGCTGCGCTCCATGGCTGCGGCCACGCGGGCTGTATCCTCCAGCGCACTGGTTTCCACCAATTCCAGTTCGATCATCTCGGGCGTCACCAACGGGTGCGCCCGCAACCGGGACAGGAGATCGTCCAGGAAGCCCCCGGCCAGGAAATGCCGGGGGGCCACGTTGATGCTGACCGGTGTCGGCATGCCCTGTCGGCTCCAGGCGGCGACCTGATCCAGCGCGCTGTCGATCACCCAGGCCCCCAGCCTTTCAATCAGCGGATGGTCCTGGATCAGGGGCAGGAAGTCACCCGGCCCGACCAGCCCGCGCTGCGGGTCCTGCCAGCGGATCAGTGCCTCCGCACCGGCGACGGAACCATCGCGCAGGCAGATGCGCGGCTGGTAGTACAGCACGAATTCCCCATTCCCGAACGCCCGCTCGATGCTGTTCAGCCGGGCATGCAGATGGCGGTTCCGGTGCTGACGGCCGACATCGAAGAAATGGATGCGGTTGCGGCCCGATTGCTTGACGTCATACATGGCCTGATCGGCATGCCGCAGAAGCTGATCCACGTCGGACGAGTCTGTGGGATAGACCGTGACGCCGATGCTGGCGGAAACCTGAAGACTGGCCGAACCCAGCATGATGGGCCGGCGGCAGGTCTCCAGCACGCGGTCCAGAATCGCGGTATAGCTTTCCTGATCGTCGATGCCACCCAGCACCAGCACGAACTCGTCGCCACCGATGCGGGCCAATGTATCGGTGGCCCGCATGGTGCCCTGGATGCGACGTGACACGGTGTTCAGCGCCTCGTCCCCCACGGCATGGCCGTGGCTGTCGTTGATCTCCTTGAATCCGTCCAGGTCCAGATAGGCGACCACCACTTCCTGGCCCGTCCGCCGCGCATGAAGAACGGCCTGCCGCAACCGGTCGGACAGCAGCAGCCGGTTGGGCAGGTTGGTCAGCGGATCGTAATGGGCCAGCCGCTGCACCCGCTCCTGCTGCAGGCGCAGCGGCGTGACATCCGCGAAGATGGCGATATATCTGGCAACCCTGTCCTTGCCGTCGCGGATCCGGCTGACCGTCAGCAGGCCGGCCAGGGACTGCCCGTCCTTGCGCCGCGTCCAGACCTCTCCCTTGCAGCAGCCGGTCATGATCAGGTCGTGGAACATGCGGTGATAAAGCTCAGGCCCCTGCCGGCCCGACTGGAACAGAAAAGCCGTGCGACCCAGCACCTCTTCCCGGCTATAGCCGGTGACGGTGGCGAAAGCGCCGTTCACCTCGATGAAGACGCCATCGGCATCGATGATCGCCACCGCTTCCGAACAATGGTCGAAGACACTGGCCGTCAGTTCAAGCCGCTCCTCCACCCGCCTGCGGGCCGTGATGTCGCGGGCGATCATGGACGCACCGATCACCTTGCCCACCCCATCCAGGATAGGAGAAGCGGCAACGGACAGATGCAGCGGGCGGCCATCGCGATGCAACCGGATCGTATCGAACGATCCCACGGGCTGGCCACGGGAGATGCGGTCAAGGATGTCCCGGTCCTGCGCCATTTCCGCCGGAAGCAGTCGGGCCGCCGGTTGGCCCAGCATTTCCGCCGCACCATAGCCGAACAGTTTTTCGGCCGCCCGGTTCCAGCTTGTGATCCGGCCATCGAGATCCTCACCGATGATGGCGTCATCACTGCTTTCGACGATGCTGGCCAGATAGTGCCTTTGGTGATCAGACAGGTGCACGGTGGAAGCATCCTCTTCGAAGTCGGCGGGCGGCTGAAATCGCGAGCCGAAACCGAACCAAGAAACTAGGCCCTATAGCCTATTACTTTAGTCGTCATACAAGATGACCCTAATGCCAAAGAACTAAGCTCGCCAATAATCCCACATATCCATAGGGTTATGTGAAACGCGCTCATCCCTCCCACGCCGGCTTCAACCCTGTCCTGCCGCCTGGCGACACGGAGTGCGGTCGGGAAGCGGGGCTGATGGCGCCGCCCCCCTTGACGCTGCCCCTCTCGACGCTGCCCCTCTCGACGCTGCCCCTCTCGACGCTGCGCCTCTCGACAAGGGGCCGCCCGATGGGCCATGTTCGGATCGAGCCCCAGAACACAGCCGGAACGACAGGCCGCCCCATGCCGACCGACATCCTGACCGCCGCCAGCCCTGTTGCGCCGCCGCCGCCGGCGGACGGCAATCCGCTCTATCTGGTCGATGGTTCGGGCTTTATCTTCCGCGCCTATCACGCGCTGCCGCCGCTGAGCCGGCCGGACGGCACGCCGGTGAACGCTGTCATGGGCTTCACCAACATGCTGATGCGCCTGCTGGCGGAATTGAAGGCGGAGGCGGTGGCTGTCATCTTCGACAGCAAGCGCATCAATTTCCGCAATGAGTTCTATCCCGACTACAAGGCCCACCGGCCCGACCCGCCGGAGGATCTGCGGCCCCAGTTCGCCCTGATCCGGGAGGCGGTGGAGGCGTTCAGCCTGCCCTGCATCGAGCTGGAAGGGTACGAGGCGGACGACCTGATCGCCACCTATGCCCGCCAGGCCCGGGCGCTGGGCCGCCCCGTCACCATCGTGTCGTCCGACAAGGATCTGATGCAACTGGTGGGCGACGGCATCCGCATGCTGGACCCCATGAAGAACCGGCTGATCGGACCGGACGAGGTGTTCGAGAAGTTCGGCGTGGCACCCGAGAAGGTCGTGGATGTGCAGGCGCTGGCCGGCGACAGCGTCGACAATGTGCCAGGTGTGCCCGGCATCGGCGTGAAGACGGCCGCCCAGTTGATCACCGAGTACGGATCGCTGGAAGTGCTGCTGGAACGGGCGGCGGAGATCAAGCAGGCGGGCCGGCGGCAGAAGCTGATCGACAATGCCGACATGGCCCGGATTTCCAAGCGCCTGGTGCAACTGGAGGAAAACGCCCCCGTGCCCGTGCCCGTGGAGGCGCTGAAGGTGCGCGAGCCGGACGTGAACCGGCTGCTGTCCTGGCTGGGGGTGCAGGGCTTCCGCAGCATCATCGCCAAGGTGAAGGCGGAAATTGCCGAGGATGGTACGCTGGCCGACGGCGCCGCCATCAGCGCCGCGGCCGGTACGGGTGGCGGGGAACAGGGCCTGCGCGACCTGCGTGCCGCCCTGGATGGCCGTTCCTATGCCCCCCCCGCCGCCGCGCCGGACGCGCGGGAGGATGCGCATATCCCCCGCCCCGCGACCGTGGAATATATCCTGGTCGATACGGAGGAGGCACTGGCCGCCTGGGTTGCGGAGGGGCTGGAAGCCGGCGTCGTGGCCCTGGACACGGAGACGGACGGGCTGACGCCGATGCGGGCCAACCTGGTGGGGATCTCGCTGGCCACCCGGCCCGGCCGTGCCTGCTACATCCCTGTCGCCCATATCGATCCGTCCACGCCCAAGGATGGGGCCGGCGGGCTGGATTTCGGCGATGCCGCCCCGCCGCCGCGCCAGATACAGGCGGCCCGCGCCCTGGAAATCCTGCGCCCCCTGCTGGAACATCCGGGGGTGCTGAAGGTCGGCCACAATATCAAGTTCGACTGGCAGATGTTTGCCAAGAACGGCATCAAGGTCGATCCCATCGACGATACGATGCTGCGTTCCTACGTCATCGGCGGCGGGCGGCACGGGCACGGCATGGATGAACTGGCCCAGCGCCACCTGGGCATCACCTGCATCACCTATGACGAGGTGACAGGCACGGGCAAGGCGCGCGTCACCTTCGACCGCGTGCCGCTGGACAAGGCCACTTCCTATGCCGCAGAGGATGCCGACATCACACTGCGCCTGTGGCACGTGCTGCGCCACGACGTGCTGGCCGACCGCATGGTGACGGTCTACGAGACCATCGACCGGCCGCTGATCCGGGTCGTGGCCGACATGGAGATGGAGGGCGTGCTGGTCGACCGGCAGGTCCTGCGCGAACTTTCCAGTGATTTCGCCAAGAAGATGGTGGAGTTCGAGGCCGATATCCAGAAGCTGGCCGGGCGAGAGTTCAATGTGGGCAGTCCCAAGCAGTTGGGCGAGATCCTGTTCGATGAGATGAAACTGTCGGGCAGCAAGAAAAGCAGCAAGACCGGCGCCTGGTCCACCGACAGTTCCGTGCTGGAGGAACTGGCCGACCTGGGCATTCCCATCGCGCAGAAGGTGCTGGACTGGCGGCAGTTCCAGAAGCTGAAATCCACCTATACCGACACGCTGGGCGAACAGATCAACCCCGTGACGGGCCGCGTCCATACCAGCTTCGCGCTGGCCGCCACCTCCACGGGCCGCCTGTCCTCCACCGACCCGAACCTGCAGAACATCCCCATCCGGACGGAGGAGGGGCGCAAGATCCGTCGTGCCTTCGTGGCTGCCCCCGGCCACCGCATCATGTCCGTGGACTACAGCCAGATCGAATTGCGCATCGTGGCGGAAATGGCGGGCATCCCGGCCCTGCAGCAGGCCTTCCGCGACGGGATCGACATCCACGCCATGACGGCCAGCCAGGTGTTCAACGTGCCGCTGGACCAGATGACGTCCGAAATCCGCCGGCGGGCCAAGGCCATCAATTTCGGCATCATCTATGGCATCTCCAGTTTCGGCCTGTCACGCCAGCTCGGTATCGCACCGGGGGAGGCCGGGGCCTTCATCAAGGCCTATTTCGAGCGGTTCCCGGAATTGCAGGCCTATATGGAGAAGACCAAGGCCGAGGCCCGGGAACACGGCTTCGTGCGCACGCTGCTGGGCCGCAAATGCTGGATACCGGGTATCCAGGAGAAGGGCGCGCGCAAGGCCTATGCCGAGCGCCAGGCCATCAACGCGCCCATCCAGGGCACGGCCGCCGACATCATCAAGCGGGCCATGATCAGGCTGCCCGGCGCCCTGGCCGATGCCGGGCTGAAGGCCCGCATGCTGCTCCAGGTCCATGACGAACTGCTGTTCGAGGTGCCGGACGCGGAGGTGGAGGCTACGTCGACCCTGGTGCGAGCGGTCATGGAGGGGGCGGCTGATATCGGCATTCCCCTGGTGGCGGAGGCCGGCACCGGTGCCTCCTGGGCCGAAGCGCATTGAGGCGCCTCAAGATTCAGGCGCCCGCCCGATCCATATTCGCCGGTGGTTTCATCCGTTATTGTTGACAAGGACACGTCCCATGACGCTTCGCCGCCTCGGCCGCACCGACCTTTCCGTTCCGGCCCTGTGCCTGGGCACCATGACCTGGGGCCGGCAGAACACGGAGGCCGAGGGCTTCGCCCAGATGGACATGGCCCTGGACCATGGATTGTTCTTCTGGGACACCGCGGAAATGTATGCCGCACCGCCCTCGCCAGAGGGCTATGGAAGGACGGAGGAGATCATCGGCAACTGGTTCGCCCGGACCGGCCGCCGGAACGACGTGCTGCTGGCCAGCAAGGTGATCGGCAATGCCGATGGCGGCTTTGCCTATGTACGCGGTGGCGGGGCCAGGGCCGACCGCGCCAATATCGAGGCGGCGGTGGAAGCCAGCCTGCGCCGCCTGCGCACCGACCATATCGACCTTTACCAGCTTCACTGGCCGGACCGTAATGCCGACCGTTTCGGCCGGACCATCACCAACCCCGCCACGGGCCCCGACGAGGTCCCGATCGAGGAGACGCTGGCCGTTTTCGCCGATCTGGTCCAGGCGGGCAAGGTCCGCCATGTCGGCATCTCCAACGAGACGGCCTGGGGGACCATGCGCTATGTGGCTGCGGCGGACCGCCTGGGCCTGCCCCGCATCGCATCGATCCAGAATCCCTACAACCTGCTGAACCGCAGCTTCGAGATGGGCCTGTCGGAGGTGGCGCTGCGCGAGGATGTGTCGCTGCTGGCCTATTCCCCGCTGGCCGCCGGCACGCTGACGGGCAAGTACCTGGACGGGGCCATCCCCGCCGGCACCCGCCGCGCCATCGATAATCGCCGCTCCCGCTACGATACGGCGCGGGGTGACACGGCAACCCGCGACTATCTGGCCATTGCCCGGGCCCACGGGCTGGACCCGGCGGCCATGGCCATCGCCTATGTGGTGAGCCGGCCCTTCGTGACCAGCACCATCATCGGGGCCACCAGCCTGGACCAGTTGCGGATCGCCATCGACGGCGGCGCGATGACCCTGCCGCCGGAGGTGCTGACGGCACTGGAGGCGGTACACGCCGCCAATCCCAACCCCTGCCTTTGAGACGCGAGAAGGGGGAACTGCCGCAATGCTGCGCCTGTTCATCGGCATTCCCATGCCGGAAATGGTCGTTGAACGCCTGTCGGCCCTGGCATCGGGCCTGCCCGGCGCGCGCTGGGTCCCGCCGGAGAATTACCACCTGACCCTGCGCTTCGTGGGAGAGGTGGACGAGGGCACCGCCCATGATGTTGACGAGGCGCTGGACTATGTCACGGGCCCGGCCTTTCCGGTGGCCCTGTCGGGGCTGGGCTGTTTCGGCCGGGGACACAGGCAGCATGCGCTATGGGCGGGCGTGGCACCCGCCGACGCGCTGCATCACCTGCGTGACAAGGTGGAATCGGCCCTGGTCCGGGCCGGATTGCCGGCGGAGGAGCGGAAATTCAGCCCGCATGTGACGCTGGCCTACCTTTCCGACACACCGGAAACGCGGCTGGCCACCTATATGGGGGCCAATGGCCTGTTCCAGGCCGGCCCCTTCACCGTCGACCGCTATTGCCTTTATGAAAGCGTCCCGGGCCGGTCCGGCCCCAGCTACCACATCCTGCAGGAGTACCCGCTGGGCGGCTGGCAGCCGGACTGACCGGTCCGGCCTTATACCGCCGCTCGTGCGGCGTCGCCAAGCCAACGAATGTTGGCGCCGGCAATTGAAGGCGGTGATCACAACCAATAGGTTCTGATCACCGCGAAATAGTATTACGCCGCGTCGCGCAATTCGTTGATGAAGCTGTCCAGCCGATCATGCATCTCTGTGGACAGGCGTTCGGCGTCTCCCGCCGTGGCGTGGGTCTTGCCGACGGCACCGGCGATCTCCGTGGCCACGTCGGCCATGCGTGCAACGGCCCCGCCCAGCGTTGCCGTGCGGCTGGATACGGTCTGGATCGACCGGCTGATTTCCATGACCGTGGCCTCCTGCTGCTGCACAGCGTCGGAGATTTCACCGGCGCCGGTGTCCAGCGCCGTGACCGCTTCGGCGACCCCGGCAATGGCCTCCACGGCCTGGCGCGTTGCCGCCTGGATTTCCGCCACCTGACGGCTGATCTCCTCCGTCGCGCGGCCCGTCTGGCTGGCCAGGGACTTGACCTCGCTGGCCACGACAGCGAAGCCCTTGCCGGCATCACCGGCGCGGGCCGCCTCGATCGTGGCGTTCAGGGCCAGCAGGTTGGTCTGACCGGCAATGTCGGCAATCAATTGCACGATATTGCCGATACGGGCCGCGGTGTCGGACAGGTCAGCCACCCGCTCGCGCACGCGCCCCACCTCCACATTCGTGCCACGGGCCTGGACGGCGGCTCCGCTGGCGGCGCGGGAAACCTCGGCGATGCTGGCAGCCATCTGCTCCACGGCGGCGGCCACGCTGGCGGCATGGCTGGTCGCCTCCTCGGCCTCAATACGGGCGCTGCTGGTCACATCACCCGTGCTGGACACGGTCTGGCCCAGCAGGTCCGCCTCCTCCTTCAGGCCCCGCACGGCACCGTCCAGGCGGCGGGTCATGCTTTCCACATCGACCACGAACCGGTCGGCCAGCGCCTTGCGCAGGGTCATGCGCTCGGCCCGCTGCGTCTCGGCCGCCGCCTGCTGCTGCGCCCGCAGCCGTTCGGTTTCCACCGCGGCCGCCTCCGCCGTGGCGCGGGCGCGCTCGCTGAAGACGAAGGCGCGCTCCAGGTTCCAGGACAGCCACAGCAGCACGGCGGTCTCCATGATCACCACGGCCGCATGCACCAGCACACGCAGCAGGCTGCCCTGGCCATCGGGAAAGACCAGGGCCGGCAGCAGGAAGCTGAGGGTCAGGTGATGGACAGCCGTGACGCCGGCCGCCACCAGGATGACGCGCCAGTTGCAGAAGGCCGTCAGCATGGCCAGCACGGCGAAGTAAAGGAAATGCGCGTCGATCTGCCACGGGCCGGCGGCGGCGGCCACGACCACCGAAACCTGGGCCACTGCCAGCACCGCGAACAGATATTCCACGCCCGGACGCGGCATGCGCAGGAGATGGGCTGTGGTCCCCAATCCGGCGATCAGAAGGGCTGACAGGACCGACGCCACCCAATTCACCTGATCCAGGATGGCCGCCACCAGCGCCAGCGGCACGCAAAGCCAGAGAAAGGCGATGAAGACGAGCAGTGCCATACTGCGGATGCGATCGATGGGTGTCATGGGCATTGCCTTAACCGGGGACAGACAGGACAGGGTCGGGGAATGTCAGGAACCGCAGCCGACCAGGGTTCCCGACAATAGCAGGGCCGGCAGGGCGGCCAGCCGGCGCGCGCTTTCCTGGTCGGGAACATCGACGATCCAGACGGGAGCACCGCCTTCGCGCAGCCGGACGCCGGTGTCCGCCAGGGTCGCGATCTGGGCATCACGCGCCATCCAGGGCGGCAGGATGACCGCGAAGCTGCGCCCCCCTTGCGGCACGGGTGACAGGGCCACCAGCATCGGGACCAGCAACGTGACCAACAGCGTCAAGCCGACAAGAAAACCGGATCGGTTGAACATAGTGAAGTCACCAAACTATTGAAAATCTTCGCCTTATGATAGTGGGCGACAATTTAACATGGTGATGCCACCGCGATAATCCAGATGACCTTACGTATATATTTCGCTCCGTACATGCAGGCTGCCATGATTGACTGAAGATTTTTATTCGAGGCATGAATGCATACTAACGCAATCATATACCTGTCACATCCGCAACTTCCGTATCCCCGCCCCTGCGGCCCCTGCAAGCCACCCCTGGCGGCAAGGCCTTTGACAGGGGCCGCCGCATGCGCCATTTAACCCGGTCATGGGCATTGAGAATCACAGCAGCAGCTTCGCCCCCGCGGCCCCGCGGGCCGACGGGCGCATCAATCTGATCGGCCTTTCCCGCGAGGAGCTGGAAAGCACGCTGACCGACGCCGGATTCGAGAAGTTCCGGGCCCGTCAGGTCTGGCACTGGCTGTACCATCGCGGGGTGACGGACTTCGCACTCATGTCCACGCTGGCCAAGCCCGCGCGCGAAAAGCTGGCCGAACGGTTCCTGATCGACCGGCCGATGCCCGTGAAGGATCTGAAATCCACCGACGGGACGCGCAAATGGCTCTGCCGCATGCATGACGGGCAGGAGGTGGAGGCCGTGCATATCCCGGAGGAGGATCGCGGCACGCTGTGCGTCTCCTCCCAGGTCGGCTGCACGCTGACCTGCCGGTTCTGCCATACGGGCACCCAGCGTCTGGTGCGCAACCTGACGGCGGACGAGATCGTGGGCCAGGTCATGCTGGCCCGCGACCATCTGGATGAATGGCCCAGCCCCGTGGATGGCCGCATGCTGTCCAACATCGTCATGATGGGCATGGGGGAACCGCTCTACAATTACGAGAATGTCGCCAAGGCGCTGAAGATCATCATGGATGGGGAGGGTATCTCCATATCCAAGCGGCGCATCACCTTGTCGACCAGCGGCGTGGTGCCCCTGATGAAGCGCTGCGGCGCCGAGCTCGGTGTCAATCTGGCCGTTTCGCTGCATGCGGTGAATGACGAGTTGCGCGACCGCATCGTGCCCATCAACCGCAAATACCCCATCCGGGAACTGATGGAAGCGGTGCGCACCTATCCGGGTCTGAACAATGCCCGGCGCTGCACCTGGGAATATGTGATGCTGAAGGGCGTCAATGACAGCATGGCGGACGCGCGCGAGCTTGTACGCCTGATCCGCGGCATCCCGTCCAAGATCAACCTGATCCCCTTCAATCCCTGGCCCGGCTCCCCGTTCGAGCGCAGCGACTGGGACCAGATCGAAAGGTTCAGCGACTATCTGAACGAGGCGGGCTATGCCAGCCCCATCCGCCGGCCGCGCGGCGACGACATCCTGGCGGCCTGCGGTCAGTTGAAAAGCGAAAGCCAGCGCCCCAGCGCCGCCCAGCGCATGGCGCAACTGGAACAGCACAAGCTGCTGGCCGCCGAATACGCGGCCCAGATCGCCGCGAAGGAAGCCGCCCTGGCACTGTAGGCCGGATGGGACTGGGACCGTGGGACATGGGACATCTGGGCAGGGAGGCGCTCTCAGCCTCAGGCGTCGACCATTTCGGCGGCCCGCGCCAGATCGACCGATACGAGCTGGCTGACACCGCGTTCCATCATGGTCACGCCGAACAGCCGGTGCATGCGGGCCATGGTCAGCCGGTGATGGGTGACGATCAGGAAGCGGGTGGCGCCGCTGGCCGCCATCTCCTCCACCATGTCGCAGAACCGGCCGACATTGGCCTCGTCCAGCGGTGCATCCACCTCGTCCAGCACGCAGACCGGCGCCGGGTTGCACAAGAACACCGCGAACAGCAGCGACAGGGCCGTCAGCGCCTGTTCGCCCCCTGAAAGCAGGGACAGGACCTGCAGTTTCTTGCCCGGCGGGCTGGCATAGATTTCCAGCCCCGCATCCAGCGGGTCCTCCGATTCGGTCAGCTTCAGATATGCCATGCCACCGCCGAACAGGCGCGTGAAAAGCCGCTGGAAATGGCCGTCCACCAGTTCGAAGCTGGCCAGCAGCTTTTCCCGCGCCTCGCGGTTGATGGCGCCGATCCCCTGGCGCAGCCGGGCGATGGCTGCGACAAGATCGTCGCGTTCCGCCGTCAGCCGGGCCACCTCCCCTTCCATATCCGCCAGTTCGACCTCGGCCCGCAGATTGACGGGGCCGATACGCTCACGATCCTCCATCAGCCGGGCCAGCCGCTGTTCCAGTTGGGATGGCGGCGGCATCTCCTCGTCGGGTTCCACGCCAGCCGTGGCCAGCACGTCGCCCGGTTCACAGTCCAGCTTCTCCCGCACCCGTTCCACCAGCGCCGCCAGGGCGGACAACGACTGGGCGACGGCCGCTTCGGCATGGGCGCGCGCCTCGCGCGCATCAGCCAGACCGGTTTCGGCACGGCGCACGGACTGGTCGGCCGCCGACAGGGCTGTTTCCGCCTCGGCCAGCGCGTCGCCGGTCCGGCGGCGCTGACGCTCGGCGGCCGTGATGCGGTCACGCAGCGCATCACGCTCCGCCTCGATCTCCACGGGCCGTTCGGCAAGCCGTTCCAATTCGCCGCGCCCTTCCTCGGCCCGTTCGGTCAATTCGGCCAGCCGGGCCGCGGCGCCTTCCACCCGCATCCGCCAGGATGCCTGCTCGGCCTCCAGCGTGGCCAGCCGGCGGCGGCGCTGTTCGGCCTCGCGCTTCACACGCTCCACACCGGCCTGCGCGCCGGAAAGGTGTCCGCGCTGTTCGGCCAGAAGGCCGCGCGCATCGGCCACGGCCAGCCGCGACAGGGTGGGGTCGGGTGAGCCGTCCAGCTCGGCCTGCGCCGCGGCCACGTCGCCGGCCGCCATGGCCCGGTCGCCGTCCAGCGCGTCCAGCGCCTGGGCCAGGGCATCACGCCGGGACCGGGCGGCAGCGGCTTCCGCGGCCAGCCGGGATTGGGCGGCGCGGGCCTGGTCCAGGCCGGTGAAGGCATGGCGCACGGCGTCGCGGGCCTGCCGGTCGCGGGCGGCCGCTTCTTCCTGCCCCCGTCGCGCTACGGCGATTGCCGCATCCGCCGCAGCCACGGCTTCGGCATAAGCCTTGCGGGTCCCGGCCAGTTCGGCCGTAGCCCTTTGCTGGTCGGCTTCGATCGCGGCCAGACGGTTGCGCTGTGTCAGACGGATGGCTGCCGCCGTCGGGGCCCCCGGCGTGACGGTCAGCCCGTCCCAGCGCCACAACCCGCCATCCCGGCTGACCAGCATCTGGCCCGGCGCCAGCGTCGGGGCCAGATGCTGCGCCAGGGCCGTGTCGGATACCAGCCCGATATGGGACAGGCAGCGGGCCAGTTCGGCAGGCGCCTTGACATGGGCCGCCAGCGGCTCCACCCCGGCCGGCAGGGCACGGCTGTCTGCCAGGGGCGGCAACGCGCGCCAGTGGCGGGCGGCAGCCTCGTCCAGCGGGGCCGTCAGATCCTCCCCCAGCGACGCCGCCAGCGCCTGCTCATAGCCGGCAGCCACCGTGATCGCATCGATCAGCGGCGGAAAGAGATCCTCCTCCTCCAGGTGCAGCAGGGCACGCAGCCCGTCGCGTTCCGCCCGCAACTGGGTGTCGCGTGCCTCGGCCTGCGACAGGGCGGCGCGACCGGCGGCGATGGCGGCCTGACCTTCGGCGCGCGCCCGCTCAAGCGCCGCGTCGGCCTGCTGCCGGACGGCCTCTGCCGTTTCGGCCGTGTCACGGGCAAGCTCCAGCCGCTCCTCCGCCAGCAAACAGGTCTCGGCCGCCTGTTCCAGGTCCATGCCATCGTCGATGCGGGCATCCAGGGTGGCCAGTTGCGCCGCCTGTTCGGCCAGCCGCCTTTCCAGCGTGGCCAGCCGTGCTTGGGCGTCGCGCAGCCGGCCGGCGGCACCGTTGCGGGCCGCGTCCTGTGCGGCGGCCACCTCCAGCGCGCGGGACAGGTCGCGTTCAGCCAGATCCACCGCGTCCAGCACCACCTGCGCGGCCTCCTCCGCCGCTTCCAGTTCCATGACCTCGTCGGCCTGGGCTTCCAGCAGGGCGGTCCGTTCCGCCGCCAGACGGGCGGCGGCACTGTCGGCATCGGCGGCCAGCGACCGTTCACGGGCCAGATCGGTGGCCAGTTGCGCCAGCCGCCGCTGCGTGGCGGCATGCGCCGACGCGACCCGCGCCTCCTCGGCATCCAGTTGCTCGCGCGCCAGAACAAGGCGCTGCAGCGCCGCCGCCGCCGCCGCATCCTCCTGCCGGCGCGGCGGCAGCGCCTCTGCCGCCTGTTCGCGCAGCGTCGATGCCGCCGTGACCGCCAGCATCTGGTCGCGCACGGCGGTATCGGCGGCGGCATGGGCGGCGTGCGCCCGGTCCAGGAACCGGTTGGCCTCGTGCCAGCGCTGGTACAGCAACAGGGCCTCGGCCCGGCGGATATGGTCCTGCACCTGACGATAGCGCTGCGCCTGCCGGGCCTGACGCCGCAGTCCCTGCAACTGCCCGTCCAGGGCGCCCAGCACGTCCTCCAGCCGGGTCAGGTTCGTGTCCGCGGCACGCAGGCGCAGTTCGGCCTCGTGCCGCCTTGCATGCAGGCCGCTGATGCCGGCCGCTTCTTCCAGCAATTGCCGCCGGTCGGACGGCCGGGCATTGATCAGCGCGCCGACGCGGCCCTGGCTGACCATGGACGGGCTGTTGGCGCCGGAGGAATGGTCGGCGAACAGGATCTGCACATCGCGGGCACGCACCAGCTTGCCATTGATGCGGTAATCGGACCCGGAGCCACGTTCCAGCCGCCGGGTGATCTCCAGCTCTTCCGCATCGGTGAAGGGGGGTGGGGCGGTGCGGGCATCATTGGCCAGCACCATCGTCACCTCGCAGATATTGCGCGCCGGCCGCGTGGCCGTGCCGCCGAAGATGACATCGTCCATGTCCTCGCCGCGCATGCGCTTGGCCGATGTCTCACCCATGGCCCAGCGCAGCGCCTCCAGCAGGTTGGACTTGCCACAGCCATTGGGGCCGACGACACCCGTCATGCCGGGCTCGATCAGCAACTCGGTCTGATCGACAAAGGATTTGAAGCCGGACAGGCGGAGCTTGTTGAACTGCACGGGGGCTTACATCCGTGTCGGGGAAGGGGACGGCGCCGGCCCGACCGTCAGCCGGCGGCGCACTCCGGCGCGAAAACAATAACGGGGGCACGGCGTCACCCGCCGCACCCCCGTCCGTGATGATCCGGCGGTCCGCGCCGGCATTCCGCGTTCAGCCGGCCGCCAGCGCCGGCATCCCGCTTTTAGGACGATTTGCGCTTGGCGCCGGCCTTGATGACGGCCTCGGTCAACTGGTCCAGATAGGCACCGGCGATGACATATTCGTCATTCACGATGAAGGTGGGGGTGGAGTTGATCTGCTTTTCCTGGCTGGCGGCATACTGGCCCTTGATCAGGAAATCCTCCAGCGGCTTGGACGCCATGCAGGCGTCGAACTGTGCCTGGCTGACGCCGGCCAGCTTGCCGATATTGGCCAGATTGACCAGGAAGTTCTGGTTCAGCCAGCTCCCCTGGTTCTTGAAGATGACGGTCTTCAGCGCCTGGGTCTTCGCCCCGCCGGCACAGCGCATCAGCATGTGCGCGCGCAGGCCCGGCCCGTTCAGCGGAAAGTCGCGGAAGATCAGCCTGACCTCGCCCGTGTCGATGAATTCCTTCTTGAAGGTCGGAAACATCTCCGTCTCGAAATGGGCGCAGTGCGAACAGGCCAGGGAGGCATATTCGACCACGGTCACCTTGGCCTTCGGATCGCCATAGGAGATTTCGGCCATGGCGGCCTTCAGGTCGATGGCGCCATCCTGGGCGAAGGCCGGCAGGGCAGGCGCCAGTGACAGGGCGGCACCGCTGGCCAGCAGGTGGCGGCGCGAGAAGGCGGAAACGACGGAACCGCTCACGGGGCTTGTCTCCAGGCAAAAGGATGGATCGGCTCGGATGCGACTATAGGGGGATGATCATGGCGGCGGCAAGGCGGTTGGGCGACCGCGCGCAGTCGGCGCTCAACGGCCCCGGGGCGGCTTTCCGGCGTCCTTGGCCGCCGCCCCCGCCTCCCCCACTCCCAGCCGGCTTTCCAGACGGGCCAGGGCGGTGGTGTTGGCCATGCGGCTTTCGGCCTCGACCTGACGATAGAGAACGACCAGTTCCCGGCCCCAGTCGGTCAGGGCCGTACCGCCGCCGCCGCTGCCGCCCGTCTGTCCCGCAACGGCCGGCCCGGCGAAGGCGCGGTTCACCTCGTCCACCAGCAGCCAGGCCCGCCGATAGGACATGCCCAGCGACCGCCCGGCCGCGGCAATGGAACCCGTAGCCTCGATGGCTTCCAGCAGCCTGATCTTTCCGGGGCCGAGCTTGGCCCCATTGGTAAAATCCAGGCGCAGGGTGAGGCGGGTCATCGGTGGGCATCCGTGGCAGGGGCGGGGCGTGAAAGTCTCCTTCCCCGGCGGGCGCGGGAAGAACCCTGTCAATTGGGCGGGAAAGGCCCCCGGCGTCAAGCCGCAGCAGCCTCCACGTCACTTGCCCCCGACGCTGCCGCGTCAGTTACCCCCCGACGCTGCCGCGTCAGTGCCCCGCCGCTTCCGCCTTGCGCCGGCGCCGCTTGGCGGCGGCTAGGTTCAAACTCTCCACACCGATCGAGAAGGCGATGGCGAAGTATAGATAGCCCTTGGGAATGTGGAAATGCAGTCCGTCGGCGATCAGTGCCACTCCGACCAGGATCAGGAAGGCCAGCGCCAGCATCTTCACCGTCGGGTGGTCCTGCACGAAACGGGATGTGGGGCCGGCCGCGAACAGCATGACGGCAACCGCGATGACCACGGCCGTCACCATGACGGGCAGATGGTTGGCCATGCCGACCGCGGTGATCACGCTGTCCAGCGAGAAGACGATGTCCAGCACCAGGATCTGGGCGATGACACCGCCGAAGGTGGCCACGACGAGGGGCTTGCCCCCGTCCTCCTGCCCGCCTTCCATCGTGTGATGTATCTCCTGTGTACCCTTGTAGAGAAGGAACAGCCCACCCCCCAGCAGGATCAGGTCGCGGGCGGAGAAATCCATCTCGAACAGCGTGAACAGCGGCCGGGTCAGCGACATGATCCAGGCGATGGAGACCAGAAGCCCCAGGCGCATGACCAGGGCCAGGCCCAGCCCGATCTGCCGCGCCCTGGCGCGCTGCGCCTCCGGCAGGCGGTTGGCCATGATCGAGATGAAGATGATGTTATCGATGCCCAGCACGATCTCCAGCGCCGTCAGGGTCGCCAGGCTGGCCCAGGCATTGGGGTCGGACAACCAGTCGAACATTCGTTCCACCTGCCGATAAGGGTTGGTTAGCGAAAAGTGAACAAGCATAAGGAAGAGACGTTCCAGCCTGCAAGGAGCCCGCGCGTGCAAGCTTGCGGTGGGTGGCCATCGGGAATAGCGTGACAGGCAAATCCATACCGATCAGGAACCGCCCATGCGTCTCATCGCCCGCTCGCTCCTGCTGGCCGCCCTCGCGGCCGCGCCGCTGGCCAGCGCCCTGCCCGCCGCCGCTGAAACCGTGCTGCGCCGGGGCATCGGGGCCGCCCCGGATACGGTGGACCCCGGCAAGGCCGAACTGCACCCGTCGTCCATCGTCATCTATGACCTGTATGAAGGGCTGCTGACGCCCGGCGCGGACGGGACACCACGCCCGGGTGCGGCGGAGAAATGGGACATATCGGCCGATGGCCGCACCTACACCTTCCATCTGCGCGCCGATGGCAAATGGTCCGACGGCAAGCCCGTGGTGGCCGGCGATTTCGTCACGGCCTGGCGGCATCTGGCGGCACCGGCCACGGCGTCGCCCTATGGCTATTTCGTCTGGGTCATCCAGAACGGGGCCGAAGTGTCGTCGGGCAAGCTGCCGCCGGAAAAACTGGGCGTGGAAGCGGTGGACGACCGCACGCTGAAGGTGGTGCTGAAGGAACCGGCCGCCTATTTCCTGGGCCAGCTTTCACATCAGTCCATGTCCCCCATCCGGCTGGACCGCAAGGACGGCCAGCCCATCAGCAACGGGGCCTATCAGTTGGTGGAGATGATACCCCAGACCCACTACAAGCTGACCCGCAACCCCTACTATTACGACAATGCGGCCGTGAAGATCGACACGGTCTATCACAATGTCACGGAGAACCTGGAAACGGAGCTGAAGCGGTTCCGGGCCGGTGAGCTGGACATCACCTATACCCTGCCCGTCACCCAGGCGGAATGGGCGCGGCGGCAGGCGGCCGATGCCTATGTGCCGACCCCCACCTATTCCACCTTCTATCTGGCCTTCAACCTGCGGCACGAGCCCTGGAAGTCCAACCCCAAGCTGCGGGCCGCGCTGACCCTGGCCATTGATCGGGAGGTGCTGACGGAAAAGGTGCTGAACGGCGACATGCTGCCCGCCTACAGCTTCACCCCGCCGGGCAATGTCGGCGGGTACGAACCGCCGCGCCCGGACTGGGCGGCCCTGACCCAGGCGCAGCGTGACGAGATGGCGAAGAAGCTGCTGGCAGAAGCGGGCTATGGCCCCGGCGGCAATACGCTGCCGACGGTGGAGGTTCTGCATTCCACCTCGGAGAATTCACGGCGGGTCATGGTGGCCGTGGCCGCCATGTGGCGGCAGAAGCTGGGGGTGCAGACCAACCTGAACAACCAGGAATTCCGCGTCGTCGCCAGCATCGGCAACCAGAAGAGCTACAAGGACGTCATTTCATATGGCTGGATCGGTGATTTTCCCGATCCGATCAATTTCCTGAAACTGCTGCGCGGTGACGTGGCCCAGCAGAACCTGTCCGATTATCGCAATCCGGCCTATGACGCGCTGCTGGACAAGGCCAATGCCAGCCTGGACCCGGCAGAGCGCATGACGATGCTGGCAGAGGCCGAACGCATGTACCAGGCCGACTTCCCCATCGTCCCGCTCTACCACAACAACCGCCGCCGGATGGTATCGCCCAAGGTCCAGGGCTGGCGGCCGGTGCCGCTGGACCAGTTGCCGACGCGCTGGCTGGATGTGAAGCGCTGAGACCGGCGTGAGACCGGAGGGGGGGCGGCGTCAATTCACGACGTCGGCCTGCTCCTCCAGCCCGTATTGGCGCATGATGGCGGCCAGCCGGCCGCTCTCCCGCAGCCGGCGTGTCCCGTCGGCCATCATCCGGGCCAGGACGGGCGCACGCGGATCGCTGGCTGAAAACCCGACGAACAGGTCGGCATCGTCGCGCAACGGCACGGTCTCGACCTTATGGTCCAGGCCCAGGCGGCGGACCTGCCAGCGCAACACGTTATAGTCGTCCAGCAGCATGTCCATGCGCCCGGCCGTCAACATGCGCAGCCCCTGCACCAGGTGCGAATAGCCAAAGCCACTCAGCACCGTGATCCGGTCCGGATTGTCCTGATTCCTGTTAACATACGCCTGCAACGCGCCGCCATAATCATAATCCTTGATCACGCCCAGGCGGAAAGGAACGAAATCTTCGGGATCGTTGAAGATGAAGCCACGGCCGCGGGTCACGGCCACGGCATTGGCTGAATTGCCTTGCGCCAGTTCCGGCAACCGGATGGCACCATCCATGTCGGAAGCCACGCCGGGTAACGCCGTGGCGCTGCCATCGCTGGCCATGCGCCGCATCACGGCGAAATTGACGACGCGATACTCAACCCGCAGGCCCGACGCCTCGAATATTTCCCTTGCGATATCAACCATGTAACCCTCGCGCCCATCGGCGTCCGGATCACAGGCATAGGGGCACCAAGGGTCTGACGCGATGACAACGGGCCGTGCCAGTTCGGTCGCGTTCAGTTCATGGGCGCGAACCCCATCAGCACCGATGACGAATGCCAGGGCGAAGCATTGGGGGATGAGGATGCACCGGAGATCGGCCAAGGACTTCAGCATGGGACGGTAATATACACATGCTCCGGCACAAATCACGCCCGGACTTTGAAGTCTATAAGAAAATCCGTGGAAACCCCGTCCTGTATCCGGCTTTAACAATGTTTTTCGATAATTTTATTCAATTTCTCTCTGGACAAAGAGAAGGACGGCCGCAACTGGCCTCGGCCACTATTGTGGAGACTGTCTGATACCAAGTTGCGATGAGTAGAACTCATCGCAACTTGGTCCGGCGGCGACCGCCGCCGCGCCGCTCGTGCGGCGTAGCCAAGCCAAGGAATGTTGGCGCCGGCGATTGAGGGCGGTGACCAGAACCTATAGGTTCTGGTCACCGTAAAATAGTATGCCTGTCAGAACTGGCCGCAAGCTGGTCCGGCGGCGACTGCCACAGCAGCGCTTGTGCAGCGTCGCCAACCCAGCGGATGCTGGCGCCGGCGATAGGGAGCGGTGATCAGAACCAACAGGTTCTGATCACCGGGAACTGGCATGGCCGATAAACGACACAGGGATTGTCCCTGGATGACGGGGTGACGGAAGGCCCGCAATCCGTTCCGTTCACCCCGGGACAATGACCCCATCCCTATCAGGCCCCCTGACCTGCCGCTGTCAGGCGGCGGGCCTGGTCCACCGCAGTACAGGCTTGCGGGCCGCCTGCGTTTCGTCCAGCCGCTTGCGCGGGGTCAGCCGGGGGGAGGCCTGGAAATGGGTTTGGTCACCCGCCCTGGCCTTCGCCGCCAGATGACGCATGGTCCCGATGAACAGGTCCAGCGTGCGCTTGCTTTCCGTTTCCGTCGGCTCGATCAGCAGGGCGCCGTGTACGACCAGCGGGAAATACATCGTCATGGGATGATAACCCTCGTCGATCATCGCCTTGGCGAAATCCAGTGGGGTGACGCCCGTACCCTTCAGGAAGCGGTCGTCGAACAGGGCCTCGTGCATGCACGGCCCCTCGAACGAGGCCGACATCACATCCTTCAGGCTGGCCAGCACGTAATTGGCATTGAGTACGGCGTCGGAAGACACCTGTCGCAGCCCGTCCGCCCCGTGCGACAGCATGTAGGCCAGCGCCCGCACGAACATGCCCATCTGGCCATGGAAGCCCTTCAGCCGGCCGAAGGGCCGGGCCTCGCCGGCATCCCTGGCATGTTCGACCAGGGTGAACCCGTCCTTGCCATGCACCACGAAGGGCAGCGGCGCGAAGGGGGCCAGGGCGTCGGACAGCACCACCGGGCCGGAACCCGGACCGCCGCCGCCATGCGGGGTGGAGAAGGTCTTGTGCAGGTTGATGTGCATGGCATCGACGCCCAGGTCGGCGGGGCGGACCCGGCCGACAATGGCGTTGTAATTCGCACCATCGCAATAGAAATAGCCGCCGGCCGCATGCACCGCGTCGGCGATTTCCCTGATCTGCGGTTCGAACAGGCCGCAGGTATTGGGGTTGGTCAGCATGATGCAGGCGACATCGTCGCCCAGCTTGGCCTTCACGGCCTCCACGCTGACACGGCCATTATCCTCCGTCGGGATCGTGTCGACGGTGAAACCGCAGAAGGCGGCCGTGGCCGGGTTGGTGCCATGGGCCGATTCGGGAACCAGCACGCGGCGGCGACGGCTTTCGCCCCGTGCTTCCAACGCCGCATGGATGGCCATCAGGCCGCACAGCTCCCCATGCGCGCCGGCGCCCGGTGACATGGCGACGGCGGGCATACCGGTCAGCGTCTTAAGCCAGTGCGCCAGTTGATCGATCAGTTCCAGCGCACCCTGAACCGTTTCCACCGGCTGCATCGGGTGGATATCGCTGAAGCCCGGCAGGCGGGCCACCTTCTCGTTCAGACGCGGATTGTGTTTCATCGTGCAGGACCCCAGCGGATAGAGGGTCGTGTCGATGGCGAAGTTCTTCTGGGACAGGCGCGTGTAATGGCGCACCACATCGGGCTCGGCCAGCGACGGCAGGCCGACACCGGCACGCGGGCTGAGGCCCCCCAGGCGGGTGGCGGCGGTCACCGGTTCGTCCAAGTCCACGCCGATGGCGCCCGGATTGTCCAGTTCGAAGATCAGCGCCTCTTCCTGCTGCAGCGCCTTGTTGCCGGTGAAGGTGACGATTTCGTCCGTGATCGACACGGCATGGGGGGTGCTGTCGCGACCCTGGCTGTTCATGGCCATCAGAGAACCTCCTCCAGGCCGCGCGCCAGCGCGTCCATGTCTTCCACACTGCTGATCTCGGTGACCGCGACCAGCAGCAGATCGTCCAGCCCTTCCACATCCGGGTGCAGGCGGCTGACCGGCACGCCGGCCAGGATGTTCCTGGCCGCCAGCTTGGAGACGACCTTCGCCGCCTTCCGGGGCAGCTTTACCGTGAATTCGTTGAAGAACCCGTCATTGACGACGCTGACCCCCTTCACCGCCGACAGCTTGTCGGCCAGCATCACAGCATTGGCGTGGTTGATGCGGGCCAGTTGCACCAGCCCCTGCTCGCCCAGCAGCGACAGGTGGATGGTGAAGGCAAGCGCACACAGGCCGGAATTGGTGCAGATGTTCGACGTCGCCTTCTCGCGGCGAATATGCTGCTCGCGCGTCGAGAGGGTCAGCACGAAACCACGCTTGCCATCGGCATCCACCGTCTGGCCGCACAGGCGGCCCGGCATCTGGCGCACGAATTTGTCGCGCGTGGCGAACAGGCCCACGTAAGGACCGCCGAAATTCAGGCCATTGCCGATGCTCTGCCCCTCGCAGACCACGATATCGGCCCCCATGGAACCGGGCGACGGCAACAGGCCCAGCGACACCACCTCCGTCACCACCACGATGACCATCACGCCCTTGGCGTGCGCCGCCTCGCACAGTGCCGTGAAGTCGCGCAGATGGCCGAACAGGGACGGGGTCTGCACGACGACGGCCGAGGTCTCCGCGTCCAGCAGGGCCGACAGCTCCTCGGCATTCTTCCAGTCCGGCGCCTGGGCGCGGATATCCATACCCATCACGCCACAGGTGGTTTCCACCACTTCGCGGTAATGCGGGTGCAGGCCGCCGGACAGGATGACCTTGTTGCGCTTGTTGACGCGGGCGGCCATCAGGACGGCCTCCGCCGTGCCCGTCGCCCCGTCATACATGGAGGCGTTGGCCACATCCATGCCGGTCAACACCGCCACCTGGGTCTGGAACTCGAACAGATATTGCAGCGTGCCCTGGGTGACTTCCGGCTGGTACGGCGTGTAACTGGTCAGGAACTCGCCACGCAGCAGGATCTGATCGACCGAGGCGGGCACATGGTGCTTGTAGGCCCCCGCCCCCACGAAGAACGGCACGGTCGAGGCCGCGACGTTCCTGGCGGCCAGGCGCGACAGGTGGCGTTCCACCTCCAGTTCGCCCTTATGGTCGGGCAGGCCCGCGATCTTGCCCGGCAGCCTTGCATGGTCGGGCACGTCACGGAACAGGGCATCCACGCTGTCCACCCCGATGGTGGACAGCATGGCGGCACGGTCGGCATCCGTCAGCGGCAGGTAACGCATCACAGCCCCTGAATGAAGTCGTTATAGGCGTCCTGGTCCATCAGGGCGTCGAACTGCGCCTGATCGGCAATGGTCATCTTGAAGAACCAGCCGTCACCCTGCGGGTCGGTGTTGGCCAGGGCCGGCTCATCGGCCAGGGCGGCATTGCCCTCCAGGACCGTGCCAGCGACGGGCGCATAGATCTCCGAGGCGGCCTTCACCGATTCCACCACAGCGGCTTCCGCCCCCTGGGTCAGGACCTTGCCGGCGTCCGGCACCTCGACGAACACCACGTCGCCCAGCGCGTTCTGGGCATAGTCGGTGATGCCGACGGTGGCAACACCACCGTCCAGGCTGATCCACTCATGGTCCTTGGTGAAACGGATGGTCATGGGTCGGGTCTCTCGGGTCTTGGGGGATGGGAAGGTCGGTTGGTTGCCATTGCTGTGTCTGCGCTTGGCCCCTCATCACGGCCATCCCCACGAAAGCGGGGAAGACGGCGTGATGAGGAATGGTCAATCAGCGCCCAGGCACTTTCACAGCAATGGCAGCATCTGTGCGGCGGGGAAGAGGGTCTTGCGACCCTCAGCCCTTGAAATAGCGGTGCGGTGCGAACGGCATGGCGGCCACCTTGGCGGGCAAAGCCTTGCCACGGACGATCAGCCGGACCTCCGTGCCGACGGCGGCAAAGCCGGCATCGACATAGCCCATGGCAACAGGGCCGCCGGCCGTGGGGCCGAAGCCGCCGCTGGTGATCTCCCCGATACGATTGCCGGACAGGTCCTGGATTTCGGTATGCTCACGGGCCGGCGCCTTGCCTTCCGGCTGGATGCCCACGCGCTTGCGGGCGGGGCCGGCAGCCAGTCGGGACTGCACCACCGATGCACCGGGAAACCCGCCCTCTGCCTTCCGGCGTTTGGAGATGGTCCAGGTCAGGGCGGCTTCCACCGGATCGGTGGTGGTGTCGATGTCATGACCATAAAGGCACAGGCCGGCTTCCAGGCGCAGCGAATCGCGCGCACCCAGCCCGATCGCCTCCACCCCGTCCTGGGCGAGCAGCAGGCGGGCCAGCCCTTCGGCATCGGCCGCGGCCACGCTGATCTCGTACCCGTCCTCGCCGGTATAGCCCGAGCGGCTGATCTGCACGGGAATGCCGCCGATGACAGCCTGGCGCGCGCTCATGAAGCCCATGGCCGCCGCTTCGGGCAGCAGGCGGGACAGGATGGACGCCGCCTCCGGCCCCTGCAGGGCCAGCAGGCCGGCATCGTCGCCCAGATAGTCGATGGTCACGTCGGCGGGCAGGCTGGCCTTCAGGTGGGCCAGATCCTCCGCCTTGCAGCCGGCATTGATCACCACATAGAGGTGATCCTCGAACCGGGTGACCATCAGGTCATCCAGGATGCCGCCTTCATCATTGGTGAACATGGTGTAGCGGATGCGGCCCGGCGCCAAGGCCGCGATATCGCCCGGCACCAGCGCTTCCAGCGCCTTGATCACGCTGTCGATGCCGCCCCCCCGCAGGCGGACCTGTCCCATGTGCGACACATCGAACAGACCGGCGCGGGCTCTCGTGTGCAGATGCTCCTTCAGCACGCCCAGCGGATACTGGACCGGCATGTCATAACCGGCGAACGGCACCATCCTGGCGCCCAGTTCGACGTGAAGATCATGAAGCGGTGTGCGCAGCAGGCTGGTGTCACCCAAGGCGGGACACTCCCATCAGGACAGAGTGCGGCCGTCACGGGGCGCCTCCCCGCGGCGGTTCGCCCCCCTCTGTCCTGGCCCCTGAGAGATTCGCCGCGCGGTTCACACGTCGGCTTACTCCGTCGGTGGGCTGTCGGCCCGTTGCCGGACCCGCCTGCTTTCCAGATGCGCCTACCCTGTGCGGTCCTTTTGCCTGAGAGTTTCCGGGGGCGGTTGCTCCTTCGGCGCCGGACACCCCGTTGCCAGGGGCCGGTCTCTCCCGCATGGGGTCATCGGCTATGCGGGCGCTAACCTACGCTTACCTTCGCGCCTGTCAACCCCCAGTGAAGGGTCACCGCCCCTCGTTCGACGCCCGGTTGGCAGCGATCTCTTCCGGGGTGAGCTGGAAGCCGACCAGGACCTCGAACCAGCGCGCATCCATGGTCTTGGGCGCGGGGATGACCTGGGTCAGCTTCTGTTCCACCGTGCCGGCCCCGCCCGACAGGGGCACGGACGTCGTGAAGGTCTTCTTTGACAGGATGTTGCGGTCCGGGTCCGTCACGGCGACGAAATAGGTGACCGGGATGGCGGTGGCCGTGCCCCCATCGGCCGCGCGGCCCGTGATGACCAGGTTGGCGGCAACGGTGACCGAATTGTCGTCATAGCCGCAATTGGCCAGGATGCCGGACAGGATGGCCACACCGGCCTCGCTGCGGGCCGTGCCGGCATCGCGCAGCACGCCCACATTGGGGCAGGCGGCGATCATGTGTTCATTGTCCGAACAGGCGCCCAGCGTCAGGACACCCATCCCCGCCAAAGCGGCCAGGGTCCAGCGGCGGGCGGCTTTCCTGACCGGCGAAACCGGTTTATGGTCGGGCCGGGTCTTCATCGAGCAAGGGCTGGTCATCAAGGGTCCGTTCACTTCCGTTCACCGCGGCCAGATTGGGCGGCGACCATGTCAACAGCATGGCCCGCACCCTATATATGCCGGGTTGCGACAATATAGGGGGCCATCCGGCCGCGCAAGCATGGCCCCAACCGCTGACACGCTTCGACAGGGATCATCCCATCATCATGTCCGAGAACATTGCCCGCCCCGCCGCCCCGCTTCCGCCGCTGCACGTGCTGCTGGCGGCACCCCGGGGATTCTGTGCCGGGGTGGACCGCGCCATCCAGATCGTGGAAACGGCCCTGCGGAAATTCGGCGCCCCCGTCTATGTCCGGCACGAGATCGTGCATAACCGCTTCGTGGTGGAAAGCCTGGAAGCCAAGGGTGCCGTGTTCGTGCAGGAACTGGACGAGGTGCCGGACGACAGGCCCGTGGTGTTTTCCGCCCATGGCGTGCCCAAATCGGTTCCGGCCGAGGCTCAGCGGCGCAACATGATCTTCGTGGATGCAACCTGCCCCCTGGTTTCCAAGGTCCACCGCGAGGCGGAGCGCCATTTCGAGACGGGACGCACCGTCATCCTGATCGGCCATGCCGGCCATCCGGAGGTGGTGGGCACGATCGGCCAGTTGCCCGATGGGGCCGTGAAACTGGTGGAGACGGTGGCCGATGTCGCCACCCTGTCGGTCGATGATCCCGACAACCTGGCCTTCGCCACGCAGACCACCCTGTCGGTCGACGACACGGGCGCCATCGTGGAGGCGCTGCGCACCCGCTTTCCCACCATCGCCGGCCCGAAGCGGGAGGATATCTGCTACGCCACCACGAACCGGCAGGCGGCCGTGAAGGCCATCGCGACCGGCGCCGATGCGCTGCTGGTGCTGGGGGCCCCCAACTCGTCCAATTCCGTCCGGCTGGTGGAGGTGGCGCGCGCCCATGGCTGTACCCGTGCCATGCTGGTGCAGCGGGCCGCCCAGATCGACTGGGACCGGCTGGAGAATATCCGGACCCTGGGGATCACGGCCGGCGCGTCGGCCCCGGAAGTGCTGGTGGACGAGGTGCTGGCCGCCCTGGGCGAACGATTCGCGGTGACGGTGGAGGAAGTCGTGACGGCAACGGAGAACGTCACCTTCAAGCTGCCGCGCGTGCTGGCCGCGGAATAACACCAGCGGCTGGTTATCTTGACCGGTGGTATTGCCCGGTCCCGGCCTTCCCCCGTTCCGCACGATCAGCCAGGGTTCACGATGAAATCAGGCAATTCCGTCCTGTCCTCCTACGGCACGACCATATTCGAGGTCATGTCGCGGCTGGCCGACCAGCACAAGGCCGTCAATCTGGGTCAGGGCTTCCCGGATGGCAACGGCCCGCCCGACATCGTGGCCGCCGCCGCCGACTATCTTGCCAGCGGCTGGAACCAGTATCCGCCCATGCCGGGCCTGCCGGCCCTGCGTCAGGCCGTGGCGGCCCATGGCCGGCGATTCTATGGCCTGGACATCGACTGGGCGACGGAAACCATGGTGGCCTGCGGTGCCACGGAGGTGCTGGCGGCCTGTCTGTTCGGCCTGCTGGAGCCGGGGGACGAGGTGGTGCTGTTCCAGCCGCTCTATGACAGCTATGTCCCCCTCATCCGGCGGGCCGGGGCCGTGCCGCGCTTCGTCAGCCTGAAGGCGCCGGACTGGTCCTTCTCCGCGGCCGACCTGGATGCCGTCTTTTCGGAACGCACCAAGCTGGTGCTGATCAACAACCCGCAGAACCCGGCCGGCAAGGTCTGGACGCGCGCGGAGCTGGAATTGCTGGCCGGCCGCGTCATCGCCCATGATGCCATCGCGCTGTGCGACGAGGTCTATGAGCATCTGGTATTCGACGGGCGGCCGCACATCCCGTTAATGACCCTGCCCGGCATGCGCGAGCGCACGCTGCGCATCGGATCGGCCGGCAAGACCTTCTCCCTGACCGGGTGGAAGGTCGGCTATCTCACGGCGCCGCCGCACCTGCTGGCACCCGTCATGAAGGCGCACCAGTTCCTGACCTTCACGACGGCGCCCAACCTGCAGCATGCCGTGGCGCTGGGGCTTTCCAAGGATGATGGCTATTTCACCGGGCTGGCTTCCGACATGCAGGCGCGGCGCGACCGGCTGTCGGCCGGGCTGTCGGCGGTGGGGCTGGCCGTGCTGCCCTGTGCCGGGACCTATTTCCTGGCCGTGGACCTGCAAGCCAGCGGCATCGACATGGCCGATCAGGATTTCTGCCGCCTGCTGACCGAACGGGTCGGCGTGGCCGCCATCCCGTTCAGCGCCTTCTATGAGGCGGACGCGCCCACGCATCTGGCCCGTTTCTGCTTCTGCAAGCGGGACGAAATACTGGACGAGGCCATAGCCCGGCTGATCCGGGGGCGCGGCGCGCTGGCCGGATAGGATGAAAGCGGGGCCGGCAGGTGGCCACCTCTGGTTATGCCTATCCGGAAAGCGCCCGGCCCAGCCGTTCCAGCGCGGCGCGCAGTTCGGGATCGTCGACGGGGGCCGTGGCGGCCGTCAGTTCGGCCTCCTTCACCGGGTCCAGCCGTTTCAGCGGCCGCAGCGCATAGTTCTTCTGCGGCAATGCCGGCCCGGCATGCACCAGTTTCAGACGCGCCACGGCCCGCCAGCCCATGAAGGCGTTGATGCGCTCCAGGATCTGCGGCTCCTCATGCTGGACCAGAAGGGCCGCCGCGCTGGACACGCGGATATGCAGCACGGCATTCTCCCGCCGGCCTGCCGGAAAGACGAGCTTCAGCGGCCCCGTCTGCTCGGCCAGCCGTGAGCCCATGATGGTGGGCCAGTCGGTCAGCAATGCACCGAAGGCCAGCCCATCCTTGCCCAGCGCCTTGCCGGCGATGGTCTTCAATGTCCGCCCGAGCCGCTGCGGCCCGAAACCACCAGGTTCATTCATGACAGCACGATCTTCCCTTGCTGGCCCCATGAAAGCAGATCGCCCCGGCACTGACCAGCCCGGTGACCTGCCGCGCCTTCTGCTGAACTGGTACGACCGGCACCGCCGCGTGCTGCCCTGGCGCGCCGCGCCGGGGGAAAAAGCCGATCCCTACCGCGTCTGGCTGTCGGAGATCATGCTCCAGCAGACGACGGTGGCCACGGTTGGCCCCTATTTCCAGGCGTTCCTGGCGCGATGGCCCGGCATTGCCGACCTGGCGGCGGCCGAACTGGATGATGTGCTGCGGGCCTGGGCCGGGCTGGGCTACTATGCCCGCGCCCGCAACCTGCATAAATGCGCCGTGACCGTGGCCGACCGGCATGGCGGACACTTTCCCGACAGCGAGGAGGGGCTGCTGTCCCTGCCCGGCATCGGCACCTACACGGCCGCCGCGATCCTGGCTATCGCGTTCGACAAGCCGGCCACGGCCATGGATGGAAATGTCGAGCGGGTGATGGCCCGCCTGCATGCCGTGCGCGACCCGCTGCCGGGATCAAAACCCGTGCTGAAGGCCCATGCCGCCGCCCTGGTGCCCGAAACCCGCCCCGGCGATTATACCCAGGCGCTGTTCGACCTGGGGGCCAGCATCTGCGTGCCGCGCAAGCCGCGCTGCATCCTGTGCCCCTGGGCCGACCCGTGCCGGGCCCGCCGGCAGGGCATCGCAGAGGAACTGCCCGCCAAGACGGCCAAGGCCGCAAAGCCCGTGCGCCGGGCGCTGGCCTTTGTGCTGACCGACGGTCGCGGCCATGTCGCGCTGCGCCGCCGGCCGGAGAAAGGATTGCTGGGCGGCATGATGGAGGTGCCGACCACCCCGTGGGAAACGGCGCCCCTTCCCTCCCTGCCGGCCGCCGCCGGCCACGTCCCCCTGCCCGGCATCGGCTGGCAGGCGCTGCCGGGGCTGGTCCGTCATACTTTCACCCATTTCGAGTTCGAAATTGGCGTGGTGGCGGGCCGGACGGCCGGCACAGAGGAAAAGGGTCCGGGGCTGATATGGGTGGCGCCCGACGCGCTGGCGGACGAAGCCCTGCCCACCGTCATGATGAAGATCTTGCGCCATGCGCTGACCCGCATGGCCTGAACCGGGCGGAGGCCCCGAGCATCCTGTGACCCTGCTGTCGCGTCGTTCCATCCTGTCAGGACTGGCGGCCCTGCCAGCGGTTCCCGCAGCACTGGCCCAGCCGGCGCCGGCGGTCGATCTCGCCCTGCTGCTGGCCGTGGATGCATCGGCCAGCATCGATGAGGGATTGCTGGATTTCCAGTTGCGCGGCCATGCCGCCGCCTTTCGGCACAAGGCGGTGGCCGAAGCCATCGTCCGGGGCGGGGGCAATGGCATCGCCGTCATGCTGGCCCAGTTCGCCGGCCCCGATACGCTGACCACCCTGGTTCCCTGGCGGCACCTGCGGACGGGGAGCGATTGCGAGACCTTCGCCGCCAGCATCGATGCTGCCCCCGGTGTGGCCATGGGCGGGGCGACGGCACTGGGCAGCGCCATGGTGCGGGCCGTGGCCCTTCTGGACCAGGCACCTTTCAGTACCGCCCGGCGGACCATCGATGTCGTGTCCAACGGCTTCAGCAATGCCGGCATCGATCCGCGATCGGCCCGCGGCTATGCGGCCGGCGCCAATGTCACCATCAACGCGCTGGCCATCCTGAACGAATATGACTGGCTGGAGAATTACTATACCGGCAACGTCATCACCGGCCGCGACGCCTTCGTGCGCGCGGCCGACAGCCTGGATGCCTTCGCCGGCGTGCTGCTGGGCAAGCTGGTGACGGAGATGGTGTGACCGCCTGCCAAGGGGCGGCACCGGGGGCGGGCGGGGTGTTGCACCCGCCCGCCGGCCCACATCAGATCTTGTCCTTGGCCTCCGCGCGGCGGGTCTTCAGCAATGAATAGACCACGCCGCCGGCCAGCAGGACGAAGGTGACGGACAGCGAGATGGCCGGGTCCATCTTCCCCTGGAAATGGTTCCAGAAAATCTTGCCGCCGATGAACACCAGCACCAGGGCCAGCGCATATTTCAGATATTCGAAGCGATGGACCATGGCGGCCAGCGCGAAGTAGAGCGCGCGCAGCCCCAGGATGGCGAAGATGTTGCTGGTATAGATGATGAACGGATCGGTCGTGATGGCGAAGATGGCCGGCACGCTGTCCACCGCGAACACGATGTCCGCGAATTCCACCATCAGCAGCGCCAGGAACAGCGGCGTGGCATAGCGCGTGAGCTTGCCGGTCGCGGGATGCGGCTGGTGAACGAAGAAGCTGTTGCCATGCAGTTCCGGGGTCACGCGGACATGCCGGCGCAGGAAGCGCACCATGGCATTGTCGTCCAGCGTCTTGTCATCCTTGTCGGCGATGAACAGCATCTTCAGACCCGTCAGGATCAGGAAGCCGCCGAACAGGAACAATATCCAGGACCATTTCGTGACCAGCGCCGTGCCCAGCCCGATCATCACGCCGCGCAGGATGATGACGCCCAGGATGCCCCAGAACAGCACCCGGTGCTGATAGAGCCGCGGGATGGCCAGATAGCCGAAGATCAGGGAGATGACGAAGACATTGTCGAGCGACAGCGCCTTTTCCAGGGCATAGCCGGTGAAGTACTGCATGCCCGGATCGGGCCCCAGATACCACCAGACCCAACTGCCGAAAATGACGGCGATGACGATATAGAAAGCCGAAAGATAAAGGCTTTCCTTGATTCCGATCTCATGGTCCTTCTTGTTGAGGACGCCCAGGTCGAAAGCCAGGAGCGTGAGGACGATGGTCATGAAAACGAGCCATAGCCACAGGGCCTTACCCATGACCGGCTCAAGCAGGATCGTTGTCAGGAACTCCATGGGAGCGCCTCCTTGGATCAGCCTGATATGCTTGCGTCAGCGATGAGGGTTCATATCCGACATCACAGCCGACGCCTCGGCTGCCAGAGGGGCCCGGATGGGGTGCAATGTAATGAGCGGACCGTATTGTTCAAGGGGGGACGCGATGCATTTCGCGCACCTTCGCCACGCGCGCGAACCGGAAAAAGGCGATGATGGCCGCCAGTTCCAGCCCGTACAGCCCGAAAACCCAATAGCCCTTCAGGAAGAAATAGCGCAGCAGGTTGACGGGGAACTCCGTGACGGCGCGCAGCGCGCCATAGCGTCCGGCCTTGCCCGCCCCCACGATCTCCGCCGCCTGCGCCGTGGAATAGCGGTTCAGCTTGGCGATCAGGTCGGCGTGGTTGCGGATGGAATAATGCACGATGATGGCGCGCAGGCTGGCAACCGTTCCACTGTGCATTGCCACGGCGTCATGCGTGGCGCTGTCGGCGAACCGCCCGTGACGCCGGTCGTAAAGGCGGATGTAATTGTGCCGGGGGGCGAACCGGTGCGGCCGGCGCTGATGCGGCAGGGCCATCACGGTGCGTATGCGATATCCCTGGTGCGCCGGCGGGCCGGCCGCGAACAAGGACCGCACCTCCGCCTCCAGTTCCGGCACGGGCACCTCGTCGGCATCCAGGTTCAGCAGCCAGTCGTGCCGGCACTGCATCTCCGCATAGCGTTTCTGCGGGCCGTATCCCGGCCAGTCATGGTGGATGACGCGGGCCCCCAGCGACCGGGCCAGGTCCGGCGTGCCGTCACTGCTGCCGCTGTCGACCACCACCACCTCGTCCACCCAGCCGGCCACGGCCCGGATGACGGGGCCGATCCGGTCGGCCTCGTCCTGGCAGATGATGAAGACGGACAGGGGCAGCTTCGGCGGCATCGGCGACGGCCCGGCGATCAGGGAGGGGAATGGGCGGGCCGCCAGGCCTCCACCCGGTTGCGGCCGCCATGCTTGGCAGCATAAAGCGCCTGGTCGGCCCTTTCCAGCAACTGGTCCGCCATCAGGCCGATGGCCGATTCGGCCAGGCCATGGCAGGCCACGCCGAAGCTGGCCGTGACATGCAGCACATGCCCGTCGGCCAGTTGCACGGGCGTCGCCGCCAGGTCGGCGCGCAGCCGGTCGAGTACGGCCACGGCCTCTTCCAGCCCCGTCTCCTTCAGAAGGATCAGGATTTCCTCTCCACCCAGGCGGAAGGCTTCGTCCAGCGCGCGGATGCCGCTGCCCAGACAACCGGCGGCGGCCACCAGCACGCGGTCGCCGGCCTCGTGCCCAAAGGTGTCATTGACCGACTTGAACCGGTCCAGATCGCACAGGGCCACGCAGAAGGGCTGGCCCGTGCGGGCGAAGCGCGCCAGCTCGCGCCCCACCTCCTCCATCAGGCCCGTGCGGTTGCGCAGGCCCGTCAGCGGATCGATGCCGCTGCCCGCGACCGACAGCGCCCGTTCGATGCGGCGGCATTGCTGGATGAACTCATCGAAACGGTCCATCACGGCGCCATAGGCGCCATGGTCGGGCGGGTCGCCCTCCATGGCCCGCAGCAGCAGCAGCCGGCCCATGCGGTGCAACTGCTCATGAAGCAGCATCAGCCGGTCGATGGCCGGCTGGTCGGCCACCATGTCCTGCCGCATCTGTGCAACCCAGGCCGCCAGGCCGGGCGGCACGGGCACGTCATCAAGACCGGTCAGCCCGCTTTCGCGCGGGAAAAAGGCGGCCCGGTGCCAGCGGGTCAGCCAGCGCAGATGCTCGTCCACGACCGCCGACAGGCCGGCGATGGTCGTGGAAGGCGCCGCGCCGGCCGGTTCGCTCATTTACTTCTCCCCTCGGCCCCCTCGGCCCCCTCGGCCCCGTCGCCCGGCTGCCACACCCATTTGCGCCGCGCCTCGGCCAGGGTGCCGGTGATGATGGCGGCGCGGATATCGCGCATCAGACGGTTCATGGTGTGGACATTGTGCATGGTCAGCAACTGCATGCCCAGCATCTCCTCCGCCTTCAGCAGATGGTGGACATAACCCCGGCTGGCCGTGCGGCAGGCGAAGCAGCCGCATTCGGCATCGATGGGCGTATCATCATCCTTGAACCGCGCATTGCGCATATTCAGCCGTTCGCCCTTCACGCCGGGCGCCAGGGCCCAGCCATGGCGGGCGATGCGGGTGGGGCTGACACAGTCGAACGTGTCGATGCCCAGCGCCACCCCTTCGAATATATCCACGATGCCGCCGATACCCAGCAGATGCACCGGCCGGTCGGGATGCACATGCGCCATGGCCATGCCCACCACATCGTGCATCTGTTCGCGCGTGGCGCCCAGGCAGCCGCCGACGGCCGTGGCGAAGAAATCCTGGCTGGCGACGATCTCGGCACTCTCCTTGCGCAGGTCGGGATAGACGCCGCCCTGGACGATGCCATACATGGCCTGCGGCATTCCATTGGCCGAGATGCCGCCAAATTCCCGGAACGCCGCCAGCGACCGGTCGCCCCAGCGATGCGACATCTTCATGGAACGGGCCGTGTACCTGCGATCGACATGGAAGGGCGTGCATTCATCAAGCTGCACGACGAAGTCCGGTCCCAGCTTGCGCTGGATGTCGATGCTTTTCTCCGGCGTCAGGAACAGCTTTTCGCCATTGGTGTAGGACCGGAAGGTCGCCCCTTCCTCCGTGATCTTCAGAAGCGTCTTCTCGCGCGTCGTGGTCCGCCGCCCCTTCACCTCGTCCGCCACCGACCCGTGGCCCATGGCGAAAATCTGATAGCCGCCGCTGTCGGTCAGCATCGGCCCGTGCCAATTCATCATCTTGTGCAGGCCGCCCAGCTTCGCCACCAGATCGGCGCCCGGCTGGATCATCAGATGGTAGGTATTGGCCAGGATGATGTCCGTCTTCTCTTCCCGCATCTGCTCCGTGGTCAGGCCCTTGATGGCCGCCTTGGTGCCGCAGAAAATGAAATTCGGCGTCTGGATGGCGCCATGCGGGGTGGACAGCGTACCGATCCGCGCCTTCGACCCGGCCGGATCGCGATGCGTGATGTCGAAGGAGAAACCGGGATATGTTGCGGACATGGCGTGCAAACAAACTCTTCGGATGTGACGGTCAGGCGCCCAGCGCCGCTTGCCTACCGGTATTGGCGAAAATGGCGGCTTTGTACAGAAGCCACAGCGAATGGCTGGCCGCCACCCCTTCCGTCCTCAGCCATCCACCCGCCGCACCATGCGGCGTGACAGGTACATGAAGGGGGTGTCCAGCACGGTCAGGGCGACGCGCATGCCATAGGTGCCCAGGATATAGGTATAGAACAGCGCCTCCCACCCCACCGGGTCGGGGGAAAAGACGACCCAGGCCAGGACGGAGAAGATCACGTTGTCGACCAGGGAGGACAGCATCGTGCTGGCATTGTTGCGCAGCCAGAGATGGCGGTCACCCGTGACGCCCCGGATCCGCTGATAGACCCAGACATCGAAAAGCTGGCTGGTCAGATAGGCCGTCATCCCGGCCGCGAACAGGGCCGGGGCGGGGCTGAACAGGGCGCCGATATGGTCGTGCATGGGCAGGGCCCATTCCATGCCGCCGGCCGCCTGTTCGGCATTCATGGGCCGGAAGCCCAGCGTCAGGACCATCAGCAGCGTGAACAGCAGATAGGCGGCGAAGGACAGGAAGATGGCCCGGCGCGCCGCCTGGCGCCCGTAATGTTCCGTCAGGATGTCGGTCGCCAGATAGGTGGAGCCGAACAGCACCGTGCCCATGGCCACGGGATGGTCATAGAAGCTGAACTGCACGGCCTTCAGCACCTCCACATTCGCCGCGATGACGGCCGTGGCGATATAGAGGTAGAGGCCGGCGGCCCCGAACAGCCGCACCATCACCAGAATCGTGCCGAAGCAGAACAAGGCCTGGAACAGCAGCAGCGCCTCGGGCGGCATCCCGTTCAGAAAGGCGATCAGGTCGGCGGGCGACAGCGACATGCGGCGGCACCTTGGCAGGAACGGCGGGCACACCGGCCGGCGACGGCCGGATGGAAAGGCCCTGCCCGCAAACGGCAGCGGCCCCGCGAAACGATCCCCTCGGGATGTCTCGCGGGGCCGACGATACCGTCAGCAGCGATCAGAAGAACCGTCGCGCGCCGATCAGGCGGCGGACTTGGCGGCCAGCGCCTTCTGGATCTGCTTCTTCACCTTGCGGGCATCGTCGCTCAGCTTGGCGTCGGCGATGTCCAGCAGGGCGGCGTCCAGGCCACCCTTGTGCTCGATCGTGCGGATGCCGTTGGTCGACAGGCGCAGGCGCACCATGCGGCCCAGCGCATCGGACAGCAGGGAGGTCTCCTGCAGGTTCGGCAGGAAGCGCCGGCGGGACTTGTTGTTGGCGTGGGAGACGTTGTTGCCGGTCTGCACACCCTTGCCGGTCACGGCGCACTTGCGGGACATGGAACACCTATTCTTTGCTGCTGGCGGCCACGGATAAGAAGATACCGGGGCGCACCCTGACGAAACTCGACGACGAAACTCGACATTGCCGGCCGGGAACCCGCCCGACCAACGAAGCCGCGTTGATAGACGAGGGGTTGCATGGAGTCAAGCCCGTGGACAGCGGCTTTCCCCCGCAATTCCGCCATGCGGGGATGCACCAGCCCCTTTCCGCCGGGCCTTGTTCCTTATATCCTGTCTGCTCCTGATGCAAAGACAACCCGGCCGGGGGACACCACGAGATGGTCGATACGCGCATGAATTCGACATCCGCCGCTGCCAGCGGCATGGGCGGCGCCCTGGTGGAAGGCGGTGGCCGGCGCGGCACCATCGCCATCACCGGCCCCGGCGGGCGGCCCATCCCCACGGGGCGGCCCGGCAACCGCTGGCCCAACCCGCGGGAGCTGGCGGCCCTGATCGTTGATGGCATGCTGCGCCTTCCCGCCCGCTACCGCCGTGGCATGTATCTGGACGTGCTGACCTGACCTTGCCCCGCATCGCCCTTTACCAGCCCGACATTCCGCAGAATGCCGGCACGCTGATGCGGCTGGCCGCCTGCACCGGCGTCGGCCTGGACATCATAGAGCCCTGCGGCTTCATCCTGGACGACCGGCGCATGCGGCGGTCGGTGATGGATTATGCCGGCCATGCCGAGGTGACGCGCCATGCGAGCTGGGATGCCTTCCAGGCCCGGCGGCAGGGACGGCTGGTGCTGCTGACCACCCGCGCCGCCGTGCCCTATACCCAGGTCGCCTACCGGCCCGACGACATCCTGCTGCTGGGCCGGGAAAGCGCCGGCGTGCCGGAAGATGTGCATGAGGCCGCCAGCCTGCGGGTGCTGATCCCCATGCGCGCGGGCACACGGTCGCTGAATGTCGCCGTGGCCGCCGCCATGGTGCTGGGGGAAGTGTTGCGGCAGGTGGGGGGCGGTGCGGCCGATTCCCCCATGGCACGCACGGGCGCGACAGGGTAAACCCGCATCCGTTCCCCGTTCCCGTTGGCTGTCCCGGACCCGCCCCATGCCCACCCCGCTTCCCGCCCCCGACATCCTGGCCGCCCGCCAGGCCCAGGCCAGCACATGGTTCCGGACCCTGCGCGATCATATCTGCGCCGCGTTCGAGCGGCTGGAGGATGATCTGGCGGGCGGACGGCATGCCGGGCTGCCGGCCGGCCGGTTCGAACGCAAGGAATGGAACCGGCCCAACCATGACGGGGCCGAGGGCGGCGGCGGCGTGATGAGCGTGATGAAGGGCCGCGTGTTCGAGAAGGTGGGCGTCAACATCTCCACCGTCCATGGCACCTTCTCTCCTGAATTCCGGGGATCGATCACGGGGGCGGGCGGTGACGGGCGCTTCTGGGCCAGCGGCATCAGTCTGGTGGCCCATATGCGCAGCCCTCTGGTTCCGGCCGTCCATATGAACACCCGCATGCTGGTCACCAGCCAGGGCTGGTTCGGCGGCGGCGCCGACCTGACGCCGATGTTCCTGGAAGGCGTGCAGACCGAAGAGGACAAGGCCGCGTTCCACGCTGCGCTGAAGGCGGCCTGCGACCGGCACGGCGCCGATTATTACGACCGGTTCAAGGAATGGTGCGACCGCTATTTCTTCCTGCCCCACCGCGACGAGCCAAGGGGCGTGGGCGGCATCTTCTACGATCATCTGGACAGCGGCGACTGGGAAGCCGATTTCGCCTTCACCCGCGCGGTGGGCGAGGCGTTCCTGGATGTCTATCCCCGCATCGTTGCCCGGCGCATGCAGCAGGACTGGACCGACGCCCAGCGCGAGCACCAGTTGCTGCGCCGGGGCCGCTATGTCGAATTCAACCTGCTGCATGATCGCGGCACGCTGTTCGGGTTGAAGACGGGCGGCAATATCGACGCCATCCTGATGAGCCTGCCGCCCGAAGTGAAATGGCCCTGATCCCATGGACATGATCCTGGAACACCGCACCATCGCCGCCCATCCCATCCTGCTGGTCCGCCACGGGCAGACCCGATGGAACGTGGAGGCGCGGTGCCAGGGCCAGATGGACAGCGACCTGACGGAAAAGGGCCGTGCCCAGGCCGATCAGGTGGGCCGTATCCTTCGGACCCTGCTGGCGGCGATCCCCGGCGGGCGCGACGGCGTCCGGCTGGTCTCCAGCCCTCTGGGCCGGACGCAGGAGACGACGCGCATCATCAACCGCCATCTGGACCTGCCCGTCACGCTGGATGCACGCCTGGCAGAGGTGTCGTTCGGCGATTGGGAAGGGATGACCCGGCCGGAGATCGAGGCGGCCAATCCCTGGCTGGCCGCCCACGGCCCGCATGGCTGGCAGTTCCACGCCCCGAACGGGGAGCGTTTCGACGGCGTGCTCGAACGGCTGCTATCCTTCCTGGCGGTCGTGGACCGGCCCACCATCGCCATCTCACACGGCATGACGGGCCGCGTCCTGCGCGGCCATTATGCCGGCCAGGACCAGGCCACATGCTGTGCCCTGCCCGTGCCGCAGGATCGCGTGTTCCGGCTGTCCCGGCATGGGGTGGAGGAACTGGGCGGCTGACGCCCCTGGCCCCGCCGGGGGGCTCACATGCCTTTCTTGCCCTTGCCGTCGGGCCAGGGCGCGCCCATTGTAGGGATGTAGCGTCCCGAGATGGGATTGCGCCGCCGGGGATGATGCCTGTGACCGTTGTACGGTTGCTTGTCCTTTTGCTGAGCCTGTCCTTCCTGTTGCTGGCCCCGCCGGCAACAGCGCACGGGCTCGCCCCCGATCAGCCGCCAGGTGGCATTGCGACAGCCGGGGACGACATCCCCCTGCCGCCGCCCGGCCCCGACGATACCGCCCCCCTGCTTCTGACCGCGATACCCGAGACACCGTCGCCTGCCAACAGCGACGAGGGCTCGGGCATGGACGGGCTCGCCTCCCCTGCTTCCACGTTGAAGCGGGGATTCACGGCGACATCGGCCCGTATCTTCGCCACTGCCGCGCAGCAGGATGGCCGCCTGACGGGCCGCCCCTGGGCCACGGGCCCGCCGCGCCTGTAAGGGCTCCGGCAACTCCTTCTTTCATTGCAATAACTTGAAGTACCTCATCCATATAATTGGATGAAAGCGCTTTTTCTTTGCCTGAGATTAAGTAAATATCGCCAATTCATTTTGATATTTTGTGAATTTACTGTTTGACATCCGCGATTTCTGCGCCCAATCTCAAATTGTCCTGTCATCATTCATGCAGGATCCAACTGCCAAGACTTGATAACCCGCCCCTGTTTCAAGGGGCGGGCTTTTTTGTACTTGTCTAAATCAATAAAAATGCCTCTCCGCAAACGGACGGGCACCATCGGCGAGAGGATCTGCGGATATGGAAATGTTTTTTGAAATGTCGTTCTGGCATGCCCTGTGGCAGGTCATCCTGATCGACATCGTGCTGGCGGGCGACAATGCCATCGTCGTCGGCCTGGCCGCAGCCGGGGTGGCAGCCCATCAACGCACGAAGGTCATCTTCTGGGGCATCGCGGCGGCCGTGGTGCTGCGCATCATCTTCGCCCTGCTGACCACGCAATTGCTGGATATCGTGGGACTGACCCTGGCGGGTGGCATCCTGCTGCTGTGGGTCTGCTGGAAGATGTGGCGCGAAATCCGCGAACAGCGGCAGGAGGCGCTGGCCGCCGAGGTGGTGGACGAGGCCGCCAACCCCGATGGCGACAATCCCGATGCAGAGAGTTTGCCGCCGGAAGGCACCAAGACGGTGCGCCAGGCCATCATCCAGATCGTCATCGCCGACGTGTCCATGTCGCTGGACAATGTGCTGGCCGTGGCCGGCGCGGCGCATGACCATCCGGAGGTGCTGATCCTGGGGCTGGCCCTGTCGGTGGCCTTCATGGGGGCGGCCGCGACAGCCATCGCCAAGCTTCTGTCGCGCTACCACTGGATCGCCTATATCGGCCTGCTGGTCATCCTTTACGTGGCCATCAAGATGATCATCAGTGGCGGGGAGCAGGTGGTGCCCTTCGTGGGCATGATCGGCGGCTGAGGAACCGGGCCGGCCGGGGGGGTATGCGCCCCCCCCCGGCCGGCCCCTTGCCGATCGCGTCGTCTCTGGCGTGCCGGGGTCAGAGGCCCAGCACGTCATCCATCGAATATAGTCCCGGTGCCCGGCCCCCGGCCCACAATGCGGCCCGCACGGCGCCGCGCGCGAAAATGGCGCGGCTGCCGGCCTTGTGCGTCAGTTCCAGCCGTTCCGCCTCGGTGGCGAACATCACGGTATGGTCCCCCACCACGTCGCCGCCGCGCACGGTGGCAAAGCCGATATCCCCCCGCTTGCGCGCGCCCGTATGGCCGTCGCGCACGGCATCCTTCACATCCATCAGGTCCACCCCGCGACCGGCCGCCGCCGCGCGGCCCAATGCCAGCGCCGTGCCGCTGGGCGCATCGACCTTGTGCTTGTGGTGCATCTCCACGATCTCGATATCCCAGTCGGGACCCAGCGTCGCCGCAACCTTGCGCACCAGTCCGGCCAGCAGCGTGACGCCCAGGCTGAAATTGGCCGCCACGACCAGCGGCGCCTTCTCCGCCGCCATCGCAAGCCGCGCATGGTCGTCGGCCGTCAGGCCGGTGGTGCCCACGATCAGCGCCGTGCCATGTTCGGCAGCCAGGGCGGCGTGGGCCACCGTGGCCGCCGGTGCGGTGAAGTCGATGACGGCATCGGCCGTGGCGAACAGGGCGGCCGCGTCGTCGGTGACGGCGACACCCGCCGGCTCGCCCCCCACCAGCACGCCCAGGTCACGGCCGATGACGGCCGAACCCGGCCGCTCCGTGGCACCGGACAGGCTGGCCCCCCCGGTCGCCAGGACCTCGCGGATCAGCATCTGACCCATGCGGCCGCCGCCGCCCACGATTCCGATACGCATCGCCATTTCCCTCACCCAGACATGATCCAGACCATGGGCATAGCATGCCCCGGTGCCCTGATCAGCCCCCGGAAAGGCAATCCACCAGTGAACGCACGTTGAAGCGCATCAGGGCGGGATAAAGGCCCGGCCCGTCGGGAATATTCGCCCCTTCCGGGTCCAGCACACCCGTGCGCGCCTTGGTCCCCTGGGCCAGGGTGCGCACCAGGGCCGGCTCGAACTGCGGCTCGGCGAATATGCACACGGCCCCGGCCTGCGCGATACGCCGGCGCAGGGCCGACAGGCGGGCGGCACCCGGCGGCTGGTCCGGGCTCACCGTGATGGCCCCGGCGGTGGCCAGCCCGTACCGGTCCTCTAGATAATGATAGGCGTCGTGGAAGACGATGAAGGGCCGGTCCCTGACCGTCGCCAGTTCGGCCGACAATTCCGCGTGCAGGCGGTCGATCTCTTCGCTCCGGGCCTGCGCATTGGCGTGGTAGAGGGCCGCCCGCGCCGGGTCCAGTGTGGACAGCGCCCCCGCCACGGCCAGGCCGATGGCCTTGGCGTTCATGGGGTCCAGCCACAAATGCCCGTCGGTCGTCAGGTCACCATGATCGTGGCCGGCATGGCCGTGATCATGGTCGTGATGTTCCCAGGCACCGCCGGCCCGGGTGGGCAGCAGCCGCACCCCGGCGGACTGTGACAGGGTCAGCAGCGTGGCCCCGCGCGCCAGCGTGGATAGCGGCCGTTCCAGGAATGTCTCCATCATCGGGCCGGCCCACACGATCAGTTGCGCATCGGCCAGGGCCCGGGCATCGGACGGCCGCAGCGCGAAGGCGTGCGGACTGGCGGCGCCCCTTACCAGCAGATAAGGTTCCCCCGCCCCCTGCATGATCCCGGCAACCAGGGAATGCAGCGGTTTCACCGACACGACCACCTTGGGCGGCGGCGGTGCCGCGGCAATCGGGAAGGAGAGCCCGGCCACGAGAAGGACCGCGATTGTCAGCAAACGGAACATGCAACGGAACCCTGGCGGAGACAGCAAACCTGACGTCGAGAAGTGGGAACCCAGCAAATGTGTTATAATGTAACGTTTGTCAAGACGCACAGCATGGCGTAAACCCTGCGGCAGGCGCAGATCAGATCGCCGCCCGCCGCCACCGGAGCCTTCATGCCCGTGTCCACGCCGCTGTTGAAAGCCGAGGGGTTGAGCCTGTCGCGGGCGGGACGCGCCGTGCTGGACGACGTGTCCCTGACCGTCAGCGCAGGGGAGATCGTCACCCTGATCGGCCCCAACGGGGCCGGCAAGACCAGTCTGGTCAAGCTGTGCCTGGGCCTGCTGCCACCCACGGCGGGCCGGGTGGAACGCCGGCCGGGCCTGCGCATCGGCTATATGCCCCAGCGCCTCTCCGTCGATGCCACGCTGCCGCTGACCGTGCGGCGCTTCCTGTCGCTCTGGTCGCGCAGCGGGGAAGCGGAGATGCGCGGCACATTGGCGGAGGTGGGAGCGTCCCATACGATCGACCGCGCCGTGCAGACCCTGTCGGGCGGGGAGATGCAGCGCGTGCTGCTGGCCCGCGCCCTGCTGCGCCGCCCGGACCTGCTGGTCCTGGACGAACCCGTACAGGCCGTGGACGTGCATGGCCAGATCGAACTGTTCGAACTGATCGGCGATATCCGCAACCGCCGGGGCTGCGGCGTACTGCTGGTCAGCCACGACCTGCATCTGGTCATGGCCCGCACCGACACGGTGCTCTGCCTGAACCGGCATGTCTGCTGCCAGGGCAAGCCCGAGGACGTGTCGCGCCATCCTGAATACACGGCCCTGTTCGGCCGCCATGCAGAGGCACTGGCCGTCTATCACCACAGCCATGACCACAGCCACGCCGATGATGGCTGCGTGGTGCCGGCGGGGCAGGAACATACCCCCCACAGCCACCATCATCACCATGACCATGGGCGGCACGGGCACGGCCATCATCATCCGGCGGGGCATGACCATGGATGATTTCCTGGTTCGGGCATTGCTGGCCGGTATCGGCATGGCGCTGGTCACGGGGCCGCTGGGCTGCGTCGTCGTCTGGCGGCGTATGGCCTATTTCGGGGACACCCTGTCCCATTCGGCCCTGCTTGGCGTGGCACTGGGCTTTCTGGCCGGGATCGGGGCCGGGGCCGGCATCGTGCTGGTCTGTCTGGTCATTGCCGTTTCGCTGACCCTCCTCCAGGAACAGCGACGGCTGGCCAGTGACACGCTGCTGGGCATCATCTCGCATTCCACGCTCAGCCTGGGGCTGGTCGCCATGGCGTTGCTGGGGTCGGTGCGGGTGGATCTGCTGTCCTATCTGTTCGGCGACATTCTGGCCGTCGCCGACGCGGACCTTTACGCCATCTGGGCCGGCGGGGCTGTCGTGCTGGCGCTGCTGGCCTGGATCTGGCGCGGGTTGCTGGCCCTGATCGTGGATGAGGATCTGGCCCGTGTCGAAGGCGTGCCCGTGCGCCGCATCCGGCTGGGCTTCACGCTGCTGATCGCCGTCACCATCGCGCTGGCCATGAAAATCGTGGGCATTCTGCTGGTCACGTCGCTGCTGATCATCCCGGCGGCCACGGCCCGGCGCTTCGTGCGCGGGCCGGAAGCCATGGCCCTGCTGTCCGTCCTGATCGGCATGGGCACGGTGGTAACGGGGCTTGCCGCCTCGCTCTGGGCTGATTTGCCGACGGGACCGGCCATCGTGTCGGCCGGCGCTTTCCTGTTCCTGATCAGCCACCTGCTGCCGGCCCGCGCGGCTGCGTAGCGACCGCGTGGTCATGGCCCACGCATGGGGCGCTGGCGATTGAAGGGCATGATGCAGCAGGCAGGAAGACCCCCGCCGTCCGGGCAGGAACAGCGGGGGTCAGCCCTACTCTGGAGACATGGCCGCACCTGGAACCTCCCGGGCCGGACACCGCCTTTTTGAAGGGGCGGGGTCGGCGGGGTCCGGATATGCCGGGAGGCCGGCCCGTTCATCGCCGATCCCCCGGGGCCGGATGGGCTGGGGTACGGGGGATTTTGCCGGTGCCGTCGGATGGGGTTTGCACCGGGTGGCGATACCTCTTCCACGCTGCCCCCGGCTGGTCCCTGTCGCGTAGGCTTGGTAATTTTTCCCGCACAGGGGCGCGACAGTCCCCTGTGCCCCGCCGCGTGGAAGGGGCATGCTGGCGACGAAGCGGTTGCCGTCACCGCTGGATCCGCCGGGGCGCGACGCCCGGATATCCAGCGCCGCCGGACGGGTTCGGAACGAAGAGAAGCAGGTGACCGTGACGCCGATGACGGCTGCGGAGCAGGTGCTGGACGATGACACGCTGCTGGCCCTTATCGCCGATGGCGACCGGGCGGCCTTTGCCGTGCTGGCCACCCGGCACAGCGCCAGGGCCCTGTCCGTTGCCCAGCGTATTCTGGGCAGTGCCGCCGAGGCGGACGAGGTGGTACAGGAGGCGTGGGTGAAGGTCTGGACCCGGGCCGGCCAGTGGCAGGCGGGCGGTTCGGCCCGGTTCCCCACCTGGCTGCACAGGGTCGTCGTCAACCAATGCATCGATCGCCGGCGGCGGCAGGGGTTCGAGGCGCTGGACGACGCACCCGACGTTCCCGACCCGGCACCCGCCGCTGGCACGCTGGTGGCGCGTCGGCAGGTATCGGCAAAGATGGAGGCGGCCCTTGCGGGCCTGCCGGAGCGGCAAAGGGCGGCCGTCGCCCTTTGCTATTACGAGGAGATGAGCGCCGCCGAGGCCGGGCGGGTGATGGACTTGTCGGTGCCAGCAGTGGAATCGCTGCTGGCCCGCGCCCGCCGCGCCTTGCGCAGCCGGCTGACCGCCCTGGGGATTACGGGCGTGGGGGAGGATGAGACATGAGGGAACCGAAGCAAGATGCGGATCGGGAGACGGCCATGGGGATGGCCACCTTCCGGAGCCTGCTGGAGCAGTACGGCGCCGCACCGGACCGCTGGCCTGCCGAATGGCGTGGCCCGGCCCAGGCATTGCTGGCGAGCACCAGAGAGGCACACGCGGCCCTGCGACAGGCCGCGGCCCTGGACGGACTGCTGGACATGGCCCCGCGGCCCGACACAGGGGCCGATCGCGTGGCCCGGGTCGTGGCCGGGGCCCTGGCCGACCTGCCCGCACGGCAGCCGGTGCGGCGGCCGCCCCCTTTTGCACAGCGTCTGCGCCGCTGGGTGGATACACTTGCCCCCGTCTGGCCCCGCACAGCCGGGCTGGCGGCCTGCACCGCGGCCGGAATCCTCGTCGGCACCGTGACACCGGCGACAGGCCCCGCCCCCGCGGTCACCGCCGTCACGGCCACCGCCGGCAATGATCTGGCCGGCGCCCTTTTCACCCCGTCCGCCCTGGAAAGCCTGTTCCAATGAACCGCAACCGCCTGATCCAGACCGCGCTGCTGGCGTCGGTCGGCCTCAACCTTTTCCTGCTGGGAACGCAGGTTCCCCACTGGCTGGCGCCCACCCCGCCCCATCCGCCACGCATGATGGCGGACGGTCCGGAGGGCCCCCCGGGCTTCGGTGGTCCCATGATCGCCCTGCGGCGGAAAATCGATGATCTTCCGCCAGCCGATGCCCAGATACTTCGGGATCATTTCGAAGGCGATATGGAAAAATTCGCCGAGCGCGCCAAAACATTCCGGAGCCGTATCGATAACCTTCGTGATCTGATGCAGGCCGACCCCTTCGACGCCGCCGCCCTGCGCACGGAGTTGGAGAAGGCCGCAGCCGAACGTCAGGCGATGGAGCGTGGCCAGACCGATACGATCATCGCCGTCCTGGAGAAATTGTCGCCGGAGGGAAGACGCCGCCTGACGGAGATGCGCGGCCCCCGCCTGCTGATGAATGACGGGCCGGGCGGCCGCGAACCGGGCATGCCCCCGCCACCGCCCGGTGCCATTCCATTCGACCCGGCCCGCGCCCCGATGGCAGCACCGCCGGGCCCCAGGCCAGGGGAAGGCGACGAGCAGCGCTAGACATCCCCGGCCAGCCCGCCGGGGATGTCCGGAAACAAGCCCCGTTCATGAAAAAACCCGGCGGATGGTTCCGCCGGGTTTTCTTTGTGCAGGGTGAGCGCCGGATTGCACCGACGCCCCTGCCCTTCATCCCGCCTGCCCGCCAGCGGTATTTGCCGCCGGCAGACCGGACAGGGTTCCCAGACGGGAACCCTGTCCATCAGGGCGTCGGTTACTCTGCGGCGGCGGCCGGGGCCGCCAGATTGCGCAGCACGTACTGCAGGATGCCGCCATTCTTGAAATAATCGACCTCGTCCAGCGTGTCGATGCGGCACAGCAGGTCCAGCGTCTCCTTCGACCCGTCGGCGCGGGTGATGGTCAGCGTCAGGTTCATGCGCGGCTTCAGGCCGGCTTCGACACCCACGATGTCGAAGGTTTCCGAGCCATCCAGCTTCAGCGTCTTGCGGTTCACACCGGCCGGGTACTGAAGCGGAAGGATGCCCATGCCGACCAGATTGGACCGGTGGATACGCTCGAAGCTTTCCGCCACCACGGCGCGAACGCCCAGCAGGCGGGTGCCCTTGGCCGCCCAGTCACGCGAGGAACCGGTGCCATACTCGGCGCCCGCGAACACGACCAGCGGCGTGCCCTCGGCCTGATACTTCATGGAGGCATTGTAGATCGGCATGACGTCGCCGGTCGGGACATACTTGGTCACGCCGCCTTCGACACCCGGCACCATCTCGTTCTTGATGCGGATATTGGCGAAGGTGCCACGCATCATGACTTCATGGTTGCCGCGGCGGGCGCCATAGCTGTTGAAGTCGGCGACGGTGACGCCATTCTCCAGCAGGTATTCACCGGCCGGGCTGGCCTTCTTGATGTTGCCGGCCGGGGAGATGTGGTCGGTGGTGATGCTGTCGCCCAGAATGGCGAGCGCACGGGCCCCCTTCACATCGGACACGTCGCCCGGCTGCATGGTGATGCCGTCGAACAGCGGCGGACGCTTCGCGTAGGTCGACTTGTCGTCCCACTTGTAGGTCATGCCCTCGACGGTCTTGATCTTCTGCCACTGTTCCGGACCCTGGAACACGTTGGCATAGCGGCTGACGAACATGTCGCGCGTCAGGAACTGGGCGATCGTGTCCTCGATCTCCTTGTTCGACGGCCAGATGTCCTTCAGGTAGACGGGCTTGCCGTCCTTGCCCGTGCCGATCGGATCCTTGGAGATGTCCAGGTGCAGCGTGCCGGCCAGGGCATAGGCCACCACCAGCGGCGGGGAGGCCAGATAGTTGGCGCGGACCTGCGGGGACACGCGGCCTTCGAAGTTGCGATTGCCCGACAGAACCGACGCGACGGTCAGCTTGCCCGCATCCACGGCGGCGGCGATCGGGTCCGGCAGCGGACCGGAATTGCCGATGCAGGTGGTGCAGCCATAGCCGACCAGATTGAAGCCGAGCTGATCCAGATAGGACGACAGGCCGGCGGCATTCAGATAGTCGGTCACGACCTGGGACCCGGGCGCCAGCGAGGGCTTCACCCACGGCTTGGTCTTCAGGCCCAGTTCCACCGCCTTCTTCGCCACCAGGCCGGCGGCGAACAGCACCGACGGGTTGGAGGTGTTGGTGCAGCTGGTGATGGCGGCGATCACGACATGGCCGTGATCCAGCTTGTAATCGGCACCGGCAACGTCGGTCGGCTGGCTGACGGGGCGGCCGGCAACGTCGGTGGCCAGGAATTCGCCGAATTCCTTGGTGACGTTGGACAGCAGCACGCGGTCCTGCGGACGCTTCGGGCCGGCCAGGGACGGCTCAACCGAACCAAGGTCCAGTTCCAGCGTATCGGTGAAGACCGGCTCGGGCGAGTTGGCATCGCGCCACATGCCCTGGGCCTTGGCATAGGCTTCCACCAGCGCCACGCGGTCGGCGTCGCGGCCGGTGAAGTGCAGGAAGCGGATGGTCTCGGCATCGATCGGGAAGATGCCGCAGGTGGCGCCATATTCCGGGGCCATGTTGGCGATCGTCGCGCGGTCGGCCAGGGTCAGGGCGTCCAGGCCCGAACCGTAGAATTCCACGAACTTGCCGACCACCTTCTTCGCGCGCAGCATCTGGGTGACGGTCAGCACCAGATCGGTGGCGGTCGCACCCTCACGCAGCTTGCCGGTCAGCTTGAAGCCGACGACTTCCGGGATCAGCATGGAGATGGGCTGGCCCAGCATCGCGGCTTCGGCCTCGATACCGCCCACGCCCCAGCCCAGCACGGCCATGCCGTTGACCATGGTCGTGTGGCTGTCGGTGCCGACCAGCGTGTCCGGATAGGCCACGGTCGCGCCGGTCTGGTCGGTATCGGTCCAGACGGTCTGGGCCAGATATTCCAGGTTCACCTGGTGGCAGATGCCGGTGCCCGGCGGCACGACGCGGAAATTGTTGAAGGCCTTCTGGCCCCAGCGCAGGAACTCGTACCGTTCGCCATTGCGCTGGAATTCCAGGTCCACATTCTCGTCAAAGGCCTGCGGGGTGCCGAAGGCATCGACCATCACCGAATGGTCGATGACCAGATCGACCGGGGTCAGCGGGTTGATCTTGGTCGGATCACCACCCAGCGCCACCATGGCCTCGCGCATCGCGGCCAGATCGCAGACGGCCGGAACGCCCGTGAAATCCTGCATCAGCACGCGGGCCGGACGATAGGCGATCTCGCGGTCGGACCGCTTGTCGACCAGCCACTGGGCGACGGCCTTCACGTCGTCCACGCTCACCGTGCGCCCATCTTCGAAGCGCAGCAGGTTCTCCAGCAGCACCTTCATCGAGAAGGGCAGGCGCGATACATCGCCCAGGCCGGCCTTCTCGGCTTCGGGAATGCTGAAATAATCAACGGACTTGCCGCCGACGGTCAATGTGCGGCGGGTTTTCAGGCTGTCGGTGCCGGTGGTCGTGGACATAAGGGGGTGACTCCTCCAACGGGGTCGCGGGAATTAGGCGGGCCGCACCTTCGCCCCGGCTCCAGCGTCCGGGAACAACCGGCCTGCCGAGGATGGCTGTTTCGGTGCGTGGTGTAGCGCTTTTTGCGGTGCGGGGCAAATCCCAGAAGGGGGGATCAGCCCCCCATTTTCGTCGATTTCGCTCAAGGTAGGGGCTTGTTGCGAAACAATCTTAACTGGAGACGGACCTGCGGCCGGATCACCGCCACGGGCCATGCGCCGGGGCCCGCCCCCTGGGCACGACCCGGTAACCGGAGAGCCCGCCCATGGCGGCGGCGGACAGGACGCAGTGCCGGTGATTGAACTGGAAACCCGCCGTGAAACCCGGCACGATCATGGGCGGTGGATGATGAATGGAACGGAACCGGCGAATACCGGAATATGCCCTCGCGCGTTTCCGGCACCAAAAATTACCCGATACGGCCTGCATTAAATGATGAATGGCCCGCGGACATGTCTAGACTTGAAATAATATCTCTTTTGCCGTGGCACGGTTGACAGGGACGGTTTTTTCACAGACATGTCATGCCGTCCGCGCGGGATGCGTTTGGCGCATGGCAGAGTCCATGCCGGCTGAATAAGGCGCGATGGAGGGACCCTGTAGATGTTGTCTTATGCCGTCCGGCGGCTGCTGGAAGCGATCCCGACTTTGCTGGTGATCGTTGCCCTGTCCTTTTTCCTGATGCACTCCGCCCCCGGCGGCCCGTTCGACAGCGAGCGGGTGTTGCCGCCGGAGATCGAGGCCAACCTGAAGGCCGCCTACAATCTGGACAAGCCGGTCTGGCAACAGTTCCTGATCTATCTGGGCAATGCGCTGCAGGGTGATTTCGGCCCCTCCTTCACCTACAAGGATTTCACGGTATCCGAATTGATCGGCACCGGTTTCCCCGTTTCGCTTCGCCTTGGTCTTTCCGCCATTGCCCTGGCCGTGGTGATCGGCTGCACGCTGGGCATCATCGCGGCCATGCGGCAGAATTCAAAGACGGATTATTCCATCATGGGTGTGGCCATGGTGGGCATCACGATCCCGAATTTTGTGATGGCGCCGCTGCTGACCCTGGTTTTCGGCATTTATCTCGGCCTGTTGCCCGTGGCGGGGCTGGGGGATGGGTCGATGCGCCATCTGGTTCTGCCGGTTGTGGCACTGGCCCTGCCGCAGATCGCCATCATCAGCCGCCTGACCCGCGGCGGCATGGTGGAGGTGCTGCGGTCGAACTTCGTGCGCACCGCCCATGCCAAGGGGTTGCCGGAACGCCTGATCATCACCCGGCACACGCTGCGCGCGGCCCTGCTGCCCGTGATCTCCTATCTGGGGCCGGCCGTTGCCGGGCTGGTGACCGGTTCGGTGGTGATCGAGCAGATTTTCGGGCTGCCCGGCATCGGCCGCTATTTTGTGCAGGGTGCCATCAACCGTGACTATACGCTGGTGATGGGCACCGTCATCACCTATGGCAGCCTGATCGTGCTGATGAACCTGCTGGTCGATCTGGTCTATGGCCTGATGGACCCGCGCGTGCGCTACGACTGAGAACTGGAAACCCCCATGGTTCAAGACATCACCGGCAGCGCCACACGGGCGGCCCTGATCGAAAAGGCGGCGGGCGAGGAGGTTCTGGGCCGGTCGCTCTGGCAGGACGCGCGTCGCCGCCTGCTGGCCAACAAGATGGCCGTGGTCAGCATGATCGTGCTGGGCATCATCACCTTGCTGGCGATCTTCGCGGATTTTCTCAGCCCGCATGAATATGACGCGGTCTACTGGGATTATATCGGCGTCGGCCCGACGCTGGAGAACAGCCACTGGTTCGGCACCGATGCCAATGGCCGCGACCTGTTCATCCGCACGCTGTATGGTGCCAAGGTGTCGCTGGCGGTGGGCATCGTCACGACGCTGGTCGCCCTGATCATCGGTGTCGTCTACGGTGCCGTCGCCGGCTATTTCGGTGGTCGCATCGACAGCGTCATGATGCGCATCGTCGACGTGCTCTATTCCATGCCGCTGATGTTCTTCGTGATCATCCTGGTCGTGGTGTTCGGCCGGCACATCATCCTGGTGTTTGCGGCCATCGGCTGTGTCGAATGGCTGACCATGGCGCGTATCGTGCGCGGCCAGACCATGTCCGTGAAGCGCAAGGAATATATCGAGGCGGCCCGCGCCGCCGGCGTGTCCACGCCCAACATCATCCGCCGCCACATCATCCCCAACGTCATTGGCCCGGTCATCGTGTTCGTCACCCTGCTGGTGCCGGTGGTGATCCTGGTGGAAAGCTTCCTGTCCTTCCTGGGCCTGGGCGTGCAGGAGCCGATGACGAGCTGGGGCGTGCTGATTTCCGAAGGGGCCGCCCAGATGGAGAATGCCCCGCACATGCTGATCTTCCCGGCCGTGTTCCTGGCGGTGACGCTGTTCTGCTTCAACTTCATCGGCGACGGGCTGCGCGACGCGCTGGACCCCAAGGACCGCTAAGGGAACGGACAAGATGACCGCAGTTTTGGAAGTCCGCGACCTCCAGGTCCGTTTCGCCACACCCGATGGCGAGGTCAGTGCCGTCAACGGCGTTTCCTTCGATGTAAACGAGGGAGAATGTGTCGGCATCGTCGGTGAGAGTGGTTCCGGCAAGAGCCAGCTTTTCATGTCCGTGATGGGGCTTCTGGCCAAGAACGGCCGGACGCTGGGGTCCGCCCGCTATCGCGGGACCGAACTGGTCGGCATGCCGGTCAAGGAACTGAACAGGATCCGCGGCGACAAGATCGCCATGATCTTCCAGGACAGCATGACCGGCCTGACCCCGCATCTGCGCATCGGCCGCCAGATGACCGAGGTGCTGGTGCAGCACAAGGGCATGAGCAACGCCGACGCCACCAAGCGCGCGCTGGAAATGCTGAACCTTGTGCGGATCCCGGAGGCGGGCCGGCGCCTGACGCAATATCCCCATGAATTGTCGGGCGGCATGCGCCAGCGCATCATGATCGCCATGGCGCTTTTGTGCGAGCCGGAACTGCTGATCGCGGATGAACCGACAACGGCGCTGGACGTGACGGTCCAGGCCCAGATCCTGGACCTGATGGCCGACCTGAAGCGCGTGACCAAGGCCGCCATCGTGCTGATCACCCATGATCTGGGCACCGTCGCCGGCCTGTGCGACAAGGTGCAGGTCATGTACGGTGGCCGGTTCATGGAGACGGGCACCGTGCGGGACATCTTCTATTCCCCCGCCCACCCTTACGCCGCCGGCCTGCTTTCCTCCATGCCGCGCCTGACGGAGGAACGGTCGGAAACGCTCTATGCCATTCCCGGCCAGCCGCCGAACCTGCAGCGCCTGCCCAAGGGCTGCCCGTTCCAGGAACGCTGCGATTTCGTGCATGACCGCTGCGTAAGCGAATTGCCGCTGCTGCGCGAGGTCGGGCCCGGCCATGCCAAGGCCTGCCACCTGGTCAGTCTTCAAAACCCCGTTTCCGATCCGGCCGCCCCGTCGCTGCCGGTCGGCGAATAAGGCACGGAGTATGCACCCCATGTCCAAGGAACTGCTCCGCGTCTCCGACCTGAAGGTCCATTTCCCCATCCGCACCGGCGGCGTCCTGATCGGGCGGTACACGCCGCTGAAGGCCGTGGACGGCGTCTCCTTCGCCCTGGGCGAGGGAGAGACCCTGGGCATCGTGGGCGAGTCCGGCTGTGGCAAATCCACGCTGGGCCGTGCCATCCTGCAGCTCATCAAGCCGACCGACGGACAAGTGCTGTTCATGGGCTCGGAACTGACGGGCGTGGGGGCGGAGGTGATCCGCCAGAAGCGGGAGGACATGCAGATCGTCTTCCAGGACCCGCTGGCCAGCCTGAACCCCCGCATAACCATCGGCGACATCATCGCCGAGCCGCTGACCGTCTTCCGGCCCAAGATGCCCAAGGCCGAGCGCAAGGCCCTGGTCAAGGACATGATGGCCAAGGTCGGCCTGCTGCCGCAGATGATCAACCGCTATCCGCACGAATTCTCCGGCGGGCAGTGCCAGCGCATCGGCATCGCGCGGGCCATGATCCTGAAGCCGAAAATGGTCGTCTGCGACGAGCCCGTGTCCGCCCTGGACGTGTCGATCCAGGCCCAGATCGTCAACCTGCTGATGGATCTGCAAAAGGAGATGGGCCTGTCGCTGCTGTTCATCAGCCACGACCTGTCTGTCGTGCGCCATGTCAGCCACCGCGTCATGGTGCTTTATCTGGGAAAGGTGATGGAGATCGCGGATCGCGACGCCATCTATGCCGCCCCCCTGCACCCCTATACCCAAGCGCTGATTTCCGCCGTGCCGGTGCCGGACCCGGATGTCGAGAAGAACAAGGAGCGGATCGTGCTGGGCGGCGACCTGCCCAGCCCCATGAACCCGCCGTCCGGCTGTGTCTTCCGCACGCGCTGCCCGCGTGCGACGGAAGAATGCGCCAATCTGACACCCAAGCTGGAGGAAAAGGCCCCCGGCCATCAGGTGGCCTGCCACCATTGGGGCCTGCCCGACCGCAAGCTGGTCTGACCCGGCCTGATACGGCGCCACAGCAAAAGGGGACTGCCGGCAGGCCGGTGCCCCCTCCTGAGCAAAACCCTACTGGATGATGATGACCGGGAACATGTTGGCCCGGATGCTCTTGTCCAGTTCGGTATCCATGTCGGCTGCCAGGTCGCGGACCAGGCCCAGCATGGTCTTTTCCCGGCCGGCCAGGGTCACGTCCTCTGCCACCGTGGTGGCGCGGGCGACGGTGGCGGACACGCTGCCGTTATAGCCGCGCGAGGTGCCCTCCACCACGACCTCCACCTGGACCTTGCCCGCATATTTCTGCGACTGGTCCTTGGTGAACCAGCCCCGGATGCCCTTGGTCCGGTCCAGGTCCTCTTCCTTCACCGAGGCGTCGTGGATGATGACGCGGGCCCGGCCCTGCGGACCACCGGCCTTCAACCGGGACGTGGCCCAAAGCCGGACCGAATCCGACGGCGTCAGCGGGATCAGGTGATCCACGTTGGGCGGCTTCATGGGGGGCACATAGGGGCTTTCCACCTCGATGCTGGCCACATCCAGCACGATCGGCTCCCGCGTCGTGAAATCGACACCGGCGGACTGGGCCGCGGCGGGCAGGATGGACAGGAACGGCGTGGCCAGGGCCAGGGTCAGCAGCGAGCGGCGCAGCATGGGGCGGTCCTTGGGAGCGGCAAGGGGGGAAGACAAGGGTCTGAAACGGAAGGTTGCCGCCAGGGCGTGGCGGTTTCATGGCGCCTATCCTGCCTCTTTGGTGGGCAGGCGGGCAAGGCCGGATTAAGCCATCCGCACCGCAAATCCGCCCATCACCGGCGAAGCGATCCTCAGGCCAGCGTGTCGATCAGGCCAACATGTCGATCAGGCCAGCGTGTCGATGGCGCTGCGTTCCATCTCATCCTGGGTGCGGATGGTGGCAAGATTGGCCTGGAAGGCCCGCAGGGCGGTCATCTGGCCGACGCTTTCGCCGACGATATCTACATTCGGCGCGGCGACAAGCCCATCGGCATTGGCGTCGGGGCTGTCCGGCTGATATTCGGGCAGATAGGCCGGCGTGGTTGGTCGTGCGACAACCCGCGTCCCCTGGCCCTGGCCGCCAGGCCCGGCCACACTGGTTTGACTGGCTGTCTGCGGCTGGTAGGGCTGGCTCTGGCCAGGTTGCACGGTGCCGTCGGCTGCGGGAATCGCCCCTGTGCTGCGCAGGTTCGCAACGTTGCCGGCGCTGACGGCCAGACGCTGGGTCTGCGCCAGGGCGCCGGACAGGGCGATATTAATGCCGCCGATGGACATGGGGGAAGGTCCTTGGGGGTCACGCGGATGTTGCCAGCATGACCCGGGCCGCCGGCATCGGCAAGCGCGGGAAAGGATAGGGCTGAAAAGCAACGGCCGGTCCCCGGAAGGGAGACCGGCCGCAGCCCGGACCACATTGATTGAGACGATGGAGAGCGGGCAAAAGCCCGCCCCCGATCAGAACGAGTAGGACAGCGTGGCGACGAAGCGGGAATTGCCCAGCGGGGCGGCATTCTTCACGTCGGTGTCGACATACTTGACGTCCAGGGCGAACGGCTCGAAATCGACCGTCACGCCGACCTGGTAGTCCTGATAGTCTTCCAGCAGGGCGCTGTCGAACTCGTTGAAGCCGATGGCGCCATAGACCGACACGGTGTCGGTCACGGCATAGGCCAAGCCGGTGTTGAAGTACCAGCCGTCACCGCCCTGCGTGCCGTAGAATTCCGGCGACCAGTAGGCGGAGCCAGACAGCGTGAACTTGTCGAGCGCATATTCCAGGTTCAGGCCGAACTCGAAGAAGTCATACTTGGCGGAGCTGTCAGCACCCGGATAGGTGTAGTAGTTGCCGACGATCGAATAGGAGAAATTGTCGATCGTGTTGCCGTAGCCGATATAGACATCCAGCTCGACATCGGCATCGGCGCCGAGATCGACGTTGGAGCCCCAGGCGCCGGCGAAGAAGCCGCTTTCATGACCGACTTCAAGGCCCAACTGGACGGCGGGGTCTTCTTCGGTCTGGCTGTAGCCACGGAACACATAATCGCTGGTCAGGGCGGCCGAGCCGGAGAAGGAGAACGGCCCGTCCTCGGCATGGGCAGCGCCAGCGGCGCCCAGCATGGTGACGGCAACCGCGGTGGAGGCGAGCAACCGGGAGAAACGCATGAACCACTCCTTATGAGGCATTTATATGGTTGGGGTCCGCACGCAGTGCAGCAAATATGATGCCACTTGCTGCGCGAGGCCCTTACAAGGCCGGATTATGAGGGTTTTCAATCGCAGCGCCTAGAACCGGCGCATGCTGCCCTGCAACAATCCCCGGGAGTGTTGCAAAATAAATACGCAGTTGCCCAAGGGTTGCTTAAAAAACCACCAAAAAGTCCATAAAATGACACAAGCCGCCCTGAAAAGGGCGGCTTGTGCAAAAATGACGGTTCGGGAAGCGTCAGATGTAATAGGCGTGCAGCGGAGCGAACCCGTTGAAATTGACCGCAGAATAGGTGGTCGTATAGGCACCGGTCGCCATGATCGTCACCTTGTCGCCAATCTTCAGCGAGGTCGGCAGGCGATATTCCGCCTTTTCATAAAGCACATCGGCACTGTCGCAGGTCGGGCCCGCCAGGATCACGGGCTCGGCCGGGCCGTCACGCTCGCTGCGGATCGGGTACTGGATGGCCTCGTCCATGGTCTCGGCCAGACCGCCGAACTTGCCGATATCCAGATAGACCCAGCGCTTGTCGTCATTGGCCGACTTGCGGGAGATCAGCACCACTTCGGACTGGATGATGCCGGCATTGCCCACCATGCCGCGGCCCGGCTCGATGATGGTTTCCGGCAGGCGATTGCCGAAATGGCGGCGCAGGCTCTCGTTGATGGCCTCGCCATAGGCCTGGCTGGTCGGCACGTCCTTCAGATAGCGCGTCGGGAAGCCACCGCCCATATTGACCATGCGCAGCAGCACACCCTTCTCCTCGCAGCCGCGGAAGATGGCGGCGGCCGTGGACAACGCCACGTCCCACTGCCGCAGGTCGCGCTGCTGGCTGCCGACATGGAACGACACGCCATAGGGCACGACATTCATGCCAGCCGCCTGGATCAGCAGGTCGCGCGCCATATCCGGCTCGCAGCCGAACTTGCGCGACAGGGGCCAGTCAGCCCCCTCGCCGGATGTCAGGATACGGCAGAAGACGCGCGCGCCGGGCGCGTTCTCGGCGATCTTCTCCAGTTCCTCGATGCTGTCGAAGGCGAACAGGTCCACGCCCAGGGCGTGGGCGGTGCGGATATCGCCGGCCTTCTTGATCGTGTTGCCGAAGCTGATCCGGTCGGCCGTGGCACCGGCATCCAGGCAATACTGGATTTCCGGCACGGACGCCGTGTCGAAGCTCGACCCGCGCTCCACCAGCAGGCGCAGAATCTCCGGCGCGGGATTGGCCTTCACCGCATAGAAGATGCGGCTGTCGGGCATGGCACCGGCCAGCTTGCCGAAATTGTCGGCAACGACATCCAAATCCACGACCAGGCAAGGGGTGGCGGGGGTCTGTTCAGCGAAAAAACGGGCGATCTTCTCGGTCATCGGGGACTCCGAGGCGGCATGGCGATGATAATGAAGGGTGAAAGGCTCTCTGCCGGACCCCGACAGGGTCCGGTTCCGCCCAAGCGTGCCGCCTTTCGCGGCCGGCCCAGGCGGGTCAGATACTGGTCATGACGCCAGGGAGAACCGACACCCCATGGCCAGGGGTCCGGTCGGAATGGAAAATGGAAACGAAGGGCACGGCCGGCCCCCCGACAACAACAACATCCATCGTAGCCTCCAATTCGCCGCCTTGTTTAAGGGACGGACGGGGATACGCTTTACGTCGTTGCATAACCCCACCGGGTCGACGGCTCCGTCCCTCTCTTGAAAATGACAGGCGGGACGGGTGTGGGGGCCATAGGCACGTGCGCTGCGATAAGCGGCTATATAGGGCCGAACCCCCGGTGGGCAAAGAAGTTTTTTGTGTCTGGACCGTGAAATTCCGCATAGGACGGGTGACCTGCGCACAAATCAAAATTTTGCCACTTTCCCGCAAGAGTTTGGACACGCGGGCCGGTCAGGTTGGGCCGTGGCAGCGCCGGTACGTTTGAGACACCCCGTGCCGGCGGGATTCCAGGCCCCACCTGTGAAGATCTGCCCGAAACTGTCGATCCCGCCCCGGATCGACGCTATTGCGGCCACCGCACAAGCCCCCGCGGTGGCCGTTTCTTTGCCCGCATTTTGTGCCCCCTTTTTGTCGCCGGTTCTGGCATCGTGGCGCCCTGACCGCCCGTTCCCTGCCAGGAGCCGTATCCTTGACCGAAGGCCAGGCCTCCGCGCCCTCTTCCGATCTGCTCGCCGCGCGCAGCCTCACCTGCCTGCGGGGCGAGCGTGTCGTCTTCACGGCGCTGGATTTCACCCTGCCCGCCGGCGGCGCACTGGTCCTGGTGGGGCCCAACGGCAGCGGCAAGTCCAGCCTGCTGCGCCTGCTGGCCGGTCTGTCGCGCCCCTTTGCCGGCGCCTTGCTGTGGAACGGGGCCGATATCATCCAGGACCCGGACGCCCACCGCGGCCGCCTGCGTTACGCCGGGCATCAGGATGCAGTGAAACCCACCCTGACGGCGCTGGAGAACCTTTCGGTCTGGGCCGGGCTGGACGGGTTGCCCGAACCGGAGGACCGGTCGCGCCAGGCCCTGCGGCGCATGTCCATGGCGCATGTCGCCGACATGCCGGGCCGCTATCTGTCCGCCGGTCAGAAGAAGCGCGTGAATCTGGCCCGGCTGGCCCTGGCGCCGGCAGCACTGGCACCGCTATGGCTGCTGGACGAGCCGGCGACGGCGCTGGACCGCGATTCGATCGACCGTCTGGCCGCCCTGATCGCCGCCCACCGGGCCGATGGCGGGATGGTCGTGCTGTCCACCCATAGCGAGTTGGATGTGCCGGACGCCATCATGCTGGATATGGCCGCGTTCGGCCCCGCTGCTGCGGAGCCGGCGCCATGACAGGGTTCCTGCGGCTGTTGCGCCGTGATCTGCGGCTGGCCCTGCGCCAGGGCGCCGACGCCGCCATGGCCGTGCTGTTCTTCGTGCTGTGCGTCGTGATGTTCCCGTTCGGCATCGGGCCGGAACCGGGCCTGCTGTCGCGCATCGCGCCCGGCGTCATCCTGGTCGCTGCCCTGCTGGCCTCGCTTTTGTCCCTGGACCGGCTGTTCCAGGCGGATATGGATGATGGCTCGCTGGAATTGCTGGCCCTGTCGCTCCTGCCCCTGGAAGGCGTGGCGGCGGCCAAGATCACGGCCCATTGGCTGGTGACGGGTGTGCCGCTGATCCTGGCATCCCCGCTGCTGGCCCTGTTCCTCAATCTGCCGGGGGAAGGCTTTCCGATCCTGCTGGGAACGCTGGCGCTGGTCACGCCGCTTTTGAGCCTGATCGGCGGGATCGGGGCCGGATTGACGCTGGGGGCACGGCGGGGCGGGGTACTGCTGCCGCTGCTGGTGCTGCCCCTCTACATCCCCGCCCTGATCTTCGCTGCCGCCGCCATTGATGCCACCCTGACAGGCCAGACCGCGCGCCCGCACCTGCTGCTGCTGGGCGGATTGCTGGCCGCCGCCCTGCCGCTGGCCCCCTGGGCCGGGGCCGCCGCCTTGCGCGCCGCGCTGGACTGATCGCCCTGGACTGTTCCCCGATCGGGGAACCGGGAAAGACCCATCCACACCTTGGATATAGTCCATTGGCGATTCGCGGCTTGCCCATTCGGGGTAGTTTCCCTTAAATTCCCCTCGCCGGCGCCAGTGCCGGCACCGCGGGCGCCTGATCGTCCGCAAGCAGGTTCCATCCCGGCCATCACAGCCGGGCACAGGGCCGACGGCACTGACGGGGGGTTCAAGGGGTGATCGGCATCTTCAAGCGCAGCCGACAGGTGATCATCGTCGAGGATGATGGCGAGGCGAAGCCCGTCACCTTCGCCGACCGGCACCGGCCGCTGCTGCTGGCCGCCACACTGGCCGTGGCCGTCACCACCTCCATCGGCTGGATCGCCACGACAGTGGCGTTGCACAGCAGCCGCAACAGCATCGCACAGGTCGACCAGGGCGCCCAGGGTCTGGCCCGGCAGCTTGCCGACAGCCGGGAGCATATTTCCCGCATCGCCGGCGAACTTGAAAATGCCAGAGAAGCACTGGGCGCGGCGCTGGAGGAGGAACAGGCCTCCCGCGCGCGGGTGCAGGCAGCATTGGACGTGCTGATCGCCGCCGACAGGTCCGGCAGCAAGCAGACCCCGCGTCAGGTCCTGGCGGCCGTGCGCACCGAACTGGCCCCGCTGCGCATCGGCGTGGCGGAAGGCGGCAGCCATCTGCGCGCCGCGCAGGAATCGTTGCAGATGGTGACCGATGTCAGCCATGACATCGCCGCCCGCCGGGCCCAGGCCGCCATGGCCGCGCTGGCCCTGGCCATCGACGGTCTGGACGCGCCGGCCGATGCGCCGCCCACGCTGGTGCTGGCGGGCCAGGGCCTTGCCCGTACCCTGGCGGAGGCACAGGCCGAATCGCTGCGCAACCGGAGCGAGGCGGAAACGATGCGGGCCGAGCGCGACGCGATGGCCGCGACCCTGGCCGCCGCCGAACAGCGCATGGGCGAGGTGGCGGCCGGCCAGGTGGCCCTGCTGACCCGGCTGGCCGAACATACGGAACTGCGCTCCGGCGCCATCGAGGGCGAGTTGCGCGAGACCGGCATCGATCTGGAACAGGTGCTGACCGCCATGGAGGATGGCACCCCGCGCGGGGTTGGCGGCCCGCTGGTCGGCCTGCCCGATCTGCCCACGGCGGCACTGCCGCCGGAGGCGCGCGTCGCATTGACCCAGCTCGAATCGCGGCTGGAGCGTCAGGCGCGGCTGCGCGCCGTGAAGCATTACCTGCCCCTGACGCCACCGGTGGACAATTTCTACGTCTCCAGCGGTTTCGGCAGCCGGCGCGACCCGTTCACCAATGATTGGGCCTCCCATACCGGCCTGGACCTGGTGGCGCGTGAAGGGTCACCCGTCACCCTGCCCGCCGCCGGCCGCGTCATCCGGGCGGGCTATGATCCCGGATATGGCAACATGGTGGAGGTGGATCATGGTTTCGGCATCCATACCCGCTATGCCCATATGAAGAAGATCAGCGTCAAGCGGGGGGAGAATCTGGACCCCGGCCGCGCCCTGGGCACCCTGGGCAGCACCGGCCGCAGTTCCGGTCCCCACCTGCATTACGAGGTGCTGCTGGACGGCAAGCCCGTCAATCCGCTGCGTTTCATGGAACGCGGCCGGCACCTGTGCGAGGGATAGGGACCCGGTCCCGCGCGCCTTCCGGGGTCAGAAACCCGATCCCGGCAGCGCCAGATAGGCCAGCTCGTCGGGCGTACTCTCCCGCCCCAGCATCTTGTTGCGATGGGGAAAGCGGCCATATTGCGCGATCACGGCCAGATGGCGGCAGGCGTAATCCAGCAGCGTCGGGTCGCGCGTGCGGTTGGCGAACAGCCGGACGGCCAGCCGCTGGTCCTCGATCTTCTCTGAATGCTCGAACGGAAGATAGATGAACAGGCGCTGATTGTCGGGCAGCATCAGATCCTGCTCCCGGGCCACGGCATCGGTGGCGACCAGCAGCGCCTGTTCGTCGCTGGCAAAGGCACGGGCGGTACCGCGGAACATGTTGCGCGGCGCCTGGTCCAACAGGATGCAAAGCGCCAGCGTGCCTTCCGGCGTCATCGTCCAATCCGCCAGATCGCCAGCCGAAGCGGCCAGATGGGCGGCCAGCAGGCGCTGTGTCACCAGCACATCGAAATCCGGCCCGCCGCCGAACCATTTTGCCGGCCCCGCCTCGTCGAACCAGAAGCTGAGGACGCCATCGACATCACTGGCCCGCATGCGGCCTTCTCCTCCTGCGCGGCCAGCGGCCGCCTTGTTCTGCCGCTGCCGGCATCATGGTCGGAAAACAACAGATGAGGCCAGCGGCACCGGATGTCCAGCATCCACGCCGATTATTCCGGCATCCGCACCATTCCCGGGCGCCGGTCATGCCTGCCCCGACCCGCTTTCCGCCGCCGCACGGCCGGCGATGCGGCGCGCCAGTTCGGCCAGGCACTCCTCCCGCGTGGGGCGATAGTCGCGGGCGGCCCACCAGCCTTCGACGCCGGCCAGCAGCAGGCCGATATCCGGGCCGGGCGGAATGCCCAGGTCGATCGCGTCGCGCCCCTTCAACGGGAAGGGCACCTGAATCCAGGTCGCCGCATCGGCCAGCGCCTCCAGCAGTTCCACGGCAGGCGTGCGCCGGGAAGCTGCCGACAGCAGCAGCAGGTCGCGGTACAGTTCCGGTCCCAGCTTCTGCAGCGCATGCCGCCGGCTGGTCACGGTCAGATCAGGATGCACATCCACGGTCGGGGCGCACAATGCCAGCAGATGGCTGCGATTGGCGTTGGACAGGCGCAGCCGCTCGGCCACGTCGGTCGCGGCACTCAGGCTCGGGGGCAGCAGGGCGGCCAGATGCGCCATGGGATGCGCCTCCCCCACCAGCCATTCCAGCCGGTCCAGGGCGGCCAGCCGGTCGGTATCCAGCGCCTGCGGCAGGATCTGCGCCACGACGCCGCAACCGGCCATCAGGCGCCAGACCTCCACCACCCGGTCCTGGACCAGGATGCGCGTCACCTCCTGCTGCACCCGCTCTCCCGACAGGGAAGGCAGCAGCGGGGCCAGCGACGCACAGGCGGCCAGGCCGTCGGGGTCGGGCCGGCCCTGGCCGAACCGGCCATGGAACCGGAAGAAGCGCAGGATGCGCAGCACATCCTCCGCGATCCGTTCCCGGGCGGCACCGATGAAGCGCACACGCCCCGCGCGCAGGTCGCGCACGCCGCCGAACGGGTCGTAAAGCTCCCCTTCCGGCGTCAGCGACATGGCATTGAAGGTGAAATCGCGCCGGCCCGCATCGACCAGCCAATCGTCGGTGAAGGCGACGACGGCATGGCGGCCATCGGTCTCCACATCCCGGCGCAGGGTGGTGATCTCGAACGACGCCCCCTCCGTCACGGCTGTCACGGTGCCATGCGCGATGCCCGTGGGCACAACCCGGATGCCGTCCTGGCGCAGCCGCCGCGTCACCTCATCGGGCAGCAGCGGGGTGGCGATGTCGATATCGCTGGCCTGAACGCCCAGCAGCGCATCGCGCACGCAGCCGCCGATGAAGCGCGCCTCCTGCCCCGTGCGCATCAGCGATTGCATGACCCGCCGCGCCGCCGTGCCGGCCATCAGGCCGACGGGGCCGGGGTGGGCGGTCGGCAGGTCCGGCTGTTCCCCCACCCCCTCCATTGCTTCAGCCTTTCAGGCCGAAAAATTCGAGCTGCCAGACCATCTCGCTGTCCGACATGGGATAATGGCTGCCGTCGCGGGCGTTCAGGACGGAGGAAGGCGGGATGTTCGCGATGCGGAGCTGCACCTGGCGGCACAGACGCATGGACAGTTTCGCCTTCCAGCACAGGGCCGTGACGCCGCGTGCGCTCTGTCCGCCAATGATCTTGTCCACCGCCTCCAGCGGGGCGCCGGCCCGCAGGGACAGCGCGCCCAGCACAAAGCCGCGGTCACCCTTCGTCAGCGCCTCGGTGATCATCTCCTCGTCCAGTTTGCCTGCGGCGTGCGCCTTACGCGCGCGGTCCATGGGGCGTTCCTTCGGCTCCTCTTCCTCCGCGGGGTCGGCGATGCCCAGCGGTTCGGCCCCGCCCCGCGCAGGATTGCCGGCATTGGCGCGCTGCTGCACCGCGCTCCGGATGGCGCCGCGCACATCGGCCGGCAGGTCGGTGCGGGTTTCCAGGACCTTCAGCAACTGTTCGCTGACAAAGCCCGCGATGCGCGCCGCGGCCTGGGGCGGCAGGGACGGACGGCGGACCAGCGGGCTGTGCCACGGCTCGAACCTGGGCGCCATGTCGATGATCCGGTCCAGCGTCTCTTCCCGGATCTGGGCGGACTGGTTGCCCAGAAGGGCGGCCACGGCCGCCTCGTTCTGCGTGCGGGCGACAGCCTCGGAAACCGATCCCGACAGGCCGGCCCGTTCCGCGATGGCCACCAGCTTGCCGTCCATGGGCTGACTGCCGATGATCGACAGCAGATCGTCATCGGTCAGCAACGGCGAATGGCGCAGGACCGGGCCGCTGACCGACAGTTCCAGGTCACGGGCCAGTTGCTGGACCAGATGCGGCGGGGCGGCGTCGGTATCCTTCAGCGTTTCGGCCACGACGCGGCGCACGGCGATGGCCTGGTCGCGGGCCAGCGCCTCAACGATGTCCAGCGTCATCCGCTCCAACTGGCCCACACGATCCGCCGTCAGCGATGGCAGCAGCCGGGCGATCTTGCGCGCCAGGCCGCTGCGCACCTCCTCGTCGGGATCGCCGCACAGCAGAAGATCGGCCTGGCGCGGGGTCGAATCGTTGCGGGCGATTTCCCGCCGCACCTCCGCGCTGGCATCGTTGGCCAGGAAGAACAGGATTTCAGGCTGGGTGTCCGCGCGGCTGGCGACCAGCCGCCTGTCCCCCGTGTCCTGGCTGGCGGCCAGCTTCTTCGCCGTCTCATAGTCCAGGGGGATGCGCGAACCTGACATGCCCGAAACCCGCATTGATCGTTCCATCCATCGGACGGTTCGGCCCGACGGCCTACCTGTCCTGCGCCGGTCCCGCCGGCTCGAATCCCGGTGCCAGCGCGCGATGGCCCTTGCCCATGCGCTTGGCAGCATACATTCCCTGGTCGCCCCGGTCGACAAGCCCCTGTGCAGGCTCCCCCGAACCGCCGCGATAGAAGGCGACACCGACGGAGACACCCAGCGGCTTGTCGTGCGTCGCCGACAGGGGCCGCAGGAACTCCGCCGCCTCGCGCAGCAGGCGGTCGGCCACGGCCAGCGCCTGCCCCTGGTCCACGCGGTCGATCCAAAGCACGAACTCGTCCCCGCCCAGCCGGCCCGACAGGTCGCCCGGGCGTGCCAGCCGTCCCAGCAGCTCGCCCACGGCGCGCAGCACGTCATCGCCGGCCCCATGGCCCAACTTGTCGTTGACCGCCTTGAAATTGTCGAGATCGAAATAGAGCAGGGCCGAACCGCCACCCGTCTGCTTGTCCAGCCGCGCCTCCAGCATCTCCATGAAGGTGCGGCGGTTGTAGAGGCCGGTCAGCCCGTCGCGCTCGGAAAGGGTCTTCAGCCGTTCCTGGTAACGGGCCTGGGCCACGGCCACGCCCACCTGGTCGGCGATGGCCTGGACCATGGACAGGTCATCCTCGTTCCAGTCCTGGCCGTCGTCGCGCCAGACCAGCACGGCGCCGTTGACCTCGTGGCGGAAAAGGGTCCGGGTGGCCAGCAGGGTCCAGCCGCCGGCCCGGCTGATGGTAGGCGTCGGCTGTCCGGCCACCTGTTCCAGGAACGGTGCGATGGCCGGGCGGAGCCCTTCCGGCAGCAGGCCCTGGCCGGCTGCGCGGGAGAAGACATCGCCCGTGCGGGCATAGAGCATGGCCCCGCCGGCACCCGTGGCGTTGACGGCCACGCCCACCGCAATCTCCAGCGTCTTGGCCGGGTCCACGTCGTCGCGCGTGGAGGAGACGATATAGCCCAGATATTTCTCGCGCAGGCGGACCTGGGCCAGTTCCATGCCCTTTACGCGCGCTTCGGTAATGTCGCGGCAGGCCCCGCGCGCGCCGATCCAGCCGCCATCCACCCCGATCAGCGGCACGGCGGAGGAGATCAGGCAGGCGGCCTCCCCATCCTTGGCCCGCAACCAGACCTCCGTCCGTTCGATCCCCACGGCCGTATCGAAGGGCAGCGGCTGGTCGGCGAAGTCGGACAGCACGAATTCCGACGGGTGGCGTCCGATCAGGTCATCGGGATGGTAGCCGATGGCCCCCGCCGAGGAGACGAAAACGAATCGCCCGTCCGGCCCCACTTCCCATGCAAAATCGGACGAGACATCGACGAGATCCTTGTAGCGCTGGCGCGACTCGGTCAGGGCATGCCGCAGACGCCGTTCCAGCGTCACATCGCGGCCCAGGCAGGCGACGATGCCCTGGGGCAGCAGCACGGTCGTGAATTCCACCACTCCCGGTCCACTGCCGGTTTCCACAGGCACCGAGCGGCAGGGTTCGTTCAGCGCGCCGCCGGTCCCCACCCAGCGGGCCAGTTCCGTCAGCCAGCCATCATGCCGGCTGGCCATCACCCGCGCCGACTCGTTCCAGGAGCGCACCCGTCCGTCGCCGCAAATGGCCAGCGCCGGGCCGGGCCAGCCATGCATAAGGCCTGCCAGGGCATCCGCACCATCGCCGGGCGGTATCGAACCTTCATCGGGGGGCAAGGCGGCCATGCTCCTGTCAAAGCCCTGGGGGACAACAGCAAGTGGTACTCCACTCCCGCCGCCGGGTCCATCGCACTTGCGGTCCCTGCCGGGCATGATCATCTTAAGGACATGATGAAAGTCGATCACCAAACCATTCCGCCGCCCGCGGGTTCACCGGTTGCCGATCCCTTCGCCCATGTGGACCAATGGGTGTTCGATCTGGACAACACGCTTTATCCCGCCCGATGCAACCTGTTCGCACAGGTCGATGTCCGCATCACGGATTATATCGCGCGCGAACTGGCACTGGACCGGGAGGCGGCACGGGCCCGGCAGAAGGATTATTATCTGCGCCACGGCACATCGCTGCGCGGCATGATGATCCATCACGGCATGGATCCGGCGGCCTTCCTGGATTATGTCCACGATATCGACGTGACGCCGGTGGCCCCCTCGCCCGCCATGGCGGCGGCCCTGCGCGCGCTTCCGGGACGCAAGCTGGTCTTCACCAACGGGTCGGTGCGCCATGCGGAGAATGTGCTGACGCGGTTGGGGGTGGCGGACCAGTTCGACGGCATCTTCGACATCGTCGCCGCCGATTACGTGCCAAAGCCCGATCCTGCGACCTATGCAGCCATGGCCCGCCGCTTCGCGCTGGAACCGTCGCGCGCCGTGATGGTGGAGGATCTGCACCGCAATCTGGGGCCCGCCGCCGAGATGGGGATGACCACCGTCTGGGTGCGCACCGAAAGCGAGTTCTCGCACCCGGAGATGAAGGGAGAGTTCAAGCCGCAGGCCATCCAGCATCCCGGCCCGCATGTGCATCACGTCATCGATGATGTGGAAACCTGGCTGGAGGGGCTGGCGGCGCGCCGGCGCTGATCGCGCGCCCCGCACGGCAGGGGGCTCGGGCGGGGATGGCCGGCGCCCCTGGGGGGGCATGGACCGGCGCCCCCTGGGGGGCATGGACCGGCGCCCCTGGGGGGCATGGGCGCCCTGCGGGCACCCGCGTTGACAGGGCGGATGGGGACGCACAAAGTCCCCGCCGATCTTGAAACCGACGATAGGGACAGCCCCCGCGATGACCAGCCACGCCGATCTCGCCCGTATCATCGACCAGGCCTGGGAAGACCGGGCCAGCCTTGGCTTTTCCACCACGGGCGACGTGCGCGACGCCGTGAACCGGGCCCTGTCGCTGCTGGATGCCGGCGATGCCCGCGTGGCCGCCAAGGTGGACGGCGCCTGGGTCGTCAACCAGTGGCTGAAGAAGGCGGTGCTGCTGTCCTTCCGCCTGAATGACAACAGCATGATCGCCGGCGGCCCCGGCGGCGCCTACTGGTGGGACAAAGTGCCGTCCAAGTTCGAGGGCTGGGACGAGAATGCCTGGCGCCAGGCCGGCTTCCGCGCCGTCCCGGGCAGCGTCGTGCGCCGCAGCGCCTATGTCGCCCCCGGTGTCGTGCTGATGCCCGGCTTCGTCAATGTCGGCGCCTTCGTGGACCAGGGGACCATGGTCGATACCTGGGCTACGGTCGGTTCCTGCGCCCAGATCGGCAAGAACGTGCATCTGTCCGGCGGCGTCGGCATCGGCGGCGTGCTGGAACCGCTGCAGGCCGGCCCCGTGATCATCGAGGATGATTGCTTCATCGGCGCGCGGTCCGAAGTGGTGGAAGGCGTGATCGTGGAACAGGGTGCCGTGCTGTCCATGGGCGTGTTCATCAGCGCCACGACCAAGATCATCGACCGCACCACGGGCGAGGTGTTCGTGGGCCGTGTCCCGGCCTATTCGGTGGTGGTCCCCGGCAGCCTGCCGGGCAAGCCGCTGCCCGACGGCACGCCCGGCCCGTCCCTGTCCTGTGCCGTGATCGTGAAGCGGGTGGATGCCCAGACCCGCTCCAAGACCTCCATCAATGACCTGCTGCGCGACTGATATCCGGTCCCGATGACCTTGTCCGGTCTCCGGGCTCAGATACCGGGCGGGGAGTGCCCCGCCCGCCGCGCATGGAAATCTCGCATCGCCGCCACCACCCAGTCGATGAAGGCCCTTACGGCCGGGCGGCGGAAATGCGGGGCGGGGGCGACCAGATGGTAGGCGTCATGGACCGCCGTCTGCGGATAGGGCCGGACCAGCCGGCCCGCCGCCACGTCGTCGGCCGCCAGGATCGCGTCACCCAGCGCCACCCCCTGCCCCGCCACCGCGGCATCAATGGCGTTTCCCGCATCATAGAAGCGCGGCCCCCGCAGCGGCCCCGCAACCCCGATGCCCGCCGCACGGAACCAGGCATGCCAGGGCATGTCCATCTCCTCCAGCAGCAGGTCGCCGGCCAGCAACCCCACCGGATCGGCCGGCAGCCCGGCCGCCAGACCCGGCGCGCATACGGGGAAATTCTCCACCGCCCATAGAAGCTGCGCCTGCAGACCCGACCAGGGACCATTGCCGTAGCGGATGCCCAGGTCGGCCCCACCCTTGCGGAAATCGGCCGGCGCGCGGGTGGCATCCACCACCACCTCCACCAGCGGGTTGCGGGTGCGGAAATCGCCCAGCCGTGGCACCAGCCAGCGCTGGGCAAAGGACGGCTCGACCGACAGGACCAGACGTGTCCGGCCCGCCTGCGGCGGGGCCGTGCGCAGCAGGCCGGTCGCCGTTTCAAGCAGGTCGAAGGCGGCAACCGCCGCATCGCGATAGACCCGGCCCGCCTCCGTCAGCGACAGGCCGCGATTGTGCCGCGTGAACAGGGCGCAGCCCAGCCAGGACTCCAGATCCCGGACCTGCCGGGACAGGGCCGGATGGGCCACATTCAGTTCCTCCGCCGCGCGCGACAGGCTTTCGTGGCGCGCCGCAGCCTCGAACGCGCGCAGCATGGTCATGGGCGGCAACCGGCGCATGGCGCGACCTTTGCTGTAACGACAAGTTACAGCGACTGTATTGGATCGGTGTTCGACGTCAAGGCGGGAAAGCCCGATCATGCGGGCAGAACCTTCCCCCCCGATCCGGAGTCGCCAGCATGGCCCGCCAGGCACCGCCCCCCACCCGTCCCTTCTGGCCCTTTTCCCTGCTTTTCGGCCTGCTTTCGTGCCGTTTCACGGCTGAAAACCCATGCCACCGGCATTGACAGGGGGGGTGGTTTGCGGCAGTTGAATGGCTCCAGCACCGGGCGGGCAACCGCCCTTGCCATACCTTTTGCCGGGACTGACCAAGATGACCGACGTCGCCAACGCCGACGCCCCCCAGATGCCGCTGCTGTACAACAACCCCGTGCCCGTCAGCGCGGAGCGGCACGCCAATGTCAAGGTGAAGCGCAACCGCAGCTTCGAGTATGCTGCCAATATCCACGCGATCCCGGTGCTGGCCGAGGAGATGCCGCAGCTCCAGAATTTCTATCCGCTGGTGTTCGGCCCCGGTCCGAATGCGGGCGTGATGGCACTGTCGGGCCTGCGCGCGGGTGAAAACCTGTTCGTGGACAAGGATGGCGCCTGGGCCAAGAATGTCCAGGTGCCGGCCTATATCGGCCGCTACCCTTTCCTTCTGGTGGAAATGCCGGAAGACAAGCGCCTCATCCTGATCATGGAAGAGGATGCACGCCTGGTTGGTCCCGATGGCGACATGCCGCTGTTTGAGAATGGCAAGGGCACCAAGGATGGCGAGGACATCCTGAACTATTGCGTGGCCTTCAACAATTCCGCCCGTCAGACCCAGCTTTTCTGCGACGAAGTGCAGAAGCTGGACCTGCTGGTCGACCAGCGCGCCGAGGTGGTGACCCCCGACGGCAAGCGCCTGTCGCTGTCCGGTTTCCGCATCATCGACGAGGCCAAGTTCAACGCCCTGCCAGACGAGGTGTTCCTGGAATGGCGCAAGCGCAACTGGATCGGTCTGGTCTATGCCCATTTCGTGTCGCTGGGCCGCTGGCAGAATCTGGTCGACCGGCTGGGCACCGCGGCCTGACGTGATCAGGCTTCAGGCCTTGAGCGTGCCCGCCTTGTGACGGCGGGTTGGCGGCTGGCAACGGCCCCGCGGCATCACCGCGGGGCCGTTGCTGTTTTCCGGTCGGTTTCCATGCCCCCCGACCCATACGTGAAGATAGATGCCACTGTCACACGCCCACGGTATAGTGCGCGGGATGGGCCCTTCCACCGGGCGGTGCGACCGGACGCAGCAGCCGGGCAGTGCCGCCGGGTCGGTACAGGTGCCCGCATCAGGTCACCAGCGGCAGGTTTTCATCATGAATCTTGAGCTTCGGACCTTCACCATCCGCGACGCGAGCGCCGAGGATGATGAGCATCGGGTCGCCAATTTCCTGCGCACGGTAGAGGTCGAGCGGATCGACACGGCCTATGCCGGTGAGAGCTGGCGTATCCTGGTGCATTACCGCGACCTGCGCCGGAAGGAAGAGCAGGCCCAGATCGAAACCGCGATCCAGGCCGAACTGAACCTTTGGCGCAGTGAGGTCGCCCGCAACCTGGCCGTGGACCGGGAAGAGGTGATGAGCAACCATCTGCTGGCCGAGGTCGCCCGCTACGCGCCCACCACGGAGATCGAGCTGTCGGTCATCGTCAGCAGCCTGGGTGAGGATGCGCACAAGCGCGGGGCCGAGATCGTGCGTGTGGTCCGCCGCACCATGGAAGACCTGACAGGCTGACCGTCCCCTTCCCCGACAGTACCCATGCCGCCCATCCCGGCCTGCGGGGCGTAATGCCGCCCGGCAGGCCGTTTTGCTTGCGGGCCAATTCCTGTCGTGTCCGGGCCACGCCGCCCACCATGCCGGGAACCGGCTTGCCGGCCCAGGCTTTGGCGCCTATAAGAATTGATAATGACTATCATAATCCTTCGCCTTGCGGGATATTCATGACCTCGGCAACCATCCGGGCCTGGTTCCTGATCCATAAATGGACGAGCATCATCTGCACGGCCTTTCTGTTGATGTTGTGCATCACGGGGCTGCCGCTGATCTTCCATGACGAGATCGAGGCGCTGACGGAGGAAAGGCAGGTCCTGGCCGACACCGATGCCGGGCTGAAGACGCTGGACGAGATGATGGCCATCGCGCTGTCCTCCCGTCCCGGCGAGATCGGGCTGTTCATGAGCTTCGACGAGGACCGGCCCGTGGTGAACATCACCACCGGTCCGCGCCCCGATGTCACCGCCAAGGAGATGACCATCCGGTCGTTTGACCAGCGCACGGGCGAACTGGTCGGCATCATCGATGATAGCGGCTTCATGCATTTCCTGCTGCAGCTCCACACCGACATGTTCCTGGGGCTGCCCGGCATGCTGTTCCTGGGTGTGATGGGCATCCTGTTCCTGGTGGCCATCGTGTCGGGTGTGGTGCTTTACGCGCCCTTCATGCGCAAGCTGCCGTTCGGTACGGTGCGGACAACGCGCAGCACACGGCTGAAATGGCTGGATTACCATAATCTGCTGGGCATCGTGTCCCTGGCCTGGGCCCTGGTGGTGGGGCTGACGGGCGTGCTGAACGCCTTCGACACGCCCATCGTCCAGGCATGGCAGCGCGGGCAGCTCGCGGCGCTGACCAGCGCCTATGGCGACCGGGAAGGGGTGGTGACGCGCGACCTGGCCTCCCTGCATGACGCGGTGGAGGCGGCCAAGGCCGCCGTGCCCAACAGCCGGCCGCAATTCGTGGCCTTCCCCGGCACGGCCTATTCCACCCGCCATCATTACGGCGTGTTCCTGCAAGGGGCCACGCCGCTGACCAAGGAACTGCTGACCCCCGCCCTGGTCGATGCCAGTACCGGCGACCTGACGGCCGCCCGGCCCATGCCCTGGTATATGCAAGCGCTGATGCTGTCGCGGCCGCTGCATTTCGGGGATTACGGCGGGCTGCCGCTGAAACTGCTATGGGCGGTGCTGACCCTCTTCACCACGATCGTGCTGGGCAGCGGTCTCTATCTCTGGCTGGGCCGTCGCACCCCCAGCCTGGAAGCCCGCGTGCGGGAGGTGGAGACGGGCGGCATCCAGGCGGCGGGGGCAGCGGAATGAGCCGCGGGACCGGAACCGGGCGTCAAGGCCGGCAATCCCTGGCGGCCATCTTCCTGGCGCCCACCTTGATCGCCATCGCCAGCACCATCGGCCTGATCGCCGCGCTGACGGGCGACGGCCTGCGCGATCTGGTCTCCTGGATCACGCTTGGCATTCCGGTCCTGGTCGTGGCCTGGGCCCTGTGGGCGCGACGGTCCTGATTTGTTCCAGGCAATCGCCACTAAGAAGCGATTGCGATTTCACCCTTGATTAAGGAAGCGGCTTCAACGCCGGAGGAAGAGAATGAAACTCGATCATGCCCTGATTGCCGGTGTCTCCCTGGCGGCATTGCTGGCGGCCGGTCTGCCGGCGCAGGCTCAGCAGGCCGGGGGCGAGGCCTTGTCGGAAATCGTGGTGACCGCGCAGCGCGGGAACCAGACCCAGGTCATCCGCGGCGGCACCGTCGGCGTGCTGGGCGACAAGCCGGCCGGCGATGTACCGTTCGCCATCAAATCCTATGGCTCGGCCCTGATCTTGAACCAGCAGCCGCAGACGCTGGGTCAGGTGCTGGAAAATGACCCGTCGGTGCGCACGGGCTATGCCTTCGGCAATGCCGCCGAACTGTTCATCGTGCGCGGGTTCCCGCTGTTCGGCGATGATATCGCCATCGACGGGATGTACGGCCTGACCCCGCGCCAGTTGATCGCCCCGGAGCTTTACGAGCAGGTGCAGGTGCTGAACGGCGCCAGCGCCTTCCTGAACGGCGCCGCCCCCGGCGGCTCGGGCCTGGGCGGCAACGTCAATCTGGTGCCCAAGCGGGCGGGAGCCCGGCCGCTGGCCCGCGCCACGCTGAACTATACCGGCGACGAACATATAGGCGGCAGCTTCGACATGGCCCGCCGGTTCGGGGAGGGCGACCAGTTCGGCATCCGCATCAACGGCGCCGCCCGCACCGGCGATGTGGCCATCGACGGGGAATTCCGCAGCGCCTATGTGCTGGGCACGGGCCTGGACTGGACGGGGGAGCGTGCGCGCCTTTCCTTCGACCTGGCCTATCAGCGCATGCATGTGCGCAACCTTCGCCCCAAGGTGACCCTGGGCACAAACGCCATCCCCGACGTGCCGAAGGCCGATCACAATTACGGCCAGTCCTGGTCCTACAGCACCCTGCGCGACGTGTTCGGTATCCTGCGCGGTGAATATGACGTGACGGAGAATGTTACGCTGTACGCGGCGGCCGGCGCCCGCGACGGGTCGGAAAAGGGCATCTATGACAGCATCACCGTGACCGATGTGCTGACCGGTGCCGCCAATGGCGGCGGGTCGTACATTCCGCGTACCGACAATAACGAAGCCGCGCAGGCCGGCATCCGGGCCAAGCTGGGCACGGGCGCCATCAGCCACGAGATCAATGCCGGCGGCTCGGCCGTCTGGCAGGTCAACCGCAATGCCTATGATTTCTTCGGCGGCTTTGCCAGCAATCTCTACACCACGCCGGCGGTGGCACAGCCGGCCTCCGCCTTCTCCGGCGGGGATCTGGACGATCCTGATCCCATTTCCCGCACGCGGCTTTACAGCGCCTATATCGCCGACACGCTGGGTGCCTTCGACGACAAGGTGCTGCTGACGCTGGGCATCCGCCACCAGGTCATCCGCACGAAAAGCTATGCCTATGGCACGGGCGTCCAGTCCGGCGAATATGATGAAAGCGCCAACACGCCCGTCGTCGGCCTGGTCGTGAAGCCGGCCGAGGGGCTGTCGCTTTACGCCAACCGCATCCAGGGGCTGGCGCAGGGGCCGACGGCCCCCATCGATGTGCGCGTGGTGAATTCGGGGGAGGTGTTCGCCCCTTACAAGTCCACACAGTATGAAATCGGCGGCAAGTATGATTTCGGCCGCATGGCCGTGTCGCTGGCCCTGTTCCAGACGAAGAAGCCCAGCGCCTTCACCCGGCCGGTCGACGCGGCCAACCCGGCCGGCCCGCTGGTCTTTGCGATGGATGGCGAACAGCGCAACCGCGGCATCGAACTCAGCCTGGATGGGGAGCCGGTGGACGGGCTGCGCCTGATCGGCGGCTTCTCGCTCAGCGATGCGGAGCTGCGCAAGACGGCCGGCGGTGTGAACGAGGGCAATGACGTGATCGGCGTTCCCGATTACACGATCAACGGCAATGTCGAATGGGACCTGCCCTTCATGCCGGCCGTCACGCTGACCGGGCGGGTCGTGCGCACGGGCAGCCAGAAGGTGGATGCGGCCAACACCCTGTCGATCCCCGCCTGGACGCGGTTCGACCTGGGGGCCCGCTATGTGTTCCTGGCGGGCGACCGGCCGGTGACGCTGCGCCTGAACGTCGACAATGTGGCGGACAAGCGGTACTGGGCCTCTTCCTACGACGCCTTCGCCACCACGCTTCTGCAGGGCGCGCCGCGCACGTTCAAGCTGTCGACCACGGTCGATTTCTGATCAGCACCCCTGTCCGGTGGGGGCAGGCCCCCTCACCGGACAGAACCGGAAGATGTCAGGTCATGCCAATCCGCCTTGATACTGGCCGATGGTCAGTATCAAGGCGGATTGGCATTATCGCAATTTGGCATCACCCCTGGGCATAGGCCGCGACGATCGGCAGCCGTGCGGCGCGCAAGGCCGGGAAGAAGCCGCCGATCATGCCCACCACCAGGGCCAGCGTCACCCCCTGCACGGCCAGCGCCGGGGTGAGGGAGAAGCTGAACACGATCTGGGTGAACCCCTCGCCCAGGGTGGATGTGCTGAACCCGTCGAAGAACATCCAGGTCAGCACGGTCCCGATCAGCCCGCCGATGGCCGACAGGACAAGACTTTCCAGCAGGGTGGCGACAAAGCTGGGAAAGCCGCCGAAGCCAAGACAGCGCAGGGTCGCAATCTCCCGCGTCCGCGCAGCGACAGAGCTGTACATGGTGTTGAGCGCCCCGGCCAGCGCCCCCACGGCCATGGCAATGGCCAGCGGCCAGCCAGCACCCCGGATCAGCTTCACGGTGCCCGAGGACTGGCCCGCGAAGAATTCCTGCTCGGATGAGACGGCGAGCTTGAGCCGCGGTTCGTTCGCGACATAATCCTGCAGCACCTTGATGGATTGTGGCGTCTCCAACCGGACCCGGATGGTCTGGAAGCTGTTGCCGCGACGGAACATGCTCTGCACGACGGTGACGTCGGCCCAGATCTCGCTCTCGAACACGGCCCCGTTCATGGCGAAGACGCCCACCACCTTCCAGGTGGTCGGCCCCAGCTTGATCTCCCGCCCCAGTTCGAAACCGGTGAATTCCCGTGCCAGCCCCTCGCCCACCACGATCTCGTTGCTGCCGGGGGAGAACATGCGGCCCTGGGAGAAGGTCAGCCCGTCACGCAGGCCGGGGCCATCCTGGCCGATGCCGCGCAGCGGTATGTTCGCCTTCATGCCGGTGCTGCGCCGGATGCCGTCGACGACGACATAAAGCTCCCCCGACAGGAGCGGGTTGCCATCGGGCTTGCGCACGATACCCGGCGCCTCCCCCACCAGCCGTATCTGCTCCAGCATCACGATGGAATTCAGTTCCTGCTGCGAGCCATCGCGCAACAGGATGGCGATGCCGGGCGACCCGGACCCTTCGATGGTGCGCTGGAACCCGGCCGCCATGGCCAGGAAGGACAGCAGCACCATCACCACCAGCGCCACGGCCACCACCGTGGACAGCGACAGCCAGAAACGCTGCGGCAGGCTTTTCAGATTGATGGTCGAAACGGCGACGATCTGGTTCAGGATACGCATCGGTGTCCCCCCGCCCTCACGACCGCCCCGGGGCGGTTGAGGATATTCACTGCCGCCCCAGGGCGGTGACGATATTCAGCCGCAGGGCGGTCCAGGCCGGAATGATGCCCGTGACCAGCCCCAGCAGCAGCATGATGCCCAGGCCCAGCGCGATGTAGGGCGGGCTGAGCGCCAGGCCGGGAAAGCCGATGACCGGCTTCAGCATGGCCAGCAGGAAAGCCGCCAGGGCCAGGGCCGGTAGCGCGCCCAGCGCCGACAACAGCAGGCTTTCCCCCAGCACCAGCTTGAAGATGCGGCGGGAGGGGAAGCCCAGCGTCTTCATGACCCCGATCTCCTTCGTCCGCTCGCGCACGGCCATGGCCATGGTATTGCCCACGATCATCAGGATCGTGAAGAAGGCCGCCCCGACCACCAGCGTGATGATCAGCGTGATATTGCCCAACTGGCCGATGAACGCCTCGTTGAAGGCTTTCTCCGTGTCTGTCGCGGTTTCGGCCGGGGAATTGGCGAACATGGCGTCGATGGTCTGCGCCACCTTGGTGTTCAGCGCCTTGTCCGTGGTTTCCATGACGATCCAGCCGGCCGTATCCTGGCCGAATGTCACCGACTCGTTGAAATAGGTGTGGTGGAACAGGGCATAGTTCGTATCCGCCTCCTCCCGCGCCGGCTCCATGATACCGGCGATGGTGAAGTCCCAGGACTGCTCACCCGTGCTCTTGTTGGTATAGATGTTGGATTTCAGCGGGATGCGGTCCCCCACCTTCCAGCCGTTATTTTCCGCCAGCTTGCGCCCCACCAGCAGGCCCGTGCGATCGGCCAGGAAGGCCGCCCGCTCGTCCGCCGTCAGGGCGATGTCGCTGGCATAGATGTCCAGATAGCTTTCCGGATCGATGGCGAAGGTCATCACCAGGTTCCTGGGGTCCTGGTAATAGCCCCCGAACCAATTGGCGAAACTGGCCCGCGCCACGCCGTCCACGGCGCGGATGCGGTTGACATAGGCGATGGGCATGGGCTGGGTGAAGTTGATCTTGTTCACCGTGACCAGCCGGTTTTCCCCGGCACTGCTGCCGATACTGTTGAAGCCGTTCTGCACGCCGGCCAGCATGCCGAAGATCAGGAAGGCGAAGAAAATCGCCACGATCATCAGCGCGGCCCGCAGCTTGCGGCTGAACAGGTTGGCCAGGATCAGGCTGAAATCGGTCATGCCACGCCCTCCTGCTCCACGAAGCGGCCCTTGTCCAGATGCAGGACGCGGTTGGCGTGGCGCGCCGCCTCCGGATCATGGGTGACCATGATGATGGTCTTGCCCAGCTCGCGGTTCAGCAACTGGAGCATGCCCAGAATCTCGTCCGCCGTCTTGCGGTCCAGATCGCCCGTCGGTTCATCGCAGAGCAGAAGCTTGGGGTCGGCCACGATGGCGCGCGCGATGGCGACGCGCTGCTGTTGCCCGCCCGACATCTCCCGCGGGAAATGCCGGGCGCGTTCCGCCAGGCCCACGATCTTCAGTGCCGTTTCCACCCGTCGCCGGCGCTCCCCCGCACCCAGCCGGGTCAGCAGCAGGGGCAGTTCCACATTGCGCGCCGCGTTCAGGGCCGGCATCAGGTTGTAGAACTGGAAGATGAAGCCGACATTGGCTGCGCGCCAGGCCGACAATTGCCCCTCGCCCATCTGATCCAGGCGCTGCCCGGCGAAATCGATGGACCCGGCGGTGGGCTTGTCGATACCGCCCAGCAGGTTCAGAAGTGTCGTCTTGCCCGACCCGCTGGGGCCCATGATGGCGATGAAATCCCCCTCCTCGATCTGCATGTCCAGCCGGTCGAAGATGGTGATGGTTTCCTTGCCCTTGACGAAACGCTTGGCGCCGCCCGTGATGGTGATCAGTGCCGTCATGTACGCTCTCCCCCCAATCGCCATCCCGAGGGGACAGCGGCCGCCAAGTTGAAAATGCTTCAATCGGACGATCTGGCGTCCAGGAACGTGACCTTGGCCCCCATGTCGGGCAGGACGCGGGCGTCACGCTGATCCAGGGCGATGCGCACCTTGATGGTCGCCTTGTCGCGGTTGGCGCGCGGCACCACGGCGATCACGCTGGCCGCGATCTTCCAGTCCGGATAGGCATCAAGCACGGCTTCCACCTTCTGGCCCGGCCGGACGCGGCCGATATTGGCCTCATTCACATCCACCTCGACCTCCAGGCTGGTCATGTCCACCAGCGTGCAGACGCCGGTACGGGTGAAGCCGCCCGACGACATGGGGGAGATGATCTCTCCCGGCTGCGCGTTCTTGTCGATCACGACGCCGTCGAACGGGGCCCGCACGACATGCCTGTCCACGGTTTCCGCCTGACGGGCCACGGAAATGCGCGCCACCTCCATCTCTGCGCGGGCGCCTTTCAGTTGGGCGCGCAATGTTTCCGCCCGGGCCTGGGCGCGCGTCAGTTCCGCTTCCGAGGCGTTGGAAGCCCGGGAAAGGGAGGAGGTGCGCTGCAACACCCGCTCCGCGTCGCGCAGGTCGGCGGACAGCCCCTCCGCCTGGGCCTGGGCGGCGGCCACGCGGGCCTTGGCCAGGTCCAGGTCGATCACGGCCAGGGTCGCGTCCAGCCGCGCCAGTTCCTGGCCCCTGGTCACCACCATGCCCTCATCCACCAGCACATCCTGCACCCGGCCCGTCAGTTCCGCCGACACGGTCGCCGTGCGCCGGGCCACGATATAGCCCGACGCCACCAGCGAGCCGGCCGGCCGCGCCGGGGCGGCGTTGGCGGTGCCAGCGGCGCTGGCGGCAGAGGGCGCCTGCACCGCTGCGCCATTGGCCCCGGAGGCAGCCGGACCGGAAGCCGCCGGCCCGGTTTCCCCCAGAAGGCGGGCGCCAACGACCCCACCCACGACGCCCAGCACCAGCAAGCCCGCCACGCCCGCCACACGGACCCAGCCGCTGGTTCCCTGCGCCGGCATGGCCGGGTCCTCCCGGCGGTCGATCTTCAGCGAGTGCAGCAGGTCCCGTTTATTGTCCATCACGACCGTCCAACCATTTTCATTCCCGCCCGCGCCATGCCTGCGGCGCCGGCCTGTTGCCGGGTTCGTCCCGCTTTCCGCCGACCGGCGGAAGCGACCCGGACCGGAAATAGGGTGGATGCGAAACTTGTGAAGGGAGCAACATGCATCGGTCGGCCCGGATGAAACGCGCCGCCTCACGCGGGGTCCACCCGTACCGTCAACCGATCACATCTCCGCCCCCCGGCGGCGCCCACCCTATCATGGTTAGCGTCCGGAACCAAAAGAGAACATGCCCACCAGGCGGACAGGGGCGGAAACCAAGGGAGAAGAAGGGAGGTGCGCCACGGGCCGGGGGTCAGGCACTGACCTTGATCGTGTAATGGACCAGCGAATCGGCGCCGCCCGTCACCTGATCGTACAGGGTCCGGGCACCGGCATTATTCTCCCACGTCGTCCAGTAGACGCGGGCCCACTGGTTGGCATGTGCCAGTTCGACGATCCGGTCCAGCATGGCCCGGCCGATCCCGCGCCGCCGGTATTCGGGCGCGATGAACATATCTTCCAGATAGCAGAACGGGTGCAGCGACCAGGTATTGTCGTGCAGGATCAGGTGGCAGAAGCCGATACCCCGCCCATCGGCATCACGGGCGATGAGGCCGCGCATGGCGGATGTCGGGTCCAGCATGCGGGCCCAGATGATGTCGGTGGTCAGCGGGGTGACATTGACGGTGTAGCGGGTCAGATATTGTGCCCAATGGCGGCGCCAATCAGCCTCATCCTCCGGGGCGGGTGGGGCGATGGTGAAATCCGCCATGGCCGCTTCCTCCATTGTTAACCCTTAAATCCCCCCAACGATACCTGTCCACCATATCCTTGTCCAATCCCATCACCCGTCATGGATGTAATGGATGACAGATGAACATCCTGAAGGATCAGGGCGGGGGCGGCGCCACATCCATGGCCAGTGTCATTCCATCCATACGCCCGGAAAAGGCCAGCCCATGCCGCACGGCCCAAAGCCGTCCGGCATGGGCCAGCGGCACGACGGCCGTCTGCGCATGGGCCAGAAGCGCGACGCGGCGGCGATAGGCGGGCAGCAGGGGATCATCGGGCGGCAGCGTCATCAGCCGGGCGACCAGCGCATCCATTTCCGCGTCACGGAACTGCCCGCGATTATAGCCGCCCCGGCCGGCGGCTTCGTCCGGGCTGGCCAGCAGGTCGCGCACCAGGGTGGTGAAATCGCCGCTGAACAGGTTGGCGGACCCGATGAAAAGCTGGAAATCCCCGGCAGCCGCCCGGCTGATCAACTCCGCCTCCGACAGGGTGTGGAGGATGACACGAATGCCGATCTGCTGAAGATAGCGCGCCACGGCCGTGCCCAGCCGCGCAGCATGGTCCAGCGTCGCCAGGCTGAGCGTGAACCCGTCGGTGAATCCCGCCTCCCGCATCAACCGCCGGGCGGCGTCGGGATCATAGGGATCGTCGGAAAGGTCCGGCTGGTGGCCCGCCATGCCGGTCGGCACCAGTTGCGACGTGGGCTTCGCCCCGTTCACCATGGTGCGCCGGGCCAGCGTCCCGCGATCGATGGCCAGGGATATGGCGCGCCGAACGCGGGCATCGGCCAGGGGATTGCGCCCCTGCACATCCATGGCCGCGGAACGCTGGTTCATCTGGATCATGAACACGCGGTAGATCGGGCCTGCCACGATCTCCAGATTGGGACGGCCCTGCAGATAGGCCAGGCTTTCGGCCGGAACCATGTCGATCAGGTCGACCTCGCCCACGACAAGCGCGCGGGCGCGGCGGCCGGCATCGCCGATCCGCAGCATCACGACCCGACCCCAGGCGGGCACCCCATGCCAATGGCCGGGAAACCGCACCATGACCAGATGGGTGTCGGCCTGATACTGCACCAGCCGGTAGGGCCCGGTGCCGTTGGCATCCGGCGGGCCGTCCGGCACCGGGCCCGGGGTTCCCTCCACCCCGGCACAGCCGGCCGGGTCGAAGCGTCCCGCCCAGCCGGAGGGCGCCTGGACGATCCACAGGCCCACCATCTGCCCCGGCACATCGGCGAAGGGTGCCAGGGGGTGGATCGCCACCTTGTCGGCCCCCACAGCCTCCACCATGGCGAACTGGCGCACCGTGGTCGCCAGGACCGACCCCGGCGTGGCCAGGATACGGCAAAGGCTGTAGACGACATCGCCGGCCCGCAGGACCCCGCCACGATGGAACAGCACACCGGGCCTGAGCTCGAACAGCCACGCCCCATCGGGCCGCCGGCTCCAGCCCGTCGCCAGGGACGGTACCAGACCCAGATCGGGCCGTCGCGCCACCAGTCCTTCGTAAAGGTGGGACAGCAGGGTGCGGGTCGACAGGCTGTTGACCGCATAGGGGGCATAGGTCACCCCCAGACTGTCCAGCCCGATACGCAGTTCCGGCCCATCCGGCGCCTCTGCCCGCACCATCGGCGCCGGCACCGCCAGCATCAGCAGCAGGACCAGCCAGGGGAGGAAACCGGCCGGCCGGCCGGCCCGGCCCCTCATCCGCGGGGCGCCAACGGGATCAGATAACGGACATAGCCGTCAGCCCCACCCGCCACCTTGTCATAGAGCGCCCGGGCCTGATGGTTGTCATGCTCGGTATTCCAGTAGAGCCGGCCCCACCCGGCCGCCGCGCCCATTTCACGCAGATGGCTGATCAATGCCCGGCCCACGCCGCGCCCGCGGCACGGCCCGGCCGTGAACAGATCCTCCAGATAGCAGACCAGCCGGACCGACCAGGTGTGCGGATGCAGGACGTAATGGCAAAGGCCCAGCAGGCTGCCATCCGGCCCCACCGCCACCAGTCCGCTTACCGGCGAGCCCGGGTCCAGCAGCCGGTGCCACAGGGTCTGCGTCACCTCCGCCGGCACCGTCACCCGGTAGAAGGCGCAATATTCATCCCAGAGGATGCGCCATGCATCACGATCCCCAGGCCCGACCGCACGCACGGTCACTCCGCCCGCCGTCAAATTCCATGCTCCCCCAAAACCGTAACGGCGTCCCCCGACGCCGCTTCGGGTATCGCACTCCCCATGGTTTCTGTCCATGCGGCGTAAGGCGGCGGGGATGATTATCACAAAATCTCAATCGCCAGCCCCCCATCCATGGCCTCTGACACGCGCCGCAGGGCGCGTGGCGGCCCTCGCCGTCCTATCGGTCCCCGGCGGGCTGTAATCACCGCGAGCGGGCATAATACTATTTTGCGGTAACCAGAACCTTTAGGTTCTGGTTACCGCCCTCATTCGCAGGCGCCAACATTCGTTGGCTTGGCTGCGCCGCACGAGCGGCGCGGCGGCAGTCGCCGCCGCACCAACGTGCGATGAATTCTACTCATCGCACGTTGGCATAACCCCCGGCGGGAAAAGGATTTGTCCGGTCCGGTCACCCTTGTCAGACACCCGCCGCCTGTGGCACAGCTTTGACGGCCGTGGACCGGCCGTCCGGGGCGTGACGGAAGGCCATGGGCAGCGGGATCGGAACAGCGGATGCGGACTCTCTTTCACCACCCCCTTTCCCCCTTTTCCCGCAAGGTGCGGGTGGCACTGGCGGAAAAGCGCCTGGATTTCGACCTGCTCCCGGAAAAGCCCTGGGAACGGCGGGAAGCCTTCATGATGCTGAACCCCGCCGGAGAGGTGCCGGTGCTGGTGGAGGATGACGGCACCGTGATCGCCGATCAGATCGCCATCTGCGAATATCTTGAGGATGCCTATCCGGGGCACAGCCTGCTGGGCCGCGACGTGCCGCAGCGTGCAGAGGTGCGGCGGCTGGCCGCCTGGTTCGACGTGAAGTTCAAGGCGGAGGTCACCGACCTGCTGGTAGGCGAGAAGCTGTTCAAACGCTTTTCCGGCCAGGGCACGCCGCATGCCCAGTCGATCCGCGCCGGCCTGGCCAACATCCATTATCACCTGGACTATATCGGCTGGCTGGCCGAACGGCGGAAATGGCTGGCGGGGGACGATTTCTCCTGGGCCGACATCGCGGCGGCGGCCCAGCTTTCGTCCATCGACTATCTGGGCGACGTGCCGTGGGACGACCATCCCGACGCCAAGGATTTCTACGCGCGCGTGAAAAGCCGGCCCAGCTTCCGCCCGCTGCTGGCCGATCACCAGCCGGGCCTGGCGCCGCCCAAGCATTACGCCGATCTCGATTTCTGATCCTTTCCGCATTTCGGTCGCAATTCGGCCAAACGTGCTGTGACATGATACGTCCCAGGGGTGCCCCGCCCAAGAGGGCGCCCAGCACGGAAATACGGAGAAAAATCATGCGCCGGCTCATGGGTCCCCTTACCGCCGCCGCCCTTCTCGCCCTGCCGCTGGCCGCGATGCCGGCGACCGCCATGGCCCAGACCATCGTACCGCCCGTCACCGACAGCGTGTCGCTGAACCTGTCCGTGGAAGATTGGGTGAAGACCGAGACGGCCCTGGTCACCCTGGTGGTCGATGTCGCCGGCAGCGGCGAGGGCACCAACCTGCGCGGTGACATCCTGAAGGCCGTCGCCGGCGTGGCCGACCGGGCCGAGTGGCGCTTCATCGCCATGGACAAGCAGAATGACAGCGCCGGGCTGGACCGCTGGCAGGCCCTGCTGCAGGCACGCCTGCCGGAGAGCCAGCTTCCGGCCCTCAATGACCGTACCAAGAAGGCCAGCCGCAGCGGCCTGCAGGTGCGCGTCGGCTCCGTGGCCTTCGACCCGACCCTGGCGGAAACGGAAACGACGCGGGCGGCCCTGCGCGACCGGCTCTATGCCCAGGTCAATGGCGAATTGAAGCGGCTGAACACGGCCTTCCCCGGCCGCAATTACCGCGTGGCCGGCATCGACTTCTTCGAACAGTCCGTGCCGCGGGCCGTCATGGTCACCGGCGCGCGCAAGCAGATGATGGAAGCCGCGGCGGCCCCCATGGCCGACGCCCAGCCCGGCGTGCAGGACAAGCTGGTGGTTGGCGCCCGCGTGACGCTGTCGGCCTTCGCCACCCCGCCGAACTGATATCATTCCCGTCGGGCCGGCACCGGAACGGGCCGACTCCTTGCACGGAAAAGGGCCGCGGGATCACCTCCCACGGCCCTTGCCTATTCCCGCCGGTTCGGCCCGGCGATTGAGAGCGGTGATCAGAACCAATTGGTTCTGATCACCGTAAAATAGTATCAGTTCACGCGCGAACCGACGCCCAGCAGGCCGCGATTCTCCAGCAGCGCATCGACCTTCGGCGCGCGGCCGCGGAACGCGACATAGGCATCCATCGGATCCACCGCACCGCCGGCGCTGTAGATGTTCTCGTACAACTTCTGGGCCAGCTTCGGATCGAAGATGTTCCCCGCCTCCTTGAAGGCGTTGAAGCCGTCGGCGTCCAGCACCTCGGCCCACATATAGCTGTAATAGCCGGCCGAATAGCCGTCGCCGGAGAAGATATGGCTGAAATGCGGGCTGCGGTGGCGCATGACGATTTCCTTCGGCATGCCCAGCTTGTCCAGCGTTTCCCGCTCGAACGTGTCCGGGTTCAGCCCCTTGGCATCGGTCAGGCTGTGATAGGCCAGGTCAACCAGCGCCGAGGAGGTATAGGACACGGTCGCGAAACCCTGATTGAAGGTCTGCGTGGCCAGGATCTTGTCCAGCAACTCCTTCGGGATGGGCTCGCCCGTCTTGTAATGGACGGCGAAGCGCTGCAGCACCTCCGGCTGGGAAATCCAGTGTTCCAGGATCTGGCTCGGGAACTCCACGAAATCGCGCAGGACCGAGGTGCCGGAGAACATCGGATAGGTCACATTCGACAGCATGCCGTGCAGGCCGTGGCCGAATTCATGGAACAGGGTCGTCGCATCGTCGAAGGACAGCAGCGTCGGCTCCCCTTCCGCCGCCTTGGCAAAGTTGTTGTTGTTGATCACCACGGGCGTGACGGTGCCCGACAGCCTTTCCTGATCGCGGAAGGACGACATCCAGGCGCCGCTGCGCTTGGACGGGCGGGCGAAATTGTCGCTGTAGAACACGGCGACATGCTGGCCCTTGCGGTCCTTGACCTCGTACACCCGGACATCGGGATGGTAACGCGGCGCGTCCTTCATCTCGGTGAAGGTGACGCCGAACAGCTGGGTGGCCGTGTAGAAGACGGCCTCCATCATCTTGTCGAGCTGGAAGTAGGGCTTGATCTGCTCCTCATCCAGGTCGTACTTCGCCTTGCGGACCTTCTCCGCGTAATAATACCAGTCCCACGGCTCGATCGTGATGTTCTGGCCTTCCGCAGCGGCCAGCTTCTGCATCTCGTCGCGTTCCTCCGCGGCGCGAATCTTGGCCGGTTCCCAGACCTGCAGCAGCAGGTCGCTGACGGCCTGCGGGGTCTTGGCCATCGTGTCGGCCAGCTTGTATTCGGCGAAGGTCTTGTAGCCCAGCAGGTTCGCGCGCTCGATACGGAGTTGCACGATCTCCGTGATGATGGCGTTGTTGTCGTGCTCGTCGCCATTGTCGCCGCGGGCGATCCAGGCCTTCCACGCCTGCTCGCGCAGGGGCCGGTTGGCGGAGAAGGTCAGGAACGGCTCGATCGAGGAGCGCGACAGGGTGACGACATACTTGCCGTCATCGCCGCGATCCTTGGCGGCCTGGGCCGCGGCAGCCACGAAGAAGTCGGGCAGGCCGACCAGTTCGTCCTTGCTGGACAGGACCAGCTTGTATTCCTTCTCGTCGGCCAGGACGTTCTGGGAAAACTGCGTGGACAGCACGGCCAGGCGCTGCAGGACGGCGGCCATCCGCTCGCGGTCCTGGCCTTCCAACTGGGCGCCCGCGCGCACGAAATCCAGGTGGTAGCGTTCCAGCACCCGGCGCTGTTCGGCGGTGACCTTCAGCTTCTCGCGCTGGGCGTACAGCGTGTCGATGCGCTTGAACAGGGCCGCATTCAGGTTGATGGCGTTGCTGTGGTCGGCCAGCAGCGGCGCCATGTCGCGCTGAAGCGCCTGCAGCTCGTCATTCGTGTTGGAGGCGGTCAGGTTGAAGAACACCCGCGACACATCGCCCAGCAACCGGCCGCTTTTTTCCAAAGCATCGATGGTGTTGGCGAAGGTGGGGGCCTGCCGGTTGTCGGTGATGGCCTTGATCTCGGCCAGATGGTCGGCCATCCCCTTGTCGAAGGCGGGCCGGAAATGCGCGGGCTTGATCGCGTCGAACGGCGGCACGCCGAACGGGGTCTTCCATTCCTGGAAGAAGGGATTCTCGCTGGTCACCTTGGTCTCCGCCTGCGCCACCTGCACCGGGGCGTCCGCCGCCATCACGGTCATGGGGGCGACAGCGCCCACCATGGCCAGGATCAGGGCCGAGGCCCCGTTCTTCAACACCGTCTTCACCACATGTCCCCATTTTTGCCAGGGTTCGTCCGAAACTACATGGGTCCGATATGGCGTGTGCCAAGACAAGGGGCGAAACAGTTCTGTTACAATATCCGCACCGTCGCTAATAAGTCCCGGTGATCGCAACCGATCACCGGTCTCTGGTATAAGCTGCCAGCCGACCCGAAGGACCGTCCGCCCCACCCTGCCGGAGTCATGATGCACGACAACGCCCATTCTGTTCCCCGCCTGGCCGACCTGGACATGAAGGGGCACCGCTTCGCCGAGAAAGCCGCCTATCAGAAGGAACTGGCGGCGTTGCAGGAGAAAATCCTGCATGTGCAGCAGGCCTACTGGCATGCCAAGCGGCGGGCCATCATCGTGTTCGAGGGGTGGGACGCCGCGGGCAAGGGGGGCGCCATCCGCCGCCTGACCGAGAACCTGGACCCGCGCGGCGCGCATGTCTGGCCCATCGCGGCCCCCACGGCGGCCGAACAGGGCCGGCATTACCTATGGCGCTTCTGGCAGCGCCTGCCCGAACCGGGAACCTTCGCCATCTTCGACCGCTCCTGGTACGGGCGCGTCCTGGTGGAGCGGGTCGAAGGCTTTGCCAAGCCCCATGAATGGCGCCGCGCCTATGACGAGATCAACGAGTTCGAGCGGCTGCTGAGCGATGACGGGGTGCGGATCGTCAAGCTGTTCCTGCATGTCAGCGAGGCCGAGCAGCTTGAACGGTTCAGGGAACGGCTCGGCAATCCCTACAAGCGCTGGAAGCTGACGGCGGAGGATTTGCGCAACCGCGACCGGCGGGCCGACTATGAACAGGCCATCGATGACATGTTCACCCATACCAGCACGGGCATCGCCCCCTGGGTGGCCATCCCCGCCGATGCCAAATGGTATGCCAGGGTGGCCGTGCTGCGGCATGTGGTGGAGGTGTTGTCACAAGGCATCGACATCACTCCGCCTCCGCTGGACCCGGCCGTGAAGGCGGCGGCGGAAAAGCTGTTGCGGAAGTGACGCCTCACCCCGCGCTCAGGACCGTTTCTGGGGGGTGGCGTCGGCGGCACGGCGCGTCTTCTGCCAGGCATCCAGGGTGCGGCGCAGGTTGGCCGCCGCCTCGCGCTGCAAGGCGGTGCGGTCCGCCGCATCGCTGTTGAAGGCGCCTTCCAGCTCCTCCTGCTCCGCCAGGCAGGCCTCATAGGAAAGCAGGGCGTCACGGTCCTTGTCGATCCGGTCGGCCTCGCCGATGGCAATGCCGCCATCGATCTTCGGAAGCGTGCAGGGCCCGGCCAGCACAGGCGTTGCCGCCAGCGAAAAGGCGAACAGCAGCAGGGCGGGGGCGGATCGACGACAGGGCATGAGAAACCAGCCTGGTTGCATGCGGCCAAAAGGCCGAGCACCTGAGACTCGCACGAAACAACCCTGACCGACAGGGGTACAAAAGGCTAGGTCGCGGAAGCTTTACAACCGATCAGCGAAGGAACAGGCCAGCGCCACCGGCGCATCGGACACCGGGGGCCGCACATAGGAGTGCCCATCGGGGGGGGATCAATCGGGAACGATGAGGGGATGCCGCAGCATCGCGCTCAGGCAGGCGCCGTCCCTGCGGCACGCAGGACAAGGGCCAGACCGGCGGCCGTGGCCTCCGCCGTCCGGGGGATGATCTCCATCCGGCCAGCCGCCGCGCGCAGGGTCGCGGCGTCGGCCGGACCCGGCAGGTCGGCCAGCACCACGTCCCAGGCGTTCGGCGCCTGCCGCAAGGCCTGGGCAGCCTTGGCAACGCTGGTCACCAGCGTCACCTCGCAGCCATAGCCGTCCAGTTCCAGCACCAGCGGATCGGCATCGGCGGCGGTCGATACCATCAGCACCCGCACCGCCGCCGCCCGGCTGCTGGACGGAATGCGCTCGGCCAGGGTCATGGCCTGACGGCCGGCCTGCAGGATGCGGGTGGCGAATTCGCGCGACGGGCCTTCCGGCAGGTCGGCTTCCAGGAAGGTGGCGAAGCCCAGCAGGGCGTTCAGCGCATTGACCAGATCATGGCGCAGCCCGCGCGGCAGACCGTTGGCATCCAGCGGCGGGGATACGGCCGGTGCAGCGGGGGCGCGGTCGTCAGCGGGCAAGGCCAAGCTCCACGGCGCGCATGGCGGCCTGGGTGCGGTTCTTGGCACCCAGCTTGCGGCAAAGGCCACGGATATGCAGCTTGACGGTCACCTCTTCCAGGTCCAGCGCGCGGGCGATCTCCTTGTTGGACTGGCCCTTCAGCAGGAAGTCCAGCACCTCCCGCTCGCGTCGGGTGAAGGTACTGTTCAGCGCGTTGCTGTCGGCCATGGCGCTTTCCGGCAGATTGTCCGGCATGAACACCTCGCCGCCCGCCATGCGCTGCACGGCCTGCAGAAGCACCGAACCGGGCAGCGTCTTGGGCAGGAAGCCGATGGCGCCATGGGCCATGGCCAGGCGGATATCCTCGTTCTTGGCCTCGCCCGACATCAGGGCGATCTTCAGGGACGGATAGCGCTCCCGCAGTCGGACCAGACCGTTCAGGCCGTTCATCCCCGGCATCCGCAGGTCCAGCAGCAGGATATCGAACGGCTGCCCGTCATCCAGCACCTTCAGCGCTTCGCTGACCGTGCCCACCCCCTGGACAAAAGTGCCCGGCGCTTCCCGTTCGAAATGGGAACGCAGGGCGTCGCGTAAGAGATCGTGGTCGTCGGCGATCAGCAGGCGCATGGTCTTGTTGCCCAAAAAGTAAGCCATTTAAACGCTATATTACAGCAACAGGCGATTGCGCATAGTCTCCCGTTGCCATGAGGCGCACTTATCCGGCGGGAACAGGTGGTGATCCGGCTGCGACAGGGTGGAACAGGGCTTACCCACTCTTTTGCTTTGACTTGCACAGGCTGCTGGGCTATCGATGACCACGGTAGAAGGTTAAGGCCGGATACGGGGCGCCCCAACGCGCCTGCAGGGTCCGGGCACCGGGCAGGTGTCAGGGCGAATCGCCGGACGGCAGTCCATCTTGGATGGCCATTCGACGCGGCTGTCACCTGGGTATGCCTGTCCGGCATGCTCACACCTCCCCATCCCCTTCTTGATCCCCTCCTTGCAAGTTCGTGCAGACCCTGTGCCACCGGCTACCAGAGCGATTCTCCAAGCGGCCTCCAGGGCCGTGATCCTGCCGCAATCCGGATGCATGCCCGATCCGGCTGCACGCCATGGGACACATCCCACGGGTATCCCCCGTTTCCCCCTCCCCGCAACCGGCCTTCCGGCCGACCGAAGCCAGATCCGATGAATCTCCAGGAACTCAAGGCCAAGACCCCCGCAGAGCTGCTCGCCTTCGCCGAGGAGCTGCAGATCGAGAATGCCGGCACGCTGCGCAAGCAGGACATGATGTTCGCCATTCTGAAGCAGCTTGCCGACAATGATGTGCCGATCTATGGCGAAGGGGTGCTGGAGGTGCTGCCCGATGGGTTCGGCTTCCTGCGCAGCCCGGAAGCCAACTATCTGCCGGGCCCCGACGACATCTATATCTCGCCTTCGCAGGTCAAGCGCTTCGGCCTGCGCACCGGGGATACGGTGGAAGGCCAGATCCGGGCGCCCAAGGACGGGGAGCGGTACTTCGCCCTGCTGAAGGTCAATTCCATCAATTTCGACCACCCGGACAAGGTGCGCCACCGCATCAACTTCGACAACCTGACCCCGCTCTACCCGGACGAGCGGCTGAAGCTGGAGGTCGAGGTCGATAATTCCGGCAAGGGCCGCAAGGACATGACGACCCGCGTCATCGACCTTGTCGCTCCCCTGGGCAAGGGACAGCGCGCCCTGATCGTGGCGCCGCCGCGCACCGGCAAGACGGTGATGCTGCAGAACATCGCCCATTCCATCGCCACCAACCATCCGGAAGTCTATCTGATCGTCCTGCTGATCGATGAGCGTCCGGAAGAAGTAACCGACATGGCCCGCTCGGTCCGGGGCGAGGTCGTATCCTCCACCTTCGACGAGCCGGCCACCCGCCACGTGCAGGTGACGGAGATGGTGCTGGAAAAGGCCAAGCGCCTGGTGGAGCATAAGCGTGACGTGGTCATCCTGCTGGACAGCATCACCCGCCTGGGCCGCGCCTACAACACCGTCGTCCCCTCGTCGGGCAAGGTGCTGACGGGTGGTGTCGATGCCAACGCCCTGCAGCGCCCCAAGCGCTTCTTTGGTGCCGCCCGCAATATCGAGGAAGGTGGGTCGCTGACCATCATCGCCACCGCGCTGATCGATACCGGCAGCCGCATGGACGAGGTGATCTTCGAAGAGTTCAAGGGCACGGGCAACAGCGAAATCGTCCTGGACCGCAAGCTGTCCGACAAGCGCATCTTCCCGTCGCTGGACATCCAGAAGTCCGGCACCCGCAAGGAGGATCTGCTGGTCGATCGCGGGGCGCTGGCCAAGATGTGGATCCTGCGCCGCATCCTGAACCCGATGGGTCCGCAGGACGCCGTCGAATTCCTTGTCGACAAGCTGAAACAGTCCAAGACCAACAACGATTTCTTCGACAGCATGAACCAGTGACCGGAGCCGCCCCCCTCATGCCGTCACCAGCCGGGGTGAGGGGTGTGCCCCGCCCCCCGCGATCACCGGTTCCCCCGATGGAAGGCCGCGGCGGATATCCGCCGCGGCCTTTTTTCATAGGCATTTCATAGACCGCGTGACCTGCATCACGGCACCCGGCCACGCAAAGGTATAGGGTCCGTCAAATCGGTCATGAGAGCATTGTATTGTCATGGAACAAGCGCATGATCATCCCGTTGCCTCGTGGAACCGCTGACGCTGGCCGCAGGGCCCGGACAGGAGGACACAAATGGATATTTTCGATACGACCTTGCCGCTGAACCCCGATCTTCTTGGGGAAGCAAGCCTGAATGATCTGCTGGCCGATCCCATCGCGCGGCTGCTGATGGACCGTGACGGCGTCGCCGCCGACGATGTGCATCGGCTGATGCGCGTGACGGCCGGGCGCATGGCCAGCAACGATTGCGGCCGGCCCGCCTTCGTGACGACGGCCGCCTGATTGAACTGACGTTCCCGCCGTGCCATATGCAACCGGCAGTCCTTTTTTGCCGGAGGGGGCGAATGCCCGACAGCCTGAACCAAGCCGAACTGGGTGAATTGCCCACCTGGGACCTGTCCGACCTGTATGCCGGACCCAACAGTCCCGCATTGAAGACCGACCTGGACCAGGCGGAAGCCGACGCCGTCGCCTTCTCCCGCCGCTACCAGGGCAAGCTGCCCGGCCTGACAGGGGCCGAAATGGCCCGGGCCATCGCCGACTATGAACGGCTGGACGAGGTCCTTTCCAAGGTGATGAGCTATGCCGGCCTGCTCTATGCCGGCAACATGGCCGATCCGGCCATCGGCCGCTTCTATCAGGGCATGAGCGAGCGGGTGACCGCCATCTCCGTCCACCTGCTGTTCTTCACGCTGGAGATCAACCGGCTGGAGGACAAGGATATACAAGCCAAGTTGAAGGACAGGGCGCTGGCCGCCTATATGCCCTTCCTGCGCGACACCCGTCTGTTCCGGCCGCACCAGCTTTCCGACGAGGCCGAACGGCTGCTCCATGAAAAGCATGTGGCCGGCCGCGCCGCCTGGACCCGCCTGTTCGACGAGCATCTGGCCGACCTGCGCTTCAATGTGCGGGGGGAGAACCTGACCTCCGCCCAGGCGCTGAACCTGCTGTCATCCACCGATGCCTCGCTGCGCAAGGATGCAGCGCTCGCGCTGGGCGACGTGCTGGCAAAGAACCAGCGCACCTTCGCCCACATCATGAACACCCTGATCAAGGACAAGGAGATCGAGGATCGCTGGCGCCACTACCCCTATCCCTGGTCGGCCCGCAACCTGGCCAATCAGGTGGAGGACGAGGTGGTGGACGCGCTGCTGTCATCGGTCCGCCTTGCCTATCCGCGCCTGTCCCACCGCTATTACAGCCTGAAGGCCAAATGGTTCAAACAGGACAAGCTGGATTACTGGGACCGCAACGCCCCGCTGCCCGGCGATGACGACCGCAAGATACCATGGTCGGATGCCAAGGAGATCGTGCGCGGCGCCTATGCCCGCTTCAGCCCGGCCATGGCCGAGATCGGGCAGAAATTCTTCGACAATCCCTGGATCGATGTCCCGCCGCGCCCGGGCAAGAACCCCGGTGCCTTTGCGCATCCGGTGGTGCCCTCGGCCCATCCCTATCTGCTGCTGAACTATATGGGCCGCACGCGCGACGTGATGACCCTGGCGCATGAGCTGGGCCATGGCGTGCATCAGTATCTGTGCCGGGCCCAGGGCCATCTCCAGGCATCCACCCCGCTGACGCTGGCCGAAACCGCGTCCGTCTTCGGGGAAATGCTGACCTTCCGCAGCCTGCTGGACGCCACCACCGACAAGGCCAAGCGCAAGGCGCTGCTGGCCGGCAAGGTGGAGGATATGATCAACACGGTGATCCGGCAGATCGCATTCTACCAGTTCGAACGGACCCTGCATACCGAGCGGCGGGAAGGCGAACTGTCAGCCGAGCGGATCGCCGACATCTGGATGCAGGTGCAGACCGAAAGCCTGGGCCCCGCCTTCCAGTTCGAGGACAGTTATCGGCCCTATTGGGCCTATATCGGGCATTTCGTCCATTCACCCTTCTATGTCTATGCCTATGCCTTCGGCGATTGCCTGGTGAACAGCCTGTACGCCGCCTATCAGGAAGCCGCGGTCCAGGGCCAGGGAGAAGCGTTTGCCGCCAAATATATGGAAATGCTGTCCGCGGCCGGCACCCTGCATCATGGCGATCTGCTGGCCCCGTTCGGATTGAACCTGAAGGACCCGTCCTTCTGGAACAAGGGACTGGGCCTTCTGGACAGCTTCATCACGGAACTGGAAGGGCTGTGATCCGGCCTGGCAGGTGGCGCTGACCGGGGGCGATGCCCGCCGGTGGGGGGGAAGCCTATTCGGCCTCCCCCTGCTTGGCCCAGCTATAGCCCGTGCCGGGATCATTGATGATGGCATCGAACCCATCATCAATGTCCCGAAACTTCTTGCGGATACGCTTGATGAAGGCCCGCACGTTGGCACGGTAACCTGACGCCCCCTTGCCCGCCATGAAGCCCGGCCCGTGGACCAGATCGTACAGGTCGCGATAGGTGACGCCCGTACCGGGCCGCTGCGCCATCAGGCGCACCATCTTGCATTCCGTCATGGTCAGGGGCACAGGCCGCCCCCGCCATTGCACACGGCCGGTATCCAGCCGCAAATCCAGGTCACCCCGCACCATATGCTGCGCGGGTGCCGCCATACCATTGGCGTGGGGGGCGGCCATGAGTGTGCTGCCAGTCAACATGGGAATAAGCTCCGCTGTTACGTCGCAGTTGATAAACAGGGAACGCAGCGGGGATGGCACATGGGCGGCTGAAAAATGGCGAGCCTGGGACAAACGTCCCACCAATCCATTTGCATCAGGATATCGTCCAGCAGGGGTATGCCCACCGGATGGGCCCACGGGGCCGATACCGGTCGGCACAGGGGGGGGCCGAAACGAAAGACGGCGGGCCATCCGCTTGTCACGGACAGACCCGCCGTTTCTTCGATAGCCTCTCGGCCTCAGCCGGATGGGCACAAGCCATGTTTAAACCGCGCGGAGGCGGGGGCTTTGCCGCGAATGATCCGGCCGATTGTCCGGCCACCCGTCATCGGGGCAGGTCGGTCATGGCGGGGATTGGTCCCGATTGCCCCGCCAGTGAATTAAGCCTGCACCCATCCCGCCACCCGATCAACGTCCAATGCCGAATGGTGCAGGGCGAAAGCTGCCCGCTCAGGTCATGGCTGCGGGAAGCCAGCATTGAAGCCGGATTTCCTCTCCAATCTTTGCTTGGCAGGCCCATGGCTTCCACGCTACTGCATGTCTCCCGTGTCGCAGGGGGGGTGGGCCGGCGCTTGACTATCGTGCCCGGTCGGATCACTTAATCGGGACCAGATTGGTCCTGTATTGAGAAAGGTTCGCAAAAGCCCATGCTGCGGCTCAGCAAGATGACGGATTATGCCGTGGTCGTCCTGACCACGCTGGCGCATGCCGACGGCGCGCTGCACACGGCGAATTCGCTGGCCGACCGCACGGGCCTGCCCATGCCGACGGTGCAGAAGCTGTTGAAGCTGCTGGCCCGTGGCGACCTGCTGCAATCGCACCGCGGCGCGATGGGTGGCTACAGCCTGTCGCGCACGCCCGACCGCATCAATGTCGTGCATATCATCGAAGCGATCGAGGGGCCCATCGCCCTGACCGATTGCGTGGATGGCGGCAGCGGGTCATGCGGTGTGCAGAGCCTGTGCTCGCGCAAGGGCCATTGGGAAAAGGTGAACGGCGCCGTGCGCCGGGCGCTGGAGGATGTGACGCTGGCCGACATGGCCACGCCCAACCTGTTCGATTTCGACCAGCCGCCGCCGGCCCGCCGCGCGGCGCTGGCCGGTTGAACGGCGTCGGGTTGAAGGTTGATAGGGAGCGACGGACATGGCCGCCACTGAACAGACGATCGAACAGGTCAAGAGCCTGGCGGAGGGGAAGTACAAGTACGGCTTCTTCACCGACATCGAATCCGAAACGGCGCCCAAGGGCCTGTCGGAGGATATCGTCCGCTTCATCTCCGCCAAGAAGGGGGAGCCGGAATGGCTGCTGGAATGGCGGCTGAAGGCCTATCGCCACTGGCTGACCATGGAAGAGCCGGACTGGGCCAAGCTGCATTACCCGCCGATCGACTATCAGGACAGCTATTACTATTCCGCACCCAAGACGACGGCCGGCCCGAAGTCGCTGGACGAGGTCGATCCGGAACTGCTGAAGACCTATGAGAAGCTGGGCATCCCGCTGAAGGAACAGGCCATCCTGGCCGGCGTGGAGGGTGCTGGCGACAGCCCGTCCATCGCGGTCGACGCCGTGTTCGACAGCGTGTCGGTGGCCACCACCTTCAAGAAGAAGCTGGAGGAGAAGGGCATCGTCTTCTGTTCCATCAGCGAGGCGGTGAAGACCCATCCCGATCTGGTGCGCCAGTATCTGGGCACCGTCGTGCCCTATTCCGACAATTACTTCGCGACCCTGAACTGTGCCGTCTTTACCGATGGCAGCTTCGTCTATATCCCCAAGGGCGTGCGCTGCCCGATGGAACTGTCCACGTATTTCCGCATCAATGCGAAGAATACCGGCCAGTTCGAGCGCACCCTGATCATCGCCGATGAAGGGTCCTACGTCTCCTATCTGGAGGGCTGCACCGCCCCGCAGCGCGACGAGAACCAGTTGCATGCCGCCGTGGTGGAACTGGTGGCGCTGGATGACGCCACCATCAAATACTCGACCGTCCAGAACTGGTATCCGGGCGATGAGAACGGCAAGGGCGGCATCTATAATTTCGTGACCAAGCGGGCCGCCTGCCGCGGCCGGAACAGCAAGGTGAGCTGGACGCAGGTGGAAACCGGGTCGGCCATCACCTGGAAATACCCGAGCTGCATCCTGCAGGGCGACAATTCGGTGGGCGAGTTCTATTCCGTCGCCATCACAAACAACATGCAGCAGGCCGATACCGGCACGAAGATGATCCATATCGGGAAGAACACCCGATCGACCATCATCTCCAAGGGCATCTCCGCCGGCCGCGCCCAGAACACCTATCGCGGCCTTGTCCGCATCCTGCCCCGGGCCGAAAACGCCCGCAACTTCACCCAGTGCGACAGCCTGCTGATCGGTGACAAGTGCGGGGCGCACACCGTGCCCTACATCGAAAGCCGCAACCGCACGGCGCGGGTGGAGCATGAGGCGACGACGGCCAAGATCAGCGAAGACCAGCTTTTCTACTGCCGCCAGCGCGGCCTGGGGGAAGAGGATGCGGTCGGCCTGATCGTGAACGGCTTCTGCAAGGAAGTGCTGAAGGAACTGCCCATGGAATTCGCGGTGGAAGCCCAGAAGCTGGTGGCGATCAGCCTGGAGGGAAGCGTGGGGTGATGAACGCCCCCGCCCACTCTCACTACCGTCATTCCCGCGAAAGCGGGAATCCAGTGTGAGGCGCGGTTGGCGCCGATATGAGTCCTATCGCGGCTGACGCCGCTACGCTGGATCCCCGCTTTCGCGGGGATGACGGTGGAGAAGGATGGAAGCGGAAAGGAAGGGGTGTGCCCGGTTACGTCTACATCCTCGCCAGTCAGCGCAACGGTACCCTTTATATCGGGGTGACAAGCGACATCGGACGGCGGATTTACGAACACCGGGAAGGATTGGTGGACGGCTTCTCCAAGCAGTATGGTGTGAAAACACTGGTCCATTACGAGCTTTTCGACCGGATAGATGATGCGATCTTTCGGGAAAAGCAGATGAAGAAATGGAACCGCGACTGGAAGCTGGAGTTGATCGAAGCCTCCAATCCGGAGTGGAAGGATTTGAGTTCGACGCTGCTTTAGCAGCGTCACTGTCAATCCCGCTTTCGCTGGAATGACAGCAGAGGAAGGATTGGGACCAAGGTCCCCTAAGGAATGGGTGTAAGGCGATGTCCCTGATCGAAATCAAGAACCTGCATGCCGCTGTCGATGGCAAGGCGATCCTGAAAGGGATCGATCTGACCATCAATCCGGGGGAGGTGCATGCCATCATGGGCCCCAACGGGTCGGGCAAGAGCACGCTGTCCTATGTGCTGGCGGGCCGTGAGGGATACGAGATCACCGAAGGGTCCGTGACCTTCGACGGCCGCGATCTGCTGTCCATGGAGATCGAGGAGCGGGCCGCCGCCGGCCTGTTCCTGGCCTTCCAGTATCCGGTGGAAATTCCCGGCGTCTCGAACACCACCTTCCTGAAGGAGGCGCTGAACGCCGTGCGCAAGACGCGCGGCGAGAGCCCGCTGGACGCGATGCAGTTCCTGAAGCTGATCCGGGCCAAGGCCAAGGATCTGTCGATGACGGACGAGATGATCAAGCGCGCCGTCAATGTCGGCTTCTCCGGGGGTGAGAAGAAGCGCAACGAAGCGCTTCAGATGGCCGTGCTGCAGCCCAAGCTGGCCATTCTGGACGAAACCGACAGCGGCCTGGACATCGACGCGCTGAAGATCGTGGCCGAGGGCGTGAACAAGCTGCGCGGCCCCGGCCGCGGCATGCTGGTCATCACGCATTACCAGCGCCTGCTGGACTATATCGTGCCCGATGTGGTGCATGTGCTGGCCCATGGCCGCATCCAGAAGACGGGCGGCAAGGAACTGGCCCTGGAGCTGGAAGCCAAGGGTTATGCCGAATTCGGCGTGACCGAGGCGGCTTAGGACGAAGGGCCCGCGGCCATGGTCTCCCCCGATATCCGCATCAGCATCGAACATGACGTGCCGCTCACGGCGCCCGACGCCGAGATCGTGCTGAACGGGCTGATGGCCTACAACGCCGCCAACCTGCCGCCGGCCGCCGGCCGTTTCGTGCTGGTTGCCAGCGATCAGGAGAAGGGCACGCCGCAGGCCGGTCTCTCGCTGACGCTGTGGGGCCGCGATGCCTATTGCTTCTGGGGCGCCTGGGCGGCGCCGGGGGTTGAAGCGGCGCCGGCCATCTCCACCCTGCTGGCCCGCACGGAGGCGGAGCTGCTGCGCCGCGACGTGGACCGGCTGATCATGGTGGTCCGCGCCCATGACGATACGGCCCCCTATCTGGCCGCCGGCTTCGGGTTGCGGCAGGTGATCGCGGACCATATAAGCGGCGGGGCCTTCACGGTGCTGGAAAAGCGGCTGGCCGCGCGCGACGGTGGGGGGCGGGACATGCCGCCGGGCCTGGCGCTGGCCATCCACGAGCCGCCGCCCCGGCCGCTGTCGCAGGAGATATGGCGCATCACCGATGCCCGCCGTCAGGGACTGCTGGGTGCCCCCGTCCGGCTGGTGGCAGCCTATGTCCGCGACCGCACCAACAACGCCCCGCGCGGGGCCGCCCTTTGCTATGCCGTGGGAACCGACTTCATGGTCGACATGGTGTGGGTGGAGGAAGGGCTGCGCGGCACCGGCACGGGCTTTGCCATGCTGGCCGCCGCCCTGGACGAGGGACGGCGGATGGGCTGCACGCGGGCCGCGGTGGAGACGATGGATTGCCAGGCCCCGACCTTCTATCCGCTGCATGGGTTCCGGCGCTTCGGCTATGCCGAATATGACGTGCCGGGCCTGAACATGAACTTCTTTGACATGAAGCTTTAGACGATGCGCGACGAACAGAACCAGACCGCCAAGGGTTTCGTGGAACAGGTGGTGGCGCTTGCCCCCGCCCTGGACGGTGTGCGCGGCGAGGGGCTGGACCGGTTCGCCAAGGCGGGCCTGCCAACCACCCGGGTGGAAGCCTGGAAATTCACCAACCTGCGCGGGCTGGACAAGCTGATCCTGGGCCCGGCGCCCGATGCCGCATCGGTGGCGGTGGATGCCATTCCCACGGCGCTGGACCGGCCCGGTCCGCGACTGGTCTTCGTGGCCGGTCAGTTCCGGGCCGACCTGTCGCGCACCGATGGCCTGCCCGACGGCGCGGTGCTGGAACCGCTTGCCGCCGGCACCGCCGCCCCCGCAACGGGCGACGACCCGTTCCGCGCGCTGAATAGCGCCCTGCCGTCGGATGGGGCCGCCCTGCGTATCGGACCGGCGGTGAAGCTGGACAGACCCGTCGAACTGGTCTTCATCGCCGCCAGTGCGGGGGACAAGGCGGCGCTGTGGAACCCGCGCATCCTGATCGACATCGCCGACGGGGCCGAGGCCACCGTGGTGGAACACCATGTCGGCGCCAATGCCGGCCCCTATGTCAGCAACATCGCCGCCGATGTGAAGGTGGGGGCCGGCGCCCGCCTGCATCATTACAAGCTGCAGGCCGAAAGCCTGGATGCCTGGCATCTGGCCAACATCGCCACCCATCTGGCACAGGACGCGGTCTATGACACGTTCGTGCTGAACCTGGGTGCGCGCCTGGCCCGGCATGAGGCCCGGCAGGTGCTGGACGGGACGGGGATCGAGGCGCGGGTGTCCGGCGCCTATGCCATCGGCGGCAATCAGGTCAGCGACATCACCACCCTGATCGACCATGCCAGACCCAGCTGCACCAGCCGCGAGGTCGTGAAAGGCGTGATCGACGGCAATGCCCGCGCCGTGTTCCAGGGCAAGATCGTCGTGCGCCCCGATGCGCAGAAGACCGACGGCTATCAGTTGAACCGCGCGCTGCTGCTGTCGGACAATGCCGAGATCAATTCCAAGCCCGAGCTTGAGATCTATGCCGACGACGTGAAATGCAGCCATGGCGCCACGGCGGGCGAGCTGGACGAGGACCAGATGTTCTATCTGCGGGCCCGCGGCATCCCGCGCGACGCGGCCCGCGTGCTGCTGATCGGTGCCTTTCTGGACGAAGCGCTGGACGAGATCATCGACGAAGATATCCGCGCCCATTTCCGTGGCCGGGCCGAAAGCTGGATGGGAAGGCGCTGAGGCATGTCCGACGGCCCGTCCCGCAACGCCACGCTGACGCTGACCCCTCGCCATCCGGCGGACGGGGCGGTGATCGGCTGGCTGCACGGGCAGGCCATGACGGCGGAGCGCGCGGCGCTGGGCGTGGAGCGCCAGACCCTGGCCCTGTTCGCACGCGACGCGGGCGGGGCCATCCAGGGCGGCATCGTGCTGTGGTTCTATGGCCGCGACGCCTATATCCACGTGCTGTGGGTGGATGCGCCATGGCGTGGACGCGGGGTGGGTGTCGCCCTGCTGCGCGCGGCGGAAAACGCCGCCGTGACGGCCGGCGCGGCGCGGCTCTACCTGTCCACCATGGGTTTCCAGGGACCGGATTTCTATCCACGCTACGGCTTTGCCGCCCAAGGCGTGTTCACCGACTTCACCTGGGGGCACGACCGGCACTATTTCCGCAAGGAGACGCTGGCCCCCGCCCCTGCCCTGCCGCTGCCGGCGGGCCTATACCTGCACCGGGCCGAAGCCGCCGACGATGCCGATGTGCGCACCGTGGAGAACGGGCTGGACGCGCATTGGTATCTGACCATTCCCGATCCCTATACCGAGACGGCGGTGGAGATCACGGATGCGGCCGGGGCGCGGGTCGGGGCCGGGCTGGCCGTGGTGGACGGCGCCTATCTGACGCTGGTCGACCTGCTGGTGCTGCCGGCATGGCGGGGACAGGGGATCGGCCGGCGATTGCTGGCGGCACTGGAACAGGCGGGGGTGCAGGCGGGCTGCCGCTGGTCCACGGTGATGCCGATGGACTATCAGCAGCCGGACTTTTTCCGCCGTCACGGATATGCCCGCCATCTGCGGGTCGATGACTATCTTTTGGGCCATGGCCGCGACTGGTTGCGGCGGGCCATCGGGGATGAATGATGAGTGAGCAGACCAGGACGATCGGCAACGCCCCCTATGACGTCATGCGCATCCGCCAGGATTTCCCGATCCTGACGCGGCTGGTGCATGAAAAGAAGGGCCGCCCCGGCAAGCCCCTGGTCTATCTGGACAATGGCGCCAGCGCGCAGAAACCGCGCCAGGTGATCGATGCCATGTCGCACCTGCTGGAAAATGATTACGCCAATGTGCATCGCGGCGTGCATTTCCTGTCCCAGCGTTCCACCGACCTGTACGAGGCCACGCGCGACAAGGTCGCCGCCTTCCTGAACGCCCCCTCGCGCGAGAACATCGTTTTCACCCGCAACGCGACGGAAGCCTTCAACCTGCTGGCCCAGAGCTGGGGCGGCAGATTCCTGAAGGCGGGTGACGCGGTGGTCATCTCCTGGATGGAGCACCATGCCAATATCGTGCCCTGGCAATTGCTGCGCGACCGGATCGGCATCGACATCAAGGTCGTGCCGGTGCTGGATGATGGCAGCCTGGACATGGATGCCTATGAGGCCATGCTGACGCCGGAGGTGAAGCTGGTCTCCATCACCCATGCCAGCAACGTGCTGGGCACGGTCAACCCGGCGGCCCGCATCGCCAGGCTGGCCCATGCCAAGGGCATCCTGGTCGCCTTCGACGGCAGCCAGGCCGCCGTGCATCAGCCGGTGGACGTCACCGCCATCGACGCCGATTTCTACATCTTCACGGGCCACAAGCTCTATGGCCCGACCGGCATCGGCGTTCTCTATGGCCGCAAGGAGCTTCTGGACGCCATGCCGCCCTGGCAGGGCGGCGGCGACATGATCAGCGCGGTCAGTTTCGAGAAGACGACCTATCGCGAAGCACCGTACCGGTTCGAGGCCGGAACGCCGGCCATCGTGGAAGGGATCGGGCTGGGGGCCGCCATCGACTATGTCACCGCACTTGGCATGGACGCCATCCAGGCGCATGAACAGCGCCTGCTGGCCTATGCCACGCACAGGCTGTCGGAGGTGGAAGGGCTGCGCATCATCGGCACGGCCCCGGACAAGGCGGCCATCATCAGCTTCACCATGGACGCCATCCACCCCCATGATATCGGCACCCTGCTGGATCGCGGCGGGGTGGCGGTACGGGTGGGCCGGCACTGTGCGGAACCGCTGATGGACAGGTTCGGGGTCGGGGCCACCGCCCGCGCCAGTTTCGGCCTATATAATACAGAGGCCGAGGTGGATGCGCTGGTCGAGGCGGTCCAGGCCTGCAAGGCGTTCTTCGGGTGACAGCGGGCCTTCCACAGGGCGGCGGGCACCGGTCCGGCGCCCTGTGGGAATTGACGGGGTAAGCAATGTTCGATGATTTGCGTGATCTTTATCAGGAAGTGATCCTGGACCACGGGAAGAACCCGCGGAACTTCGGCAAGCCCGATGCCTTCAACCGCACGGCCCGGGGTGACAACCCGATGTGCGGGGACAAGATCGCCATCTATCTGACGGTGGATGATGCCGGCATCATCCAGGACCTGCGGTTCGATGGGCGCGGCTGTGCCATCAGCCAGGCGAGCGCCAGCCTGATGACGGAGATCCTGCGCGGCAAGCCCGTCAAGGAGGCCGAGGCGCTGTTCGGCTATTTCCATGACATGTGTACCAAGGACGAGGATGAGCAGGGCGACCATGGCGCCCTGGACGAGGATGCCACCGACAAGCTGGCCGTCCTGTCGGGCGTGCGCGAATTCCCCATGCGGGTGAAATGCGCCACGCTGGCCTGGCACACGATGAATGCGGCCCTGCATGGCGAAGCCGCCGCCTCCACCGAAAATGCCTCCTTCTGACGGGAGAGACGAGACATGAACCAGACCACCCGCCCCATCGCCCCCGACGTTTCCATGGGCAGCCCCGTGGACATTCCGGCCGACGAGAAGCTGCCCCCCGACGCCCCGCTGCATGACAGGGTGATCGAGGCGCTGCGCACCGTCTATGATCCCGAGATCCCGGTGAATATATATGAACTGGGGCTGATCTACCGCTGCGACATCGACGGCGATGGCGATGTGGAGATCGACATGACCCTGACGGCCCCCGGTTGCCCCGTGGCCGGCGAGATGCCGGGCCAGGTGCAGCAGGTCGTGGCCGCCGTCGATGGCGTGAGCAGCGTGCATGTCGAACTGGTCTGGGAGCCCGCCTGGGACCCCACCCGGATGAGCGACGAAGCCCGCATCGCGCTGAACATGTTCTGAAGGAGGAGCAGATGGCCCGCCCCATGCCCAAGGCCCTGACCCTGACCGACGCCGCCGCCGAACGGGTCAGGGAACTGATGTCCCGGTCCGAGAAGCCGCTGGTCGGCCTGCGCGTGGGCGTGAAGACCCGCGGCTGTTCCGGCATGTCCTATTTCGTGGAATATGCCGAGGAAAAGAAGAAGTTCGAGGAGGTGGTGGAGGATAAGGGCGTCACCATCCTGATCGACCCCGCCGCCACCATGTTCCTGATCGGCAGCGAAATGGACTATGCCGAGGACAAGTTCCAGTCCGGCTTCACCTTCAAGAACCCGAACGAGAAGGCGCGGTGTGGATGCGGAGAGAGTTTTTCGGTGTAGGAACCCCAACAATGATCCACCACGCCTCCCCGTTCATCCCTTCCCGTGTGCGTGGGCGTTCAAAGCATCGATAAGCATCCTCGCGACCTTTCATGTCCCTTCCCCCCAGCCTTTCCGACGCCGCCGTCTCCGTGCTGACCACCGCCGACGCGCGGGAAAAGGCTCGCCTGACCCGCGCCTTCGCGGCGGCGTGGCGGGATGGCTCCATCACCGGCCCGGGCAGCAGCATGCCGCCCGCTCGTCCCGCCCGGCCGGCCAGGCCTGAACTGCGCCACCCGAAGGACATGCCCAAGCGCGGGCGGGGGCAATCCATCGCCAACCGCGTCGCGCTGCTGCACGCCATCGCCCATATCGAACTGAACGCCATCGACCTGGCCTGGGATATCCTGGCCCGGTTCCGGCACCTGCCGGATGGCTCGCCGCTTCCCCTCTCGTTCCACGCCGACTGGCTGCGGGTGGCGGACGAGGAGGCGTTGCATTTCACCCTGGTCGCCGACCGCCTGGCCAGTCTGGGGGCGGCCTATGGCGACCTGCCGGCCCATGACGGGCTGTGGCAGGCGTCAGAGGCCACGGCGCACGATCTGGCCGCCCGGCTGGCGGTCGTGCCCATGGTGCTGGAGGCCCGCGGCCTGGACGTCACACCCGCCATCATCGACAGCCTGACCAAGGCCGGCGATGCGGAAAGCGTGGAGGTCCTGCGCATCATCCTGCGCGACGAGGTCGGCCACGTCGCCACAGGCCGCCGCTGGTTCCAGGTAGCCGCGCAATGCCTGGGGCAGGAGGCCGGCCCCTGGTGGCAGCAACTGGTGCGCACCCATTTCAAGGGTGAACTGAAGCGCCCCTTCAACGGTCTGTCACGCGAGCTGGCGGGCCTGCCATCGGACTGGTACGAGCCGCTGGCCGGCAATTGAGGGCGGTGAGTTCTACTCATCGCAAGTTGGTATGATCGCTCCCTATGTCCAATGAACTATGTTCATCTTGACCTGCCTGTGGCATCCTGCGCATGGTATCGCGGGATGCAGGGGTGATTGATGCGGATGATGCTGGAAGTGGGTCTGGTGCTGGTTTGCGCCACGCTGTTCGCGTTGATGACAGCGCTTGCCGTGAAGGCACAGCAGAACCCTGAACCGCCGGCACCCGCCAAGGCACAGCAACAGCAGCAGATGGAAGACGAGATCATCGTTCGCGGCCGCCGCGACGGGGAGCCAGGCTTCCAGGAAAGCTGGGAACATCACCGCCAGGAATTCGACCGGCTGCACAAGATCTATGGCACGCCCGGCGGCCCGAACCGCCGCGCGGACCGCATGACCGACACCCCCAATCCGGACAGTGGCAAAAGCGTTATGCGCAGCCCCAGCAGTGACAGCGTGCAGGGCCGCCCCAGCCGGGATTGAAACCGGGGCCGGCCGGACCTGCCGGGCCGCATGTCCGGCCCACCCGTTATACTATTTTGCGGTGACCAGAACCTATTGGTTCTGGTCACCGCCCTCAATTACCGGCGCCAACATTCGTTAGCGCGGGCGACGCCGCACGAGCGGTGCTGTGGCAGTCGCCGCCGGACCAACGTGCGATGCGTTCTACTCATCGCACGTTGGTATTACAGGCGGGTTACAATGGTTCTGTTGGCCGCGCGGCGGGACAGGGTAGGATGCGCCCGGTATTCCCGCCCGTCCGAACCGGAGCCATCATGCCCAGCGTTACCCGCCGTGCCGCCGTTACCGGCCTGTTTGCCCTGTCCGCCACCGCCGTTGCGCTGGAGGGCGTGATCCCCCGGCTTGCGATGGCGGGCCAGGACGGACCGGCCGACAAGGCGCTGAACGAATATCTGGAGAAATGCTGGCAGGAGGACCTGGCCCGCAGCCCCGAACAGCGGACGCGCATGGGGCTGCCCGGTCCGCATGACCGCTGGACCCTGCCCGACGAGGGTTTCCAGCAATTGAGCCTGCGCATCGCGGCGGAACAGTTGCAGGGCCTGTCCGCCTTTGACCTGGAAGCACTGTCGCCCACGGCGCAGGTCAGCCACAAGCTGTTCGGCCAGGCGTTGCGCCGCCAGCTCGATTTCTACCGCTGGCGCCATCATCTCTATGCCGTCAGCCATCTGGGCGGTGCGCATACCGAGATTCCATCCTTCCTGATCGGCTATCACGCCGTGAACAGTGCCGCGGATGCCAGGGACTATGTCCGCCGGCTGGAAGGGGCCGGACAGGTGATGGATATTGCCGGCGAGAACATGCGCCGGCAGGCCGGCAAGGGCGTGCTGCCCCCCGCCTTCTGCTTCGGCCGCATCACGGAATCGGCCCGCAATGTCATCGCCGGTGCGCCATTCGAGGCGAGCGCCGGCAAGGACAACCCGCTGCTGGCCGATCTGAAGGAGAAGGTGGGCAAGCTGTCCATCCCCACCGCGGAAAAGCAGGCCATCATCCGGGCCGGCACCAGGGCCATGACGGACAGCCTGCTGCCCGCCTATCAGCGCTTCCTGGCCACCGTGGCCGAGATGGCCGACCGGCAGAAGGACAGCAACGGCGTCTGGTCCCTGCCGGACGGGGCGGATTTCTATCGCACGCAGATCATGGTCCATACGGGTCTGGACCTGACCGCAGACGAGATCCACGCCATCGGCCTGTCGGAGACGGCCCGCCTGCATGCGGAACTGCGGGAAGCCATGGCGGCGATGGATTTTGCGGGCAGCGTGCAGGATTTCTTCCAGCACCTGCGTACCGAACCGTCCATCCGCTTCCCCGACAGCGCGGAGGGACGGCAGGAATATCTGGCCACTGCCACCGCCTATATCGAGGAGATGGGCGCCCGGCTGCCGGAATTCTTCGGCGCGCTTCCCAAGGCCAGGGTCGTGGTGAAGCCCGTGGAGGCCTATCGCGAGAATGCGACGCCCAGCGCCTTCTATGAACCCTCATCCCCCGACGGCGCCCGGCCCGGCGTGTTCTATGCCAACCTGTCGGACATGTCGGTGCAGACACGCCACGACCTGCAGGCGCTGTGCTTCCACGAAGCGCTGCCGGGCCATCACATGCAGATCGCCATCGCGCAGGAGACCCAGGGCCTGCCCACCTTCCGCAAATATGCCTGGGACACGGCCTATGGGGAGGGGTGGGCCATGTATACCGAGCGCATGGCCAAGGATTACGGCTTCTACAAATCTCCCCTGAACGAGGCGGGCCGCATCGTGTCGGAACTGTTCCGCGCCGGGCGGCTGGTCGTCGATACGGGTATTCACGCCAAGCAATGGACGCGCGAGCAGGCCGTGGCCTGGATGGGCGAGAACACGGCCAACCCGCTGGCCGACAATGCCAACGAGATCGACCGCTATTTCGTCTGGCCGGGTCAGGCGCTGGGCTACAAGATCGGCATGAACAAGATCCTGGAATTGCGGGAGAAGGCGCGGGCCGCCCTGGGGGACCGGTTCGACATCCGCGGCTTCCACGACACCGTGCTGATGAACGGGGCCGTCACCCTGCCCATCCTGGAAGAAGTGGTGGATGGCTGGATCGAGGGCCGCCGGAACGCGGCCTGACGCCCCGGACCCATGGGCGGGCACCGGCGATCGACGGGCTTGATACCAGGCGGACGGGGTGGGGGGTGAGAGCCGCCCCACCCCGTCCCTTCATCGCCGGACGATGGCGTAACGCTGTTTCAGCCGCAGGAACGGACTTTCGAAATAGCGGTAGGAAAGATGGGCCAGGGTGAACAGCACGAGCAGCGACAGCGCCGTGCCCGCCCACAGGGCCGGCCCGCCCGGTTCCCCCGATAGCAGCGCCGGCGTGCCGAACCAGCCCAGCAGCAACCCGAAGGTCAGATACATGACCAGTGAATGAAACAGGTAAAGCCCATAGGACACCCGGCCCCAGTAGGTGAGCCAGGGCGGGGCCAGCCGCCGGTCCATACCCAGCAGGGCCAGGAAGAACAGCACCGCCCCCAGCAGCACCAGCGCCCAGCCGGCAAGCGCACCGGCGGGCGTGGGATGCGCATCCCAGCTTTTGACGCCAAACCCCCACAGCGCCCACAGCCAGCACCCCAGCCCGGCCGCGAACAGGCCGGACCGTCGCGCGATCCCCCAATCCGGCACCCGCCCGCGCAGCCCGATGGACAGCAGCGTGCCGGCGGCGAAGAACTGAAACTGCACCAGACTGTTGGTCCACATCCCGTTGTCCCCGGCAACCGGGTGCATCGCATAATGCAGGATGGTGGCATAGGATAGGCCGATGATCCCCAGGCAGATGCCCACGACCCACCGGCGCGTCAACAGCGCGATGGCGAAAGGTACCAGGATATAGAACTGCTCCTCGACCGAAATGCTCCATAGCGGGTCGAACGACCCGGCGATCCAGCCCTGATCCATGACGTACCAGTTGCCGGTGAAGGTGAGGAAGGTCAGCACCGCCGGCCAGGTGTCCGGCGCCACCTTGGGCACCACCTGCCCCAACGCCAGCAGCCCGAACAGGGTCGCAAAGTAAAGCGGCCATATCCGCAGGCTGCGGCGGATGAAGAACCGCTTCACATCGACCCGCCCGGCCGCCTGACGTTCCCGGTAAAGCAGTTCGGTGATCAGATAGGCCGACAACAGGAAAAATACCGAAACGCCAAAGGCACCGATGGTGCAAAAAGCCATGAAGACCGGATGGGCATCACGGTCGAATGGCGCGTAATCGATATAGTGAAAGGCGAAGACACCGACAAAAGCCAGGAAGCGCAACACATCCAGCTCCGGACGGTCGAACCGCCGGTCCACAGGCGCAATCATATTCCCCCCTGCCTTATAAGAAACTTTTTCCATTTCATTAGGGAGGGCAAAAAATTCATACGCAACATGACTTCGTATGCAAAGGAACCAGGGCGGAAGATGCGACACCCCTTTGCAGTTCCGACGCCAAACAGGGTATGATCTTTACCTGCCCACACCTAATAGGGGCTTCACCCCCGTGCCTTTTCGACCTTCACGTCGTCAGTTGCTGACCGGTTCCCTTGCTGGCCTGACCCTGCCATCGCAGGCGCGGGCCCGGCGCCTGCGCGTGGGGTTCGTCAATCCCGGCCGCACCACGGACGGATTCTGGCAGATGGCGGACCGGCTGATGCGGACGGCCGCCGATCATTTCGATATCGATCTGGTGGTTCGCCGGGGTGAACGCGACCGGCAGCGGATCATTGTTCAGGGGCGGGAACTGATCGACCAGGGGCTGGATTATCTGGCCATCGTCAATGAACACCGCACAGCCGTCCCCCTGGCGAATGCAGCGATGGAGGCCGGCACACCCTGCCTGCTGGTCTTCAGCGGGCTGGCGGCGGATGACATTGCCATCCTGGGCCGCCCGCGGGAACGTTCCCCCTTGCTGCTGGGCAGTCTGGTCGCCGACAATATGGCGGCGGGGGCTGCCATGGCCCGGGGGCTTCTGTCCGAATGCCGCCGCCTGCGCCGGCCGGAGCGGACGGATGCCGTTCCGCTGCTGGCGATCGCCGGGCCGGCCGCCACACCGGCCGGTCAGGAACGGTCGGACGGGCTGCGCCTCGCCGTGGCCGCGGACGGCAATGCGGTCGTGCTGGACCATGTCTCCTTGAACTGGAGCCGGGAACAGGCGCGCAGCCGCGTCATTTCCCTGCTGCGCCGTCAGCCGCAGACAGAGGGTATCTGGTGCGCCAATGACGATATGGCGCTGGGTGCCCTGGACGGTGCCGCGGAACTGGGCTTCAAGACCGGCATCGATCTGGCGCTGGTCGGCATGAACTGGCAGACCGATGCACTGAGAGAGGTGGCGGCGGGGCGGATCGCGCTATCTATGGGTGGCCACTTCCTGCTTGGTGCCTGGGCCCTGGCCTGGCTGCGCGACCATGCCGATGGCCGTGATTTCGCGGCCGCCGGCGGGGCTGAACAGCGTCTGTCCCTGGCCCCGCTGGACCGGCAGGGGGCCGACCGCTATCTGGCCCGCTTCGGTGATGACGGCTGGAGCCGGATCGACTTTTCCCGCCTGCGGCAGCGGCGCGGGGCATACGACCTGCAGGTCACCTCCGTGCTGGCAGTCTGACGCGGCCGCACCATCATCCCTCCCCCCAGCCATCCCTCCCCCCAGCCTCCGAGGAACCCGTGCCGATCCGCAAGACCTTTCCCGCCATCCTTGCCGGGCTTTTGCTGCTGGCACCCGCAAGCCTTGCCGGCAACGCCGAACAGCCGGCCGCCCGCCAGGAAAAGGCTGCCGAACTGCTGAGGGTTTCCGGTGCCGCCAATATCGGGGAACAGTTGATCGTCGCCATGCTCCACGAAATGGAACAGCAGATGATCGATCGCAATCCGGGCCACGCGGGGGAAATCCGGTCGCTGCTGCAGGAATATTTCGTGCCGGAGGCCAAGGCCGCCCTGCCCGATCTGATCCGGGGACTGGCCGGCATCTATGCCACCCAATTCACGATGGCCGAACTGGACGATATCATCCGCTTCTACAGGACGCCAACCGGCTCCAAGCTTGTCCAGTCACTGCCGATGATCACCCAGCAGTCGATGGCCATCGGACAGGTCTGGGGCCAGGGCGTGGGGGAACGTGCGGCCGGCAGGTTCGTCGAAGCCGCCAAGGCGCGTGGCCTGGCGCTGCCGCAACCGCTTTGACACAGGCGGCGGTGATCGCGGCCGATCCCCACGCCGCCGGCACCGGGACCGGAATCATATTATTTTGCGGTGATTAGAACTTATTGGTTCTAATCACCGCCTTCAATTGCCGGCGCCAACATTCGTTGGCGCCGGCGACGCCGCACGAGCGGTGCTGTGGCAGTCGCCGCCGGACCAACGTGCGATGAATTCTACTCATCGCACGTTGGTATCAGTCCGCCATGTCCAGCCGGATGCCGATCATCTCCTCCCGGTTGTCCAGGAAAAGCTGTGCGATGTCGGGGTCCAGGTGACTGCCCGCCACCTCTCCGATATAGGCCAGCGCACGATCCATGGACCAGGGCTGTTTGTAAGGCCGGTGCGACAGCAGCGCGTCGAACACGTCGCAAACGGCGACGATCCGGCCCGACAGCGGGATATCGGTGCCCGACAGTCCGCGCGGATAGCCGCCCCCATCCCATTTTTCGTGATGGCTGAGTGCGATCTCCGACGCCAGGTCCAGCAGCGGCAGGCCGCTGCCCGCCAGGATTTGCGCGCCCAGGGCGCAGTGGCTGCGCATCACGTTCCATTCTGCGGGATCAAGCTTGCCCGGCTTCAAAAGGACCCTGTCCGGAATGCCGATCTTGCCGATGTCATGCAGCGGGGCCGCGGCCCCCAGCCGCTGCACGAACCCGTCGTCAAGCCCGGCCAGGGCCGCCAGCCGGGCCGATAATTGTCCGATCCGTGCCACATGCCGGCCCGTATCCTCGTCCCGGAACTCCCCCGCATTGCACAGGCGATGGATGATCTCCGCGCGCGTATGCTCCAGTTCGGCCGTGCGCGCCCGTACCTGCTCCTCCAGGAAGCGGGAAAGCGAACGCTGGCTGCGATACAGCATGTTCAGCCGCAACAGGTTGCGGGCACGGGTCAGTATTTCCCAGTCGGTGAAGGGCTTGGTGACATAATCGATGGCACCGGTTTCCAGCGCGCGGCGGCGCATATTGCCGGCATCATGGGCCGTGATGATCAGCACGGGCGGGGCATCATCGCCCAGGGCCTGGTTCATCGCCTCGATGAAGGCCGGGCCGTCCAGGCCCGGCATGCAATAATCCAGCAACACAAGATCCGGCGGCGAAACAAGGCACAAATTGAGCCCTTCCAGCGGATCAGTTGTCGCGGATATATGCGCCAGCCCGGCCCGGCGAAGAATACAGATCAGCAGATCAACGCTGACCTGCATATCATCTATGACCAGAAGCCGTGCCGAACTAAGCGATATTTCATCGGGTATATTGATAGCCATCTGCATTCCAAGCCCCACGGTTTGCGCAAGTGGCGACCAAATATCCCCTTTCCCGAGAATTGAAGTCGGATTCGTCCTGTCACCGGACGAACCACACCCGCTCAAATGGAGCGGGCTCCCCTTACTGGAGCCGCCAAGCCAACAATTTATCTCAGTTGGATCAGCCCTTCAAACGGGTTGTACTACACCTATGGAAATACCACCCCGCCCCGGCCCTTCCGGATATGACGCGATCGGCGCGGCATTACTTTTGCCAGAATGGAAACCAACCTTGCGCAATCGCGCCCGGCGTCAGGCCTGCGGCGGGGTTGCACCACGGAAACCCATGGCGACCAGATAGGTCTCGCTGCTGTCCTGTCGGCTGGCGGCCGGCTTCGCATGGCGGACGCTGGCAAAGTCCTGCTTCATGCGGGCCAGCAATTCACGCTCCGCCCCGCCCTGGAACAGTTTGCAGATGAAATGCCCGCCGGGCGCCAGCACTTCGGTCGCGAACTGATAGGCCATTTCGGCCAGACCCATGATGCGCAGATGATCGGTCTGGGTGTGGCCCGTCGTGTTGGCCGCCATGTCCGACATCACGATATCGGCCGGGCCGTTCAATAGGGATTTCAGCCGGGCCGGCGCCTCGTCGGTCGTGAAATCCATCTGGAAGGTGGTGGCGCCGGGCACGGGCTCCATCTCCAGCAAATCCAGCCCGACCACCTGGCCGGTGCCACCCTGGTCGGACTTCGACTTGTCGACCGCCACCTGTGTCCAGCCGCCGGGCGCGGCGCCCAGATCGACGATGCGCTGCCCGCGCTTCAGCAGGCCGAACTTCTCGTCAAGCTGCAGCAGCTTGAACGCCGCGCGGCTGCGCAGGCCGCGCTTGCGGGCTTCGGCGACATAGGGGTCGTTCAGTTGCCGTTCCAGCCAGCGCGCCGATGACACCGACCGGCGCTTGGCGGTCTTCACGCGGACGGACTGGCCGCGGCCGGTGGGAATGTTGCCGGAGGATTTGCTCATGGGACAGGCGCCATCGGAACGGAAATGAAGGATCAGGCAGGTAGCATTCCCCCGAACGCCCCCCGGCACAAGGGGGTAGGGCCGCAACCCAGCCCTACCCTGCCCTTCACCAGGCGCCGGCACCGTTTCCGGTCATCCGAAACCGCTAGCCCCGGCCCCGCCGACGGCGGGCGGCGGCGGCCAGTTCGCACAGGATGCCTTCACGCACGCCACGGTCGGCGATGCGCAATTGCGGCACCGGCCATTGGCGCCAGATGGCATCCAGGATGGCGCAGCCGGCAATCACCAGATCGGCCCGGTCGCGACCGACGCAGGGCTGGCCGGCCCGGCCCATGTAATCCAGCCCCAGCAGCGTGTCGGAGATGCTGCGCGCCTTGTCGCGATCCAGGAAGGCGCCATCCACCCGCGACCTGTCATAGCGTTCCAGACCCATCTGAATGCCGGCCAGCGTCGTGACGGTGCCCGAGGCGCCCAGCATCTGCACCCGCCCTTCCGCCACAGCGCGGGCGATGCCGTTACGCTCGTCGAAATCGCCCAGTCCGGCCCCCACCCTGTCCATCATGCGCCGGTAATCCAGGGGACAGACGCGGTCGCCGCCATAAGTCTCCGTCAGGTTGACGACGCCCAGCGGCACCGATATCTGATCGATGACGCGCGGGCGACCGCGCACCAGTTCGATCCAGATCAGCTCGGTGGAACCACCGCCGATATCGAAGACCAGGGCGTTGGGGATCCTGGCATCCAGCAGCGGAGCCACGCCGGCCAGTGCCAGCCGCGCCTCCTCCCGCGTGCTGATGATCTCGATCCTCAGACCGGTCTCCCCCTCCACACGGCTCAGGAACTCGTCGCAATTGCCGGCGCGGCGGCAGGCCTCCGTCCCGACGGCGCGCAGGTGGCTGACCCCGCGGCGTTCCATCTTGGACCGGCAGACCTTCAGCGCCTGGACCGTGCGGGCCATCGCGTCGTCGCACAGCCGGTCGCTGCGCGACAGCCCCTCGCCCAGACGGACGATGCGGGAAAAGGCGTCGATGACACGGAACCCCTCACGCGCCGGCTTCGCGATCAGCAGGCGGCAATTGTTGGTGCCCAGATCCAGTGCCGCCAGCACGGGCGAGCGACAACCGGCTGTCGCCGGCTCCGACGCCGGCGGCCCACAGCGGTCAGAGCCGCCCCTGTCTGCAACACCACCTTCCACGACTGCCAAATCCCAGCGACATCTGCCATGTTGAAACCGTCGTGCCATCGTAACTGAAGACCGACAGCCCGCAAGCACCGTTCAAGCAGGCCTGCCCGCCCGGCTGGCGGACTGGCCACCCCGTGGGCAGCCCCGCCACCCGGCGGACGACCCGTGCGTTTTTTGTGAAGATAAGGGGTTCACAACCCCGAAACCCGGTGCTATAAGCCCGCCCACCCCGACGGCGGGTCGCCAAGTGCGGCACCGGACGCCGGTTCGGATGGGGGATCGTCTAACGGTAGGACAGCGGACTCTGACTCCGCCAGTCTAGGTTCGAATCCTAGTCCCCCAGCCACCTCTTCCCGAGATCGCATATTTCCTGCTGATACAAGGCCGGCATCCGGACGGATAGCCTTACAGGCCGATCCTTGCATGCATCGCCAGCCGACGCGGCCTGGCGCCTCCGCGGTGAGGTGAGGTGACCTGTTGCGCCCAGGGGCGCGGTGAGGTGAGGTAATACCAACTGGCGATGAGTAGAACTCATCGCCAGTTGGTCCGGCGGCGGCCGCCGCCGCGCCGCTCGTGCGGCGCAGCCAAGCCAACGAATGTTGGCGCCGGCAATTGAGGACGGTGACCAGAACCTATAGGTTCTGGTCACCGCAAAATAGTATAAGGTGAACAGCCCCGTTCCCTGCCGTCCGTCAGGAACCCTGGCAATTGATGCGGGCGTAATCGGCGCGCAGTTCGGCCAGCCTCAAGGCCGCCTTTTCCGGATCGGTGGCGGCCAGTTCCATGGCGTCCTGCGTCGCCCGTTGCAGGCGGCGATGGGCGGCATTCAGCATCAATGCCTCATCGAACGATGCGCTCAATTGCAGCAGGCTGTCCTGGAAGGACCGGCACAGCGCCTCCGTGGAACGCCCCACATCCCCCATGACCGAGAGCAATTGGGGCAGTGCCGCATTGGTGGCAACCAGACTGTTGGCCAGGGCGGCAACCCGTGTCGCGCCCTGCGGGCGGGGAAAGGGGATGACTTGGCCCATGGCGGGGAGGTCCTTGCATTGTGAACGCGCGGATCAAGCATGACCGCATGTTTCAAACCTGACCATTGCCACATGAACAGGCAAGCTATCCATTCGCTTATCTGATCGAACGTATCGTATGCGCCCCCCGGGCCGGCCCTGCCGCCCCCCGACGGGATAGCCCTTACGGCCAGCCCTTGCGCATGTTGCATCCGTGTTATGAAGGGCTCCCCTTGGCAGCATGATGCGTCTATATAAGGCGCGTCCCCCGACCCCTGGAGCCTGCACGACCTTGGCCCGCGCCACCAGCCGATATGTCTGCCAGAATTGCGGGGCGTATTACCCCAAATGGTCGGGTAAATGCGATGCCTGCGGGGAATGGAACACGCTGGTGGAGGAGCAGGCCGCCGATGCCATGCCCAAGGGGCTGGGCAAATCCGGCAGCGGGCGGCGCATAGAGTTCGTGGCCCTTTCCGGCGTGTCCAAGGATGCGCCCCGCCGCATGACCCACATCCAGGAATTCGACCGTGTATGCGGCGGCGGGCTGGTCAATGGCTCGGCCCTGCTGGTCGGCGGCGATCCCGGCATCGGCAAGTCCACCTTGCTGCTGCAGGTCACCTGCTGCCTGGCACAGGAAACGCGCTGCGCCTATATCAGCGGGGAAGAGGCGGTGGATCAGGTGCGCATGCGTGCCGCCCGTCTGGGGCTGGCCAACGCGCCCGTGCAACTGGCATCGGCCAACAATGTCCGCGACATCGTGGCCAGCCTGGAAGCCCCCGACGGACCGCAGGTCGCCGTCATCGATTCGATCCAGACCATGTATATCGACACGCTGGACAGCGCGCCGGGCACCGTGGCCCAGGTCCGGTCCTGCGCGGCCGAACTGATCCGCGTGGCCAAGCGCCGGGGCATCACCCTGCTGATCGTCGGCCATGTCACCAAGGACGGGCAGATCGCCGGGCCCCGCGTGCTGGAACACATGGTCGACACCGTGCTTTATTTCGAAGGGGAACGGGGGCACCAGTTCCGCATCCTGCGCGCCGTGAAGAACCGTTTCGGCCCGACCGACGAGATCGGGGTGTTCGAGATGGGGGAGGACGGGCTGGTGGAGGTCCCCAACCCGTCCGAACTGTTCCTGGCCGACCGCCGCCGCGATATCACGGGCACCGCCGTCTTCGCCGGGCTGGAGGGTACGCGCCCCGTGCTGGTGGAGGTCCAGGCCCTGGTCGCGCCGTCCCCGCTGGGCACACCGCGCCGGGCCGTGGTGGGCTGGGACACGTCGCGCCTGGCCATGGTGCTGGCCGTGCTGGAGGCGCGCTGCGGCGTGGCCATCGGGGCCAACGACGTCTATCTGTCGGTGGCCGGCGGGCTGAAGGTTTCCGAACCGGCGGCCGACCTGGCCGTGGCCGCGGCGCTGATCAGCAGCCTGACGGGGGAACCCGTGCCGGCCGACGCCGTGGTGTTCGGGGAAATCGGGCTGTCAGGGGAGATCAGGGCCGTCAGCCAGACCGACCAGCGGCTGAAGGAAGCCGCCAAGCTGGGCTTCAACCGCGCCCTGATGCCGCAGCCGCGCCGCGCGCGCGGTGGTGGTTCGGCCGACGGGCTGCGGCGCGTCGAACTGGACCATTTGTCCGACCTGCTGCCATTGTTCCAGGCGGATGCGCCGCCCCGTCCGCCGCGCGGCCGGGATTGAGGGGGAAGCCGTCATGGAAGCCAGCAGCCTGAACCCGGTCGATATCGCGGTCATCATCATCCTGCTGATCTCCGCCCTGATGGCCTTCGCGCGCGGTTTCGTGCGCGAGGTGCTGTCGGTGGCGGCCTGGATCGGGGCGGCACTTGCGACATTATGGCTGTTTCCCGTGGCAGCCCCCTTCACCCGTGCCCATATCGATACCCAATATGTTGCCGACGGCGTGACCATCCTGGGCCTGTTCACGGGCTCGCTGATCGCGCTGTCCCTGCTGACCGGTGCCATTTCGGGTCGGGTGCAGGAAAGCAGCCTGTCGGCCATCGACCGGTCACTGGGATTCGCGTTCGGCATCGTGCGCGGGGCGGTGCTGGTGTCGCTGGCCTATCTTTTCGCCGCCTGGCTGTGGCCGGAACAACCCGTCTGGCTGCGCGAGGCGAAGTCCCGTCCCTATCTGGAAACCGGGGCTGACATGTTGCGCGGCTTCCTGCCCAATGCCGACCTGACGCCGGCACAGCGGGAGGCGGAGCGCGCGCGCCACAGGCTGGAAGAGGCGGAGAACGCCCGGCGCACCCTGGAAAGGCTGGCCAATCCGCGCCCCACATCTGCGGGGAACGCGGCTGTGCCGGAGACCGATCGCGGCTATAATGCCGATGATCTCGGCCGTCTCGACCAGGTGATCAAAAGCACCGACCAACCGTTCCTTGAACCGGATCGACGTCCCGACGGGGACCAACGCTAGACCCGGCCCGCCAACTCGACATAACCGGACACATCCTCAGCCGCGAAAGGCGTTCTGCCCATGCTTACGACCCATCCCTTCGACGACGACAAGCTGCGCGAGGAGTGCGGCGTCTTCGGTGTGTATGGTCCCCAGGATGCGGCGGCGCTCGTGGCGCTGGGGCTGCATGCGCTCCAGCATCGCGGGCAGGAGGCGGCCGGCATCGTCAGTTTCGACGGCCAGGACTTTCCACAGCACCGCGCCCTGGGGCAGGTCGGCGATATTTTCGGTAGCGAAACGGTCATGCGCAACCTGACGGGCGAGGTCGCGATCGGCCATGTCCGCTATGCCACGACGGGCGAGCGCAGCCTGCGCAACGTGCAGCCGCTGTTCGCCGAGTTCGAGTTCGGCGGCTTCGCCCTGGCCCATAACGGCAACCTGACCAACGCCATGCAGCTCCGCCGGCAGCTTGTGCGCCGCGGCTGCCTGTTCCAGTCCACGTCGGACACCGAAACCATCATCCACCTGATGGCGACCAGCCGGAACGGCAGCGTCATCGACCGGCTGGTCGATGCGCTGCGCCAGATCGAAGGCGCCTATTCCCTGGTCTGCATGGCCAAGGACCAGGTGGTCGGCGTGCGCGACCCGTATGGCGTGCGCCCGCTGGTGCTGGGCCGGCTGGGCGACAGCCATGTGCTGGCGTCGGAAACGGTGGCGCTGGACATTATCGGCGCCGATTACGTGCGCGACATCGAACCGGGGGAAATGGTGGTGCTGGACCGCAACGGTGTCCAGAGCCTGCGGCCCTTCCAGAATACCGCGTCCAAGTTCTGCATCTTCGAATATATCTATTTCGCCCGGCCGGACAGTTTCATGGAAGGCCATTCCGTCTATGGCGTGCGCAAGAAGATCGGCCAGCAACTGGCCATCGAAAGCCATGTGGATGCCGATCTGGTCATCCCCGTGCCGGACAGCGGCGTACCCGCCGCGCTGGGCTATGCCGAGCAGAGCGGCATCCCCTTCGACCTGGGCATCATCCGCAACCATTATGTCGGCCGCACCTTCATCCAGCCGACGGACAAGATCCGCCGCCTGGGCGTGAAGCTGAAGCATAATGCCAACCGGCATTTCATCGAGGGCAAGCGCATCATCCTGGTCGATGACAGCATCGTGCGCGGCACCACGTCGGTGAAGATCGTGGAGATGATGCGCGACGCCGGCGCCAAGGAAGTGCATATGCGCATCTCCAGCCCGCCGACCAGCCATAGCTGCTTCTACGGCATCGACACGCCGGAGAAGGAAAAGCTGCTGGCCCACCGCATGACGGTGGAGGAGATGCAGCGCTATATCAATGCCGACAGTTTGGCCTTCATCAGCCTGGACGGGCTTTACAAGTCGCTGGACCATGCCAGGCGCGAAAGCGACCTGCCGCAATATTGCGACGCCTGCTTCACGGGCGAATATCCGATTCCGCTGACCGATTTCGACAGCACCCCGCGCGCCGACGTGGCCTATATCGGCGCCAAGCGGGCCTGATCCCGGCGGAGATGCGCCGGGCTGCCCGCAAGGCGGCATCGGCGCATCCCGGCATCGATCGGAACACAGGGCCCGGTCTGTGCCGCCCGGTGGCGGCCGCTCAGCCGTCGATGCTGCGCACCGGAGGCATCGCATTGCAGACATCGATATGGCCGGCCGCCCGGATGAAGAAATCATCCTGGCGGAAGCGCCGCGCCTCGCGCCATTTCACATAGGTCGCGGACTGGCCGGACAGCACCTCGATCCGTTCCCGTTCCGTCGCGGGCAGGTCCGCGGCCAGGCGCACGCTGTGGATCGGCACCCGTTGTTCGGCCTTTTCATAGAAACCCAGCGGCCCCGTGCCGCGCGGCAGCGCCGTCAGCAGTTCCATCCCCTTCAGCACGCGCCCGACCAGGGTGATCACCCGGTCCAGCGGGCGGGGGCTGTGGCCGATGACGGTGTAGAGTTCGGCACCGCTGCCGCTGTCCAGCGCATAGCCGCGCCCCACCCCGACGATGCCATAGCAATGGGTCATCCAGGCTTCTCCCGTCCGCGGATCGCGGGCGGCGGGGAAGATGTCGGAAATGCCGACTTCCGGCGCATAGGCATCGGGATCGGGCGAGACGGTGAAGGGCAAGGCCGCCGCCCCGTCCTTCACCGTGAATTCCGGCGCCAGCCGGTCCAGGGCGGTCTTCATGGGCCGGGGCGTTTCCTCCGGCATTCCCCATTGCGTGACGTAATTGTCCTGCACCCGCACGATGAAGGTGCCGTCATACCAATGTTCCCGCGCCAGCTTGCGCATATTGTCCACATGCGCGGGCGCGAAGCCGGGGGCCAGTTCGATGATAACCCGCCCGGCCGGCAGTTCCAGATAAAGCGTGTTCTCCGGCACGGGCGCGCGCCAGTCCGACGCGGGCGAGGCGGCCAGCACCTCCGCCTGTGTCGGGTGTGCGGCCGCCGACGCGGCGGCGGGGATGGAAACGGGGGCTGCCAGGGCCAGGGCCAGGGCGGCGGCGGACAGGGTCGGGCGCATGGGCTTCTTCTTGTGATGGATTGCCGATGGACCGGCAGCATCCCAGAAGGCGCCCCGGCCCTCAAGGCCCGCCGCTGGGCCCGCCGCTGGGCCCGCCGATACGCCGGCCCGCAAAGGGGTTCCAGCCCCTGGCCGCCAGCACGGCCCAGGCCGTGGCCCCAAGGTGCGGCTGGCGGTGATAGAAGAAATCCGCTTCCGCGCTGTCGGGGCCGATGGCGAAGCCGGTGGAAACACGGTCGCTGCGCGTGGCCCACAGATAGCCGCCGGGGCTGACATCCGCCGCCAGCCCTTCCAGCAGCGCATCGGACCGTTCCCGGTCGCCCGCAATGCGCCAGGCCAGCGCCGCCTGCGCCGTGCCTTCCACCCAGACGCCATCGCGGTCGGCGTTGAAATCATAGCCGCCGCCGACACCATGCGCCGCGTCGGCATAGGCCAGCGCGCGGCGCCATTCGTCCGGCGCCCCTGGCAGCATCAGGGGCCAGAGCTGCGCATCCAGGCCCGAATTGCCGTCATTGACCGTCACGCCGTCGGGCAGGGTGCCCGTGGGGAAATGGCCGCTGTCGGCCCGCCACAAGCTGTCCAGGAAGCCCCGCGCCGCCGCCCGGCCCCCGGCCCAGTCCCCGCCCGCGGCACCGGCGCGTTCCAGCCAGCCGAACAGCGCCACCAGATCGACATTATGTTCCGTTGATTTCCAGGTCAGCGCCACGGTCTCGCCGTCATATCCGTGAACCCCGCCCGTGAAGCCACCCGGCCCCCGGTCATCCGCCGTCCGGGCCAGAACCCAGGCGCCCAGCGCCGCGGCCCCGGCATGGTATCTGGGCTCGTCCAGGACATCACCCAAGGTCAGCAGAGCCAGCCCGGCCCAGGCGACATTGCCGGTGGCGGTGCCCACCTGATAGGCATCCTCCTCCCAGCGCTGCCGCCGCTGATTCCACCAGCCATTGGGTGGAATCGGGAATTCCTGCTGCGGGCCGGCGCGATAGGCCGTGCGCAGCCGCCCGTCGGCCCCGGCGCGGTCATGCTCCACAGCTGCCAGCAGCGCGTCGCCGATACGCCGCGCCTTGGCCGCGCGGCCACAGGCCACCAGGGCGATGGCGGCCAGCGCATTGTCATAGGTGAAGGCCGCCGTGGCCAGCGCCGGCTCCTCCGGCGCGCCCTGGCCCGACGGGGCGTCGTAGGAACGCAGGAATGCGGGTCCCCGCCCCGGCACATTGTCGATGGCAACCGTCAGCGCGGCACACAGCCGGACGGCCAGCGCCCTTTCGGCGGGCGTTTCCGCCGGTGCCGGATCCGCCGGCTCCGCAGCCGACACGGGCAGGGCCAGCAGCACGCATGACAGGATGGCAGTGACTGCACGGCCCATGGCCTACCCCCTGGCCCGCAGGCCCGCGGCCAGCATCTCCACCAGCTCGCTCATCAGCAATTCGGGGTCGGCGCTGCTGACGGGGGCCAGGTTGCCCGACACGATGCCCTCCACCAGGCCGTTGACGGCGGCCCAGATGGTGGTGGCCGCGCGTTCCAGCCGCTCCGCCCCCGCATCGGGCACCAGCGGGGCGACCGCCGCCTCCACCCCCCGGCGCAGGCGCACGATCCGTTCCAGCAGCCAGTCGGGCAGCGGTTCGGTCAGGACGGGCGGCCGGTTGTCGATCAGGGTCTGGAACAGGTTCAGGTTGGAGCGTGCGAACGAAAGATAGGCGTTGGCCAGCGCCAGCAGCCGTGTCTCCACGGCCGCATCCGCGGGCACGGCCGCATCGGCGGCGGCCATCACGACCTGCAGGCGGTCCAGCAGTTCCGCGTTCAGATGCAGGCGCACGGTATCAAGGTTCGGGTACAGGTTGTACAGGGTCCCGACAGAGCAACCGACCGCCTGCGCCAAAGTCCTGGCGGTGAGCGCGGCCAGTCCGTGGTCAGCGACCAGTTTGCGCGCCTCGTGCAGGACGGCTTTGGCGAGTTCGGCGCGGGGCTGGCGTGTCATGGGCGATTTTTCCCGATTTTCCCTGGATTTGGCGCGACGGGTTCCTATCTGTAACACGGCCGGATGACGGCATCGACCTTTGTCCGGCTATCCACCCTACCCGTGCTACAGGCAAAAGGCTGCCACGGCAGACCTGCATATTGATGACACCGTTGCACTGACGTACAACCGTCGCGGAATTTCATGCCTTTGCACCCGGCCCGGTGCGGCTCCGCACCACGGCCTTTCCGACCGGAATCCCCAATGGCCCCCTACGACCAAGCCCCGAGTGAGCGCCTTTCCTTCCTTTTCGGCGCCAACGGCACCTTCATCGCGGAACTCTACGCCCGTTACAGACAGGACCCCGCCTCCGTCGACGCAAGTTGGCAGGCCTTCTTCGCCGATCTGGGCGATGACGGTCATGCCATCCTGGCGGAGCTGAACGGTGCGTCCTGGGCGAAGTCGACCGCCAGGGTCATCGGGGCCGCCGATCCGGACGCCGTGCCGGCCAAGCCGGGCAAGGGCGACAAGGCGGCCGCCCCCGCGGCGGCCGCGGCACCGGTCGCCAACGGCTTCACGCCCGAGCAGGTCCGCCAGGCACAGTTGGACAGCCTGCGCGCCCTGATGCTGATCCGCAATTACCGGGTGCGCGGCCATCTGCTGGCCAAGCTGGACCCGCTGGGCCTGGACAAGCGGGCCGAGCATGCGGAACTGGACTACCGCCATTACGGCTTCACCGACGCCGACCTGGACCGCCCGATCTTCATCAACAACGTGCTGGGGATGGAGACGGCCACCCTGCGCCAGATCGTGGACGCGGTGCATCGCACCTATTGCGGCTCGATCGGCGTGGAGTTCATGCATATCCAGGATCCCGAGCAGAAGGCCTGGATCCAGGAACGTATCGAAGGCATCCGCAACCAGACCGATTTCACGGTGAATGGCAAGAAGGCCATCCTGCAACGCCTGACGGCGGCGGAAGGGTTCGAGAAGTTCTGCCAAGTGAAATACACGGGCACCAAGCGCTTCGGCCTGGAAGGCGGCGAGGTGCTGGTGCCGGCCATCGAACAGGTGATGAAGCGCGGCGGCCAGCTGGGCCTGAAGGAGATCGTGCTGGGCATGGCCCATCGCGGCCGCCTGAACGTGCTGGCCAATGTGATGGGCAAGCCCTTCAAGGCCATCTTCAGCGAGTTCCAGGGCAACCCCGCGAACCCCGAGGATGTCCAGGGCTCCGGCGACGTGAAGTACCATATGGGGACGTCCAGCGACCGTGATTTCGATGGCAACACCATCCACCTGTCGCTGTCGCCCAACCCGTCGCATCTGGAGGTCGTGAACCCGGTCGTCTGCGGCCGCGTGCGGGCCAAGCAGTGCCAGATTTCCGGGCAGGTGCCGCCGTCCGACGAAAGCCGCTGGAACGTGCTGGGCGTGCTGCTGCATGGCGACGCCGCCTTTGCCGGCCAGGGGCTGGTGCCGGAAACGCTGCTGCTGTCCGAACTGAAGGGCTACCGCACGGGCGGCATCATCCATTTCATCATCAACAACCAGATCGGCTTCACCACCGCCCCGCAATACAGCCGTTCCGGCCCGTATCCGACGGAAGTGGCCAAGTCGATCCAGGCCCCGATCTTCCATGTGAACGGCGACGATCCCGAAGCGGTGATCCATGTCAGCCGCATCGCCATCGAATTCCGCCAGAAGTTCCTGAAGGACGTGGTGGTGGACATCGTCTGCTACCGCCGCCAGGGCCATAATGAAGGCGACGAGCCGGCGTTCACGCAGCCGCTGATGTACAAGACCATCGCCAAGCAGCAGACGACCCGCGCGCTCTATGCCCAGCAACTGGTCGCTGAAGGTGTGCTGAGCCAGGACGAGGCCGAGGGCTTCGTCACCGAGTTCAATACCCGGATGGAAGCCGAATTCCAGGCGGGCATGTCCTACAAGCCCAACAAGGCCGACTGGCTGGAAGGCAAGTGGGCGGGCCTGTCCGCCGCGAAGGCCGATGCGCATCGCGGCACGACGGCCGTCCCCGCCGACCTGCTGACGGAAGTGGGCATGGCCATCTCCCGCGTGCCGGCCGATTTCAACGTCAATTCCAAGGTCGCCCGCCAGTTGAAGGCCAAGGCAGAGGCCATCAGCTCGGGCCAGGGCATCGACTGGGCCACGGCCGAGGCGCTGGCCTTCGGCACGCTGGCCGTGGAGGGCACGGCCGTGCGCCTGTCCGGGCAGGATGTGGGCCGCGGCACCTTCTCCCAGCGGCACAGCGTGCTGATCGACCAGAAGAATGAAGAGAAGTACATCCCGCTGAACAATATCCGTCCGGGCAAGCAGGCCACCTTCGAGGTGCATGACAGCCCGCTGTCGGAAGCGGCCGTGCTGGGCTTCGAATATGGCTTCTCCCTGGCCGAACCGCATGCGCTGACCATCTGGGAAGCACAGTTCGGCGATTTCGTGAACGGTGCGCAGGTCATCATCGATCAGTTCATCAGCTCGGCCGAATCGAAGTGGCTGCGCATGTCCGGTCTGGTCATGCTGCTGCCGCACGGCATGGAAGGCCAGGGTCCGGAACACAGCTCCGCCCGGCTGGAGCGTTTTCTGCAGAACTCGGCCGAGGATAACTGGCAGGTCTGCAACATCACGACGCCGGCCAACTATTTCCACGCCCTGCGCCGTCAGGTCCGCCGCGATTTCCGCAAGCCGCTGATCGTGATGTCGCCGAAGTCGCTGCTGCGCCACAAGCTGGCCGTGTCGCCGCTGGAGATGTTCACCAACGGCCAGACCTTCCATCGCGTCCTTTACGAAACGGGCGTCGATCTGGTGGCCAATGACAAGATCCGCCGCGTGGTCCTGTGCTCCGGCAAGGTCTATTATGACCTGTTCCAGGAACGCGAGAGCCGGGGCCTCAAGGACATCGCCATCGTCCGCCTGGAACAGCTCTATCCGTTCCCGGCCGATGCGCTGGGCGTGGAACTGGCCAAGTATCCGAACGCCGATGTCGTCTGGTGCCAGGAGGAGTCGGAGAACCAGGGAAGCTGGAACTTCGTCGACCGCCGCATTGAAAAGGTGCTGACCAGCATCGGGCACAAGGCGGGCCGTCCGAAATATGCCGGCCGGCCCGAATCCGCGGCCCCTGCCACCGGCATGCTGAAGCGCCACAACCAGGAGCAGGCGAAGCTTCTGGACGACGCGCTGACGGTCTGACCGCCGGCAACATCCTTTCATACCCACGACCATCCAATCACGAAGGCCACAGAATATGGCGACGGAAATCAAGGTGCCCACCCTGGGCGAATCGGTCACGGAAGCGACGGTTGCCCGCTGGTTGAAGAAGGTCGGGGACGCCATCAATGTCGATGACGCCCTGGTGGAACTGGAAACCGACAAGGTGACGCTGGAGGTCAATGCACAGGCCGCCGGCGTGCTGACGGAGATCGTCGCCGAAGAAGGCGCCAACGTCGATGTCGGCGCCCTGCTGGGCACCATCGGTGAAGGGTCCGGGGCCGCTGTGGCCCCCGCGGCCAAGGCCAGCCCGGCACCCGCTGCGCCGGCCGCCGCTGCCGCCGCACCGGCCGCCACGGCCCCGGTCATGCCGGCCGCCGCCAAGATCGCAGCGGATAACGGCGTCGATACCGGCGCCATCGCCGGCACCGGCAAGGATGGCCGCGTGACCAAGGGCGACGTGCTGGCCGCCATCGAGACGCCGAAGGCCGCCCCGGCACCGGCCCCCGCGCCCAAGGCCGCACCCGCCCCATCCGGTCCGCGCGCCAAGGCCGACCTGGAAGAGCGTGTGCGCATGACCCGCCTGCGCCAGCGCATCGCCGAGCGCCTGAAGGAAGCGCAGAACACGGCCGCCATGCTGACCACCTTCAACGAGGTGGACATGACGAACGTGATCGCCATGCGCAACCAGTTGAAGGACGCCTTCGAGAAGAAGCACGGCGTGAAGCTGGGCTTCATGTCCTTCTTCGTGAAGGCCTGCCTGGTCGCGCTGAAGGAACTGCCCGCCGTCAATGCCGAGATCGACGGCACCGATCTTGTCTACAAGAACTACTATGATATCGGCGTGGCCGTGGGCACGCCGCAGGGTCTGGTGGTTCCCGTGGTCCGCGACGCTGACAAGCTGTCCTTCGCCGGCGTTGAGAAGACCATCGGCGAGCTGGGCAAGAAGGCCCGCGACGGCAAGCTGTCCATGGAAGACCTGTCGGGTGGCACCTTCACCATCTCCAACGGCGGCGTCTATGGCTCGCTGATGTCGACGCCGATCCTGAACACGCCGCAATCCGGCATCCTGGGCATGCACAAGACCATGGACCGCGCCGTCGTCGTGAACGGCAAGGTCGAGGTTCGGCCCATGATGTATCTGGCGCTGTCCTATGACCACCGCATCATCGACGGCCGCGAGGCCGTGACCTTCCTGGTGCGCGTCAAGGAATGCATCGAGAACCCGGAGCGCATCCTGCTGGATGTCTGATCCGCGGATCGGCACCGAACCTTGTGCGCGAGAGGCCGTCCCCCAGGGGACGGCCTTTTCTTTTGGATAACAGCCTTTTGATGACAAGCCGGGCACGACATGCTTGAACTGTCGGCACACGTTCCGGCGGATGGCGGGCATGGAACTGGTTCGGCACCTCGATACCATCACCCAACTGGTCACCTTTTCGGCGATCGCGCTGGGACTCGGCCTGTCGGTGGGTCTCTACTGGTGGCGTCAGCGGACCGTGCCGGGCCTGTCGCACTTCACGGTCGGCATCTTCCTTGTGGGATTGGGCGTCGCGGTTCTGGCCAGCCGCGGGTTCGCGCCGCTCTGGTTTGCCGTCATCTTTGGCAATTTCCTGGTCGGTGGGGCGCTGGTCGCGCTGCTGGGCTCCATCCGCCTTTTCAACGGGCGACGCGCGCGGCTGGCCATGCCGGTGGCTTCCCTGCTGCTGATGACGGCCATCCTGGGTTACGATGTGCTGACGCGCGACGACATCGTGCTGCGCTCCATCGTGGCCACCATCTGGGTTGTCGGCATCAAGCTGCTGATCACCTACGAATGCTGGCGATACGGGCGCAAGGTGGCGCCGCGGCTGTGGGTGGCCATCGCCACCATCTTCGGCGGGATGGCCGTGATATTGTCGGTACGGTTGGCCGACCTGCTGCTGCACCCCGACGCGGAGGGGATTTTCGCGCCCAGCCCGACCGCATCGCTGAACTTCCTGCTGACCACCCTGGGGCTGGTGATGGGCAGCATCGCCATGATGGCGCTGACCAACGAATGGCTGCAGCGCCGTCTGGAAATGGAATCAGCGGAGAATGCGCGCGTCGCACAGGAGCGCGACCACGCGGCCCAGACGGCGGAGGCGGCCAACCATGCAAAGTCCATGTTCCTGGCGGCCGTCAGTCACGAGATCCGCACCCCCGTGAACGCCGTGCTGGGCGGGCTGGAAATCCTGCACCGCCAGGACCCGCCCCCGAAGGGATCACCCCAGCAGAAGGTGCTGGAGGTGATGGAGAAAGCCGGCCAGTCGATGATGGCCCTGCTGGACGACCTGCTGGACATCACCCGCATGGAGGCGGGGCACCTGTCCCTGCTGCCACAGCCGACCGACCTGCACCAGCGCCTGCATGATGCCATCGACCTGATGGCCGGGCGTGCCGCGGCCGGCGGCCTGCTGCTGGATATCGCCATTGCCCCCGACGTGCCCCGCCATGTCAGCATCGACCAGGCCCGCCTGCGCCAGATCCTGCTGAACCTGATCGGCAATGCCATCAAGTTCACCGAACATGGCGGCATCCGGGTCGAGGTGAGCCGGCAACAACCCAGCATCGGCGATGCCAGCATCACACCCGGCGCGGCGCTGATCCGGATCAGCGTCGCCGACACGGGCATCGGCATTCCACCGGCCAAGCTGCCCCATGTGTTCGACGCCTTCTATCAGGTGGAGACGGGCAACAGCCGGCGTTTTGGCGGGGTGGGCCTGGGACTGGCCATCTGCAAGCGGCTGGTCGACATGATGGGCGGCACCATCCGGGCGGAAAGCGCCGAAGGGTATGGCACCGTCTTCTTGCTGGACCTGCCCATGCCGTTGACCGCCGCCCCCGCCCAGGCCAGCCAGGGCAGCCGCCTGTTACCCTATTGGACCAGCCGGCCGGCCGTGCTGCTGGTGGAGGATGATGCCGTCAACCAGTTCGTCGCAACACAGCTTCTTACCCGGCAGGGCTTCCAGGTCACAACCGCGGAGGACGGGGAGACGGCCCTGCGCCTGCTGGAAACGCTGCGTGTCAGGCTGGTCCTGATGGATATCGGCATGCCTGGACTCGACGGGTTTGAAACCACGGCACGGCTGCGGGCCGGTGGCGGCCCCATGGCCACGGTTCCCGTCATCGCCCTGACAGCCAATGTCCTGCCCGAAACCGTGTCCCGCAGCCGTGCCGTGGGCATGCAGGGCTTCCTGAGCAAGCCCATCAAGCTTGATGAATTGCTGACCGCGCTGGGGCGTCATATCCCGCCTGACGGCATCGGCAGCATCCCGGAGGCGAGCCGGGCGTCAGAGGCGGCATCAGCCCCCCAGCCGCTCGCGGATGCCGGGCCTGTGGCGCTGCTGCGTGGCCGGCTGGGGACACCGGCGGTCGACGGGCTTCTGTCGCTGGCGGCACAGAATGTTGCCGACGCCCGTCAGCAATTCCGGCAGGCCGAGGAGCGCAAGCCCCCTCCCCTGAAGGATATTCGTCGTGTCACCCTGCGGCTGGCGGACGGGCTGGACTGCGTCGGCTTCACGGCCGATGCCCAGGCCTTGCGGGATTGTCTGGCCCTGCTGCGACCCGGCCAGCCCATGAATACGGCCCTGGCCGCCATGGACGCCATCCTGGCCGATGCCCAGGCCCGGCTGCCCCGGACCCGGCGCAACGCGGCAGAATAAAAGAAGCGACACCCGCGATTATTGCATTCCACCAAGGCGATCCAGTCAAATCCATAAATTGATCCAAGTCAGGGATCGCGCCTGACCAATAGAATATATCTTCTTCCTGTAAACGACGCACGAAACTGCGCCATGACGCCGGGGAAATATTCGCCCGGCACACAATACAGGAGCCTTTCGATGAGGAACATCGCTGTCCCGGCGGTTGCCGCCGCGTTGACGATTGCCGCCGCCGCTGCCGTGCCGGCACAGGCGGAGAAGGCAGCCGGTGATCTGCTTGTGCGTGGTCGCGTCATCTATGTGCAGCCTGATGAAGGCAGCAACCTGAAGCTGGGCACCACGGCGATCCCCGGCAAGGCATCGGTCGATAATTCCACGGTGCCGGAACTCGATTTCAGCTATTTCTTCACCGACAATATCGCCGCCGAACTGATCCTGGGCACGACCCATCATCATGTGAAGGCAAAGGGCTCGCCGCTGGGTGCGTCGGTGGATCTGGGCGATGTCTGGCTGCTGCCGCCGACGGTGACCCTTCAGTATCATTTCAACCCCAAGGGCAAGGTCAGCCCCTATATCGGCGCCGGTGTCAACTACACCATCTTCTATGGCGACGATCCCGGTGCCGCGCTGGGCATCGATTATGACAACAGTTTCGGCGTGGCCCTGCAGGGTGGCGTGGACGTGGCGCTGACGGACAAATGGTCGCTGAACCTGGACGTCAAGAAGCTGTGGCTGAACACCGATGTGAAGGTGAATGCCGGCCTGCCCGCGCTGGTCAATGCCAAGGTCGATCTTGATCCCTGGATCTTCGGCGTCGGCTTCGGCTACCGCTTCTGATCGGCGGTCCGGCGCGACCGTCCCCGCAAACCGGGGGCGGCCATGTTGGGAAGGGACTTGGCCTCGGCGGCATCCGGGGGTACACAAGGCCCTTCGCAACAAGGCCGCCCCCGGTCCCTGTCCGGGCAAGGCCGCACCGTTCTTGATCGGGAGCATGCCCATGCGCGCCGAAATCCAAGCGGTGGCCGAGGCTGTGGAACAGTCCTTGGTCCTGCTGAGGAGGCATCTTTGACTGGGAGAAATCCCTTTTCCGCCTCGACGAACTGACCGCACTGACCGAAGACCCCAACCTGTGGAATGACAGCGACCGGGCCCAGAAGCTGCTGCGGGAAAAGAACCAGCTTGAAGCATCCCTGAACGGGACGCGGCAGCTGGAACGCGACCTGAAGGACAATCTGGAACTTCTGGAGCTGGCCGAGATGGAAGGCGATCAGGACATGGTCGCCGAGGCCGAGAAGGCCGTGTTCAGCCTGCAGGATCGCGCCGCCACCATGGAACTGGAAAGCCTGCTTTCCGGTGAGGCCGATGCCAATGACTGCTACCTGGAAGTCAATGCCGGTGCCGGCGGCACGGAAGCCCAGGACTGGGCCCTGATCCTGCTGCGCATGTACACCCGCTGGGCCGAACAGCACGGCTACAAGGTGGAAATGCTGGACGAGACCGACGGCGAGGAAGCCGGCATCAAGTCCGCCACCATCCAGATCAAGGGCCATAACGCCTATGGCTGGCTGAAGTCGGAATCGGGCGTGCATCGTCTGGTCCGGATCTCTCCCTTCGACAGCCAGGCACGGCGCCACACCTCCTTCTCATCGGTTTCGGTCACCCCCGTGATCGATGACAAGATCAATGTGGAAATCAACGAGAAGGACGTGAAGGTCGATACGTTCCGCGCCAGCGGGGCCGGTGGCCAGCACGTGAACAAGACCGACTCGGCCGTGCGTTTCACGCATATCCCGACTGGAATCGTGGTTTCCTGTCAGCAGGAACGCAGCCAGCACAAGAACCGGGCCAAGGCCTGGGATATGCTGCGTGCCCGCTTGTACGAGCTGGAACTGCGCAAGCGGGAAGAGGCTGCCAGCGCCCTGGAAGCCACCAAGACCGATATCGGCTGGGGCCACCAGATCCGTTCCTATGTCCTGCAGCCCTATCAGATGGTGAAGGATTTGCGGACCGGGGTGGAGACATCCGACAGCGCCGGCGTGCTGAACGGTGATCTGGACAAGTTCCTGCAGGCGGCCCTGGCACAGCGGCTGAATGGCCACGGTGACGGGAAGAACGAGTAGGTATCTTCCACCTGCGGCTATCTTCCTGCCCAAGCCCGGCAACATTCTGTTGCCGGGCTTTCGCTTTTCTATCACAAATGGACAGGCTGTCCTGCCCCCGGCGATGGGCGGGATTGCTCCCATTTTTTTCGGCGGATGCCCTGGGCGCCCTGGCGCACGCCCTGGACATCGCAGGGGAATGCCTGATGGCGGCAGCGGAGGCGACCGGTTCGGATCTATGGGTGGATGGTCTGGCAGGTGCCGACCGGCTGTTCATATCCTATTTCAACAGCACATCGCAGGTGCTTCTCCTGTTGGACGGGGATGGCGTCGTGCTGGCGGCCAACCGGGCGGCCTTGCGCGTGGGCGATCTGCCCCCCTCCCAGGTACAGGGCATCGCATTGTGGGACACGCCCTGGTGGCGGGGCTCCGACGTGGCGCGCGACCGGCTTGTTTCCGCCGTGCAGGCGGCCTGCAAGGGCGCCACCATCCGCTTCGACCTGGGAACGGGGCCTGAAACGGGCGCCCCGCTTGTCTTCGACCTGTCCATCACGCCAATCGACCATGACGGGGATGGCCATCCCCGTCTGGTGGTGGAAGGGCGGGACGTGACGGAGGCGCGCGACATCGAACAGGCCTTGCGAACCAACGAGCAACGGCTGCGCGACATGGTCGAAGGGTCGGTGCAGGGCATCGTGGTGCATCAGGGATCCCGCATCCTGTTCTGCAACCCGGCCTATGCCAGCATGCTGGGCTACTCGTCGGTGCTGGACGTGATCGCGGGCGACATATCCCTGATCATTCCGGCTGCGGAACGGGCGCAGGCCGACCGGGCCTGGTCGATCCTGCTGGCCGGCGGCAAGCTGCCCATTTTCCGGGCAGCCAAGGTCCTGAAGAAGGACGGATCGATCATCCATGTGGATGTGCTGGCCCGCCGCATCGTCTGGGACGGGAGCCATGCCATTCAATCCACGGTCGTTGATGTGACGGCCCAGGCCAAGGCCGCCGCCGCCGAGGCCGCGCGTCTGGCCGCGGAGGAGGCATCGCGGACCAAATCCGCCTTCATCGCGACCATGAGCCACGAGTTGCGCACGCCGCTGAACGCCATCCTGGGCTTCGCCGGCATGATTGCCGGCAGCGGGCAGCACGGAACGGCCGTCGATCCCCATCATGTCGAATATGCGGGCGACATCATGTTGGCGGCCCGGCACCTTCTGTCCGTCATCAACGACATGCTGCACCTGTCCAAGATCGAAGCCGGCCGCCTGACGCTGGAGCCCTGCTGGATTCCCCTGGAAGGTGAGTTAAGGCAGATCCAGCGCATTGCCCTGGGGCTTGCACAGGACAAGAATCTGGACGTCCGGGTCGACCTGCCCGAGGGGGAACCGGTGCTGCTTCTGGCAGACGAGCGGGCCCTGCGGCAATTGCTGCTGAACATCGTCGGCAATGCCGTGAAGTTCACGCCGGCCGGCGGGAAGATCAACCTTGGTGCCATTATCGACCCCGACAGCCGCGACCTTGTCCTGTCGGTGGCGGACACAGGCGTCGGCATTTCCGACAGCGACCTGGATCGCATCTGGCATCCGTTCGAACAGGTCGGCCAGGTGCAGGACCACCAGAACGGCACCGGGCTGGGCCTGTCCATCGCGCGGGCGCTGGCCGAGTTGCACGGTGCAGAGGTCGCGGTGGACAGTGTTCTGGGGCAAGGCACGACCTTCACCTTCCGTTTCCCCGCCCCCAATGTCACCCGTGGCACGGCGCCGCGACCAGCCGCCAGCAATGATCTGCGCGAAAGGTCAACCACAGCAACCGCACTTGGTACCTGACACCGGGGCCCCTGAAACCTTTGCCATTTCCGCCGCCAACTGACGGCGGGTGGCCCCCTCGGCACAATCCAGCCAAGCCAGGAAGGCGACGCGATGGGAAAGCTCCATGCTTCGACGCCAATCATCTTCCGGCGCCAGATGCATCGCCAACGATTTTGTTGGCGAACCATTTTTAATGGGGTCGCTCATTCAGCGAATTCCCGGAATACCGCAAAAGCCGGACGCCACCCCCAGTGCGCGGGGTAACGCAAACCCAACCCTTTGCATGTATCGCTGATCGGTCGGGATTCCCACGGACATCGGCGGCAATTCCATTCGGCCAGTTGCGCTGAGGCCAGTTGCGCTGAGGCCAGTTGCGCTGAGGCCAGTTGCGCTGAGGATAGAAGGGGCCAGCCAAGGCATGGGAAAAGGCGAAGGAAATCCTATCTTGTCAGCCAGCCTGACCAACGGATTCCGCACGGATGCCGCACGACCAATGGCATTGACCCAAAATGTCACAATCTGTCGCGACCACTGTCCACTTTGACAAACGGACAAGTTTTCAGTCACCATTAGGGTCGTTTCACCGGATGGAGGCAAAAGCCGGAAACCGTTTGTCCAGCCCAAAATCACGATCTAGAGAACAACAGCCAGTCCATTCAAATGGTCGGCTTTGTTGACGGCCAACCATTTCCTCTCCCCTTCCCAAATCTGGAAAGGATGATCCCGCCCCAACATCTGGATTAGGGAAAAGTTGGTTCAATTACTTCTTATCCCCCCTCCGTGCCTCCATCCTACAAGGGCTCGATCACTTGAAAATGACTTTACGCATCGAAAAACGGGAATTCAACGAAAAACCGTCTCACTTCACGATGGTTGGGCGAATAAAGCAGCATGGGAAACCGGAACACGGAATCGCATACGAATGTATGCAAGTGAATTCCGACAATCCACGGTGGCTGTCCAATCTCATTGGAAACAAAGGTATGAATACCGGGCCTCGGGCCTTCATGCCGATCAATGCGGGGGAGGCCGGAACGTGAAAAGCAGTATCGCCTTGCGCCTGCGGGAATTGCGCATTCGAATCGGCTTCAACCGCCGGTCCGACATGGCCAGTCACCTGGGTTTGCCCAACTCCACCTACAGCGCTTACGAAGGTGATTCCGGTCCGCCCAAGGTGGAATGGCTGGTGGAACTGGCGCGGCGGGGCGTGAACCTGAACTGGCTTCTGACAGGTGAAGGGGAGATGCTTCTGTCCTCGGCCGCGATGGATGGCGCGGATGCCATGAACCATCCCCCTCCACCACCGGAAGCGACAACCTCGCTGGAAGTCGATGAATATCTGCTGGCGGCCATGATCCACCGGGTGGAACGCGAATACAGCCACACCCTGACGCCGCTGGAAAAAGGGGAAATCATCGCCCGCCTCTATGCGGCTTCGGCGCGGCTGACGGAAAGCGAACTGGCCGCCTACCCGCTGTCGCGGGCAGCCGAAATACCGGAGCGGTGAAGCTATCGGGGCCCCGGCAAAGCGAAACCCGCCGAGTCGCCCCGGCGGGTTTCCTGCAATCACCAGGAGTGCGAGCTGCAGACTGGAAATCAGCCCAGCGCCTTCACCATGGTCGAACCCAGGCTGGCCGGGCTTTCGGAAACATGGATACCGGCGGCGCGCATGGCCTCCACCTTGAACTCGGCGGTGTCGTTACCGCCGGAGATCACGGCGCCGGCATGGCCCATGCGGCGACCCGGAGGAGCCGTGCGGCCGGCGATGAAGCCGACGACCGGCTTCTTCAGGCCCGACGCCTTGATATACTCCGCACCGTTCACCTCAGCGTCACCACCGATCTCGCCGATCATGATGATACCTTCGGTTTCCGGGTCCTTGGCAAACATCTCCAGCGCGTCCACGAAGTTCGTGCCGTTGACCGGATCGCCGCCGATGCCGATGCAGGTGGTCTGGCCCAGGCCGGCGGCCGTCGTCTGCGCCACCGCCTCATAGGTCAGCGTGCCGGAACGGGACACGATGCCGATCTTGCCACGCTTGTGGATGTGGCCTGGCATGATGCCGATCTTGCACTCGTCCGGGGTGATGACGCCGGGGCAGTTCGGGCCGATCAGGCGCGTACCGCTATTGGCCAGGGCACGCTTGACGCGGACCATGTCCAGCACCGGGATGCCCTCGGTGATGCAGACCACCAGCGGCAGTTCGGCATCGATGGCTTCCAGGATGGCGTCGGCCGCGAACGGCGGCGGCACATAGATGACCGAGGCGTTGGCACCGGTCTTGAGCACCGCGTCGGCCACGGTGTCGAACACGGGCAGGTCCAGATGCTTGGAACCGCCCTTGCCGGGGGTCACACCGCCGACCATCTTGGTGCCATAGGCGATGGCCTGTTCGGAATGGAAGGTCCCCTGCGCGCCGGTGAAGCCCTGGCAGATGACCTTGGTGTCTTTATTGACGAGAACGGCCATGTTACGCGGCCTCCTTCACGGCCTTGACGATCTTCTCGGCGGCGTCGGCCAGGTTGTCGGCCGACAGGATCGGCAGACCGCTTTCGGCCAGGATCTTCTTGCCGAGATCGACATTCGTGCCTTCCAGGCGGACAACCAGCGGAACATGCAGGGACACTTCACGTGCGGCAGCGACAACGCCCTCCGCGATGACGTCGCAGCGCATGATGCCGCCGAAAATGTTGACCAGGATGCCTTCCACGTTCGGATCGGACAGGATCAGCTTGAAGGCGATCGTCACGCGCTCCTTGGTGGCACCGCCGCCGACATCCAGGAAGTTGGCCGGCTCGCCGCCATACAGCTTGATGATGTCCATGGTGGCCATGGCCAGGCCGGCACCGTTCACCATGCAGCCGATGTTGCCATCCAGCTTCACATAGTTCAGGCCGTGCTTGGTGGCTTCCGTCTCCGAGGCTTCTTCTTCGGTCGGGTCGCGCAGTTCCTCCACTTCCGGGTGGCGGTACAGCGCGTTGTCGTCGAAGTTGACCTTGGCGTCGAGCGCGATCACCTCACCAGCACCGGTCACGACCAGCGGGTTGATCTCGACCATGCTCATGTCCAGATCCACGAACGCCTTGTACATGGCGGTCATGAACTTGGCGGCGGCATTGACCTGCTTGCCTTCCAGGCCCAGGGCAAAGGCGACCTTGCGGGCATGATAGCCCTGCAGGCCCTCCACCGGATCGATGGCGACCTTGGTGATCTTTTCCGGGTGGCTGTGGGCCACTTCCTCGATCTCCATCCCGCCTTCGGTGGAAGCGACGATGGTGACGCGGGAAGAGCCGCGGTCCAGCAGCATGGACAGGTACAGCTCACGCTTGATGTCCGCACCTTCCTCGATATAGAGGCGGGCGACTTCCTTGCCGTCCGGACCGGTCTGCTTGGTGACCAGAACCTGGCCCAGCATGGCGGCGGCGTTGGACTGCACGTCCTCCACGCTCTTGACGACGCGGACGCCGCCCTTGCCATTCGGGTCATTCTGGAAGCGGCCGGCGCCACGGCCGCCCGCATGGATCTGCGACTTCACCACCCAGATGGGGCCACCCAGCTCGGTGGCGACCTTGGCGGCTTCTTCCGGCGTATAGGCCACGCCGCCACGCGGCACCGCGACGCCGTACTTCTTCAGCAGGCTCTTGGCCTGGTACTCATGGATATTCATCGCTCAGCCGTCTTGCTCTGGATGGGAGACGGGCCGGCCAGACGGGGATCCGCCGGGCCGCGCGCCGGGTTGATCCCCGCGCGGGCCGCACTTTAGCACTATGCCGACCGGGATCAACCATCCAAAGGTCCCCCATGGCCGCAGCGGAGGCCCGGCGCCGGCCGCCCCCCGCCTGTCCGAACAGCGGTAAGGAAGCCCGCAAACCCTTGCATCGCAACACGCTGTGCCGCAAGTGCGACATAACCCAATGGCACCACGCAAGGGTGCCATGTAATGAGGACAATCCCGTTACCGACAGGCATGATGGCCGGCAGACAGGATGTCCGGCCCCGGAGGGGAGCCGGACTTTCCCGATGCCCCAGATCAGCCGCCCGGGTCAGCCGCCCCGGCTCTTGTAGGCCTTGAGCTGGCGGTTGAAGGCGGCCGCCAGACGCTCCATCCTTTCGGTCGATTTGTTGTAGCTGTCGATATCCATCTTTCCACGGCGTCCTTCCGCGGTCAGACAGGCCTGGTACTCCTCCGTCGCTGCGATGTAGGCCTTCACCTGCTGCACCGCCTGCCCCATCTCGGCCTCCGTGGCGGTCGAGCCGTCGGGCAGGCTGGGCGGTTCACCCTGCTCGCAGGCGGCGAACGCCGCCGGCACGAACAGGCAGGAGACAAAGGTCGTGATCAGGATTGCTTTCTTCATGATTGGACACCCCCAGACAATAAAAATTCAGGAAACTTCCAATCTCATCCCGCAAGAAGAATGGAATTTTCGTTCCCACTGCTGTTTTATTGGGTGCCGCGTTATCCCCAATTGACTAATTATTAGGCTTATCTGCCCTATCTCCCTAAACCTGCCGGAAGGATAGGTTCATCTGGAGTAATCGTCAATTCCAACGGCCGGGAAAGGGTTCTTGCAGACATTGCATCCGGCAGCGCCATGACCGATCAGCCGGCAGTCCACCCGGCACTGCAAAAGCAAGAGCCCGCGCCGGTTCCCGGCGCGGGCTCTTTTCTTGACGCCCCGGAAGACCCGATGACGACGATCAGCCGTTGCGGGCCTTGAAGGTCTTGAGCTGCTTGTTGAAGTCGGCAGCCAGCGCCTCCATGCGGGCGGCGGAGCGGTTATAGGCATCCACATCCACCTTGCCGCCGCGGCCGGCAGCCTCAAGGCACGCCTGGTATTCCTCGGTCGCCACGATATAGGCCTTAACGGCCTTCATCGTATCTGCCATCTGCGCCTCGGTCGCGGTGGAACCGTCAACCAGCACGGGCGGAGCCCCCTGATCGCAGCTCTGCGCCATGGCGGTGCCGGCGGTGAGGGAGAGAAGGGCGACGGAGAACAGCACGGCGGTCTTCATTGGAGATCCTTTTTCCTTCCGGTCACGGAATGGGTGATGGTGGGGGATTCTGCGATAGATAAAGACGGTGATCACAGTTCCGGGGCAGGCGTCCTTCCCCATTCCAGCGGCTGGGGACGTTTATTATTTGATGGATGCACAGCATAGAATGCCACCATCCATCAAAGAGACTTCGGATTAACCGGATTGCCCCTCTGAAAGCCGATGGCTTCTGTCCATGCGCCCCCGACACATACCTTATTATTCAGGCTTTCGGCGTCGTGCGCGGACTATAGGGGTCACGAGTAAGCGAATGGTTAACAACGGAAACCAAAACTATACTTTGGGCGTGCGGCAATGCAGACCAGTGTTGCAACGGCCTCAAGGGGAAGCAAGGGAATGGCCTCGCTTCATTTGAGCAGGATTTATTGTGTATTTTGCGGAAATTATCAGTAAAGGCCATCAAACGCACGATCACACCATGGATCATTGCCTGTGCCCCCTGGCGCGATCCCTGCACCCCCGATACCCATCCGGAAAATTCCACATGATTTCAGAATCATGCAGGCCCTGTCTTTCGGGGTTGTCCTCACCCCGGCACCGGGCACCGGAAGGCCATGACAAGCGCCCCGTCCTGAGAGCCAGGCCCCGACCTCTCGCCAGGGTGACGGAATGAAACCATTCGCAGGCCGGAAGTAAAAAAACCCCGCGTAGCCATCGCTGTGCGGGGTTTTCAGGCCGGATGACCCTGCCCCGCGGATGCGGGACAGGGGGAAACCGGATCAGCCTTCGGCCGAAACCTTGGCGGTGACGTCCACCAGGGTCTTCACGGCGTCGACGGACTTGTCGAAATTGGCCTTCTCCTCATCGGACAGGTCGATCTGGATGATCTTCTCCACGCCCTTGGCGCCGATGATGGTCGGCACGCCGATATAGAGACCGTCGACGCCATACTCGCCGGACAGCTTGGCAGCCACCGGCAGGACGCGCTTCTTGTCCTTCAGATAGCTCTCAGCCATGGCGATGGCGGAAGCGGCCGGGGCGTAGAAGGCGGAGCCGGTCTTCAGCAGACCGACGATCTCCGCACCGCCGTCACGGGTACGCTGCACGATCTTGTCCAGCTTCTCCTGCGTGGTCCAGCCCATCTTCACCAGATCGGGCAGCGGGATGCCGGCGACGGTGGAATAACGGACCGACGGCACCATCGTGTCGCCATGGCCGCCCAGCACGAAGGCCGTCACGTCTTCGACCGACACGCCGAATTCTTCGGCCAGGAACCAGCGGAAGCGGGCGCTGTCCAGCACGCCGGCCATGCCGACCACCTTCTCCGCCGGCAGGCCGGAGACCTGCTGGAACAGGCCGACCATGGCGTCCAGCGGGTTGGTGATGACGATGACGAAGGCGTTCGGGGCGTGTTCCTTGACGCCGGCAGCCACGGCCTTGATGACCTTGGCGTTGATGCCGACCAGATCGTCACGGCTCATGCCCGGCTTGCGCGGCACGCCGGCGGTGATGATCACAACATCGGCGCCGGCGATGTCGGCATAATCCGACGTGCCCGAGTAACCGGCATCGAAACCGGCGACCGGCGACAGTTCGGCAATGTCCAGCGCCTTGCCCTTGGCAACGCCCGCGAAGTCGGGGATGTCGAGCAGGATGATGTCACCCAGCTCCTTCTGGCCAGCCAGCAGGGCCAGCGTGCCACCGATCTGGCCGGCGCCGATCAGCGCGATCTTCTTGCGTGCCATGGGAATTTCCCTTCGATTTGGTTCGGGTCAGGAAACAAGATTACGTTTGGAACATCCGAGCCGCGCTCATCATTAGCTGCAATGCGGGATGACCCTGGGCGGCGTCATTAGCCTGAAACAGCCGTTCGGGCAAGCCGACAAGGGTCGTGGGTGCGGGGTGGCTGGTCAGCGCCTGACGCAAGGCGTGTATGCAGAAGGTGCCGTCGGCCGGGATTTCAGGCCCTGACCGGCATGGTTGATGACGCAGATTGCTTGCGCGCCCGCTCTTCGCCTCCACCGCAGGCGAAGGCTGGCACTAAGCAGATTTTCCGAACGCCGCCCACAGATGGGCGGGCTCGGAAAATCTGCTAACCATGGAGTCGGCAGGTTCCTCCAGGCCGGGCCATGTGTGGCCCGATCTGGAGGAACCTGCTTAGCCCGTCCCCACCAGCAGCTTCACATCGATGCCCAGCAGGGTGACGCTCTCCGTCCGCGCGCCCAGCGCCCGATAGAACAGGCCAGCGCGGACATTGGCGGGCCGTGCGTGCCAGCAGATCCAGGACAGGCCCTGGTCCAGCGCCATCCGCCCTGCCGCGGCCATCAGGGCGCGGCCCACGCCAAGCCGGCGCGATCCCGGCTCCACATAGATATTTTCCAGCATCATGCCGCCGGTGGCGGTCTGGCTGTCATAGCCAGGGGTGAGCAAGACCATGCCGGCAATGCGGTCCCCGCATTCCGCCACCAGACAGCGGAACAGCGCATCCTCCCCGAACCCCTGGCGGCGGAATTTCGCCGGGGTCAGGGCGGGCGGGTCCATGCCTTCCTCTGCCGACAGCGCGGCGACGAAGGCGCAAACAAGATCGGCGTCCGCCGGGGTGGCCCGACGGACGCCGATCTGTCTCTTCACGATGGCCGTCACGGTTCCGCGATCAGGCGGTCGCCAGCTTGTCCATCTCACGCAGGATGCTGTCGGCCATGACGGAGGTGGAAACCCTGGCCATGCCCGGCTGCATGATGTCGCCCGTGCGCAGCCCCGTGGACAGCACATTCTCCACGGCCTGTTCCAGGATGTCGGCTTCGGCCTGCAGGTCGAAGGACCAGCGGAGCGCCATGGCGAAGGACAGGAACATGGCGATGGGGTTGGCCAGGTCGCGGCCGGCAATGTCCGGGGCCGAACCATGCACCGGCTCATACAGGGCCTTGCGCTTGCCGTCGGCATCGGTCGCCCCCAGCGAGGCGCTGGGCAGCATCCCGATGGAACCGGTCAGCATCGAGGCCTCGTCCGACAGGATGTCGCCGAACAGGTTGTCGGTGACGATCACGTCGAACTGCTTGGGATTGCGCACCAGCTGCATGGCGGCCGCATCGGCCAGCATGTGGGACAGTTCCACATCCTGATATTCGGCCTTGTGCAGGGCGATCACCTCCTGCCGCCACAGCAGGCCCGACTCCATGACATTGCCCTTCTCCGAAGAGCAGACCTTGTTGGAGCGCTTGCGGGCCAGTTCAAACGCCACACGGGCCACGCGGTGGATCTCGTGCGTGTCATAGACCTGGGTGTTGATGCCCCGGCGCTCGCCGTTGGGCAGGTCGGAAATGCCGCGCGGCTCCCCGAAATAGATGCCGCCCGTCAGTTCGCGCACGATCATGATGTCCAGCCCGCGCACCACGTCGGGTTTCAGCGTGGACGCATCGACCAGCGCGTCGAACACCTTGGCCGGACGCAGGTTGGCGAACAGCTCCATTTCCTTGCGCAGGCGCAGCAACCCTGCCTCCGGGCGCTTGTCGAAGCCCAGATTGTCCCATTTCGGTCCGCCCACGGCGGCCAGCAGCACGGCATCCACGGCCAGCGCACGGGCCATGGTCTCGTCCGTCAGCGGCGTGCCATGCGCGTCGTAGGAACAGCCGCCGACCAGGCCTTCCTCAACCTGGAACTCGATGCCGCGCTTGCGGGCATACCAGTCGATGACGCGGCGGACCTGACGCATGACCTCGGGGCCGATGCCGTCGCCCGGCAGCAGGAGGAGCGAACGCTTCGTCGACATCGAAATACCTCTGTATGTTTTCTTGGGCGATGGCGGCCGGTCGGGCACGCCTTGCGTTGATAAACCGATCCCGCGTCCGCCGCCAGGGGGCGCCGGGCACGGGATCGGGAATTTCCCTTCGCGGATCGCGACCGAAGACGCCGATCAGGAGGCCCAGAGCCAGGGCTGCCCGTCCTTCGACTTGCCCTCGAAGGCGTCGATGGCATCGGCATTGCGCAGGGTCAGGCCGATATCGTCCCAGCCGTTCAGCAGGCACTGGCGGCGGAACGGCTCCACGTCGAAACCGATCTTCTCCCCGTCGGGCAGGGTGATCTGCTGCGCTTCCAGGTCCACCGTGAAGACGGCGTTGGCGCCATTGTCGGCGGCCCCCATCAGCTTGTCGACCAGTTCGGTCGGCAGGCGGATGGGCAGGATGCCATTCTTGAAGCAGTTGTTGAAGAAGATGTCGGCGAAGCTGGGGGCGATGATGCAGCGGATGCCGAAATCGGCCAGCGCCCACGGCGCATGCTCACGGCTGGAGCCGCAGCCGAAATTGTCACCGGCGATCAGGATCCTGGCCTGGCGATAGGCCTGCTTGTTCAGGACGAAGTCGGGAATTTCCTCCCCGTCCTTCAGGCGCATCGAGGCGAACAGGCCGGCACCCAGGCCCGTGCGCTTGATCGTCTTCAGATAGTCGGCCGGGATGATCATATCCGTATCGACATTCATCAGACGCAGCGGGGCGGCGACGCCGGTAAGCTGAACAAACTTCTCCATGGGACTACCCGACCGAAAAGGGGATCAAACGGCCTCTGTTTTGCCACGTCGCTCCCGCACTGCGCAATACATGATCGTCGGAAGGCTGCCCTGCGACAGAAGCTTGCGTGAAACACCCGGCACGGCGGGGTTCGACCTTGGCGGGGATGGCAGAGCCCGGCCATCGACATTATCTTCAATGATCAAGAAGGACGAAAATGTCGAGGGAGGGATAGGCGCCATGCGTGTGTTCCGCATCATCCTGCCCGCCAGCCCGATCGGGGCCGCGGCGGATTTCTATAAGTCGCTGCTGGGCCAACCCGGAAGGCGCGTGTCCGCCGGGCGGCATTATTTCGACCTCGGCCAGATGGTGCTGGCCTGTTACGACCCCGTTGCCGATGGCGACACCGGGCCGGCGACACCCCTGCCCGAGCCCGTCTACCTGGCCGTGCATGACCTGGCGGCCTTCCATGCCAGGGCAGTGGCGGCGGGCGCCGTGCTGGCACAGGATGGCGCCATCGCCGTCCGTCCCTGGGGGGAGCGCAGCTTCTATTGCCGCGACCCGTTCGGCAACCCGCTCTGCTTCGTGGCGGCGGGAACGGAATTCACGGGCCTGTGAGCACCTGCCCTGATCCGGCATCCCCCAAGGTCATGAAGCATGACATGGGGGGGGAGCGCGCCAGCCGGCGCGGATTCCGGGGACCAGGATTTCCCGACCCGGTATCATACCAGGGGCATGAATTTATGACTGATGCTCCTGGTATAGGCCGGCGACTGCCGGCCCGGCGCTTGAGGTGCCGAAAACCTTGACCATCGGTCAAGATTTTCGGCCGCTGCTATCAGTCGGCATAAACCCCGGCGGCCGTGATCAGGGGGCGCCAGCGCTCGATCTCCGCGGCCAGGAAATCGCCCAGGGCCTTGGGCGTGGCGCGGTCCTCGGCCACGGGCTCGGTCCCCAGCTCGCCGAAGCGCTGCTTCACGAGATCATCCTTCAGCGCCACCTTCAGCGCGTCGGACAGTTTGCCCGTCACCGCATCCGGTGTGCCCTTCGGCGCGTAGATGCCGTGCCAGACGGCCACCTGCACGCCCGGCAGCCCGGCTTCCCGCGTCGTCGGCAGGTCCGGCAGGGAGGGCACGCGGGTCGCCGTCGTGACGGCATAGGCCTTTACCGCCCCGCCCTTGATCTGGCCGGTCGTGTTGGTCGTCTGGTCGCACAGCATGTCCACCTGGCTGCCGACCAGATCATTCATGGCGGGTCCGGTGCCCTTGTATGGCACCGTGGTCAGCGGCGTGCCCAGCGCCTGCATGAACAGCATGCCGCACAGGTGCGAGGCGGCGCCGACCCCGGCATTGGCCAGCGTCACCTTGTCGGGGTTGGCCTTCACATAGGCCACCAGTTCGGCCAGGTCCCTGGCCGGGAAATCCTTGCGCGCCACGATGGCCATGGGCACGTCGGTCACCAGCCCGACCGGCGCGAAATCGGTCAGGGCGTTATAGGGCAGCCGGCGATAGAGCGTGGCGGACGTCGCCTGTCCGATATGGTGCAGCAGGATCGTGTATCCGTCGGGCGACGCCTTGGCGACGCGGGCCGCCCCGATGGTACCGCCGGCCCCGCCGACATTCTCCACCAGCACCTGCTGGCCCAGGGTACGGCTCATCGATTGCGCCACCAGGCGGGCCACGGTATCGGTCGGGCCGCCGGCCGAGAAGGGCACGACCATGGTGATGGGCCGCGTCGGATAATCCTGCGCGGCAGCGGGACCAAGTCCGGCCAGCAGCGCGGCCGCGAGGATGATGGACCTGAAACGCATGGGGGACCTCCCTTTATGGTTCGATATGGTTGTTCGGCATGCCGGCCCGCCATTGCCGGCCGGCATCATCCTCAATCCTCCTCGTGGAACACCTCCTCCCGCCGGCGACGGACGGCCGGCAGCAACACGATGGCCAACAGAAGCAGGGTGAGGACCAGCAAGGTCGCCGACAGCGGGCGGCTGACGAAGATCATCGGGTCGCCGCGCGCGATCAGGAAGGAACGGCGCAGGTTCTCTTCCATCAGCGGGCCCAGCACGAAGGCCAGCAGCAGGGGGGCCGGCTCGAACCCGTGTTTCAGCAGGAAATAGCCGATGAGCCCGAACAGCGCGACCAGCATCACCTCCACGCCCGAGGAATTGATGGAATAGACCCCGATGCAACAGAACATCAGGATGGCCGGAAACAGCAGCCGGTAGGGCACCTGCAGAAGTTTCACCCAGACGCCGACCAGCGGCAGATTGATGATGACCAGCATGGCATTGCCGATCCACATGCTGGCGATCATGCCCCAGAAAAGGGTCGGGTTTTCGTTCATGACCTGCGGGCCCGGCACGATCCCCTGGATGGTCATGGCACCGACCATCATGGCCATCACGGCATTGGGCGGGATGCCCAGCGTCAGCAGCGGGATGAAACTGGTCTGCGCCCCGGCATTGTTGGCGCTTTCCGGCCCGGCCACACCCTCGATGGCACCCCGGCCGAACCGCTGCGGCTCCCGCGCCAGCTTCTTTTCCAGGGTATAGCTGGCATAGGGTGCCAGGACCGCGCCGTTGCCCGGCAGGATGCCCAGCACCGACCCCAGGCCCGTCCCGCGCAGCACGGCGGGGAAGCTCTGCCGCAGGTCGGCCAGCGTCGGCATCAAACCCCTGATCTTCGCCTGCACCACGGACCGGTCCTGGGTCTTTTCCAGGTTGCGCAGGATCTCCGCCACGCCGAACAGGCCCACGGCCAGGGTCGTGAAATTGATGCCCTCCGCCATCTCCGCGATGCCGAAGGTCATGCGCTGTTCCCCCGTCTCGATATCCGATCCCACGCAGCCCAGCAGCAGGCCGACGATGATCATGGAAACAGCCTTGACCACCGAGCCGGACGCCAGGACCGTGGCCCCGACCAGCCCCAGCAGCATCAGCGCGAAATATTCCGGCGGGCCGAAATTCTGTGCAAACGCCGCCAGCAACGGCCCGAACAGCGCGACGACGAAGGTGGCGACACAGCCCGCGAAGAAGGAGCCGAGCGCCGCGATGGCCAGGGCGGGACCGGCGCGGCCCTGCCGCGCCATCTGGTGCCCGTCCAGCGTCGTGACGACGGACGAGGTCTCCCCCGGCATGTTGACCAGGATGGCCGTGGTGCTGCCGCCATACTGCGCGCCATAATAGATGCCAGCCAGCATGATCAGCGCACCCAGCGGGTCCAGATAGAAGGTGATGGGCAGCAGGATGGCGATGGTGGCGATGGGGCCCAGCCCCGGCAGCACGCCGATCAGCGTGCCCACCAGCACCCCCACGAAGCACAGGCCCAGATTGATGGGCGTGGCGGCGGCGCCAAATCCCATGGCGAGGTTGGAGAAGACGTTATCCATGCGTCACGTCCGCGGCCACAGGGGGAAGGGCAGACCCAGCAGCAGCACGAACAGCCCGACCGCGAAAAGGATCAGGACCACGCTGACCACCAGCAATTCACGCCAGCGCGTATCGTCGGACGCCAGTGCCGCCACGCCGAACAGCAGGGCGGAGGCAGCCACCAGGCCCAGGGGCCGGATGGCCAGCCCGAAGGCCACGATGCCCCCCAGCAGCGGCAACGCCTGGCGCCAGTGCAGCCGGTCCAGCGGTGGCCCGTCCAGAACCAGCGACCGGCCCGCGATGACCAGCCCCAGAAGCCCTGTCAGCCCGGCCAGCACGATCGGGAAATAGCCCGGCCCCATGCGCGACGCCGTGCCCATGCGCAAATCGCCGATTTGGGAAAAGGCCAGGATGGAGACAAGCACCAGGGCGATCCCGCCCACGAGATCCTGGGGGCTACGCACACGCATGGCATGCCCCCCTGCGGACAAGGAAACGCGCGACCCCGGGATATCGCATCCGTCCGTCCCTCCCCTATGCTGTTCCCCGGTCTCGGGTCCGGATCGGGCCACGCGCCGGGGTTGAAGGGCATTCATGCCCACATGAACAGTAATCTTCCTGCCAACGGCCCGCAACGGCCGGTGCGGGCATCAGGACTTTGGTCGATGCGGCCCGGCGACATCCAGCCACAGGCGGGGATCGTTCAGCGGTGTCTCCTCCGGCAGGTCGGGATTGGCCAGGTGAAGGACGCGGGCGCCGCGATACCGCCCCAGGGGGAAGATCATGGATGTGGCAGGGTGCTGCTCCAGAAACCGGCGCAGGCCGCCATCGGCCACCATCCGTTCCAGCCCCAGTGTCAGGCGCCGGGCCAACTCCGCGCGCTGCGGCGCCACGAACAGGTACATGGGCAGCGGATAGGACAGCAACAGCCGGTCATAGACCATGACGCCGGGATCACCCACCGCCCGGACCTCGCTGTCGATCTCGTTGATGCCGCGCGGCAGATAATCGCAACGCCCGTCATAAAGGGCCGGATAGGCCAGATCGATCCATTCGAACTCCACCACCCGCAGGCCGGCGGCGCGCAGCACGGCGGTGTCGGGCCAATAGGCGCCCTGGCAGGCCTTCAGCCGGCCCAGTTCCTCCAGGCTGGTGATGGCATCGAATTCCGCCTTGCGGTCGGCCCGGATCACCAGCGCACGCTGGCCGGTCAGCCCCATGTCCAGCGGAATGCGGATGGGTGTGGCCAACGCCTCCCGCTGGCGGCTGGTCGTCGTCCACAGAAGATCGAGTCGCCCGTGGGCCAGAAGTGCCAGCAGCCGGGCCTGCGGCACGTCACCCGGCACCCTTTCCAGGGTGGCGGGACCAAACTCCGCCTGCGTGCGGTGGAATATCTCCTCGATCAGATCGATATAATAGGAGCGGACATTGGCCCCGGCCGGCGAGGCATTATGCTCGATCCGGTAGACGTTCGGGGCCACAGGTTCCGCCATGGCCCCTGCCTGAAACAACAGCGAACCCGTCAGCAAGCCCGCCAAAGACAGCCCCGCCAAAGACAGCAGCGTGGCCAACCGCCAGCGCATGGCGCCTCCTACCCCCGGGGCGGTATTCGCTTATTGTCCGTGGATGCTGGACCCACCGCCCGTGCCAGGACAACAGGTCACCTGTTTTCCGGCGTGATGGCAAGCGGGAAAACACCTATCCCAACAGCAGCACCAGACGCAGATCGGGCCGCGCTTCCACCGCCAGGGTCACCTGTGTCAGGCGCAGCAGGCCCTGATCCGGGTGCAGGAACAGACGTTCCCCACCCTCCCGCCCGCGGATATCGGCGCCTGTCCAGCCGGCGGCGAATTCGGGGCTGCGCTCCCGCAGTTCGCCCACCAGCGCGGCCAGGGACCCATCCGCCAGGTGGCGGCCATGATCGGCGCGGAATTCGGCCAGCACGCGCGCCGTGCGGGCCGGCCAATCCACCAGCAGGCGCCGCGCCACCGGGTCCAGGAACAGAAAGCGAAGCTGGTTGTGCGGGCCCGGCCGATCCAGCCAGCCGGCGAACAGGTCCGCTGCCCCCCGGTTCCAGGCCAGCATGTCATAACGATGGTTGAGGACATAGCAGGGAGCCTGCTGGCCATCGACCGCCTGGCGCAGCAGCGGCAACAGGGCCGCATCGGTATCGGCCGGACCGGGTTCGCGCGGGTCGCGCCGGCCGGAAAGCTGGAACAGATAGGCGCGTTCCGCCGCCGCCAGGCGCAGCGCACGGGCCAGCCGGTCCAGCGCCTGGGAAGAGGCCTGGATGTCGCGTCCCTGTTCCAGCTAGGTCAGCCAGGTGGGGCTGATCCCGGCCAGCATCGCCACCTCTTCCCGCCGCAGGCCCGGTGCGCGACGGCGGCCCAGGCTGCCGATGCCCACGGCGGCCGGGTCCAGCCGTGCCCGCCTTTCCCGCAGGAAAAGCCCCAGCAGACGCCGCTGCGCCGTGGCGGCATCCCGGCCATCATTCAGAAGAACAGGGGGCGTGTTCATGGTGGTATTCATACCAGGATAACTACTTATCTTGTACCAGTTTGGTGAGGATGCCAGCCTTATACCAGCGGCCGAAAATCTTGATCGATGGTCAAGGTTTCGGCACCTCAATCGCCAGCGCCGCCGTACCAGATCCCCGATGGAGCGTCACCCGATGTCAGCCGCAGCCGCCACCGTCAGCCAGCATGACCTTGTCGTCCGGCAGTTTGCGCCGCGCGCCGCCGCCTATGCCAGCAGCCCCACCCATGCAAGCGGCCCGGACCTGACGGATTTCCAATCCCTTCTGCGCATCGCGCCGGCCGACCGGATGCTGGATCTGGGCTGTGGCGGCGGGCATGCCAGCTTCCATGCCGCCGCCTTCGCCGACCATATCGTGGCCTATGACCTGTCGCGCGCCATGCTGGACGTGGTGGCGGCCGGCGCCGTCGAACGCGGCCTGTGCAACATCGCCACACGTCAGGGGCGGGCAGAGGAACTGCCCTTTGCGGATGGCAGCTTCGATCTGGTGGTCAGCCGCTACAGCGCGCATCACTGGCGCGACGTGCCCCGGTCGCTGGCAGAGGCGGTGCGGGTGCTGCGGCCCGGCGGGCGCTGCATCATCATGGATGTCTTCGCCCCGGCCGATCCGCTGCTGGACAGCCACCTGCAAACCATTGAAATGGTGCGCGACCCCAGCCATGTCCGTAATTACAGCCTGGCCGAATGGCGGCACATGCTGACCGGCGCCGGGCTGGTGCCGCAGGCGCCGCAGACCTACCGGCTGCCCATCGCCTTTGAAAGCTGGATGGAAAGGATCGGCACACCCACCGCCCACCGCCCGGCCCTTGCCAGCCTTCAGGCCGGTGCCGCCCCGGAGGTGAAGGACCATTTCGCCATCCAGCCCGACGGCAGTTTCCGGCTGGACACCATGCTGATCCAGGCAAGGCGCGGCTGATCCGCCGGGGCCCGGTGAGTTCTGATCCCCGGGGCTGGTATTATACCAGCCCATCCAGCCCGCGCTTCAGGTCGGCGATCAGGTCGTCGGGGTCTTCCAGGCCCACCGACAGGCGGATGGTCCCGGGGCCGATGCCCAATGTCTCCTTCTCCTCCACCGTCAGGCGCTGATGGGTGGTGGTGGCGGGGTGGGTCGCCAGGCTTTTGCTGTCGCCCAGATTGTTGGAAATCTTGATGATCCGCAGCGCGTTCAGGGTGGCGAAGGCAGCCGCCTTGGCGTCGCCGCCGGCGGGCTTCAGGTGGAAGCAGATCAGGTTGCTGCCACCGGCCATCTGCCGCCGCAGCAATGCACGCTGCGGGTGGCTGTCCAGTCCGGCATAAAGCACGCGCGCCACGGCCGGGTGCCCTTCCAGGAACGTGGCAACCTTCAGGGCGGCGGCCTGCTGCGCCTTCACCCGCAGTTCCAGCGTCTCCAGCCCCTTCAGCAGGGTCCAGGCGTTGAACGGGCTCATGGCGGGGCCGGTATGGCGCAGATAGGGCGCCAGCAGCGCCGCCACCGTGTCGTCACACAGGATGGCGCCGCCCAGGCAGCGTCCCTGCCCATCGATATGCTTGGTGGCCGAATAGACGACGACATCGACCCCGAACCGGTTCGGCTTCTGCAGAACGGGCGTGGCGAACACATTGTCGACGACGACGCGGGCCCCGGCCTTATGCGCCAGCGGCACGACATGTTCCAGGTCCACCACGTCCAGGCAGGGGTTGCTGGGGGTTTCCAGGAACACAAGGTCGGTCGGCACCGACAGGGCTTTCTCCCATTCCTCCGGCTTCGTGCCGTCGATGATGACGCTTTCGATCCCGAACCGCCGGGCGATGTCGGACACGATGTAAAGACAGGAGCCGAACAGCGCGCGGCTGGCCACCAGCCGGTCACCGGCCTTCAGCAGGCCGATGACGGCGGCATGCACGGCCGCCATGCCGGACGCCGTGGCAAAGCAGCGGGGATACCCCTCATACTGCGCCAGCCTGTCCTCGAACATGGCGACCGTGGGGTTGCGGAAGCGGGAATAGACGAAGCGCGATCCGTCATTGGCAAAGGCCGCCTCGGCCGCCTCCGCACTGCCATAAACATAACCCGAAGTAAGGAAGATGGCCTCGCTCGTCTCCTCGAACTGGCTGCGGCGCGTGCCGCCATGCACCAGCAGGGTCGCGGGGTTCACATCATCGGGCAGATCACTCATCGCCATGTTCCTTCCAGACTTGCCTAAAGGCCGGCTTCCAGCGGCCCCGACCGTTCGATCGAGGCCCTGTTCCCGTCCGTATCCGGCATCTGGTTCATGGCATCGACCTTTTAGCAGTTTCTTTAACGTGGTCTGCAATCCGGTCACCAAATCACCACGTGGGCTTGGTTAAATCCCTCCCGCCCCTGCTTGTCAAGCCGTCCGGTTGCGGCCGGGCCGGCGCTGGCGCCAACCCTGTCATCCGCCCCGGTCGGGTTCAGTACCAGGGCTGGGCCAGCCCTTCCTGTTCGAACGCGCGGCGCACGGGCGGCAGGGCGGCGATGCGGGCGGCAAGCACGCCCAGGTTGGGCAGGCTGCGCGGCGGGCGGGCGAAATTGCGGCCCCAGCGGATCATCATCAGCAGCATTAAATCCACGATGGTCGGCCCCTCGCCCACCATCCATTCCCGACCGTCAAGGGCCTGCTCCAGCAGGTCGAACATCTCCCCCAGCCGGGTTTCGGCCGCCTGGCGGACGCTGCCGGCCAGGGCGGGGTCGGCCACCTGGCGCTCGGGATAATAGTAGGCCAGATATGTCGCCTGCACCGTATTGGTCAGATGGATCAGCCATTGATAGGCCAGGGCCCGGTCCCGCGTGCCCGGCGCCGGCATCAGCGCGGCTTCCGGGTGCCGGTCGGCCAGATGCAGCAGGATGGCCGCCGTCTCGAACAGGGGCTGGTCGTCATGGACCAGGGTCGGGATGCGGCCCGTGGGGTTCAGCCGGCGATAGGCTTCGTTGTGCTGTTCGCCCGCACCGGTATCGACGCGGATCAGTTCATAGGGAACGCCAATGGCCTCCAGCGCCATGTGCGGGGCCAGGTTGGCCATACCGGGATTCCAGTAAAGCTTGTACATCGTCACATCTTCCGGGTTGGAAAGGGGCGGACCGGTTTTTACCTTATGCTTGGCAGCCTTCAACGAATGAAGGCTGCGGTGGCGGTCGGCACCATGCGGGGAACGGGCATTGGCGGCAATGGCGAAGAGCGGGCGCGGCAGGATCGGCAGGGTCGCGCTCTGGCTGGGGGTGGTTCTGCTGGCGCTGGCCGGCTTCTGCGTGACCTGGGTGCTGGCCTATGCGGTCGTTCCCGTGCCGGGCACGCCGCTGATGGTCATCCGCGCCATCCAGGGCCAGGAATGGCACCATGAATGGCGCCCCGTGGAACGGATCAGCCCCCATCTGGTCCGTGCCGTCATCGCCGCGGAGGACAGCCGGTTCTGCGCCCATGGCGGCCTGGACATGGACGCCATCGAGCGGGCGCTGGAACGTAACCAGTCGGGCGGGCGCCTGCGTGGCGGCAGCACGATCAGCCAGCAGGTCGCCAAGAACGCCTTCCTGTGGCCCGACCGCTCCTGGCTGCGCAAGGGGGTGGAACTGGGCTTCACGCTGCTGGTGGAGACCTTCTGGTCCAAGCGGCGCATCCTGGAGGTCTATCTGAACATCGTGGAATGGGCGCCGGGCGTCTATGGCGCCGAGGCGGCGGCCCGTCACTGGTTCGGCAAGGGGGCCGATGCGCTGACGACGCGCGAGGCCGCCCTGCTGGCCGCCATCCTGCCCAGCCCGCGCCAGTGGAAGGCCGACCCGCCCGGACCCTATGTCGCGTCGCGGGCCGGCACGCTGATGCAGCGCATGGCGATCGTCCGTCGCGATGCGCTGGATGATTGCGTCCTCTGACAGGCGCAAGGACGGCGTTCTGAGTTGAGCGCGGGGGCGGGCGCCCAGCCTACAGCCAGCCGCGCTTGCGGAAATACCAGAGCGGCCCCACCGCCGACAGCACCATCAGCAGCAGCGCCAGCGGATAGCCGAGCGTCCAGTCCAGTTCGGGCATATGGTGAAAGTTCATGCCATAGATGCTGGCGACCAGCGTCGGCGGCAGAAAGGCCACGGACGCGACGGAGAAAATCTTGATGATGTTCGTCTGCTGGATATTGATCACGCCCAGCGTGGCATCCAGCAGGAAATTCGTCTGCATGGCCTGGAAGGCCGCATGTTCGACCAGCGAATGCACGTCGCGGCCGATGGTCTTCAGCCGCGCCTTCTGGTCCTTGGCCATGCGCGGCCCGGCGACGGTCGTGGCGAAGGCCACCAGCCGTTCCAGGCCGGCCAGGCTGTCGCGTACCTTCTGGGTCAGGTCGCCGGCCCGGCCGATGGCGGTGATGACCGCGCGCATGGACACGGTGGTGGGCGGGCGGCGGCGGGTATGTTCGCGGGCCACCGCCTGCCGGCGCTGTACCACCCCGCCATCACGCCCCACCAGCGGTTCCACCACCCGGTCCTCGTGATCGGCGAAGATGCGGTGCGACAGCCGGTCCAGGTCGGCCGTCACCCGTTCCAGCACGTCGGCCGCGCGGTCCACGACCGCTTCCAGCAACCCCAGGAACGCCTCCAGCGGCGAGGTGACCAGTTCCACCTGCCGCTGGGCGCGGGCCGCGAAGATGGTGAACCACAGGGGTTCGGCATGCCGGATCGTCACCAGCAGCGACGGCGCCACCACAAAGGTCAGAAGCCCGCGTTCCAGCGGCCCCGTGGATGAGCGCACGATCACGGGCGTAGTCATGAAGGCCACCTCCCCCTCGGTATAGAGGCGGGAGGAGGTTTCGATCTCGCTGATATCCTCCTGCGTCGGCAGGTCGACCGACAGCAGGGTGGAAACGGTCAGCCGCTCCGTCTCGTCCGGATACAGCATGTCCAGCCAGATCGTCCCCGACGGCACGGGCTCGCCGGGGTCCAGGGCCTGGGCCCGCAGGCCCGTGCCATCACGGACATAGACCGTGATCAAAGACCGATCCCGGCGGGCACCGGCACGCCGGCCGCGCGGCAGGCGGCCGTCACCGTGTTGGACAGCAGGCAGGCGATGGTCATCGGCCCCACGCCGCCGGGCACCGGCGTGATGGCGCCGGCCACCGACGCCGCCTCGGCATAGGCGACATCACCGACGATCCGGGTCTTGCCGGCCGCCGCCGCCGCCGGGTCACGCGCGGGCACGCGGTTGACGCCCACATCGATGACGACCGCCCCCTCCTTGATCCAGTCGCCCTTCACCATTTCCGGCCGGCCGACGGCGGCCACCAGGATATCCGCCTCCCGGCAGATGGCGGGCAGGTCGCGCGTGCGGGAATGGGCGATGGTGACGGTGCAATCGGCCTGAAGCAGCAACTGCGCCATGGGCTTGCCCACGATGTTGGACCGGCCGATGACGACGGCGTGCAGGCCGCGCAGGTCCCCGACCGTGTCCTTCAGCAACAGCATGCAGCCCAGAGGCGTGCAGGGCACCTGCGACGGCAGGCCGATGGACAGCCGCCCGGCATTAATGACGTGGAACCCATCCACATCCTTGGCCGGATCGATGGCGGCCAGCACGGTCTGGCTGTCGATATGGGCCGGCAGGGGCAGTTGCACCAGGATGCCGTGGATCGAGGGGTCGTTGTTCAACTGGTTGACCAGACGCAGCAGATCCTCCTGGCTGGTGGCCGCGTCCAGGCGGTGGGTGACGGAATGCATCCCCGCCTCGCGCGTCTGCTCCCCCTTGCTGCGCACATAGATGGCGCTGGCCGGGTCTTCCCCCACCAGCACGACGGCCAGGCCGGGGACCAGCGCATGCGCCGTGCGCAACTGGTCCACCGCCGTTGCGATTCGTGCCCGCAAGCCGGCCGCAAAGCCCTTGCCGTCGATGATGCGTGCCTCGGCCATGCCCGGTTCCCCTTCGATCCTGTCGACGTTACAGCCCGCCCAGCCAGTCCGACAGCCGGGTCATCAGGGCCTCTGTTTCGCCGGCAACGAATAATATCTTTGACCGGTCGGTGCCACCCGCGACGACGCTGATGCTGCTTTTCGGAATTCGCCACGCTTTGGCCAGCAGCCCGATGATGGCGGCATTGGCCTTGCCATCCTCCGGCACGGCCGTGACCGATATTTTCACCTGCATCCTGTCATCCGCACCGGGGGCCATCCCCTGCACGGCGTTGCGGCTGGCCCTGGGTGCCGCCCGCACGAACAGCCGGACGCCGCCGGCCGCACCTTCCAGGGCCGGCTTCATCCCTTACAACAGCCCGTAATTCAGGATCAGCCGCTGCACGAACATGATGATCAGGATCAGGACCACGGGCGACAGGTCGATGCCGCCCAGATTGGGCAGGACGTTGCGGATGGGGCGCAGCGCCGGTTCCGTCAGGCGGTAGAGGATGTCGGAGATGGTATAGACCACGCGATTATGCGTGTTGATGACGTTGAAGGCGATCAGCCAGGACAGGATGGCCGAGATGATCAGAACCCAGACATAAAGGTCCAGCACCACATAGAGGATTTCGACGATGGTGCGCAGCAGCGGGTCCATGATTTTTCCGGATCTGGTGGACGGTATCGGCAACAGGCGCCTTGTGCTGTGGAACGTAATGTCGCCACCTGTCCCTGTCCACCCCCCATCCGGGCCCCGCCGCCCTGGAACGGACCCATGCGCGGGCCCCATGCACGGGACGGAACCCTGGGGCGCAATGCCGCGCTTGACAGGGGCCGGCCCGATCAGCATTATCCGCGCCACTTCAGGGGCCCGGTTGACTTGTCGTTTCGGGCAACGATGGTGTGGGGCCGTAGCTCAGCTGGGAGAGCGACGCGTTCGCAATGCGTAGGTCGGGAGTTCGATCCTCCTCGGCTCCACCATTCCTCCTTCATATCCGTTTCGTTCGACAGGCTGCGGGCTTTGCCGCTCCGCCACCTTCCTGCGCCCTGATGTCTCCCGTACCCTGGTTTCATTTCCCGTTTCCGGCTGGTGACGTATCCCGGCGGGGCGGGTAAGGTTGGGCATGCCGACTGAAATCCGCCATATCCTGTTCAGCAATGACGAGGTGATCCGCGCCGTGGTGGAATATCACCGCCGTGCCGGCAACCCCATGCCGTCGGGCAGCGTCATCCGGATGGAGGTGATGGCCGACCCCGTGCGCTGTGCGCTGCATGTCGGGCAGGATGACGGGGCGCGTCAGGTGCATTGGGTGGACAATCCCACGCTGGCCGCCTGCCTGATCTTCTTCTGCATCAACCAGCGCATCCCGCTGCCGACCAAATCGGCCAAGCAGTTGCACATGATGAACGACAAGATCACCCTTGTCGTCCACAAGAGCGCCCAGAACGAACGCGGCGGCACCCGCGTGGCGTGACGGATCGCGCACGGCCGCGGTCGCGGCCGCCAGGATTTCCACTGTCTCCCGATGGGAAATGAAAATGGCCGGCGGCGGCCCGCCGCCTCGCCCCGGAGCGGGCTTTGTTGCGCCCGTACCGTCGCCCCCGGCGGCCAGACACGGCCGGACACGGCCAGGGTGACACCTATCGACAATAGGACTTTCTATCGTTTTAATTGTTGTACTTAAAAAGATATTCGCGCAATTTCGTCGTGATCCGCCAGCGTGGCGGCCCTATGGTCAAGGCAAGGAAATCCGGTCATGGCGAAGAAGGCCCCTTCTGTCGACGATACGATCGTCAGCGCGGCGATCTATCCGGCCATCGGTGTCGCGCGCGTCGGCAACAGCCCGCAGGAATGGTTCTATGGTCCCGAGGTGCCGGACCCGCCGCCGCAGCCCGCCGGTTTCTACCGGGACAAAACGGGAGCGTTGAAGCGGCAGGCGGCCCGGTTCCGGGTCTATGGCCTTAACGCCGCCGGCCTGCCGGTGAAGGAACTGACGGGGGCGAAGGGGGCGGAGGTGGAATGGACCGTGCATCTGGCCAACCAGAAGGCCTCCTGGTACGAATTCCAACTGGCGCTGGACATTCCGGAAGCGGCCGCCGCCCCGCCCTCCTACCGCCGCAATGCCCAGGTGAAGGACCGCGCCTCGCTGACCATCGATCCCGGCCCGCGCTCGCTGGCAGGTGCCGGCAAGGGTCCGGTTGCCTTCGATGACGGGGAGTTCGTGGGCAAGCGCGTCTATCTGGGCGAATTGCGTACCGATGAGGCGGGGCGTCTGGTCGTGCTGGGCGGGCATGGCAAGTCGGCCTCCTACAATGGTGCGCCGGCCGTGACCTTCGGCAACAATGATGGCTGGCATGATGATGTGGCCGACGGGCCGGTGACGGCATCCGTGCGCTGGCAGGGCAAGGATATCCAGGTGACGCCGGCCTGGATCGTCGTCGGCCCGCCCAACTATGCCCCGCAGCAGAAATCGGTCCGCACCATGTGGGACCTGATGCGCGACATCGCCTATGATCTGGCCTTTCTGAAGCGGCCGGCCCGTCCGTCCTTCACCGGGGACATCCTGCCCATCTTCGAGCGGTTGAGCCGGCTGCAATGGGTGAATGCCGGCTTCGCCCGTGGTTTCGGCTGGGGTTCCCCGTTCGACTTCACCAGCCCGGACTGGCAGGCCAAGCTGGCCGACGGTTCCGCTTCCAACCAGGAAACCCGCCGCCAGCTTTACAACCAGTTCCGCCAGGGTGACCGGGATAGCTGGTCGCCCGTGCCCTGGCCCTGGGTCTATGGCGACGCGATGAGCGTGCCGGCCGCCAGGACACCGCGCCAGTTCACGCAACTGACCGAGACCCAGTTGGGCTTCCTGAAACAGTGGGTGGCCGGCGACTTTATCAATGATTACGACCCCACGGCCAGGCCGCCGGCCAGCCTGGACAAGGTGCCCGTGGAACGGCAGCCCGACATGCTGGACCGCGCGTCGCTGGAATTCTGTCTGGCCGACGCCTTTCATCCCGGCTGCGAGATGACATGGCCCGTGCGGTCGGAAAGCATCTTCATGGGCGCCTACCGCTTCCTGCATGCGCCCGCCGGCAGCAAGGAACCGGATTACGGCCCCGTCATGACATCGGAGATCTGCGGGACGCCAGATGGCCCGCTCTATGGCCAGCGGCCGGGTTCCATCTCCCGCTGGATGGCGGTGCCCTGGCAGACCGACACGGCAAGCTGCCGGTCGGGCTATGACACCGCCTATGATCCCTATCTGCCCACCTTCTGGCCAGCGCGCGTCCCCAACCAGGTGCTGACGCCCAGCGACTACAAGACGGTGATGAACAAGAAGCTGCCGGCGGAGGAAAGGTTGGCCGCCTTCGCCCGCCGCGCCTCCTGGAACGATCCGTTGGGCAAGGGCACCTACATCAGCCAGATCAACAACCTGGCCAATAATATCGATATCGTGGCCGTGGTGGACGTGGCCCCCGGTCCGGGCGACCTGCCGCTTCCCAAGGTGATGGAGGTCGCCGACCGGGAGGCGCCGCCGCCTGCGCTGCTGAAGGCCGGTCTGGAGACGGACGGCGCCCCGCCCGACCTGTCGAAGATCGAGAAGGTGCGGCGCTTCACCTCCCGCGTCCGCCTCTGACGCAGGCGTGGAAAGCGTCGATGCTCTGGTCATCGGGGCGGGTCCGGCCGGCTGCGCCGCCGCGCTGAACCTGGCCCCGGTGCGGCGCGTGCTGCTGATCGACCGGCGGGCGGACTGTCCGCCGCGTATCGGCGAGTCGCTGCCCGCAGCGGCCGGGCGCCTGCTGGCCGACATGGGACTGCTGCCGGCCTTCCTGGCCGAACGTCATGCCCCCTGCCACGGGCAGCGCTCCCTGTGGGGCGGGCCGGAGCCGGTGGAACGCGATGCACTGCGCGACCCCTATGGCCATGGCTGGCACCTGGACCGGGCCCGGTTCGACGGCTGGCTGCGCGATGTTGCCCGCTGTCGCGGGGCGGCACTGTCCATTCCCGATGAGTTGGCCGGGCTGGAACGTGACGGCGACGGATGGCGGGTGCGGCTGGCCGGTGGCCGGATCGTGCAGGCCCGCGTGCTGATCGATGCCGGTGGCCGGGCGGCCCCGCTGGCCCGCCGGCTGGGCGTCATGCCGCGCCCGCTGGACCGGCTGGCCTGCGCCTGGGCCCACCTGCCCGACACGGGCGCTGCCCCCGGCCTGACCAGCATCGTGGCGGAACCCGACGGCTGGTGGTACAGCGCGCCGCTGCCGGGCGGACAGCGTGTGCTGGCCTTCCATACCGATGCCGATCTGGATGCCGCGGGCAGCGTGCATGACAGGGTGGGCCTGCTGTGGCGGGCCGCCGGTGTGAAGGCGCTGGCCCCCCTGTTGCCACAAGGGGCCGTGCCGGCCGGACCGGGCGGCTTCACGGCCGCGCATGGCAGCGTGCTGGACCCGCCCGCCGGACCCGGCTGGTTTGCCTGCGGCGATGCGGCCGGTGCGTTCGATCCGCTGTCCGCCCAGGGGTTGTTCAACGCGCTCTATACCGGCCTGGCCGCGGCGGAAGGGGCCGATCGCGCCCTGGCTGGCGACAGGGCCGGGGCGGCCGGCACCCATACCGGCCGCCTGAACGACATCCGCGCCGCCTACCGCGCGCATCTGACCGCGTTCTATGGGCTGGAGCGGCGCTGGGCCGGCCGGCCCTTCTGGGCACGCCGGCCGGATCGCGGATGAGATTGACGCTGGCCGCCGCCCGGCCCCACTCTGCCCCCTGGAACCGGAAAGGGGAGGAACCGGGACGGTGAAGGAAAAGGAACTGCGGATAGCACTGGTCTGCTATGGCGGGGTCAGCCTGGCGGTCTACATGCACGGCGTCACCAAGGAATTGTGGAAGCTGGTCCGTGCCAGCCAGGCACTGCATGCCGGCCGCCATGGGCGCCCGGGCACGGGCCACGGCCAGTCCCACGATTTCGCGGCCGCCAGCGTCGGCGACAACCGGCCCTTCGACACCGAATCGGTGTATTTCGACCTGCTGCACGATCTGCTTCCCGACCTGTCCCTGCGCGTGCTGATCGATGTCGTCGCCGGGGCCAGCGCCGGGGGCATCAACGGTGTGCTGCTGGCCCGCGCCCTGGCCCATGACCTGGACCTGGATCCGCTGACGGGCCTGTGGCTGGAGAATGCCGACGTCACACGGCTGCTGACGGCCGACAGCCGCGCCGGCAAATGGAGCAAATGGTTCATGCGGCCCGTGCTTTGGGCCATGACGCGGCGGCTGGAACGGCTGGCACCCGACCCGGAGGTGCGGGACAAGCTGTCGCTGTTCGTGCGCTCGCGCTGGTTCCGGCCCCCCTTCGACGGCAACCGCCTGATGGGATTTCTGCTGGACGCCGCGCATGCCATGGGCCGAAGCGACGCGCAGCCCCAGGCCAGCCTGATGCCGCGCGGCCTGCCCCTGTCGCTGCATGTGACGGTGACGGATTTCCACGGCTACACGACCCGCATCCCGGCCCATGACCCGCCGGAGATTCTGGAGCGGGAGCATCGGCACCGCTTCTCCTTCCATTACCGCCGGGGTGGGGCGGGGGACGTGCAAAGCGATTTCAGGGATGGCGACGTGCCGGGGCTGGTCTTTGCGGCACGGGCGTCCGCGTCCTACCCCGGTGCCTTCCCGCCCGCCCAGTTGCGCCATATCGACCGGCTGTTGAACGAACGCGGCGAGGGGTGGGACGGCCGGGCGCATTTCTTCCAGCGCAATTTCGCCGAATACCGCCGGCAAGGCGCCGATCCCGACCAGGCCAGCTTCATCGACGGGTCGGTCCTGAACAACAAACCCTTCGCCGCCGCCGTGGCCGCCATCGCGGGCCGGCCGGCCTATCGCGAGGTGGACCGCCGCGTCGTCTATATCGACCCCAAGCCGGCGGCCAGGGCACAGGCGCCGGGCGGACGGCGGGACGTGCCGGGATTTTTCCGGACCATTCGCGGCGCCCTGTCCGACATTCCCCGCAATGAACCCGTGCGCGACGAGTTGCTGGCCATCGCCGCCCGCAATGCCCGCGTGGAACGGCTGCGCGGCCTGCTGGATGCCGCCCGGCCGCGCGTGGCCGAACAGGTGGCGCTGGTGGTGGGCGGGCCGCTGCCCTTCGCCCCGACCATCGAACAGATCCGCCATTGGCGCGACCGGGCCAGCGCGCGGGCCGCTGAACAGGCCGGCTTCGCGTTCGAGGCCTATCTGCGCCTGAAGATCGAGGGCGCCCTGGAATATCTGGCCGACCTGCTGGTTCCCTGCCTGGGCCGGCTGGATGCCGGTGCGCGGCCGGCCTTGCTGGCGGCCCTGCATGAATGGGCGCGGTCGCGTGGCGTGCTGCCCGACCGGCTGGATGCGGGACGGGAAGGGGAGATGCTGGCCTGGGTGCGGTTCCTGCGCGATTTCGACATCGCCTTCCGCGCGCGGCGCCTGCGTTTCCTGATCCGGGAACTGAATGCCATCTATCCGATGGTCGGGACGGGTGAGCATGCAGACACCCTCCCCGACGACCTGGACGAGATCAAGGCCAGCCTGTACAGCGCGCTGGAACGGCTGCCCGGCCCGTCGGGGGCCGCAACGGACGGGCTGGGCGTGTTCAATGCCGGGGAGCGCAGCGCGCTCAACAACACCATGCGGGCCGACGGCCCCGTGCCCGGCCCCGAAACGCTGGACCGCGTGCTGGGCCAGTTGGCCGCCGCCTGGAACCTGGAAGCGCAGTCTGACGAGATCGACGAGATTTTCGCCCTGATGGGCCTGAACTATCTGGGGCCGGCCGCACGGCGGCAGATATTCGAGGCCTATCTGGGTTTCGCCTTCTGGGATGTGCTGACCTTCTCCACCAGTGGCTGGGTCGAACTGGACGAGTTCCACGCCATCCGCGTGGACCGCATCGCGCCGCCCGATGCACGGCTTTTGCAGCAGGCCGGCGCGCCCACCGACCTGCGCAGCGCCCGCATGAACGCCTTCGGCGGCTTCTTCAGCCGCCATGACCGGGAACATGATTACCTGCTGGGCCGCCTGCAGGCGGCGGAACGCTGCATCGACCTGGTCGTGGATGCCGGGGGGCGCACCCTGCCCGCCGATCGCATCGACGCGCTGAAGCGTCGCGCCTTCGACGCCATCCTGGCCACGGAGACCCGGCGGCTCGGCCCCGACAACCGGGCGCTGGCCCAGGTGCGTGTCTGGGTGGAGGGCTGCGGCTGATCAGCCCGCCGCCGCCGTCCGGCGCTCCGCCCAGCGGATGGCCTGGGCGATGATGAAATTCATGGCCAGATAGATGGCACCCGCGATGATGAAGATTTCCACGGGCTGGAAGGTGCGCGAGGCGATGTTGCGGGCGGCCCCCGTCAGTTCCACCAGCGTGATGGTGCTGGCCAGCGAGGTGGCCTGCACCATCTGTATCATCTCGTTGCCATAGGCGGGCAGCATCTGGCGCAGGGCCTGCGGCAGCACGATGCGGCGGTAGAGCAGCGGGCGCGACATGCCCAGCGCGCGCGCCGCCTCGATCTGGCCGAACGGCACCGACCGGATGCCACCGCGGATGATCTCGCCCGTATAGGCGGCGGTGTTCAGCGTCAGCGCGATGATGGCGCACCCGTAGGGCTCGCGCAGCACGGGCCACAGGAAACTGTCCCTTACCGCCTGGAACTGCCCCAGCCCGTAATAGATCAGGAATATCTGCACCAGCAGCGGCGTCGACCGGAACAGGAAGATGTAGGTCCCCGACAGGCCCGACAGGACCGGGCTGGACGACAGGCGCCCGAAGGCCACGACCATGGCCAGCATGAAGCCCAGCCCCAGCGACAGGACGACCAGTTGCAAGGTGGTCCAGGTTCCGGCCAGCAGGGCCGGCAGGGAGGACAGGACGAGATCGATATTCATGCCGCCTCTCCCCCGCTCAATTGCCGCCGGCCCGGCGCACGCCGCGCTCGGCCCGGCGCGACAGGGCCCGGAAGCCCAGTTCCGACGCCGTCGTCATGATCATGTAGAGAATGGCCGCCGTGGCATAGAACAGGAAAGCCTGGCGCGTGGACTGCATGGCCAGGAAGGACTGTCGCATCAGTTCGGCCAGGGAAACGACGGATACCAGCGTCGTATCCTTCAGCGTCATCTGCCAGACATTGCCCAGGCCGGGCAGCGCATGGCGCAGGGCCAGCGGCACCAGGATGCGACGCAGGATCAGCAGGCGATGCATGCCCAGCGCGCGCGCCGCCTCGATCTGGCCTTTGGGCACGGCCTGCACCGCACCGCGGATCACCTCCGCCGCATAGGCGCCCGACACGATGCCCACCGCCACGACGCCCACGGCAAAGGTCGGCAGGTCCACCCGGCCCGTATAGCCGAACAGGCCGGCCATCCAGGTGACGAAGCCCGCCCCCCCGAAGAACAGCAGCCAGATGACCAGCAGCGCCGGCACCCCGCGCACCACGGTTGTATAGATGGCTGCCAGCCAGCGCACGGGCGCCGGTCCCGCCAGCTTGGCCGCGGCCGCCAGCGATCCGGCGACAAGCCCCAGCAGATAGGCCAGGATGGCCACCGCCAGGGTCATGGCGGCACCGGCGGCGATTTCATCGCCCCAACCATCGGCACCGAAACGAAGAAGGTCGAGCATGGGCAGGTCCGGTCCGGCTTGGTCCTGGGCGGGCCGTCAGGGCCGACGGGGTACGTCCCCCGTCCCCTCCGGCCTCCGGGGCGGGTCAGGGCATGGAACTGTCGAAACCGAACCACTGCACCGACAGGTTCGACATGGTGCCGTCGGCCTTCATCTCGGCAACCGCCTTGTCCAGCGCGCCCAGCAGGTCCGGCCGGCCCTTGGCCACCGCGATACCCTGGCCGCGGCCGAACAGCCCACCATCGAATCCCGGCCCGAAATAGCTGAAATCCTTGCCTTCCGGCCGTTGCAGGAAGGCGTTCCAGGTGATGGCGTCGGCCAGTCCCACCTCCACGCGGCCCGTCTGCAGGTCCAGCGCCAGGTTCTCCTGCGTGTCATAGCGGCGGATGCTGGCCACATCGGCCAGATAGGTATCGGCGAAATTGGCGTGGATGGTGCTGGTCTGCACGCCCAGGACCTTGCCCTTAAGGTGTTCGCGCAGCGTGTCGATGGCGGCCTGCTCCGCCTGGTCGATCTCCGTCAGGTCCACCCGTTCCACGCCGTAATCCACCTGCTGCAACGGGTTGGCGTTGGCAGAGACCAGATAGGCCGGCGTCGTGGCATAACCCTTCGTGAAGTCGACGGCCTGCTGGCGTTCCCCGGTGATGGACATGCCGGCCACGATGACATCGAAGCGGCCGGCCTGCAGGGCCGGGATCATGCCATCCCAGGCCTGGGCGATGAACTGGCAGCGCACCGCCATGCGGCGGCAGACATCCTTCATCATGTCGACCTCGAACCCGACGAGATTGCCGGATGCGTCGAGCATGTTGTAGGGCGGATAGGCGCCTTCGGTCGCCACGCGCAACGGATCGGGTATGCCACCCGGCGCCGTCGCCGCCTGTTCGCCTCCCTCCTTGCCGCAGCCCGTCAGCGCCACGAGGCCGGCCATGGCCAGCGCCACCATCAATTTCCTCATCACCCGATACCCCCTCGACCCTGTGCCTGCCTGCCCTGTGCCCGGCGTCTGGATTGCGTGCCTGCTTTTCCGGTTTTCTGTCCGCCGCCGGTCACAGCCCCTCGCGGGTCAGGAACTGGCGGCAGCGTTCGGATCTGGGATTGCCGAACAGTTCCGCCGGCGTCCCCTCCTCCTCGATCCGGCCCTGATGCAGGAAGACGACCTTGTGCGCCACCTCCCGCGCGAAGGCCATTTCATGCGTGACGATCAGCATCGTCGCCCCCTCCGATGCCAGGTCGCGGATGACCCGCAGCACCTCGCCCACCAGTTCGGGGTCCAGCGCGCTGGTCGGCTCGTCGAACAGCATGACGCGGGGCTCCATGGCCAGCATGCGGGCGATGGCCGCGCGCTGCTGCTGCCCGCCCGACATCTGCGAAGGATAGGCGTCGCGCTTGGCCGACAGGCCGACCTTGGCCAGCAGCGCCTCCGCCCGGGCGACGGCCTGGTCCTTCGGCTGGCCCCGCACATGCACGGGGGCTTCGATGATGTTTTCCAGCACCGTCATATGGGTCCAGAGATTGAAACCCTGGAACACCATGCCGCAGCGCTGGCGGATACGATCCACCTGCCGGCCATCGGCCGGTTGCGCGCCATGGCGGGTGCGCTTCATGGCGATCTGTTCCCCCTCGATGCGCACGATGCCGTCATCGGGGATTTCCAGCAGGTTGATGCAGCGCAGCAGCGTGCTCTTGCCCGACCCGGACGATCCGATCAGGGCCACCACCTCGCCCTCCTGCGCCGACAGGGAGACGCCCTTCAGAACCTCGTTGTCACCGAAACGCTTGTGCAGCGCCTCCACCTGCACGGCCGGCACGGGGGCGGAAACGGTGGGGGTGGGTGGCATCGGGGTCCATGGCTGCGATGTGGACGGGTGACAAGGCAAAGCTACCTCGCCAACCCCCGGCAGCGAAAGGGGAAATCCGGCCCCAGGCGTGGCGGAATTGACGGGCGGGCGGGCGGCATCCCATGCTATGGAAGGAAGGCCGTACCGTTCCCCTGTTCCGGAGCCCCGCGCCAGCATGAGCCAAGGCATGCAGCCAACCCCGAACCGCAGCACGCATTTCCTGTTCGAACACAAGGTCTTCACGGTGGAAGGCTGCCGCTTCGTCTGGTCCCGGTCCGCCGAGGAGGCGGTGATGCGTTTCCTCCTCGGCAAAGTGGAGGCAGAGGTGGCGCTCGACAAGCTGTGCAACGAGTTCAAGATCGATCCCAAAAGCTTCGATGGCCAGTTGATCGACATGGTGGCCAAGGGCCTGAAATATGTGCGCGAGATCCGGCCCGGCGACACGATCCCCAATGAACTGATCGACGGTACCGCATCCTGGCGCGTCGATGACCGGCATTATGCCATCGCCAAGGGTCGGCTGACGGTGCAGATGGTGACCTGGCTGACAGGTGGCGAGACGGTCATTTCCAGCCCCGAGCAACTGGAACAGGTGGTTGAGGACCCGACCACGAAAACCCGCGTGCGCGAGGCCTTCCAGATGATCGCCAACCGGCTGGCCCTGACCGGCAATGCCGAGCAGCAGGTGGAAGACCGCATCGACGCGCTGGCCAAGGAACTGTCCTATATCGAGGCGCTGCGCGAACGGGCGAGCCGCCTGCACAAGATCCGCGACGGGCTGGAGTTGGCGCACCGCCTTTACAAGATCGAGCGCACCCTGCGCGAGGAGATCGTGCGCATGCAGACCCTGTCGCTGCCGCCCATCACCGATATCGAGCAGCGGTTCGCGCAGGTCGATGCCCAGACGGGAGAGGTCCTGTCGATGCTGACCCTGTTCGACAAGAACATCACCTATATCCGCGAGATGCGTGACGACCTGCACCAGACGCTGCTGCCCTGGGACGAGGTGATGGAGGATTGGGAAGCCGTCGCCATCGAGAAGGGGGCACCCTTCGAGGCCGTGTTGAAAAAGACATACCAGTTCCTGGCCCGCAGCTATTCCCAGGCCAAGCATTGGCGTCTGGCCAGCCGCGCGCCGCCGCGGTAAGGACCGGCACCAAGGACCGGCACCCCGCTCCCGCAGAAGGGGGGCTCCCCGAAAAGAAGAACCCCCGGCAGGTTGCCCTGCCGGGGGTCTTCGCATTCATGCCTGTTCGGCTGAACGGCCCGGACTTAGAAGTCCATGCCGCCCATGCCGCCCATGCCACCCATGCCGCCCGGAGCGGCGCCACCGGCGGCCGGCGGCTGCGGCTTCTCGCCGATCATCGCCTCGGTGGTGATCAGCAGGCCGGCGATGGAGGCGGCGTCCTGCAGGGCGGCGCGCACGACCTTGGTCGGGTCGATGACGCCGAACTTGAACATGTCGCCATATTCGCCGGTCTGGGCGTTGAAGCCATGGTTGGTGTCAGCCTGCTCCAGCAGCTTGCCGACGATCACCGAGCCGTCGAAACCGGCATTCTGGGCGATCTGGCGGACCGGGGCCTGCAGGGCCTTGCGGACGATGTCCACACCGAACTTCTGGTCGGCGTTCGGGGCGACCAGTTCTTCCAGCTTCTTCGTGGCGTACAGCAGGGCCACGCCGCCGCCGGCGACGATGCCCTCTTCCACGGCGGCGCGGGTGGCGTGCATCGCGTCGTCAACGCGATCCTTGCGCTCCTTCACCTCGACCTCGGTGGCGCCGCCGACGCGGATGACGGCAACGCCGCCAGCCAGCTTCGCCAGACGCTCCTGCAGCTTCTCGCGGTCGTAGTCGCTGGTGGTCTCTTCGATCTGGGCCTTGATCTGGGCGATACGGGCCGTGATGTCTTCCTTCGCACCCTCGCCGTCGACGATCGTGGTGTTGTCCTTGCTGATCGTCACCTTCTTGGCGCGGCCCAGCATGTCCAGCGTCACGTTCTCCAGCTTGATGCCCAGATCTTCGCTGATGACTTGGCCGCCCGTCAGGATGGCCATGTCTTCCAGCATCGCCTTGCGACGGTCACCGAAGCCCGGGGCCTTCACGGCGGCGATCTTCAGGCCGCCGCGCAGCTTGTTGACGACCAGCGTGGCCAGCGCCTCGCCTTCCACATCCTCGGCCACGATGACCAGCGGACGGGACGACTGCACGACGGCTTCCAGAACCGGCAGCATCGCCTGCAGGCCCGACAGCTTCTTTTCGAACAGCAGGATATAGGGGTTTTCCAGGTCCGCGACCATCTTGTCGGCATTGGTCACGAAATAGGGCGACAGGTAGCCGCGGTCGAACTGCATGCCTTCCACGACGTCCAGCTCGGTCTCCAGGCTCTTGGCCTCTTCAACCGTGATGACGCCTTCGTTACCGACGCGGGCCATGGCCTCGGCGATCTGGGCGCCGATGGTGGCTTCGCCGTTGGCGGAGATGGTGCCGACCTGGGCGATCTCGTCGTTGGTCGTGACCTTGCGCGAGCGGGACTGGATGTCGGCCACGACGGTGGCGACGGCCAGATCGACGCCGCGCTTCACATCCATCGGGTTCATGCCGGCGGCGATGGCCTTGGCGCCTTCACGGACGATGGACTGGGCCAGCACGGTGGCGGTGGTGGTGCCGTCGCCGGCCAGATCGGCCGTCTTCTGCGCCACTTCCTTGACCATCTGGGCGCCCATGTTCTCGAACTTGTCGGACAGTTCGATTTCCTTGGCGACCGAGACACCGTCCTTGGTGATGCGGGGAGCGCCGAAGCTCTTCTCGATCACGACGTTGCGGCCCTTCGGGCCCAGGGTGACCTTCACGGCATCGGCCAGAATGTCCACGCCGCGCAGCATCTTGGTGCGGGCGTCGGAGCCGAACTTAACTTCCTTGGCAGCCATTGCTCTAATCCTTTTGAATTCTATGGGGTCGGGCGTGGATCAGGTGATCCGACTCAGGCGTTCAGCACGCCCATGATGTCGCTTTCCTTCATGATCAGGTATTCGACACCGTCGATCTTCACCTCGGTCCCCGACCACTTGCCGAACAGGACGCGGTCGCCGGCCTTGACGTCGAGAGCCACCAGCTTGCCGGCCTCGTCACGGGCACCCGGACCCACGGCGACCACCTCGCCCTCCTGGGGCTTTTCCGAGGCGGTGTCGGGGATGATGATGCCGCCGGCCGTCTTCTTTTCGGACTCGACGCGCTTGACCACGACGCGGTCGTGCAGCGGACGGAACTTCATAGGATCTCTCCCTGAGATAGGCAAAAGGGTTGGCGTGAGCCTTTGTTAGCACTCACGCTCGGTGAGTGCCAACAGAGCTATTCATCCCATCCCCGCCTGTCAAGAGGGGCGCTGGCATAATTGGATGGGGTTGCCATGACGGCGGCGAAAGGGGTCGCACCCCGGCCCACCGCCCGCGACATCAATCCGCCAGCCGCCGCCGCATCGCCGCCCGGCCCCCAGCCCGCAGGCAGGCCGCCGGCAGCAGCAGGAACAGCACCGTCAAGACCAGCGACAGGCCGACCTTGCGTGGGTCTCCATGCGCATTTCTCAATTCCCCCCATCCAGTCCAGCACGACATTCTCGATCCCGAACACATGCCGCCATGGGTCATGGGCGCCGTGCCGGGCTTGATCCGGAATGCCGGAATCCGCTCCAGGAACTCCTCCAGCCCGATGATCAGTTCCCGCCGTGCCAGATGGGACCCCAGACAGCGGTGCGGACCATAGGCGAAGGCCGTGTGACGGTTGTTCTCACGCGCCAGGGCGCAGCATCTGCACCGTGGAATAGGCGCGGAAGAACTCCTCCACCGCCGGCTTGATCAATTCGCGGTCGTCGCGCAGGCGCTGCTGATCCTGCGGATGCGTGGCAAGATGGTAGAGGTCGAAGCCCAGGGCCGCGGCCACCGTGTCCAGGCCGGCCTCGAACAGCAGCACGGCAATGCCCAGCACCTCCTTGTCGGTCAGCGGCCGGCCTTTCACCCCGGCGCGCAGCAGGAAGCCGACGAAATCGTCCGCCGGCTCCCGCCGGCGCAGTTCGCCAGGCCCTTCATGAAATCCACGACGGTGCGCATAGCGGCCAGCCGCTTTTCCAGCGTGCCGTGGAACTGGTCATCGGCCCTTGTGATGACCCAGGTGCCGCGCCCGTCATAGGTGTTGGCCGGGGCGTACAACACGGGCGGCCCACCCTGATGCACAAAGCTGAGCCCGCCTGCGGATTGCCGTTGGGCGTCGGGGCCATGCCGGGCGACCTGAAATAGCTGAAATCCCGTACCAGGCCCGGCGGCACATGGTCGGGAATGACGGGGTGCTGCTGCATCGCCGATCTTCCTTCTTCTGCCGCGGCCCATCCCTGTTCTGCGGACAGGCGACCGCGCCTCCCTGTTCCGGATCATGGGTGTAAAGCATATGTTGCACACCATATTTTTTTGCACTGATGCGCATTTTCTATCCCCTCTTCCGCCGGGCCGGCCGGGCCTGTAGAACAGGTGTCGCATAGTAGGTAAGGATGGGGGCCGATGCCCGTTGCCGTGGATAGTGGCCAGCGCCGGACGGAAGTTGCCGCCGCCGCGGCGGACCTGATCATCGAAGGTGGGCTGAATGCCGTGACCTTCCGCAACCTGGCGACCCGGCTGGGCTGCAGCACCACCGTCATCAGCCACTTCTTCCGCGACAAGAACGAGGTGCTGCTGGAGACCTACCGCTACAATTTCATGCAGGCCGTGGCCCTTCGCGAGCAGGCGCTGGCGGGACTGCCGGCCGATCCGGTAAGGGCGATGGAGGAATTGCTGCCCGTGGGGCCGGACCAGCGGCGGCACTGGATCATCTGGCTGTGCTTCTGGACCGCGGCCCTGTTCGAACCGGGCCTGTCGCAGGAACATCAGCGCGGGCTTGTCGGCACGCGCGAACGATTGCGCACCCATTTCATTGCCGCAGGCATGGCAGACCCGGCGGCCGACCAGCGGGCGGAGGATATCTGCAAGGCGCTTTACGGCATCGCCATGCAGACGGTCTTCGACCAGTCATACTGGACCGCGGAAAGGCAGCGCGCGGCCTTCCGCCGGGCCGCGGGCGGGGACTGATACTATAATGCGGCTGGTGCTGGTGCGGGGACTGACCCTGCCGCGCCGTGATGGCCGTGCCGGCGACCTGATCCGGCCGCTGCGGCAGGATATGTTCCGTTAGAGCTGTTTTCGGTCGACCGGAAACAGCTCCGTTGGCGACTGCGCCCGCCGCGGCTGTGCGTCGTGAA
>NZ_JBLTXA010000002.1:0-385253 GCF_048066175.1 Niveispirillum fermenti | reverse complement strand
CAGCGGAACGATCAATCTTTCCGTCAGGGCCACGGCCCATGTCGGGTCCACGGCCGTCAGTGCCAACGGCAGCCTGGCTGTAACGGTGGCACCGGTGGCTGATGCGCCCTTGCTGGCGGTGTTGCCGGCCAGCGGCCTGGAAGATCAGCCGATCACGCTGAATATCCTGGGTCGGCTGCAGGACCAGGATGGGTCGGAAACATTGAGTTACATCGTGTCGGGCCTGCCCGTGGGGGCGAGCCTGTCGGCAGGTGTGCTGGTGCCCGGTGTCGGCTATCTGGTGCAGCCGGCGCAGTTGGCAGGCCTGACCGTTACGCCGCCGGCCAATTACAGTGGCAGTTTCAACCTGACCGTGGCAGCAACGGCGGCGGAGGGGCTGGGTGGTGTGGCCACCACGGTGGCGACATTGCCGGTCACCGTGGCCGGCGTCGCCGATATCCCCACCCTTGTCGCGCTGCCGGCGGCAGGATTGGCCAATAGCCCCATTCCGCTGGTGGTGGCACCCGTGCTGAATGATCTGGACGGGTCGGAACAGCTTTCAATTACGATCACCGGTGTTCCGTCGGGTGGGGTGCTGAACCATGGCACACTGGCCGCGATCGCGGCGGATGGCAGCACGAGCTGGTCGCTGTCCCCGGGCCAGTTGGTCGGCCTGACCCTGACCCCGCCGCATAATTACAGCGGCATCCTGGATCTGACTGTGCGCGCCACGGCCACGGAGACGTCGGGTGGAAGCCAGGCCAGCGCCACGAGCCATATTGCCGTGACGGTTGCTCCGGGCCTGGGGCTGCCCGATCTTGGCCATTCAGACCTGTCGGTCAGTCTTGGGGCGGCCATCGGCATCGAGGGGCAGGCGCTGCCGCTCAACCTTTTGACGGGCTTGTCCACCGTGGCCCTGGCGGCGGATGTCAACACGGTTCTCGTCTCCGGCCTGCCGGCCGGTGCCACGTTGAACCATGGTGCCCTGCAGGCGAATGGTTCGTACCTGTTGACCTTGGCCGACTTGACGGGGTTGACCCTGACGCCACCGGCAAATTTCAGCCAGAACTTCAATCTGGCCGTTTCCTTCGGTGTTGGCCAGGGGGCCGGGGCCCTGACGGTCAATGGCAGTCTTGCGGTCCAGATGACGGGGATGGCCGATGCACCCACGCTGCTGGTCAGCAATATCGCCGGGGCCTATCACAGCCCCATTCCGCTGACCATTGTGGGGGCGCTGACCGATCTGACCGGGGCGGAGAGCCTGTCCTACGTGCTGTCCGGTATTCCCAATGGAGCGCGCCTGTCGGCCGGGGTGAATAATGGCAATGGTTCCTGGACGGTTCAGCCCGGCCAGTTGGCGGGCCTGACCATCACGCCGCCGCTGAGTTTCAGCGGCAGCCTGCCGATCACGGTCACGGCGCAGTCCCAGACGGCGGACGGTTCCATGGCTTCGCTGTCGAAGGTCCTGACGGTGACGGTGGCGTCGGAAGTGCTGCCGGTTCTGACGGGCCTGTTGCTGAACCCGGTCAAGGGGTTGGAGGACAGTGCCATCACGATCGGCACCAGCCTGGTGAGCCTCAACCTGCTGGGCGCGCTCAGCATCACCATCGGCGGGGTTCCGGCGGGGGCGACCCTGTCGGCCGGCACCAAGAATGGTGACGGCACCTGGACCGTGAGCCAGGGCCTGCTGTCCACCCTGAAGATCACGCCGCCGGCCAATGACAGCAGTGATTTCCAGCTTGGTATCTCGGTCAAGGTGTTGGGCATCACCACGCAGATCGGCCTGCTGAATGTCAATGTGGAAGGGGTGGCGGACCTTCCGACCGTGACCTTCTCCGCCCCCGTCGGGGTGGAGGATCAGCCGCTGGCCCTGTCCATCGGCGGGGTGCTGGGAGATCTGGACGGGTCGGAGGTGCTGTCCTTCGTCGTCAAGGGCCTGCCGGCCGGTGCCAGCCTTTCCGCCGGCAGCTATAACGCGGCCACCGGCGACTGGGTGCTTTCCGCTGCACAGGTTGTCGGGCTGAAGCTCAATCCGCCCGCCAATTTCAGTGGCACGCTGAACTTCCAGGTCGGCGGCGTTGCGTCGGAACTGGAAGGCAATTTCAACCTCAATCTCCGGAATGTCTCGGTTACCATCGCGCCTGTCACCGATACGCCGATCCTGACCCTGGCCAAGGCGGCCGGCAACGAGGACAACGCCATCGCCCTGAATATCGGCCTGGCCCTTGGCGACAAGGACGGATCGGAAAGCTTTACCAGCATCCAGGTCACGGGCGTGCCCGCGGGGGCGACGCTGAACCATGGAACCAACCTGGGGAATGGGGTCTGGTCGCTGACCATGGCGGACCTGTCCGGCCTGACCGTGACCCCGCCGGCCCATTTCTCTGGCACCCTGACATTGGGCGTATCCGCCACGGCACAAGACGGCACGGCCACCCCCGTCACGGTCAGCGGCAATCTGTCGGTCGCCGTGGCCGGCGTTGCCGATACGCCCAGCCTGAATGTCGGCGCGCTGACGGTTCAGTCCGGAGCCAGCGTGGCGCTGGGGATCAACAGCGCCCTGATCGATACCAGCGGATCGGAGCAATTGTCCGTCACGATCGGCAATCTGCCGGCGGGGGCGGTACTGTCGGCCGGCCAGAACAATGGTGACGGCACCTGGACCGTATCCGCGGGGCAGCTTGCGGGACTGCGCCTGACCCTGCCGCAGGGGCTGTCGGGTGATGTGAACCTGTCGGTCACGGCGCTGGCCTTGGAAACCCAGACCGGATCGCAGGCTCATGCCAGTTCCACCCTGACCCTGCATGTGCAGCCGCAGATGCCCGCGCTGCATCTGGCAGCCCTGGACGTTACGGTGCAGGAAGATGGGGTTGTGCCGCTCGACCTTCGTGTCGTGACGGACAATGCCGCCTTGTCCGGGGCCGTGACCGTCACCGTCACGGGCGTGCCCGATGGGGGCAGCCTGTCGGCCGGCACCAACCTGGGTCATGGAACCTGGTCGCTGACCGCGGCCCAGCTTGTCGGGCTGACCCTGAGGCCGCCGGCCAACAGCGACGCCGATTTCAACCTGGGCATCACGGCCCGCGTCACGGGGCCGGGCGGCGTCGAGGGCAGTGTCGGCGGACAGGTCCATGTCACCGTCACGGCCGTTGCCGATATGCCGACATTGCATGTGTCCGGTGCCGTCGGCCTGTCCGGGGCCGGTATTCCGCTGGATATCCAGTCGGTATTGACCGATCTGGACGGTTCGGAGACGTTGCATGTCACTGTGGCCGGCCTGCCGGCAGGGGCACGGCTGTCCGCCGGCACGGACAACCATGACGGTTCCTGGACCCTGGCGCCGGCGGATCTGGTGAACCTGTCGCTGCATGCCCCTGATGGCAGCAGTGGCGGACTGGGCCTGACCGTCACGGCCACCGCACGGGAGGCGGCCGGCGGCAGCGCGGCCCTGTCGGCCAACCTGCACGTGTCCCTTTCCGCGGCCGATGGGGCCCTGGCCGGTGACCTGCTGGTGGCCGGCGGGCTCAACCTGTCGCTGCTGGGCGGGCAGACCGTCTCGCGCGCCATCATCACCCTGGACCCGCTGGATTTCCATGATGGTGATGGCCTGTATCTGGCCGGCCTGCAGCTTGAAACCCTGCCGGATGGCCGTGTGCTGATCGCCAGCACCAATATCGAGGTGCTGGGCGGCGGTTTCGATGAGACCCATCATGCGCTGATCCTGTCGGGAACGGCGGATGTGTCGGTCTACCAGTCGGTACTGCGCAGTCTCAGCCTTGATGCGGGTGCGGACAGCGGTGTCCGCCACATCAGCATCGACCTTTATGATCAGGCGGGCGCCACCATTCCGGCGGGCCATTATGACACGAGTTGGAACATCGATAATGATGGCGGCCTGGGCATTCCCCTCGGCATGTTGTCGGCCCCGCTGTTCGATGGTGGTGCGGGTTTGGATGGCCTGGGTAATGACGGTCTGCCCTTGGTCGATCCTTTCGGGCATGATAGCGGCAGTTCCACGGTTGATGTCACGAACGACCCGCTCCACCCCCTCGACCATACCGGGACCTGATATGGATAATCCGATACATGTTCTGGTTGTCGATGACGACGCGCTGATGCGGAAACTGCTGACGGCACTGATCGGCCAGCATGATTTCCGCGTCAGCCTGGCCCATGACGGGCTCTCCGCCCTGGAGGCCCTGCGCAGCGGGGAGGAGATCGACCTGGTCATCAGCGATTGGGAGATGCCGGGCATCACCGGGGTCGAACTGTGCCGTGAATTGCGGGCGATGAACCTGCCGCACTATGTTCATTTCATCCTGCTGACGGCGCGGCAAGGGGCGGCGGATTTCAGCGCAGCCATGGCGGCCGGTGCCGATGATTTCCTGCTGAAACCGATCAGTCCCCCCATCCTGAAGGCGCGGCTGGAGGTGGTGAAACGGCTGCTGGAGCTGCAGCAGCGGCTGCGGCGCAAGAACCGTCTGCTGGCGGAAGCGAACGAGCAGATCAAGACCGCCTATGCCCGCCTGCAGGAGGATATGGAAGCGGCGGCCGTGGCGCAGCGCTGTCTTCTGCCGGAGCCGATCAAGGATATGGGGCCCTTGCGCTTCGCATCCTTCATGCTGCCGTCCACCTTCGTTTCGGGGGACATGTACAATTACCTGGAACTGCCGGATGGCTCCGTCGCGTTCTACATGGTGGACGTGGCGGGCCATGGGGCCCGTGCGGCCCTGCTGTCGGTCACCTTGAACCATTTGCTGGATGTGGCGGCCTTCGTTCCCCATGCGGAACGGTCTGGCCCCGCGCCGGAACGGATCATATCCGAGTTGAACCGGCGCTTTGCCCGCGTCGATGCCGGGATGCCCGACTATTTCACCATGATCTGCGGCATCATCAGTCCGGGCGGCGACAGCATGACCTTCTGCCAGGCCGGCCATCCCAGCCCCATTATCATCGATCCGGGCAAGCCGATCCGGGCGGCCGGGGATGGCGGTTTTCCCGTCGGGTTGATGGCGGACGGGGATTACCTGTCTGTCACCGTTCCTCTGGCGCCGGGAACCCGCGTCGTCCTCTATTCGGACGGCATGACGGAATGTGCCCGACCCGATGGCGAGCAATTCGGGGAGGAGCGGTTGCATATCCTTCTTGATAGTTCAAGGGACGCGCCGCTCGCTGATTTGGATGCTATTCTTTGCGGAGCCCTGACGAAATGGCAGGGCAGTGAGCGTTTCGAGGATGATGTCAGTATCCTTGCCTTCGAAGTCGTCTCAGGGCGTTGAGGGAGAATATGATCAATATCCGACATGAAGGTGCCATTCCGATCGTGACCGTCACGGTGCCGCGCATCGATGCCGCGGTTGCCGTCCGTTTCCGTCAGCAGTTCCTGTCCGAATTTTCTGCGCCGGGCGAGCGTATCATCATCGATGTCGCGCCCGTGGCCTTCATCGATTCGAGCGGCCTGGGCGCGCTCATCTCCATCATCAAGGCGTTGAACCTGAAGCAGCGGCCGGCCATTTGCGGCCTGCAGAAATCGGTTCAGACCATGTTCGCGCTGACCCGCATGGACAAGGTCTTCGCCATCCATCCCGATACCGAAAGTGCGATCGCCACCCTTGGCCAATGAGCGGTGCCATGAGCAACGAGCCTGCTCTTCATGTCACGGTGCCCGCCAGTCTTGATCAGGTTTCGTGGTTGACACGGCTGCTGCGGGCCGCGACTTCGAATATATTGCGCGATGACGAGTTCATATTGTTCGAGATCGGTGTTGTCGAAATCGTCAACAACATCATTGAGCATGCATTCGATACCCGGACAGGCACGCTGGACGTGACCTGTGCCCTGGAAGGCGCGCGCGTCCGGCTGCTGATCAGCGATGCCGGTCAGGCGATGCCCGACGGTATCCAATCCATTTTCGACGCGCTGGACGATGAGGTGGACGAAGATGCCGTTTCCGGGCGCGGCCTCCGGATCATCAAGAAATGCTTCGAGCATGTCGCCTTCTACCGGCAGGACGGGCTCAACAAGGTCATGGTGACCTACAGCGGCAGCGGCGCCCCTGTAATGGCCATGTGATCCACAAAGGACGCCCAACGGGCATTCGGTCCCGGCGAGCAATGCTCCCGGGACCGGAATTGCCTTTGCTGACCACCGTTCCGAGCGGTTCCTTTCCGCCATCCCATCTTTGTCCTTGGCATCGGGCCATTGGGAGCGCTAACAATTGCGCGCCGGTTTTGCGTGTCGGTTTCGTTCGCGCAGGCGCGACCGGGCCGGCCACCGGTCGCATGGCCGGCGGGGGCAAAGGCGGGAAGAACCCGCCCGAGATGGAGGTTCAGGAAGATGATTAATGGCAGCATCCTGATCGGCGCGGGTGAACGCCGGGGGCAGACAAGCTATGAGGCGGTGGAGGCGGCGACGGGGGCAACCCTGGATCCCGGCTTCTGGGACGCCGATCCTGGCCATGTGGATGAAGCATGTGCCCTGGCGGCGGCGGCCTTACCCGTCTTTTCCACCCTGGCCCCCGAGGTGCGGGCTGCGTTCATGGAGGATGTGGCCGCGCGTATCCTGGATATCGGCGATGCATTGATCACGCGCGCCATGGCGGAAACCGGTCTGCCCCGCGCGCGGCTGGAGGGGGAACGGGGCCGCACGGTCGGCCAACTCCGTCTTTTCGCTGCCACGGTGCGCCGGGGCGACTGGCTGGACGTGACCATCGACCCTGCGCAGCCCGACCGCCAGCCGCTGCCGCGTCCCGACCTGCGCCGCATGAACCAGCCCGTCGGCCCCGTCGCCGTGTTCGGTGCCAGTAATTTCCCCTTGGCTTTTTCCGTTGCCGGGGGGGATACGGCGTCGGCCCTCGCCGCCGGTTGTCCTGTCGTGGTGAAGGGCCATCGCGCCCATCCCGGCACCGGCGAACTGGTCGCGCGCGCGATCCAGGCGGCCGTGTCCGCCGCCGGCCTGCCAGAGGGCGTATTCTCCTATCTGCCCGGCACCCGGCGGGTGCTGGGGGAGGCGCTGGTCGCCGACCCGCGGATCAAGGCCGTCGGCTTCACGGGGTCGCGTACCGGGGGCCTGGCGCTGGCTGCCATTGCCAATGGCCGGCCGGAACCCATCCCCGTCTATGCGGAGATGAGCAGCATCAACCCCGTGCTGCTTCTGCCCGCCGCCCTTGCTGACCGTGGCAGGGATCTGGCAGCCGCATTCGTGCAATCGCTGACCATGGGGGCCGGCCAGTTCTGCACCAATCCGGGTCTGGTCCTGGCCGTGGAGGGGCAGGGGGCGGAGGATTTCATCGCTGCCGCGGCCAGCCACCTGTCGGCTGTCGCCGCCCAGGTGATGCTGACGCCGGGCATCTGCTCCAGCTATTGCGAGGGGATGGAAACGCTGTCGGGCCGGCCGGGCGTGCAGCGCGTGGCAACCGGACAGGCGGCGGCGGGCACGACCCAGGGCCGCGCCGCGCTGTTCCGCACGGATGCAACCCATTTCCTGGCCGATCCCGTCATGGGGCACGAGGTGTTCGGCGCCTCGTCCCTGGTCATCGTCTGTCGTGACGGCACGGAACTGCGCCAGGTCCTCCTGGCGTTGGAGGGCCAGTTGACGGCCACCATCCACATGGATGAGGCTGACCGGTCCGTGGCGGCCGAGTTACTCCCCCTGCTGGCTGTCAAGGCGGGCCGTGTATTGGCCAACGGCTGGCCGACGGGGGTGGAGGTCTGCCACGCCATGGTGCATGGCGGCCCGTTCCCGGCCACCAGCGATGTTCGCTCCACCTCTGTCGGCACGCTGGCCATGGCGCGTTTCCTGCGGCCTGTCTGTTACCAGAACCTGCCCGATGCGCTGTTGCCGCCGGCCTTGCAGGCCGCAAATCCCTGGCAATTGAACCGCCGCATCGATGGTGTGCTGACGCTGGCCGGCGCCTGACGGTCCGGTTCTGAAGGCACGGTTCCATATGCCCGGCATCGTTCCTTTCGAGGATGGCGCCGGGCTTCTCTTCACGTCAGCGGATCATTTTATGACACCGGTGTCTTGACGCGCATGCGGCGGATGGTTATGGTAACGCTATCAGTGGCGCAGCAGTCGTCATGGGAAATGGGGAAGAAAATGCAGCCTTCGGCAGAATTATCCGGGCACCAATAGGCCTGCGGCGCACGCAATTATCCTTGGCGATGCATCACGATCCGCAAAGCATCAGGATTTTTTTGCTGCCATCTCCGCATCGGCCGTAGTGGATATTGTGCATCGTCATGCGCGATGAATCCGCTTCTCTCGCTTTATTTCCCCTGCATTCCGAAGCCGGCGCGGTCCGGCCGTCACCCACCCAGCCGAGGAAGAGAACGCGCGATGACCGATCTGTCCCGCCGCAATGCCATGGGCCTGGCCCTTATCGGGGGTGCGGGTACGCTGGCGGCCACCATGCCGGCTTTGGGATCAACGCCCGACAGGGCCGCCGGGGCCTGCCCGACAGGGGCCGCCAAACCGCTGGCCTGGGCGCGCGGGCTGGACAACCAGCGCAAGCCCGACCTTGGGGACGGACGTTTCCTGAACCCCCTGATGTCGGGCGACCATCCCGACCCGACCATACTGAAGGACGGGCAGGATTATTATATGACCTTCTCCACCTTCGACAGTTATCCGGGGCTGGTCATCTGGCATTCGCGCGACATGATCAACTGGCGCCCCGTGACGGCGGCGCTGACCCGGAATATCGGGTCGGTGTGGGCACCGGAACTGACCAAGCATGGTGGCCGCTATTTCCTCTATATCCCCGTCAAGGGCAAGCCCGACGGCACTTATGTCATCTGGGCCGATCGGATCGAGGGGCCCTGGAGTGATCCGGAATATCTGGGCCTGCCGGGCCATATCGATCCCGGCCATGCCGTGGGAGAGGATGGGTCGCGCTGGCTGTTCCTGTCCAGGGGCGATCGTATCCGGCTGTCCGAAGATGGCCTGTCCACGGTCGGGGAGCCGGAGCATGTCTATGACCCCTGGCGCTATCCTGAGGACTGGATTGTCGAGGGCTTCGCCCCGGAAGGTCCGAAGATCACGCGCCGTGGCGATTATTTCTATCTGATCACGGCCGTGGGCGGCACGGCCGGTCCGCCGACGGGCCATATGGTGATCGCGGCCCGGTCGAAATCCATCCATGGGCCGTGGGAGGACTGTCCCCATAACCCGCTGGTCCGCACCGTGGATGCGTCGGAACATTGGTGGTCGCGCGGCCATGCCACGCTGGTGGAGGGGCCGGCGGGGGATTGGTGGGCCGTCTATCACGGCTATGAGAACGGCTTCTGGACCCTGGGGCGCCAGGCCTTGCTGGACCCTGTGGAATGGACCGATGATGGCTGGTTCCGCATGAAGGGCGGGGATCTGTCCCGGCCCCTCGCGGCCCCTGGCGGTGGCCGGCCCGGGCCGCACGGCATGGCGCTGTCGGATGATTTCGAAAGCCTGGCGCTGGGCACAAAATGGAATTTCTTCAAGCCCGCCGCAGATGAGGCTGCCCGTGCGCGCGTGGCGGGCGGGGCGTTGCATCTTGTGGCACGCGGAGTGGCGCCGGCAAATTCGTCACCGCTTTTGCTGGTGGCAGGGGACAATGCCTACCGGTTCGAATGCGATATCGAAATTGAAGCGGGGGGTGTCGCCGGGCTCGTGCTGTTCTATGACCAATCGCTCTATTGCGGGCTGGGCTTTGATGCGGAACGGTTCGTGACGCACCAGTACGGGATCGAGCGTGGACGTCCAGCCAACCCGCATGGGCGGCGCATGCGGCTCCGGGTGACCAACGACCGCCACATCGTCACCTACGACACCAGTGGGGACGGCGGGCAGAGCTGGAAACGGTTCGATCGCGGGATGGAGGTCTCCGGCTATCACCACAATGTGCGGGGCGGCTTCCTGATGCTGCGTCCCGGCCTCTATTCGGCCGGGACCGGTACCGCCCGCTTTTCCGGCTTCACCTACCGGGCGCTTTGATGCAGATGGCGGTGGTCGGCCGGGGAGGTGGCCACCCCGGCGCCGGGGATGTCGCAGGTCGTCCGTCGGAACCCGGTACCCCTCCCGCCGGCATCATTCCGCAGCGGCCGACGGCGCGGCGGTGCCGCGCGACCGGTGGAGGCGGGCCAGCAGCCGGGTCCGCTGCGCGTCCGCCTTGGCCATCGCCTCTTCCTTGACGGGGCCGAAGCCGCGGATGTCGGCCGGCAGCAGGGCCAGTTCCAGGGCCGTGTCGATCGTGGCCGGGGTCAGATGCCCGACCATGCCCCGTATCATGGCTTCGTACTGCGCCGCCAGTTGCCGCTCGGCCTTGCGCTCGGCCGTGTGGCCGAACGGGTCCAGCCAATGGCCGCGCAGGCGCTTGCCTCTGGCCAGCAGGCGCAGCAGCGTGAAGACCCAGGGGCCGAACCGGCGCTTGGCGGGCCGGCCTGTGCGCGGGTCGGTGCGCGACAGCAATGGCGGGGCCAGCCAGACGGAAAGGCGCTTGTGGCCGGAGAACTGGGCCGACAGGGTGGCCTTGAAGGCGGGGTCGGTGTAAAGCCGGGCCACCTCGTACTCATCCTTGTAGGCCATCACCCGGTATCCCTGGCTGGCCACGGCGCGGATGAAGTCCGCACCCCGTTCGCCCAGCCCGCGCGCTGCCGCCCGCGCATTCTCCACCATGGAAAGGTAACGGTCGGCATAGGCCTGGTCCTGATAGGCGACAAGGTCGGCCGCCCGCCGCTCGATCAGGGCTTCCAGGGCTTCCGGCGCCTGGATGGCGGGCTTCGTGATGCCGGCCATGGCTTCCGCCGCTGCCATGTCCACGGCCGCCAGCCGGCCCCAGTCGAAGGCGCGCAGGTTCATCTCCACGGCGGCGCCATTGGCCTTGATGGCTCCCCGCAGCGCATCGGCGGACAGGGGAACCAGCCCCTTCTGCCAGGCATAGCCCAGCAGCAGCGTGTTGGCCGCAACCCCATCGCCGAACAGCCCCTCCGCCAGGGCCGTGGCCCGCAGACGATCAATGGCACCATCCACACGCCGGGTCAGACGGTCGATCATGGCCGATGCCGGCAGATTGGCGTCGCGGTCGGTGACGATGTCGGCCGTGGGCGCGACATCCTCGTTCAGGATGATGTGCGAGCGTCCGTGCCCCAGCTTGGCCTGGGCATCGGCACCGGCGGCCACGACCAGATCGGTGCCCAGCATCAGGTCGATTTCACCCGCCCCGATGCGCACGGCATGGATAGGCCGGCCAGCCGGGGCCATGCGCACCTGGCTGACCACGGCGCCATTCTTCTGCGCCAGGCCCGTGAAGTCCAGCACGGTCGCCTCGCGTCCGTCCAGATGTGCCGCGGTTCCCAGCAGCGCCCCCACGGTCAGCACCCCCAACCCCCCGATGCCCGCGACATAGATGTTGTAGGGCGCATCGATGGCGGGCAGTGTGGGGGCGGGCACGGTGGCGAAGCGGGCGGCCTCCATCTCCTTCACCCGGTTCCCGTCGGGTTTGCGCAGGATGGCGCCATCGACCTCCACGAAACTGGGGCAGAAGCCCTTCAGGCAGGAGAAATCCTTGTTGCAGGCCGATTGGTTGATGCGTCGCTTCGTGCCCAGCGGGGTTTCCAGCGGTTCCACAGCGATGCAGTTGGACTGGACCGAGCAATCGCCGCAGCCCTCGCAGACGCGCGGGTTGATGAACAGACGTTGCGGCGGATCGGGAAACTCCTTGCGCTTGCGCCGCCGGCGCTTCTCCGCGGCACAGGTCTGCTCGTAAAGGATGGCGGAAACGCCGGGGACGGTCCGCAATTGCCGTTGTACGGCATCCAACTCGTCGCGATGATGCAGGTTGACGCCGGGCGGCAGGCCTGTGCGCCATTTGTCCGGGTCATCGCTCACCAGGCGGATATCGCCCACGCCCTCGGCAGCCAACTGGCGCAGGATGCGCTGCGGGTCGGGCGCACCTTCCGCCGGCTGGCCGCCTGTCATGGCGACAGCGTCGTTGTAGAGGATCTTGAAGGTGATGTTGGTGCCGGCCGCGATGGCGGCGCGGATCGCCAGAAGGCCTGAATGCTGATAGGTGCCGTCTCCCAGATTCTGGAAGATGTGGCCGGTTTGCGAGAAGGGGGCCGCCCCCACCCATTGCAGCCCTTCGCCGCCCATCTGGCTGAAGGTTGCCGTTTTCAGCTTGGGTTGCGACAAGGCCATGACATGGCAGCCGATGCCACCGCCGGCAATGGAGCCGTCCGGCGTCCTGGTGGAACTGTTGTGCGGGCAGCCTGAACAGAAGAAGGGCTTGCGCGCCGGAAACGGCACGACGGTGCCCTTCGGTGCGCGCGCTTCCAGAACGGCCAGCCGCTGTGCCAGGCGTGCGGCGGCCGGGCTGCCGCCCAGCCGGGCGACCAGCGCGCCTGCCACCATCAGGGGGGTGAACTCCATGATCGCGGGCAGCAGCGTCGCACCTGTCTCATCGGCCTTGCCCAGGACCAGGGGGCGCCGATCCTGGTTGAAAAGGGCCGTCTTGATCTGGTTTTCAACGATGGGCTGCTTTTCCTCCACCACGAGGATGTTCTCGGCCCCGCCCGCGAAGCCGATCAGGCTGGCGGTGTCCAGCGGCCAGCTCACCGCCACTTTGTAGACGGCGATGCCCAGTTCTGCTGCCTCGCCGGGGCCGATACCCAGATCTTCCAGCGCCTGCATCAGGTCCTGATGTGCCTTGCCGACCGTGACGATGCACAACCGCTTGACCGGTGGATCGATGATGGGGCGGTCCAGCCGGTTGGCGCGGACCCAGGCGATGGCGGCAGGCAGCCGTTCTTCCACCAGCCGCCGTTCCAGCTCCGCGCGCTGCGCCGGCCAGGGGATGGTCGGGTCCCAGTTCAACCCATGCGGCGGCACCGCGCCGTCGGGCCGCGCAAAAGCGGGATAGGGGTCGGGCAGGGGGAAGGACCCGGCACTTTCCACCACCTCCGCGATGGTCTTCATCGCCACCCACAGGCCGGAGAAGCGGGACAGTGCGATGCCGGCCAGGCCCAGCGACAGGATTTCCGACACATTGGCAGGCTGGATCACCGGCATCATCACCGATTGGAAAATGCCGTCCGTTTGATGCGGAAACATGGAGGATTGGGCGGCGTGATCATCGCCGCCCACGGCCAGCACCCCACCCAGGGAAGAGGTGCCGAGGATGTTGGCACTGCGGAACACATCGCCCGTGCGGTCCACACCCGGTCCCTTGCCGTACCAGATGCCGAACACGCCATCGGCCCTGGTGGCGCCATAGGCCTTGTGCATCTGTGCGCCCCACAGGGCCGTGGCGGCCAGATCCTCGTTCAGGCCGGGCTGGAACAGCACGTCATGCGCCGCCAGATGCTTCCTGGCTTTCCAGAGCTGCTGGTCATACGCCCCCAGCGGCGACCCACGGTAGCCGCTGACCAGACCCGCCGTGTCCAGCCCCTGCGCCCGGTCCAGGCGGCGCTGCATCATCGGCAGGCGTACCAGCGCCTGGATGCCGGTCATGAAGGCGGGACCGGTTTCCTGATTATAGATGCTGTCGAGCCCGAAACCCATTGGATCGCTTCCCTGCAAGGCTTTTGCATTTCACGCAAAGCCTATCGGAAGGCGCTTGGTAAGTGTCACCAATCTGGCCTACCGTTAAGCAGAACGGAAGCATGAATGAACTATAAAATTACACTATGGAAAGACGAATGAACCACGATTCGGGCTTGGATAATTATGATCTCAAGATCTTGCGTACCCTGGCGCAGGAAGGCAGGATGAGTTGGCGCGACCTGGCCGAAAAGATCGGCCTGTCGCTGACCCCGACCCTGCGCCGGGTCCGCCGGCTGGAGGATGAGGGGTATATCCGCGGCTATACGGCCAATCTGGACGAGAAACGTCTGGCCGGTCCCATGATCGTCTTCGTGTCGGTCACGGTTGAACGGCAGATCAGCGATGTGCTGGAAGTGTTCGAAACACGGGTTGCACAGTTGCCGGAGGTCATGGGCGGCTATCTGATGACCGGCGGTGCCGACTACCTGCTGCGTGTCGTGGTGCGAGACCTGGATCACTACCAGACATTGCTGGAGGTGCTGACGCGCGTGCCCGGCGTGGCCAATATCCAGAGCAGTTTCGCGCTGAAGGCCTTCGTGAACCGTCCGGCCCCCATGGTGGGGGCGGGCTGATACCACCTTGCGATGAGCAGAACTCATCGCAACCTGGTCCGGCGGCGACCGCCACAGCACCGCTCATGCGGCGTGCCCAAGCCAACGAATGTTGGCGCCGGCGATTGAGGGCGATGATCAGAACCTATTGGTTCTGATCATCGCAAAATAGTATGAGCTGATTTGTCAGGCCTTGGATGTGGCCTTGCCGGGGCTGAAGGCCCGCAGCGTTTCGGGGCTGGAACAGACCGACAATGTACGGCACGGGCCATCCGCGGCCGCCAGATAGGCATGGCCCATGGTGCTGTCCAGATAGATGCTCTGCCCGGCCGTCACCAGGGTGGGCGCGTAATATTCGGTGTGGACCTCGATCGCGCCTTCCATCACGAAGATGAATTCCTCCCCCGGATGGCGGACCAGCGGGCCGAATTCCTCCAGCGTGCGGGCGTAATGTTCCACGATGATGGGGATCATCTTCTTGTGGGTGATATCGGTGTTCAGGTAGCGGTGGCGGTAATTCTTGGTATCCACCTCCGCCTCGGCGTCGTCGCCTGCGCCGCGGTCGATGCTGCGCCGGGTCATCATCGGCGTCGGCTGGGTCGCCGGTTCGCCCGGCGATGGCTGCGGTGCGTCGCCCGTGAACAGCGTGCCGATATCGACACCCAACCCCTCGCACAGGCTGACGATCTTGTCGAAAGTCAGCGACATGCGGTCATTCTCCACCTTGGACAGGGTGGAGACGGCAAGACCCGTGCGCTCGGCCACGTCGGCCAGGGTCCAGTCATTTTTCAGACGCAGGCGGCGCAATGCCTTCCCGATCGGTGCTTTCCGCGTCATGTTTCCAAATCCCCAGAACTGCCAGCTTTTCCGTTCCGCATTTCGATTTAGCGTTTCGGAAAACAAAAAATGCCACAGGGCAAGGGTCGATGGGAACCCTTTTCCCCTGTGGCAAGGCGCAGCAGTCATCTGAATAATCAGGGATACCGGGGCTGTTCGCCCGATCAGTAGGTGACGTCGAGGCTGAGCCCGATGGTGCGGGGTTGCAGGACCGTACGGTCGATCTGCTGCTGAACGCCCACCGCGCTGGTCAGCATGCTGGCCGATGTGGTGGCGCGGGAATTCATGGCGTTGCGGACGAAGGCACGCACGGAAACCGTTCCGTCGCTGACCCCGGCATGCAGGTCCAGCACGCCATAGGACTTGGTCGATACGGCTTCCGGCGCATTGGGCGCGGCATTATAGGTCGACCCCGACCAGCGATATCCGCCCCCGAAATTACCCGTCCAGTCCCCGGCAAGGGCTATTTCCTGATCCGCCGTGACAGAGAAGGAGAATTTCGGGATCAGGGGCAGCCGGTCGTTGTCGAGCGCACCGACGGAGGGCACATCGCCCTTAAAGAAGGCATCGGTATAGGCCCCGTTGAAGCCCAGCCGCCAGCCATCACCCGGCAGCAGCACCGTTTCAAATTCCAGCCCCGCCGACCGGGCCTTGCCGCCATTTTCCAGATAGCCGATGCCGCCATTGCTGGCCGCAATCTGGATATCCTTCCAGTCGATCAGAAACACAGCGGCATTGGCCAGCAACCGACCGTCCAGAAGCGTGGATTTGACACCCCCCTCATAGCTGATCAATGTGTCTGCATCCACGCTGGGCGGCAGACCGGGCAGCGCCACGTTGGGACCGCCGGGCCGATAGCTGCTGGCCACGCGCGTATAAAGCGTCAGATCGTCATTCACCCGCAAACGCGGGCTGACCATGAAGGTCAGCACATTTTCCGACGAGGCGCCGACCATTTCGGCCGCACCGCCGACCAGGGCGCCGTCGGTAATCTGCTGATAATCCTGTTCGTTCCGGGCCCAGCGCAAGCCGGCCGTCACGTCGAACCTGTCGGTCAACGCAACCGTGGCATTGCCGAAGACGGCGACCTCCTCATACCGGCTCGGGATGCTCACAATGGCCATCGGGTCCAAACCGGGCACCGGATTGCCATTGATATCCGTTGCGTTCAGCAATTGTGCCTGGACACTGTCCTCCCAGGTGTAGAAACCACCCAGCATCCATTCGAAACCTTGGCCGGACGGCGATGTCAGGCGGACTTCCTGGGTCCATTTCTCCAGGTCCAGCCCCAGTTCGAACGGGGCGAGCCCCGGCGCGACGGCGCCACCGGTGAACATCGGGAACAGGTCGCCATAGACCAGCGAGGCATCCTGCCCCTGCACGGTTTCAGCCTTGGAATAGCTGGTGGCCGATGTCAGGTTGGCCCAATCCAGATCCCAGTCCAGCGTACCGGAATAGAAGGAGAGGTCCTTGTCAAAGGATTGATCCATACGATAGCGGCTGTCCAGCCGGCCGCCCAGCGGCCTGTCGGTCACCGGATCATAGGCAGCGACAGAATTGTTGAGGGCGTCGACCTTCTGGAACAGCGCGGACAGGCGCACCGTCACGGTCTCTGCCGGCCGCCAAAGGGCGGCGATGCGGGCGCCTTCCTGATCGACCGGATTGGTGTTGCGGGCGCCGGTCATCGGGTTATCGATGTAACCGGCATTTTCCTGGCGGAAGGCGCTGGCCTGTATGGCCAGCCGATCCTCCACCAACGGGATATTCACCTGCCCACGCACACCCCAGTTGGCGCCGCCGGCCTTGTCCGTGCCGGACATCTCTGCCCCGAAACGGACTTCGGTCTTGTTCAGATCGGGCTGGCGGGTGACGTATTTCAGCAGGCCGCCCATCGTGCTGGCACCGTAAAGCGTGCCCTGGGGACCGCGCAGCACCTCCACTTGCTGAATGTCATAGGGGAAGAGATCCAGTGCGAAGCTGGTGGCCCGCGCATAGTTGGAACTGGAGCCCAAAGGCGTGTCATCGATATAGGTGCCGACCGTGGCGGCCTGGCCAACGGCCGAGATACCGCGCAGGGCGATGGTCACCTGACCGGGTGTGCCGGCGCTGGTCACGCTGAAACCGGGCAGATAGGCAGCGTAATCGGCCAGCCCGCCGGGGCTGGACTTGGCCATCTGCGCACCGCTCAGCACGCTGACCGACGCCGGCACGGTTTGCAGGTTCTCCAGACGCTTTTGCGCCGTCACGATAATCTCTTCCAGAAGGATTTCCTGGCTGCCAGTGGATTGTGCCATGGAGGGCAGGAGGGGAAGAGCCGTCAGTGCCAGTCCCGCCAGAAGGGGCAGCGGGTGCGGCCGGCATCTTGCCAGAAGCGCGGTCGATGTCATGGGGAATCGCCTTTCCTGTCCATGCAGGGCCGTTATCCGACCCTATCGTTGATACGTGCAAGACCGGCGCAGCCTCTTTGCAAGGGCGCGGTGCGGGCACTTCAGAGCAATTATTGACTATACGGATTGAAGCAGGCTTTCAGGCGCGGGTCAACAGTCAATATTCCTATCGGAAAATTACTCTGCCTATCCTACATTATCCCCGCGTCATGGGCCGTTGGCTTGGCGTCGGTGAATGTTTTGAGTGCCTAGGAAATCCAATATTATTATTATTTCAATATGTTAGCTCTCATTCTTGCATCGAAGAATTGCATTATACGAAAAATATTTGACTTATCGGACAAGATTGCCGACCATGCGAGGCAGACGGGAGGTTGTCTCTATGCAGGAATTCGAGATTGTGATCATTGGCGCCGGAATGGGCGGCGCCTCCATGGCGGCGTGTCTCGTCCAGGCCGGTGTGCCGGGCTCAGGCATTCTGCTGGCGGAGCGGGAGGCCTTTCCCGGATATCACACGACGGGCCGGTCGGCCGCGCTTTACAGCGTATTGTACGGCAACAATACGGTGAAGGCGCTGACTTCAGCCAGCCGGGCCTTCTATATGCAGCCCCCCGCCGGTTTCGCTGACCACCCGCTGCTGACACATCGCGGCTGTCTTTACATCGCCGACGATGATGGTCTGGGAGAATTGCAGGAGATCGAGGCCGGGGCACGCCGGGTCGGGGAAACGGCCTGCTGGCTCACCCCGCAGGAGGTGGTGGCCAAGGTGCCAATCCTGCGATCGGGGGCATTCCGTCATGCCTTGTGGGAGCCGGATGCCAAGGATATCGACGTGCATGGCCTGCACCAAGGCTATCTGCGTCAGGCACGGGCCGGCGGTGTGACGTTGCGCACTGATGCCGACCTGCGTGCTGTCAAACGGCAGGATGGCGGCTGGATCGTCACGCTGGGAACCGAGAAGGTGCGGGCTTCCATGCTGGTCAATGCCGCCGGTGCCTGGGCCGATCATGTGGCTCGGATGGCCGGCGTGCCGGCGGTCGGCTTGATGCCGTTACGGCGCACGGCCATGCTGCTCGACCCGCCGTCCGGGGCCGACATCCAGCAATGGCCGGCCCTGATCAACCCCGGCGGCGGTTTCTATTTCAAGCCGGATGCCGGCATGATCCTGGCGTCCCCTGCCGACGAGACGCCGTCCCCGCCCTGCGATGCGCAGGCTGATGAATGGGACATCGCCGTCTGTGTGGACCGGGTGCAGACGGCGGCCGACCTGCCCGTGCGCCGCGTGACGCGGAGTTGGGCCGGCCTGCGCAGCTTCGTTGCCGATCGCAGTCCCGTTCTGGGTCGCCCGTCGGGCCATCCCGACTTTTTCTGGTTCGCTGGCCAGGGCGGCTATGGCATCCAGATGGCCCCGGCCCTGGCGCAGGTCGGGGCGGCGATGCTGACCGGCCGGCCTTTGCCATCGTCCGTCACGGACCTGGGTGTCACGGCGGCCGACCTGTCTCCCGATCGTTGCAGCGGGGAACTGGCATGAGGATGTTCACGGCTTTCCTGGTGACGGAGACCAACAGCTTCGCGCCGATGCCGACCGGGCGTGGCAGCTTCGAGGAATATGGCATCTTCCACGGCGACGCTTCCATCCGGCATGCCGATACGGAGGGCGGCCAATACCTGCTGCAATGGCGCCAGCGCGGTGAGGCGGCGGGCCTGGAAGTGGTGGAGAGCCTGTGCGTTTATTCCCAGCCGGCCGGCCGCGTGCTGGCACCGGTATGGGCCGACTTCAAGGGAAGCGTATTGGCTGATCTGCGCCGGTCGGGCCCGGTCGATATGGTGCTGCTGTTCCTGCATGGCGCCATGATGGCCGTGGGGCAGGATGATTGCGAAGGTGAGCTGATCACGGCCATCCGCGCCATGGTCGGCCCCGGGGTGGCCATCGGCGCCGTGCTGGACCCGCATTGCCACCTGTCGCCTTCCATGCTGGACAATGCCGACGTGCTGATTGCCATGAAGGAATATCCCCATATCGACGGAGCGGCGCGCGCCGACGAACTTTTCGACCTGTGCCTGCGGACCGCGCGGGGCGAAATTCGTCCCGTGATGCGGGATTTCGACTGCAAGATGATCACCCTCTACCCGACGACGGTGGAACCGGTGCGCGGTTTTGTAGACGCCATGCGGGAGGCGGAGGGTCAGGATGGCATCCTGTCGGTCTCCCTGGCCCATGGTTTTCCCTGGGGTGATACGCCTTGGACGGGCACGCGCACCTGGGTGGTGGCTGATGGCGATGCCGGCAAGGCGGCGGGTCTTGCCCGCGACCTGGGTCTGCGGCTTTACCGGATGCGTGAACAGTTGCGGCCCGGTGTGACCGACATCGATACGGCGCTGGATCGGGCTCTGGACCGTCCGCCCGTCCCGGGCCGGCCCGTCGTGCTGGCCGATGTGGCCGACAATGCCGGCGGCGGAGCACCGGGCGACAGCACCTTCATCCTGAAACGGCTGCTGGAACGCGGCCTCGGCCAGGTGGTCATCGGCTGTTTCTGGGACCTGGGCGCCATCAATATCTGTTGCAATGCCGGCATCGGATCGCGCTTCGATTTGCGGCTGGGCGGCAAGTGCGGTCCCGCTTCCGGTGATCCGGTCGATTTGACGGTCACGGTCCGCAATATCGTGGAAAACCATTTCCAGACCGGGCTGGAGGGCGGGCCGTCGCCGTTGGGCACCGCTGTGTGGCTGGAAGCACGGGACGGTCTGCATATCGTGCTGACCTCACAGCGCAGCCAGGTATTCCAGCCCGATGCCTTCACGGGCCTGGGCCTGGACCCCACGGCATCCCGTATGGTCATCGTAAAATCCACCCAGCATTTTCATGCCGGTTTTGCCCCCATGGCCAGCGACATCCAGTATGTCTCCACCCCCGGTGCCATCGCGCCGGCATTCGCCGAAATCCCCTACAGCACCCGCAGCCCCGATTACTGGCCCCGCGTGGCCGACCCGCTGGCGCTTGGCGCCTGAAGCAGGGAACGGAAAAAAACCCCCGGAAGGTGCAGGCCTTCCGGGGGTTTTTGCTTCCGGGACGGCTTTCCTTTCACTGGAAGACCGCCCCGGCGGCGCCGAGGTTTGAGGAATTGAAGGGCGAGAGCGGGTTTCCGGTCAGCGGAAATACGCTCTGGATCATTCCCCGCTGATACGGCGGGCGATGGCTTCGATCTCCACGCGCGCGCCCGGCAGCATCAGGTCGGCCCGCACGGTGGAACGGGCCGGCCTGTGCGTACCGAGGGCCTGCGCATAGGCTGCGTTGAAAGCCGCGAAATCGGCCGTGTCGGTCAGCCAGACCGTGGTCTTCACGATATCGGCCAGTGCCAGCCCATGGGCGGCCAGGACGCGGGCGATATTGGCCATGACCTGTTCGGTCTGGCGCGCCACATCGTCGGGCGCGACGATGGCGCCGTCATCGCCGAACGCAAGCTGACCGGACAGGAACAGCAGGTCGCCGGCGGCGATGGCGGGGGAAAGGGCAGGTGCGATGGTCATGATGCGAAGGCTCCTTATATCATGCAAAGCCCCCGGCCTTGGACGGGGCCGGGGGCGGTGGGGATGGGTAATCGGGGATCAGTAGGTGAGGCTGAAGCCTGCCAGGTTGTAGGTGGTCAGGAACCAGGCCACCGACAGGAACATGGCGACCGTCAGGGTGGCGCGGAGGCGAACGCCCCAACCGGCGGGCTGCCGCCAGACCTGCCAGGCCCGCCAGCCGGCCGGCAGCAGGCCCAGGATGCCCAGCCAGCCCGCCAGTTTCAGCAGGGCGAGAAGCCAGCCGATGCTCCCTTCCATCAACGGGGTGATGGCCAATGTCAGCACGCCGATCATGCCGCCCAGGGATACCAGCGCCATCAGGCTGGACACTCGCACCAGACGGTCGGCCAGCAGGTCGCCGCCGGCAAGCGGATGCGCCCGTCCGTAACGACGGCGCACCAGGGCCGCTACGGGCCACCACAAGGCGGTGAACAAGGCCAGGAACAGGGTTGCCCCCAGCAACGGCAGGCTCCAGCCCTTGTTGATGGAGGCCGGCACCCGTTCAAAGATGAAGATGGCCGGATAATCGTCGGTCGTGATGGTCACGATGCGACCATCCGCATCCGTCCTGGTGTGCATCAGGCTGTCGGTTCCCACTTCCTGCCACCGGTCGGGCGCCACCTCGCGCCAGCGCTTGGGAAGGCCCGCGAAATCGCGGAACAGGGTGAAGGAGGCGGTGCCATCCTCGTTCGTCACCAGGTCTCCCTGGCTGAACAGGTTGATGAAGCTGACCAGCGTATGGTCGGCCCGGCGGGAGCTGTAAAAGGTGCCGCCCACGGGCACGTTGCGCTTCACGGTTTCGGTCGGGGCAGGGGCTGTTGGTGCCTTCGCCGGGAAATAGCGGTCGGCGATCAGCCGATGCAACTCGCTGCGGATGGGCCCCGGGGATCGTTCATCGCCGGTGCTGTTGAGAGAGATGAAGACCCCGACCCCCTCATCCAGCCACAGGGACAGGTCGCTGTGGAACAGTACCGTGTCGCCGCCATGGCCCATGATGCGGTAGCCGTTGCGGTTCTGCTCGTAGAACCCCAGGCCCATGGCCAGTTGCTGGCCGGGCAGGGGGCGATGCTGCGGCGACAGCATCTGTGCCAGGGTTTCGGGTCGCAGGATGCGGCCGTTGGGGCCGTCGCCGTGGTTCAGCACCGCGATCATGAACCTTGCCATATCGGCACCGCTGGCCGACAGCGACCCGGCTGGGGCATGATTGATGATTTCGAACGGCCGCGCCGGATCGCGGGACGATTCATACCCTTTGGACATCAGCCCGGCCATGTCGGCCGGCAGCGGCTGGGCCATGGTGGCATATTTCATGCCGGCCGGTTGCATGATGTGGCGGGTGATATAATCGGCGAAATTCTCGCCGCTGAGCCGTTCCACGACGTAGCCGGCAAGCGCCGTGCCATAGTTGGAATAGGCCACGACTGTGCCCGGCTTGAAGATGCGGGCGGGAACATGGGCGGACAACAGCGTGCCCAGGGCCATCGGCTGGCTGTCGTTCAGGACGATCAGGTCCTTGACCACTTCCTCGAACCCGGCGGTATGCGTCAGGATATGGCGCATGGTGACGGGTTCGGCAAAGGTCGCCGGGATCTTGAAATCAAGATAGGTATTGATGTCGGCGTCCAGGTCCAGCCGGCCCGCTTCCGCCTGCTGCATCACCGCAATCCAGGTGAACAGCTTGGAGATGGAGCCCGGCCGGAAAATCGTCGTATCCGGGTCAATGGCCTGGCCCGTTGCACGGTCGGCGACGCCATAGCCCTTCTTGAACAGGATGTCGCCATCCTTCACGATTGTCACGACCGCCCCGGCAATGTCGCCGCGCTTCAGCGCATAGGGCAGGAAGCCATCCAGCAGCGTTTCCAGATCCGCCGCTGTCATGGTCGCCGTGCTGGCGCTGTCATCGGCGTCGGCGTCGGCGTCGGCCTCCGGCGCCTGCGTCGTGGCTGCGGCCGCTTCCGGGCCGGGCGGCACGGGCGACGGCACCTGGCCCAGGACCGGGCCGCCAGCCAGAAGCACCGTCGCCAGCGCGGGGATGAGAAGGCGTTTGCGATATTTCATGGTCTTTCCCTGTCCGATTTGTTGTTGGTTCAAGAAAAGGCGACCGCCGCCAACTGGGGTGTGTGCGGTGGCAAGGGGAAGGGCGCGGCAAAACGCCGGGTGACGCAGAGGTCGGCTTCGGCACCCCACCAAACACCCGAGCCGGGTGCCTTTTTCTCCCGCCACTCAAATCCCCTGTTTCATTGTTTTTCTTATATGAAAAAAATTTCCGAAAAGATAGTGCCGAATGACGCCGGTGCCGAAGGACCAATCCGCACCCTGCTGCCGCACCGCCGATCCGATCAGGTGCGGGCCTGTCGGGGCCGGTGCGGGCCCTGCATCCCGCCCGCCGCGCCGGTGGCATTTCCGATCGTCAAATTCATGATGCCAGTCGGCATGCCGGGCCGGCGCCCGGCCTCAGCGGACCTGGTACAGGCTGGGCGGCACACCGAAGGTCCGGTGGAACATCGCCGTAAAGGCGCTGGGACTGTCATATCCGACATCGAAGGCCACCAGCGTGACCGGCCGGCCGCTGGCCAGCAGCGACAGCGCCTCCATCAGGCGCACCTGCTGGCGCCAGACGGCGACGCCCATCCCCGTTTCCTGCTTGAAAAGCCGGGTGAAGGTCCGCCGGCTCATGGTCGCCATGCGGGCCCAATCGTCCAGGTCGCGATTGTCGGCCGGCTCGGCCAGGATGGCCCGGCAGACGCGCAGCAGCCGTTCATCGGCTGGCATGCGAACCTGATAGGGCGCGTTGGGCATGCGTTCGATCTCGTCCAGCAGCAGATGGACGATACGTCCTTCACGCCCCTGCAGGTCATAATCGGGTGGAAAGCCGACGGTCTCCAGGATCAGCGCGCGCAGGAAATCCGACACCTCGATCACCCGGCAATGGCCCGGGTCCCGGTCGCGGGAAGGATCGATATACAATGTCCGCAACGAAACCGGTCCGCGGCAGGACACTTCGTGCGGGGTGCCCGCCGGTAGCCACAGGGCCCGCTGCGGCGGCAGCACGAATGAAGTGCAATCGGTCACCACCGACATGACACCGGCCGAGGCATACAGGAGTTGCGTGTGCTGATGGCTATGGAACGGATCGACGAAACCGGCGGGATATTCGTCCTGCAGAGCGATGACCGGCCGCTGCGTCACCAGATAATCGGCGCTGCGCTTCATCCTGTCCCTCAGTCCCGCTTATCCGTGGCCCGGAAAAGGGGATGAAAAGGCAATTCCCTTGTACGGGTCAAGTTCGGGAGGCCGGATCGGCCCGCCCACGGCAGTGTTTGGCCCGCCATGGCAAGCATCCTTCCCCCCGGTTCCCTTAGCATCGGAAAGAGATCGTAGCCGGGAGAGTGGTGCGTGAGCCAGGGTATCGAAGCCGCAGATGATCTTGCCCCCGAAATCCGGCAGTTCCATGAGGCCATCAACAGCGGCTACGCCGCCCATCCGCCTCAGCCGGGCCAAACCATGGCCGACCGCCGGCAGGTGGCCGAGCGGGTGCGCGCGCCCTGGGCAGCGGGCGGCCCTGCCATGGCCCGGACGGATGAGTTGCGGGTAGGCCCGCGCGGCGTGCGTATCCGCATCCATCGCCCCGTGCTGGACCGGGGATTGCCGTCCCTGCTTTATATCCACGGCGGCGGCTGGATGCTGTTCAGCCTCGACACCCATGACCGGCTGATGCGCGAATATGCGGCCCGCGCCGGTATTGCCGTCATCGGTGTCGATTACAGCCTGTCGCCGGAAGCCAAGTTCCCGACGGCGTTGGAGGAGATCGTGTCCGTCATCGACTGGTTGCGGCAGGACGGGGCCGGGGCCGGGCTGGACCCGTCGCGCATTGCCATTGCCGGGGACAGCGCGGGAGCCAACATGGCTGTTGCCGCGAACCTGCTGCTGCGGCGACAGGCCAAGCCGCTGCTGGATGGCATGCTGCTGAATTATGGTGCCTTCGACCATGCCGTCACCCCCTCGCACCAACGGTATGGCGGTGACGGCTATATGCTGAACAGTGCCGAAATGGTGGTGTTCTGGGACGCCTATCTGCGGGGTCCCGCCGATTACGAGGATCCGCTCGCCGTACCCCTTCGGGCCGACTTGCAGGGCCTGCCGCCGGCTTTCCTGGCCATTGCCGGCTGCGACATCCTGGCGGATGGCAATCTGTCCATGGCGGCTGCGCTGCGGGCGGCCGGCGTGCCGGTGGTGGCGAACCTGTACGAGGGGGCAAGCCACAGTTTCCTGGAAGCGGTTTCCATCTCGCCCCTGGCTGACCGCGCCTTGACGGAGTCCGCCACCTGGCTGGCACGCCGGCTGGGGCGGACGTGCGGCTAATACTATCTTGCGGTGATCAGAACCTATTGGTTGTGATCACCGCCCTCAATTGACGGCGCCAACATTCAGTGGCGTCGCGACCCCGCACGAGCGGTGCTGTGGCGGTCGCCGTCGGATGGCGACATTGTCGTCTTCGGGCCAGGGACGGTGCCGGTCGCCCGTCGCCAGAACCTTGTGCATCGCCAAAATGACTGCGGTCCCCCATTTACGGCAACCCTTGTCGTGAGCCCGAAATCAATGGTTGTCCGGCTGGTATGCGCCTGCGACCCATAGCACTTGCACGCCGCTGCATTGCGGTAGTCGCGGACCCGGGATCGCGGGTCGGTTGGCCCGATCACACCAGTAAATGACCTGCCCGGGTATGCCGGGCCTGCCCGGAAGGGCATAGGCTGGGGAAGACAGAGGCCGGGGCACGGCCCTTAATCATCCATAAGAGAACAGGGGAACCTCGCAATGACCCGTTTCAATTGGCACCGCACGCTGCTGCTTTCCGGCATCGCCCTTCTCTCGCCCCTGGCCACGGCCGGCGCGCAGGAGGCAGGGGCCGCCCGCGGCAGCTTCCTTCTGGAAGAGATCATCGTCACGGCCACCAAGCGCCAGGAAAGCGTGCGTGCGGTTTCCGGCTCCGTTTCCGCGGTGACGGGCGCGCAGCTTGAAGCCATCGGCGCCCAGAGCTTCGCCGACTATATCCAGCGCACGCCCGGCGTTGTGTTCAACGAATTCCAGCCGGGCACCTCGCATGTCGTGATCCGCGGCGTCGCCACCAATTCCGGCAATGTGCAGGGCCAGGGGACGACGGGCTATTACATCAACGAGGTCCCGCTGACCGAGCCGGGCTGGACCATCGTCATCCCCGACATCGACGCCTTCGACGTGGACCGGGTGGAAGTGCTGCGTGGTCCGCAGGGTTCGCTGTTCGGTTCCGCCTCCATGGGTGGCGCTGTCAACTATATTGCCAACAAGGCTGATGCCGGCCGGTCCGATGCGGCGTTGGAGACCACCCTGTCCCGCACCCGCAATGCCGACATCGGCTGGACGGGCAAGGCCATGGTCAACATGCCGCTGGTGGAGGACAAGCTGGCCGTGCGCGCCGTCGGCACCTTCCGGCGCGACCCCGGCTATCTGGACAATGCGGGCACGGGCGAGAAGGGGTCCAGCGACATCGATGTAGGCGGTGGCCGCCTGTCGGTGGTGTGGACCCCGGACGACCTGACGGAGCTTTCCTGGCTCAGCCTGTACCAGAAGACGGAGGCCGACGACGCCCCCTACCGCAACCCGGCCTATGGCAGCTTCGGCCGTTCCACCGCACTGTCGGAACCCAACGATACGGAAGTCCAGGTCCACAGCCTGCGGCTGGACCGTGACCTGGGCTTCGCCACCCTGACGGCGCTGGGTGCCTATCAGAAGAAGGAGCAGGGCTTCCTGTTCGATTTCACCCCCTATCGCGCCGCCTATAATGCCGATCTGGGTCTGAACATCACCAACCCGCTCTATGTCCGGTCCGGTGGCGACAGCGACGGGAAAAGTGCCGAATTGCGTCTGGCCTCCAACAATGATGGTCCGCTGGAATGGCTGCTGGGCGGCATGTATTTCGAAAGCGACAAGCACCTTTATGAGCAACTGGGTGCCGCGGGTGCTGCGGCGGCCTTCAACGCCTCTCCCAATTACGGTCCCGGCACGGGCAGCATCATCGCGCCCGACGGGGAGATCTTCAATGCCTACTATACCGACCTGACGGGCAAGGAATCCGCCCTGTTCGGTGAGGCGACCTATCATGTGACGCCGGAATTGAAGATCACGGCCGGCGGGCGCCTGTTCAAGACGGAGGTGACCAGCACCTCCACCAGCGTCGGCTTTTCCACCTATCCCGGCAATCCGTCGGTGGAGCGCACCAACACCAAGGAGGATGGCTTCTCGCCCAAGGTCTCGCTGACCTACACCCCCAGCAAGACGCTGATGGTCTACGGCCTCTATTCGGAAGGCTTCCGGTTCGGCACGCCGAACACCTCGGGCCTGTCCGCCTTCCCGATCCCCAGCGGTTCGCGCAGTGACAGCCTGAAGAACTATGAAGCCGGACTGCGCAGCACGCTGGCCGATGGCAAGCTGCTGCTGGATGCCACCGCCTTCTATGTCGACTGGACCGACATCCAGCTCCGCCTGCTGACGCCCGACAATTACAACTATGCTTCCAACGGGGCGGCCGCTTCCATCAAGGGGCTGGAAATGTCGGCTTCCTGGCAGGCCACGGCCAATCTGGACCTGCAAAGCACCGTCACCTACATGAAAGCGCGGCTGGACGAAGACCTGTTCATCCTGTGGTACGGCACGGCACCCAAGGGCGCGCGGTTGGCCGGGTCGGCTGACTGGTCCATCGCCAATACCGCCATCTATCGCTTCGATGCCGATTTCGATCCCACCGTTACCATTGCCCATCGTTACCTGTCGAAGGGGATCAGCGACATGAATTCCGCGGTTCCTGGCATCACGGCCAACGAACAGGGTGGCTACAACCTGTTCGACCTGCGCCTGGGTGCCACCTTCGGCACGACCTCTGCAACGGTCTTCGCCAACAATGTAACGGACAAGCGCGGCGTCACCCGCACCGTGCCGGAGGCCAACGGCCTCAGTCAGGGCCTGGTGCGGCCGCGGACCTACGGTGTCACCCTGCGCTGGTCGATGTGATCGGTTGATGTGATCATCAGCCATTGACGTACCCTGTCCCCTGTGGGCTCCCCCCCCGGGGTACAGGTCTTGGTATGGAACGGGAAAGGACAAGGGCATGGCGGGTGTGGTGATGCGGCGGCGTTCATTGCTGATGGCGGCCGGTGTCGCCCTGCTGGCCTTGCCCGCGCGGGCGGATACGGGGGCCACGGTCGCCGGCGGCGTGCCAGATGCCCCGCGTCCGCCCCGGCGTCCCCGACGCATCGTGCAACTGGGCCGGACCCGTATCGATAATTATGCCTGGCTGCGCGATCCGAACTGGGCGCAGGTATCGCGTGACACATCGCTGATGGACCCGGAGATCAGGGCCCATCTGGATGCGGAAAACCGCTATGCCGATGCCCTGCTGGCCCCGACACGGGCCGTGCAGTCGGCCTATGTCCAGGCCATGCAGGCCCTGACCGGGGCCGACATGGCCGCCCCGCCGACACCCGACGGCCCGTGGGAATATTACAGCTATGTCCGACCGGGCGAGGACCACAAGGTCTATGCCCGCCGCCCCCGCGGCGGCGGGGCGGAACAGGTGCTGCTGGATGCGCAGGAACGCGCCCGTGGCCACGCCTATTTCCGCATCACCGAGGCCGAACACAGCCCCGACCACACGCTGTTCATGTGGGCCGAGGATGTGGAAGGCGGCGACCGCCACCGTATCTGCGTGCGTGATCTGGAGACGGGGGCGGTCAATACCACGCCCAATGCCGACGCCTATGGGTATCGCGCCGTCGCGTTTTCCCCTGACAGTCGCTATGTCTTCTGGATATGGCGGGATCCGCTGTCGCGGCCCGTCAAGGTCTATCGCCGGCCGGCACGGGGTGGGGCCGACGAACTGGTCTATACCGAACCCGATCCGGCGCTGTTCATGTCCCTGTCGCGCACGGCATCGAACAGCCATGTCATCATCCATATCCTGGGTCCGGATGTGGATGAGGTGCGGCTGATCCCGGCTGCCGATCCGCTGGCCGAGCCGATGCTGGTGGAGCCGCGCCGTCCCGGCCTGCATTACCGGGTGGAGGAATGGGGAGGGGAACTGGTCATCCTGACCGATGCCGACGGGGCGCTGGATGGCAAGCTGATGCGCGCACCGCTGGACCGGCCGGGCCGGGCCCATTGGCGTGACTGGGTCGCCCATCGTCCGGGCAGCCATATTTTGCAGATGCTGCCCTTCAAGGGACATTTCGTCCGCTTGCAGCGGGTCGACGGCAATCTGGAACTGGTCGTCACCGACAGGGCCGGCACCAGCGGCAAGGTGGCCTTCGATGAGGCCGCCTATACCCTGACACTGGCGCCGGTGCAGGAACATGACGGCGCCGTTCTGCGCCTGATCTATGAAAGCCCGCGCACACCCCGGCAATGGCTGGACCATGACATGGCGGCGGGCACCCGCCGCACGGTACAGGCCCAGGCCGCCGGCCAGGGCTTCGAGGCCGGCCGGTACGAGGTGCGGCGCCTGATGGCCCCCGCTCCGGACGGCGAACAGGTGCCGGTCACGCTGCTGATGCGCAAGGGCACGGTACTGGACGGCACGGCACCGCTGCTGCTCTACGCCTATGGCTCCTATGGCGTCCCGTCGGAGGCGGAATTTTCCGTCCCCGCCCTGGCGCTGGTGGATCGGGGCTGGGTCCATGCCATCGCCCATGTGCGCGGCGGATCGGAGAAGGGCCGCCGCTGGTTCCTGGAGGGGCGTCGTTTCAAGAAGAAGAACAGTTTCACCGACTTCATCGCCTGCGCGGAACATCTGATCGGTCAGGGCTATACCACCCGCCGGCGCGTGGTGGCCTATGGGCTGTCGGCGGGGGGGCTGCTGATGGGCGGCGTGCTGAACCTGCGGCCCGACCTGTGGGCCGGTTCCATCGCCCAGGTGCCGTTCGTGGACATGCTGAACACCATGAGCGATGCCGACCATCCCCTGGTCCCTGCCTTCCGGCCCGATTGGGGCGACCCGCTGGCCGATCCGCAGGCCTATGACTACATCGCCTCCATCTCGCCATACGAGAATGTCAAGGATGCCGTCTATCCGCCCGTGCTGGCCACGGCCGGTATCCGTGATGATCGCGTCAGCTATTGGGAGGCGGCGAAATGGGTGGCGACCTTGCGCGACCATAACAAGGGCCCGGCCCCCATCCTGTTCCATGTCGACATGGCCGCCGGCCATCAGGCCGGGGCGGGGCTCAGCGACCAATTCAAGCAGATGGCCCTGTTCTGGGCGTTCGCCGAACAGTGCCTGGAATGGAGCAAGGGGTTGAAATGAAGCTGTCGGATGCAATGGCCATTGGCCGCCTGGACGCTCATGCCCAGGCCGAATTGATCCGGTCGGGCCAGATCTCCGCTCCCGAACTGACGGAGGCCGCGATCCAGCGTATCGAGGCACTGGACCCGCAGCTTCGTGCGCTGAGCTGGCCCGCCTTCGATCTTGGCCGCGCCTGCGCTTCCATGCCGCTGCCCGACCACCCGCTGGCCGGCGTGCCCTATCTTTTGAAGGATTCGCTGGATTATCCCGGCCTGCCCAGCCGTGGCGGCTCTGCATCCAGGCCGCTCACGCCCGTCGCATCGGGCCATGCCTATGTCCGGCGGCTGGACGAGGCGGGTCTGGTCCCCGTGGGCAAGAGCGCCATGCCCGAATTCGGCCTGCTGGGCGTGACGGAGCCCGTGATCGGCCCCGTGACGCGCAATCCCTGGTCCTTCCGGCATACGCCGGGGGGCTCCAGCGGGGGGGCGGGGGCGGCCGTGGCGGCAGGACTGGTGCCGCTGGCCCATGGCAGCGACGGGGCGGGGTCGATCCGCATCCCGTCATCCTGCTGCGGGCTGGTGGGGCTGAAGCCCGGTCGCGGCACCACGGTGCGTGTCCGGGCGCGCCATGTGGTGGAGGATCTGCTGGTCGGCGACAGCCTGATGGCGCGCAGTGTGCGTGACGTGGCGGCCGGTTTCGCACTGGCCCATCCGGATCGTCCGCCGCCCGTGACCGAGCCGCTGCGCCGCCGTCTGCGCATCGGCATGGTCCTGCCGACCCTGTCCGGCGTCATGCCGGAACCGGCGGTGATCAAGGCCGTTACGGACACGGTCATGCTGTGCGGCGAACTGGGCCACCAGATTGTGTCCATCGGCTGGCCTGTCGACGGGCCGGATGCCGACCGCGCGGAACGCATCCTGTGGTGCCATATCGCGGCCGACTGCGTGGATGGGGTGCGGGCACGCGGCGGCGATCCGGAGCGCGTGCTGGAACCCTGGACCAACGCGCTGGGCCGCATGGCCGAGGCCATGGGCACCGACGATCTGGAATTCGCGTTCCGCCAGGTGGCCGAACTGCCCTGTCGCCTGTCGGCTTTCTATGCCGACAAATACGATGTGATCCTGACGCCGACCCTGACGGCGCCGCCGCCGCCCCTGGGTTTCATGGCCCCCGATGTGGAGCCGGAACGGCTGATGCGCCGCATGTTCCGCTGGCTGGGCTATACGCCGCTGCAGAACCTGTCGGGCACGCCCGCCATTTCCCTGCCCCTGTCCTGGACGGAACATGGGCTGCCTGTCGGTGTCATGTTCGCGGCCGACCGCGGGCAGGAGGAACTGCTGCTGTCGCTGGCCCTGGAACTGGAACAGGCGCGCCCCTGGGCCGACCGCTGGCCGCCCCTGTCGGTGATGCATCCGATGACGCATCCCGCTCTGTGATCACACCGTCAGGAAGCGCCGCACCTCGCTTTCCACCAGATCGGCCTTTTCGCCGCCCATCACGACCTCTCCCCGGTCCATGACGGCGAAAAGGTCGGCCAGGTCGCGGGCGAACTCGAAATATTGTTCCACCAGCAGGATGGCCATGTCGCCCCGGTCGCGCAGCCAGCCGATGGCCCGGCCGATATCCTTGATGATGGAGGGCTGGATGCCCTCAGTCGGTTCGTCCAGCAGCAGCAGGCGTGGCCGTGTCACCAGCGCGCGGCCGATGGCCAGTTGCTGCTGCTGCCCGCCCGACAGGTCGCCGCCCCGACGGGCCAGCATGGATTTCAGCACGGGGAACAGCTCGAATATCTCGTCCGGGATGGTTCGCTGGCGGCGGGGCAGGGGGGCGAAGCCCGTTTCCAGGTTCTCCTTCACGCTCAGCAGGGGAAATATCTCCCGCCCCTGCGGCACATAGGCGATGCCGCGGCGGGCCCGCTCATCCGGCGACAGTTTCGTGATGTCCGCCCCTTCCCAGAAGATGGAACCGCCGCTGACGGGGCGATGGCCGATGATGGCGCGCAGGGTGGAGGATTTCCCCACGCCGTTGCGGCCCATCAGGCAGGTGACGCGGCCCGGTTCCGCCCGCAGGCTGACGCCCCGCAGGGCCTGGGCGGCACCGTAATGCAGGTTGATGGCTTCGACATTCAGCATGGATCACCGCCCCAGATAGACTTCGATGACGCGCGGATCGGCGCTTACATGGTCCAAGGACCCGTCGGACAGGACGGAACCTTCGTGCAGCACCGTCACCTTCACATCCAGGTCACGCACGAAGGTCATGTCATGTTCGACCACGACGACGGATCGGGTCTGCGCGATGTCGCGCAGCAGGCGGGCCGTCTCCGCCGTTTCCGCATCCGTCATGCCGGCCACGGGTTCGTCGACCAGCAACAGCTTGGGCTCCTGCGCCAGCAGCATGCCGATTTCCAGCCATTGCTTCTGTCCGTGCGACAATGATCCCGCCTGCACGTGCCGGCGGCCCGACAGGCGGATCACGTCCAGTATCTCCAGGATGCGCTGGTCATCCGCACCGTCACGGTGGAACAGGGTGGCGAACGGGCCCCGCCGTCCGGCCAGGGCCAGGTCGATATTGTCCCAGACCGTATGGCTTTCGAAGACCGTCGGCTTCTGGAACTTGCGCCCGATGCCCAGATTGGCGATGCCGGCCTCGTCCAGCCGGGTCAGGTCGGTGTCGCCATCGAACAGCACAGCACCGGCATCGGGCCGCGTCTTGCCCGTGATCACATCCATCATGGTGGTCTTGCCGGCACCGTTGGGGCCGATGATGGCGCGCATCTCTCCCGGCATGATGATCAGCGACAGGTTGTTCAATGCCCGGAACCCGTCGAAGCTGACGCAGACGCCGTCGAGATAGAGCTGGGTGTGCTGCGGATCGGTTCTGGACATGGGGATCAACCTTCCGACAGGGCGGGATTGGTGGTTGTTGCAGCTTCCTGCCTTTCGGCCCGGCGGTGCTGATACGCCATCCACAGGCCGACGATGCCGCGCGGCAGGAACAGGGTGACGGCGATGAACAGGCCGCCCAGCGCGAACAGCCACACTTCCGGCAGCGCTCCGGTCAGGACCGTCTTGCCGAAATTCACCAGCACCGCGCCGATGACGGGGCCGACCAGCGTGCCGCGCCCGCCGACCGCGACCCAGATCACCGCCTCGATGGAGTTGGCGGGGCTGAACTCACCGGGATTGATGATGCCGACCTGTGGCACATAGAGCGCGCCGGCGACCCCCGCCATGCAGGCCGATATCATGAAGACGAACAGCTTGTACCGTTCCACGCGATAGCCCAGGAAGCGCGTGCGGCTTTCGGCGTCGCGGATGGCGACCAGCACGCGGCCCAGCTTGGATCGCACGATCCAGCGGCACAGGACGAACCCCAGCGCCAGCGCCACGGCGGTCGCGGCGAACAGCGCGCTGCGCGTGCCGTCGGCCTGGATGGAAGCGCCCAGAATGTCCTTGAAATCGGTCAGGCCGTTATTGCCCCCGAACCCCATGTCGTTGCGGAAGAAGGCAAGCAGCAGGGCAAAGGTCATGGCCTGCGTGATGATGGAGAGATAGACCCCCGTCACCCGGCTGCGGAAGGCCAGCCAGCCCAGCAGGCCCGCCAGCAGGCCCGGCACCAGCAGTACCATCAGGGCCGCGAACCAGAACTGGTCGAAGCCCAGCCAGTACCAGGGCAGTTCCTGCCAGTTCAGGAAGACCATGAAGTCCGGCAATTCGGCATGGCCATACATGCCGCGCGGCCCGATCTGGCGCATCAGGTACATGCCCATGGCATATCCACCCAGGGCGAAGAAGGCGCCATGGCCAAGCGACAGGATGCCGCAATATCCCCAGACCAGGTCCACGGACAGAGCCAGCAGCGCATAGCACAGGTACTTGCCCATCAGCGCCACGACATGCGGCGGCACATGGAACGGGCTGTCCGGCGGCACGGCCAGGTTCAGGACCGGAACCAGCAGGGCCAGCCCCAGGGCAACCGCCCCGAAGATCAGGCCCGCCCGGTCCAGTCGCGGCAGGATCAATCCGCCCTTCATCATGGCAGCCCCCTCAATGCTCGATGGCGCGGCCCTTCAGGGCGAAAAGGCCCCGCGGACGCGCCTGGATGAACAGGATGATGCCGACCAGCACCAGGATCTTGCCCAGCACCGCGCCGGCCAGCGGCTCCAGCAGCTTGTTGACGATGCCCAGTGACAAGGCACCGACCAGCGTGCCCCACAGGTTGCCGACCCCGCCGAAGATCACGATCATGAAACTGTCGATGATGTAGCCCTGGCCCAGATTGGGGCTGACATTGTCGATCTGCGACAGGGCCACGCCCGCCAGCCCGGCGATGCCGGATCCCAGGCCGAAGGTCAGCGCGTCCACCCGCGCGGTGCGGATGCCCATGGCCCTGGCCATGGAGCGGTTCTGGGTCACGGCCCGCATTTGAAGGCCCAGCGGCGTGCGTTTCAACAGCACCATCAGGGCCGCGAAGACGATCAGCCCGAACAGGAATATCCACAGCCGGCCATGGGTGATGGTCACCTCGCCCACCTGAAAGGCGCCGGACATCCAGGACGGGTTGCCCACCTCCATGTTGGTGGGCCCGAACAGGGAGCGCACGGCCTGTTGCAGCACCAGCGACAGGCCCCAGGTGGCCAGAAGCGTTTCCAGCGGCCGACCGTACAGCCAGCGGATGATGCCACGTTCGATCAGGATGCCGACACCGCCCGCCACCAGGAACGCCAGCGGCAAGGCGATCAGCAGGGACCAGTCGAACAGTTCCGGCATGCTGGTCCGGATCAGGTTCTGGACGACGTAGGTGGTGTAGGCGCCCAGCATCACCATCTCGCCATGGGCCATGTTGATCACGCCCATCACCCCGAAGGTGACGGCAAGCCCGATGGCGGCCAGCAGCAGGACGGAACCCAGCGACAGGCCATAGATGATGTTCTGGGCCGCCGCCGCCCAGGCCAGATGGTTCTCGATCCGTCGTGCCGCCGCCGCTGCCGCCTCCGCCACGACCGCGTCCGCGTCGGTGGCCAGTGGGGTCAGCAACGCCAGGGCCGGGCGCCCCCCGCGTTCGGCGATCAGGGGTATGGCGGCCAGCTTCGTCTGCGCGTCGCTGTCACCGGCGGCCAGGATGGCCGCGCGGGCTTGGCGCATGGCCATGCGCACACGGTCATCCTGTTCGGCCGCCAGGGCGGCCTCCAGCACGGGCAGCGCCTCCGTCTCCTTGTTGGTGAAGATGCTTTCGGCGGCTTTCAGACGGGTGGCTGCTTCCGGACTGCGCAGGGTCAGTGCGCCCAATGCCGCCTGCACGGCCCGCCGGATGCGGTTGTTGACGCGGATGCGCTCGACGGCGCCTTGCGGTTGCACGCCCGCCACCGCCCCTGTGAGGGGGTCGGTCAGGGTTACGCCATCATCCACCTCCCGCCCGACAAACACCTTGTCATCCGAAAGACGGCGGTAGAGCGAGCCTTCCGCCAGTGCCTTCAGTGCCGGAACGATGGCAGGGTCGCCCGTTTGCGTGAGTGTGGTCAGCGCCTCTTCCCTGGCCGCATAATCATCGGCGGCCAGCGCGTCGATCAGGGGGGCTGGCACATCGGCCGACGCCATCGGCGCCAGCAGCAGGGACAGCAGCATCAGCAGCATTCGCATGGGGCAAGCCTTCCTGGGGCCGGGGCGGGCGCGCTGGTCGCAAGCCCCCCTTCCGGCGGTCTTTGCCACCATAAGGGGGGACGAGGGGAGGAAGCGGGGCCTGTGACCCCGTGGGGTGAGCAGGCGGTCGGGCTCTTACTTGGCCCCGCCGCACTTGCCCGTGGCGCTGTTGAAATTCCCGCAGGACAGCGGTGCCCGCCAGTCGGCGATCAGGTCCTTGCTGTCGGGCAGGTAGTCGGACCATTCATCCCCGGCGACCAGGCCCCGGGTCCGCCATACCGTTTCAAACTGGCCGTCGGCTTGCACCTCGCCGATCAGCACCGGCTTTGTGATGTGATGGTTGGGCAGCATGGCGGAATAGCCGCCCGACAGGTTGGGCACCGATACGCCGATCATGGCATCGATCACCTTGTCGGGATCGGTCGTCCCTGCCTTCTCCACGGCCTGAACCCACATGTTGAAGCCGATGAAATGTGCTTCCATCGGGTCGTTGGTCACCCGCTTGGCATTCCTGGTGAAGGCCCGCCACTTCTTGATGAACTCGGCATTGGCCGGTGTCTCGACGCTCTGGAAATAGTTCCAGGCCGCCAGATGGCCGACCAGCGGCTTGGTGTCGATACCGGCCAGTTCCTCCTCGCCCACGGAAAAGGCGATGACGGGAATGTCGGTTGCCTTCACGCCCTGGTTGGCCAGTTCCTTGTAAAAAGGCACATTGGCATCGCCATTGATGGTGGACACGACGGCCGTCTTCCGGCCGGCGCTGCCGAAGGCCTTGATGTCGCGGACGATGGATTGCCAGTCGGCATGGCCGAAGGGGGTGTAATCGATCATGATATCGGCCGCCTGCACGCCCTTGGCCTTCAGATAGGCTTCCAGGATCTTGTTGGTCGTGCGTGGATAGACATAGTCGGTGCCGGCCAGGACCCAGCGCTCGATCCCCTCTTCGATCAGGTAATCCACGGCGGGGATGGCCTGCTGGTTGGGTGCGGCACCTGTATAGAACACATTGCGGGAGCTTTCCTCCCCCTCATACTGCACGGGATAGAACAGCAGGCCGTTCAGTTCCTCGAAAACCGGCAGGACGGACTTGCGTGACACCGACGTCCAGCAGCCGAATACTGCCGATACCTTGTGGACAGCCAGCAACTCACGCGCCTTCTCGGCGAACAGCGGCCAGTTGCTGGCCGGATCGACCACCACCGGTTCCAGCTTGCGGCCCAGCACGCCGCCCTTCTTGTTCTGTTCCTCGATCAGCATCAGCATGACGTCCTTCAGGGTCGTCTCGCTGATGGCCATGGTGCCCGACAGCGAATGCAGGACACCGACCTTGATGGGCGGCTTGTCGGCGGCCAGCGCCACGCCGGAGGTGCCGAGCAGCAGGGCGGCACCGGTGATGGCCAGGGTGGCGGAGCGCAGAAAATGACGACGCGACATGGGGTTATCTCCCGTCAGCAGAAATGGGTTGGAAGAATGTCGCCGATGGGGGCCGTTTCCGCTGCCGCGGGGGAGCGGCCCCCGGAACGGCGTCAGAACTGCAATTGCAGGCCCAGCGTGAAGCGGTCCAGCTTGGGGCCGGGCCCCGCATCGATGGTGGAATATTCGGCACTGATCCGGGCGGCATGACCCTTGATCACGTAATGCACGCCGACATCATACTGCTCGATGTCGAAGGGCACGCCATCGGGGTCGAATGTCTGGTAGCGGGCGAAGGGCTGGAACTGTCCGATCCCCACCTTGCCCGGCAGCAGATAGGCGGCCCCGATCAGCCAGGCCTCGCCCCCGACGATGCCGCCGACATTGTCGGTGCCCGATGCACCGCCGAACCCGGGTGCCACATCGGCAACCCCGTCGGTGTCATAGCTGTACCAGGCGCCTTCCAGCGTGACGGTGCCGGCCGTGCCCAGATTCTTTTCGAACAGGGCATCGATGCTGACGACGCTGTAATCACCGGGGTTGGCCGCGGTTCCCACGCCGTCAGCCTGATAGGCACCGGCAATGGCCAGGGTCAGGACATCGGCGGCGCCATAATAGGTGCTGCTCGTGTAATAGGCGGGGTTGTCTTCCACATCCAGGAAATTGTAGGCAAGCCGCCCGGTATAGAGCAGCTTGTCACCCTCGTTGCTGGCCCCGGCGATGCGGTTATGGCCCTTGAAGGCGCCCACGGCATAGGTCAGCCGTTTGTCGGCGAGCTTGCCCCAGACGGTGGCGCCGTCGTCACGGCCGGCGAACTTGGCCGGATATTGCGAGACCACGCCCGGATAGGACCAGGCATTGATGAAATAGGGACCATCCAGATTGGACCGGTCGCTGGGCGGCAGCATGCGGCCGACCCAGATATTGAACGTGTCGGAAAATTCGAACCGGGCATAGCCGTCCAGCAGTTTCAGGTTCCCGTCGCCGTCGCGCTCGGTGTTGAAGGTGGCCTTGATCGTGTCGGTCAGCGATCCGGAAACGAACAGGCGCACGCTGTCCAGGTTGAAATCGTTGGACCGGTCGGTGCCGCTGGGCGCTGCATCCTCCGCGCTGGTATAGCTGCCGCGCATGCCCAGCCCGATGCTGATCGACTGTCCGTCGCCGAAGGTCTGCGTGAAGCCGGCCATGGCCGGGCTGGCCGTCAGGCCGGCTGCCAGCAGGGCAAGGCCCGACACCGCGGCCCGCGGCCAGGCCGGCCGGCGCGCAAATTTGCGTCCCATCATGAAGCATCCCCTGTTATCGGATTTTGCCGGCCGGGCCTGTCGTGCCCATGGCCGTGTTTGTGGAAGGAAGGTTAATGTCTCGCAGATGCGAAAACGAATACGTCAGACGACGTATGTCTGCGCATCCTGGACCCGGCTAGGGTGCTGGGCATGGGGTGGAACAGGTCTGGTGACCGGTTGCGCTCGCCAGGGGCCGTTGCGAGGGGGGAGATGGTATGGGGAAGGATGTGCTGATGGTCCGTGCATGCTGAAGTCACTGCCCATCGTCCGTGTGCGGCGCCAGTACAACCGCTGGGTTTCCGACCAGACGGTGGAGGATTATACCCTGCGCTTCACGGCCGACCGGGCGCGGCGCTGGTCGCCCTTCCGTGTCGGCAACACGGCCATGGGGGCCGTCTCCTTCCTGGCCTGCGAGGCCATCGGCGCATCCATCACCCTGGCCTATGGTTTCACCAATGCCATGGCGGCCATCGTGCTGGTGTCGATGCTGGTGATGGCCACGGGCCTGCCCATCGCCTATTACGCCGCCAAGTTCGGCGTGGACATGGACCTGCTGACCCGCGGCGGCGGCTTCGGCTATATCGGGTCCACCATCACCTCGCTGATCTATGCGGGCTTCACCTTCATCCTGCTGGCGCTGGAAGCGGCCATCATGTCGGAGGCGCTGACGCTGTGCCTTGGCATCCCGCTCTGGCTGTCACACATGATCAGCGCCTTGATCGTGCTGCCCATCGCCATCCATGGCATCCGCAAGATAAGCTGGATGCAGGTCTGGACGCAGCCGGTCTGGCTTGTGCTGCAATTATCGCCGCTGGCCTTCGTGCTGCTGGCCGGTCCCGGCGAACTGGCCGGCTGGACCAGTCTGGCCGGGCTGCACGCGCCGGAAGGCGGCTTTTCCCTGCTGGCCTTCGGTCTGGCCACATCCGTCCTGTTATCGCTGCTGCCGCAGATCGGCGAGCAGGTGGATTATCTGCGCTTCCTGCCCGACCGGCGACGGGCGAACCGTGCGGGCTGGTGGGCGGCCCTGCTGCTGGCCGGTCCGGGCTGGATCATCATCGGTGCCGCAAAGCTGGTGGCCGGTTCCCTGCTGGGTTATGCGGCACTGCAACTGGGCATGAGCATGCTGGAGGCCGCGACGCCGACGGCCATGTACCGGATGGTGTTCGACCGGCTGGTCGCCTCGCCTGCGCTGTCGCTGGCGCTGACGGTGCTGTTCATCGTGGTCTGCCAGGCCAAGATCAATGTGACCAATGCCTATGCCGGTTCCATCGCCTGGTCCAACTTCTTTTCCCGCCTGACCCATTCCCATCCCGGCCGCGTCGTCTGGCTGGTCTTCAACGTGATGCTGGCGCTGGTGCTGATGGAGATGGGCATCTTCGGCGTCATCGAAAGCATTCTCGGCATCTATGCCAACCTGGCCGTCGCCTGGGTCGGGGCGCTGACCGCCGACCTGCTGGTCAACAAGAAGCTGGGCTGGAGCCCGCCGCGCATCGAATTCCGCCGTGCCCATCTCTACGATATCAATCCGGTGGGGGTGGGGGCGCTGGTCATTTCGCTGATCGCGTCCACCTGTGCGGTCTTCGGGCTGCTGGGGGAGGTGGCGCGGGCCTTCGCCCCGCTGATCGGGCTGGTATCCGCCTTTGCCGCGGCACCGCTGATCGCCTGGGCCACGCAAGGGCGGTACTATATCGCCCGCCCGCCGGATGTGCTGCCGGCGGAAGGCGGGCTGATCCGCTGCTCGATCTGCGAGAACATGTTCGAGCCGCCGGACATGTCCCATTGCCCGGCCTATGGCGCGCCCATCTGTTCCTTGTGCTGTTCACTGGAAACCCGTTGCCATGATCGCTGCAAGACGCGGGCGACCCTGGCTGAACAGGCGCATGACCTGATCGGTGCCCATCTGCCGGCGTCGCTGCGGCAATGGCTGGGCAGCCGCATCGGCCGGTTCGCCTGCGTCATGCTGCTGCTGACAGCGGGGATGGCCATGCTGCTGGCCCTGATCGGCACGCAGTACGGGGCCATGCCCGGCGTGTCGCAGCAGACAGTGCGCACCACCCTGCAGATCGTGTTCGCCGCCGCTCTGATCATCATGGGGCTTGCCGCCTGGGCCATCGTGCTGGCGCAGGAAAGCCGCCGTCTGGCGGAAGAGGAAAGCGAGCGCCGCATGGCCCTGCTTCTGGATGAGATCGAGGCGCACGAACAGACCGACGCCGCGCTGCAGAAGGCCAAGGAGGCGGCAGAAGCCGCCAACATCGCCAAGACCCGCTTCATCGCGGGCCTTTCCCACGAGGTGCGCACGCCGTTGAACTCGATCAACGGCTATGCCCAGTTGCTGGAGCGCGGCGGCCTGCGCCAGCCGGAGGATGCCGTGCGCGTGATCCGGCGCAGCGCCGAGCATATCACGCGGCTGGTCGATGGCCTGATGGACATTTCGAAGATCGAGACGGGAACCGTCCAGATCAGCCGCGACGTGGTCGACCTGCCGGCCTTCCTGGCGCAACTGGCCGACATGTTCGGTCCACATGCGGCCGCCAAGGATGTGGCATTCGATTATCACCCCGATCCGGGCCTGCCGCGCTTCGTGCTGACGGATGAGAAGCGGCTGGGCCAGATCCTGATGAACCTGCTGTCCAATGCCGTCAAATATACGGAGAAGGGACGGGTGCGCTTCGCCGTCCGCCGCCGTGGAGAGACGACGGAGTTCGAGGTGACGGATACCGGCATCGGCGTCGCGGTGGAGGATCAGGAACGCATCTTCCTGCCCTTCGATCGCGGCAACCTGCCCAGCCGCATGGATGTCATTCCCGGCACCGGGCTGGGACTGACCATCACACGGCTGTTGACCCATATCCTGGGCGGGGAACTGACCATGGACAGCCAGCCCGGCCGGGGCAGCACGTTCCGCGTGCGCATGCTGCTGTCGGAAGTGCGGGCCCCCTTGCAGGCAAGACAGGCCCGCCGCATCACGGGCTATGTCGGCGCGCGCCGCACCATCCTGCTGTGCGACGACGACCCGCAGCATCTGGCCATGATGCGGCAATTGCTGGAACCGCTGGGCTTCGACCTGATCTTCGCCGGCAACGGCGCGGAGTGCCTGGATCTTGTCCCCCGCCGCCGGCCGGACCTGCTGATCCTGGACATTTCGATGCCGGGTGGCCTGAACGGCTGGCAGGTGGCGCGGGCGCTGCGCGATGGCGGGATGGAGGAACTGTTGATCCTGCTTCTGTCGGCGGAGGCGCATGATCTGGCTGAACGGGGACGCGGGGCCGACCAGCCGCACGACGATTTCCTGGTGAAGCCTGTCGATATCGCACAGTTGCTGGAAAGGCTGGAGGTGCTGCTGGACCTGGAATGGCAGCGGGAGGCACCGCCCGCCGTGGAGGAGGGGGAACAGGCACCGCCCCTGACGGCGGCGGAAATCACCGGCCTTCTGGGGCTGGCCCGGATCGGGCATGTCCGCGGAATAGAAGTGCTTCTGCGCGAATTGCGCGCGGCCTATCCGGGTCGGGACGGCTGGTTCGACCGGCTGACCCTGCTGGCCCAGGGGTTCGAGTTCGATCGGCTGGCGGAGGTGCTGGGCACCGCGGTGCCGGCCGGGATGGAGGATGGTGATGCGCGATGAGCAGCCGCGGGCCGGCGACATGGTCCTTGTCGTCGATGATAACCGTGACGAATTGAACATGCTGGTCGATGCGCTGGAACGCGCGGGCTTCACCGCGCTGGCGGCGACGAGGGGGGAGGCGGCCCTGACCCTGCTGGAACGGGTCATGCCGAACCTGATCGTCATGGATGCCGTGATGCCGGGGATGGACGGGTTCGAAACCTGCCAGCAGATCAAGCGCGACGCCCGGACGGCGCATCTGCCGGTCATCTTCATGACCGGCCTGACCGAAACGGCCCATGTGCTGCGCGGGCTGGAGGCGGGGGGCACCGATTACGTGACGAAGCCCGTCAGTCTGGTGGAACTGCTGGCCCGCATCCGCGTCCATATCGCCACCGCCCGGGCCGCGCACGGCGCCCGCCTGGCGCTGGATGCCAGCGGCCGGCATCTTTTCGCCATCACGCCGCAAGGGCATATCCTCTGGTCCACGCCGCAGGCCGCCAGCCTGCTGGCCGCAGCGTTCGGAGACGGGGCGGAGCCGCCGGAAGCCGTTCGCGCCCTGTTGCGCCGCGCCGTGGAAGGCGGGCCGGATACCCAGACGGCGGAGCCGCTGGCCCCGTCCGCCGGCCTGGGGCCGGCGCGTCATCTGCTGCGGACCGGACCGGGGGAACACCTGTTCCAACTGGTCACGGCCGGCCCGTCGGGCGAGGATATCCTGCGCACGCAACTGGACCTCACCTTGCGCGAGGTGGAGGTGCTGCGCTGGCTGATCCATGGCAAGACCAACCGGGAGATCAGCGAGATTCTGGGCATCAGCCCGCGCACGGTGAACAAGCACCTGGAACGCATCTTCGCCAAGATGGGGGTGGAGAACCGTGCCTCGGCCACGTCGCTGGCCATGCGCATGATGGCGGGCAAGGGATAGGGTCCGCTTCTTCCGTCCCAATACGTCATCCTGCGTATATGGCGGTGCAGCATGTGCCGCCATACTTCCCCCGACATCAGGACAACCGCCCGGCCCGGCACCGGCCGTCCCCTTCCCCTGGAAGGCGGGCGACGGCCCGTTCCTGCCCGGCGACACCCGCCCACGGGGGAGATCAGACGGGACCATGACAGACAGCATCGCGACCGAATTCTGGACGCTTCATGACTGGCAGCAGGCCTATCGGGCGGGGGCCCGTCCGCAGGACCTGCTACCAGCCTTGCTGGCCCGCCTTTCCGGCGACGACCCGGCATGGATCAGCATGATCGGTCCGGCCGATCTGGAAGCACGCATCCGGGCGCTGGACCCGGCGGCCCCCCTTTACGGCGTCCCGTTCGCCGTGAAGGACAATATCGATGCCGCCGGCTTTTCCACCACCTGCGCCTGTCCCGATTTCGCCTATATTCCCGATACCAGCGCCGCCGCCGTCGCACGGCTGGAGGCGGCGGGGGCCGTCGTGATCGGCAAGACCAACCTGGACCAGTTCGCAACCGGTCTGGTGGGCACCCGTTCCCCCTATGGGGTGGTGGCGAACGCTTTCAGCGCTGCGCATGTCAGTGGCGGTTCCAGTTCCGGGTCGGCATCCGTCGTGGCCCGCGGGCTTGTGCCGTTCGCGCTGGGCACCGATACGGCGGGCTCGGGCCGCGTTCCGGCCGGGCACAACAATCTGGTCGGGTTGAAGCCGACGCGCGGGCTGGTCTCCACCCGCGGTCTGGTGCCGGCCTGTCGCACGCTGGATTGCATCACGGTGCTGGCGCTGTCGGTGGATGATGGGGATACGGTGCTGACCCATATGGCCGGCTATGACGCGGCCGACGCCTATTCGCGCCATGCACCGGCCGCCCCCCCTTCCTGGCCGCCGCGCCCCGTGCTGGGCATTCCCGCTGCACCACCCTGGTTCGGGGATGACGCGGCTGCTGCTGTCTATCAGGCAGCCCTGGGCCGCCTTGCGTCGCTGGGCGTCGTGCTGAAGCCGGTGGATTTCCAGCCTCTATGGGACGTTGCAGCACTGCTTTATGACGGGCCGTGGGTGGCGGAGCGCTATGCCGCCATCGAGGGGATGATGCGTGAAACGCCCGACGCGGTGCATCCCGTTGTCCGGTCGATCATTGCCAAGGCGCGCGACTTCTCCGCAGCGGACGGGTTCAAGGCGGAGTATCGCCGCATGGAACTGGCCCGCCGGGTGGAAGCGCTGATGGATGGGCTGGACGGGCTTCTGGTGCCCACGGCGCCGACATTGCCGACCATTGCCGCCGTGCTGGCCGATCCCGTGACGCTGAATGCGCGGCAGGGGATATATACCAATTTCGTCAACCTGCTGGACTGGTCGGCTATCGCGCTGCCGGCCGGGTTCCGGGCGGACGGGCTGCCGGCCGGTATCACCCTGGTGGCGCCCGCCTGGAACGAAGCGCGGCTGCTGGAGTTTGGCCGTCTGTGGCAGGCGGCCTGCCCGTGGCGCCGGGGCGCCTCGCAATTGCCGCTGCCGCAGGTCACGCGGGACGAGGATGCCGACCGGCATGGCCATGTGACGCTGGCGGTGGTCGGGGCGCACCTGTCGGGCATGCCGTTGAACGGACAATTGACGGAACGGGGGGCCGTGCTGCTGGAAAGCACGCTGACCTCCGCCGCCTATCGCCTTTACGCCCTGCCCGGCACCACGCCGCCCAAGCCTGGCTTGGTGCGCACGGGCGAGGGGATGCCCATCGCCGTGGAATTGTGGGACATGCCGGTCGCCCATTACCGGTCCTTCGTGGCGTTGATCCCACCGCCTTTGGGGATCGGCACCGTGGAACTGGTCGATGGACGCCGTGTCCAGGGCTTCCTGTGCGAGGCCTGGGCCACGCGCGACGCCGCCGACATCACGGGGCTGGGCGGCTGGCGCGCCTACATGCGCCTGCGCGCGCAGAACGCCACCTGATCGGGCCTTGCGGGGGAAAAGATGTTCAAGACCGTTCTGATCGCCAATCGCGGCGAAATCGCCGTCCGCATTGCAGCCACCTTGAAGCGCATGGGTATCCGGTCCGTCGCTGTCCATTCCGACGCCGATGCCGAAAGCCTGCATGTCGCTGTCGCCGACACGGCGGTATCCCTGGGTGGGCAGACGCCGGCCGAAAGCTATCTGTGCGGCGACCGCATCATCGAGATCGCACGGCAGACCGGGGCGGAAGCCATCATTCCCGGCTATGGCTTCCTGTCGGAGAATACCGGCTTCGCCGAGCAATGCGCCGCGGCCGGCATCGTTTTCATCGGCCCCACGCCCGACCAGATCCGGCGGTTCGGGCTGAAACATACTTCACGGGAAATCGCCCAGGCTGCCGGTGTGCCGCTGACACCCGGCACCGGCCTGCTGCGGGACATCGAGGAAGCCCGGACGGCGGCGGCGGCCATCGGCTATCCCGTCATGCTGAAAAGCACGGCGGGTGGCGGCGGCATCGGCCTGCAGCGTTGCGGGGACGCGGCGGAACTGGTCGCCGCCTTCGACAGTGTGAAGCGGCTGGGCCAGTCCTTCTTCAAGGATGGCGGGGTATTCATCGAACGGTTCGTGGCCGATGCCCGCCATGTGGAAGTGCAGATATTCGGTGACGGGAACGGCAATGTCGTGGCCCTGGGGGAGCGTGACTGTTCCGTCCAGCGCCGGAACCAGAAGGTGATCGAGGAGACACCGGCACCCGGCTTGCCGCCGGAGACCCGCCGCCGGCTTCTGGATGCTGCCGTGCGGCTGGGCCGGGCCGTGAACTATGTGTCGGCCGGGACCGTGGAATTCATCTATGACGGGGCGCGCGACGATTTCTATTTCCTGGAGGTGAATACGCGCCTGCAGGTCCAGCCCCGTGACCGAAGCGGTCACGGGGCTGGACCTGGTGGAATGGATGATCCGCATCGCGGCCGGGGAGCCGCCGGTCTTCCAGAACCTTCCAGAACCGCAGGGGGCGGCCATGGAAGTCCGGCTTTATGCGGAAAATCCCGTGCGCAATTTCGCCCCTTCGCCGGGCGTGCTGACGGAGGTGCATTTTCCCGAAGGGGTGCGTGTCGATGGCTGGGTCCGCACGGGTACGGAGGTTTCGGCCCATTACGACCCGATGATCGCCAAGATCATCGCCCATGGCGCCGACCGGGAACAGGCCCGGATCCGGCTGCTGGAGGCCCTGGATGCCACGCGCCTGCACGGCATTGCGACCAATCTGGATTACCTGCGCGGCATCCTGTCGGGCGCACCGTTCAGCGAGGGGCGGGTCTCGACCCGTTTCCTGGACGATTATCACCATGTCTCGCCCGTGGTGGAGGTGGTGGAAGCGGGAACATACACGACGGTCCAGGATTATCCGGGCCGACAGGGCTATTGGGATGTCGGCGTGCCGCCTTCCGGTCCCATGGATGATTATGCCTTCCGACTGGCCAACCGGATCGTGGGCAATGATCCGGGTGCCGCAGGGCTTGAATGCACCTTGCAGGGACCGATGCTGCGCTTCCACGGGGATACCGTGATCGCCCTGACGGGCGCGCCGGTCGGGGCCAGTCTGGATGATGGCGAGCCGCTGCCGCTCTGGCGCCCCATCGCTGTCAGGGCGGGGCAGGTATTGCGGCTGGGCCGCGCGGAAAGCGGCTGCCGCACCTATATCGCCATCCGCAACGGGCTGGACGTGCCCGATTATCTCGGGTCGAAATCGACCTTCGTGCTGGGCCAGTTCGGCGGGCATGCGGGCCGCACCCTGCGGGTGGGCGACGTGCTGCCCGTCAGCCGGCCGGGTGTGCCGGCCTGCACCACGCCGGCCCCGGTCCATGATCCGGCCCCGGCACCGGCCGCGTTGATCCCCCTTTATGGCCGGCACTGGGACATCGCGGTCCTGTATGGTCCCCATGGTGCGCCCGATTTCTTCCAGCCGGCAGCGATGGAAACCTTCTTCGGCAGCGATTACCGCGTCCATCACAATTCCAACCGCCTTGGGGTGCGGCTGGTGGGGCCGAAACCGGAATGGACGCGCAGCGATGGCGGGGAGGCGGGCCTGCACCCGTCCAACATCCATGATTGCGTCTATGCGATCGGCAGTATCAATTTCACTGGCGATACGCCGGTGATCCTGACCTGCGACGGGCCCAGCCTGGGCGGCTTCGTCTGCCCTGCCACCATCGCGAAGGCCGATTTGTGGAAAGTCGGCCAGGTGAAGCCCGGCGACACCATCCGCTTCCGTCCCATCAGCTTCGCCGATGCCCTGGCCCTGGAACAGGCGCAGGACGCGGCTATCGCGGCGCTGGCCCCTGTCACCCTGACGGAACCGCCGCGCATCCGGCCGGAAAGCTGCATCCTGGCCCGCCTGCCGGCCACGGATGCCAGGCCCATGGTCACCTATCGTCAGGCCGGGGACAAATATGTCCTGCTGGAATATGGGGAGAATGTGCTGGACCTGCGCCTTCGCCTGCGCATCCACCTGTTGATGGAGGCCGTGAAGGCCGCGGCCCTGCCCGGCATCGCCGAACTGTCGCCGGGTGTGCGCTCGGTTCAGATCCATTATGACAGCAGGATCATCGCACAGGAGATGCTTATTGAGAAACTGCTTGAACTGGAGGCCGGGCTGGGCGACGTGGAGGGGCTGAAGGTGCCCAGCCGCATCGTCCATCTGCCCCTGGCGTTCGAGGATGCGGCCACGCTGGGGGCTGTCACCCGGTATCGCGAAACGGTCAAGGCCGACGCACCGTGGCTGCCCAACAATGTCGATTTCATCCGGCGCATCAACGGGCTGGATAGCCGGGAACAGGTGCGCGACACGCTTTATGATGCCAGTTATATGGTGTTGGGCCTGGGGGATGTGTATCTGGGCGCACCCTGTGCTGTGCCGCTGGACCCGCGCCACCGCCTGTTGACCAGCAAGTACAACCCCGCCCGTACCTACACGGCGGAAGGCACGGTCGGCATCGGTGGCGTCTACATGTGCATCTATGGCATGGACAGTCCGGGTGGCTATCAGCTGGTCGGCCGCACCGTGCCCATCTGGAACCGGTTTCTGGCCAACCGTCAGTTCGGGGGCGAACCCTGGCTGCTGCGTTTCTTCGACCGGGTACGCTTCTATCCCGCGACGGAGGCGGAGCTTGACCGGTTCCGTACCGATTTCCGCGCCGGCCGGGTGCAGGTTCGGGTCGAGGAGGATGTGTTCGACCTCGCTGCGCACGAGGCGGCATGGGCGGCCCAGGCCCCGCAGATCGACGCCTTCCGTGCCCGCCAGCAGGCCGCATTCACGGCGGAGGTGGCACGCTGGCAGGCCGACGAGGGGCCGGCCGTGGAGGAGGACGCCGACGCCCCGCCCCCCGCCGACGATCGTGATGCCATTCAGGCCGATATTTCCGGCAATGTCTGGAAGGTGCTGGTCGAGGTGGGCCAGCAGGTGGAGGCTGGTCAACCGCTGGTGGTGCTGGAGGCGATGAAGATGGAATTCGCCGTCCATGCGCGTGGTCCGGGCCGCATCCGCGCTGTCCATTGTCGGGCCGGCCGCCCTGTGGTGGCCGGTGACGCCTTGCTGTCCGTTGCCGCTGAATGAGGGGGAAGGCGGGGGCAGGTCAGGGACCGCCCCCGCCCTTCTTCAGCGCTGCCGCCCGGACGATGCCTGACAGGACCCGGTGATAGGTGCCGCAGCGGCACAGGTTGGTGATCGTGTCACGGATATCCTGTTCCGTCGGGTCCGGATTGTCCCGCAGCAGGGCAGCGGCAGCCATGATCATGCCGGACTGGCAATAGCCGCATTGCGGGACGCTCAATTCCTGCCAGGCCTGCTGGACCGGATGCCGGCCGTCGGGGTCCAGCCCTTCAATGGTGACGACGGCGCCATCACCCACCGCTTCCACCGGCATTCCGCAGGAACGGGTGGCAATGCCGTCGATATGCACCGTACAGGCACCGCAGGCGCCGATGCCGCAGCCGAATTTTGTTCCCGTCAGGCCCAGCGCATCACGCAGGGCCCACAGCAGCGGCGTGTCGGGGCTGACATCCAGATCGTGCCGCTTTCCGTTGATCGTCAGGCTGATCGTGCCGGTCATCTCAAATCCTCCCCGTCAGGCCAGCCCGGCCCTTGCCAGCGGCAGTGATCGGACGCGGATGCCGGTAGCAGCGAAAATGGCGTTGGTGACGGCCGGGGCCACGGTGGGCAGGCCGGGTTCCCCGATGCCGCCCATGGCGACGCCCTCGCTTTCCAGGATATGCACCTCCATAGGTGGTGTTTCCGCCAGGGTCAGGATCGGCTGGTCGGTGAAGGAGGTCTGATCGACCTTGCCGTCGGTCACCGTGATTTCCCCATGGTAAAGGGCTGACAGGGCGAAGATGGCGGCCCCCTGCATCTGCGCTTCGATCGTGCCGGGGTCCACGGCAAGCCCGGGATCGACCGCGGCCACCAGCCTTTCGATCCGGGCCTTGCCCTCCGTCACATGCACCAGGGCGGCATGGGCCACCAGGGTGCCATAGGATTCCATGAACGCGATGCCCATGCCCTTTCCCGGCGGCAATGCCCGGCCCCAGCCGATGGCATCGGCCGCCTTGTCCAGCACGCGGACGCTGCGGGGATGGCTGGCCAGCATCTCCCGGCGGAACCGGTAGGGGTCCAGCCCCCCCGCATGCGCGATCTCGTCGATCAGGCTTTCGGCGAAGAAGCCGTTCTGGGAATGGCCGACGCCGCGCCACATGCCGATGGGGATGGGGGTCGGCTGGTCAACCCAATCCACCTTCAGGGCTGGCAGGCTGTACTGCATGTCGTTCAATCCGCCCACGGCGGCGAAATCGGCCCGCGGTGGTCCGGTCAGCGCCCGCTGCCAGGACATCAGCGACGGACCGACAGCCGTCAGGTGCATGCCCGTCAGCCGCCTTTGCGCGTCCAGGCTGATCCGGGCGCGCAGGCCCATGCCGGGACGGTAGAACCCGTGCTGCATGTCTTCTTCGCGTGTCCAGATCAGCTTCACAGGCCGCCCGACGGCGCGGGCGATCTCGGCAGCCTGCACCGCGAAATCCCGCGGCCAGCGCCGGCCGAAGCCGCCACCGAGGAAGGTACGGTGAACGGTGACCTGTTCGGCCGGCAGGTCCAGCAACTGCCCCACGACGCGGGCCACCACCAGCGGACCCTGGGTCGGTGCCCACAAGGTGGCCTTGCCGGCCTCCACATGCGCCACGCAGCTCATCGGCTCCATGGTCATATGGGCCAGGAAGGGCGCGTCATAGAAACAGTCCAGCCGCTGGACCGCCTGTGCCCAGGCCTCGTCCACATCCCCCTGTGCCAGCGCCTGGATGGCGTGGCCCGTCCGGGCAAGCTCCGGCCGGGCGGCGGCCAGGGCCGCTGTGCTGGCCGTGGCGTCGCGCCCGCCCTCGAATGTCACGTCCAGAGCATCATAGCCTTTCCGGGCGGCCCAGAAATTCTCCGCCACCACGGCGATGCCGGCCTCATACGGATAGGGCGTGTCCAGCACCTGCCCCCCGAACGGTACCACGGCGACAACCCCGGGAACCGCCAGGGCCGGTGCAGGGTCGTAGTGGCGAATACGCCCGCCGAAAACCGGGCTCATCCTGACGGTCGCAGTCAGCAAACCCGGCAGCTTCATATCACCGGCATATACGGCGCGGCCCGTCACCTTGTCGGCGGCATCCTTGGCCGGAATGGATTTGCCGATCAAGGTGAACTGGTCCCGCGGCTTCAGCGGCGGGTCGGCAGGGATGGGCAGGGACGATGCGGCCTGGACCAACAGGCCGATATTCAGGCGCCGTCCCGTAATGTCGTCGATGGCGTATCCGTTTTCGATCCGTACCCGGTCGGCGGTTGTCTTCCACTGTGCGGCGGCGGCCTGGCGAAGCATTTCCCGCGCCTGGGCTCCCAGTTTCCGCAGCAGCGGATAATAGCCGCGAACGCTGATCGACTGGCCCGTCGTCTGGCCCCTCGATGCAGGGTTGTTGAAGGCCGGGTTGCCATCGGAATTGACGATCGTCACCCGTGACCAGTCGCCGCCAAGCTCGTCGATCAGGATCTTGGGCAGGGAGGTGAAGATGCCCTGGCCCATTTCCGCGGCCGGGGTGGCGATGGTGATGGCGCCGTCCGGTGCAATATTCATCCAGGCGGCAAAAGGTGTGTCGGCATCGCCTGCACGCCCCACGGCCACCGCCGGACCCGCCCGGCCCAATGCCAGCCCCAACAGCAATCCACCAGCGCCGGCCAGCAGGATGCGACGGGACAGGGCCGGCGCGGTCGGTGACGCCTTGTCGTCTATTGTCACGCAACCTCCTTGCATCGAATTCGGCAATCTTGATTGTAAATAGCGACAAAGCACCTTACCTTTCCGGTCTGTCCACCTGTCGGGGACAGGGGAAGACAGAATGGAAGGCCCCGGCTTTCTGCCGTTTGCCAAGGGTAAGGCTTTGTCGGCGCGCGCTTTCTTAGATGTATCATATGTAATACAATATGCGCAAACCGCTTCACGCCGTTTCCATTTTTCCGGAAAAGGGGCTGGTGTGCCGTGGTCGGTCCGATGGCGATTGGGGATGTGAATTGGCCATGAACACGAAACAGCGAAAGGGCCGGCCGGCGGCCGGCGGGCGGGGTTCGCTGTCCAAGGATGTCAGCAGCCTGCCGGTCTATCACCAGCTTTACGTCGTGCTGCGCCAGCAGATCATCGATGGCGCCTACAGCGCGACAACGCCGCTGCCGACCGAGATGGCCCTGTCCGCGGAATTCAACCTGTCCCGCGTCACCGTGCGCCGTGCGCTGGAACTGCTGGAACGCGAGGGGCTGGTGGTGCGACGCCAGGGCGTCGGCACCTTTCCTGCCCCGCAGGAAGGGGGGGCTTCCAGCCCGCAGCGCCTGTCGGGCCTGATCGAGAACCTGATCACCATCGGGGTGGAAACAACGGCGCAGACGCTGGGTTTCGATGCCGATATCCTGTTGCCGCCGCATGCCTGCGCCGCGCTGAAACTGTCGGCGGGCAGCCGGGGTGTCTGGCTGGAGCGGCTGCGGTCGCACAAGGACAAGCCGGTGTCGGTGACAGGCGTCTATCTTCCTGCCGGCAGTGCATCGCTTTTGCAGGGCAAGACCCTGGATGACCAACCTGTCGTGCGGGTGCTGGAACAGGCCGGCATCATCCCGGTCAGTGCCGAACAGACAATCAGTGCCATTGCCGCCAACGACCATGTTGCCGAAAAGCTGGGGGTGGCCATCGGGTCGCCCGTGATCCGGCTGCGCCGTACCGTCTTCGACCGGGATGGCAAGCCTATCCTGCATCAGCAGAGCCTCTACAATCCCGACCGGTACGAATATTACATGCTGCTGACGCGGGACAACAGCACTGCACGACCGCAATGGCGTCATATCGGTTGATACGCCCTCACCCCTGTCCCATGCGCCGCAGGGGCAGGGGGTGGCGGGCCATGGTGACGGTCTTCTGCCGTGTGTAGAAGGCTTCGCAATCCATGCCGCCTTCCGCCCCGACGCCGGATTCCTTCCACCCGCCGAACGGCGCGCGCAATTCGCGCATCATGGGTGTGTTGATCCACACCACGCCGGACTGCAACTCTTCCTGCGCGCGCAGCGCCAGATAAAGGTCCTGCGTCCAGACATAGGACACCAGCCCGAAATCCGTGGCGTTGGCGATGCGGAAGGCATCATCGGCCGTGTCGAACAGCAGGATGGTGGCGAATGGGCCGAAGATTTCCTCCCGGCAGACGGTCGCGGCCGCATCATCGGTCATGGCCACGGTCGGTTCCAGGTAGAACCCCTTGTCGAATCCGGCATGGGGCTTGCCGCCGGCCAGGATCTGCATGCCTTCCCGCCGTGCCGTCTCGGCATAGGCCAGGATACGGTCGCGATGCGCGCGCGATGCGACCGGTCCCAGTTCGGTGCCGGCATCCAGCGGGCTGCCCACCCGCAGCCGGGCGACGCGGTCCAGGAAGGCGGGGATGAAGCGGTCGGCGATGGACCGCTGCACCAGGATGCGTGACCCGGCCAGGCATTGCTGGCCGTTATTGGTGAAGATGCCCAGCAGGGCACCATCCACCGCCTGGTCGAAATCGGCGCTGTCGAAGATGATATTGGCCGATTTGCCGCCCAACTCCATGGTGGAAGGCTTAAGCATCTGCCCGGCGGCCGACATGATGGCCCGGCCCGTGGCCGTGCCGCCGGTGAAGGATATGACGTTCACATCCCCGTGGCGTACCAGGGCATCCCCCGTCACGGCGCCCCGGCCACTGACAAGGTTCACCACCCCGTCGGGCAGGCCCGCGTCATGGATCAGTTCGACCAGCTTGTGAACGCCCAGCGGTGCCTGCTCGGACGGTTTGATAATGCAGCTATTGCCGAAGGCGATGGCGCCGGCGATCTTCATGGCTCCCAGCGCCACAGGCGCGTTCCAGGGCGCGATCAGGCCAGCGACCCCAACAGGCTGGCGGCGCACCAGGGTCATGTGGTCGGGCGCCTGGTCATAGACACGGCCGGCCGCCTGGCCGATATAGTCGGCGAAGAAGCGGAAATTGTGCCCGGCCCTGGCCACGTGCCGCACCTTGGACTGGCTCAGCGGAATGCCGGTATTGGCCGTTTCGATGGCGGCCAGTTCCGCCGCCCCGGCGTCGATCCGGTCGGCGATGCGGCGCAGCATCTCCTGCCGGGCTTCCACGGACTGGCGGGACCAGCGCCCGTCGTCGAAGGCCGCCCGTGCGGCCTCTGCGGCGCGGGCCACCAGGTCGGGGCCGGCTTCCGCCACATGGGTCAGTTCGGTCTCGTCGGCGGGATTGATGACGGGCAGGGCAGGACCGGCACCGATGACGGGCTTGCCGGCGATGAAGGCGCTGAAGCTGGCGGACATGGGGCGGCTACCCTTTCGCTTAACGGATCTGCGCCGACTTGCGCAGGGCCTCGATCATGGAGGAGCGCAGCAGATAGGCCCGCGCGCTTTCCGGATTGGCGATGATACGCAGCAGATCGTCCAGGATCACGCGCCGCTTGGCGGGATCGCGTTCCTGCATGCGCGACCGGTTGCGGTCGGCCTGGGCCAGCACCTCGGCCTCCGCGATGGGGCGGCGCTGGCGGGTATAGCGGTCCAGCAGATCCAGGGAGCCACCATGCCAGATTTCCGTCAGCGTACCGGCCAGGTTGAAGGCATCGTGCAGACCGCCATTCATCCCCATGCCGCCGCTGGGGCTGTTGATATGCGCGGCGTCGCCGGCCAGCACGACGCGGCCATTGCGGTAATCGCGGGTGATGCGCATATGGACGCGGTAGGCACGGGCCTCACCGATCTCATATTCCGCATCACGCGGCACGATCTCCTGCATCTTCCGGTCGATATTTTCCGGCAGAAGCGCTTCCTCGATCGGCATGCCGGGATCGGGGTAGAGGCTGCAGCGCCAGCGGTCGGGCAGGCGCAGCAGGCTGAATGTGCCGTCCTTCTTCCAGACATAATTGACGTTGGACAGGCCCGGCAGATGGTCTTCAAACCGGAAGCTGGTGGTCGCCAGGATGGTTGTCTCGGGATAGGTGACACCATCGAATTCCAGCCCGATCAGGCCCCTGACCACGCTGCGCGCGCCATCGGCGCCGACCAGGAACAGGCCGCGCAGCGTCTGCGCCCCCGCCGGTGTCTCGACCGTCGCGGTGACGCCGTCGCCATTCTGCGACAGATCGGTCAGCCGGGTGGAAAAGCGGATATCGACCAGCGGCTCGCCCCGCAGCCTTTCCGCCAGCAACTCGCACAGGCGCCATTGCTCACATTGCAGGCGATAGGGGTGGGCGGTGTCGTCCTTCAGCACAGACAGGTCAAATTCGGCCCGCTCGTGCGTGTCGTGCATGCGGATCTGCCAGGAGGGACAGATGCGGCCTTGCGCGATCAGGGGGCTTGCGAAACCATGTTCATCCAGCATGTCCAGCGTGGGCGGATGGAAGGTGGAGGCGCGAAGGTCCTGTGGCAGTTCGGCTTCCTGTTCCACGACAACGGAAGGGATGCCCTGGCGGGACAGGAGATAGGCCGTCATCAGGCCGACGGGCCCGGCACCGACGATAAGGATGCGCCGTTCGGATGCATGCATGGTGAAGGTCGCCGCTTGTTGTGCGCTGATTTGTATGCACTATAAGACAATATGAGGGGCTGGCAACCCCGGAAATGGGCTTATTGTATTATTTTGCGTACATCTCGCCGGCCGGTGTCCAGGCGTGGTCCAGGCGGGGGTGAATCCTCTCCATATTCTCTTAATAATCAAAAGATTAATGGTAGAGGCGCGAGTCCATGGAACGGGGCCGCCTAAAAAGCGCTTGTGCCTGCATTGTCTCCTAATGTACACATTAAGAGACAATATGGTGCCGTTTCGGCATCGATACCATTGCCGCGGGAGTGTCCCCATGTTGCGGCTTATGATCTGGGTCCGCGATTTCGCGTTCCTGCTGGTCGCCACCATGACGGTGTTGTTCTTTCTGGTCCGGCTTGCCGGTGACCCGGCCATCATGCTGGCCGGGCCCGATGCCAGTCCGGCCCAGTTGGACGCTGTACGCCAAGCCTATGGTTTCGATCGCAGCCTGATCGAGCAATATCTGATCTTCGTCTCCCATATGGTGCGCCTGGATTTCGGCAATTCGCTGGTCGATGGGGCGCCGGCGCTGGACAAGGTGCTTGCCACCTTCCCGGCCAGCCTGTTTCTGGCCGTGATGGCCATGGCACTGAACCTTGCCGTCTCCATCCCCGTTGGCGCGTGGCTGGGGCAGGAACGGGGCGGGGCCGGGCGCCGGCTGGCGCGCGGCTTCATTTCGGTGATGCAGGGCTTTCCCGGTTTCGTGCTGGCACTGCTGCTGGTCAACCTGTTCGCCGTGGGGCTGGAATGGTTGCCCGCCGTTGGTTATGCGGGGCCGGCAAGCTGGGTTCTGCCCGTGGTTTCCGTCACATCCTTCCTGGCGCCCAAGCTGATCCGCGTGGTGGAGGCGAATACTGCTGCTGCCTATCGGTCGCATTATGTACGCACCGCTGTTGCCATCGGGACAGGGCCGCGCACCATCCTGTGGCGGCATGTAATGCCGAATGCGCTGCTCGGCGCCACGGCTGTCGTGGGGGCGGAATTTGCCTTCATGGTCACGGGGCTGGTGGTGATCGAGACGATCTTCGCCTGGCCCGGTATCGGCTGGCTGCTGGTGCGCTCCACCCTCAATCTGGATTTTCCCGTCGTGCAGGCGATTGTCTTCATCATCGTCATCGCCGTTTTCCTGACCAATCTGGCGACGGAGGCGGTGCAGATGCGCCTTGACCCCCGCTTGCGCGGCCCCGGTGCGGCGGGGGGTGCCAATGGTTGAGCGTCTTTTCGCCTCCGGCCGGTCCTGGCTGTTCCTGGGTGTGCTGGGCCTTTGCCTTCTGGCGCTGGTGGCCGGGCCGGTGCTGGTGGCTCATGATCCCGCCCTGATCGACCTGTCCAAACGCTTTGCCGCCCCCTTCACGGACGGGCATTGGCTGGGTTGCGACCAATTGGGGCGGGACATCGCGGCCCGGCTGCTGGCGGGGCTTTACCGGTCGCTGGGAACCGCCCTGGTGGCCACGGCCATCGCCTTTTGCATCGGTACGGCATTGGGCCTGCTGGCGGCGCGCAGCACCTCCCTGCTGGGCGCCTTCATGCGGCAATTGACCAGTTTCACCCAATCCTTTCCCGTCTTTGTCCTGGCGGTCAGTGTGATCGCCATTGTCGGGTCCAACGGTTTCTGGGCTGTGGTGCTGACGCTGGGGCTGGCCACCTGGCCCGTCTTCGCCCGCGTCGCCTATGCGGAGGGCAGCAGCCTGTTGAAGCGTGAATATGTCCTGGCGGCAGAGATGATGCAGATGGGTACGGCACGGCTACTGCTGCGCCATGTGCTGCCGGGGCTGATCCCCAGCCTGTCGGTGCTGGTCGTGTTCCATTTCGCCGACATGATCATTGCGGAAAGCGCCTTGTCCTTCCTGGGCATCGGTGCGCCCCTGGGCGCGCCAAGCTGGGGCGGCATGCTGAATGAGAGCCGGGCCTATATGCTGGTCGCCCCCTGGATGTTGCTGGCCCCCGCCGGCGCCATCATCCTTCTGGTGGTCAGCGCCCATCTGTTCGGCCAGAAATTGCGGGATGCCACGGCATGAACGGGCCTGTGAACGACACCCCCATCCTGGCCATCCGGGATTTGCAGATCGATGCCGTACCGGCCGGCGGCCCGCCGCGCCGGTTGGTGGATGGCGTGTCCCTGTCCGTGGCGGCGGGGGAGGTGCTGGGCATTGTCGGCCAGTCCGGGTCGGGCAAATCGCTCTCCGCTTTCGCCGTGGCGCGGTTGCTGCCGGATGGGGTGCGGCTGGCCGCTGGATCGGTGCATCTGGGCGGCCAGCGGATTGACGATCTGGATGAAGGGCGGATGCGGGCCTTGCGCGGCGGGCGCATCGGCTTCGTGTTCCAGGACCCGCTTTCCTCCTTCAACCCGGTGCGGACCATCGGGTCCATCCTGATTGAATCCATCCGCCGGCATCAGCGCCTGGATGCGAAATCCGCCCGTGCCCTGGCGGTGGAGATGCTGACCCGGATGCGGTTGCCGGGGAAGGATGCCTGCGTGGATGCCTATCCGCACCAGCTTTCCGGCGGGCAGCGGCAACGGGCCATGATCGCCCTGGCGCTGGCCAACGGTCCCGACCTTTTGATCGCGGATGAGCCGACAACGGCACTGGACCCGACCATCCAGTTGCAGATCCTGGCCCTGCTGAAGCAGCAGACGGCTGGTCGCGCCAGCATCCTGATCACCCATGATTTCAGTGTGGCGGCGGCCATCTGCAACCAGATCGCCGTGATGCATCAGGGCCGGCTGGTGGAAAGTGGGCCGGCGGCACAGGTGCTGACCGATCCACAGCATGATTATACACGCAGCCTGCTGCGCCATGCCCGGTTGGCACCGGCCGCGACGGGAGAGGCATGATGACGGCACCCCTGCTGACCATCGAAGGGCTGGGCGTGCGCTATGGCACGGGCGCCCAGGCCAAACAGGCTTTGTCCGATTGCAGCCTGGACCTGCGCGCCGGTGAAATCCTGGCCGTGGTCGGGGAGTCCGGTTCGGGTAAATCGACCCTGGCCCGCGCCGTGGCCGGGATCGCCCCCGTCAGCCAGGGCCGTATCTGCCTGGATGGGCAGGATCTGGCCGGCCTGAAGGGGGAGGTGCGGCGCCGGGCGCGCCGGTCGATCCAGATGGTGTTCCAGGATCCCGATGCCAGCCTGAACCCGCGCCACACCATCCGCGCCATCCTGTCCGAACCGCTGGAGGTGATCGGCTATGGCGACCGGGCGGCCCGCGCTGCCCGGATCGAGGCGCTGATGGCGCTGGTGCATCTGGACAGCGCCTTGCTGGACCGGCGGCCCTCCGGCCTGTCGGGCGGGCAGAAGCAGCGGATTGCGATTGCCCGCGCCCTGGCGATGGAACCCCGCCTGTTGATCGCGGACGAGGCGCTGTCGGCGCTGGATGTCACCACCCAGGCGGCTGTGGCGTCCCTGTTCATCGAACTGCGCGACCGGCTGGGCTTGGCCATCCTGTTCATTTCCCACGACATGGCCATGGTCCGGCATCTGGCGGATCATGTCTGCGTCATCCGGTCGGGCCGCATCGTGGAAGCAGGTGCGGTTGACATCGTCATGGCACGGCCGACCCACCCCTATACCAACCTGCTGCTGGCGGCATCGCTGGACCCCAAGGGGGCGCTGGCCGATCCGGACCTGATGACGGCGCTGACCGCGGCGGGGGAAATTGATGAGGACCATCTGGGCCGCCTGCTGGCCGCGCACCGCGCCGGACAGCAGGGTGGCCTTCAAGGAGAGTGACATGATCACCGCACCGCACGCGATGTTGCCCGATCTGACCGCCGAGGATCGCAGCCGGCAGAGCGCCATCGTGGCGCTGCGCCGCTTCCTGAACGCCCAGGTGCGTCCCCGCAATATCAGCCATTATGAAAAGCAGGGCGTGCCGGCTTTCAGCGCCGCCCATGGTCACGCCCCGCAATCGCATGAAGAGGTGGCGGATGCCTTCCGCCTCAGTTCCGGTTACCGGACCTGGAGCGCGATGAACCGGGCAGCACAGGAATTGCTGTGGCAGACGGCAGGGGAACCGATCCTGCGCCATGATGAGACCCTGCGCGAGACATACCGGCGGCTGACGGCGGAGCGGCTGGAGACGGTCGGCGGCGGCCTGTCGCTGGACCCCGACCTGTCCGGCATCGGTCTGGTGGCCGATATCGACATCCATCTCCAGCCCGGCGGTTATACGCTGGACCGGGGGGAGGCGGATGTGGTGGCCGGCGCGTTGTATGAAATGGGTGGGCGCGTCTTTTCCGTCGGGCAGGGGATCGGGGCCGGGGACAGCAAGGCTGGCGCCGTCATCGCCTTTCTGGCGGAACGGTTCCCCGACCTGAAGCCGCGCCGCATCCTGGATATCGGCTGTTCCGCCGGGGCGGCGGCCTGTGAATATGCGCTGCATTTCCCCGAAGCAGACGTGCATGCCGTGGATATCGGCGCCGGCATGCTGCGCTATGCCCATGCCCGCGCCCTGGCGCTGGGGGCGCGTGTCTTCTTCCATCAGATGGATACGGCGCGGCTGGGCTTTGCCGATGGCGAATTCGATCTCGTCGTGTCCCACAATGTCATGCATGAGATCGATAATGATGTCCGCCGCGCCATGATGCGGGAAAGCCGGCGCCTGCTGGCGGCCGGGGGCGTCGCCCTGCACCAGGATGTGCCCTACCGCTTCCAGGATCTGGACGTGCCGCATCAGGTTGAAAAATCCTGGGATGTGGAATTCAACAATGAACCATTCTGGGTGAAATACGCCACGGCTGACGTGACGGGCGATATGGTGGCAGCCGGCTTCGATGCCGCCACCGTGCGGGAGGAACGCATCCCCAAACTGCGCGGACCCGGCGCCTGGTATGTCGCTTACGGACAGCAGACCGGCGGGGCGCGGGGATGAGGATGCGACGAACCCTTCTGGCGCTTCCCCTGCTGTTGCTGACGGCTATTTGCCCGCCGGCCCCCGTGCTGGCGACAGCGATGGCGGCGGAGCCGGCACCGCTGGAACTGCGCATGGCGGTCAATTCCCTTCCGGCCAGCCTGGGCAACCCGTTCCGGGGCAATGGCCGGCCGGGGTCGCAGGTCTGGGCCGCCATCTTTGATGCACTGACGGAACTGGATGAACAGGGCCGGTTGCAGCCGGCCCTGGCGACGGCTTGGGAGCCGGTGGGCCCGACCGTCTGGCGCTTTTACCTGCGCGGTGATGTCCGCTTTGGTAATGGCCGGGTGTTTGATGGCGATGCCGTCACCGCCGTCATGGAATGGCTGATGTCGCCGGAAGGGCGGCGTTCCGTCATCGGCAATGAATTGCGCGGCGTGAAGGCCGTGCGCACCATCGACCCGCTGGTGGTGGAGATGGAAACGGCTGAGCCCGACCCCATCCTGCCCAAGCGGATGGCCGCCGTGATGATGGTGGAGCCGGACCTGTGGCGCCAGTTGGGGCCGGATGGTTTCGCCCAACAGCCGGTCGGGACCGGTAGCTTCCTGCTGAAAGGCTGGGATCAGCGGCGGCGGCAGGCCCAGGCCGTGGCCAACCCCTATCGCTGGCGCCCCAGTGCCGTGACGGGCCTGACTTTCATGGAATTGCCCAATGCGGCGGTACGGGCCCAGGCCCTGCTGTCCGGTGATGTCGATATTGCGGGGGTGGAGATCGACGAGTTGGAACGGTTGAAGCGTAATCGCTTTCCTGTCGTCATCACCCCGTCCATGCAGGTGATGTCCATCGCCTTCCGGGTGGAGGGGACGGCCCCGGATGCGCCCATGCGCGATGTGAGGGTGCGGCAGGCGTTGAATTACGCCATCGACAAGCAGGCATTGGCCGACATCCTTCTGGAAGGCCATGCCTCGCCAGCGGGACAGCCCGCGCCCGCCATCACGTTCGGCTATGATCCCGATCTGGAACCCTATCCCTATAACCCCGTCAAGGCGCGCGATCTGTTGCGCCAGGCGGGGTTTGCTGACGGATTTGTGATCGCAGCCGAAGTCGTGATCGACAGCCTGCCGGCCGACACGCTGATCTATCAGGCGGTGGCACAGTATTGGCGCAATGTCGGGGTGGAGATGACGTTGCAGATCGTCACCTTCCCCCAGTACCTGAAGAAGTTCCTGACCAATAGCTGGACGGCTGATGCCTTCGGCGCATCATGGAACAGTTCCCCCTACAATGATGCGCTGCGGCCGATGGAGGTATTCTCCTGCCGTCGCCCCAAACCCTTCTTCTGCGACCCCGCCCTGGCCGACCGGCTGGGGCAGGTGGCACAGATCATGGATGACGGGGAAAGGCTGTCCGGCATGCGTGCGCTGGCGCGCGATTATCAGCAGGCGGCACCTGCCGCCTTCCTGGTCGATCAGATCGACCTGTTCTCCCATTCCCCCCGCCTTGCCAACATCACCATCCGCAACCGGGTACCGGATTACCGGTCCATCGTCCGGGCCGGCGGGGCAAACCAGCCGACGGAGTAAACAGCCATGAAACCGGCCGATGCCATTGTGGAACTGTCCAGCCTGGCCCGTGGCGCCCGCCCGTCCAGCCTGGACAATACGGAAACGGAAGCGGTGCTGCGCATCGCCATGGCACTGCTGCTGGAACTGTCGGTCGCCAATGACCGGATTGACCGGCTGGAACGGGAGGTGGCCAGCCTGCGCGGTGTGGATGTCGGCACCCTGAAATCGATGCCGCTGGACGCGACTGCCAGCACGGAGCGACAGATGGCGACCGACGGGTTGATGGCCCGGGTGCTGGCCGGTCTGACGCGCCAGGACGCGCCCCGCGATGAGTGAGGCAGCGGGACAGCGGTTGGAATATGGCGCGGGTGGGGTGCTGGGCGTCCTCACCCCCTCCGGCAATCCGACGGTGGAACCGGAGATGCAGCGTCTGTTCGGCACGGGCATCACCATGCTGACCACCCGCATGCACAGCACGGATCCGTCGCTGCTGCGCCGGCTGATGCTTTATGCTGAAACGCTGGACCAGAGCCTGGAGAGTTTCGGCGGCATTGCGCTGGATGCCGCGCTTTTCGCCTGCACGGGCACGTCCTATCTGTTGGGCGCCGAACGGGAGGCGGCCCTGGTCGCCCATTGGCGTGACCGGGGTGTGCGGCTGTTGACGGCGGCGCAGGCGATCCGGGCCGCAGCCGCCGAAGCCGGTGTCCACCGTGCCGTTCTGGTCAATCCCTATCCGCCGGACCTGCGGGAACCAGCCCTGGCCTATTGGCAGGCAGCAGGGCTTGATCTGGTGGACGTGATCGATGTGCGCAACCCGGAACCGGGCTACCATGCGATCTATACCCTGCGGGGGGACGCCATATCGGCTGCCCTGGCCGATGCGATGGCCCGGCCGGCCGACATGGTTTTGATGATGGGTACCGGTATGCCCAGCCTTATATCTCTGGCTCGGGCAGCTCAGTCGTCTACATCAAGGAACAAGTTGCTCCTCTCATCGAACCTCGCGCTGGCCTGGGCCGGCTGTCGGGTGCTGGACCCGGAATTTCCCCGCCCCGGCCCTATGCTGACATCATTCGCAGCCCGGATCCGGCCCGAAATCTGCCCGGATTTTCAACAAATGGCGACCTGACCGGTTGTCTCTCCCTGCGCGCCCATACGGGCCGGGAAATCAAAAAATTGATATAACAATAACTCATTTTTTGCGCTGAAACGGCCATAAAGCCGTTGACAAGCCATTCCGACGGAACCATTCTGCCTCCATATTGTATTTAAAAAAATACAACAAGGATGGACGGGACGCCGCTGGCGCCGCATCCGCACAAACAGGCGAGCAGACAGGAGGTTAAGATGCAAACGAAGGTCCTGGCGCGGCTGATCTGCTGTGCCCCGCTGGCCGGGCTTCTTGTGCCCGCCGCCGTGCAGGCCCAGACGACGGAGCCCCCCTTGCAGTTGGAGGAGATCGTTGTCTCCGCCCGCAAGATTTCCGAACGCCTGCAGGATGTGCCCGTGGCTGTGACAGCCATGAACCGCGATGCGTTGGACCGGCTGGGCGTGAAAGATATCGGCCAGCTTTCCAACATGGTGCCGGGCCTGTCGTATGACCAGGATTTCGGCCGCCGTCTGGACCGGCCGGCCATCCGTGGCCAGTCTTCCATCCTGGGCACGCCCAATGCCGCGTCCTTCCTGGATGGTGTCTTCATTCCCGACAGCCTGTTCGGCACCGAAATGGCGTTCGTGGAGCAGGTGGAGGTGATCAAGGGGCCGCAGTCTGCGCTTTATGGCCGCCAGACCTTCTCCGGCGCCATCTCCTACGTCTCCCGCAAGCCGTCCGATGTGATGGAGGGGGAGGTCAAGCTGACCGCCGCCCAGCATGATGAGTATAACGCGCTGGCCATGATCAGCGGGCCGCTGATCGAAGACAAGCTGGCCTTCCAGCTTGCCGGCAACTACTACACCTATGGCGGCGAATACCGGAACAACAACCCCGCCGACAGCCGCTATGGCAAGAAGATCGGGGATGAGGAGACCAAGGCGGTCTCCGGTGCCCTGCTGTTCACGCCCAGCGACAATCTGGATATCACGCTGCGCTATTCCTATGGCAAGAACAAGGATGGGCACGACGCCACCGTTCTGCAGCGGGCGGCAAGCAACAATTGCTTCCCCAATGCTGCCGGCACGGCCTTCCAGTATTATTGCGGCGTCGTCCAGGCATCGCCGGAGCAGATCAGCCTTAATCTGGATGCCGTGGATGGCGGCGGGCTGACGCGCGAAACCTCGCGTGCTGCGGCCATCGTCAATTACCAGGCCGGTGACATCCAGCTTACCTCCATCACGGGCTACACGAATTCCGACGAGGATCGCAAGGCCGACCTGGATTTCCAGCCCATCACGGGTGCGGGTGGCACTCTGCATGCCCGTGACGGCATCTATATCGAAAGCTTCTCGCAGGAAGTCCGCATCGCCGCCGACAAGGTGGACGGATTCCGCTGGCTGGTCGGCGCCTATATGTATGATGAGGACCGGTCGACCGAACGGTTCATGTATCCGCTGAACCGCCTGCAGAACAACGGTACCAACACCATCCGCAACTATGCCGGCTTTGCCCTGGTCAATGTCGACCTGACCGACGCGCTGACCGCCGGTGCCGAATTGCGCTATGCGGTGGACAAGCTGGGGCTGAAGGGTGGGGACAACAACTACAATCTGTCCAAGACCTTCAAGAGCTGGAACCCGCGCTTCACCCTGGATTATCGCTTCAACAGCGATGTCATGGCCTATGGCGTCGTGGCCCGCGGCAACAAGCCGGGCGGTTTCAATTCCGATGCCCGCCTGACCGGCAATCAGGTGTTTTATGACGAGGAAGCCGCCTGGAACTATGAACTGGGTCTGAAGACCGATCTGCTGGACCGCCGGCTGCGCCTGAACGTCGCCGCCTATTACATCGACTGGAAGGACCAGCAGCTTACCCAGTCCGCCATCTTCGGCACGGGTTCCATCTCCTACATCGCCAATGCCGGCTCGCTGGAGGTGAAGGGCATCGAGGTGGAGGCCCAGGCGGCCTTGACCGACTGGTGGCGCCTGTCGACCGGCATTTCCCTGAACGACCCGGAATACAAGAGCGGCACCGATGCCGAAGTCGGCCGCCTGACGGGCGACAGTTCCATCAAGGGAAAGACGGCACCCAACACACCGAAGTACCAGTTCTCCGTCGTGTCCGATTTCGATTTCCCCGTGACGGAGGAAATGGATGGCTTCTTCAACGTCGTCTACACCTACCGTTCGAAGAAATATGATCAGGTGGGCAATTTCGCATCCACGGGCAGCCGTGACCAGGTGGATGCCCGCACCGGTGTGAGCTTCGGTGATTACCGCGCCACCCTGTTCGTCAAGAACCTGTTCGACAATCTCGACCCGATGGGCGTGATCCGTTACGTCGATTTCGGCGTGACGGGCAGCCCGCGCGGTTACCAGGTTTCCCTGCCGCGCGGCCGGCAGGTGGGGCTGACGCTGGAAGCAAAGTTCTGATCGGGTCGCCAGCCTGATCAATGTCAAGGGGCGGGGCGCTGTCGCGGCCCGCCCCTTCTTTTCATGGGTTCGGGGTGACGACCTGGGTCATTCCTGGTTGTCACCCGGCGCGTTGCCGTTTGCGGCCATGTCCTCGCGCATCTCGAACCACATGGCGTTCAGGACGGCGAAGGCCGCGGCCAGGGGAAGGCCCAGCATCCAGGCGAAATACCACATATTCTTTCTCCTTATGTCCGGATGGGGTCAATAATGATGGCCCTGGCCATCGCGGATAGCGTCAGGATCGACCTTGCCCCACAGGATGCGATAGGCCCAGGCCGTGTAGGCCATGACGATGGGCAGGAAGATCAATGTCACCACCAGCATGATGAACAGCGTCTGATGCGAGGAGGAACTGTCCCAGACCGTCAGGCTGCTGGCGGCGTCGACGGAGGAAGGCAGGATGAACGGGAACATGGAAACGCCCACGGTCGCGATGATCCCGAACAGGGACAGGGCGGAAACCAGCAGCGTCCCCACCTCCCGTCCGGCCTTCAGCCCGTACCAGACCAGCAGCGGTCCGATCAGGCCCAGCAGTGGGGCGACCAGCAGCAGCGGCCATCTGGCATAATTGCCGAACCACAGGCCGGGGGCCGTCTCCACGCTTTTCAGCAGAGGGTTGGAGGGGCCATCGGCGATGATGGCGCTGCTGATGCGATAGCCGTCGATCCACAGATAGAGCGCCAGCCCGCCCAGCGCGAACAGGGCCGGTGTGGCAAGTGCGGCCACCAGCCCGACGGTGCGCGCGCGGCCGGCAATGGTGCCGCTGGTCTTCAGCGCCAGCCAGGCCGACCCGTGCATGATCAGCATCGTGACCGACAGCAACCCGCACAGCAGCGCAAACGGGTTCAACAGCCCGAAGAACGACCCGTCATAAAAGGCGCGCAAGGTCGGGTCGAGCCGGAAGGGCACGCCCTGCAGCACATTGCCCACCGCCACGCCGAAGATCAGCGGCGGCACGAAACCACCGATGAACAGCGCCCAGTCCCAGCGGCTGCGCCATTGCGTATCGGCATGCTTGGACCGGTACTTGAACGCCACCGGCCGCAGGATCAACGCCGCCAGCACCACGAACATGGCCAGATAGAAGCCGGAGAAGGACACGGCGTAAAGCGGTGGCCAGGCAGCGAAGATGGCGCCGCCGCCCAGGATGAACCAGACCTGATTGCCTTCCCAGACAGGCCCGACCGTGTTGATGATCGTGCGCCGTTCCAGATCGGTGCGGCCGATGAAGGGCAGCAGCGTGCAGACCCCCATGTCGAACCCGTCGGTCGCCGCGAAGCCGATCAGCAGTACGCCCAACAGGACCCACCAGATCAGGCGCAGCGTTTCATAATCGATAAGCTCATGCAGGATCATGGCCGTTACTCCGCGGGCTGGGGGGCAGCTTGCAGGCGATGCGAGGGGGCCGCTTCATCATCGGGTTCGGGGCCCTTGGCGATGGCGCGCAGCATCAGCTTCACCTCCACCACGAAAAGCACGCTGTAGAACAGCGTGAAGCCGGCGATGGTGATCAGCAGGTCTGTCACGCCCAGGCTGGAAACGGCCATCGCCGTGGGCAGCACGCCTTCGATGATCCAGGGCTGGCGTCCGAATTCGGCCACGAACCAGCCCAGTTCGGCCGCGATCCAGGGCAGTGGGATGGCCAGGACCGCCAGCTTCAGCAGCCAGCGGGGTTCACCCAGCCGCTGGCGGGCCGATTGCCAGAAGAAGGCGGCCATCAGCGCGATGAAGAAGAAGCCCAGCCCCACCATGATCCGGAATGACCAGAACAGCGGCCCCACCTGTGGCACCAGGTCCCAGGCCGCCTTGTCGATCTGTTCCGCCGTCGCCTGGCGCGGGTCATCGACATAACGCTTCAGCAGATAGGCATAGCCGAGATCGGCGCCGTGATCCTCGAACATGGCCTTCACGGATGGATCGACATTGGCCACGCCGCGGGCGGTCCGGATGGTTTCCAGCGCATCATAGGCCTGGATGCCGTTCTCCACCCGCTCCCGCCCGCGTGCCACCAGTTCGTTGATGCCCGGCACCTCCGTGTTCAGCGACCGGGTGGAAATCAGGCCCAGCGCCCAGGGGATCTGGATGACATGATGTGTCTCCCGCGCGGCCTGATTGGGAAAGCCGATGGCGGTAAAGCTGGCGGGGGCGGGTTCGGTCTCCCACATCCCTTCGATGGCGGCCAGCTTCATCTTCTGATGTTCGGTGGCCAGATAGCCGCTTTCATCCCCCAGCACGACCACCGATAGCGACGATAGAAGGCCGAAGGAACAGGCGACGGCCATCGACCGCTTGGCCAGCAGCACATGCCTGTGCTTCAGAAGATACCAGGCCGACACGCCCAGCACGAACACCGCCGCCGTGACATAGCCGGCCGACACGGTATGTACGAATTTCGCCTGCGCCACGGGGTTGAAGATCACGGCATAGAAATCCTCGATCTCCATGCGCATGGTGACGGGGTTGAAGACCGCGCCGACGGGGTTCTGCATCCAGCCATTGGCGATCAGGATCCACAGCGCGGAGAAATTGGAACCGATGGCGACGGCCCATGTAGCGGCCAGATGCTGGAGCTTCGTCATCCGGTCCCAGCCGAAGAAGAACAGGCCGACAAAGGTCGCTTCCAGGAAAAAGGCCATCAGCCCTTCGATGGCCAGCGGCGCACCGAAGATGTCGCCGACATAATGGCTGTAGTAGGACCAGTTCATGCCGAACTGGAATTCCATGGTGATGCCGGTCGCCACCCCCAGCACGAAGTTGATCCCGAACAGGGTGCCCCAGAACTTGGTCATCTGCCGCCAGATCACGCGGCCGGTCATGACATAGACCGTCTCCATGATGGCGATGATGACCGACAGGCCCAGGGTCAGGGGTACGAAGAGAAAGTGATAAAGGGCCGTCAGCGCGAATTGCAGGCGCGACAGCCCGACAATGTCCAACTCCATGCGTCTGCCCGCCGGTGTCCCCGGCGCTCCCCAACGCCTGCCCCGTCCCGATGGCGGGGCTCCCGTCCAAGGCGGATAAGGTGGGGTAGGGGGTCAGTCCTGGCGCAGGGCCTGCAATGCCGTGTCAAAGGCCGGCGTGCCGCGCGCCTCATCCATGACCACCCGCCCGCCCTGCAATCGGATCAACCTGTCGGCCAGGGCGGCCTCACGCCTCAGATGCGTGACCAGCAGAATAGTTCGGTCACGGCCGTTTGCCTTGATATTTGTCAATATGGTGCCTGCGACAGATGCATCCACCCCCTCCGTCACCTCGTCCAGAAGCCATAGGGGCTTGTTCTGCAACAGGAACCGGGCCAGCGTCAGTCGCCGCCGCTGCCCGGCGGACAGGCCATGGCCGCTTTCTCCCAGCAGGGTTTCAAGTCCGGCCGGCATTTCGCGCACGACTCGTTCCAGGCCGGCATCGGCCAGCACCTGCCACAGCCTTTCCACGCTGGCAAAGGGATCGGCCAGGCGCAGGTTCGCGGCAATGCTGTCCCGGAACAAGGTGGTGTCCTGTGCCAGCAGGGCGGCGGGCAGGGCGGCGACCTGACCGGACAGAGGTGCCGCCTCGCCCGTCAGCAGCGCCAGCAGCGTGGATTTGCCGGCCCCGCTGTCGCCTGTGATGGCGACATGCTGGCCTATGGGAACGTAAAGGGAGAGGCCATCGAACAGGGGCGCCTGCGCATCGGGCTGGATGTGGCGCACCCGGTCCAGGCATAGCGCGGATCCCGCCGGGGGTGTGGCCGGGCATGGCGGGCTGCCGGACGTTGATCCCAGGCCCGTGGCGACCCGCCGGGCCGCCCGCGCCATGCGGCCCAGATCGGCGGCCCCGCGACGCAGGGCGGCCAGCGGCTCCAACGCGCCCAGCAGGGTCAGCAGGACCAGGGCGGCGCCCGCCGCCCCCAACCGTCCGGCCTCGACCAGGAATGCCGCCACGAGCAAGCCGGCCGCCGGCAGAAGGACCGCCGCAAGCCCTTGAACCAGGCCGGATTTGACCTCCAGCCTGTTCAACTGGTCGTCCGCTTCGGCCAGCCGCCGTTCCGCGGCCAGGGTCAGGCCGTCCATGGCTTGTTCCCTGCCTGTCATCCGCCAGTCCACCCGGCCCGCCAGCCGGTCGAGCAGGCGCAGGCGCAGGGATTCCAGGGCGGCGGCGCGCCGGCCGCCGGGGCCCCGGCTGGCCCGACCCAGCGACCAGAGCAGGCTTGCCCCCAGGCCGGCCGGAACCAGGCCCAACAGCAGACCCGGCCAGCCGACGACCAGCGTCAGCGCGATGCCCAGGCCCAGCGATAGAAGCAGCAGGGCGGCCAGCGGAACCGCCAGCCGCAGATAGAGACCGTCCAGCGCATCCAGATCGCCCGTCAGCCGGAAAAGCAGGCGGCCGGGGCGCTTGTCCAGCGCCTGCCCCTGTCCGGGGCGGGCCAGTGCCCGAAACATGCGGACCCGGAGGTCGGCAATCACCGACAAGGTGGCATCGTGTGTGACCAGCCGCTCGGCGTAACGGGCGCCGGTGCGTGTGATGGCCAGCATCCGCACGCCGGCCCCCGGCCTGAACACGTCGAAGGCCAGCGCCGTGGCGGCCACGGCGCCGGCAATGCCGGCCGCTGTGATGAACCAGCCCGACAGCCCCAGCAACGCTGTACCGGCCACTATTGTCAGGGCTGACAACAGCAGACCCGACCAGAAGGCGCGCGGTGCCGCCCGCCGGAACAGGCGCAGGAAAAGGGCGATATCCCTGTTCATGGCGTGATCTCCACCACACGGTCCATACGCCGCGCCAGCAGCGGGTCATGCGTGGCGACCAGCAGGGTGCGGCCGCGTGCCGCCCGCAGAAGCAGGTCTGTCACGGCAGCCGCCGTGTCACGGTCCAGATGGGCCGTCGGCTCATCAGCCAGGATCAGGCTGGCCGCCGGGTCGGCGATGGCACGGGCCAGCGCCAGACGCAGTGCTTCACCGCCCGACAGGCCAGCGCCGTTTTCACCCACGCGGCGGGCCGGGTCCTGTCCCGGCAGCAGGTCCGCCAGTACCGGCCCTGCTGCCAGTCCGGGGCGCCCCAGCGTGGCGTTGCCGGCCAGCGACGCATTGAGCATGTAGGGCCGATGCCCGACCCATCCCGGCGTCCCGGCGATGCGGACCGATCCGGTGGCCGGCCGCAGCAGGCCTGCGATCAGCGCCAGAAGGGTTGACTTGCCACAGCCGCTGGGGCCGAACAGGGCGATGGTCTCCCCCGGGCGCACCGACAGGTCGAAGCCCTCGAACACGGGGCTGGCGGCGTCGGGATAGCTATAGCCCACACCGGAAAGTGCCACCGCCAGCCCGTCATCCGGCGGTCCTTTCCGTTCCGTGGATGGTGTGCATGTGGACTGCCCGGTATCGGCAAGGGTGGACAGGGCGCGCAGCGCCGCCTCGCCGCTGGCCCTGTCATGCCAGACAGCGGCCAGATCGCGCAGCGGTTCGAAGAAGGCGGGCGCCAGCAGCAGGATGAACAGGCCCTGGCCCAGGTCCAGCCTGCCGCTCCAGGCACCGAACCCCACCTGGCCCAGCAGATGGAAGCCGACATAGATGGCGACCAGGGCAACACCCAGGGCCGAAAAAAGCTCCAGCACGGCGGAAGACAGAAAGGCGATGCGCAGGACCGCCATGGTCCGGCGTTTCACACCCACGGCCAGTTCAGACAGTCTTTCCGCCACGGCATCGGTGGCCGACAGCGCACGGATGGCCGGCAGGCCCCGCAGCCGGTCCATCAGCAACCCCGTCATGTCGCCCAGGGCGGCAAGCTGGTCCTGGCTGGCCTTGCCGGCCCTTATCCCGATCAGCGCCATGAAAAGCGGGATCAGCGGCGCGGCCACCAACAGGATCAGCGCCGCCACCCATGAAAACCACCCCACGGCCAGCAGAATGGCCGGCGGCACCAGCATGAGGCGCCAGCGAACGGGGATATAGCGCTGCAGGTAGGGCGTGATCCCTTCCGCCTGTTCCGCCAGCAGGCTGGCGGCCGCCCCGGACGGGGGGAAGGCCGGGTCCAACGGATCGCGCGCAGCCAGGGCATCCAGCGCCGACCGGCGCAACCGGGTCAGCATGCGGCGCGCAGTGACGAAGGCCATCCGGTTGCCGGCTGCATCCAGCATGATGCGCAGCAGGCCGATGGCCACGAACAGGGCTGTGGCCGGAAGGATGTCTACCAGCGACGGGTTCGTGCCGGCCAGATGCTGAATGGATTGTGCCAGCAGCCAGGCCTGGGCGATCCACAGCAAGGCGGCGGATGCCTGAAGGAGGGCGGCTGTCCGCAGGCCGGGTTCGGCGGGCAGGGTGGCGGTGGGGCTTGTCATGCTGCGGTCGGACCGGGAACGGGAGGCCCGCATTCATGAACGCTCACACCGGTCCCGGCAAGCCGGGGAGACAAGATGTCCCGTTCCGGCGACGGGCCCTGTCCACCTGTAGGACAACCGGCGGATGGCGGGCCGGGCAGCTATCAATGGCCGTCGGGGCTGACCAGTGACGGGGCGTTGCCCAATGCCCGCACATAAAGGTGCCAGGTGGCATGTCCCAGCCAGGGCAGGGTGACGATCAGGGCAAGAAGACCGCCCGCGATGGAAAAACCGATGACCACAGCCACCATGGCGCCCCAGGCCAGCATCAGCGGCAGGTTCAGCATCACCGCCCGCAGGCTGGCGATCATGGCTGTCACCACATCGATATCCCTGTCCAGCAGCATGGGTGCCGCGAAGACGGAGAGCGCGAAGATGGTGCCGGCGATCAGACCCCCCGCGACGATCCCCGTAAGGGCGAACTGCAGGCCGAACATGCTGTGCGTCACCGCGTCCCACAGGTTGGCCAGTGCCATGGGTGCCGGTCCGAAATAAAGCGCATAGATCAGCGTGGCGATCTTGATCCAGGCAATCGCGGCGAAGACGAGGAAGAAGCCCAGCAGCCCGATCTGGCTGCCGCCATGGCGACGGAACGCGAAGAAGACGCGCCCCCCTTCCACAGGCCGGCCAAGCTGGCGCCGCCGGCTGATATCATATAGGCCCAGCGCCGCGACGGGCCCGACCAGCAGGAAGCCCGTGATGGCGGGGAAGAGCATATGGGTCCAGCCCAGAAGCAGGAAGGCGGCGAGCCCGCCCAGTCCCAACAGGGCGTAGAATCCGCCGAACACCAGGCCATAGGCCGGCTCGGCCCGGAAATCGTCCCAGCCATCGGCCAGCGCAGCCTGAAGATCCAGATTGGTCAGCCGGCGGGCCGCCGGCACCGGGACGTGATCGGTCGGAAGCGGCAGCATCGCTTCCTTGTCCTGAACAGCCACCATCATTTCCTCCCGCCTGTATCGACAGGCCACCTGCAACGACAGGGTCGCGTCGCCCTCTTCCGGGGTGATCACAGAGGTCATGGTGGACTATTTTGCCGCACCCGCCTAGCCCTTTCGGCAGGCCGGAAGGATGGGTGTGCCCAGCCTCCCGCGCGGCTTTCAGCGGCCCGTGGGATGGGCCAGTCCCAGCCGGGCCGCATGCCACGAGGCCTCCGCCCGGCTGGAGATGCCCAGCTTGCGGTAGATGGACTTGATATAGCCTGCGACGGTGTTCTCCGTCAGTTCCAGGGCGCGCGCCACCTCCGCGTTGCGCAAGCCACGGCCGATCAGGCCCAGCACGTCGCGTTCCCGGGCCGTCAGGTTCTCGTCCTGCGTGGCGCTGGGGCCGGTCAGCCTGAAATGTTCCATGATGCGCCGGGCGATGGAGGGGGACAGGGCGGGAACGCCTTGGGCAATCTGCTTCAATTGCCGGGTGATCACCTCCGGCGCCTGTTCCTTCAGCAGATAGCCGTCGGCCCCGGCCGAAAGGGCGGCCACGATATGCGCGTCGTCCCCCATGACCGTGGTGACGACGCAGGCCGTTTCCGGGCGCAGCAGCCGGATGTTGCGCAGCACCTCCAGCCCGGACCCGTCCGGCAGACCGAGATCGATCAGGGCCAGGTTGAAGTCGCTGCGCGCCACGGCAGAGATGCCGGCCCGCATGTTCACCGCCTCCTCGATCTCGCAGTCGCCGAAGGCGGCCCGCACGATCTCAACCAGCCAGCGGCGTGTCTCGCTGACATCCTCCACGATCAGCACCTGTTTCATGGCGTCTCTCCCGTGCCGGCCAGGGGGAAATGGGCGGTGATGCGGGTGCCGGGATGGGCGTTTGCGACGGCAACCTGTCCCTTCAGACCCGACATCCGGGTGCGCATGTTCACCAGACCGTTGCCCGCCTGCACGTCCGCAGGGTCAAAGCCCCGCCCGTCATCCTGGATGATCACGACCAGCCAGTCATCCTCCCGCCGCATGGAGATGCGGGCCGAGCGGGCGCCGGCATGCCTGATGATGTTGCCCGATGCCTCCCGCAGGATGGAGCGGAGGGCATGGATGGCCTGTGGAGCCAGATCCAGTCCCCCCACGGGCTGGGCGTCCCAATCCACCTCAATGCCGGCATCGGAGAGATGGTCGACGATCTCCACCCGCAGGTCGGCCAGCACCTCGCCCAATGGCGCGCCGTTGCCCGTTGCATTGTTGATGATGTCGCGCAGATCGCTCAAGGTTTCGCGGATCAGTCCGTCCTTGCGGGCGGTATCGCGGCTGTGCAACGCCCCCAGCAACTGCACGCCGATATTGTCATGCATATCGCGGGTGATCCGGCCGCGCTCCGCCGCCACACCCTGTTCATAGGCACGGCGGCTTTCGATGATGTGGGCCAGCATGGCGCAGAGTTCGCCGACCAGCGCCACATCGCGCGGCGAGAAGAGCCGCCGGCCGGCCTGGGCATATTCCAGGCGCAGGGGCGACAATTCCCCGGCTCCGGCCTTGCCGATGCCGGGGATCAGCAGGCCCAGCCCTTCGGAGGTGAGTGCGGGCATGTTCACCGGATCGGCGGGCATGATGCGCAGGGGGGAGAACACCTCCTCCAGCAGGGCCGCCCAGCGGGAGCGGCGATAAGCCCCCGTCGGTGCCAGCGCCACGTCGGCCACCTGCTGGAACCACCGGCCCCGGTCTGCCCGCCGCTGCCCGGAGAGCCAGCGCGCCATGGTGTCCCGGAAAGGCAGGTAGAGAAAGGCGATCAGCAGCAGTGACAGGCCGAAGGCCGGTGCGCGCTCCACCGCGACGACATAGATCAGTACCGCATCCACCAGGATCAGAAGCAGGATGCCAACGAGATAGAAAAGGATGCGGAAAGCCCAGCGATCCAGGGCGAACAGCCGGTAACGGGCGACCCCCAGTGCCAGCCCCATATGGATCAGCAGGAAGAAGAGGAACCCGTGCCCCTGCGACATCACAGGGGCGGCCCCGACCAGATTGGGGGCGATGATCATCATCACGAACAGACCGGCCCCCACCGTCACGGAAAGGCCGAACCAGCGCAGCACGGCGCGGGCCCGCGGATCGCCCCGGGTGCACCAATATTGCAGCCCGGCGCATGCGACAATGCCCAGCATCTCGATCATGGTGGGCAGATGTGAGCCGGCCGGCGGTCCATCCAGCAGATGCATCGTGTCCACCAGCCACCACAGGCCAAACACCCCGATGGGCACCAGCCGCCAGCCGGCAGGCACCAAAGGCCGCGGATAGGACAGAAGCAGTGCTATCATGGTGGCCCCGAACAGCAGCGCACCACCATGGTTGATGCTGGAAAGGGTACGGAACAGGCTGCCATCAATGGCCAGTTCGCGGGTGGAATAGATGGCGGCGGCCCCCGCGAAGATCAGTATGGCTGTACTGATGATGGCGAACAGGCGCGGGCCCGTGTCGCCCGGCCGCAGGGACCAGACCCAGATGCCCACCATGTAGCTGGTGAAGCCAACGAGGACCTGCAACCAGAATTCCGCCGGCATGTTGTCCGGCAATCGGTGGGGCGCAGGCAGCATTTCATGCCAGTGCGTACTGCCGTCGGCCATGACCAGCTCAAGCCCGACCTGCCCGCTTCCCAGCATCTGCCGGATGGCCGTCTGCCGATGGAAGAAGGCACGCATGTCCTCGTACGTTTCGATGATGTCGGGTTCCGGTGTCAGGTCCCCGGTCCGCAGCGCCAGCGCCCCGCCATCGGCGCCACGGAGGGACAGCAGGTGCGCGGGCGCGGGCAGGCCCGCTGCCGGGCCGTCCGGATCGACGGCCGCGATCCACACCTTGTTGCCATCCGCGTCCGCCGATAGGGAAAGACCCAGCCAGGGTTGGTTCACCGCGGTCGCCACCAGGGCCAGGACGGCCAGAACGCCCAGGGTGGTGAAGAGGGACAGGACGGCAACGGGTGTCAATCTCGGCAGCAATTCATCCCCCATGCCAACCTGTCGGCGGCCGGACTCTGCGGCAGGTCAATGGAATATGGCCTCTCCGGCCAGGACACGGCAACCGTGAAGATAGACGGGCCGGATGGCTGCAACCATCCGGCCCGTCTGGCTCAGCGGCCGAACACGGCGGCACCATCGACCTGCTTGTCGAAAGTGCCGCCATTGATCGTGTAGCTGATCCCGATATGGCTGGCCCCGGTTCCGGCCAGGAAGCCGGTCACCGATGCGGTGCAGGTGGTGCCCGTGCAGGCCGGGCCGCCGGCCGTGGCCGCCAGGTCGTTGGCACGGAAGCCCATGTCGGCCCCCACGGCTATCTGGCTGGCGCCGGGGTTCGCAACACCGCCATTGGTGGCGACGGCATAGCCGTGTCCGCCGATCGTCACCATCATGTCCAGCCCGACGCGGGCCGTGCTGCCGAAGGCGACGGCGGCGCTGCCCGTCATCGTGCCCGGATCGGCGGAGCCGTCCCGGATCGTGGGACTGGTCGCCCCCGCCAGCGTGTAGGTGACGGTTCCGCCGGTCGGCAGGCCGGTGGCCGGATCACCATGGACCAGATGCATGCCCTGCTTGCCGGATCGGGCGAATTGCGGGCCGTCATGGTAATTGCCGGCTGTGATGCCGTCGGCCCAGCGCGACCAGCCGATGATACCGCCGGCGGTACCGGTCTCCAGCGACTGGTTGCTGCCGCGCTGCGGCGCTTCCTTTGGATTGATGGTCCAGACATATTTGTCCAGCGTACCGTCGGGCTGCGTCGTCGTGGTGACCTTGTCACGCTGGTCGATACCGATAGCGCTGCCGGCATAGACGACGAACTGGTTCGTGCGCTCCGTGCCCGTCACGGGGTCGACGATGCCGCCGCCCTTCGCGATGTCGCGGAACAGAACCGCACCCGACAGCATACCGTTGGTCTGGCCCTGTCCTCCCCGGTTGATCTGGTAGGCGCCGGCGGCATTTTCAGCCCCATCGCCGCCCAGGACCAGATTGAACTGCACGCGGCAGGCATTGTCGGTGCAGCGTGCATCATCGGTGGTCAGGTTGGATGAAAGGCCTTCCAGGGAGACGACACCGTTGTTGATGGTGAATACGCGATTGGCAGATTCGACCCCGCCCGGCAGGCCGAAATTGTAGTTCCGGGCCCCTTCATCATCAATCAGGGCCAGCGATGCCTGATAGCCCCAGGTGTTGCGGCCGAAGATCACGGCCAGCCTGCCGTCGAGCCGCGCCTCGCGGATGGCGCTGCCATCGGCATAGGTCGGTTTGCTGTAGGCGTGCAGGCTGTAATCGATACGCTTGTCGGTCGGGATGTTTGACAAGGGTCCGGCCAGCGCGAAATGCGCCGCCTGTCCTGTTCCCAGGGTGTAGGTCTGGCTGCCCAGCGCGACGGCACCGTTGCCGAAACGTCCGATCTCCCAGCCCTGCTGGGTGTTTTCCTGCCGATCGAGCAGGCTGGCGCCGCTCACATCGTAATTGCCGATCCGGGTGGGCAGCCCGCCCGGCGATACCGTGACGACCTGCTGGGTGACGGTCATCGCGCGGGCCTGTGACGTTTGCGCGACGATGGCATAGGCGCGTGCATTGCTGACCGGCGGCGTCTCGCCGGGTTCCTCCGGTCCGGGGCCAGGGTCCTGCATGGCTGCAAAGCCGGCCGCACCGGTGATCCGGTCCAGTCCATCCCCGCCGCTGGTGGCATAGGTGACGGCCAGGGCCTGTGCGTCCGGCCCGCCCGGCTGCATCAGAAAGCGGATGCCGCAATCACCGCCGGTGCAGGCGCGCCCCGTTCCCGTCAGGGCGCTGTTGAACTGATAGGCATTCTGGCCATAACCGGACAAGGTGATGCCGGTCTGTGCCGCACCCGCCACGCCCCCGTCGCTGGTGAAGGCATAGGTCGCATCGCCGGGCATGGCCAGCGTACCGGCCAGGCCGACCTTCGGAGCCGCCCCCCAGGCCACGGCCATCTTCGCGTCGAAGGTGCCGGCAGCGCTGGCGCCTGACGCGAAGGTCGGCCGGGTGGCCGCCACAAGCCCGTATGTCACCGTGCCGCCGGCCGGCAGCGTCGTGCCGTCGGTGCGCAGATAGGCGTAATGCACGCCCTGGTCGGCATTCAGGATATGGTCGCGCTGGAACTGGCGGAACTTGCCGTTCGTCAGGCGGCCGATGAAGAAGCGGTCATCCACATGCACATCGGCGAATGTCGCCTCGTCGGTGACGATGATGGACCTGCCGTCGGGAATGGATTCCGGCATTCCGTCCACGAAGCCGACCTCCTGCGCGCCGATGGGCATATGAACATCACGGTCCGGCAGGATGGCGACAGTGGACCCGGCGACGCGGATCGGCGTTGCGACGGGCGGCGGGTTTTCGGGATCGACAGGGTCCACGGGCTGTTCCGGCAGTCCCGGGAACGTGTCCGGATCGGCACCTGTCTGAAGATAAGCCAGATAGGCCGTCAGGAACTCGGCTTGCGCACCCAGCAGCCCCTGCAGCAGTCCGGTGGATTGCAGCATCTCCAGATATTGCCGCACCAGTTCCAGCGACAGCCCGGCATAAGCGCTGGGCAGGCCGCCTGCCTTCACATGCTCCAGGAAGGCGCTGATCGCCTGGGTATAAAGCGCTGTGAAATCAGCGACCGCCCCGCCATTGCGCAGGAAGGAAAGATATTGTCCGATCAGGGCTCGGTCCGGCTCTGACAGGGATGAAAGGGCGCCCGTGCTGCGGATATATTCCAGGTAGGCGTTGATCGCAGTCTCGCTGGCGCCTGCGAAGTCGGCCGGCACGCCGCCGGCGCGCAGCAGTTCCAGATAGCGGCTGACAAGGTCGCCATATGCGGCCTGGAAGTCACCGGGCAGACCGCCCTGGCCCAGATAGGACAGATAGGTGCGCACCAGATCGGGGCCCGCGCCCTGAAAGGCCGGGGCACCATAAAGTGATGCCAGGCTGGCCGCGTAATTGGCCAGCGTGGCGGCATCGGCGGCGGGAAAACTGGCCAGGGCCGGATTCTGGGCCGAGGCCTGAAGGCGTGTGGCAGCGGCCACGACATCGCCGGATGCACCGACGGCGGCCAATGCCTGGCCCAGCCCCACGGGTTGGCCATTGGCCGCGGCGGCGGCGATGCCGGCCTGGCGCTGGCTGGCCACGGCGGGAACGGCCTGTGCGGCGTTGGCGAAGACGCGGTCGGGCGCCTGTCCGCCCGTCGCCTGCCAGGCTTGTCCGGCATCGAAACTGCGGGAGGAGCCGGCGGCGGTCACATCCACCCGACCGGTCAGGACCGACCCTGTGAAGCCGTCGACGGCGATCGTGAAGTTGCCGGATGCCCCCTGCGACAGCGCGGCGGCCCCGCCGCCGGGCAGGCGCACCGTGATGGGCTCGCGGGCGGCCAGGACGGTGGCGTTGCCAGCATGGATGTCCAGTATGCCGTCATTGCCCACCGTGAAGGACCCGCCCTGGACGAAGGACAGGATGGTGCCGTTGGTCATGATGACCTGGGTGGCCGCACTGGTGGTCGTCACCTGCTGGCCGGGAACCAGCGGGGCCCGCCGGCTTTGTCCCACATCCATGGTCAGTATCTGGCCGCTGCTGGCCAGGGCGGGAAGGGCGGGCAGCGTCAGGGCCGTGCCCGTCAGCAACAGGGCCGCCATGCGGGCGGCGCGGAATGGCTTGTTCATCTTGGTCACCCGATCCTTCAGAATTCAGCCCGCAGGCCCAGATTGACCGTCACGCGCTCGTAATCGTAGAGGTCGATGTTGCTCCAGTTGCGCGTGTAGGTGACGCGCGGGCGCAGATAGACGCGGTCGGCCACAGGCACCTTGACGCCGAAGGAGGCATCGACCTGCTCGTCGGCCCGCTTCTTCAGGAACAGTGCATCGCGCGCATCATAGCGGCGGCGTTCAGCCGAAAGCCCGCCGACAAGGTTCACACCGCCCACCGGCTGTTCAAAGCCCAGGCTGGCGCCCAGATAGCTGTTGGAAAGATGGTCGCCGGACCGGCGCCGGGTTTCCTCCTTCCCGCCCGACAGGGTCGCCACCATGACGCGGTCGATATAGGAGATGGCCGCCCCGTAGCGGTCGGCATCACGCAACGGGTCGTTTTCGTAATCCAGGCGGAAAAGCTGCCCGGCGACGGTCAGAGCCCGCCCGCCCGCCAGCAGGTGCGTATATTGCCCGATCGCGCCGTAGCTCTGGCGATAACTGTCATGGCCCAGCCAGAAGTTCTGGAACTGGCCTGACAGGGACAGCACATCCCGGCTGGGCAGCGTATGGGCGACACCGCCAGTCAGGGCGGCGGATGCCTGATCGAATGCCTTGCTGTCGACATTGTCACGCCAGGACCCCAGCGCGCTGCCGAACAGGCGCGTCTGCCGGCTGACGGCGCTGACGATGCTGACGGCGCCCTGCATCTCATAATAGGATTTGCCGGTCTTGCGGGCCGCGGCCCCCAGGGCGCCGGGCCCCAGGCCGGCGAACAGCGGGATGGTGATCTGCGTCAGGTCGGTGGCAGTGTTGATGTTGCTGTCCCAGCCGCCCGACAGGTCAAAGAAGCCCGAAAGATCGGTACCGCCGCCGGCGATCTGCCGGTCGAAATCGCGGACCAGCCGGTCGAAGCGCTGGCGCACGGGGTCGGGCAGGGACGGGTCCTGCACCACGGTGTCGAACTGCGCGCGGGCCGTGTCGATATCGCCGGCCAGGGCATAGGCCCTGGCCAGTTCCGCGCGGGCCTGCGCATTGTCGGGCTGTATGGCCAGGACACGCTGGAAGGCGATGATGGCTTCGGCCGGGTGGCCGCTGTCGGCTGCGGCAAGCCCCAGCGCATAGTCGAAATCCGGGTCACCCGCCCGTTCCGCGGCCAGCGGAGCCAGCATTGCATAGGCATCGCCGGCCTTTGCCGCCTGCAGGTGACCGGTGGCCTGCTGAACGACCCCATCGACCTCTGCGGCGGCGGGCATGGCAGCCGCCATGGTCAGTCCTGCCAGGATCGCACCCCGGATCACCGGTGGCATCTTTTGTCGTGTCAAGGAACTCTCCCCAATCATCCTCGATCGGGCCGGCGGTTTCCGCCCCGGATATCAGCCGGCCCTGTGGATGGAATGTCGGGGAGGGGGCGATACCCTTCATTCCCCTGTTCGGGGGGCATGCAGGATATCCGCGCACCGGTGCCGGTTCCCGGGCACCTCCTTCGGGTTATGCTTTGGTATGGGCCGGGGCGACCGCCTGCCCCTTGCGATTGCTGGATTTATTCGGCGCGGGCCGGTCGTTTGTGCCCATTGATCGTGCGACCCACGGGTTGGCCCCCTGGCATAAGGTCATAGGGGTAATCCATTGGCGGTAGATCGCGCCATCCCATAATTTTAATAAATAAAATTAGGAAAATGCCATAATTTATTGATTAACAATAATATTTTAAGAAATAATTCTATGACAGAAGTTTGCCGAGACGGAAATATAATTCGGATTCCGAATTATATTTCCGTGGTGCCCACTAGTGGGATGCCGGCGGGTCGGCAGCGACGACCGGCCCCGTCCGACCCCGTCCAGATGAGATCACACCCGTTCCAGCACCATGGCGATGCCCTGGCCGACGCCGATGCACATGGTGCAGAGTGCCCGCCTGGCGCCGCTGCGCTGCAATTCCTCGGTTGCGGTGATGACCAGACGGGCGCCGGACATGCCCAGCGGATGGCCAAGGGCGATGGCGCCCCCATTGGGGTTCACATGCGCCGCGTCATCGGGCAGGCCCAGTTGCCGCAGAACCGCCAGACCCTGCGCGGCAAACGCCTCGTTCAACTCGATCACGTCGATATCGCCGATGGACAGGCCCAGCCGCGCCAGCAGCAGTTTCGTGGCCGGCGCGGGGCCGATGCCCATGATGCGGGGCGGCACGCCTGCCACGGCCATGCCCAGCACACGGGCACGCGGCACCAGCCCATGGCGTTCCACCGCCGCGGCGGAGGCCACGATCAGGGCTGCGGCGCCATCGTTGACACCTGATGCGTTGCCGGCTGTCACCGTTCCGTCGGGGCGCACGATCGGCCGCAGTTTTGCCAGGGCTTCCAGGCTGGTGGCGCGGGGATGCTCATCCTGTTCGACCAGCAGCGGGTCACCCTTGCGCTGGGGGATGGCGACGGGCGTAATCTCTGCGGCAAGCCGGCCATTGGCCTGGGCAGCCGCGGCACGCGCCTGGCTGCGCACGGCGAAGGCGTCCTGGTCGGTGCGGGAAATGCCGAAATCATCGGCCACGTTTTCCGCCGTCTCCGGCATGCTGTCGATGCCGAAGCCCTTTTGCATCAGCGGATTGACGAAGCGCCAGCCGATCGTCGTATCGAAGATCTGTGTCTGGCGGGAAAAGGCGCTGTCGGCCTTGCCTTGCACGAAAGGCGCGCGGCTCATGCTTTCCACGCCGCCGGCCAGGATCAGGTCGGCTTCCCCCGCCTTGATGGCGCGCGCGGCCATGCCCACGGCGTCAAGGCCCGAGCCGCAGAGCCGATTGACGGTGGTGCCGGGCGCGCTGTCGCCCAACCCGCCCAGCAGGGCCGCCATACGGGCGACATTGCGGTTGTCCTCGCCGGCCTGGTTGGCGCATCCCATGATGATATCGTCCAGGATGCCGCCGGACAGCGCCGGATGGCGCTGCAGCAGGGCCCGGATGGGGATGGCGGCCAGATCGTCGGCGCGCACGGGCGACAAGGCCCCGGCATAGCGGCCGATGGGCGTGCGCAGCCCGTCGCAGATGAAGGCATCAGCCATGATCAACCTCTTCGTTGGTGTCCTTGATCACCGGGCCGCCGATGGTGCGTGACAGACCCTGGAATTCGGCGATGGTGCGACCATCCTGCGTGGTGACGCTGACCTGATAGACGCCGCTGCGCCCGGCCATCGCGGCTTCCCGTGCCTCGGCCACCAGGACCTCCCCCTCTCGGGCTGGTGCCAGGAAGGCGATGGAGGCATGGGCCGCCACCGTCGCCACGTTGCGGCTGTTGCAGGCATAGGCGAAGGCCGTGTCGGCCAGGGCGAAGATCATGCCCCCATGGGCCATGCCATGGCCGTTCAGCATGTCGGGCCGCAGGCGCATGGATATCCTGGCATAGCCTTCCCGCGCTTCCAGGATCGTGATGCCCCAGGCCGGTCCCGTCCCCTCACGCGACAGCATGGCATCGGCGATGCGCCTTGCATTGTCGGTCATTCCGGCCATCCCTCCCCCGGTTGATAGGTGGCGTCGCCGGTACTGTCGGCGATATGCCGCAGCACCGCGCGGACCCGGTCCGCGCCGGTTGTTCTGGCCCAGGCCAACGGGCCTTGCGGATGGTTGGCGCCATGCACCAGGGCGGCATCGATGCCTTCCGCGCCGGCCACCTTGTCGGCCACGGCATCGGCGGCGGCGTTGGCCAGTTGGGCCAGCGTGCGCAGCACCAACCCGCCCGGCCGGTCCGGCAGAACCAGCGCATCGCGGCCCAGCGCCCCGGCGAACCCGGCAAAGGCCGCACGGGCGGCCCGGTCATCCGGGTCGGCCAGGCTGGCAACCAGCGTCGGTGTTCTTGCGAAATCCCGGGCCGCATCCAGCATGATCCGGGTTCGGCCATCCCCGGCAGCCAGGGCGGCGGCGGAACGGCCGTCGCCCTGGCACAGGGCGATCCCGTCGATGATGATCGATCCGGCCGTCAGTTTCTCGTCAATCACGATGTTCAGCCCGGCCTGCCGCGCCGCATCGGCCAGTGCCGACGGCCCCGGCGCGAAGCAAAGGCTTTGCGGGGGCGCTGCATGCGGCTCCAATGGCACGGCCGGCTTCTCCCCCGCCGTGAAGACGCCACGGCCCGTCTTGCGGCCCAGCCTTCCGGCGTCCACCAGGGCCTGCTGCGCGGGTTGCGGCCGGAAACGGGTCTTGCCGGCATAGGCGCCATAGATGGAACTGGCCACGGCGAAATTCACGTCATGGCCAATCAGGTCGGCCAGTTCCAGCGGCCCCATGCGAAAGCCGCCAGCCGTTTTCAGCGCATGGTCGATGGCGGCGGGGTTCAGCCCCTCGCCCAGGGCCAGGAACCCTTCGGCGTAGTAGGGGCGGGCCACGCGGTTGACGATGAAGCCCGGCACATCGGCCGCTGCCACGGGCACCTTGCCCCAGCGCTTCATCAGTTCCAGCAGCAGGGACACCAGACCGGGGTCGCTGGCGCGGCCGGCCACCACCTCCACCAGCTTCATGGCGGGGGCGGGGTTGAAGAAATGCAGGCCCACGAACCGGTCGGGCCTGTCCAGGCTTGTGGCCAGGCCCGATATCGGCAGGGACGAGGTGTTGGACGCGATGACGGCATCGCCGGCCAGCACGCTTTCCAACCGTGCTAACAATGCCGCTTTGGCGGCCGTCTGTTCAACGATCGCTTCGATCACCAGCGGGCAGGGGGCCAGATCGGCGATGTCCGGTGTGAAGGACAGCCGCGTCTTGATGGTTTCGGCCGCCTCCGCCGTCAGCGTGCCGCGTTTCACGCGGGCCGCCAGCGAGGCATCGACAATGGCCCGCCCCCGTTCCAGTGCCGCGGCACCGACGTCAAGCACCACGACACGGTGGCCGGCGGCCGCCGCAACCTCTGCGATGCCCGCACCCATGGCGCCGGCACCGACGACGCCCATGGGCGCCTCTGTTCCTGGAATGGTTCGCATGCCGGATAGCTAAGCCATGGAATTAAGGCTTGTCAATAATAGACCGACCAGTCATTCTATTAATTATCCGTGGCGGGACGGCCTGCCGCAAGGGGAGGGTGCATGCCCATGTTTGAGACCATCCTGTTCGATATCGCCGATGGCGTGGCCCGTTTGACGCTGAACCGCCCGGACCGTCTGAACAGCTTTACCGTACAGATGCATGCCGAAACGGCCGAGGCGCTGAAGGCCGTGGCGGTGCCGGGGGCTGCCCGCGTGCTGGTGCTGACCGGTGCGGGGCGCGGCTTTTGCGCCGGGCAGGACCTGTCGGACCGGGCCGTGTCGCCGGGCGGACAGGGTGTGGATCTGGGCCAGTCGCTGGAGGACCGGTACAATCCGCTGATCCGCGGCCTGACGGCGCTGCCCCTGCCGGTGATCTGCGCCGTCAATGGCGTTGCGGCGGGGGCGGGCGCCAACATCGCGCTGGCCTGTGATATCGTGATTGCGGCGCGGTCGGCCAAGTTCATCCAGCCCTTCGCCAATATCGGCCTGGTTCCCGACAGCGGGGGGACCTGGACCCTGCCGCGCCATATCGGCCAGGCCCGCGCCCTGGGCCTAGCCCTGACGGGTATGCCATTGCCGGCCGAGCAGGCCAAGGAATGGGGCCTGATCTGGGATGTGGCCGACGATGCAGAGCTTGCCGCCACCGTCGATGCGCTGGCGGCCCGCATGGCGCAGGCGCCGACGCAGGGGCTGGCCCGCATCAAGCAGGCGATCCGCGCCGGCTGGTCGGTGCCGCTGGATCAGCAACTGGATGCCGAACGGGACCATCAGCGGTTCCTGGGCCACACCGATGATTATCGGGAAGGCGTCAGCGCCTTCCTGGAGAAGCGCCAGCCCCGTTTCACGGGCCGCTAAAGGGTATTTGGGAGGATTGTTGAGATGTCGCAACTGAGCAACTACGCGCTCGACGGCTGGGTACAGGCCGCCGGGGGGCTGGTTTCCATTCCGTCGGCGCTGGATGGTGCCATCGTGGCAACGACGGGCAGCGACGGGCTGGATTTCGCTGCCATGCTGAACCATGCCCGCACCGTGGGCGGCCCGGCCCTGCGGGCCATGACGTTCCATGAGCGCGCCCGCCTGCTGAAGGGTCTGGCAGAGGCCATCATGGGCCGCAAGGAGGAACTCTACGTCCTGGCCGCCCATACCGGGGCCACGCGAACCGACAATTGGATCGATATCGAGGGCGGGGCCGGCACGCTTTACGCTTATGCCTCCAAGGGCCGGCGGGAATTGCCGAACGCCCGTATCCTGATCGATGGCGATACCGAGGTGCTGTCAAAGCGTGGCGGGTTCATCGGTCAGCATGTCTATACGCCGTTGCAAGGTGCCGCCGTTCATATCAACGCCTTCAACTTCCCCGTCTGGGGCATGTTGGAAAAGCTGGCGCCCACCCTGCTGGCCGGTGTGCCGGCCATCGTGAAGCCGGCGACGGCCACCGCCTATGTCACCGAGGCGGCGTTCCGCATCATGATCGATACGGGCCTGCTGCCGCCGGGGGCGCTGCAGCTCATTGTGGGGGGAACGGGGGACCTGTTCGAGCATCTGACGGGACAGGATGTCGTTTCCTTCACGGGCTCCGCCGCCACTGCTGCCAAATTGCAGAACCATCCGGTCATTGCGCGCGAGGGTGTGCGTTTCGTGGCGGAGCGCGACAGTCTGAACGCTGCCATCCTGGGATCGGATGCCACCCCCGACAGTCCGGAATTCGCCTTGTTCGTGAAGGAGGTGGCGCGGGAAATGACGGTCAAGGCCGGGCAGAAATGCACAGCCATCCGCCGTGCCCTTGTGCCCGCCACCCTGATCGATACCGTGCAGGAAGCGCTGAAGGCGGCCCTGTCAAAGGTGGTGGTCGGCGACCCGGCGCGCGAAGGTGTGACCATGGGCGCGCTGGTCGGCCGGTCCCAACTGGCCGATGTGCGTGACAAGGTGGGCCTGCTGGCGACCGAGGCGCGTATCGTCCATGGCGATGCTGGTCCGGTGGCCGGCGCCGATGAGCGCGGTGCCTTCATCGCCCCCCTCCTGCTGCGCTGCGACGACCCCGATAGCGCGGTTCAGTTGCACGAGGTGGAGGCGTTCGGCCCCGTGGCCACGCTGATGCCCTATCGCGATCTGGCCCATGCGATCGACATCGCCAATCGCGGCCGGGGGTCCCTGGCCCTGTCCATCGTGACCCATGATCCGGCCGTAGCGACGGAACTGCTGATGGGCGTGGGGTCGTTCCATGGCCGTATCCATTTCCTGAACCGCGACTGTGCCCGGGAATCGACGGGCCATGGCTCGCCCCTGCCGGTCCTGGTGCATGGCGGCCCCGGACGGGCCGGCGGCGGGGAGGAGATGGGCGGCATCCGCGGCGTGAAGCATTACATGCAGCGTTCCGCTCTGCAGGGCTCGCCCGACATGCTGACCGCCATCACCGGCACCTGGCTGGCCGGCGCCAAGCGGGAGGAGGGGGAGGTGCATCCCTTCCGCCTGCGTTTCGGTGAACTCCCCGTGGGCTATACCAAGAAGACGGCGGCCCGCACCATCACGCTGGAGGATATCGAGCATTTCGCCCATTTCACGGGCGACACCTTCTATGCCCACATGGACGAGGAAGCGGCCAAGGCCAGTCCCATCTTCGGCGGGCGTGTGGCGCATGGATACCTGATCCTGTCCTTTGCGGCCGGCCTGTTCGTCGACCCGTCGCCGGGTCCCGTTCTGGCCAATTACGGGCTGGAAGGGCTGCGTTTCATCAAGCCGGTGAAGCCCGGCGACAGCATCCGGGCCGCCCTGACCGCCAAGGAAAAGACAGCCAAGACGCCGGAAATGGGGGAGGTCCGCTGGAACGTGGCGGTCACGAACCAGGAGGGCGAACTGGTCGCCAGCTATGACCTGCTGACGATGAACGCGGTATAAGGGTCGATGATAAAGGGGGCCGGGGGGCGGTTGCGGCCGCCCCCCGGCCTTTGTCTTGCCATGGATTGTCGATGCCTTCACGCCTCATTGCCGGCCACGAGCTGGAAATCGCCCATGTGCCGGCCGCCCGTCCCGGCCTGCCGACCCTGGTCTTCCTGCATGAGGGGTTGGGTTGCATCGCGCTGTGGCGGAATTTTCCACAGCGTCTGGCGGCGGCGACGGGATGTGGCGCGCTGCTTTATTCCCGTTACGGCTATGGTCAATCGGCCCCGCTGACAGGACCGCGCCAGGACGACTACCTGCATCGCGAGGCGCTGGTGGTTCTGCCGGAACTGCTGGTTGCCGAAGGTATCGCCGAACCCGTGCTGATCGGGCACAGCGACGGTGCCTCCATCGCCCTGATCCATGCCGGCGCGGCGCGGTGGCCGGTCAAGGGCGTGTCGGCCCAGGCCCCGCATGTGTTCGTCGAGGATGTGACCATCACGGGCATCCTGGCCGCGCGACGCACATTCCAGGAAACCGACATGGAAAGCCGGCTGGGCCGTTATCACCGTGATCCGGCCGCGACGTTCCGTGGATGGAATGATACCTGGCTGCGGCCGTCATTCCGGCAATGGAATATCGAGGGCTTCTTGTCGGGCATCACCTGTCCCACCCTGTTGATCCAGGGGATCAGCGATGAATATGCCACGCTGGCCCAGTTGGACGCCATCGAGGGGCAGGTCCGCGGGGAGGTGACGCGGCTGGATCTTGCCGATTGCGGCCACACGCCATTTCGCGACCAACCGGAACGGGTGCTGGACGCTCATGCACGCTGGATCGCCAGTTTGATCTGATCCAGGCGATCGGGTCGACAGGAACAATTGCCAATCAGTGGCAATTATGGGCCTTTATCTTCCGGTTCATCCGGCCCGGCTTGGGCCGGCCCCTGCCGAGGAGATGGAAATTGGCCGATCCGGTGCCCGGCCTGCTGGACAAAGCCCTGACCATGCTGGCCCTGATCGGCCGGGAGGGAACCTGCTCGCTGGCCCGGGTGGCGGGAGAACTGGACCTGCCGCTATCCACGCTCCACCGTCTGGCGCAGACCCTGACGGCCCGCGGCTATCTGATCAGGCTGGGCCGGGGCCGTTATTGTCTCGGCACCGCGGTCCTGTCGCTCGCCGGGGGGCGCCGGCTGGAGGATCTGCTGGTGGATGTGGGGGGGCCGCTGGTGGATGACCTGGCGCGGCAATGCCGCGCCAGCAGTCACCTGGGCGTCTTCGACGGGGAGATGGTCACCTACCTCGTGAAGCGGTCCTTCGGGCGGGAAAAACTGTTCACCGCGGAGGGGATGCAGCTTGAGGCCTATTGCTCGGGCATCGGCAAGGTGCTTCTGGCGCATCTGCCGGTGGCGTCGCGCCGAACATATCTGGCAACCGGTGATCTTGTGGCCCTGACCCCACGCACCATCACCGATCCGGGCCGGCTGGAACACGAACTGGCGCAGGTCCGTGAACGGGGATGGGCCATGGATGATGAGGAGGTCCTGACAGGCCTGCGCTGTGTGGCGGTCCCCGTCCATGATGGTGCCGGCGGTGTCTGTGCAGCCCTGTCCGTCAGTGCGGCGGTGGTCCGCATGCCACCGGATAGGGTGGCCGAACTGCTGCCCCGCCTTCAGGCGACCGCCACAGCCATCCGCCGGCACTTGTTCCCGCAGGCCGGGTGAAGATTTCCGGTCTTTAATTGCGCCGGCGGGCTCATACCAAGTTGCGGTGAGTTGAACTCATCGCAACTTGGCTGGCGCGTTGATTGGTTGGCGCGTTGAGCACCCGCGCGCCCATGCGCGCGCAAGCCCAGCCGCCGGATGGCGGCGCCCGGCGCATGAGGGGCGCATTGATCAGGACCATAGGTTCTGATCAATGCAGATACGTATCAGCGCTTCACATCAAGCCCCTCCTCGTTCACCAGGCTCATCACGTCGGCGGTGGAAACCAGGTTGGCATCGCCCGGCACAGCATGTTTCAGGGCGGCGGCGGCGGCGGCGAAATTGATGGCTGCGTCCGTGGCCATGCCATGGTCGATCCCGTGGATCAGCCCCGCCGCGAAGGCATCACCGCCGCCGATGCGGTCCACGATGCCGTTCAGCTTGTAGGTGCGTGAATAATGCACCCGGTGGTCGCGCGTGGCGATGCGACCGGTCAGTTCCTGATGGTCCACATCGAAATGGGTGCGGATGGTGGAAGCCAGCCGCTGCAGGCCGGGCCAGGTCCGGAAAGCCAGTTCGGCCGCCGCCAGGAACCGTTCAGACAGCGCAAGCGTGTGGAAATCGGCGCCCAGGATCAGGGCGATGTCGCGCTCGTTGCCGAACATCAGATCGGCGCAGGCGGCCAGCCTGGCAAAGACCGCGGGTGCGTCGCCGCCGCGATCGCTCCACAGCTTCGCCCGGTAATTGCAGTCAAAGGAGACTTTCACCCCCGCTGCCTTCGCGGCCTGCGCCGCGGCGATCACGGCCGTTTCCGCATTGGCGCTGACGGCCGGGGTGATGCCGCCGATATGAAGCCAGCCGGCACCCTCCAGCAGGCGGGACCAGTCATAGCCGCCGGCATCCGCGACGGCGAAGGCGGAACCGGCGCGGTCATAAATGATTTCCGATGGGCGCTGCATGGCGCCCACGGTCAGGAAATAAAGGCCCATGCGGCCGTGCTGCATCTGGATACCGCGCGTATCCACGCCATGACGGCGCAATTCCCCGCGGCAGGCTTGGCCGATGGCATTGTCGGGCAGGGTGGAAACGACGGCGGCGTCCCAGCCGAATCGGGCCAGCGACACGGCGACATTGGCCTCCGCCCCACCAAAGGTGATGTCCAGCCGCGGGCTTTGCAGCAGCAACTCGCGCCCCGGCGCCGTGAGCCGCATCAGCAATTCCCCGAAACAGACGATACGGCCGCTCATCAGCGTCACTCCCTTGATTGTAAGGACTTACCCGGTGGTGCTGCGGGATTTGTGCCACATCTTGATACAAAGTTGGCGGCCTTAATGCAAAAGGCTATTGCCACCGGTGTCAGTTCGGATCATTAATAGCGATGTCACCGGTGTCAATGACGCCTCAGGCGCTGCCGGTGATAACAGAAGGCGAATTTGCCCGGCACTCCTCCATCCCCTGCCAGCCGGTGGGACTTGGCGGGGGGAAGCGACCGGGGTAATAAAACTGAAGGGGAAGGAAGCTATGAAGAAGTTCGCGGGTACGCCCTGCATCCGTCGCCGTCTTGCCGGCGCTTCCGCCATGGTGCTGCTGGCCAGCCTTGTTCCCGCGGCCGTTCAGGCGCAGCAGGGGGATGACGGCGCGCTGGAGGAAATCGTCGTCACCGGTTTCCGTGGCAGTCTGGCGAGCGCCATCGTTCAGAAGCGCAACGAGAACGATATCGTCGACGTCATCAACGCCGAGGATATTGCCGATTTCCCCGATCTGAACCTTGCCGAATCCCTTCAGCGCATCCCCGGCGTGTCCATCGACCGCGACGGCGGTGAAGGCCGGTCGATCACGGTGCGCGGCCTGTCCTCCACCTTCACCCGCGTTCGCCTGAACGGGCTTGAGGCCCTGGCCACCACGGGCGGCAAGGACGGGTCCGGCGGCGCCAATCGCGGCCGCGGCTTCGATTTCCAGATTTTCGCTTCCGAACTGTTCAACAGCCTGACGGTGCGCAAGTCGCAGTCGGCGCAGACGGAGGAGGGCTCCCTGGGTGCCACCGTCGACCTGCAGACGGCGCGTCCGTTCGACTACAACAAGTTCGTCTTCGCGGCCGGCGGACAGATGGGCTACAATGACCTGTCAAAGTCGAAGGATCCGCGCGGCACGCTGCTGGTCGGCGACACCTTCGCCGATGGCCGGATCGGTATCCTGACCTCTGTCGCCTATGCCAAGACCAACCGGACGGAGGAGGGGTCCTCCACCGGTCGCTGGGAAAATCCGGGTGTGGCGGGTAATTCCGCCGGTCGTTTCGAGGGTGGTGGCGCCTTGAATTCCGCGGGCAACGCTGCCCTTCCGGAAAACAATGCCTGGCACCCGCGCATTCCGCGCTATGGCCGCCTGGATTATGATCAGGAGCGGCTGGGCGTCACCACTGCCGTGCAGTTCCAGCCGTTCGACACGACCCGCATTGATCTGGACGTGCTTTACGCCAATCTGAAGGGCAGCCGGCAGGAGGAATATCTGGAAATCATTTCCTTCAGCCGCAATGCGGCTGCGGGTGGCAATGGTTTCACCAACGTCATCTCCGCACAGTATGATGACAAGGGCAACCTGATCGCCGGCACCTTTGACGATGTCGATGTGCGTACCGAACAGCGCTATGACCGGCTGGAGACCGAGTTCCTGCAATATTCGGTGGGCCTCAACCAGGAATTCTCTGAAGATATCCGTTTCAAGGGCGTCGCCGGCTGGTCCACTTCCAAGCAGAAGAACCCGATCCAGACGACCGTGTCGCTGGAACGCTATGACACCGACGGCTATTCCTACGATTTCAGCCGGAATATGAACCTGCCATCGTTCAATTACGGGTTCGATGTCACCAATCCCGCGAACTACGTTTTCAGCCCGTCGACCCGTGCCGTGGCCGGTGGCCCGGTTCTGGGTGACCAGTCGCTGATCCGCATGCGTCCCAACCAGACGGACAATGAGTTCCAGACCTTCCGCGGCGATCTGGAATGGGACACCAGCGACTGGCTGACCCTGAAGGGCGGCGTGGTTCATAAGACATATGATTTCAAGACCGTCGAGCGCCGCCGCTACGCGACCCGCGATCCGTTCAGCACCGCGAACCTGACCGAGGCGGGTGTGCCGCTGCCGGCCGGTGTCACGGTTGCCGATATTTCCCAGCTTCTGACGGGCTTCGGCCGCAATCTGAACCTGCCGACCGGCACGCCGACAAGCTGGGTCGTGCCTTCCATCGACAAGCTGGCGGAGGTTCTGGGCATCTATTGCGACTGTGTCAACGAATATGGCGATTTCCGCCTGTCGGAAACCAACCAGCTCGGCGCCAACCGGTCGGCGCGCGAGAGAAGCCTGAGCGCCTACATCCAGGCCGACTTCACAACCGAGCTTGCCGGCATGCCCTTCCGCGGCAATATCGGTGTCCGTCAGGTCAAGACCAAGCTGACATCCAACGGCTATGTCGGCACGACGGCGGCGACCGTGGAGCGGGAATATGACAACACGCTGCCGGCCATGAACCTGACTCTGGAGCCGGTCGACGATGTGCTGGTGCGTTTCGGCGCCGCCAAGGTGATGGCGCGGCCCGACCTGCCGCAATTGACACCCGGTGGTTCGATCACCAATACGTCGGCGACGTTGAATATCGGCAATCCCTATCTGGAGCCGATCAAGGCCAACACCCTGGACCTGTCCTTCGAATGGTATCCGGAACGCGGCACGCTGTTCACGGTCGGCCTGTTCTACAAGGACATCAAGAGCTACATCCAGACCATCTCGGAAACCATTCCGTTCAGCGAGACGGGTCTGCCCGTCAGCATGCTGACCGGTACCAATACCCCGGACACGGTCTTCACCGTCAACCGCGCCGGCAATACTCCGGGTGGTCCGCTGAAGGGTATCGAGGTCAGCATTCAGAAGCCCTTCACGTTCCTGCCGGCGCCGTTCGACAATTTCGGTGGCATTGCCAACTTCACTTATGTGAAGTCGGACATCGACTATATCGTCAACGCCACGACGATGCGGACCGTGACCGAGCCGCTGGTCGGTCTGTCGCCGAAATCCTACAACGCCACGCTTTATTACGAGGATGAGAAGTTCTCGGCCCGTATCTCCGGCTCCTTCCGCGACGGTTACCTGACGCAGATCGTGCCCGGCAACGGCAACGACGTGCGCGGCAAGGCCTCGACCTTCAACCTGGATTTCTCGGCCAGCTACGACCTGACCGACCAGATCACGGTGTCGTTCGAAGCCATCAACCTGACCGATCAGTTTGATGAGCGTTGGGTTGGCACCAGCGACCGCAAGAACCTGGAAACCTACGAACATACGGGCCGTCAGTTCTTCCTGGGTGCCCGTTACCGTTACTGATCCTGTCGCCTCCCGTCTGTTCATCCCACCTGCGGCCCCTCCCCTTGGGAGGGGCCGTTTTCTTGTCACCCGTCTCATCTCTTCCCAAGGAGTTCCGATCCGTGAACATGCAGGCTTTCACCGCATTGCTGCGTGCCTCTCCCGTCATTCCGGTGCTGACCATCGATCATGTCGCGGATGCCGAACCCTTGGCCCAGGCATTGGCCGCCGGCGGCCTGTCGGTGGTGGAGGTTACGCTGCGCACGCCGGCCGCCCTGGACGCCATCACCGCCATGAAGCGTGCCGCGCCGGGCCTGGTGGTCGGTGCCGGCACCATCCTGCGGCCCGCCGACCTGGATGCCGCCATGTCGGCAGGGTCCGATTTCATCGTGACGCCGGCCACCACCCAGGCCCTGGTCGCACCCCTGAAGGGCTGCGGCGTGCCCGTGATCCCGGGCGTCGCCACACCGTCTGAGATCCTGGCCCGGCTGGATGACGGCTTCGACGTGCTGAAGCTGTTTCCGGCTGAACAATATGGCGGCACCGGCACCATCGCGGCGCTGACCGGCCCCCTGCCGCAGGCCCGTTTCTGTCCGACCGGTGGTATCGGGCGCGACAAGGTGGCCAGCTATCTGGCATTGAAGAACGTGGTGGGCGTCGGCGGTTCCTGGATTGCCACCGGCAGGCAGATTGCGGAGCGTGACTGGGCCGGCATCACCGCCAATGCCCGTGCGGCCGCCGCCTTCGCCGGGGCCTGAAGACCCAGCCCCCCAACAGGCCAGACAGGCAGAAGAACAGACAGTCGGGCCAAAGGGGGGGGAGGCACCAACCGGTTCCAGAGGGGGTAACCCCGGAACCACCGGCGGTCCGGTATCGTTTTGGTGGTATCGAACAAAACAACTTGTAGGATGCCCCACCATGAAGACGCTTCTCGGCACCGCCGCCCTGGCCCTGGTCCTGGCCCATGCCGGCCCGTCCCTGGCCAATACATCCGACAGTGAGGTCGCGGCCTTTCGCCAAGCGAATATTTCCCTGACCCAGGCCATCGCCCAGGCGGAGAAGGAAGGCAAGGGCAAGGCGGTCAGCGTCGAATTCGACACCAAGGACAATGTCGGCCTGTATCAGATCGACATCGTGTCCGGCGAGACGGTGACCCGCTGGGACATCGATGCGTCCAACGGCAAGATCGCCTCTGCCGACAAGAAGACGCTGGCCACCTGGGCGCAGCAGCTTGGCGCCGGGGTGAAGCCGCAGGAACTGACCGCTTCCTCGACCAGCCTGGCCCAGGCTGTCGGCATTGCCGAGGCGCAGGCCGGCGGCAAGGCCATCGAGGCCGAGGTGGAGCATGAGGACAACCGGCTGATGTATGATGTCAAGGTCCTGAGCGGCACCGAGACCCGTTCCGTCCGGGTCGACGGCGCCAGCGGTCAGGTTCTTGCCAACAAGAGCTGACCGGCCTGATTGAGTGAGGCCAATGGCCTCCTTTCAGGTTCCAACGCCCCCGTTCCCGGCCAGCCGGGCCCGGGGGCGTTCCCGTTTCAAAGGCTGTTCAGATAATCTTCCAGATTGGTATAGCCGTCGCCATTCCTGTCCTGTGCGGCATCGGCCGGGTCCTGCGGGTTCAATCCATGGGCCCTTTCCCAATCATCGGGCATGCCGTCGCCGTCGCTGTCCGGCGGTGGGGCGCCGGTTGCAAGCATGGGCCAGCCCCCGACATCCTCCTGGCTGTCGATGATGCGGCCCTCGCCACGGCGCAAATCGGCAATGATCCGTTCGTCCACCGCATCCCGCACGGGGCCGGCACCGGCTTTGTCCAGCACGGACCGGAAGGCGTCGGGCGCTGTTTGCGTGGTCACGGGGGGCATGGGGATGGGGGTGTTCCGGCGATACCCGTCGGCCTGCACACCGCTGACCAGCGACCAGGGGTCGGCCGGCTCTGCATGGTTCATCCAGTTGCCGGCGAACCAGGCCGTTGCCACGGTGCTTCTCTCATCGAATGCCAGGGCACCCTTTGAATTGGGACCGGGCACATAGTAATTATTCACGAAATTATAGGCGGTCACGGCGTTGGTATCGGCATTGTAGCCAGACGCGCCACCCTTGCCGGTCCCCTTCCAGTTGAAGAAGACATTGTTGCGGAAATCCATGAAGGCACCTACCGGATCGGTATCGATGCTTTCGAAATTTCCGGGTCTTGGCATGCGGGCCGTATGGCTGGCCCACAGGTTGTGATGGAAACTGTACCGTGCGCCGAAGGCTCCGCGCGCCAGCGTGCCATAGCCATGGTCGCCCTTGGCATGGACGGACTTGTTGAGGCTTTCGGCGATGATGGACCATTGCACCGTCACATTGTCCAGCCCGATAAGGCCGTCCCGGAATTTCTGGGACACGGACAGGCTTTCATCGGTGGACCAGCTTGCCGACACGTGATCGAGGATGATGTGCTTGCCATCATGGATGAAGATAGCGTCGGCCTCCTGGCCGGCGGCGCTGCCCAACCGGGACCGGACATGGCGGATGACAACATGACTGGCCGAAACGACCAGCGGATGGTCACGCAGCGTGATGCCGCCCCCCGGTGCCGTCTGACCGGCAATGGTGACAAACCCTTCCTTGATCTTGAGTTCCGATTTCAGCTGGATCGTGCCGGATACGGCGAACACGATGGTGCGTGGCCCCTTTGCCGTCACGGCCGCACGCAGGGAACCGGGGCCGTCATCCGCCAGGCTGGTGACGATGTGGACACGCCCGCCCCGACCTCCCTGGGCGTAGGCGCCGGCCCCTTCGGCACCCGGAAAGGCCGGGATGTCTGCCGGTGCCACGTTGATCCCCGACGCAGAGGCAGTGGCGGCAGCCATCAGGCAGGCGGTCGTGAACAGCAGGCGACGGGCTGGCGACATCTGGGTTCCTCCACCGGGGCAGCAGGGTCGGGACGCAAAGGCGGGCGCACGACCGGTCCTATGCGTCACATCGTTTGCGCATGTCTTTACATGTGTCTTGACACCGGTTACCATCTCCTTGCGTGGTATGGCAAATGAAATGCGGCGAAAAGGCGCGTCGCAAATTGTATCATCGGCTAAATGATTTTGCTTTAAGGGTTGCGTCATCCCTGCGCGGCAGGGCACTAAGATTCATCTTGTCCATATGGACAAGATGCCCCCTCTCCAGAGCCAAAGGACAGTGCCGTCCATGCCCGGTGCCCGAACATCTGCCGAAGCTGCTGCGTCCATGGCCGACATTGCGGGCGAGGGGCCCCTTTACGTTTGGGACCAGAAGCGCCGGCCCACCATCAATGATGTGGCACGTTTGGCGGAAGTGTCAAAGAAGACCGTGTCCCGCGTCATCAACCAGTCCCCCCTGGTCAATGACGAGACGCGACAGAAGATCGCCAAGGTCATCGCCGATATCGGATATGAGCCGGACCCCCAGGCGCGCGGGTTGGCGTCGCAGCGTTCGTTCCTGCTGGGCGTGGTCTACGACAATCCCAACGGCCAGTATATCGTCAATATCCAGAACGGTATCCTGGAAGCCTGCCGCAAAAGCGGGTTCGAACTGGTCGTGCATCCATGCGCGCGCAATAGCCCGCAATTCCTGAAGGAAGTGCGCCAGTTCGTGGAACGTCAGAAACTGGATGGCGTCATCCTGCTGCCGCCGGTGTCGGAGGATGAGGCGCTGGCCGCCATGCTGACCGAAGTTGGGTGCCGCTTTGTGCGCATTGCCTGTGTCCCGTTGGACATGGCCGCGCATCTGGTTGTCTATGAGGATTACAAGGGCGCCGCGGAGGTGGCCGATCATCTGGTGCAGTTGGGCCATCGGCGCATCGGTTTCGTGGCCGGGCCGGCGCATTACCGGTCGGCACATGAACGCCGCCGTGGCTTTGCCGATGGCCTGGCCCGGCACGGGCTTGGCCTTACCCCCGAATTATGTGTCGAAGGGGCCTATACCTTTGAATCGGGTCAGGCCTGTGCGGAAAAGCTCCTCTCGCTGGAAACGCCGCCAACAGCCATTTTCGCCAGCAATGACGAGATGGCGGCCGGCATCTATCGCGTCGCCTTTCAGCACGGCATCAGCATTCCCGGCCAGTTGACCGTTGTCGGCTTCGATGACAGCCCGTTGGCCTCGCGCACCTGTCCGGCCATGACCACCGTGCGGTTGCCGGCCACGCAGATGGGGCAGATGGCCGCCGAAAAGCTGATAAAGCGTATCGAGCAGCCCGACGCCAAGCTGCTTGAAACCGTTGTGCAGCCGCACCTGGTGATCCGGGAAAGCAGCGGCACGATCCGTTGAGCGTTTTGGGCGCCGTCTGCGCTTGATCTTGGTGCAGATCGGGTGGGAAATACGCTCAGACTTGCATGGAAACCGGTGTCATATTAAAAGATATCGGTCCCATCGACCCTGTGTCAGGAGCTTTATGGTGTCCATTCCCGCTATTTCCGAGGAAATCGCCCGGCGTTTCGTTGCTGCTCGCCGGGCTGCCACCAGCCTGCCGGACTATCCCGGCCCCATCCCGGCAACGATGGTCGATGCCTATGGCATACAGGATATCGCGCGCGGGCTTTGGCCGACCCCGGTGCGTGGCTGGAAGATCGGGATGGTGCCGCCCGCCCATCGGGAACGCCTGGGCGCCATGCGGCTGGCCGGGCCGGTTTTCGATGGCAATGTCTGGGATTATCAGGCGGGGCAGACCGTCGATCTTCCGATCATTCCGGGTGGTTTTGCTGCCGTGGAGGGGGAGTTCGTGGCCGTGCTGGCAACCGATATGCCGGCCACGGGCGCAGGTGACGAGGCGGAGGCCCTGTCCTTGATCGCGTCGATCCATGCGGGGATCGAACTGGCGGGCAGCCCGCTGGCCAGCATCAACGATCTGGGTCCTACCGTGGTGGTCAGCGACTTCGGCAATAATGCCGGCCTGATCGTAGGGCCCGAGATCGCGGGCTGGCGCGAAGCGTCGCCGGAAAGCCTGACCGTGGAAACCAGCATCGGGGCCGATGTGGTCGGCACCGGCAGTTTCGCCAGCATACCCGGCACGCCGGTGGCGGCCGTCGCCTTCCTGATCAATCATTGCCGTGAACGCAACATTGCCCTGCCGGCCGGCACGCTGGTGACCACAGGGGCCGTGACGGGTATCCATAAGATCGGCCTTGACCAGTCGGCTGGTGTTGTCTTTGCCGGCGGCGGCAGCATCCAGGTCCGGACGGTGGCCGCGGCTGCCCGCTGATCCGCTCCGCCCGATGGAGGGGACCGGCGGTCTCCGGTGCGAATCGATCTGTTGGAACGAAACGGTCCGGCGATCGGCTTGACACCCCTTTTGATATGTGAACATTGTTCAATTCTGCCGGCGGGAGCGGGTGGCCTCCCGTAAATGCTGCTCGTTACCGGTCGGGGGAGGGGGTATAGTATCCGGACCGGTTACAAGGACAATGTTCCATGAAGAAGATCATCCTGCTTGTCCTGGCCCTGTTGGTGCTGATCGGTGCTGGCGTCGGCGGCTATGTGATGTTCGGCCCGAAGCCCGGACATGAGGGCGAGCAGGAGGAGCCGAAGAAGAGGGAACGCAAGGGCCCGCCCGCCTTTGCGTCCGTCGGTCCCATGATCGTGCCAATTCTTGGCGCCAAGACCGTGGAACAGAACATCATGGTCACCGTCAGCCTGGAAGTGGACGATGACGCTGCCCGGGAACAGATCCGCCAGCAGAACCCCCGGCTGGTCGATGCCTATGTGCAGGCGCTTTATGGCGGCATCGACAAGGGGCAGGTGATCGACGGGCAGGTCCTGAACATTCCCGCGCTGAAGGCCAAGTTGCAGGAAGCCACCGACAAGGTGCTTGGCCCCGGTGTCGTGCATGATGTGCTGATCCAGTCGGTCAGCCAGCGGCCCGCCTACTGACGTAATACGCCTGACCGGCATCGCACCGTTTATTTCGCCGGAAACCCGGGTTTCCATGCCCTGGTTTCAATGGCGGCGTATTGCCGCATTCAAAAACGCATGGCATGCTTGCGCCTGTCAAATGCCGCCGGCCGTTCCGGCCTTCACAAAAGCAGAAGCGGCATCTCTCACAGGGTAAGGAAACGACATGACCACGCAAGTATTGTACTTCGTGCTGGCATGTGGGGTGCTGGCCATCCTTTACGGGGTGGTCACGGCCCGGGCCGTGCTCTCGGCCAGCCCAGGCAATGCCCGCATGCAGGAAATCGCCCACGCCATCCAGATCGGCGCCGGCGCCTATCTCAATCGCCAATATACGACCATTGCCATTGTCGGCGTCGTCATCGCGGTGCTGGTCGGCTTTCTGCTGGGCGCCCACGTCGCCATCGGCTTCATCATCGGCGCGGTGCTGTCGGCCGCCGCCGGCTATATCGGCATGAATATTTCCGTGCGAGCCAATGTGCGCACGGCGGAAGCGTCGCGCCAGGGGCTGGCACAGGGACTGTCGCTGGCCTTCCGGGCCGGTGCCGTCACCGGCATGCTTGTGGCCGGCCTGGCCCTGCTGGGTGTGGCCGGATATTATCTGGTCCTGACCGCCGGCATGGGCGTGACCGGCCGGGCGCTGGTCGATGCGCTGGTGGCCTTGGGATTCGGCGCCTCGCTGATTTCCATCTTCGCGCGCCTGGGCGGCGGCATCTTCACCAAGGGGGCCGATGTCGGCGCCGACCTGGTGGGCAAGGTGGAAGCCGGTATTCCCGAGGATGATCCCCGCAACCCCGCTGTCATCGCCGACAATGTCGGCGACAATGTCGGCGATTGCGCCGGTATGGCGGCCGACCTGTTCGAGACCTATGCCGTGACGGTGGTGGCCACCATGGTGCTGGCCAGCATCTTCTTCGTGGGTCAGTCCTATCTGGATGCCGCACTGGTCTATCCGCTGGCCATCGGTGGTGTCTGCATCATCACGTCGATCATCGGCACCTATTTCGTGAAGCTCGGTGCCTCCAACAACATCATGGGGGCGCTTTACAAGGGTTTCATCGCCTGTGGCGTGCTGTCGCTGGGGGCCATCGCCGCCGTGACCCATTGGGTGTTGCCCGAAGGCTTCGGCACCGTGCTGACCACGGGCGGCGGCGTCAGCTTCACGGGCCAGGACCTTTACATCTGCGCCGTCATCGGCCTGGTCGTGACGGCTCTGATCGTCTGGATCACCGAATATTACACGGGCACAGATTACCGGCCCGTGAAGTCGGTGGCGCAGAGCAGCACAACGGGCCATGGCACCAATGTCATCCAGGGGCTGGCCGTGTCGATGGAATCGACGGCATTGCCCGCGCTGGTGATCTGCATCGCCATCATCGGCTGCTATCTGCTGGCCGGCCTGTTCGGCATTGCCATTGCCGTGACCAGCATGCTGGCGCTGGCCGGCATGGTGGTGGCGCTGGATGCCTATGGCCCTGTCACTGACAATGGCGGCGGCATCGCGGAAATGGCCGATCTGCCGAAGGAAGTGCGTGTCACCACCGATGCGCTGGACGCCGTGGGCAACACGACCAAGGCCGTGACCAAGGGCTATGCCATCGGTTCGGCGGGCCTGGGCGCGCTGGTGCTGTTCGCGGCCTATAGCGAGGATTTGAAATATTTCATGGCCAATCCCGACCTTTATCCCTATTTCCGGGACGTGGCCGTGGATTTCAGCCTGGCAAATCCCTTCGTGGTGGTCGGCCTGATCCTGGGCGGGCTGTTGCCCTACCTGTTCGGCGCCATGGGCATGACGGCCGTGGGCCGGGCGGCCGGTTCCGTCGTGGAAGAGGTGCGCCGCCAGTTCCGCGAGGATACGGGCATCATGGCGGGCACATCCAAGCCCGACTACGGCCGCGCCGTGGACATGCTGACCCGGTCGGCCATCAAGGAGATGATCATCCCCTCCTTGCTGCCGGTCCTGGCCCCTGTCGTGCTTTATTTCCTGGTTGCGCTGATCGCGGGCAAGGGTGCCGCCTTCAGCGCCGTCGGGGCCATGCTGCTGGGTGTCATCGTCACGGGGCTGTTCGTGGCGATTTCCATGACCTCCGGCGGTGGCGCCTGGGACAATGCCAAGAAACATATTGAAGAAGGCCACCATGGCGGCAAGGGTTCGGATGCCCACAAGGCAGCCGTGACCGGTGACACCGTGGGCGATCCGTACAAGGATACGGCCGGTCCGGCCGTCAACCCCATGATCAAGATCACGAATATCGTGGCGCTTCTGCTGTTGGCCATTCTGGCCCACGGCTGAGCTTATACTATTTTGTGCTGATCAGAACCTATAGGTTCTGATCAGCACCCTCAATCGCCGGCGCCAACATTCGTTGGCTTGGCTCCGCCGCACGAGCGGCGCGGCGGCGGTCGCCGCCGAACCAACGTGCAATGAGTTCTACTCATCGCACGTTGGTATTATCCATGATATTCCCGCTGCCCCCGGCCGTGCGACAGGTCGGGGGCCTTTTTATGTGTTCCAGGCGGCCCCGGCGCCGGGGCGCCATCCGGGGCGCCATCATGCAGACGGACCGGTATCATTCAGGGGCGTGATTGATGGGCGTCATTCATGGTCGATCACGCGCCCACGCGCCACCTCATCCGGATCGGCGGTCGCCAGGGGGCCGCCATCCAGCCATTCCCTGGCCTTGGCGTGATGTTCGGGGCGGATGGCGCCCGACGCGGTGCGCAGGGCCAGCAGCAGCACCCCGAGATCGTCGGTGAAGCCCAACAGCGACACGAAATCCGGAATGGCGTCCAGCGGCATGATGAAATAGGCCAGGGCGCCCAGCAGCACGGCCTTGTCCCGGACGGGGGTGGCCGGGTCTGTGGCGGCATAGCGCGCGGCGATCAGCTTTTGCGCGAAGGGCAGGCGTGACAGGCTGGCCCGCAGCTTGTCCCAAAAGCGTCCGCGGACAAGATCCGCATCACTGCGCATCTTGACGGGATCGATGCGCAACGCCTCATCGGCATATTTGTCGGCAGGGTTCGTCATATCCTGGATATGGCGGACAGATCCGGTTTGGGCAAGAGGGCAGGGGGATCAGCCCGGGCGCAGGCCCGTGTACCGGGCGCGCGGCCGGATCAGCATGCCGGACCGCACCTGCTCCAGCAGATGCGCCACCCAGCCGACGCTGCGCCCCACGGTGAAAAGCGTGATCGGCGCGTGCGCCGGCAGGCCCAGCCGGTCGGCCAGCAGGACCAGCGCGAAATCAATTGTCGGTGGGCTGCCCGCAAGGTCGGTGGCCGCCTTTGCCAGGGCCAGCGCCCGATGCAGGCGGTCATCCTGCGGCCATGCCGCCGCCATGCGCCGCAGCAGCCATGCCGCGCGGACGTCGCCCCGCGGGTAGAGCGGGTGGCCGAAGCCGGGCAATTCCTCTCCCCGCGCCAGAAAGGCCGACAGGGATTGCACGGGGTCCGGCCCGGTCAGCAGCCCGGGCAGAAGGGCGGCCACCCGCGCCGTCATCCCCCCATGCCGTGGCCCCCGCAGTGCCCCGATGCCCGCCGACAGGGCCGCATAGGGATTGGCCCCCGTGGAGGCGACGCAGCGCACGGTGAAGGCCGAGGCATTCAATTCGTGATCGGCACAAAGGACCATCGCCCCGCGAATCAGGTCCACCCCTTCTCCCGTCACGCCCCAGGCGTCCGCCAGTTGCCTGTGTAGGGGCTGCTGCGAGGGCCGGGCCTGGGCCAGTACACCCGCCATCATCCGCAGAATGCGGGCGCCGGTGCGGGCCAGGCCAAGCGGTGTGCGGTTCATGGAACGCAGATCACCGGCCGCTGCCGTTGGCAACAGCGCCAACAGCCTGTCCAGCGGGTCAAGCGCGGCCAATCCGGCCTCAGGCGAGGGCAGAACCGGCGGCGGTTCGGTAAAGGGGGCCTCTGCCACCTCCCATAGCAGTGCGGCGACGGTTTCCAGCGTGGCACCCGCCGCCAGAACGACGGCATCGCGGCCGCGATAGTAAAGCCCGTCCCCGGTGATCAGCGTGATGGCCGACTCCAGCACCGGCGCACCCCAATCAAGTGCCCGCTCGCCGGCCATGTCGGCCGGGCGGTCACGCCGCGTCACCAGCGCGCGCACATCGTCTGCCCGGTAAAGCCGGGTGCGCCCGCCCGCCGGTGCCTCCGACCGGATCAGGCCCCGGCTGACATAGGCGTAGAGCGTGGGCAGACTGACGCCCAGCTCGGCTGCGGCTTCCTTGGCGGACAGTGTCAGGGGCTGGTGCATCTGCCGGTTTCATCCATTTCATATTGATTCATTGAATCAATATTGACTGTATATCCGGCCACATGAACCCTGTCCACAGATGCGACCAATGTGGAGAGGCGATCATGACGACCGGATTGGATGGGATCATCGCGGCTGAAACGGTGTTGAGCCATGTCGACGGGACGGCCGGGCGCCTGGTCCTGCGCGGGCTTCCGGTGGAGCATGCCGCCGAAGGCCTGGATTTCGAGGGTGTCACCGCGCTGTTGTGGCAGGACTTCCACCCGTTGGGTGGGAACGGTCGGAGGCTTGCCGCGGCAATGGCGCGGGCGCGGGTGGGGGTGGCTCGCCGGCTGCCCCTGTTGCTGCCGGCCACGGCGGGGTTGAGCGCGGTGGAGGCTTTGCGCCTGATGCTGTCCTCGCTGGCTGATGGGTCGGCTGCCGATGATGCCGTGACGGTGGCGGCGGCGGTCCCGGTCTTCGTCGCCGCGCACGCCCGCCATCTGGCCGGCCTCGATCCCGTTGAACCGGATGAACATCTGGGCCATGCGGCTGATTTCATTCGGATGTTGACGGGAAGCGCTGCTGATCCTGCCAAAGCCCGTGCCCTGGATACCTATCTGGTCACGGTCAGCGATCACGGGCTGAACGCTTCCACCTTTGCGGCACGTATCGTGGCCTCGACGCGGGCGGGGCTGATCAGCAGCGTCGTGGCGGGGCTTTGTGCCTTGAAGGGGCCGTTGCATGGGGGTGCGCCGGGGCCGGTGCTGGACATGCTGGACGCCATCGGCACCGACGGCGCCGCACCGGCATGGATCGGTGCCGAACTGGCGGCGGGACGTCGGCTGATGGGGTTCGGCCACCGTATCTATCGCGTGCGTGATCCGCGGGCCGAAGTGTTGAAGCGGGCGCTGGCGCCCCTTTCCAGCCCCCGCATCCGCCTGGCGGAAAAGGTTGAGCAGGCAGCCATCGCCGCCCTGTCCCATCATCGCCCCGGCCGGCCTCTGGCAACCAACGTTGAATTCTACACGGCGTTGCTGCTGGACGCGGTCGGGCTGGACCGGTCGCTGTTCACGCCCGTCTTCGCCATGGGACGGGTTGCAGGTTGGACCGCCCATGTGATGGAGCAGGAGGCCACGGGCCGGCTGATACGGCCTGCGTCGCGCTATATCGGTCCGCTGGCGGCCTGAGGGTGGGGCGGGGACCGGAAGGCTTTTGCATTCCGGTCCCCGCGGATCCTAATCCAGGCTGGCGCCGATGACGCGATCCATTTCGGCAATGGCGCACGTGATATGGTAGAAGCTGCTGGCGGGCGACGGTTCCGCCACGAAGCGCCCGTCGGGTGTCATCCGGTCCCACCACAGTCCCGCCACGGGTGTGTCCAGGTAGCGCTGCAATCCATCGGCGGCATGGACGGCCATGTCCCACCAGCCGGCGTCGCCCGTGACCTCGGCTGCCAGCAGGGCTGCCTTCAACCGCTCGGTCTGGGGCCACAGGCGGGCATCGTGATCATGGATGCTGAAATCATCCAGCAGACTGTTGAAGGCGACGCCGCGCGCCGGGTCCACCCCGTGGACCTCCCCGATCCGGGCCAGCCGCAGACCAGCCTCAAGCGCGTCCTGCCGCCCGCGCAGCTTGCCCCAGCGCAGCATCAGCCAGGCCCATTCAAGCTGGTGGCCGGGTTCCATGATGCGGCCCGGCGTGCCGGAGGCGGGACGCCAGTCGGCATCGAAAAACTCCCGCAAGCCGCCATTGCCGGTGTCGATGAAACACGACAGGGCCAGTTCGGCGATACCATCGGCCATGGCGGACCAGCCCGCATCGCCCCCCGCTGCCTCCCAGGCCAGCGACGCCTCGAACAGATGCATATTGGGGTTGGATTGCAGGGGCAGGCTGCCGCGCGGCATTTCCGCAAAGCCGCCCCGGTGGCCGGACAGGGCCCGCAACTGATCGCGCAGCGCCACGGCGACAGGGTGCAGATCCTCCACACGGTTCAGCAACTGCGCCGCGCTGCACAGGCCGAAGAGGGCGAAGGCCTGGTCGTACAGATCGGCCTTGTCATCCAGCGGGCTGCCATCGGCCGCCACCAGCGTCCGGAACAGCCCGTCCGGCCGGCGGTAGCGCTGGAGATAGCAGGTCAGGGCCTTGTCCGCGATCTCTGCCGCCGGGCCGTTCCACCCCAGGGCCGGTGCCAGCGCATAGGAGAAAATCTGCCGCGGCTGCACGCGCGCCCGGCGCGGCGCGGCCACGGGGCGGCCCTGCATGTCGAGCTTCTCATGGAAGCCGCCCTGCTCATGGTCGTAACCCGCCTGCCACCACAGCGGATAGGCCTGGTCGACCAGCCATCGCACAAGGCGGTCGCGGCGTTCAATAGCGGGAAGAAGGTGTGGCGCGGTCATGAATGTCACCATCCGTTCATGGTCAGGACTGCCAGAGCCGCGCCGCCCCGCGCACGCCCGAGCTGTCGCCCCATCGTGCCGGGACGATACGGGCGGCCCAACTGTCGCAGAACACATAAGGCCGGATGGCTGTTTCAAGCCGGCCGTAAAGTTCATCGACATTCGACATGCCGCCACCTAGCACGAACACGTCCGGATCGACAATGTTGCAGATGACCGCCATGGCCCGGCCCAGCCGGCCAATATAGCGATCCAGGGCTGCCGCGGCGTCCTTGTCGCCGTCGCGCGCTGCGCCGATGATCCATTCTCCGGGCTGGTCGCGACCGGTGGTGGCGGCATGGTCCCGGCGCAGGCCCGTGCCCGATACCCATGTTTCCAGGCACCCCTGCTGCCCGCACCAGCAGGTGGGGCCCGGCATTTCTTCCGGTCGGGGCCAGGGCAGGGGCATGTGTCCCCATTCGCCGCCGACGCCGTTGCCTCCTTCCACCAACCTGCCATGGGTGACCAGGCCGCCACCGCAGCCGGTCCCGATGATGATGGCGAAGGCCACCTTCGCCCCGGCCGCCGCGCCATCCGAGGCCTCCGACAAGGCCAGGCAATTGGCATCGTTGGCCAGCCGTACAGGCCGCCCCAGTGCCGTGGTCAGGTCGGCGGCGAAGTTGCGGCCGTTCAGATAGGTGGAATTGGCGTTGCGCATCAGGCCGGTCTTGGGGTTGGCGCTGCCCGGTACGCCCAGGCCCACGCTTTCCGCCTTGCCTGTTGCTGTCTCCGTCCGGTCGATCAGGTCGCGCACCGTCGTGATGGCGTCGTCATAATTGCCTGGATTGGGGGCCCGCAGCCGCGACAGGAATGCACCATCGTCCGAGAGAGCGGCGACCTCAATCTTCGTGCCGCCGAAATCCACCCCTATTCTGACCATCGAACGACGTTCCCCATCCCGGCGCCCGGTAGACGGGCGGCTTCATTCTGCATGATGCGAAGCTATCAGTGGATTTTTAAATAGACAAATTGAAATAAGAAACCGCAATCAAGCCTGCTCCTCCGCCGTTTTCATCAGGACGGCCCGGCCCGGCAGCAGGCGATGATTGAAGGGAAGGATGGCCGCCCCGACGGCAGGGGCATCCGCCGCCATGGCGGCCCGGCGCAGCGGTGCCACGATGGGGACCAGACCCGCCGCGCCGCGTGTGCGACGGTTCACGGCATCGGCCAGCGCCTCCACGATGGGACCGGGCAGCCGCCCTCCCACGAACACGGCTTGCGGATTGATCAGGCAACTGATGGCAAGAACAGGATCGGCCAGAAGCCCGGCCGCCATTTCCACCCAGTCGGCCAAGGCGGCCTGTCCCGCCTTATCCAGCGACAGCAGGTCGTCCGGCTGGCCGACGGGATGACCGCGTTCCGCAAGATGATCGAACAGGGCCGACAGGGATACGGCGTCCTGTAGGGTTCGCGCCGGCAGGCCGGGATGGCGCACGGGCAGGAAGCCGATTTCCCCGCTGCGCCCGTCGGCTCCCCGGAAATACTGGCCATCCAGCACCAGCCCGCCGCCCAGCCCGCGGCTGACCAGCAGATAGAAGAAACTGGGATGTCGCAAACCCAGCCCGAACTGCGCCTCCCCCAGGGCGGCGGCCGTCGCGTCATTCTCCACAAAAACCGGCAGGGGTGGCAGGCCCGTGAACAGCGACGGGATGTCCGTCCGGTTCCACACGGCATAGGTATCGGGCTGATGGGGCAGATGGATGCGGCCCAGATCATCGGGCAGGGCCACCCCCAGGCCGATCAGCCGCTGCGGCGTGATCTCGCCCGTTTCCAGCAGGGCCGGCAATGTGTCCCGCACAAAGGCCGCCACCGCCGCCGGCAGGGCGAAGTTCACCTCTCGCGTGGCGCGTGCCCGAACCTGGCCCAGAAGGTCCAGCACGACCAGCGTGATATGGTCCCGGTCGATATTGACGCCGACGGAGAAGCAGCCATCGGGATCGATGGCCAGTTTCATGGCCGGCTGCCCCCGCTGGCCCATCAGGCGCCCGGCTTCCAGGATCAGCCCGTCGGCCAGCAGGCGCCGGGTGATATTGGCGATGGCCGGGGCCGTCAGGCCCGTGATTTCCGCCAGATCGGCGCGCGTGATGGGCCCACCGACGCGGATGGCCTGCAACGTCACCCGCTGGTTGTGGTCACCCGCCCGTTCCAGGTTCGTCCCCGACAGGTTGGCCCCCACGGCGGCCGGGATGGAGGGCGGATCGGATGGCATGGTGCAAAGGGGCTTTCGACGCACACATAAGGGGGAGGATCGCGCTTCCGGAATACGCCCGTGGGCCGCGAAGGGCAATGGGATGGTGGGCCGGACGATCGTTTCGGGCATCACAGCCCCCTTGACTAACACCATGGAAAAGGCGGAACCTCCCTGAACTACATAAATCGTTCTGTTGTTCCGGGGGTCGCTCATGAGCGCCGCGCCTGTCTCCCTTTCCCGTGAACTGTTGCCCAAGCTGGTCACCACATTGAGGGAAGGGTACGGCCTGGCCGCGCTGCGCGCAGATGCCATCGCCGGGCTTACGGTGGCCATCGTGGCCCTGCCGCTGGCCATGGCGCTGGCCATCGCGTCGGGCACGACGCCCGACAAGGGGCTGGTCACCGCGGTGGTCGCGGGTTTCCTGATCTCCGCGCTGGGGGGCAGCCGGGTGCAGATCGGGGGGCCGACGGGGGCCTTCGTGGTCGTGGTGGTGGATGTCATCCACCGGCATGGCTATGACGGGCTGGTGCTGGCGACGCTGATGGCCGGGCTGATCCTTGTGGCTGCCGCCGTGCTGCGGCTGGGGCAGTGGATCAAATATATTCCCGAACCGGTCGTCACCGGTTTTACCGCCGGCATCGCCGTCATCATCTTCTCAAGCCAGATCAAGGATTTGCTGGGGCTGTCGATGGAGACGGTGCCGGCGGATTTCATCGATAAATGGCCGGCCTTCTGGGCGGCGCGGGACACGGTGGATGTGGCGGCCCTGGTCGGGCTGGGGTCGCTGGCGCTGATCCTGGGCCTGCGGCGGCTGGCGCCCCGGGTTCCGGGATTCCTGGTGGCCGTGGTGCTGGCATCCGTGCTGGCATTCGCTCTGGGGCTTGATGTGGAGACCATCGGATCGCGTTTCGGCGGCATTCCGGACCATCTGCCGACCCCCGTGCTGCCCGTCATCACGCTGGAGAAGCTGCGGGCCCTGTTGCCGGCGGCCCTGACCATCGCCTTTCTGGCCGGTGTCGAGTCGCTGCTGTCCGCCGTCGTGGCCGACGGCATGACGGGGCGGCGGCACCGGCCCAATGCCGAACTGCTGGCCCAGGGGGCGGCCAATACGGCGTCCGCCCTGTTCGGCGGGCTGCCGGCCACGGGTGCCATCGCACGCACGGTGACCAATATCCGCTCCGGCGCCCGTTCGCCGGTATCCGGCATGCTGCATGCCGGCTTCCTGTTGTTGTTCATGCTGGCTTTCAGCGGGCTGGCGGCCTATGTGCCGCTGGCGGTGCTGGCGGCCGTCCTGGTCGTCGTGGCCTGGAACATGAGTGATGCGGGCCGTTTCCTGCATGAATTGCGGGCGGCCCCCGTCAGCGACCGCGTCATCCTGGTCACCACTTTCACCCTGACCGTGCTGGTGGACCTGACCGTCGCCATCGAGGTGGGGGTGATCCTGGCCGCTGTGCTGTTCATGCACCGCATGTCGGAAACGGTCAGCGTGTCGGAAAGCGGTGAGAAGCCGGAACTGGCCGCGGGCCTGCCGCCGGGTGCCGTGATGTACAGGATCGACGGACCGATGTTCTTCGGCGTCGCGCGCAAGCTGCTGGATGTGCTGGACCGGGCAGGGGGCGCGCCCCGCGTGCTGGTGCTGGACATGACGACCGTGCCGATGCTGGACGCCACGGGCGCGGACGCGCTGTCCACGCTGGTCGGCCGAGCCCAAAGACGGGGTGCCCATATCGTGCTGGCCGGGGTGCAGCGCCAGCCGTTGGGGGTGCTGCACGGCCTGGGGCTTCGCCATCGCAAAGGGGCCGTCATTTTCGCGGGCACGGTTGAACAGGCCCGCAGACAGGCGCGCCGCCTGCTGGCGGGGACGGGAGGCAGCCCGGACGCGACGGTGCATTGACAGGAAAGGTGCTTTCGCAGTCAATGCCGGGCTTGGATGAACCGGCCCGGCTGAAGATGACCAAGCTTGTTTACCTGTGCGACTGGCTGCCGCCCGATTTCGGTGCTGTCGGTCAATATGCCGTGATGCATTGCCGCGAGCGTGCGGCCTTGGGATACGATGTCACCCTGGTCGGCCTGACTTCCGGTCCGCAAGCCTCCATGACCGAGGAAACGGTCGGCAACGGCATCGTGCGCACCCTGCGCCTGCCGGCCCCGCCGCTGGACAGGGCCAGTCTGGCCCGGCGGCTGGCCTGGACCGTGCGCACCAATGCGATGCTGATTTCCCGTGCCTGGAAATATCTGTCGGCGGCGGATGAAATCCTGTTCACGGGGTCGCCGCCGTTCCTGCTGCATTTTCTGGTGCCGCTGAATGTCGTATTACGCAAGACGCTGATCTACCGCATCGCCGATTTCCATCCGGAATGCCTGATCGCGTCGCGCGCCACGCCGTCGAAGGTGCTGGACGCCGCCCTTGCGCTGACCATCCGCCTGCGCCGCCGCGTGCAGCGGTTCGAGGCGTCGGGTGAGGATCAGGTGCGCCTGCTGCGCCGCTATGGCATCCCGGCGGAGAATATCGTGCTGAAGCGCGACCCGCCCCCTGTGGAACTGACGGGGGAGGAGGTGCCGCTGCCCGTTCCGTCGGAGCTTCAGGGCCGCAAGGTGCTGCTTTATTCCGGCAATTGGGGCGTGGCGCACGATACCGACACCTTCATCGATGCCTATATCCGGCACCACCGGCAAGGCAATGGTCGGGTGGGCCTGTGGCTGAACGCCATCGGTGCCGGTGCCGAACTGGTGGAACAGCGGCTGAAGGCCGAAGGGCTGCCCGTGGCGCGCGGCCGGCCCGTGCCGTTCGGCGATCTCGGTCGCCTGCTGGTGACGCCGGATGCGCACCTGATCACGTTGCGCGACGGGTTCGTGGCCTATGTCATTCCGTCGAAGACTTATGGCTGCATCGCGTCCGGCCGGGATGTACTCTATATCGGATCGCCGGAATCGGATGTGGACCTGATCTGCCGGCAGGGACAACGGGAAGGACAGCGCTATATCCGCGCGGATGTCGGCGATGTTGATGCCGTGTTCGACGCGCTGCAGACGCTGGGTGGCGAGTGACCCTGATCGCAGCGGGTTCACATTCCCGCTGCGACACGGTATGAGCAGCGGTTGTTCGCCGCTGGCGGGGCGGTCAGGCGGTATCCTTATAACGGTGGCGGTGCCGCCGTCACCCTGGAGAGTGGAAGCATGTCGCGTAAGGTTGCCTTGATCACCGGCGTCACCGGCCAGGACGGTGCCTATCTGTCGGAACTGCTGCTGTCCAAGGGCTATGTCGTCCATGGGCTGAAGCGCCGTTCCTCTTCCCTGAACACCGCCCGGATCGACCATCTGTATCAGGACATCCATGAGAATGATGTCCGGTTCCAGCTTCATTACGGCGATCTGACCGACAGCACGAACCTGATCCGTCTGGTGCAGGAAACGCAGCCCGACGAGATCTATAATCTGGCCGCCCAAAGCCATGTGCAGGTCAGCTTCGAGACGCCGGAATATACGGCCAACGCCGACGCCGTCGGCACGCTTCGCCTGCTGGAGGCCATCCGCATCCTGAAGTTGGAGGAGAAGACCCGGTTCTACCAGGCCTCCACGTCGGAACTGTACGGTCTGGTGCAGGAAACCCCGCAGAAGGAAACCACGCCCTTCTATCCGCGCAGCCCCTATGCGGTGGCTAAGCTCTATGCCTACTGGATCACGGTGAATTACCGCGAGGCCTATGGCATGCATGCCAGCAACGGTATCTTGTTCAACCATGAAAGCCCGATCCGCGGGGAGACCTTCGTCACCCGCAAGATCACCCGGGCGGTGGCCGCGATCCATCATGGCAAGCAGGATTGCCTCTATCTGGGCAACCTGGATGCCAAGCGTGACTGGGGCCATGCCCGCGACTATGTGGAGGGCATGTGGCGCATCCTCCAGCAGGAGAAGGCCGAGGATTTCGTGCTGGCCACCGGTGAGACCCACACGGTGCGCGAGTTCGTGGAACGTGCCTTCGGCCATGTCGGCCGCACCATCGAATGGAGCGGGGAGGGCGTGGAGGAACTGGGCCGTGACGCCGCCACCGGCGACGTGCTGGTACGCATCGACCCGCGCTATTTCCGCCCGACGGAGGTCGACCTGCTGTTGGGTGACCCGGCCAAGGCCAAGGCAAAGCTGGGCTGGACCCACACGACGAGCTTCCCCGATCTGGTGAAGGAAATGGTCGAGGCCGACGTGAAACTGCTGGCCTCTGCCGGCGCAGGGGGATGAGCATGAGCGACCTGAAGCCCTATGACCTGACCGGCAAGCGTGTCTGGGTGGCCGGTCATCGCGGTATGGTCGGCGCCGCCGTCGTGCGCCGCCTCGCGTCGGAGGATTGCACCATCCTGACGGCCAGCCGGGATGAACTGGACCTGACCCGCCAGCAGGCGGTGGAGGAATGGGTCACCGCCAACAGGCCCGATGCCGTTGTGGTGGCCGCTGCCCGTGTCGGCGGCATCCTGGCCAACAACAGCTATCCCGCCGATTTCCTCTATGACAACCTGGTCATCGAGACGAACATCGTGCAGGCGGCGTTCCGCAGCAATGTCGGCAAGCTGCTGTTCCTGGGATCGTCCTGCATCTATCCCAAGCTGGCGCCCCAGCCAATGGCGGAAGATGCGCTGTTGACCGGCCCGCTGGAGCCGACCAACGAATGGTACGCCGTCGCCAAGATCGCCGGCATCAAGCTGTGTCAGGCCTTCCGCAAGCAGCATGGCTGCGACTATATCTCCGCCATGCCGACCAACCTTTATGGTATCGGCGACAATTTTCATCCCCAGGGCAGCCATGTGCTGCCTGCCCTTATCGCCCGCCTGCATGAAGCCAAGCTGGCCAAGGCGCCGGAGGTGACCATCTGGGGCACCGGCAAGCCGTTGCGCGAATTTCTGTATGTGGATGATCTGGCCGACGCGCTGGTCTTCCTGCTGAAGAATTACAGCGGGTACGAGCATGTGAATGTCGGCACCGGCCAGGAAGTGTCGATCCGGACCCTGGCCGAACAGGTGGCAGCCACGGTCGGCTGGCGGGGCCGTTTTGTCTTCGACCATTCCAAGCCCGATGGCACGCCGCGCAAGCTGATGGACAATGCCCGGTTGGCCCGATTGGGCTGGACCGCCAGGACCAGCCTGGCGGAAGGGCTGGACCGGACCTATCGCTGGTTCCTGGAAGAAGCTGCGAAGGGCGGGCTGCGCGGTCTCTGACACCTGCCGGTTTTCCGCGCCCATCGTCCGGCACATGTCGCCGGACGATGGGCGCGGTCCCAGGCGCGGGACCGGCGGTTATGACCAGTCCCAGAACCCGTCGCCCTCCTGCAGGTAGGCGCGGCTCAGCACCATTTTATGGACCTCCGACGCGCCGTCGACCAGGCGGGCCTGCCGGGCATAGCGGTAGATCCATTCCAGCACCGTATCGCGGGAATAGCCCCTGGCTCCGCAAAGCTGGATAGCGGTATCGACGGCTTTTCCCAATGTCTCGGCCACCTGCACCTTGGCCATCGACACTTCCTTGCGGGCGAAATGCCCACGGTCCAGCTCTGCCGCGGCCCTCATGGTCAGCAGCCGGGCGATCTCGATCTGCATGGCGGCCTCGCCCAGCAGCCACTGCACCCCTTCATGCTCGGCCAGGGTGGTGCCGAAGCTCCGGCGTTCCTTCACATAATCGCCGGCAATCTCCAGGCTGCGTTTGGCCAGCCCCGTCCAGCGCATGCAATGCGTCAGCCGGGCCGGACCCAGACGGATCTGCGTGACCTTCAGCCCATCACCCACGCCCATCAGCACGTTCTCATCCGCGACCTCCAGCCCGTCGAAGATGAGTTCGCAATGGCCGCCATGCTCTTCCGGCCCCATGATCGGGATACGGCGTTCGATCCGCCAGCCCGGCTGATCACGGTCGAACAGGAACGCCGTCAGGCCCTTGCGGGGATCGTCGGACGTGCGGGCCATGAGGATGAAATGCTGGGCCGCGTCGGCCCCCGTGATGAACCATTTATGGCCCGTGATGACCCAGCGGTCGCCCTTTCGCTCGGCCTTGGTCCGGATCATGGACGGGTCGGACCCGCCGCCCGGATGCGGCTCGGTCATGGCGAAGGCGGAACGGACATCGCCATTGATGATGGGCATCAGCCAGCGCTTCTTCTGCGCATCCGTTCCCACCTGGTTCAGCACGCGCATGTTGCCGTCGTCGGGGGCGGCGGCATTGAAGCAGACGGGGCCAAAGATCGACCGGTTCATTTCCTCGTAGCAGGCAGCCAGGCCGACGAAGGGCAGGCCCTGTCCCCCCAGTTCGCGGGGCATCTGCAACGCCCAAAGCCCGGCTGCCTTTGCCTTGGCACGCAGAAGGGCCAGCGGCGCCTCGGCGATATTCTCATGTTCATCCCAATTGGCGCGATCCGCCTCGATGGGCAGGATTTCCTGTGAGACGAAGGCGCGGACACGGGTCCGGTAATCCTCCAGCGCGGGGGGCAGCGTGAAATCCATTCCTTGTTCTCCGGTCAGAGGGAGGAGACGAGATGACCGCCATCCACAGGGATGGCGGTGCCGGTCATGAAGGCACCGGCGTCGGAGCAGAGCAGCAGCAGCGGGCCGTCCAGATCCTCCAGCCGGCCGAGGCGGCGCATGGGAATGCGGCGCACCAGCGCCTTTCCGGCCTCGCTGGCGAAGAAATCCTGGTTGAGGTCCGTCTCCACATAGCCGGGGCAGAGCGCATTGACGCGGATGCCATGACGCGACAATTCCAGGGCCATGCTGCGGGTGAGTTGCACCAGCGCGGCTTTCGACGCCGCATAGGCCGAAACGTGGCCGGCAACACGCAATCCCAGGATGGAGGCGATGTTGACGATGCTGCCGCCTGCGCCACGCTGGCGCATTGCCCGCGCGGCGGCCTGGGCCACCAGGAAGCAGCCCTTCAGATTGGTATCCACCACCCGGTCCCAATCGGCTTCCGACTGGTCGAGGACCGAGGTGCTGGCGGTGACGCCGGCATTGTTGACCAGAATGTCCAGGCCACCCAGCGCCGCGACGGTGTCGGTGATGGCTGCATCGACAGCCGCCGGATCGGTCACGTCGAGCGCGATCGGCACGGCATGGCCGCCGGCAGCGTGGATATCGGCGCAGGCCTGCGCCAGCCTGTCCGTGCGTCGGGCGGCCAATGCAACACGCGCACCAGCCCGTGCCAGCAAGGTGGCGAAATGCTGGCCCAGGCCGCTGGACGCGCCGGTGATCAGGGCCGTGCGGCCGGTAAGATCGGCAAACGCCGCCATTGGGAACCTCTTTCCAATTTTAGAGCGAACGCTCACTATTTTTATAGGTCAAAGCCTGCTCGCCGGCAATGCCGATCCGTGCTATGGGCGGAAAGGGGCCGGAGCGGGAGAGCGGTTGATGGGAACCTTGCGGGAGTTCCAGGCGCGTCATGACCTGTCGATGGAAGCACTCTGCCGGCGCATGCTGGAGCGTCATCAAGCCACGATCCGGGTGAAAAAGCCGGCCGTGGCCGTGGCCAACCTGGCCCGCATCATCGAAACGACGCTGGCCCTGGCGAACGGCAAGGGCTTCCATTCCATGACGTTGCGCGACCTGACCGAACAGTCGGGCCTGTCCATGGGGGCGCTCTATACCTATTTCGACAGCAAGGACACGCTGCTTCTGATGATCCTGGGCCAGGTGGTCGGCGCGGTGGAGGAGGTGCTGGCCGATGCGGCCCATGTGCCGCAGGAAGATCCCGCGGCCCGTCTGCGCTGGCTGCTGGCAACGCATATCTACCTGTCGGAGGTAATGCATCCCTGGTTCGTCTTTGCCTTCATGGAGGCAAAGGCCTTTTCCAGGCAGGGACGAGACAAGGCCGTGGCCAGCGAGCTGATGACTGAGCGCATGATCGCCGAGACGCTGGAACAGGGGATGGCATGCGGTGTTTTCGCGCAGGTTGATGCCACCATGACGGCCGCTTTGGTCAAGCCGCTGCTGCAGGATTGGTACGTAAAGCGTGCCAAGCACCGCCGGCGCGGCCTGACGCCAGAGGCCTATGCCGCTGCCGTCATCGCCTTTGTCGAAAAGGCCTTGCGCCCATGATGGGGGATGCCGATATGGGATTTCGGGCAGGGGGCCGCCGTCGGCGTCCTATCTTGCTTCAAATCCCGGTCCTGACTGTCTAGTATGGGCCGTATCGAACTTTCACCACCGGGTAGCCGCGAAAGACCATGTCCGCGCTGAAAACCGTTATCGTCCCGATCAACAAGGCCGGCTGGCCTTTCATCGCCCTGTTTGCCGTGGTGTCGGCGCTGCTCGCCACCTGGACGCCGTTCCTGGGCTGGATCGGGCTGGTCCTGACCGCGTGGTGCGTCTATTTCTTCCGCGATCCCGATCGTGTGACGCCGACCAAGCCAGGGCTGGTTGTCAGCCCGGCCGATGGCCGCGTGACCCTGATCACCAGGGCCGCGCCGCCGCCCGAACTGGGCATGGGGGAGGAGAAGCTGACCCGCATCTCCGTGTTCCTGAATGTGTTCGACGTGCATGTGAACCGCTGCCCCACCGATGGGGTGGTCAAGGCGGCGGAATACAAGCCCGGCAAGTTCCTCAATGCGGACCTGGACAAGGCCAGCGACGAGAATGAGCGCATGTCCATCCGCCTGGGCCTGCCGGACGGCCGGGAAATGGCCTTCGTGCAGATCGCCGGTCTGGTGGCGCGTCGTATCATCTGGTGGGTGGCCCCCGCTCAGGCATTGAAGGCCGGCGAGCGCTACGGTCTGATCCGGTTCGGCAGCCGCTGTGATGTCTATCTGCCTGAAGGTGTTCATCCCCTGGTCGCCGTCGGTCAGAAGATGATCGCCGGTGAGACCATCCTGGCCGACCTGACCAGCCTGGAACAGCAGCGTGAGGGCGAGGTCCGCTGATGACGGCGGATAGAAGCCCGCCGCAGAAAAGCGTCGCGGGCCATCGCCACCGCGTCAGGCGGCTGCGCCCGCCCCGGTTGTCGGGTCTGTCCATCAACAAGCTTCTGCCCAACATGCTGACGATGCTTAATCTGGCATCGGGCATGACCGGCATTCGATTCGCCATGGAGGGCAAGTGGAAGGAGGCGGTGCTGGCCATTGCCGTTGCCGCCCTTTTCGACATGCTGGACGGTCGTATCGCCCGCATGCTGAATGCCCAGAGCAAGTTCGGCGAGGAGTTGGACAGCCTGTCCGACGTGGTCAGCTTCGGCGTGGCCCCGGCGATGATCCTTTACCTCTGGTCGCTGGATGACGCACGCACGCTGGGCTGGATGGCGGCCCTGCTGATGGGCGTCTGCGCGGCATTGAGGCTGGCACGGTTCAACACCATGCTGGGGGCGGCGGCAGAAAAGCCGCCTTTCGCCTATAATTACTTTACCGGGGTGCCGGCGCCGGCCGGTGCTTTCCTGGCGCTGTTACCCCTGATCGCCACGCTGGAGATCGGGCCGGGCGTCATAGACACGCCCTGGATTGTCGTGCCCTGGACCGTGGGTGTGGCAGGATTGATGATCAGCGCCATTCCCACCTTCTCCATGAAGGGCCTGCGCATTCCGCAGCGCTATGTTGTCTTCGTGCTGCTGGGGGTGGGGATCACGGCCGCCGCCCTGGTCAGTGCGCCTTGGGCCACCCTGTCGGTGGTCGGGCTGGTCTATATGGCCAGCATTCCGTTTTCCGCGCGCCGGTACAAGCTGCTGGCGGCGGAGGCGGCCAAGCTCCAGGAAGGCCCTGCGCCGGAGGAGATGGCCGACGATGAAACGACGGCGGAAACCCCGGTACCGACGATCGAGGAGCCGGGGCGCGAAGCCTGACGGCCGGAGGAGAGGGCAGGCGGGGCCTGGCAGCAGGCTTGGCCCTCTTCCATTCTTCCTTTCACGTCCGATAGAACAGTGCCCATATCAGCAGGGCTGCGGCACCGAACATGAAGGCGATGACGTAGGTTTTTACCGGCACGGGGACCTTCTCGTCCGGGGCGTTACCTTTTGAACCTTTCACCGCCGATCCTGCCTTGTTGCGGGCCGGTGGTTTGGCCGTCCGCTCGCTCCCGGCGACCACTGTCGGCTTGGGCCGGTCGCCCTTGCGCGGGTCGTGCAGTTCGATCAGGCGCCAATCGAAATCAGCCAATGCCTCGTCACTGACGAAATCCACCTGGATCAGGCGTACAGGCCCGGTTCCGTGCAGGGATACGGCGCTGCGAAATTCCTGCTGGCCCTGGCCCAGACTGTCGACCAGGGACAATGTTTCCCATTTCGACCCTTTGGGCCGCTGTACCGCGTATTTGCGTTTATTGTCCGACACCCTGGCAACCTTCACTCACCCGCCTGCAACAAGGCCCCGCGGTTGCGCGCATCCCGGAAGGCCCGCAGGAAGTATAGGGCGGCCAACCCCAGATAGAGAAGATTGAGAATGGCGGCAGCCCCCAACTGCCCCCACGGTACATGCCCCTCGAACAACACCGCGCGCATGCCCTCGAACACGTGTGTGGAGGGTAGCGCCATCGAGATGTACTGCACCATCGGAGGCAGGGCCGAAACGGGGTAATAGACGGCGGAGAAGGGGGCCAGGACGAAAACGGCCATCCAGGCGAATGATTCGGCACCCAGCCCGTGACGCAGGATGATGCCCGATGTCAGCAATCCCACCGACACGCCCAGCATCATCAGGTTCGCGAAAAAGCCGGCCAGGGGCAACCCCAGATCGAACAGGCTGACATCGAAGAGCAGCATGGCCAGGAAGATGGGCGGCATCAGTCCCAGCAGCACGCGGATGAAACCCATGACGACCAGCGAGACGACCCATTCCCATGGACGCAGCGGGCTGACGAACAGATTTCCCAGATTGCGGGACCAGAGTTCCTCCAGGAAGGTCAGGCTCATGCCGATCTGGGTGCGCACCAGCACTTCCCAAAGCAGCACCGCGGCGATCAGCATGCCCGCCGCGCCGGCCAGGATGGAAGAGTTGCCGCGCAGGAATTGCGACATGAAGCCCCAGATCAGAAGCTGTACCGTCGGCCAGTAGCAGAGTTCCAGAATGCGCGGCCAGCTTTGCCGGATCAGGAACCAGTTGCGCATCACCATGCCCATGATACGCCGGGGGGAGCCACCCCAAAAACCGGGCATGGCGAAAGCGGTCGGGGACCTGTCGGTCCGGGGCGTCATATCCTGCATCGCCGGACATATAGCGGATTTGATCTGAACCGCACAGGGGGTTGAGGGCAGCCCGAAAAGGCCAAACCCCGCCGGTTGCCCGGCGGGGTTTGCTGAACCAAGCTGTCGAGGGGGACGGCCCGTTGCCGGGCCGGCCACATCAGACGCTGTAATACATCTTGTACTCGATCGGGTGCGGCGAGGTTTCGAACGCCAGCACTTCTTCCATCTTCAGGTCGATGAAGCTGTCGATCATGTCGTCGGTGAAGACGTCGCCCTTCTTCAGGAACTCGCGGTCGGCCGACAGGCTTTCCAGGGCTTCACGCAAGCTACGGCAGACCGTCGGGATTTCCTTCAGCTCTTCCGGCGGCAGATCGTACAGGTTCTTGTCCATCGCCTCGCCCGGATGGATCTTGTTCTGGATGCCATCCAGACCGGCCATCAGCATGGCGGCGAAAGCCAGGTACGGGTTGGCCGCCGGGTCGGGGAAGCGGACCTCGACGCGCTTGCCCTTCGGGCTCGACACGTGCGGGATACGGCAGGAAGCGGAGCGGTTGCGGCTGGAATAGGCCAGCAGCACCGGCGCCTCATAGCCCGGCACCAGACGCTTGTAGCTGTTGGTGGACGGGTTGGTGAAGGCGTTCAGCGCGCGGGCATGCTTGATGATGCCGCCAATGTAATAAAGCGCGGTTTCCGACAGGTCGGCATAACCGTTGCCGGCGAACAGCGGCTTGCCGTCCTTCCAGATGGACTGGTGGCAGTGCATGCCCGAGCCGTTGTCACCGAACACCGGCTTCGGCATGAAGGTTGCGGTCTTGCCATACTGGTGGGCGACGTTGTGGACCACATACTTGAAGAGCTGCATGCCGTCGGCCATCTTGACCAGCGTGCCGAACTTCACACCCAGCTCGTGCTGGGAAGCGGCCACCTCGTGGTGGTGCTTCTCGACCTCGACGCCCATCTCACCCAGAACGGTGAGCATCTCGGCGCGCAGGTCCTGGGCGCTGTCGATCGGGGCAACGGGGAAATAGCCACCCTTGACGCCCGGACGATGGCCCATATTGCCACCCTCGTAGGACTTGCCAGAGGTGTAGGGGCCTTCCTCGCTGTCGAACTCGTACATCACCTTGTTCATCGAGACTTCGAACTTCACGTCGTCGAACACGAAGAACTCGGCTTCCGGACCGAAATAGGCGACGTCGCCGATGCCGGCGGCGGCCATGTAGTTTTCGGCGGCCTTGGCGATGGAGCGCGGATCACGCTTGTAGGGCTGGCCCGTGGAGGGCTCCAGCACGTCGCACAGGATGGTCAGCAGCGGCTGGGCGGAGAACGGGTCCATGACCGCCGTGGACGGATCGGGCATCAAGGTCATGTCCGACTCGTTGATCGCCTTCCAGCCGGCGATGGACGACCCGTCGAACATCACGCCATCGGTCATCAGGTCTTCGTCGACCGTGGAGATGTGCTGGGAGACGTGATGCACCTTCCCCTTGATGTCGGTGAAGCGGAAATCGACATACTTGACGTCGTTTTCCTTGATCAGGTCGAAGAACTTGGCCAAATCAGACATAGCCTCTGCTTCCGTGGTTTGAGGTTTGTCGCTGTTGAACCGGTCCCGGGAGGGGCCTGCCAGACGCTGGCGTTACCCGATCCCCGGACCCTTTGAAAGGAAATTCTGAACCCGCCTTCCAGGACTTGCCGGAGGTTGCCGACAGCCGGTCAGGCGGCGGGCTTCAGACGGCGTCGGGACCACGCTCACCCGTGCGGATTCGGATCACTTCCTCCACCGGGGTCACGAAAATCTTGCCATCGCCGATGCGCCCGGTATGGGCAGCCTGCTGGATGGCGTCGATGGCGCGCTCCACCAGGCTGTCATCCATGACAACCTCGATCTTCACCTTGGGCAGGAAGTCGACGACATACTCCGCTCCCCGGTAAAGTTCGGTATGGCCCTTCTGGCGGCCGAAGCCCTTGGCTTCGGTCACGGTGATGCCCTTGATCCCCACTTCGTGGAGGGCTTCCTTCACCTCGTCCAGCTTGAAGGGCTTGATGATGGCTTCAATCTTCTTCATCGCGTCCCGCAGCTCCAAATTTCGACGCCAGCCAAGCCGTTACCGACCAAGCCAGCGCAGGATGATTGTTAGCACGGACCATGCCAGTCGTTGAGGGCGCGGGTTTGTGCGCCCCATGCTCCAGTGTCCCGACACTTTGCTATAAAAACAGGCTTATATGTGATTAATTTTTCATCATTAAGCCTAAAAATGGGCATTAACCAGTATTATGGCTCATTTTTGCATCCATATTTGCATCATAATATGGCGCTCGCTTTCCAGATGGCTGCCCCTGAATTTTTTCTGAATCGAGCGCTTGACGACAGGGGGGCGCCTGGGGCATACAGCGGCTCCCGGCGGCGGTGGTAGCTCAGTTGGTAGAGCTCTCGGTTGTGGTCCGAGTGGTCGCGGGTTCGAGTCCCGTCCATCGCCCCATTTTGCCTTCGGGTAAAATAACTGAGGTCCCCATCGGGACAAACGAAAAAGCCGCCCCCAGGGTGGCTTTTTTCGTATCCGCGTCACGCATCCTGCAACCTGATGGACCGGCAGCCCGCTTCTGGCCAATGATGGTCCTCGGCCCCGCGGCATGGGCGACGAGGCAGGGGGTGGTGATGGCGGCTGAGATCCTGACCGTGGCGCAGATGTACGCTGCCGACCGGGCGGCCATGGCGGCCGGTATTTCCGGCCCTACCCTGATGGAGGCAGCCGGCCGCGCGGTGGCCCGCGCCGTCCGCTCGCTGTCACCTGACGGGCCGGTGCCCGTTACCATCCTGTGCGGCCCTGGCAACAATGGCGGGGACGGGTTCGTTGCTGCGCGCCATCTGCGGGCGGCGGGATGGCCTGTCCGTGTCGGTCTGTTGGGGGAGAAGAGCGCCCTTGCCGGGGACGCGGGCTGGGCGGCCGCGGCCTGGGCGGGCCCGGTGTTGCCGGCCACCGTGCGTCTGCTCGACGGTGCCGGCATCATCGTCGATGCCCTGTTCGGCGCCGGGCTGAACCGGCCGGTGGGTGGGGTTGCCCTGGACTTGATCATGGCAATGGCCGGCACGGGCAAACCCATTGTGGCGGTCGATGTACCCAGCGGCATCAACGGGGATGACGGAACGGTACGTGGCGGTGCCGCGCCGGCCACCATCACCGTGGGGTTTTTCCGGCCCAAGCCTGCCCATTATCTGTATCCGGGTCGGGGGCTGTGCGGGCGGGTGGAGATCGCCGATATCGGTATTCCCGACGCGGTGGTCAACGATATGGATGTCGATATTCTTATCAACGGGCCATCGGTCTGGGGGCGTGCCCTGCCGCGCCGCGCCGCGACGGACCATAAATATCATCGCGGCCACGCCCTGGTTCTGGGCGGCACCATCATGACCGGTGCTGCCCGCCTGGCGGCCAGGGCTGCCCTGCGGATGGGGGCCGGACTGGTTACAGTGGCCTGTGCCCCATCCGCACACATGACCTATAGCCTTTCCATGCCCAGCCTGATCGTGCAGCCCATTGACGATGCGGGTGGATTCGACGCGCTGTTGTCCGACACACGGCGCAATGCCGTGTTGCTGGGGCCGGGGGCGGGGTCGGGTCCCCTATTGCGTAAGGTGACCTTGTCCGCCCTGGCGGCCAATCGCGCCGGCGTTCTGGATGCCGACATCTTCACATGTTTTGCCGGCGACCTCGCCTCCCTGCGGCGGGCGGGGTTGAACGGCGACTGGATAATGACGCCACATGAAGGTGAGTTCAGGCGTCTGTTCGGTGATCTGCCGGGGTCACGGGCGGAACGGGCCCGCCGCGCCGCGTCGGATTCGGGTGCGATTCTCGTCATGAAAGGACCGGATACGCTGATCGTTCATCCCGATGGCCGCATGCGCATCAATCACAATGCGCCGCCATGCCTGGCGACAGCCGGCAGCGGTGATGTGCTGGCCGGGATGATTCTGGGGCTGTTGGCACAGGGGATGGGGGCTTTCGATGCCGCCGCGGCCGGTGTGTGGTGGCATGGCGAGGCAGGGCGGCGATGTGGTGCCGGGCTGATCGCGGAGGATCTGACGGAGATAATTCCGGCTATAAGGCGAGATATTTTATTTTAAAATCAATATTATATGGAAGTTCTCTGATTTTTTTGTTTCAAGAACGAACGGGGTTTCCATATTGGAGATCAACGCATTGCAAGGTTTCTTTGAGGTAATATTCCTACTGATGAATATTCACCGAAGGCCGGCTTGGTCGAGCCCGTTCTGTCCCCGTTCTGATATTCTCTAAAAAACCTGTTAATTCCTGGGAACAAAGTCGCAAAAAGCGCGGTTCGATCATTGCGCTACCCTTGTCAATGCGTTAATCTGCCCAAGTCTTGATCAAAGGCGTTACCGCCTTGGGGTAATTTTCAAAGACAAATATCAAAGGCAGAGGTCAGAAGCGACAGGGGGGCGTTGCGATGGGCGTATCGTTGTTCAAGCGTTCCGAACCAACTGTTACACCGGTGCCAGGCGGCATTTATCAAAGAACGATCTTCAACACTGTTGAAACAGCACAGGTGCTGGCAGTGACGGAAGACGGTTTTCCCTTGCCCCATGTCCGTTACATTGCTCGCAACGATATGCTGGATGGTCCGGAACCAAGCGGCAGGCGGTTGAACCCGGCGGCGGTCCGTACCCTGTCCGTTGACAGCTTCAACCGGTTGTTCGGCAATACCCGCACCCGATAACGGCGGATGGCGCAGGCGGTACCTGCACAGCGCTCGTTTCATTCAAGACGTCGTCCGGCCTATAAAGGGCCGGGATCCTCGTCGTGCCATCCGGTCCGGCCAAGGTCCTGAACAAAGCGGCCCGATAGAGCGCCGCGCTCCCAGGAAACCCGTTCAGCCCCAGGATTGGCACGATGCCCGATTTCAGCAGCCATACATCCACTAGGCCGGCCTCCACCACGCCGGCCAATGAAGACCGGCGCCTTTCACATCTGCGCGCCCTTGAACGCAAAGCGTTGTGGCTATCGACCTGGATGATCCATAACGCCAACCATCTTCGCCCGTCGCGCGATGGACTGAAGGTGGGGGGGCATCAGGCCTCCAGTGCGTCCATGGCCAGCCTGATGACCGCCCTGTTCTTCGATGTGCTGCGTCCCCAGGACAGGGTTGCCGTCAAGCCGCATGCCAGTCCGGTTTTTCACGCCATCCAGTATCTGATGGGCCGGCAGACCCGGGAGAAGCTGGAGCGCTTCCGCGCGTTCGGTGGGGCGCAATCCTATCCGTCGCGCACCAAGGACACGGCCGATGTTGATTTCTCCACGGGTTCCGTGGGGCTTGGCGTGGCGGTCACGGCCTTTGCCAGCATGGTACAGGATTATGTTCGTCTGAAAGGCCTCACCGATCAGCCGGAAGGCCGGATGGTGGCTCTTGTCGGCGATGCCGAGATGGACGAGGGCAATGTCTTCGAAGCCTTGCTGGAGGGCTGGAAGCATGATCTGCGCAATGCATGGTGGATCATCGATTATAACCGCCAGAGCCTGGACAGCGTCGTTTCCGACAAGCTGTGGGAACCGATCACGGGCATGTTCCGGTCTTTGGACTGGAAGGTTGTCATCATGAAATACGGCCGCCTGCTGGAGGCGGCCTTTCGGGAGCCCGGCGGCGACGCCCTGCGCCATTGGATCGATACCTGCCCGAATCAGTTGTACGCCGCCCTGTGCTTCAAGGGCGGGGCCGCCTGGCGGGAGGCGCTGCTGCGCGATCTGGGCACGACCGGGGGTATCCGCGGCCTGCTGGACAGCCATGACGATGCGGGGCTGGCCCGGCTGATGACCAATCTGGCCGGCCACGACCTGCCGACCATTCTTGATACGTTCCACGGGCTTGCCAATGGGCCGGATGCCGAACAGCCGGCCTGTTTCGTCGCCTATACCGTCAAGGGGATGGGGCTGCCCTTCCAGGGGCACAAGGATAACCATGCCGGCCTGATGAACCCGGACCAGATCGCCTCGTTCAAGGTGCAGTGCGGCATCGGTGACGGGCAGGAATGGGAGCCCTTCGCCGGCCTGGATGTCGATGTGGAGGATTTGAAGCGCTTTCTGGCGGAGGAGGTGCCCTTCACGGCCACCGACCGTCGCCGGCTATCGGCCGGATTCGTCCCGGTTCCGGAACGATTGAATGTTCCGCTGACGGAACGGATGAGCACACAGGAGGGCTTTGGCAAGATTCTGGCCGACCTGGCAAAGGGGGATACCGATCTAGCGGCCCGCATCGTGACGACCAGCCCGGATGTCACGGTGTCGACCAACCTGGGCGCCTGGGTGAACCGGCGGGGGCTTTTCGACCGGCACGAGCGACATGACATCTTCAAGGAACAGAAGGTCGTATCGGCGCAGCGCTGGCAGGGTGATCCGCAAGGCCAGCATATCGAGCTGGGTATCGCGGAACACAACCTGTTTCTGATGCTGGGGGCACTTGGTCTCAGTCATGATCTGTTCGGCACGCGGCTGCTGCCCGTCGGGACGCTGTATGATCCGTTCGTCATGCGCGGCCTGGATGCCTTCAATTACGCGCTCTACCAGGATGCGCGCTTCATGCTGGTGGCGACGCCGGGTGGAGTGACGCTGGCACCGGAAGGTGGGGCGCACCAGTCCATCGCCACACCGCTGATCGGCATGGGCCTGCCGAAGCTGTCCAGCTTCGAGCCGGCTTTCGTCGACGAACTGGCCGCCATCATGCGCTGGGGCTTCGAGCATATGCAGAAGCCGGACGGAGGCAGCCTCTACCTGCAGCTGTCCACGCGCACCCTGGAACAGCCGGCCCGGCTGCTGGACGAGAAGGCGGTGATCGATGGTGGCTATTGGCTGCGGCCGCCGGCAGCCGACACCGATCTGGCGATCATCTATATGGGTGCCCTGGCGCCGGAGGCGCTGGCCGCGCACGGGCAGATGCTGGAGGATGTGCCGGGCGCCGGCCTTCTGGCCGTCACGTCCGCCGACCGGCTCTATCAGGGTTGGATGGCGGCACGCCGGGAACGGCAGGCCGGGCGCCGGCAGGAAGCGCCCGTGGAACGGCTTCTGTCCGCACTGCCGGCCGGAGCCCGTCTGGTGACGCTGACCGATGGCCACCCCGCGGGCCTTTCCTGGCTGGGGTCCGTCCGCGGGCACAGGGTGGCGGCCCTGGGGGTGGAGGTTTTCGGCCAGTCCGCCGACCTGCCTGACCTTTATCGCGCCCTGAATCTGGATGCGGACGCGGTTATCGACGCCGCGGCCCGCCTGCTTCTGGAATAGGATCACGCCGGCAGGCCCCCCGGGCATGGCCTGCCGGAGATTCCGCGCTTGGCGAGCCTGTTTGGGCTTGCTATACGGTGCGCTCCCACGGTCGGACCCCTGGTCCGCCCGGCGGGCGGGCGTGGCGGAATGGTAGACGCGCCGGATTTAGGTTCCGGTGTCGAAAGACGTGGGGGTTCAAGTCCCTTCGCCCGCACCACGAGTTTTGGAGTTTTGACCCGCAACCCACCGCGGCAGCCGGTTTCCGGCCCACCCCGCGGGAGCTTCGGTCCCTGAAATGGCAGAGGGGGCTGGGGCGAACAGACAGAAGACAGGCATTTCGTCCCATGCAGATCACCGAGACCAGCGCTGAAGGCCTCCGCCGCGACTTCAAGGTCGTCATCACGGCCCAGGATATCGAATCGCGGGTGCAGACCCGGCTGACCGAGGTTGGCAAGACCGTGAAGATCCCTGGCTTCCGCCCGGGCAAGGTGCCGATGCCGATCCTGAAGCAGCGCTATGGCCAGTCGGTCATGGGCGAGGTGCTGGAAGAGGCGGTCAATGACGGCGCCCAGAAGGCCGTGTCCGAAAACAACCTGCGCCCCGCACTGCAGCCCAAGATCGAGGTTCTGAAGTTCGACCCCGGCCAGGATCTGGAATTCGCCGTCGCCGTCGAGCTTCTGCCCGAGATCGAGCCGGCTGACCTGTCCGCCGTGGAGATCGACAAGCCCGTTGCCCCGGTGGCCGATGACGCTGTGACGGAGAGCCTGGGCCGCCTGGCCAAGGGCCGCCGCACGACCGAGAAGGTCGAGGAGGATCGGGCGGCCGTTCTGGGCGACATCCTGCTGATCAACTTCGACGGTTCCGTCGATGGTGAGAAGCGGGCGGGCATGAATGGCGAGGATTATGAGCTGGAGCTGGGTTCCGGTTCGTTCATTCCCGGCTTCGAGGATCAGCTTGTCGGCGCCAAGGCCGACAGCGACGTGACCGTCAAGGTGACGTTCCCGACCGAGTATCATGCTGCCGAGCTGGCCGGCCGGGAAGCCATCTTCGAGGTGCGGGTCAAGGAGCTGCGAGCCGGCAAGGACGCCGAGATCAATGACGATCTGGCCAAGTCCTTCGGCTTCGACGATGTGGATGCCTTGAAGAAGGCCATCACCGAACGCATGGAAGGCGAGTATGGCGCCACGTCGCGCCTGCGCGCCAAGCGCGCCCTGCTGGACAAGCTGGCCGAGCTGCACAGCTTCGACGTCCCGGCCGGCATGGTCGACATCGAGTTCGAGCAGATCTGGAAGCGCCTGCAGGACGAACTGGCCCGCGGCGGTGCGGATGCCGAGGATGAAGGCAAGGACGAGGAAGCCCTCAAGGCCGAATATCGTGACATTGCTGTCCGGCGCGTGCGTCTTGGCTTGCTCCTTTCCGAAATCGGCCGCCGTAACAATATCTCGGTGAGCCGTGAGGAGTTGAACCAGGCGATGTTCGATGAGGTCCGCCGTTATCCGGGCCAGGAACAGCAGGTGTTCGACTTCTTCCGCAAGAACCCGCAGGCCGTCGAAAGCCTGCGCGCCCCGATCTACGAGGATAAGGTTGTCGACTTCATCCTCGGAACGGTTAAGGTGAACGAGGTGAGCGTGTCGGTCGAAGAGCTGATGCGCGACCCGGACGAGGAAGAGGAGGCGGCGGCCTGAGGCCACGCCGACCTTGAAAGCGTTGAGTACCGCGGGGACCAATCCAGGCCCCGCGGCTGCCGGTTAGGAGCGAAGCAGGGATCATGATCGAGCCGCAGATGAACGCGCTGGTTCCTATGGTGGTCGAGCAGACCAATCGTGGCGAGCGGGCATACGACATCTATTCCCGACTCCTGAAGGAACGGATCATCTTCCTGGTCGGTGGCGTGAACGATGCCGTCGCCAGCCTTGTTTGCGCCCAGCTTCTGTTCCTGGAAGCGGAAAACCCGACCAAGGAAATCTCCTTCTACATCAACTCCCCTGGCGGTTATGTGACGGCGGGATTGGCGATCTATGACACGATGCAGTATGTCCGCTGCCCCGTGGCAACGATCTGCATGGGTCAGGCCTCTTCCATGGGGGCATTGCTGCTGGCCGGCGGTGCGCCGGGCAAGCGGTTCTCGCTTCCCAACAGCCGAATCATGATCCACCAGCCTTCGGGTGGCGCCCAGGGTCAGGCGGCCGACATCGAAATCCAGGCCCAGGAAATCCTGCGTCTGCGCGAGCGCCTGAACGAAATTTTCGTCACGCATACGGGCCAGACGCTGGATGTCATTGAAAAGGCTGTCGAGCGTGACAAATTTATGAGTCCGGAGGAGGCGAAGGCCTTCGGTATCCTGGACGAGGTGATCGCCCATCGGCCCGGTGGCCTCACCCAGGCGGCGTAAAGCAGAAGCGGCGACGAACAAGTATATATTGATCCCGCCGCTTTTCGTGTTGTTGAATAGGTTCCAAGAGGGCGTCCATCGTCGGCCCTGTGTGCCCGTCCCCCTTCCACAGGAAGGGCAAGGGTGACCGGAGATGGCGGAAGGCCCGCTTGGAACAGACATCCCGCGAGGGATGGTTGGGCGTATCGGTCAAGGGCCAGCCGGGCCAGGGGCCATACGCCATCCGGTGATGTACGGAGCCCATATGACCAAGTCGACCGGCGGCGACAGCAAGAATACCCTCTACTGCTCCTTCTGCGGAAAGAGCCAGCATGAGGTGCGCAAGCTCATTGCCGGCCCCACCGTGTTCATCTGCGATGAATGCGTCGAGCTGTGCATGGACATCATCCGCGAGGAAAGCAAGACCACGCTGGTGAAGTCCCGCGACGGTGTGCCGTCCCCGCGCGATATCAGCACGGTGCTGGATGACTATGTCATCGGTCAGGAACACGCCAAGCGCGTGCTGTCCGTGGCCGTTCATAACCATTACAAGCGGCTGGCCCACGGGGCGAAGCACAATGATGTGGAACTGGCCAAGTCCAACATCCTTCTCGTCGGCCCCACCGGGTCGGGCAAGACGCTGCTGGCCCAGACCCTGGCCCGCATCATCGACGTGCCCTTCACCATGGCTGACGCCACGACCCTGACCGAAGCCGGTTATGTGGGCGAGGATGTCGAGAACATCATTCTGAAGCTGCTTCAGGCCGCCGACTATAATGTCGAGCGGGCGCAGCGCGGCATCGTCTATATCGACGAGGTCGACAAGATCAGCCGTAAGTCCGACAATCCGTCCATAACGCGCGACGTGTCGGGCGAGGGTGTGCAGCAGGCCCTGCTGAAGATCATGGAAGGCACGGTCGCCTCCGTTCCGCCGCAGGGGGGGCGCAAGCATCCGCAGCAGGAATTCCTGCAGGTGGATACGACCAACATCCTGTTCATCTGTGGTGGGGCCTTCGCAGGGCTGGAGAAGATCATCGCCGCGCGGGGCAAGGGCACCTCCATCGGCTTCGGCGCCGATGTCCGTGGGCCCGACGAGCGGCGCACGGGCGACATCCTGCGGGAGGTCGAGCCGGAGGATCTGCTGAAGTTCGGCCTTATCCCCGAATTTGTCGGCCGCCTGCCTGTGCTGGCCACTCTCCATGACCTGGATGAGACGGCGCTGATCGAGATTTTGGCCAGGCCGAAGAATGCCCTGGTCAAGCAGTATCAGCGCCTGTTCGAGATGGAAGACGTCAAGCTGACGGTGCATGAGGAGGCGTTGCGCGCCATCTCCCGCAAGGCGATTGAGCGCAAGACCGGCGCCCGCGGCCTTCGTTCCATCATGGAAACGATCTTGCTGGACCCGATGTATGATCTGCCCGGCCTGACGGGTGTGGAAGAGATCGTGGTCAACAAGGAAGTGGTGGAGGGGCGTGCCAAGCCGCTCTACATCTATTCCGATCGTGCCAATCAGGTGGCTCCCGGGGCCTGATAACACCCGAATTGAACAGGACCGGTTGAACAGGGATGAAGGGCGGCCCCGCAATGGGCCGCCCTTTTTTCGATTGCTCGTCCGTCCCCGCACCTGGTCATACCAATCTGTCCAAAATGTTTGACCGAAGGTACGGCGGCGACCGCTGCCACGCGGCACGTGGCGCGTGGCCAAAGCCCAATCATTCAGGCCGACGGTATCAGTGTGATACGGGCCTGTCTGCCGCGGCCGACAGGCGGGGCAGGCGTAGGCATATCAGCACCAGCAGTGCGAGGGTAAACAGCACCGTCAGGCCCGCAAAGGCATCGGCGAAGGCCATGGCCGTGGCTTCGCGTTCCGCTGAGATGCCGGCGGCCATGTGCAGGTCGCGCCGATGAAGCAGCAGGCTGTTCAGAACGGCGATGGCGACGGCCCCGCCCAGCAGGCGCAGAAGGTTGAAGATGCCGCTGGCATCGGGCAGCAAAGCTGGGCCGACCCGCGCGAAGCTGATCAGGCTGACAGGCGGAAAGATGAAGGTGACCCCCAGGGCGCGCAGCAACTGCGGGACCACATGGTCGGTTGCCGTCCAATCCTGCGTGACACCGCTGTTGATCCACCCGGCCGCCGCGAAGCAGACCAGCGACAGGCCCAGCATCAGACGCGGGTCCATCCGGTCGGTGAGCCAGCCCATCAGGGGCGTCATGGCCAGTTGCGTCAGTCCCGACAGGCCCATGACCAGCCCGATAGTCATGGCATCCAGCCCCTGCACCAGGTCCATGAACATGACCAGCAGGAAGATCATCCCGAACACGCCCACTCCCGTCAGCGCCGAATAACCGGCGCCCACGGCGAAAAGGCGTTCGCGGAACGGTGTCAGCCGCACCACGGGATGGCGTGCGATACGCAGGCGCAACGCCAGCAGTAGGCCGCCCATGATGGCCGTGACGGTGCCATAGCGGATCGTATCATCATCGAACCAGCCCTTGGGCGTTCCCTCTTCCAGCACATAAATGCCGGCGCCGAGGGTGATGACCAGCAGTCCCACTCCCGCCACATCCAGATGGCGGAGTTGCGACCAGTCCGGCCGGTCCCAGGCGATGGCCCGCCACCCGACCAGCGTGATGATCACGCCCGGTACTAGGTTGATCAGGAACAGCCAGTGCCAGGAGAACTGGTGCGTCAGCCAGCCCCCCACCGCCGGTCCCATGGTGGGCGCCAATGTGCCCAGCACGGTGACGGCCGCCATGGCCGCCCCGCGCCTTCCGTCGGGGAACAGGCGAAAGATGGCGACGAACAGCATCGGCACCATGGCCCCGCCAATGAAGCCCTGTATCGCGCGCCAGACAATCATGGCATCCATGCTGGTCGCCTGCGCGCAGCCCAGGCTGGCAAGGGTGAAGCCGCCGGCGGACACCATGAACAGATAGCGGCTTGACATCAGCCGGACCAGCATGCCCGTCAGGGGGATCATCAGTACTTCGCCGATAAGATAGCTGGTCTGAACCCAACTCACCTCGTCGCTGGTGGCCCCCAGGCCATCCCGGATCGGGCCCAGGGAGGCGGCGACGATCTGCACGTCCAGCACGGCCATGAACATGCCGACGCCCAAGGCGGCGAAACCGGCCAGCTCTCGCCGGCCGGGCATCGTGGTGGGCTCTCGCGGTTCATTTTCCATGGCCGGCCCTGCCGCTCCACGACATGCGCATCCCTTGGACCGTTCGGCGCGGAAAAGACAGGGGCGGCGGGCAGGGAGGGGGGAACAGGCCGGCCGTCCCAGGGACGGACAATGCCGTCACCGGAAATGACTTAATAATATAGCATTATCACATTAAAATCAGGGTGTCACCAGCAAAGCTGCTGGTTCCCATCGCTGCACCGCCCCTCTGGCTGGCCGGATCTGATCCGCCTCAATCCTTTTCGGTCATTTTCTTGACCACGGTGCCGACGAACGGCCCTTCGCTGCGGATGTACCAGTTGAATTGATCGGACCGGTAAAAGCCGATCAGGTACTGGATCGGGTCACCCTGCTCGTCATGCATCACCCGTTCCACCCGCAGCACGGGATAGCCGACATCCACGGCCAGCACGGCCGCCACCTCCGTCTCTGCTGCCGTGGCGGAGATCCACTGGCCGCTCATCAGCCGGTCGTAACCCTGACTTTGGAGCACCAGTGCGAAGGGCAGCGTCTCCTCCTGATTGACACCGAACCGTTCGGCAACGGATTCGCAGACAAAGGAGGTGAAGAAGGAGAAGGGCTGCCCCTCGATCCTGCGGCGCCACTTGCTGCGGTGCATGGGTGTTCCCACGCTGACTTCCATGCGATGCGCGACGCTGGGCGATGCCGGTACGGACGTGGTTTCCAGCAGATCGATCTTGGTTCCGAACCCCGATTCAAGCACGGAATCGGTCAGCCCGTCGAATGAGCCCCGCACAATGGGCAGGCCGCTGTTGGGGGCGACGACCGTGCCCCGCCCGCGGCCGCGCACCACCATCTTGCGTGCCGCCAGTTCCTGTAGCGCACGCTTCACGGTGATGCGCGACACCTCCAGCCGGTCGGCGATCTCCTGATCACTGGGTAACTGGCCATCTGCGCCGAAATCGCCGCGGCGTATCTTCTCCTGCAAGGTCAGGAAGACCTGATGATAGAGCGGCGTCGGCAGGCTGGCGTCGACCGGGGGCCACAGCTTGTTGCGATCGCCTCCCACCACGTGAGGGGGCTGGCCGGCCTTGGACTGCATCAGGTTCCGTTTCCTCGTTTACTGTTATCTCCCACCTGTATGCGGCACGCCGGACGGTTTCAAGTCCACAGTTCGGATAAACGGTCCGTCAGGCTGGCTCGGACCGCTTCAGTTCGGCAATGAACAGAGGCCGGGCGACGAGGAACAGCACGATCGCCAGCACGGCCGATCCCCCATACACCACGGCCAGAGCCTGGCCGATGCCCGTCGGCGTCGGGAACAGGGTGTCGGCCAGCAGGCCCGGCAGCGCCGATCCGATGGTCATGGACAGAAGCCCCGTCAGCATCGTGTAGATGGCCACGACCCGGCCAACATGGCCGGCCGCCGTCACCCGTGTCAGTGCCGTCAGCACCGACGGCGTGATCCAGTTGGACAGTAGCGAGGCCAGGGCTGAGGCGGTCAGCGCCAACCCGACATCACCCGTCAGGCAGGCGAAGATGCCGAACAGGATATAGCCGGCACCGGCTGCGATACCGGTCAGAACGGGGGCATCCGGCCGCCCCCGGCGGATCAGCCAGGCGATGACGGCACCGCTGATCAGGCTGCTGATCAGTCCCATGCCCATGGAGGTCATGCCGAACAGCACGCCCGTGCGCTGGACCGACAAATCATGGGTCCGCATCAGCAGCGTGGGAAACCAACTGATCATGGCATAGGCGCAGGACGCCACCAGCACGCCGGCCAGCATGAGACAGGTCAGCAGTGCATAGGGCACCCGCCGGCCCGCGGCGGCGCCATTCATCCCCGGCGCGACCCTTGGCACCTCAACGATGCGGGGTGGTTCCTTGATGATCAGCGGCACGATGGCGGCGATCATCAGGCCGGGCAGGCCGGTAATGAAGAAGACCACATGCCAGGGCGAATAGCCGCCCAGCAATGCCGGGAACATGTCGATCAGGTGGGCGGAAAGGGCCAGCAACTGGCCACCCAGCATCAGCGCGATGATGGCCCCCATGGAATTGCCCGCCACATATACCCCGAAAGCGGTTCCCCGCTGAGCAGGCGGGAAATAGGCGGTGATCAGGGACGCGGCGACGGGGGCCAGGGCCGCTTCACCTACCCCCACGAAGGCGCGGGCCATGAACAATTCATTGAAATTGACAGCCAGCCCGCAGGCCATGTTGGCGATGCTCCACACCACCATGCCGCCGATCAGGATACGCACACGATTGTAGCGGTCCACCGCCAGCCCCAGCGGTACCCCCAGCACACTATAGATGAGGCTGAAGGCGAAACCTTGCAAAAGCCCGATCTGGGCATCGGACACCTGCAGGTCCTGACGGATCGGATCGACCATCAGGGACAGGATCACCCGGTCCAGAAAGGCCACCGCATAGGCCGCGGTCAGAATGATCAGGGCGGCCCAGGCCCTGGTGGAAGCACGCTGCGGAACGGAAGGCTCGGCGACCGATGGCCCGGCATGGGTGTCGGGGATGAGAATGGCCATACCGATGATCCTCCTGCGCCGTGCGCTTTGATCGAGCTAGCATGTTCATAAGGTATAATTATAGGCCTTTACAAGATATAAAGATATACTTTAGACCATCTTATGCGAGTTTGCAGGCCAGTCGACAGGAAATGGCGGATGACAATGCGAATGTTGAATACGGGCTCCTCGGCCTGGGGGGTTCGGGCGCGTATGGCGATATATGCGAAGGGGGAGGCGCTGGAACGGCAGGTGGAGCTTGTGCCGCCGCGTGGGCCCTTGAACATGCCTGATTTCAAGGCCGAGTTCAGGTTTGGACGGGTGCCGACCCTGTGGCTGGAGGATGGGTTCATCCTGCAGGAATCCGAAGCGATCATGGATTATTTCGATGATCTGCAGCCCGACCCGCCCTTGAAGCCCGACACCATCCTGGACCGGGCGCGCATGCGGATGTTGATCCGGCTGACGGACGGCTCGGTGCTGAACCATCTGTCGATCCTGTTCCGCAGCCGCAACCCGCTGACACGCGATCAGGCTGCCGTGGATGCCGCGCTGTTGGGGCTGGCCGATGGGTATGACCGGCTGGAATATCATATGCCGGGCGGCGACTACGCCATTGCCGGCCGTCTGACGCTTGCCGATTGCACGCTGGTCCCCACCATCTGGCTGACGCTGGATTTCCTGCCCTTCTTCGATGCGCCGTCGGTCCTGCTGACGCGGCCGAAGCTGGCACGCTATTGGCAGGCCGTACAGCGTGATCCCATCGTCGCCCGAATCGTGTCTGAAATGTCCATACATTTGCGTGCAGCCCGCGCCGCCCGTATCGCGGCAGAGGCCGCAGAGCAGGCGCAGTCCGCGAACATGCTTTCCCGCTGAGAGGTAGAAAATGCCGAAGAGCCGTGAAGTGGTGCTGAAGCACCGGATAGAAACCAAGCCTGTCCCCACCCATTTCGAGATCGTGGAACGTATCGTGCCCGATCATCCGGGCGATGGGAAGCTGCTGGTTCGTATCCTTTATTTGACCTTTGACCCTTATCTGGGCCAGGCCATCCGCGGGCAGCATATGGGGGAACCGCATCCCGACGCGGGGGAACCGCTGCCCGGCTATTGCGTGGCCGAGGTGGTGGCTTCCGGTGACAGCCGTTTTGCCAAGGGCGACCATGTCGTCGGTCAGGCCGGCTGGGGCGAGTTCGGAATGATGGATGCGGCAGGCGCCCGCAAGGTCGATCCGTCCCTTGGTCTGGCTGTGCATCTGGGTCTGTTGGGCACGCCGGGTCTGACGGCCTGGGCCGGTGTTACCCAGCTTGCCCGCGTTTCCCAGGGCGATGTTTTCACCATCGACGCTGCGGCCGGGGCGGTGGGCGGCACTGCGGGCCAGTTGGCGAAGATCCTGGGCGCCCGCGCGGTGGGCATTGCCGGCGGGCCGGAAAAATGCGCACAGGCCCGCGATGTCTATGGGTTTGACGACTGCATCGACTATCGGCAGCCGGACTGGATCAAGGCGCTGACGGCGGCGACGGGCGGCGGCCCCAGCGTGCATTTCGAGAATGTCGGCGCCTCGGTCCTGCTGCCGGTTCTGTCCAGCTTGCGGATTTACGGGCGCGTGGTTCTGTGCGGCCTGGCCGAACATTACCATGCCGACGGGCCGCGCCCGACCATGCCCATCGGCACCATCATCGGCAAGCGGGCCCATATGTTGGGTCTGGTTGTTTATGATTTCTTCCCGCGCCTGGCCGAATGGGTGGCATTTGCCACGCCGCATATCAAGGCTGGCCGTCTGGTCGAACTGCGCGATGTCAGCGAGGGGATCGACACGGCCCCCCAGCAGTTCGACCGCCTGCTTCAGGGCAACAACCTTGGCAAGACGCTGGTGCGTGTGGATCCGTCAGCCATCAATTAGCTGCGAAAAGCGCTTGTAGAGGTATAAAAAGCATAATAATATACCTTTCAACAAAAGATCGCCGACGGCATAGACCGTCGCCGCAGACAGGCAGAACTTCAAAACAGGAAAGGTTTGGGAGATGTCGGAACGAACTTCCGCAACGGGACAATCCGCTAAGCGTGTGCGGGACATCGCGACCATGGTCGCGGCCAGCTTCCTGGCGGCGCCCCTGGCGGTTCCGGTGATGGCGCAGGCGCCGGCAACGGAGCCGGTGGTGCCCGTCGCAAGCTATGAGTTGGAAGAGATCACGGTGACCGCGCAGCGGTTCGCCTCCAGCCTCCAGACCACGCCCATCGCTGTTTCGGCCTTTTCCGCCGATATGCTGGACCAGCGCCAGGTGATGAATGTCTCCGACCTGAACAGCCAGATCCCCGGTGTGCTGATCCAGCCGGCGGCCGGTCTGTCCAACATTGCCCGCATCGTGCTGCGCGGCATCGGGCAGGAGAATGGCGGCGTTCTCTATGATCCGGCTGTCGGCATCTATGTGGACGATGTTTACCAGCCCCGGCCGCAGAACCAGTTCTTCGATTTCTTTGATGTGGAACGGATCGAGGTTCTGCGGGGCCCGCAGGGCACGCTATATGGCCGCAACACCTCTGGCGGTGCGCTGAAGATCGTGACGCGCAAGCCCAGCTTCGACCTGACCTATGGCGGCGACGTGGCGCTGGGCAGCTACAACACCACGGAATTCCGCGGCTATGTCAGCGGCGGCCTGGTGGATGACAGGCTGGCGGCGTCGCTCAGCACCGTGGTCCGCAAGCGCGACGGTGTGATGGACGCGCCGGCCATCGGCGACCACAAGATCAATGACCGCAACTCGGTCGGTGTGCGGGGCAAGCTGCTGTTCACCCCGAACGAGGATGTGGAACTGGAACTGGCGGGTTCCTATGTGCGTGACCACAGCGACCTGCAGGTCGGTACGTCTGTATCGGTCCTGCCGGGCGTGACCAATCCCAACGCTGTGCCGGGCCGCGACCTGCGCACCACGGAATTGTCGGGATATCGCGCGCAGAAGACCAACAGCTACAACGCCAGTGCCAATCTTTCCGTCATCCTGAGCGACGCGCTCAGCCTGCGGTCGACGACGGCCTATGGCTATATGGACAATCTGACCGGCGTGCCCTTCGTGGAACTGCCGGCCGGTGTGATCGGCATCAGCTACAATTTCACCGACAAGTTCTTTTCCGAGGAACTGACGCTCAATTATGAGAGCGACCGGTTCAGCATGCTGGGCGGCGTCTTCTATTTTTACGAGAAGGGCGAGCAGGAAGATACCGCTCCCTACACCACGCCGGCCTTCAAGGATCGCACCACGGATGCCTATGCGGCGTTCGGCCAGGGCACCTTCAAGATCACCGACAGCGTGAGTGTGACCGGCGGCCTGCGATACACCGCCGAGAAGGCCAAGTTCACGCAGTTCTATCCCACCTTCGCGGCCTTTGTGCCCGAACCGCAGTCCGACAGCCGTACCTTCAAGAAGCTGACCCCCAAGGTCAGCCTGGATTGGGCAGCCAATCGCGACATCTTCTTCTACGCCTCCTTTACCGAAGGCTTCAAGAGCGGCGGCTTCAACTCCATCTCCCCCGGCACGATCATCGGCGGGGGAGAGCGCGGCCGACCCTCGCCATACGGCGCGGAAACGGTGAAGAGCTATGAGGTTGGGGGCAAGTTCAGCACGCCCGATCGCCGGTTCCGCCTGAACGCGGCCCTGTTCCAGGCTGATTACAAGGGCTTGCATCTCCCCGTGTTCTTCCCCGGCACGGTGGTCAGCACGACCAACAATGCCGCCGGCGCGCGGGTGCGCGGTATCGAACTGGAGCCGGTCTGGCAGGTGACGCCGGCGCTGCAGCTCTATGCCTCGGCCGCCATCCTGGACGGGGACTACACGTCATCCTTCCTCTGCTCGCTGGGCAACACCGCCATCGTGGATTGCCGCGACAAGGACCTGAAGGGCGTGATCCCTTTCAAGTCCAATGCCGGCTTCGTCTACACGATCGACGGGGTGAGGGATGGTGCCCTGTCCCTGTCGGGTAGCTGGGAACATTCGGAGAAGTTCTACAACAACGTTTCCAACACGATCCCGCTGACGGCGACCCCCGCCTACGACCTGTTCAACGCGACCATTTCCTGGACCAACCGGGACGAAGACCTGACCGTGTCGCTGGAAGGACGGAACATCACGAAGGAAACCTTCGCCTTCTCCACCCTGCAGATTTCCAACGCCACGTCGCCGGCCCTGACGGCCTATGCGAACGAGCCGCGTACCTTCCTGGTCCGCGTCCGCTTCGGGCTTTGACGGCATGCCGCCGGCCGCCTGCGGTTCCGGCGATGGGGAGACGGAATGATCACGCTTTTCGGCAAGTTCGCCCCCCGCACGCATCGGAACTACTGGCTGCTGGCGGAACTGGATGTGCCCCATCAGGTGGAGCCGGTCGATTATTCGACCGGCGATACCCGGAGGCCCGATTATCTGAAGATCAATCCGGCCGGCAAGATCCCGGCCCTGCGGGACGGGGAGTTCACGCTGACGGAATCCTATGCCATCAACCTCTACCTGGCCTGGCGGTATGGCCCCGGCCTCTGGCCGCAGGATGATCCCGCCGCAGTCGCCCGTATCCTGCAATGGACCTTGTGGGCGGCCACCGAGTTCGAGCCGCCGGCCATGGTCCGCACCATCCAGTACATGTATCGGCCACCCGAAGGCCGCGACCATGCACAACTGGCCGAACTGGCCGCCCGGAACGAAACCCTGTGCGGGCATCTGGAAAAGGCGCTGGCGGATGGTCCCTATCTTGCGGGCCCGACCTTCACGGTGGGGGACCTGAATGTCGCGGCGGCGGCGGACCTGCTGGCGCGCAGTGCGTTCGATCTGACGCGCTGGCCTGCCATTGCATCCTGGCTGGATTGCTGCCGCCAGCGCCCCGCCTACCAGCAATTCGCCGAACGGGAGTGGGTGAGATGACCGGCACGCAGATCCCTGTGATCAGGGGCTATGTCGATTTTGAACAGGGGCAGATGCATTACCTGTCGGCCGGCCGCGGCGTGCCCCTGCTGCTGCTGCATGCCACATCGGACGCGGCCAGCATGTGGGAACCCATCCTGCCGCGGCTGGCGGCCTTGGGATATCACGCGGTGGCGCTGGACATGCCCGGCTGCGGCCAGTCCGACCTGCCCGCACACCAGCCGGACGGCCCCGCCTATGGCCGCTATCTGGCCCAGGCGGTGCAGGGGCTGGGATTCCAGCGCTTTCATGTGCTGGGCCATCACCTGGGCGCCTCGCTGGGCGCGCAGATGGTGAGGCAGATGGGCGAGCGCGTGTTGAGCTTTTCGGCCTATGGCTGGCCCAACGTGGACAATCGCGCCTATGGCGAGGTGCTGCGCGGCGCCAGGCCCCGCAGCTTCGACCGGGCGGGAGAGGTGGTGAAAGGCCATTGGGTCCGACGCTGGGAGATGAGCGGACGGGAAATGGCCGATCCGTCCCGCAACTGCTTCACCGAGGCCATGGCGGTTCGCACCATGATCGCCCTGCTGCAATGCCGGCATTGGGAGTGGCTTTACCAGGCCATGGGCCATACCGACCATCGCGCGCTGGCGGCGGGGGTCACCTGCCCGACGCTGCTGTTCGCCGGCCCGCGCGATCACAATTACGTGGAGACGAAGGAGGCGGTGGCCGACTTCCCCGATGCCCGCTTCGTCCATATGGACGATGTCGGCGTCGATGCCGCGGACGAGGAGCCGGACGCCTTCTGCGCCGTGCTGCACCAGTTCATCCGCGATCATGCGCGGCGCTGACCAGACCCAACCATTCGGTAACGGGAGGAAAGATTGGATCACACGACCATTCGCGGACGCATCGACTATCTGTCGCGGCGCCCTGGCATGGAAGGCAAGCGGCGCGGCGGCGAAACTTTCCTGATCACCAAGCATGGAGATGGGCGGCGCACGCTGCGCGCCACCTGCATCATCGACGAGAATTCGCCGCGCGTGCTGCGTGACAGCATCACGAACCTGGCCCCGGACTGGACCCCCATGGGCGGGTTTGTCCAGATTTCGGTTGATGACGCCTTCGTCGGATCGACCTGGTTCGATTTCCGCGACGGCATGGCCCGTGCTCACGGCTATAATGTCCGGGAAGGTCATTTCTCACAGGAAATAAGGCTGGCGGAGCGGCCCTGCTTCTTCGGCACGCACCCGATCCAGGCCGATGCGCTGACCACCCGCTGCTTCGACCTTTCCCAGGGGCCGGGCCGGCAGGTCATCCCCTATTTCCTGATGTGCTCCACCCATCATCGCGGTGCCGATGGGCCGAAGCTGGTGACGGCACGGGAATTGAATCTGACCTTCATCGGGGAAGAGGAACTGACCGTGAAGGCCGGCACCTTCCAGGCGCTGCATTTCCTGGTCGGCGCCAACACGGATGACGAGTACATGGGCACCGACCGACACCCGCCCTACCATGTCTGGGTCACGGCCGACGGGGACCATATCTTCCTGAAGGGTCATGTCACCGGCTACATGCAGACCTATTACGAACTGGCGGTGCTGGAACGTGGGGAAGGGGACATCTGATGGACCTGCCCACCTTCAACCGGCAATGGCGCGTGGCCCGGCGGCCGCTGGATGGCGAACCGGTCGGCGACCATAATTTCGACCTGGTTTCCAGCCCGATGCCGGTTCCGGAGGAGGGGGAGATCCTGGTTCAGGTCATCCTTCTGGGCACGTCGCCGGCGCAGCGCAGCTACATCACGGGCGGCGTCGGCATGCATAGCAAGCTTGGCATCGGTGATCCGATGCGCGGGCGCGGGCTGGGCATCGTGCGGCATTCCCGCCATCCGGCCTACCGGGAAGGGGAGATCGTCATCGGCTCCCTGGGCTGGCAGGACTATGCCCTGCTGCGCCCCGACGGCACCACAGGCACGATCTTCGACATCTACAAGGTCGATAATCCGGTCTGGCCCCTGCGCCTGCATCTGGGCACGCTGGGGGCGGCCGGCATGACCGCCTATTTCGGCCTGACCAAGGTGGGGCAGGTGCAGCCCGGTGATACCGTTCTGGTGTCGGCGGCGGCGGGTGGTGTCGGTTCCGCTGCGGTGCAGATCGCCCGCGCCTTGGGCGGCCGGGTCATCGGCATCGCCGGCAGCGACGATAAATGTGCCTGGTTGCGCGACACGCTGAAGGCTGATGCCAGCATCAATTACCGCAGCGCGGACCTGGCCGGGCGGCTGCGGGAACTGGCCCCCGACGGCATCAATGTCTATTTCGACAATGTCGGCGGCACCATCCTGAACACGGTGCTGGACCATCTGGCACTGCGGGCGCGGGTGATCATCTGCGGACTGATCGCCACGGATTACGCGCCGGGCGAGCGTTACGGCCCGCCCAACTACACAAGGCTTCTGCGCTACCGGTCCCGCATGGAGGGTTTCTTCGTGCAGGACCACGCTGCGGAATTTCCCGTGGCGGAACGGCAGTTGCGTGCCTGGTACGACCAGGGCGTGCTGCTGCCGATCGAAGACCCGAGCCAGGGGCTGGAAACCATGCCCGCCGCGCTCGGCAGCCTGTTTGCCGGTGGCAATCGCGGGGTTCGCCTGTGCCAGGTGGCCCCCGATCCGTCACCCGGCTGAATGTGCCAGCCTTCGGGGTCTTCCGGCTTCCCTCACGGGTGGCCGGAAGACCCTGCTTTTTCATTTGTCACTTTCTTGCCAGACCAGCCATCAGGGGGAAACACGGCCATGGGTATCATCAGAAGCGCCACTGTGACCGTCGCCGATCCGGAGCGTGCGGCAGCCCTTTACCAGGAATGGTTCGGCTACCGCCGGATCGAGGCCGGGATCATCGACCGCGCCCTGGCCGAAAGCTGGGGCGCACCCGCCATGGCGGGACGGGAACAGGTGCTGCTGGGGCCCGCATCGGGGGTGGAGATATTCCTGCGGCTGGTGCGGGGGACCTCGCCGGCCGAAACGGTGCCCATGCGCTCTCTTGGCTGGTCGGCCATGGAAATCGGGGTGGAGGACGTGTTCGCGACGGGCGCTGTCATGGATGCCTCTCCCTTCGATGTGATCGGGCCGCCCAAGCCCATGGAAAGCCTACCCACCATCCATCCGATGCAGGTCCGGGCACCCGACGGGGAGATCAGCTTCCTGACGGAGATCAAGTCCAAGGTGCCGGGCAACGGTCTGCCGCGCCCGGCTGCCCCCATCGATCATATCTTCATCATGGTGATGGGCTGTTCGGAATCCGACGAAACATACGCCTGGTTTGAGCGGCAACTGGCCGTGGAACCGCGCATGACCATGGAAATCGGCTATCGCCTGATCAACGAGGCCTTTGGCCTGCCGTTGTCCAACAAGATCAGGCTGCGCACGGCCAAGGCCCGTGGCCTGGTCTGCCTGGAGTTCGACACGCTTCCGGCCGGGGCCGTGCCGCGCCCGCAGGTGGCGGGTGAACTGCCGGCGGGTATCGCCATGGTCAGTCTGCTGCGCGCGGATCTGGATGGCGTGCCCGGCCCCTGGATCACGCCGCCGTCCGTGCGGTCCGGTGCGCATTATGCCGGCCGTCGTGCCGGCACCTTGCGTACCCCCGACGGGGTGCTGGTGGAGGTTGTGGAAGGCTGACGGATGGCCATGCCGGTAGAATGGACGGAGAGGGCAACGGATGACACCGACGCGCGTAAGTGACCTGGCTTTCGGCCAGCTTGCCGGGCGGCGAAGCCGCCGGCTGGCCGTCACGTCCCTGTACCGCAAGGAAGTGCAGCGCTTCATGAAGGTTCAGGCCCAGACCATCTGGGCGCCGGCCTTCATGAATATCGTTCTGCTTGCCGTGTTCGCCATCGTCAACCCGCAGGGCAGGGCGGCAGTACTGGGGGTGGATTACCTGTTCTTCCTGGCCCCGGGCCTGATTGCGGCGGGCATGATCCAGAACAGTTTCGCCAACAGCTCGTCCTCCATCATGTCCGGCAAGACCAATGGCGGCATCGTGGACATGCTGATGGCGCCCCTGTCACCCGCTGACATCATCGCGGGGCATGTCGGGGCGGCCATGACACGCGGCTGGCTGGTCGGGCTGGCGACATGGCTTGTCATGGTGCTGTGGATGGGGTCGGAAGCACTGCTGCCGCGAGAACCGTTGCTGTTGCTGTTGTTCGGTACGCTGGCCATGGGTCTTCTGGGCCTGTTGGGGCTTCTGACCGGCATCTGGGCGGAAAAGTTCGAACATATGTCGGCGGTGACCAGTTTCGTCATCCAGCCCTTGTCGCTGCTGTCGGGCACCTTCTATGCGCTGGATACGCTGCCGGAACCCTGGATCACGATCGCATACTGGAACCCTTTCCATATGATGATCGGCGGCATTCGCGCCGGCTTCATAGGCACTGCCGATTTCAGCCTTCTGACGGGGGCGGCCGTTCTGTTGCTGGCCAACCTGGTGTTGGGAACAGTCACCTGGCTGCTGCTGCGCCGCGGGTGGCGGTTGAAGGCGTAGGATGAGCGCCCGCCGGGCCGTTGACCATACAGTGGACAAAGGGGGAGCGCCTCACCCCTTTCCCATTGCCGCTTGCCTTCTCTGTCCGCAATAATGATCGATCAATATACCAATTAAGCCGGGGCGCAGATGTCGGTCGATCGGTCGGAATTCAGGGAAGGCTGGCGGGTCGTCCTGGCCTCGGCATTGGGTATCGGCACGGGCCTGTCGCCCATCCCGATCTATACGCTGGGCGTCTTCGTGGGGCCGCTGTCCCAGGAATTCGGCTGGGGCGTGGACCAGATCATGGTTTCCATGATGTTCATGACCCTGGGCGCCCTGGTGGCCGGTCCGGTGGCTGGCCTGCTGGCCGACCGGTTCGGGGTGCGGCTGGTCGCCCTGTCGTCGGTTGCCCTGTTCGGGCTGACGCTGGCGGGTTTCGCGCTGTCCAACGGTTCGCTCGTGATGTTCTATGCGAACTGGATATTGATGGCGGCGCTGGGTGCCGGCACGCTGCCCATCACCTGGACCCGCGCCGTCAACAACTGGTTCAACGCCAACCGTGGTCTGGCGCTGGGGCTGGCCCTGCTGGGCACGGGCCTGTTCGGTGCCGCCGCCAAGCTCTATGCCAATTTCCTGATCGGGGAGTTCGGCTGGCGCGTGGCCTATGTCGGGTTGGCGCTGCTGCCGCTGCTGATCGCATTGCCCGTCGGCCTGCTGTTCTTCCACGACACCACGGATGTCAAGGCCAAGGGGGCGCCCGTCAAGCGCGCGGAAGGGGGCCTTAGCCTGCGCCAGGCCATTGGCGGCTACCGTTTCTGGGTGCTGGGCCTGGCCTTTGTGCCCATTTCCTTCGCGGTCGGCGGCCCCATCCCCAACCTGGAGAAGATCCTGGGCACCAAGGGCATGGATGTGCAGCAGGCCGTGCAGATCGCCAGCCTGATGGGGCCGGCCGTCATTGCCGGGCGCATCCTGGGCGGCTGGCTGATCGACCGGTTCTGGGCGCCGGGCGTGGCCTTTGTGCTGTTGGCCATGCCGGCCCTGGCCTGCTGGCTGCTGACGCATGGAGAGGTCAGCACCATGGCGGCGGCCTTCTCCGTGATCCTGATCGGATTCGCGGCCGGTGTGGAATATGACATCATGGCCTTCCTGGTCAGCCGCTATTACGGCATGAAGGCCTATGGTGCCATTTACGGCATGATGTACGGCTTCTTCGCGCTGGGGGCCGGGTTCGGCCCCTGGGCCTTCGGCCGTATCTTTGTGCAGACCGGCAGTTACGACATCGGCCTGATCTATGGCGGCGTGGGGTTCGTGTTCGGCGCCGCCCTGCTGCTGACCCTTGGCCGTTATCCCAGCGCGGAAAGCCTGCGCGCCGCCGATGCGGAGACAAAATGATGCCTGCCTATATGATCATCACCGCCCATATCCATGACCGGGAAGGGTTCGTGGCCGTCTATGCCAAGGCCGCCGCCGAACTGGTGGCCCGTCATGGCGGCGAATATGTTCTGCGCGGCAAGGGGCCAGCCGTGGCGCTGGAGGGCGATGCCCATGATGGTGCCGTCACCCTGGTCAGCCGCTGGCCCGACATGGCGTCCCTGCGCCGGTTCTGGGACAGCCCCGACTATGCCGTGCTGAAGCAGGCGCGCCAGGGGCTGGCCACTGTGCGCGTGCTGGCCGTGGAGGGGGACTGGGTGGGCTGATCACGCTGCCCACCCGCCAATCTCAGATGATCCCCGCCTTGTCCAGTGCATCGATGACCCGCGCTTGCCGCTCGCGGTAGAAGGCGGGGCCGGCCGGTGGGATCACCTGTCCGTCCGGCCCGATCATGCCGTTGCGCAATTGCGCCTGGGCGCCGGCATAGGCTTGCGCGAACAGGGGAAGGGGCAGGCGGGCCGGCATGTTCCCCATGCCGGGACGCCGCCGCCAGGCACGCAGGGCGCCCAGGTCGATGGTGGCGTTGGCGGTCATGCTTTCACCATATCCGGTTTCGGCCAGCACCTGCCCGCGGAAATCGATGATCTTGGAACCGGCATCGGTGGAGGCGGCGGGGATGGCGATATCCGCAATGCCTGCCGAGTTGGCCGACACCACATAGGCAAGGTTCTCGATGGCGCGGGCCTGCTTGGCCACGTTCTTCGGCGTGGGCAGGGGGCTTGCCACCTCGGAGGATGAATGCACGAAAATCTCAGCGCCGCGCAGGGCATGCGCCCGGGCGATCTCCGGATACAGGATCTCTTCCGACGCGATGGCCGACAGCCGCCCGATCTCCGTATCCGCCACAGGGAAGACGGCGTCGATGCCATAGACATCGATATACCGGTCCCAGACATCGTAGGGGCTGGGCGCGAACATGGAGATCAGACGGCGATAGCGCAGGATGACGCGGCCATCGGGCGCCACCACGAAACTGGCCTGGAAATAGAGACCGGGAAAATGCGGATCGCGCTCATAGGCGTTGCCGGCGATGAAGCTGTCTGCCGCCCGCGCCAACTCCCCCAATGCCGCATATTCCGGCCCGTCCAGGTCCAGCGCCGCCTTGTCCGCCCATTCGGCCGGGCTTTCCCCCATGGGAAAGCCCGTCAGGAAATATTCCGGCAGCACCACCAGCCGCACATCGGGACCGATGAACCGCTTCGACGCGATCACCTGTGCCCGGATGCGCGCGATGCTGGCCAGCATCCGTGTCCGGGCCGTCGCCTTGTCGGGGCAATTGTTCACGGCCTGACAGGTCACCTGCAGGGCAAGGGCCATGTAGGCGGCAGGGGTGGATGTCATCGGCATCTCCTTGGTCGGCATGGCCCCGACTGCATGGCCGGGCATTGCGCGATATGTCTATCGTGGCGTAATTTCCAATGATATAACTTTATATCAATAGAGCAGGAGGGGCGCCATGGAAATTCCGGTCCGCAATCCCCGCACGGGGAAGGTCGATGATCATATCGATGGCGCCGATACGGCAACCGTGATGGCCGTTGCCGCGCACCTGCGCGCGGGCCAGCTGCAATGGCGCGCGCTGGGGCTGGAAGGGCGCGCCGCGGCCCTGGCCCGCTTCGCCACGGCCCTGGGTGATCATGGACAGGCCATTGTCGCGGCGCTGGCGACCGATACCGGCCGGCAGCGCATTGCGCGCATGGAACTGGACGGTGTGCGGGGCGCCATCGGGGGCTGGATCGCCGCCACGCCCGGCCTGTTGCCCGAAGGCTGGGTGCAGGGCCGCGCCAATCCTGCCATCCGGCATGCGCCCAACTGGGTGCCCTATGATCTGGTCGGGGTGATCAGTCCCTGGAATTTTCCCCTGACCCTGTCGCTGATCGACGCCATTCCGGCGTTGCTGGCCGGCAGTGCGGTGCTGATCAAGCCGTCGGAAGTGACGCCGCGCTTTGCCCGCCCGCTGGCCGATGCCGTGGCCGCTGCCGGGCTGGGCGATGTGCTGGCCCTGGTGCTGGGCGGCGGGGGCACGGGGCAGGCGCTGGTCGATGCCGTGGATTGCGTCTGCTTCACCGGGTCCGTCAGCACGGGCCGCAAGGTGGCGATGCAGGCGGCCGGCCGCCTGATCCCCAGCTTCCTGGAACTGGGGGGCAAGGACCCGCTGATCGTGCTGGCGGACGCGGACCTGGACGCCGCCGTCACGGCGGCCCTGCGGGGATCGGTGCTGGCCACGGGTCAGGCCTGCCAGTCGATCGAACGCATCTATGTCGCCCGGCCGCTCTATGCCGATTTCCTGAGTCGGCTGGTGGAACAGGCGGAAGCGGTGCGCCTGAACGTACCCGGCAGTGCCAAGGGGGAACTGGGGCCCATCATTTTTGCCCGTCAGGCGGAGATACTGGAGCATCAGATCCGTGATGCCGTCGATCAGGGCGCGCGCGTGCTGAGCGGCGGGGTAGTGGAAGATCATGGCGGGCTGTGGTTGCGGCCCACCATCCTTGTCGATGTCACGCACGACATGGCCGTGATGCGGGAGGAAACCTTCGGCCCGCTGCTGCCCGTCATGCCGTTCGACAGTGAAGAGGAGGCCATCACCCTGGCCAATGATGGCCAATATGGCCTGTCGGCTGCGGTTTTCGCGGGCGACCTGGACCGGGCGGCGGCGTTGGCCCGCCGTCTGGTGGCCGGTGCCGTCAGCCTGAACGATGCCGCCCTGACCGCGCTTTTCCATGAGGCTCCCAAGCAGAGCTTTCGGGAGAGCGGCCTGGGGCCGTCGCGCATGGGCCTTGATGGCTATACCCGCTTCTTCCGTCGTCAGGCCCTGATTGCCCAGACGGGCCGCCCGCTGCCGCTGTCGGCCTTCGCGGAAGAGACTTGAAGAACGTGACAAATCATGGTTGTTGTATTAATGACCTAACAATAGATCATTATATGCTTTAAGGTCATTATAAAGTCGCAAGGGGATCATCCCACGGCGGGATCGATCCGCCGGTTGGCAGTTCAAGGGGAACGGGTATGGGGCAATCGCTGATCGAGAAATTGTGGGACCGCCACTGTGTCGCCGATCTGGGCGACGGGACGGACCTGCTTTATATCGATCGTGTGCTGCTGCACGAGCGCACGGGGTCGATGGCCCTGAAGGGCCTGAAGGAGCAGGGGCGGCCCGTGCGCCATCCCGACCGGGCATTCGTCTGCATGGACCATATTGTCGATACGTTCCCTGGTAGGGGGGACGAGACGACAATGCCCGGTGGCATCGCCTTCATCCGGGAAACGCGGGAGGCGGCGACGGAAGCCGGCATCCGCATCTTCGATATTGGCGATAATCGCCAGGGCATTGTGCATGTCGTGTCACCGGAACAGGGCATCGCCCTGCCGGGTGCCACGCTGGTCTGCCCGGATAGCCATACCTGCACCCAGGGCGGGCTGGGCGCGCTGGCCTGGGGAATTGGCTCTACCGAGGCGGCGCACGCGCTGGCGACACAGACACTGGTGGTCAAACGGCCCCGCACCATGCGGGTATGGTTTGAGGGGGCCTTGCCGGCGGGCGTCGGCGCGAAGGACATGATCCTGCACCTGATCGCTTCCCATGGGGCCGGTGGTGGTTCCGGCTATGCCATTGAATTTGCCGGTCCGGCGGTGGAAGCCCTGTCGGTGGAAGCGCGCATGACCCTGTGCAACATGGCGGTGGAATTCGCCGCCTGGACCGGGCTGGTGGCGCCGGATGCCAAGACCATCGACTGGGTGAAGGGCCGGCCCTTCGCACCTGCGGGCGATTTGTGGGAACAGGCGGCGGCCGACTGGCAGAGCCTGACCAGTGACGCGGATGCCGTTTTCGACAAGGAAATCCGGGTCGATTGCGCTGATATCGCGCCCACCGTCACCTGGGGCACCAGCCCGCAACATGCCGTGCCGGTGACGGGCCAGGTGCCGGACCCGGCAGGCATCGCCGATCCCGTGGCCGCCCAGGCCCAGCGCCGGGCGCTGGAATATATGGGCCTTGCCCCCGGTGACAGTCTGATCGGCCTGCCCATCGACGGCGCCTTTATCGGAAGCTGCACCAACAGCCGCCTGTCCGACCTGCGCGCCGCCGCCGCGATCCTGAAGGGGCGCAAGGTGGCCAAGGGCGTGCGCGCCATTTGCGTTCCCGGCTCCATGCAGGTGAAGGCGGCGGCGGAGGCCGAGGGCCTGCACCTTCTGTTCCAGGAAGCCGGCTTTGAATGGCGGGAAAGCGGCTGTTCCATGTGCTTCTTTGCTGGTGGGGAGCATTTCGGCAAGGGCGAACGGGTGGTGACATCCACCAACCGCAATTTCGAAAACCGGCAGGGGCCGGGGACCCGGTCGCATCTGGCCAGCCCCGTGACGGTGGCGGCATCCGCCATTGCCGGCCATATCGCCGATCCGCGTCGCCTGGGGGAGGCTTGAGCCATGGAAAAATTCACCCGACTGACCGGCGTTGCCGCCCCCCTGTTCCGCGCCAATATCGACACCGACGCCATTATTCCCTCGCGGGAGATGAAGCGCGTGTCGAAGGAAGGGCTGGGGGAGGGCATGTTCGCCGACTGGCGCTACAGCGATGTGGCCGCCCGTGTGGAAAATCCGGATTTCGTGCTGAACCGCCAGCCCTACCGCAAGGCCCCCATCCTGATGGGCGGGCCCAATTTCGGCTGCGGCTCCTCGCGTGAACATGCGGTCTGGGCCCTGCAGGATTATGGCGTGCGCTGCGTCATCGCCCCCAGTTTCGGCGCCATTTTCCAGGGTAATTGTGTACGCAACGGCATCCTGCCGCTGGTCCTGCCGGAACCGTCGATCGTCGCATTGGTGGAACAAGCAGACCCGCAGATCCTGACCATTGATCTGGCGGCGCAGACCGTGCGCACGCCGGACGGGACGGAACTGCCCTTCACCATCCCGCCGGCCGACAAGGAAATGCTGCTGGAAGGGCTGGACGCCATCGGCGTCACCCTGAAGCGCCTGCCCACCATCCAGTCATTCGAAGGCGCCTATCGCGCGCGCCATCCGTGGCTTTTTTTCTGAACCATCCGATTGCCGAGGTTGCGCCATGTCGCAGAATGATAATGCCGCCCCCCTGCCGCTGGCCGGGCTGAAAGTCATTGAATTCACCCATATGGTGATGGGCCCCACGGTCGGCATGGTGCTGGGTGACCTGGGCGCCGATGTCATCAAGGTGGAACCGATCGGCGGCGACAATACCCGCCGCCTGCTGGGATCGGGTGCCGGCTATTTCCCCATGTATGGCCGCAACAAGCGCAGCCTGTCGATTGACCTGAAATCACCGGAAGGCAAAGCCATCGCCCTGGAACTGATCGACAAGGCAGATGTCCTGATCGAGAATTTCCGCCCCGGCGCCATGGAGGCCCTGGGCTTTGGCGAGGAAGCGCTGAAGGCGCGTAATCCCGGCCTGGTTTATTGCTCGGCCAAGGGTTTCCTGTCCGGCCCCTACGAACATCGCGCAGCCTTGGACGAGGTGGCGCAGATGATGGGCGGGCTTGCCTATATGACCGGCCCGCCGGGCCGCCCCTTGCGTGCCGGCGCCTCGGTGATCGACGTGATCGGCGGGCTGTTCGGTGTGATCGGCGTGCTGGCAGCCCTGATCCAGCGCGGCACGCTGGGCCGTGGCCAGACAGTCAAGTCGGCTTTGTTCGAGAATTGCGTGTTCCTGGTCGGTCAGCATATGGCGCAATATGTGGTGACGGGCACGGCGGCCCGCCCCATGCCGGTGCGCATCTCCGCCTGGGCCATCTATGACCAGTTCCAGACCAAGGACGAGCAGACGGTCTTTGCCGGTGTCGTCACCGATGGTCAGTGGGTCGGCTTCTGCAAGGCGTTCGGCCTGGATGATTTCGCCGCTGACGAGACACTGGCCAAGAATAATGGCCGTGTACAGGCGCGCGACCGCATCATCCCGCGCGTGCAGGAACTGTTCAAGACCTTTACCAAGGAAGAGCTGCTGGCCCGGTTGGAGGAGATCGGACTGCCGTTCGCCCCCATCAACCGGCCGGAAGATCTGTTCGAAGACCCGCATCTGGCGGCATCCGGCGGCCTGCTGGATATGCACCTGCCGGGCGATGACCGCCCGATCCGCCTGCCGGCCCTGCCGGTGGAACTGGATGGCCAGCGCCCGGCCCTGGTGCGTGATCTGGCCAAGCCGGGTGAACATTCAACCGAAGTCCTGGCCGAACTGGGCTATGGCAGCGACCGGATCGCCGATCTGACGGCGCGGGGCATCATCGTGCAGGCGGAGGGTTGATCATGGCGGGCACATTCATCGAGATTTCCGAGGTCGGTCCCCGCGACGGGCTGCAGAGCATCAGCCCGATCATGCCGACGGCAGCCAAGAAGGCCTGGATCGCGGCGGAAGCGGCGGCAGGGGTGCGGGAGATCGAGGTTGGCTCCTTCGTGCCGGCCAAGATCCTGCCGCAGCTTGCCGACACGGCGGAGATCGTGGCCTATGCCCGGACCATCCCCGGCCTGACCGTGGCGGTGCTGGTGCCCAACCTGCGCGGCGCGGAAGCCGCCGTGGCGGCCGGTGCCCATAAGATCACCATCCCGCTGTCGGTGTCGGAAACCCACAGCCTGCGCAATGTGCGGCGCACGCACGCGCAGATGCTGGAGGAGACGGCGGCCATCGCGGCACTGATCAAGGCGCAGCCGCCGGAAAACCGCCCGAAATTCGAAGGCGGCCTGTCGACTGCTTTCGGCTGCACCCTGGAAGGGGTGGTGCCGGAGGCCAAGGTGCTGGAAATCGCCGAGGCGCTGATGAAGGCCGGCTGTGACGAGGTCGGCCTGTCCGACACCACTGGCTACGCCAACCCGGCGCAATTGAAGCGCATGATCCGCGCGGTGCGTGGCGTGGTGGGCGATCATGCCTGTTCCGGCGTGCATCTGCACAATACGCGCGGCCTGGGCCTGGCCAATGCGCTGGCCGCCCTGGATGAAGGGATCACGACGCTGGACGCCTCCCTGGGCGGTATCGGTGGCTGCCCGTTCGCGCCGGGCGCGTCGGGCAATATCGTGACGGAAGATCTGGCCTTCATGCTGGCCGCCATGGGCTATGACACCGGGATCGACCTGGAAAAGCTGCTGGCGGTGCGCGATGTGGTGAAGCAGGCCTTGCCGGATACGGAAATGTACGGCTTCACCCCCGATGCCGGTCTGCCCAAAGGCTTCTGCGGCGCCTGGGGCGTGTGATCCCGGTCCAGGGGAAAGGCAAGGGCCTTTCCCCTGGACGTCACCTTACCAGGCCGGCACCAGCGCCCCCTTGAAGGTTTCCTCAATATAGGCCTTCACGGGCTCGGAATGGTAGGCGGCGACCAGTTTCTTCACCCAGGGCTTGTCCTTGTCGGCTTCCCGCACGGCGATGATGTTGGCATAGGGGCCGTTGGCGGGTTCGCGTGCGATGGCATCGCGGATCGGGTCCAGCCCGGCTTCCAGCGCGTAATTGCCATTGATGGCGGCGGCATCCACATCACCCAGGCTGCGCGGCAATTGTGCGGCGTCCAGTTCGATGATGTCCAGCCGCCGCGGATTGTCGGTGATGTCCAGCACGGTTGCCTTTAATCCAACCTTGGGATCAAGACCGATCAGCCCTTCGCGGGCCAGCAGCAGCAGGGCGCGGCCGCCATTGGTCGGGTCGTTGGGAATGGCGATCCGGGCCCGGCGGGGCAGCATGTCCAATGATTTGACCTTGCTGGAGAACAGGCCGAGCGGAAAGGTCACGGTCTGGCCGACGGCCACCAGCTTGTAACGCCGGTCGGCGATCTGGTTGTCCAGATAGGGCTGGTGCTGGAAGCTGTTGGCCTCCAGGTCGCCACTGTCCAGGGCGGCATTCGGCACGACATAGTCGCTGAATTCCAGGATGCGGATGTCCAGGCCGTCAGCCCTGGCCTGTTCCTTCACCTTTTCCATGATCTGGGCATGCGGACCGGCGGAAACGCCGACGCGGATGGTTTCCGCCCCGGCACCGGGGGACAGGATCAACGCGGCGGCCAGGGCCAGCAGGGCGGGAATGCGCATGGGAAAGGTCCTCAATTGCCGGGGTTGCGCTTGTCCAGGCGGCGGGCCAGCGCCTCGCCGCCCGATTGCAGGGCTTGTACAAGGATGATCAGGATCAGCACGACGGCCAGCATCATTTCCGGCATGAAGCGCTGATAGCCATAACGGATGCCAAGATCGCCCAGGCCGCCACCCCCCACGGCCCCGACCATGGCCGAATAGCCGACCAGGTTGACGGCGGCCAGGGTCAGGCCGCGCACGATGCCGGCCCGTGCCTCGGGCAGCAGGATCTTGGTGACCATCTGGCCCGGCCGCGCGCCCATGGCGCGGGCGGCATCCAGCAATCCATGATCGACATCGCGCACGGCGGCTTCCACGACGCGCGCGATGAAGGGAATGGCGGCCAGGGTCAGGGGCACGGTGGCCGCTGCCGTCCCGATGGATGTTCCGGTCAGCGCCCGGGTCAGCGGCACGATGGCCACCACCAGAATGATGAAGGGGGTGGAACGCGCGGCATTCACGACCAGCCCCAAGAGGCGTTGCAGGGCAGGGCGGGGCATCAGGTCGCCGGGACCGGACAGGGCCAGGAACAGGCCCAGCGGAACCCCGGCAAGCGTGGCCAGACTGCCGGCCACGGCCACCATGACCAATGTCTGCACGGTGGCGTCAGACAGCAGTGACAGCATCTGTGGCGACATGGCCCAGAACCTCGATCTCCGCCCCTTGGGCGCGCAATTGATGGATGGCGTCATTGATGCCGCCGGCTGGTCCCGTCAGTGCCGCGACCAGGCCGGCGAAGGGCTGGTCGCCCAGGGACTGCACGCGCCCGGCCACCAGCCGCACCCCGATCCCCATCCGCCCCAGATCGGACAGGAGGGGGGAGGCGGCAAGCCCGCCCACGGCATGCAGGCGTATCAGCACGGCCCCGTCCTGCACCGGCGCGGATGACAGGCGTGTGGCCAGTGCCGGCGGCAAAGCCGTTCCCGTCTCCCCCAACAGGAAGCGGCGCGTGGTGGGATGGCGCGGGTGGGCGAAAACGGTGGCCACCGGCCCCTGTTCGATGATGCGGCCGGCTTCCAGCACCACGACCTGATCGGCCACTTCGCGGACCACGCCCATCTCATGCGTGATCAGCAGGACGGTCAGGCCCAGTTCGCGGTTGATGCGCCGGATCAGCGCCAGGATCTGCCGCGTCGTCTCCGGGTCCAGGGCCGATGTCGCCTCATCGCACAGCAGCAGGCGTGGGCTGGGCGCCAGCGCGCGGGCAATGCCGACGCGCTGCTTCTGCCCGCCCGACAGGGCCGCCGGGTACTGGCCCGCCTTTTCCGTCAGCCCGACCAGAGCCAGCAGTTCGGCCACGCGCGGGCCGATACGGTCCCGGTTCCAGCCGGCCAGTTCCAGCGACAGGGCAACATTGCCCGCCACCGTCCGGTTGGCCAGCAGGTTGAAATGCTGGAAAATCATGCCGATGGATTGCCGCACACGGCGTAATGCCGGCTCGTCCAGCATGGTCAGGTCCGTCCCGTCCACCACGACGCGGCCGGCATCCGGCCGTTCCAGCATGTTGACGGCGCGCAACAGGCTGCTTTTGCCCGCCCCGCTGGGGCCGACGATGGCCGTGATGCCGCCATGGGGGATATCTAGGTCGATCCCATCCAGCGCGGCGACCGGCGTACCGTCCTTGCTTTGAAAAATCTTGGCGATGCCCGACAACCGCACCATCGATGCGGGTGGGGCGCCCGTTGCCTGCTGCGTCAATATCCGATCCATTGTCCTGACATGCCGGACGGCCATTCCGGGTGGCTTCTGTCCGATCCTGCCCCGATTGCTGCTTTGCGCAAAGGGTGAAACGACGGCCCGGCACGCACAACCGGATAATTCACGTTCCTGCCATGTGTTGTTGGAAAAATAACACATGATGTTCGTTGATAGTTTGCTGGTGCGACTGGCACGGGCTTTCATGGCCGCAGCGCCGGGCATGCTGCTCCACAGCGGTAACCGTGTGTCATTGGTATCGGTATCCTATGATCCGTTGCCTGGCCTGTGCTTTCGGCAGGCTACCAAACAATCCTGTTGAAATTCGATATGACACCGGTTACCACAATGGAGTGCCGCAGATAGTGCCGGGGTGGTGCTCACCCTCGCCAACGGTTCGTGTCCAAGGTAGTCCGGAACATGCCCAAACCCCTGGCCCTTCATGATGATCGCCTGTTTCCCGCCGATCCCGGCACGCGCGCCATCGCGCGGCGGCTTTATGGCCTGATCCGGGATCTGCCGATCATCAGCCCGCACGGCCATACGGACCCGGCCTGGTTCTCGGGCAACGCCCATTTCGGCAACCCCACGCAGCTTCTTCTGGCGCCTGACCACTATCTCTACCGCATGCTCTACAGCCAGGGCATCGCCATGGGGGATATCGGGGTGGGGGACCGGTCCGGCCCGTCCAAGGCCGATCCGCGGGCCGCATGGCGTCTGTTCGCCGGCAACTTCCACCTGTTCCGCGCCACGCCGTCCTGGCTGTGGCTGAACCATGTGTTCGTGCATGTCTTCGGTATGGAAGTGGCCCTTTCTGCCGACACGGCCGATCTTTACTACGATACGATCGATGCCGCGCTTAAGACCGACGCTTTCCGGCCCCGCGCCCTGTTCGACCGGTTCAACATCGAACTGCTGGCCACCACGGAATCGCCGACGGACACGCTGGACCATCATCACGCCATACGTGCCAGCGGCTGGCCCGGCCGGGTTGTCACCGCTTACCGTCCCGACCCCGTCGTCGATCCCGAGCATGAGGATTTCCAGTCCGCGCTCCACCTCTTCGCCGAGGTGACGGGGGAGGATGTGCATGACTGGAAGGGCTATCTGAACGCCCATCGCAAGCGCCGGCGCGATTTCATGGCCGTCGGCGCCACCAGCACCGACCATGGCCACATTACGGCCAACACGGCCGATCTCTCTCAAGCTGACGCGGAAAAGCTGTTCCGCAAGGTGCTGAAAGGGGATTTCACCCCTACCGAGGCAGAGGTTTTCCGGGGCCAGTTGCTGACCGAGATGGCGGGGATGAGCATCGAGGACGGACTGGTCATGCAAATCCATCCCGGTGCCTTCCGCAATCACAACGGCCAGGTCTTCGACAGGTTCGGCCGCGACAAGGGCGGCGATGTGCCGTCGCGCACCGATTACATCCGGGCGCTGAAGCCGCTGCTGGACCGGTATGGCAATGATCCGCGCCTGTCGATCATCCTGTTCACCCTGGATGAAACGACCTATGCGCGTGAACTGGCGCCGCTGGCCGGCCATTATCCGGTGCTGAAGCTCGGCCCCTCCTGGTGGTTCCATGACAGTCCGGAAGGCATGATGCGCTTTCGTGAGCAGGTGACGGAGACCGCCGGATTCTACAATACCGTCGGGTTCAACGACGACACGCGCGCGTTCCTGTCCATTCCGGCCCGCCATGACGTCGCGCGCCGTGTCGACAGCGCCTTCCTGGCCCGGATGGTGGCCGAACACCGCCTGCACGAGGACGATGCGGCAGAAGTCGCCGTCGACCTCGCCTATAATCTGCCCAAGCGCGCCTACAAGCTTTGACCCATCGCTGAGGGGGGAAGGCCTGCCGCCTGGCGGGTCCCTCACAGTTAATGACGAATATAGCGGGAGGAAGCCCCATGTTTGCCAAGACCTATCACGCCACCCATCCCGTGATGATGCAGGGCGCCAGCAACGATGATCTGCGCGACCGCTACCTGATGACGGGCCTGTTCGTGGCCGACAAGGTGGTGCTGAATTACAGCCACAATGAGCGTTTCATCGTCGGCGGCGCCACGCCCGTGTCCGGCACGCTGGACCTGCCGCGCCAGACGGAACCGGCATCGGCAGCCGGCCACCCGTTCCTGTCCCGGCGCGAACTGGGCATCGTGAATATCGGTGGGGCGGGCAGCGTCACGGTCGACGGCACCGTGCATGAACTGGGCAACAAGGACGGGCTTTATGTTGGCATGGGGGCGGCCGATCTGTCCTTCGACTCAGCCGATGCCGGCAATCCAGCCCGGTTCTATCTGGTATCCACACCGGCCCATGCCAGCTTTCCCACCAGGAAGATCGGTATCAAGGATGCGGTCGCGCTGGATCGCGGCGCGCTGGAGACCAGCAACGAGCGCACGATCTATCAGTATATCGTGCCGGCAACCTGTCAGTCGGCGCAATTGCTGCTGGGTTTGACCATGCTGAAGCCGGGTTCCGTCTGGAACACCATGCCGCCGCACCTGCATGATCGCCGGTCGGAGGTCTACCTTTATTGCGACCTTCCCGGTGACAACCGCGTGTTCCACTTCATGGGCGAGCCGGAGGCTGCCCGCCACATCGTGGTTGGCGACGGGGAAGCCGTAATGTCGCCGCCCTGGTCCATCCATATGGGCAGCGGCACCGCCAACTACTCCTTCATCTGGGCCATGGGCGGCGAGAATCTCGATTATACCGACATGAACGTCATCGATATCTGCCAGTTGCGTTGAAGAGTACGGCTGCCAGCGGGAGAACTCCAGTCATGACCCATCCCTTCGACCTTTCCGGCAAGGTGGCTGTTGTCACCGGTGCCAATACCGGCATCGGCCAGGGAATCGCACTGGCACTGGCCGGGGCGGGCGCCGCCATCGTGGCCGTCGGCCGGTCGACGCCCGGCGATACCCAGGCTGCCGTGGAGGGGGTCGGTGGTCGCTTCGCGTTCGTGCCCGCCGATCTGGGAACGGGCGCGCCGATCGCCGATATCGTGAACAAGGTGGCCGCCGCCTTCGGGCGCATCGACATTCTGGTCAATAATGCCGGCACGATCCGCCGCGCCGATGCGCTGGATTTTTCCGAACAGGATTGGGACGATGTGCTGGACGTCAACCTGAAGACGCCCTTCTTCCTGTCCCAGGCCGTGGCGAGGCATTTCATCGCGCAAGGGTCTGGCGGCAAGATCATCAATATCGCTTCCATGCTGTCCTTCCAGGGCGGCATCCGCGTCGTCTCCTACACCGCGTCGAAAAGCGGGATCGCCGGTGTCACCAAGCTTCTGGCAAATGAATGGGCGGCCAGGGGGATCAATGTGAACGCCATCGCCCCCGGCTATTTCGCCACCAACAATACCGAGGCGCTGCGCGCCGATGAGAACCGCAACCGCGACATCCTGGCCCGTATCCCCGCCGGCCGCTGGGGGACACCGTCGGATCTGGGTGGGGCGGCCGTGTTCCTGGCTTCCGCGGCAGCCGACTATATCCACGGCGTCACCCTTCCCGTGGATGGCGGCTGGCTGGCCCGTTAAAGCCGGACTGTCCTCTTTCCCCCTCAACCTCCCGGCATCGCGCAGATGCGCATGCCACCTGCTCCCCCGCCCTTCATCCAGGGCGGGGGTTCTTTTTGGTGGTTGCGAGCGCAACACCCGCCATAAGGCGATGCCTGCCCCGCGTTGGCACCCTTTGACTTTCATGTTGCAATGCAGAATCATACCTGCACATGAGAGAAGAAATTTCTGGCGCTTTGGACGAAAGCGCCGCCGCTTCCCCCCGCATCGGGGCCCCCGCGGCGACAGACTTGGCGGATGCCACGGTCATCCCCTTTCACCGCTATACTGAATTTGATCGCCGCTGGCCCGTGCCGGGGCAGGGCGAGGTGCTGGTCGTGCCCCTGGGCGGCTTGGGCCGCATCGGCATGAACTGGACGCTTTACGGCCATGACGGCGCCTGGCTGCTGGTCGATGCCGGCATCGCCTTCCCCGATCAGGGGGTTGTGGGGGTGGATTGCATCATTCCCGACCCGGCCTTCCTGGCACCCATCCGCGACCGCCTGCTGGGTCTGGTTGTCACCCATGGCCATGAAGACCATATCGGCGCCATCGACCGGCTCTGGCCGCAGGGGATCGATTGCCCCATCTGGGCGACGCCCTTCGCGCTGGGCCTGATCACCCGCCGCCTGGACGAGGCGGGCGTGCTGGAGAAGGTGGCATTGCATGCCTATCCGGTGGGCGGGGCGTTCGATGTGGGGCCATTCCACATCCGATCCATCCGCATGACGCATTCCATCCCGGAACCGGTGGCACTGGCCATCGATACCGGGGCGGGCACCGTGCTGCATACCGGCGACTGGAAATTCGATACGGACCCGCGCATCGGCCAACCCACTGATCTCGACGCGCTGCGCCGGCTGGGGGATGACGGCGTGCTGGCCATGCTGTGCGACAGCACCAATGCCCACAAGGACCTGCCCGCCACGTCCGAAGCACAGGTACGACGCGCTTTCGACCGGCTGTTCGCCAGCCGCAAGGGTCAGGTCGCCATCTGCTGCTTCGCCACGAATGTGGCGCGCGTGTCGTCGGCGGTTGAAGCGGCTGTGGCCGCGGGCCGTCATGTGGCGTTGGCCGGCCGTTCCATGCGCAATTGCGACGAGACGGCCCGCGCGCTGGGCATGCTGGACCATGTGCCCGTGCCGCTGGCCGAACCGGCCCACCTGAAGGGGCTGGACCGGACACAGGTCGCCCTGGTCTGCACCGGCGGGCAGGGGGAGGAAAAGGCGGCCCTGGCCAAGCTGGCCCGAGGCGAGCGGCGCTTCCCGCCGTTCGGGGCCGGTGACACCGTGGTCCTGTCCGCGCGGATCATTCCCGGCAACGAGGAGGCGGTGGAAAAGGTCGTCTCCAAGCTGCGGGCCCGTGGGGTGGAAGTGCTGATGGGCACCGACCTGCTGGGCGGGGAACCGTTGCATGTTTCCGGCCACCCCGGCGCCAACGAGCTGCGGGCGCTTTACGAGTTGGTCCGTCCGCGCATCGCGCTGCCTGTGCATGGCACCGATATGCATCTGGCCGCCCATGCCCGCCTGGCCCGTGCCGCCGGCTGTGAGGCCGCCATCGTGGCGGAGGAAGCGGAAGTGATCCGCCTGTCACCGCAGGGATCAAGGGTCCTGGGCCGCGTGAACGCTCCGCTGCTGGCGCTGGAAAGTTCTCCCGATGGCGACCGCGTCTCCTACGATCCCGGCCGGGTGCTGGTGGCGGGACAGGTGTGATCACCGCCCCCTGATATTGACCAGCGCCACGCCGGCCAGGGCCAGCGCCCCCCCGGCCAGCGTTGTCCAGACCGGCACCTCTCCGGTCAACGGGATGGCGACGGTGGAAGCGACGACGGGCACCAGATAGAGGAAGTTGGATGCGCGGGCCGCCCCGAAATGGCCCAGCACCAGCATCCAGGCGGCATAGCCGATGACGGCGGGGAAAACTGCCAGGAAGACCAGCGCCCATTGTACCGGTGCCGGCGCCGCCGCCGCTTGGGCAATTCCCTGCGGCAGCCAGGGCAGCAGCCACAAGCCGCCCGTCAGCAAGGTCAGCGCCGAACAGGTCAGCGGTCCATAGCGACCCACCAGAGGACGCTGCAATACGAAGTAGCAGGCCGTCGCCATGGCGGCCGCCACCAGCAGGCTGGTCCCGGCGCCCAGCCGCATTCCCCCCGGCTGGCCGGATGCGATCAGCCCGACGCCGGCCATGCTGAGCACCATGCCGGCCCATGCCCAGGCGCGGAACCGTTCCTTCAGGAACAGGGTGGCCATGATCACGGTCAGCACGGGTGCAATGTTCACGATGAAGCTGGCAGCACCGGCTGCCACCGTCTGCTGTCCGGTATTGAGCAGCAGATTGTACAGCGAAATGCCGATGCCACCGCACAGGCCGGCCCGCACAAGATCCAGACCGCGCGGCAGGGCGGGCCGCGTCCAGGCCAGATAGGCCAGGGCCATCAACCCGGCCATGGCGAACCGTGCCGCGGCCAGCGGCAGCGGGTCCATGCTGTCCAGTGCCAGCCGGATGGCGGGAAAGGCGGAGCCCCAGCTGGTGACGGTGACCAGCATCGCCGCGACGGCGACCATCGTGGCGCGGTTCCGGGAAGGGGAAAGCGGCGGGCTGGCGGCGGTCATGAAGGGTCCTGTATCGGTTTCGCAGCCGGTCCATCCGTCTGGTCGCCCCCATGAGGCGGAATGATCATGGTGGCATCTTGCGGTGGTGGATTGACAGGGGCAAGAACGGTGGGGAAAGGGGTCCACTGTGTGGCTGGAGCCGTGTTTCCACGAAATGCCGGCGCCGGCGATGGAGGCCGGTGATCGGTTGCGATCACCGGTACTTGATATCACGCCGACGCCCCTGCCATCATGGCGTTGATCTGCGGATAGGCCATGCTTTCCACCCAGAGCGGGTCCGATGCCCCATCCGTCAGGAAGGCACCGGCCAGGGAGGCTACGCGCGCCCAGAGATGTTGCGGCAATGCCGATCCGGATGAAAGCCGGCGGACGCCCAGTGCTGCCAGTTCTGCCACGGCCGGCAGGCCAGGCACAGCCATGACATTCAAGGGCAGGCTTGTCCCGGCGGCGATGTCCCCGATTGCCGCCCTGTCCATCAGGCCCGGTGTGAACAGCCCATCGGCGCCGGCGGCTCCATAAAATTCACCGCGCTTGATCACCTCTGCCACCCGGCTTTCGCCGGGCACGAGCTGGCGCAGATACACATCCGTCCGCGCATTGATGAACAGGGCAGGGCCGACCGCCTTCCGGATGGCGGCGATCTTCGCGGCCAGCAGGTCGGGTGCGTCCGTTCCATCTTCGATATTGATGCCGGCAACACCGGTTTCCACCACACGGCGCGCCAGATCGGCCACGGTCGCGGGATCATCGTTGTAACCGGCTTCCATATCGATGCTGACCGGCAGGTCGGGCACCGCCTTCACGATGCCGGCAGACATGGCCAGCAGAAGGTCGGCCGGCAGATGATTGCCATCGGCGATCCCGAGGGCCCAGGCCATCCCCGCGCTGGTGGTGGCAATGGCGCGCGCGCCCTGGCTGCGGATCATCCGGGCGCTGCCGGCATCCCAGGCATTGCACAGGATCAACGGGTCAGGTCCCCTATGCAGGGCCCGGAAGAAGGTGGGCAGATCGTGGGTCATCATGTCTGTTCCAGGGGGAAGGGGGTGGATGCGGAAAGACCTCGCCCGGCCGGTCAGGGGAGAGGGCCTGTGATGTGCCGCCGGGCATAGGCGCCCCAGGGTTCCCATTGCCGTTTGCCGGTGGGGGAGGATGGGGGCAGTGCGCCATCCCACGGGGCGGGTACGCGGCGGCCCGGGCACGCCGCGACAAGGGGGGCGAGAACAGGGTCCAGCGACAGATGGGCATTGATGGTCGGCATGTCGGCCGACAGGTCGAACCGGCGGCGCAGGCGGCTGGCGATGGCAGACAGGGTCCGGATGTCGGCCGTGCGGATAACCGCCTGCAGCGCATGCTGGTCCGGCAGACAGGTCACCGTCACCTCGCCCCCGTCCGGCAGACGTCGCTGCCAGCGGCCCTCGCCGACCTGTTCGGCCGGATCGGCCTGCGCCGAGATGGCCGACAGCAGATCCGGCCAGTCCAGCGGCGGGCGGTAGCGCAGACGCAACCGGATACCATCCTGTGCGACGCTGCCTTCCGGCTGATCCGACGCCACCGCCTGGCGGCGGAGGTCGCGCGGGGGGCGACCGTAAAGCGCCTGGAATGTCTCGTTGAAACGGCGGATGCTGCTGAACCCGGCGGCCAGCGCCACCTCCGCCATGGGCAGACGGGTTTCGTGCAGCAACTGTTTGGCGAAAAGCACACGGCGCGTCTGGGCCACGGCGACAGGGCTGGCCCCCAGATGCTGCTTGAACAGGCGACGCAACTGTCGTTCCCCGACGCCCAGCCGACCAGCCAGCGCATCCACGCTGGCATCATCCCCATCCAGGGCCCCGTCGGCGATCAGCGTCAGTCCACGCGACACGGTGTTGGATGTGCCACGCCATACGGCCAGATCGGGTGCCGCCTCCGGCCGGCAGCGCAGGCAGGGGCGAAACCCCCCCTCCTGTGCCGCCGCGGCACTGGGATAGAAACGGCAATTGTCCACCTTGGGCGTGCGCGCCGGGCATACCGGCCGGCAATAGATGCCGGTGGTCAGCACGGCCGTGAAGAAACGCCCGTCGAATCGGGCGTCCCGTGTCTGCACGGCGCGGTAACAGGCGATGGGATCGAGCATTTCCATGGCGTCGATCCTGCCACGGCCGGGGGCGGCCCGCTCGCGGTTTTCGGACATCGCCACAGGGGGCTCAGTATTCCTTGCGCGCAGGCAGGATCAAGCAACCCACCGCCACCGCGTTGCCCAGCAACAACAAGGGCACGGCCCAGAGAGGGGGCAGGAACTGCACAAGGACGATGGCCAGTCCGAACATTGCGAAGGCCAGCAGCATTTCAGCGAACAGAGCGACCAGGTTGCCCTGGTAGCGTTTCTGGAACGCCTTGCGCCCACCGGTCACAGGGCTCTGCCTTATGTCCAGCAGCAGGAACAGCGCGATGCCCAGTATCGTCGACAGCCAGAGAACCAGGGCGGACCAGGGGGCCGACGGCGCGATATACAGCCAGATCAGCGTGGACGGCACCAGAGCTGGCAGGGCCGCGGCCAGCAAACGGTCGGCAAGAAGCCGTCGGGCAGGGACGGGTGCGGTGCCAAGAAGGTCCGGCGCATCCTCCGCCACCAGGGCCAGCCAGACCAGCGCCCCGGAGAGCAGCCCCGCCACCGGTACGACGCTGAGCCAGGCGAAGGCCAATGCCTCTCCCGTCGCAGTGTCGATGGTCTTGCCCAGCGTGGGCAGGGCCACCGGTACGGCGATAAGCAGGATGGAGGCCACCTGTGTCAGCAGGCTGGGATCGCGCAGGATCAGCCGCCATTCCTTCCACAGCACGGCCGACGTGGCACCACGCACCTTGAGAGCGACGGGTTTGCCATCCGTCTTTCGCTTGCGCGGGGTGGCATCGGTGCCCGCGGCCGCATTGACAGACCGCACGAAAAGCGGCCCCAGCAGCAGGGTGCAGGCTGCGAATCCCCCCAGCGACAGAACCAGCAGGATGGCCAGCGGTATCGGCTCCCCGGTGATCGCCGCACCCAGCCAGCGTACCGGCTCCGCCATGGGATGGTCGGAAAAGGCTGCCATCTCCGCATAGTTCTGCCGTCTTGTGGCGCTGTCGGCCGTGCTGTTCATATTGGGGATTTGCGCCGCCACGGCCGCCCCGATGCCGATCACACCGCCAATGACCTGCGCCACGGTCCGCGCCCGCCGCGGTCCCAGCAGGCGCACCAGTCCCAGCACCATCAGAAAGGAAAGCGTGGTGGCCAGCAGCGCCACGGCCGGCAGGCTGACATAGCCGACCAGCCAACGGCCCGACACGATCACGGCCCCGGTATTCATGAAGGCGGCCGTGGTCAGCACCGTACCGGACATGATGGTGATGGCGACGGCCAGCAGTCGCACGGGCATGATGGTGCGCGCCGGCAGCGGGGAAGACAGCAGAAGGTCCATGTCGCCGCGCGTATAGAAGGCGTTCACGGTCAATTGCATGGCCCCGGCCAGCATCACGGCCACGGCGAAGATGGCTGCACCGCCGAAGATCAATTGAACGGCTTCCGGCGAGATTCTGATCTTGGCAAAGCCGAAGGCGGACAGCACGCCAACCCCATGCAGGAACAGGACGCCCAAGATCAGAGCGGCCCAGGCCCAGGGGCCGACCTTGCGGGTCCGCAGGGCCAGACGCAGTTCATGACGCAGCAGCCAGGGCAGGCTGCCGGGCTTCAGCAATGTCATGCGGCCACCGCCTTGCCGGACACCAGATCAAGGAACAGATCCTCCAGCGTTGCGCCGTCGCGCCCATGCTGCCGGCGCAACGCATCCAGCGTCCCTTCGGCCAGGAGCAGCCCGTGCTGAATGATGCCGATCCGGTCCACCAGCCGTTCGGCCACCTCCATAATATGGGTGGTCAGGATGATGGTGCAGCCGTTGCGCGCGCGCTCAACCAGCAGGTCCTTCACCTGCCGGGCGATGGCCGCATCCAGCCCCGTCAGCGGCTCGTCCAGGATCAGCAGGCGCGGATCGTGGATCAGCGCGCCGGCAAGCGCCGCCTTCTGCTTCATTCCCCGTGAAAACCCCTCGCACCGTTCATGCCGGTGGTCATGCAGGTCGAGCCGGATCAGCAGTTCGTCCGCGCGGTCGCTGGCGACGCTTGCGTCGATACCCCACAAACCTGCCACGAATTCCAGATATTCCAGCGGCGTCAGCTTGTCGTAAAGCATCGGCTCATCCGGCAGCCAGGCGGTCTGCCGCTTGGCTGCCACGGGGTCGCGGCCCGTGTCGAAGCCGAAGACATTGATACTGCCTGCCGTCGGGTTGAGCAGCCCGACGACCATCTTCAGCGTCGTGGTCTTGCCGGCACCATTGGGCCCCAACAGTCCATAGAACTCCCCCTGCCGGATGCTGAGATCGATGCCGCGGACCGCTTCTTTTGAGCCATAGGATTTGCGCAGGCCCCGGATTTCCAATGCGGGGGGAAGGGAGGGGTCGATCATCTCGGCGGGTCTCCATGCGGGCGCGGGGACAGGTTTGCATGGAGCAGATTAAAGAGTTTCGCAACCATATGGAACACCACAACGGCTTTCGCCCCGCGCGGCCGGCGGGGCGAAACCGTTCAACCCGTCTGGTTTCAGCGGGGAAAACCTACCGGATGGCCCGCACCCCCCCGATCAGGATGCAGGCGCCCAGGATGCCGGCCACCAGATAGCCGAGCCAGCCGCCGAAATAGACACCCAGGATGCCGAACAGGAAGCTGGCCAGCGCCGCTCCCACGATGCCCAGGATGATGTTCAGAAGAACACCCGTGTCGCTTTTCATGAGCATCGAGGCGATCCAGCCCGCCAGGCCCCCGATGATGATGGCTGCGATCCAGCCGATATTCGCGTCGTTCATCAGCAACCTCTATGGATGTTGGGTGCTTGCCACCGGCCTTCACCGGCAGATGACATAACGGATTATCACCGGCGATGGTTCCCGTCCGAATTGGCTGCCCCGGAATTGCCGGCCGGTTCACCGACCATGAGGCGCGCGGAAGCGGCGGATGTAAATTTCAAAATGAAAACGCCGCCCGCATTGACCTGCGGGCGGCGTCATCGGCAGCGAAACGAAGATGTAAGGCGTGCCCGTCAGGCGGCGGCCTGATCCGCCGCCACGGACAGCTTCACGATCGTATCGGGGTCGCGGACCTCGCCATTGCGGCCCTGGCCGCGCTTGATATTGTCCACATGCTCCATGCCCTCGGTGACCTGGCCCCACACGGTGTACTGGCCGTCCAGGAACCGGGCGTCGGCGAAGCAGATGAAGAACTGGCTGTCGGCGCTGTTCGGGTTGGCCGCGCGCGCCATGGAGCAGGTGCCGCGCACATGCGGTTCGCGGCTGAATTCCTGTGGCAGGTTCTGGCCGGAACCGCCCATGCCGTTACCGTCCGGGCAGCCACCCTGGGCCATGAACCCCTCGATCACGCGATGGAAGGTCAGGCCGTCGTAAAAACCCTCCCGCGCCAGTTCCTTGATGCGGGCCACATGCTTGGGCGCCAGGTCGGGGCGAAGCTGGATGGTGACGCGGCCCGATGCCAAGTCGAGATAGAGGGTATTTTCCAGGTCCATGATGGTCTTCCTTGTCGCCGGATGCTGCCCGGCTGTCGGTTGCATGCTGCGCGTACCATAACGGCACGGACGGCGGTTGGGAACAGGGGCGGGCGCGATGGCTACCCGCTAATTCCGGGATGGCACGGCCTTGGGCGGGCGTGGCGGATCGGCCGACACGCGCAGTGACAGGATGCGATCCGGGTCCTTGACATAGCCGTTCTTCTTTACATCCCCCGTCTTCAGCCCGTCGATCAGGTCCATCCCCTGCACCACATGGCCCCAGAGCGTGTAATTGCCGTCCAGTGATGGGTCACCCCCTGTGAGGATGAAGAACTGACAGTCGCCGCTGTTGCGGTTCATGCCGCGGGCCATGGAAACGGCGCCGCGCACATGCGGCTCGGCGGAGGGCTCCAGGTCCAGCCAACGCCCCGTGCCACCATGGCCGGTCCCGCTATTGTCCCCCGTCTGGGCCATGAAGCCCGGAATGACGCGGTGGAAGGGCAGGCCGTCATAGAAGCCCCGGCGCACGAGTTGCCTGATGCGCGCCACATGCACAGGCGCCAGATCGGGGCGCATCTGGATGAGGACGGTGCCGGTGGCCAGTTCCATGACCAGCATGTGCTCCGGCATGGCCGGCGGACGCTCTGCCAGGGCGGCCGGCGCCAGCAGGAGAAGGATGATCAGACAGGCAAGGCGCTTCAACATTGGCGGCATCATCGTGCATCGGTTGCGTGGCCACGATAACGGCAGCATCCTTGCAAGAACAAGGGCGGTATGGCCGCAGGGGCGGCGGGAATTGCCGGGTGGTGCCGTGGGATGACGCGCGCGACAAGGATGGGACTGGTTCTCGCGGCCCTGATGCTGGCGGGGGCAATGTTTCTTTGGATGCTGCTGCCGGCCATGCTGGCCGCCCGCTGGACGGCCGATCTGCGGGCCTGGGGATATCCACAGGCGGAACTGGCCGTCGATCATCTGGGGCCTGGAGGGATATCCGGCGCCTTCAGCCTGGGCGGCGACCAGGGGGCTGACCAGTTCAGCCTGCGTTTCAGCCCCGCCGATCTCTGGCATGGACGGATCGGCCCTTTGCATATCGAAGGCTTGCATCTGTCACTGCCCGTGGGGCCGGACGGTATCCGGCTGCCGCAAGGCACCGCCTTGCCGATCACCGGTCCCGTCACGTTCGGGGGGGCACGCATCGCCCTGACATCCGACGTCGGATTGCCCCCGCTGATTATCAAGGGCGATGGCCGCCTGGATAGGGGACCTGACGGCTGGCAAGGCCGCATCGGCGGCACCGCGCGTTTCGGCGTGGCACAGGCGGGGGTGGAGGCTGCGGCAGCCTGGGACGCTGGCAGACTGACCGAACTGAACTATCGGCTGACCCCCCGCGACGAGGCGGGGCAAAGCCGTCTGTCAGGGCAGGGACGGCTGGTGCGCCCGGACCGCAGCAACTGGACGGCGGCGATCGATCTGCAGGCTGCCGGCCTGGGCAGGGGCCTGCCCGATCTGGTGCTGAACTGGCATGACGGACAAGGGACGGTGCGGGCCGATTGGGCGACAGCCGCCCGGCTGAACCTTTCCGTGAAGGATGACGGGCAGGGGCGTCACCGGCTGGAAGGCGGGCTGACCATCACCGATATCACGCAGTTCGCGACAAGGGCAGGGCTGCCTGATCCCGGATTGACCGGTGGTCCCGTCCTGCTGGCCCTCCAGGCCGACAACCTGCTTTCGCTGGATGCGATTCCCGCCACGGGACCAACTGTGGCGCTGCGTCTGACAGCCGATGGCATCGGCATCGGTGGCGGCCCTCGTGACAATTCACTGTCGCTTGGCCTGCTGCTGGTCCGTCGCGACGGGGGATGGTGGCTGGCGCCGGATCCCGTTACGGCGGGCAGTGTGAACCTGCCGACGCTGGGGGTGGAGGGGCGGGGCCTGATGGTGGCCGGTCCCGTGATCACCCCGCTTGATCTGCGGCTGGGGGTGGCGTCGCTGCGCACGGGGTGGACGGCCGCCTTGCCCGTCGATGGCCGTCTGCACGGCGACCCCGCCGGCGAAGTACGCCTGGACTGGACGGCCGGCGGGGTGGATCGGGCTGTTTCGCTGAAGGGCGAGGTCACCCTGCACCTGCCGGATGGCAGTGGCCGGGCGATGCTGGAGCTCTCTCCGTTGCGGGTCGGGGCGGACGGACGGCGTGTGGAAAGCCTGTTCCCTGGCAGTCCGCTGCCCGCCGGTCTTTCCGGCACCATCGCGGCACGTCTGCGGGCCGGGTGGCACGAGGGCACCCTGGACGGTACCGCCGACCTGCTGCTGGACCAGGTGGCGCTGGAGCGGCCGGGATTGCGGCTGGCCGGGGTGAACGGCGTCCTGCGCTTCGATCGCTTGTCCCCCTTGTCCATGCCGGCCCAGCGGCTGTCCGTGGCGCTGGCCGATGTCGGCGTCCCGTTGCGCGCGGGCGCCGTCGGCCTTGAACTGCCGGGTGATGGCGTGCTGAGGCTGACACCGGAGGCTTTCAGGTGGACAGACAATCCCGTGACGGTCGCAGCCACCACCTATCGGTTGGGCAGTTCCCGACTGGATATGGGGATCGAGGTGGCTGGCCTGCCGCTGGCGGATGCGTTGCGGGCGGTGGGGGTGATGGGGCTGAATGCCGATGGCGCGCTGTCGGGGCGGCTGCCGCTGCGATGGGATGCGGCCGGGGTCCGGCTGGGACCCGGCCGTCTGCATGCCGGCGGGGCCGGGCGCCTGGCGCTGGCCTCTCCGGCCATACCTGTCTGGCTGGACCCCGGCCACAATGACAGCCTGGCGCTGGTGACCCGTGCGCTGAATGACTACCGTTATGACGGGTTGGAATTGTCGTTTGATGGTTTGGAACGCCGGCTGGACCTGTCCGGGGCCAGTCCCGGCCTTTATGGCGGCTATCCGATGAACATGTCCTTGCGTCTGGCCCCATTCCGGGTGCCGCCGCCGCCACCGTCGGCGCCGCCGGACGACATCACGTCGGCCATCGCCGCCTTCAAGGCGATGGGGGAATAGGTCTCCATCTGTCGAGCCGGCGGCAAAAAGGGCATGAAAATGCCGCAGACGGACCCTATCCCCTTGCTGAAACCAGCATATGATTGCCGCGCGACCATGGCATGGCGCGGTTGCGCCGCGGGAGGCTTCAGTTGACACATGCGCAGCGGTCGGGGACAAGCATTCGACCATGTCCCGTGATCCGTGAGACGACCAAGACGATGAACAGCGCCCGTTCCTTTCGCCGCTTGCTGTTGTCCACGGCGTTGGCTTGCGGGCTGGCCGTGCCCATGGCCCGGGCGCAGACCCCTGCAGCCGACGGTACCGGGCAGGGCCAGGGGCAGCCGGTCCTGCTCTATGCCGACCGGGTCGACTATGATCAGGACCTGGGGATCGTCACGGCGCGGGGACAGGTCGAACTGAGCCAGGGGGCCCGGTTGCTGCTGGCCGACACGGTCAGTTTTTCTGAAAAGACCAATGTCGTCACGGCATCGGGTAACGTCTCCATCCTGGAGCCGACGGGCGAGGTGCTGTTCGCCAACTACCTGGAACTGACCGACGACATGTCGCGCGGCTTCGTGGATCAGGTCCGAATTCTGATGTCGGACAATTCCAAGTTTGCCGCGCTTGAGGGGGAACGGCTGGAGGGGCGCTACACGCGCATGGAAAATGCCGTCTACTCTCCTTGCGAACTGTGCGCGGAGGACCCGTCGCGCCCGCCCATCTGGCAGATCAGGGCGGCCCGTATCACCCATGACCAGGAAAAGCGCGACGTCTATTATCGCGATGCCACGCTGGAGGTGGCGGGCATTCCCATCTTCTGGCTGCCGTTTTTCGGCCATCCCGACCCGACCGTGGAACGGCGGAGCGGCTTTCTTTCCCCCGGTGGCGGCATCAGTTCCGATCTCGGTACCTATGCGCGGCTCTATTATTTCTTCGATATCGACGAGTCGAAGGATTTCACCCTGGAGGTGACGCCCAGCACGAAGGACGGCCTGCTGCTGGGCGGTGAATATCGGCAGCGTTTCGCCACAGGCTCCATCACGGCGGCCGGTAGCGCTGTCTATACCGACCGCGCCCGCGATACCGGGGCCGGCGTGGTGGAAAAGAAGGAATTCCGCGGCCATATCTTCGCCACCGGCCGTTTCGACATTGATGAGCAATGGCGCTGGGGCTTCGACCTGCGCCGGGTGACCGACAATACGCACCTGCTGCGCTACGATTATTCGACAGAGGATATCCTGGCCAGCCGCGCCTTCGTCGAGCAGTTCGACGCCCGGAACTACCTGTCCATCAATGTCTATGATTTCCAGGACCTTCGCCCCGGCAACCCGGAAGAGGAACCCGTCGTCCTGCCCATGGTGACCTATGCCGCGATGGGGGAACCCGGCGGCGTGATGGGCGGGCGCTGGTCGGCCGATGCCGGTTTCCTGTCGCTGTTGCGGTCCAACGGCAACGATACGCGGCGTGTGTCGGGCAGCCTGGGCTGGCGCCGTGACGATGTGACCGGATTCGGCTTGGTTTCCACCGTACAGGCCGAAGCACGGACCGATGGGTATTGGGTCAGCAACCTGCGCCGGTCGGACGGTACCGTGCTGGATGACGACAAGGTACGGTTCCGCGGATTCACCCATGCCGACTGGACCGTCAGCTATCCGCTGGCGCGCCAGGATGGCACGGTCCAGACGCTGCTGGAACCCCTGGTCATGCTGTCGGTGGCGCCGAATATCTCCAACAGCAGCAACATCCCCAACGAGGACAGCCAGGATATCGAGTTCGACTACACGAACCTGTTCCGGGCCTCGCGCTATCCCGGCATCGACCGGCTGGAGGGCGGACAGCGCCTGACCTACGGCATGAAGGCCGGCTTCTACGGCTTCAGCGGCGGGTCCAGCACGCTGTTCCTGGGGCAAAGCCATCGCCTGCAGGGCGACACCGATTTCCCCAATGGATCGGGCCTGCGCCGCCGCACCTCCGACGTGGTCGGCAAGGTCGAGCTGACGCCGAGCCCCTGGCTGGATGTCAGCTACTCGTTCCGGCTGGACAGCGAAACGCTGGCCCAGCGGTTGCACGACGTGTCGGGCGTCTTCGGCCCGTCGCAGTTCCGCGTGACCGGCAGCTATATCTATCTGGACAAGCAGATCCAGGATGGCGGACTTGCCACCCGCAACCGGGAGGAATTGTCGCTGGGCGTCAGTTCGGCATTGACCGATCGCTGGTCCGTCGGCGTCAGCCATCGCCGTGATCTCGCCCCTGACGGGGGCCCGGTGCTGAGCAGCGCGACCCTGACCTATCAGGAGGAATGCCTGACCTTCCAGCTTGTCGGCGAGCGCAATTATACCCGCCGGATCGGCATCGACACGGGTGACCGGCTATTCTTCCGCGTCGTGCTGAAGAATCTGGGCGAATTCCTGAGCCCGTCCCTGTCAGGGTCGGTATTCGGGCAGCAGCAATAGGAAAGACAGGCGGGGGCAGGGGAGACGGTGGGGGCCGATCTATTTGATCAGCCGCAGCAACTCCTTGAATTCCGGCCGGTCGTACCGGCCCAGCCATTCGAAGACGACCATCTCCGTCGTCACGATGTCGACCCCGTGATGGCGAAGGCGGTCCAGTGCCGCCTGCTTGTCGGCCGGATGCCGGGAGCCGACGGCATCCGCGACGACGGCTACCCGCAATCCCAACGCCCGAAGACCCAGTGCCGTCTGCAACACGCAGACATGGGCCTCCGTCCCGGTCAGCACCACCGATCCGCCCGATGCCGCCCAGGCCAGGAAATCCGCTTCTTCCGCTGCGGAGAAATGGACCTTCCCGAACCGCAGCGGCAGATGCGCGCCCAATACCGCCGTCGTGGGGCCGATGCCGGCCGGATTCTGCTCGGTGGCGGCGATGGGGATGCCAAGGCGATGGGCCGCCCGCAACAGGATTTCACACCGGGTGACGACCGCGCTGCCCTGGTCGATGGCGGCCAGCAGCCGGTCCTGCATGTCGATGACGACCAGCCGGCTGTCATCCGACAGCAGCAAGCGGGGCAGGGGATTCTGCGTCATCACGGTTCCTCCGGTCCATGCAGGATGCGCGCATCGTCCATGCCCGCCCGATCGCGACTCTGTGCGGCGGATCACTTCGCCGCAAGCGCGAAGACGTGATTGTCGGCATCAATATTCGCAATTTCACGATGATGAAAGGGAGGCGGCAATGGGCCGCTTGATTTCGATCCTGGCGCTGGCATCCTTGCTGGCCGCCTGTGGCGGGGCACCGGTATCGCCGCCGCTGCAGATCGCCGACGAACATCCGCATTTCGCCAATTGTGCCCACTATGTCCAGGTCTCCATGCCGGGCGATGGGGCCAACGCCGTCCGCGGCGCCGCCCTGGAACGGTGCCTTGTCCGTAACAGCCAGACGGGTGCGCAGGTCGCGACCCGTCTGTAATGCTGGACGAATGGTGTTCGCGCACTACATTGTCAGGCTGGATCGACGCGCAGCAGGGTGCATCATGGACGACAAGGCAGGGATCGTGGGCCGCAGGGCTGTTCTGGCGCTGGCCGGTGGCCTCGCAATGATGGGGGTGATGGGCCTGCCCGGCCCGGCCCAGGCGGAAAACGCCCATGATTTCAGCTTTACCGCCATTGAAGGCGGCCCGCTGAAGCTGGATGGGTATCGTGGCAAGGCGGTGCTGGTGGTGAATACCGCGTCGATGTGCGGCTACACCCCGCAATACAAGGGCCTGCAGGAATTGTGGGACAAGTACCGTGACAGGGGTCTGGTCGTTCTGGGCGTGCCGTCCAATGACTTCGGCGGGCAGGAGCCGGGATCCGACAAGGAGATCAAGGAGTTCTGCGAGGTCAATTTCGCCATCGACTTTCCCATGACGACGAAGGAGCCCGTAAAGGGCGGTGCCGCGCACCCCTTCTATAAATGGGTGACCGCCCAGAAGGGTGAGCCGAAATGGAATTTCCATAAATATCTGATCGGTCCGGATGGCAGCCTTGTGGAAGCGTTTTCGTCCAAGGTGACGCCGGATTCTACCGAACTGGCGACGGCGATCGAACAGGTACTGCCCAAGGGCTGAACGGACCAGAGCGGCGCCCCTTGGCCCTTGCCTGTTCAGGACAGCTCCCCGTCCCTTGTATTTACATGACCGGCTGGAGTAGGGTCGGCGAGCGCGTCCACATAGGTGGATGCGCCTGTCATCCCCTTGATTTATCAGTGTGCGATGAGCTACGGGCTTTATGATCATCAGCGGCGGTACCGCCGGCGCTTCTGGGTGCGGCTTGGCAAGGCCGGTCTTTGGCTGGGCGTGCTGGGCGTCGTTGCCGGCTTTTCCTATCTGGTCGGTGTCGAACAGCTCAAATCCCGCGAGGGGTCGATGCAGGAGGAACTGGCCGCCGCCATCGCCGCGCGGGAAAAGGCGGAGCGACGTGCCCAGCAGGTCCAGCAGATTGCCCAAAGTCATGAGATCAGGGCCAACGAACTGGAAATCCGCCTGCAGCGCGAAATTCCCAGCGGTGACCTGGCCAAGCTGAACGAATTGATGGCCCGCAAGCTGGCGGAAGGCGTCAATCCCGACCGCATGGCCTTCGTTATTGAACAGACCAGCAATCCCCAATCCTGCGGCCAGTCGGAGACGAAGCGGTTCGTCCTGCCGACGCCCATCTATCGTGGGGCCAACACGTCGGTTGCCTTTGCGGACGGTGCCATCACCGTGACGGGGGAAGGCGTGCCGGCCCGCAATATGGGCGGCAATCCGGAGGCGTGGTACGATCCGGCCAAGCCCGTGAATATCCAGTTCACAGATGCAGCCGGCAAGGCCACGCAGGCCAGCGGGGTGTTGCCCCTGGAACATTCCCTGATCACCGCCGACAAGGAAATACGCCTGACTGTCGCTGTCGGCGCCCGTTCCTTCGTGGAAGTCACCGGACAGGTCTGCCGTTTCCCCTGAAAATCCGGACGGCGGCAGTCGCCGCCAGAGCAGTTTCAAGTCCAAAGGAAAACCGCTCTAACCATAGGTCTCTGCAAACGAAAAAGGGTGGAACCACGTGGTTCCACCCTTTTTCGTTCATTCAATTCTGGTCAAAATCCTTCAACTGAAGGCCTTGAAGGTGATGATGGTGAAGGTGTCCTTCACGCCGGACAATGTCTGTATCTGTCCCGTCACGAAATGGCCGATATCCTCACCATCTTCCAGAAAGCACTTCATCATCAGGTCATACTGGCCGGAGGTGGAATGCACCTCCGACACTTCGGGGATGCTTTGCACCGCCAGATCAGCGACGTCATAGGCCCGACCCAAATCGCACTTCACCAGGATGAAGATCGTCTGCATCGCTCACGACCCCGCGGTATCGACTTCACCGGCAATAGGAATGTGCGCTTGCTCCGACGGAAGGCGGGCCGGCGTGGCGGCCTTATGGTCGTCTGTGCCCGCTTCCGATTCAACGGCCGATGCCGCCCGCGGCGGACGGGCCTGACGCAGGATGAAGGCGGGAACATCGTCACCGAAGCCGACCACGGGCGGGCCGCGATCATCGTCCAGATCATCGCGGCGGGGACGGCGATCACGCCGATCGTCACGCCGGTCATCGCGCTCGCGCCGATGTTCGTCCCGGCGGAACTCGCCCCGCGCCTCTCCGCGGGCCTCAAACCGGCCACGGTCGGGGCGCTCACGCTTCTGTTCCCGCGACTCGGGCGCGGCAGCGGCTTCCACTGTCTCCACGGGCTCGGCCGTAGCTTCGCGCACCGGCCGGTCACGGCGGTTGCGGGGTTCCGGACGGCGCCTGTCGTCTTTCTTCTCGGGACGCCCACCCCGGCGGCGGCGGCCATCATCGTCGAATGACAGCTCAGCCTTCTCGATCCCTTCCACCTCGAACCGGGGAATTTCCTTGCCGATCAGCTTTTCGATGGCCTGCACCAGCTTGCCGTCTTCCGGCGTGGCGATGGTGAAGGCGCGGCCGGACTTGCCGGCGCGCCCGGTCCGGCCGATCCGGTGGACATAATCCTCCGCATGGTGCGGCGTGTCGAAATTGAACACGTGGCTGACATTGGAAATATCGATGCCGCGCGCCGCCACATCGGAACAGACCAGCAGATCGATGGTGCCGGCCTTGAAGGCCTCCAGCGTTTCGGTGCGCTTGGACTGCACCATGTCGCCGTGCAGCGCGCCGGCATTGAAGCCGTGCTTGACCAGCGAGCCATGGACGACGGCCACATCCTTCTTGCGGTTACAGAAGATGAAGGCGTTCTTCACGTCGTCGGTCGACAGAAGATGGCGCAATGCGCCGCGCTTGTCCTCGTCATGGACGACCAGCAGATGCTGGGCCACGGTGGTGGCCGTGCTGGCGGGTGCGCTGACCGTCACCTCTTCCGGAGAGGTCAGGAACTTGTCGGCCAGACGCTTGATCTCCGGCGGCATGGTGGCGCTGAAGAACAGGGTCTGGCGCTTGCGCGGCAACAGGCTGACGATCCGCTCGATATCGGGGATGAACCCCATATCGAGCATGCGGTCGGCCTCATCGATCACCAGAACCTTGATGTCAGTCAGCAGGATGTTGCCGCGGTCGAACAGATCCATCATGCGGCCCGGCGTGGCGATCAGGACGTCCACACCGCGTTCCAGCTTCTTGATCTGGTCCCCAAAGCTCTCGCCGCCGATCAGCAGCGCCATCGAGAGCTTGTGGTATTTCCCGTACAGCTCGAAATTTTCCGCCACCTGTGCGGCCAGTTCGCGCGTCGGCTCCAGGATCAGTGACCGGGGCATGCGTGCCTTGGCACGGCCCCGCCCCAGGATTTCGATCATGGGCAGGGTGAAGGAGGCGGTCTTTCCCGTGCCGGTCTGGGCGCAGCCCAGCACGTCGCGGCCCTGCAGCACCCAGGGGATGGCTTTCTCCTGGATCGGCGTCGGCGTGGTGTAACCGACTTCTTCAACGGCGCGCAGGACTTCGGACCCGAGCCCAAGTTCCGAGAACAGCATTAGACCTTCGTCAGGCTTGAGTGACGTCGAAGCACAACACCGTGACGTCGGCGGCGGTTTACAGCGACCGTTGACAACCTTGCGTCCCCGGCATTGGCCTTGAGGGGGGCACTTCGATTACGGTCGCGCTCTCGATAACAATTTCGGCCTTTGAGAGCAAGGATTTCGGGCGATGATGCACCCCACGCCGGACGCAAGGCAGCCCCTCCTCCTGCTGCCGGGGCTGTTATGCGACCATGCGTTGTGGGCGCACCAGACAGAGCAGCTTGCTGATATCGCCCATTGCCATGTCCCGGACCTGACAATGGCGGACTCGGTGGGCGGGCTGGCAGCGGCCGTGCTGGCGCAGGCACCGGCGCGTTTCGCGCTGGCCGGCCTGTCGATGGGCGGCTATGTCGCGATGGAGATCATGCGCCAGGCACCCGAGCGGGTGGCGCGCCTGTGCCTGGTGGATACGAGCGCGCGTGCCGATACCGATGAACAGCGCCAGCGGCGCCAGGCGCTTCTGACGCTGGCCCGGATGGGCAGGTTTCGCGGGATGTCACCCCGCCTGCTGGCCACGCAGGTCCATCCCGACCATGTTGAGGTGCCGGAGATCGGCGGGGTGGTCCTGGCCATGACGGCCCGTGTGGGCCGGGACGCCTTCTGTCGTCAGCAGTCTGCCATCCTGTCGCGACCCGACAGCCGGCCGGATCTTCCTGCCATCCGGGTGCCTACGCTGGTCATTGTCGGTGCCGAGGATGCCCAGACGCCGCCGGACCGTTCACATGAGATCGCGGGGATGATCCGTGGCGCGGCGCTGCATGTGATCCCGCGATGCGGGCATCTGGCCCCGTTGGAGCAACCGGAGACGGTGACGGGACTGATGAGAGACTGGCTGTCGCTGCCGGCGGCACCATAGCGGTTGCATGCCGGTCCACCGGCCGGTAAGTTTACAGCCGTTCCGGGATTTGGAGATTCCCCATGAGTTTCGCCGCCATCGGTCTGTTCATCGCCGCCAGCGTCCTTTCGGCCCTGTGCATCGCCGCCATCAAGGCACCCGAAGGCCATGACGCTCATCACGGGCATCATGGTGGCCACGGCCACCATTAAGCAGGCGGGTGACCGGGCGGGAACAGGTAACGGCAGACAGCCGGTTCCCGGCATTCCCCATCATCCCCTTGAATTAGAAAGCCGCCCGGACCGGCCGAGGGCGGCTTTTCCTGTTGGCGAGTTGCTATTTGGGAACGGTGTGGCGACAAAACGACACATATGTTCCCGGTAGTGGTTGAAGCTGGAACGGGCCAATCCCTATATTCACCGTCAACTATAAGCATGAATGACGGCGGGCGGTTCCTTGATCCTGACATCGATCATCGCAATCATCCTGGCGGCGGCTGTGGCGCCGACCTTGAACCGGATTTTTCCGGCCATATCCCATTGGTTTCTGGCCATGGTCCCGCTGGGGGCCTTTTGCTGGTTCCTGACGCAGGTCCCCGGCATCGCCGCCGGGCAACCGGTGATGGAATACACACCCTGGGCACCATCGCTGGGGGTGGGCCTTTCCTTCCGGCTGGACGGGTTGTCGCTGCTTTTTGCCCTGCTGATCAGCGGCATCGGCACCTTCATCATCCTCTATACGGGTGGTTATCTGCGTGGCCATCCGCGGGAAGGCCGGTTCTACCTGTTCATGATGGGCTTCATGGCGGCGATGCTGGGGCTTGTCACGGCCGATGACATTGTCAGCCTGTTCGTGTTCTGGGAATTGACCAGTGTCACCAGCTTCCTGCTGATCGGTTTCAACCATGAGGATGCAAGGTCCCGTCGGTCCGCGATCCAGGCGCTGCTTGTCACGGGCGGGGGCGGCATGGCGCTGCTGGCCGGGCTGGTGCTGATGGGGCAGGCGACGGGGGAATGGACCCTGTCGGGCATCGCCGCATCGGGAACCGATCTGCGCACCCACGCGCTTTATCCCGCCATGCTCGTGCTGTTGCTGTTGGCCAGCTTCACGAAATCGGCCCAGGTGCCGTTCCATTTCTGGCTGCCCAACGCCATGGACGCGCCGACACCGGTCAGCGCCTATCTGCATTCCGCCACCATGGTGAAGGCTGGCGTCTATCTGCTGGCCCGGCTGAACCCCGAAATGGGTGGCACGGAAGCCTGGTACTGGTCACTGACCATCGCGGGCGGCATCACGGCGCTGTGGGGCGGGGGCATGGCCCTGCGCTCCACCGACCTGAAGAAAATTCTGGCCTACACGACGCTGATGGCGTTGGGGGTGCTGGTGCTGCTGATCGGCACGGGCACGGACGGGGCCGTCGGCGCTTTCGCCGCTTTCCTGCTGGCCCACAGCCTTTACAAGGGGGCCTTGTTCATGGGTGCCGGCGCCGTCGACCACGGTACCGGCACGCGCGAGGTGGGGGAGTTGGGTGGCCTGCGGCACAAGATGCCCGTCACGGGGCTGTTCATCGCGCTGGCCGTGCTGTCCATGGCCGGCCTGCCGCCCTTTTTCGGCTTCATTGGCAAGGAACTCATCTACGAGGGTGTGCTGGAGCGGGGTAACTGGCTGGTGCTGGCGGTGCTGGTGCTGGCCAATGCCACCATGCTGGGGGCCGCCGGCCTCGTTTTCCTGAAGCCTTTCACGGGCGCTCCCACGAAGGCGACCGGCCATGCGCATGAAGGGGGGCCGGAGCTCTGGCTGGGTCCGGCTTTCCTGGCGTCCCTCTCGCTGCTGTTCGGTCTTTGGGGCGGGCTGCCGCAGGGGCTGGTGGCAGCGGCCGCGTCGGCGGTGCGTGGTGATGCAATTCCGCTGGGGCTTTCCCTGTGGCACGGGCTGACCCCGGCATTGGGCCTGTCGGCTGTGACCATCGCCATCGGTGTCGGGCTGTTCCACAAGCTGCCGCAGGTCAAGGCGGCGCTGGAGCGCCTGCAGGCCAGGACACATATCGATCACGACAGGGCCTGGGACCGCATCCTGTCGGCGATCGATCGTCTGGCCACGTGGCAGACAGGGATCCTGCAGGCTGGTCTGCTCAACCGGTATCTCGTGATGGCGTTCACGGGCATTCTGGTACTGTTGGGCGCCACGCTGATCTTCCGTGATGCGTTGGCATGGCCGGGATTGTCCGTCGCCGGCAGTGACGCGGTGGGGATCGCGCTGGCCGTCAGCATGCTGATCGGTTCCATCGGTGCCGTCCGGGCCGTGTCGCGTATGGAGGCCATCCTGTCGCTGTCGGTGACGGGCGTCTCCATCGCGCTGTTCTTCCTGGTGTCCGGCGCGCCGGATGTGGGGATCACGCAGTTGATGGTGGAAACGCTGACGGCCATCATCCTGGTCCTGGTGCTGGCGCGCCTGCCATTGCTACCAAAGGGCCGTGACAGGCCCCCCCCGGCGCGCCTGCTGCATGGTGGCATCGCCATCGGCATTGGGGGCGTGACCAGCGCCATCCTGCTGGCCGTGTTGGACCAGCCGCTGGCGCTCGATCTCAGCCGCTTCTTCGGTGACGTGTCCTATGTGGAGGCCCATGGCCGCAATGTGGTGAATGTCATCCTGGTCGATTTCCGCGGCTTCGATACGCTGGGCGAGATCACGGTGGTCGCCACGGCGGGGCTGGGCGTGCTGGCCCTGCTGAAGGCGCGTGTGTCCGGGCGCAAGGACAAGGATGAACAGCCATGATGGACAGTCTTATCCTGCGCACGGGTGTGCGCCTGCTGATGCCGTTGATGATGCTGTTCAGCATCTTCATCCTGTGGCGCGGCCATAATGAACCCGGTGGCGGCTTCGTCGGCGGTCTGATCTGTGCCGTGGCCTTTTCGCTGCACGCGCTTGCATTCGGCGTCGCTTCGATGAAGGAAGCGCTGCGGATCGCCCCCCGCACCATTCTGGGCGTCGGGCTGCTGCTGGGTGTGCTGTCCGGCATGCTGGCGGCCTTTGCGGAAGAGAATTACATGACGGCTCTCTGGCTGGGTGCCCTGGGCACGCCGGTGCTGTTCGATATCGGCGTCTATCTGGTTGTGTTGGGCGGCATCCTGGCCATGGTCCAGACCCTGATGGAAGAAGGGGGGCCCGCCTGATGGAAGTGATCATGGCCCTGGTTGTGGGCGGCATGGTTGCCTGTGCCGTCTATCTTTTTCTGTCACGGCAATATCTGCGCATGATGTTCGGCGTCATATTGCTGTCGAACGCCGTCAACATCTCCATCCTGACCGTCGGGCGCATCACCCAGGGCATGCCCCCGCTTATCGGCCAGGGGGAAGAGGTGATGGCCACGGTCGTTTCCAACCCCTTGCCCCAGGCATTGATCCTGACGGCGATCGTGATCGGCTTCGGCCTTCTGTCCTTTGCCCTGGCGCTGGGCTGGCGCGCCTATCAGGAAATGGACACGCTGGACACGAACGATATGCGTGCGGCGGAACCGGGTGACAGATCATGAATGGCTGGCTGACCGTTTCCCCCATTCTGACACCTTTGGTCACCGCGGCGCTCTGCATGGTCTTCTGGCGGTGGCCGGTGGTGCAGCGCGTGCTTTCGCTGGCCGGTGCGCTGGTCTTGACCATCCTGTCGGGCCTGCTGATGTCCGTCGTCATGGATGATGGTATCCAGGTCGTGCAGATGGCATCCTGGGCGGCCCCGTTCGGAATCACGCTGGTGGCCGACCCGCTGGCCGCCCTGCTGGTCTGGATTTCGTCCGTCATGGCCCTTTGTGTGGCCATCTACAGCCTGGGCGATATCGATCCGGTGCGCGAACAGGGCGGGTTCCATGCCATCTTCCAGGTGCTGATGGTCGGTGTCTGCGGCGCCTTCATCACAGGCGACGTCTTCAATCTCTATGTCTGGTTCGAAGTCATGCTGATCAGCAGCTTCGTGCTGCTGTCGCTGGGCGGCACGAGGGAGCAGATCGACGGTGCCGTCAAATATGTCGGCATCAACCTGGTGGCCACGACGTGCCTGCTGCTGGCTGTGGCGCTGCTTTACGGCGTCACGGGCACCCTGAACATGGCCGACCTGGCGGTGCGCCTGCCGCAGGTGGCCAATCAGGGGCTGGTCAGCACCATCGCCGTGCTGTTCATCATCGCGTTTGGCATGAAGGCGGCGCTGTTTCCCTTTTTCGCCTGGCTGCCCGCCGCCTATCACACCCCTGCGGTGACCGTGCAGGCCATTTTCGCGGGGCTTCTGACCAAGGTCGGCGTCTATGCGCTGATCCGCATGTTCACGTTGATCTTCACGGGCGACCAGCCCTGGACCCATGGCATCCTGCTCTGGCTGGCGGGGCTGACCATGATCACGGGTGTGCTGGCGTCGCTGGCCGTGCGGAACCTTCAGCGTGCCTGGTCCTGGCAGGTGGTGGCCCATATCGGTAGCATGGTCATGGGGCTGGCCATCGCCACCCCGCTGGCCCTGGCCGCGGCCAGCTTCTATCTGGTGCATGACATCGTGGTGAAGACCAACCTGTTCCTGGGGGCGGGCGTCGTGCGGCGGCTGGCCGGGGGAAGCGCCGACTATGACAGGCTGGGTGGCCTGTTCAAGGCGGCGCCGTGGTTCTGCATCCTGCTGTTCATTCCGATGGCCTCGCTGGCCGGCTTTCCGCCGCTGTCGGGTTTCTGGGGCAAGCTGATGCTGGTCCAGGCCGGTCTGGGGGCCGGGAACTATGTGATCGTCGGGGCCCTGCTGCTGACCGGTCTGCTCACCTTCTGGCTGGTGGGCCGGGTGTGGGTGGAGATGATATGGAAGCGGGCGCCGGAGGAGGGGACGACCAGCCTGGAGGAGATGCCCGCGGCCCGGTCCTATCCGCTGGTCTTCCCGCTGCTGCTGCTGTCCATCATCACGGTCGCCATCGGCCTGCGGCCGGAACCGCTGGCCAACGCGGTCACCCGTGTCGCCGAAAGCCTCAGCGATCCGGCCACCTATGTGGATGCCGTGCTGGGGCCTGCTGCCAGCCAGCCTACGCTGATCGGTGGCCTTCACGCTGAAGAAGATGCGGGCGGGGAGGGCATGGAATGAGCCTGCTGGTCGTCAATATCCTGCTGGCGCTTGCCTGGATGGGCATCATGGCTGATTTCAGCCTGGAAAGCTTCATCTCGGGCATCGTGCTGTCGCATTTCATCCTGTGGATCGCCAGGCCGCTCTATCCGGATCAGAGCTACTTCCAGCGGCTCTGGGGCGGGCTCGGCTTCACCCTGTGGCTGGCAAAGGAGATCGTCTGGTCGGCCCTGAAGGTGGCTGCCGGCATCGTGGGCATCGGGGAGAAGGTACAACCCGCCGTGGTCGCCATTCCGCTGGATGTCGAGACAGACTGGGAGATCGAGTTGTTCGCCTGCGCCGTCACACTGACGCCGGGCACCCTGTCGCTGGACGTCGCGCCGGACCGGCGGACGCTTTACATCCACGCCATGTTCGGTTCCGACCCGGACGCGGTGCGCCGTGAAATCAAGTCGAACATGGAACGGCGGATTCTGGAGGTGCTGCGATGACCTTCTTCTTCTATATCTGCCTTGAGGTCTCGCTGGTGATCCTCATCCTGTCGATGGTCATGACCATGTATCGCGTGCTGCGCGGGCCGCGGGCAGGGGACCGGATCGTTGCGGCCGACCTGTTCACGGTGCTGGCCGTGGCGTTCATCGCGCTGTTCGCCATCCATATCGATCAGGTGGTCTTCCTCGATGCCGCGATTGCGCTGGCGCTGGTGGCCTTCTTTGCCACGGTCGCCTATGCACGGTTCCTGGAACACAAGGCGGCAGTCTACAATCAGAAGATGGCGGAAACACCGGAAAAGCAAGCCGCGGAGGACAAAGATGACGTTCCTTGATATCTGGCAGGGATTTCTCGGCCTGCTGATTCTGGCCGGCGCCATTTTCAGCCTGATCGCCGCCATCGGGGTCATCCGGCTGCCCGACGCACTGACCCGAATGCATGCCAGCAGCAAGGCCGGCACGCTGGGATGCGGCATGATCCTGGTGGCCGTGGCGCTGTTCTTTCCCGGTATCGACGTGGTGGCGCGCGCGGGGGCGGCCATTCTTTTCCTGCTGCTGACCACCCCCGTGGCCGCCCATATGATCGGCCGCGCGCTTTATGCCAGCAGCGAGAAATTGTGGAGTGGGATGGTTGTTGATGAATTGCGCGGCACGCCCGATGATCCGGCCAATCGGCTGGGCGGGAATTGATACGGATTTGCCAGGGACACAGCGGGTTCGCGGGCCATTGACCGCCGGTTTGCCGGCATGTCCGGAAATGTGGGACGAGCGTTCAAAATCCACTTGACTTCCATTCTGCGAAAAATCGGCACACTTTCCGTAACGTCACCCGGAATAATCGCTTGAGGTTGCGATTTCCCACCCGATATAGGTCAATGAAAGCGCCGGGGCAGCGGGCGCTCAACGACACGGGACCGGGAGGACGGATATGGCCGATGCCGCAGTGAAGCCGCAAGGACAGCGCGAGCCCTTTATCTGGGAGAAGAGCTATCCGCCAGATGTTTCCTGGGATATCGACCTGCCCGCCCAATCATTGCCCGCCATGCTGGACAATGCCGTTGCGCGGTTTGCCAGCCGGCCCTGCATCGACTTCCTGGACAAGAAATACACCTATGCGGAGGTCGGCGCCCTGGTCGACCGGTTCGCTGCGGGGTTGCAGAAGCTGGGATTGAAGAAGGGGCAGAAGGTGGGATTGTTCCTGCCCAATACGCCTTACTCGGTCATCTGCTATTTCGGCATCCTGAAGGCCGGTGGCACCGTCGTGAATTACAACCCGCTCTATGCCGAGCGGGAAATCGTCCATATGATCAATGACAGCGAGACGGACTGGATCGTCAGTCTCGATCTGAAGGTGACCTATGACAAGCTGGCCAGGATGTTCGGCCAGACGCGGTTGCAGAAGATCATCGTCGTGCCGATGGCCGGCGTCCTGCCCTTTCCCAAGAACTGGCTGTTTCCGCTGGCCAAGCGCAAGGAAATCGCCACCATCCCGTCGGACGACAAACATGTGTGGTTCAAGGACCTGATCGCCAATGACGGCCGGCCGGCGCCGGTGGCGATCGATGCCGTGAACGATGTCGCCGTGCTGCAATATACCGGCGGCACCACCGGGGCGCCGAAGGGCGCGATGCTGACCCATTTCAACATCACAGCCAACACCCGCCAGGCCGTGACCTGGTTCCATGAGGCGGTCGACGGAGAGGAACGGATGCTGGGCGTGCTGCCCTTCTTCCATGTCTTCGCCATGACCTGCGTGATGAATCTCAGCCTGATGAAGGGCGGGGAGATGATCCTGCTGCCCCGGTTCGAACTGGACCAGGTCATGCAGGTCATCGACAAGAAGAAGCCGACCCAGTTCCCGGCCGTGCCGACCATCTATACGGCCATCAACAATCACAAGGATGTGGCGAAGTACGACCTGTCCTCCATCAAGCTTTGCAACTCCGGCGGCGCGCCGCTGCCCGTGGAGGTCAAGGCACAGTTCGAGGAACTGTCCGGCTGCAAGCTGGTCGAGGGCTATGGCCTGTCGGAAAGCTCCCCCATCGCCACGATCAATCCGCCGCATGCCAATCGGGCCGGCTCGATCGGTCTGCCGGTGCCCGGCACGCAGATCCGGATCATCAGCCTGGAGGACCGCAAGACGGAACTGCCGCACGGTGAGCGGGGCGAAATCTGCATCATTGGCCCGCAGGTCATGAAAGGTTACTGGAACAAGGCGGAGGCCACGGCGGAGACGCTGGACGGCGGCATGCTGCACACGGGCGATGTCGGCTATTTCGATGATGACGGCTATATCTTCATCGTCGACCGGATCAAGGACATGATCCTGGCCGGTGGCTACAATGTCTATCCCCGCAATGTGGAAGAAGCGATCTACCAGCATCCCGGCGTCGCGGAATGCATCGTGCTGGGCGTGCCGGACCCCTATCGCGGCCAGACGGTCAAGGCCTATATCAAGAAGCGCGAAGGACAGGACCTGACCAAGGAGGACATCAAGGCCTTCCTGGAGGACAAGCTGTCCACCATCGAGCAGCCCAAGCTTTACGAATTCCGCGATGAACTGCCGAAGACCATGATCGGCAAATTGTCGCGCAAGGCCCTGCTGGACGAGTTGGAAGCCAATAGCAAAAAGACAGGCTGAGCGCAGGCAGCGGCGAGAGCAATTCATCACCGCATCATTGGCGCGTTGAGCGCCCGCAAGCCTCGGCGCGCGTAGCGCGCTCGCCGGATGTCGCCGCCCGGCACCTGGGCTGCATTGATCAGAGCAACAGGTTCTGATCAATGCAGCGGGGTGTCAAATATGTGTACGCACGAGGTTCCTGCCTTCCAGCTTGGCAAGGTACAGGGCGCAATCGGCGCGACGCATGGCGATGTCGATGCTTCTTTCTCCTTTTTTCACCTGAGCGACGCCAATACTGACAGTCACGGGGATGGACAGGCTGCCGGTTTCCACCGGTGTTGCCATCACTGCCTCGCGAAGCCGTTCTGCGGTTTGCTGTGCGGCGGTCAGATTTGTGTCGGGCATGATCAGACCGAATTCCTCGCCGCCCAGGCGGGCAAATATGTCCTGTACACGCACCGTGTCACTTATCCGCCGGGCAAAGGCGCTGAGCACATGGTCGCCGGCTTCGTGACCATTGTGGTCATTCACCCGCTTGAAATGGTCGATGTCCAGCAGCATCACCGCAAGATCATTGCCCGCCCGCTGAAGGCGCCCGATCTCCCGTTCCGCCAGGGTCAGAAAGGTGCGGCGATTGAAACATCCCGTCAGCGGATCCGTGCGGGCCAGCGCCGCCAGTTCCCGGTTGGCGAGGCGCAACTCAAGCTCATCCATGGCTATGGCGGCCAGATCCAGCAGGAACCCCTCCTCACGCACTGAAAGCGCGCGCGGCTGCCGGTCGATGATGCACAGCGTACCCAGGACGTGTCCATCGCGCGTGATCAGGGGGGCACCGGCATAGAAGCGAATGTTCGGGGTGCCGGTCACCATCGGATGGTCCGCAAAACGCGCATCGGTCAGCGCATCCTTTACCACCATGACGCCGCGATGCCGGATGGCATGGTCACAAAAGGCAAGCGAGCGTGGTGTCTGCGTACTGCCGAGTCCTTCCTGGGCCTTGAACCACTGCCTGTCTTCGGCGATCAGGCTCAGAAGGCTTATGGGGGCACCCGTCATCCGCGAAGCCATGGACACGATGCGGTCGAACTGCGGCTCTGGCGGTGTGTCAAGGATATCATATCGATGCAGGGCCGACAGCCGTGAACCTTCACGGCCGACGACCTCGGTTAAACCACCTACCGTACCCTGGTCCATTCCGCCTCCTTGCAAATCTTGTCTGACAAGGTGTTACGACAGACTTGTATATGCAAGTCAGACAGGGGCGGTAGTGAGCACCATCAATATAGATACAGCAGGTCCTAGACCGAAAGTTCACCGGGCGGTAATGGCAGCCAGTCGCGCCGACAGGACGCGCACGATGTCGGCCGGGGCAGCGGCGATCTGCAGGCCACGCCGCCCGCCATTCATGATCATTTCCGGCAGGGTTTCGGCGCTGCGGTCGATCAGGGTCGGCAGCCGGCGGCGCATGCCCAGCGGGCTGATGCCGCCGATCACGTAACCGGATATCTTTTCCGCGTGCCGGGGATCGGCCAGAGCGGCACGCTTGCCGCCAGCGGCGCCAGCCACGGCCTTCAGGTCCAGCCGCGCGGGGGAGGGGATGACGCAGCACACCAGGCCCGCCCCCTCGACATCCGTGACCAGTGTCTTGAACAGGGTGGCGGGGTCCACGCCCAGCGCCGCCGCTGCCGCCATGCCAATGGCATCGGCATCGGGATCATAATCATATTCCAGCAGCCGGTGGGCCACGCCCGCCATCTTCAGGGCCATCACCGCCGGGGTCGATTTCGCGGACATGGGAAGGGACACGTGCTTTCAGGAAGTTGGCAAGGTGCCATTTTCAATGCGCGACACCCCGACGGTCAAGCCATCCGGTGGAACGCGCCTTGATACACTTTGATACCAACCTGTGCTTCCGGTCGGGCCGGCCCCATGCGAAGGTGAGATCGCACTTGCCCCGATCCGTCATGTTGCCGCTGATAAGAGAATGCTTCCCGTCGAGTCCCCCCATATCGTGCTGGTCGATGACCATCGCGACATCCGCGAAACCCTGACGCGCTTTCTGGAAAAGCACGGCATGCGCGTGACCGCGGCGGAGGATGCGGCGACCGCTCGCCGCCGTCTGCGGGCCTGCGCGGCGGACCTTATCGTGCTGGACGTGATGATGCCGGGAGAGGATGGCCTTTCCCTGTTCCGCCATATCCGGGAGACAACGGATACGCCCGTCATCTTCCTGACGGCGATCGGGGAGCCGACGGACCGTATCGTCGGTCTGGAAATGGGTGCCGACGATTACGTGACCAAGCCGTTCGAGCCGCGGGAATTGCTGGCCCGTGTCCGCGCCGTGCTGCGGCGCAGCCACAGCCTGCCAGTCAATGTCGCCCGGCGCCGGGCAGAGGAACGGCGGCTGACCTTCGATGGCTGGGTGCTGGATCTCGGCCGGCGGGAACTGACCGGGGCCGACGGGGTCGTCGTGTCATTGTCCACGGCGGAATTCTCGCTGCTGGAGGCGTTCGTTCGCCATCCCAACATGGTCCTAACGCGGGAACAGTTGCTGGACCTGACCAAGGGCCGGGAAGCCGATGTGTTCGACCGGTCGATCGACAACCAGGTCAGCCGCCTGCGTCGCAAGATCGAGCCCGACCCCCGCAACCCGACCCTGATCAAGACGGTGTGGGGCGGGGGATATTGCCTGGCGACGGAGGTCCGGGGCTCATGATGCGTGGTTTCCGGTTCCTGCTGCGGCCGCGCAGCCTGTTCACCCATATGGTGGCGCTGCTGATTGCGGCCGTGCTGATGGGCAAGCTCGGCAGTTGGACGGTGTCGCTTGACGACCGCGCCGCCGCGGTGAGGCGCACGCATGTGGAGGAAATGCTGCTCCGAGTGGCGGCCACCACGCGCGTGATGGCCAGCCTGCCGGCCGAACACCGGGCGAATGCCCTGTCGGCCCTGGGCACGACGGAGACCCGCTTCATGCTGGAGGACAAGCCGGCCGTGCGCGCCGACTATGTCGGCAGCGACCCGCAGCAGGTGGAGGCCGCCAGGGCGCGCCTGCGCGACCTGCTGGGGCTGGAGGAGGGCCAGGTCCGGCTGAAGATCTGGTACCGGTCGGAAAATGCCGATCCCGGTTTCCTGCACAATCCCTGGGCTGCGATCGATCCCGTTGCCATGGGCATGAAATTCGCCATTCAGCTTCCCGATGGCCAATGGTTGAACGCCATCAACCGCCGCATGGTGCAACCGACAGTGTGGAGCACCACGGCTACGCTGGGGCTGATTTCCTCCATCCTGATGGTGGCCGCGGCGGCCTTCTATATCTCCCGCCGCATTTCCCGTCCCTTGCGCCAACTGGCCGACAGTGCCGACCGGCTGGGTCGGGGGGAGACGGTGACCATTCTGGATGCCGGCCGCGGACCGGAAGAGGTACGGCGCGTCACCCACGCCTTCAATGCGATGGGCGAGCGTATCCGTCGCTTCGTGGATGACCGCACCCGCATCCTGGCTGCGGTCAGCCACGACCTGCGCACGCCCATCACCAACCTGCGCCTGCGCGTGGAGTTGCTGGAGGAAGGCGAGACCAAGGCCCGCATGCTGGAAACCCTCGACGAACTGCGCAGCACGGTAGAGGCGACCTTGTCCTTCACGCGGGAGGAGTTGGGGGAGGAGGCGGTACGGGCCGACCTCACCTCCCTGGTGGAAAGTGTTTGCGACGATTTCACCGATGTCGGCCGCCCCGTTGCGTTCTCTCCCGCGGCGCGCCTGCCGGTTGTCTGCCGGACGGGCAGCCTGCGCCGCGCCGTGCGCAATCTCATCGAAAACGCCCTGGCCTATGGCGGTGATGCGCAGGTGTCGGTCCGGGTGGTCGGGCCACATGCCGAGATCGTGGTGTCCGACCATGGTCCCGGCATCCCCGAAGCGGAGATGGAGCGGGTATTCGAACCCTTCGTGCGGCTGGAATCCTCCCGCAACCGCCGCACGGGCGGGGTCGGGCTGGGGCTGTCCATCGCGCGGTCTGTGATCCGCGGCCATGGCGGCGATGTCCGGCTGGTCAACCGGTCGGATGGCGGACTGGATGCCATCGCCATGCTGCCCATCACGGCCCGGCCGCTGCATGACAGTCTGCCATTGAAGAAGGCGGCCTGATCAGGGACGGAATTGTCGGTCCCAATCCGTGATCAGCCTTCCATAGCCTGCGGTGTGACGCAGGTCGGCCAGGGTCAGCACCCGGTCTGGCCGGGCCCCGCCGGTCGGTGCCAGCCTTCGCACCCGCATCTGTGCCAGCAGGTCGATCCCGTCCGCCGGTCCGCCCAGTGGCAATGTCAGGGTCAGACCCAGATGGCTGGCCCGTGTCGTCGCCGTGGCTTCCAGTGCGAGCACGGCGCCCGTTCCTGCCTGGTGGGACAGGATAAGGCCGCCGCCCCAGTCGCCGGCGAGATATCGGCCGGCCAGCCATTGCGTGCGGGTTGCGGCATCGGCGCTGTCCCATCCCAGGGTGGCGTGAAGGCTGTGCCGGCGGCTTCCGCGGGCCAGGGTGAGACCATCTGATGGTGTCCGTTTCCAGACCTGATGCGCCGCCAGACCGGCGGACCAGCGTGCTGTCGGCGGCTGCAGGCGCAGTTCTCCGCCACCCCCGCCATGCATTGCATCAAGATAGCCGGCTTCCAGCAACAGATCGAAGGCGGGGGTCAGCGCAGTGGCATGGGCGAGTTGCAACCTTTCCAACATGAGATGCCGCCGCAGGTAACAGCCGGCGTCGCCGTTGCCGGCCATGGCTGATGTCGTTTCCGTCGCCGGCAGACCGGACGACCAGCCGGCCCGGCCGGACGCTGTGGCGATCCAGCCGGGCCAGGGCAATATATGGGCCAGCAGGCCGGCAGACAGGCGCCGTGGCCATTGCCGGTCGGTGCCGGGAGGCTCCAGGTCCAGGCTTGTATCCACAACCAGTTCCCAGTGCCGGTCCAGGTGCGACGGTGTGCCGGCCCGCTGGAAACGTGCGTGCCGGCGGATTTCGGCGCCGCTACGCCGGTGGACGTGCCAGGGGGCGATGTCCCGGGCCGGTATGGTGACCATCGTGCCGGGCAGGCCCAGGCGGTGGGTGGCCAGTGTGACAGGTGCCTGCGCATTGTCCGGCATGGCCGTTGCCAAGTGCGCGGCCGATGACCGCCATGGGCTGGCGGCGGCCGGCGAAGACCCCGTGGCAGGCCTGCCTGTTCCAAACGGCCAGGGACGGTTGAAGCGATCGGCGGCCAGCATCAGGGAGAAGCCCGACACCGCACCCCTGTCCCGCTGCCACCCGCCATGCAGGGACAGGCCGGGCAGCGGGTACCATCCGGCCGTGACGGCAGGACCGTCCGGGCCGCCCAAACCCCCGGCAATCCACAGCCGGCCTTCTATCGGCAATTCCCGGCGCAGATGCAGGACGGGCCGTTTCGCCCCTGTACCATGCCAGCCGACACCGGCGGAAACCTCCAGCCCCGACAAATCCAGCCCCAGCAACAAGCTGTCCGTCTGTTCGTCCGGGGCTCCACCGATACCGCGTGCATCCAGCACCAGGGCCGGCCAGTCCTCGTCCAGGGGCAGCAGTTCGAAGGTCAGATCGGCCAGCATCCCTGTCCGCCCCTGCCGGACGCCGGCCACCAGGGGGCGCACGGGACGCAGCCCAAATCCCCCCACGGGTTGGCGTCCGTCCGTCGTGCCGTCCACCCGCATCCATGCGGACCCTACGGGCGGCAGCCAGGCTGTCGGTGTGCCGGCCGGCGGGCTTTCCGCCCGGACCGCACCAATCATCAGGCAGAAAAGGATCAGAACAAGTCCAAGGCGCATCAATGGCAGGCGATGATGAATAGTGCAGGCACACTATCTCCCCAACCCGCCCGCCCGATCAACCATAAAGCGATGATCAGACGTGATTTATATATAGTAGGTAATCGGTATCGGGGATGGTTCCAGCCACACGGCCGATCTCTGCCTGTTTGATCGCCAGGAAAGCGCGCAGCAGGTCCGACCCCAGCGCTTCGCGCAGGAAGTCCGACCGTCCGGCCTGGACCCAGGCCGTGCGCCAGTCCGCCGGCATCTGGCTGGTGAACGGTGTGGCGCTGGTGAAACCGTCATTTTGCGCCATGGGGCCGGGATCGACGGACAGGGCGATGCCATGCCGGATGCCGGCCAGCACGGTCGCCCCCACCAGATAGGGGTTGGCATCCACACCGGCCGGCCGGTGCTCCACGCGACGCGATGCGGCCGGGCCGGCCGGGATACGCAGGGCGACGGACCGGTCGTTGATGCCCCAGCTTGGCTGTACGGGCGCGTAGAGGTTGCTGACATATCGCCGCCAGGAATTGGCGTGAGGGGCGAAGACCAGCATGGCGTCGCCCATGGTTGCGGCCAGACCGCCGATGGCATGACGAAGCATCTCGGCGGGCGGACCTTGTCCATCGGGTTCCGCGAACAGGTTCCGGCCTTCCCTGTCGTTCAGGCAGACATGCAGGTGCATCCCCGATCCTGCCAGCCCCGCAAACGGCTTGGCCATGAAGCAGGCCATCATCCCCTGGCGCCGTGCCAGCAGACGCACCAGCCGTTTCAACATCACCAGATCATCGGCGGCGCGCAGCAGGTCGTGCCGGTAATGCAAGGTCAGTTCATACTGGCCCGGCGCATATTCGGCGATCAGCGTCTCCAGCGGCAGTCCCTGCGCCCTGGCTGCCGCATAGACCGGCCCGAAGAAAGGCTGCATGCCATCCAGGTCATCCAGCCCATAGACCTGGGTCTGGTCGTGGCGACGGCCGTCCAGCGCCATGGCGGCCGGACGTGGCCTGCCATCCGGACCGGCTTCCCGGTCCAGCAGGTAGAATTCCAGTTCGAAGGCGCCGGCCGGGTGCCGTCCATCGGCCACCAGCGCCCGTTGCCGGGCCGCCATCGCATGGCGGGGATCAGCCCCATGGGGGCGCCCGTCCAGTTGATAAAGACTGATCAGTACCTGTCCGCGCGCCGGTTCGGTGCCGGGCAGGGGCACCAGGGTGCCGGGCAGGGGCCAGGCCCGCAGATCGGCATCTCCGACCGACCAGACCAGGCCCGTTTCCTCCACATCCTGCCCCGTCACATCCAGGCCCAGGATGGAACTGGGCAGGTGCCGGCCGTCGCGGTAAAGCCCCGCCAGTTCATGCCGACGGATGATCTTGCCGCGACCAATGCCGTTGGCGTCGGTCAGCACAATGTCGATGGCCTCGATTTCCGGATGCCGGGCCAGGAAATCGGTGGCCTCGTCGCCATAGTCGAAAGGAGCGCTCATGCCGGTTCCCCTTCGCCGGCCAACAGGCTGATCACTTCCGTGAAAGCGGTGATCAGCGCTTCCACCTGCTCCCCGGTTGTGGCCGGGCAGACCAGCATCATGCTGTGAAAGGGGGCGATCAGGATATTGCGGTTCAGCAGTGCCAGATGAATGGCCTGTTCCAGCGGGCCGGCATGTGCGGCCTCCGCCTCGGTTCCGTTGCGCAAGGGGCCGGGCGCGCAGATGAACTCCACCCGCGCCCCCACCCGCACGACGTGCCATGGCAGGCCCCGTAGTGCGATGGCGGCGGTCAGCCCCGTGGCCAGGCGGGCGGCCAGCCGTTCCATATGGGCATAAGCCCCGTCCGTCATCACCTGTTCCAGGGTGGCACGCATGGCCGCCAGGGAAAGCGCGTTGGCCGACAAGGTGGTTCCCATACCGGAATGGCCGGCCGGCAGATCGGCGCGCACGCGGTCCAAAGCATTCGCCACGGTATCCGTGAATCCCCATACGCTGGCCGGCACCCCGCCAGCGATGGGCTTGCCCAGCACGAAAAGGTCCGGCTCCAGCCCATGGGCGCGGGTATAGCCGCCGGGACCGGTGGAAATCGTATGGGTCTCGTCGATCAGCAGCAAGGTACCGGTCTCGCGCGTCACGCGGCGAAGCCCGGCATGGAAATCCGGATCGGGCAGCACCATACAGCAATTGGTCAGTACCGGTTCGGTGATGACGCAGGCCACGTCCCGGCCGGACAAGGCCGCTTCCAGGGCCGGCAGATCGTTGAATTCCACGATCCTGGTGTCCGCCGTCAGATCGGTGAACTGCCCCAGCAATCCCGGCCGGTTGACGGCAACGCCGTCGATCAGGCGGACGAAGGTCTCGTCCACCGTGCCGTGGTAGCAGCCGTTGAAGACCAGAATTTTCGGCCGTCCCGTAACCGCGCGGGCGACGCGCAGAGCGAAACGGTTGGCATCCGTGGCCGTCGTCGCGACCTGCCAGAACGGCAGCCCGAACCGCTCCCGCAACAATTGGCCGACCACCAGCGCATCCAGGGTCGCCAACATGTAGGTGAGACCGCGCTCCGCCTGTTCCCGGATGGCATCGCGCACGGGCGCCGGCGAGTGGCCGAACATTGCCCCGGTATCGCCCAGGCAGAAATCGGCCAGTTCATGACCATCGGCATCGGTCAGGGTGGCGCCGCGGGCACCCGTGACGATCAGGGGAAACGGCAGGGGCCAGTCCCGCATCCAGTGCATGGGAACGCCCTGATAGAAGCCGTCGGCCCCGTCGCCCGCCAGGGCCATTGATTGCGGATGGCCCGCCCGGAAACGCGCCTGCTCCGCCTTCATCAGCGCATCGATCGCCGCCTGTCCGACCCCACCCGGCCCATCCGCCATTCCATTGACCCCGTTGACTGCGACGGCGATGATTTTCCGGCGTGGTACGGTCGGCCGTCAAGCACGGGAAAAGGTCAGTGAGGAAACCAGACTCCGATGACCCGGTGGAGTTTCTCAACATCCTCAATGGTCAGATCAACACGGCGGCGTGACAGCGTCATGCCGTAGATGCCGCCCTCGTCATCCTGGCGCAGATAGAAGGCCAGCGGTGCGAAGGAAACGCGGTTGACGACCAGATCACCGACATTGGCAGGCATGTCGGGATCGACCAGCAATGTCGAACCGATGGCCAGGGCCGGTGCGTTGGACAGATCGGCCACCGTCACGGCATAGGCCTGCGTGGTCCCGCGCATCTGCGGCGGGCGGGGCACGCTGCTGCGTGCCGTCGCATTGGCCCCTTCCCGCGCCAGATCGCGGCCATCGAACAATGGCAACTCACTGTCCGTCTTGCTGTCGCTCAACATTGTGCGCAGCGGACTGGCCGGAGACAGCATCTCCATGGGCCCGACGCCGAAAATCTTGGCCAGCCGGATGACATGATCGGGCCGAAAGGGCCGGACCCCGTTCTCCAGCTTGGAGATTTCACTTTTGGAAAGGCCGGCGGATGTCGCCAGGGCAGCTAAACTCATACCCCGGGAGGTCCGCATCATGCGCAGATGGATACCGTCATGATGTTGCACTTGACCGTGTCTCCCCTGTGTATCCTTGTACAGTCAGGCAGAAACATACAGCATTGATTTTAACCGGAAAGGCCGGGCGCATCGTCCAAAGGGTTAGGTTGTATCCTCCCTACCCAGGTTGATTTGCCTGCGGACAATCGCTTTCGGCACTGTGCCGTCACTGCCAACGGGTGCCGTCTGCCCGGCGATAATCTCACCTTATGAAAAGTTATCCGATAGGAAAAGACGCATTTCTTGATCAACATCAAATATCATCGGTTGCATGCTCCCATATTCAAAACGGGACTTTCAAAACTGATGAAGGCAGGCAATAATTTTTAATTCGTTGTTTTAAGGCGCATTCCAGGATTATAAGAAATTATACTTTCGTCTTGTGATTTTTATCGGATTGTATGTGAAATTTATCCCATTATCCTAGAGAAATATAAGAATATAATTATATAAGGAAAAAATAATTTAAGTAATCATGCGCAAAGTTTCGATCGATTCCAGTATCATGGAAGATGCGATAGGCGAACTTTTTGACGGATATCCTATACCTTTCTTCCTTGGTTCCATATCAACCGACAGGTAGAAACCCCGCATGTGAACTGGACGGAATCATAAAAATCCGACAATCGGATAGGATGGCCGCTCCCCATGTGCAAGGTTCCCGGTCCGTCTCCGCCCCGTTCTGGCAAGGGGGCGGAGACAGGATCGCAAGGATGGAAATGTTTGCCCTCCAAGCTCTTGCTGCGGTGATCCCCATTTAGGGATGTCCGGGGACGGTGTGGGGGTTTATGCACGATGGAATGGGTTTATGCGCGCCTTGTCGTGCGCGTCGTCACGTGCCACTGTCCAGGCCAAACACCCAGGGAGGTTCAGTTGGTCGAGAAGCTGTATCATTTCGTCGGCGGTGCCCGAGTCGAGGGCAAGTCCGGCCGTTTCGCCCCCATCTTCACGCCCATGACGGGCGAGATTTCCGCAGAGGTTCCGCTGGCCAGCACCGCGGAACTGGCCGGGGCCGTGGCCAATGCCCGGGCGGCGCAGCCGGGCTGGGCCGCCACCAACCCGCAGAAGCGGGCCCGCGTCCTCATGAAGTTCCTGGAACTTCTGCAGCGCGACTATGAGAAACTGGCCCTGAAGCTGGCACTGGAACATGGCAAGACCCTGCCCGACGCCCGCGGCGACATCCAGCGCGGCCTGGAGGTGGTGGAGTTCGCGATCGGCATCCCGCACCTGCTGAAGGGTGAATATACCGAAGGCGCCGGCCCCGGAATCGACATGTATTCAATGCGGCAGCCGCTGGGGGTCGTGGCTGGCATCACGCCGTTCAACTTCCCCGCCATGATCCCGATGTGGAAGTTCGCGCCGGCCATCGCCTGCGGCAATGCCTTCATCCTGAAGCCGTCCGAGCGTGATCCGTCGGTGCCGCTGATGCTGGCGGAACTGATGTATGAGGCCGGGCTGCCCAAGGGCATCCTGAATGTCGTGAATGGTGACAAGGAGGTAGTGGACGCCATCCTGGACCATCCCGACATCAAGGCCATCGGCTTTGTCGGCTCCACCCCCATCGGTGAATACATCTATACGCGCGGCACCGCCAACGGCAAGCGCGTGCAGGCCTTCGGTGGCGCCAAGAACCATGCCCTGATCATGCCCGATGCCGACATGGATCAGGTGGTGGACGCGCTGATCGGTGCCGGCTACGGGTCGGCCGGGGAACGCTGCATGGCCATTTCCGTCGCCGTTCCGGTCGGCGAGAAGACGGCGGACGAGCTGGTCTCCCGCCTGGCTCCGCGCGTCCGGGCGCTGAAGGTCGGTCCGTCGACGGACGAGAAGGCCGATTACGGCCCCGTCGTGACCCGCCAGCACCTGGACAAGGTCAAGTCCTATGTTGATATCGGCGTCAAGGAAGGGGCCGAACTGGTGGTCGATGGCCGCGAGATGCGCCTGCAGGGCTACGAGAACGGGTTCTATATGGGTGGCGTCCTATTCGACCGTGTCACGCCGGACATGCGCATCTACAAGGAGGAGATCTTCGGCCCCGTCCTGTCGATCGTGCGCGCCCCCGATTATGAGGCGGCCCTGGCCCTGCCCAATGAGCACGAATATGGCAATGGTGTTGCCATATTCACCCGCGACGGTGACACGGCACGTGATTTCGCGGCGCGCGTCGATGTGGGTATGGTCGGCATCAATGTGCCGATTCCCGTGCCGCTGGCCTATTACACCTTCGGCGGCTGGAAGCGGTCGGGCTTCGGTGATCTGAACCAGCATGGCCCGGACAGCGTGCGCTTCTATACCCGCACCAAGACGGTGACGGAGCGCTGGCCGTCGGGCATCCGATCGGGCGCCAGCTTCGTCATTCCGACCATGGGCTGACCGCGGCGTCGCGTTCATGCGGCTCCTTTCCGCTCTCCCAGCCGGGGAGCCGCCAAACTGGGGCGGTGTCGCTGCCGGGCCTGGTCCCGCCGGCGGTGCCGTCCATCTTTCCGTTGGGCGATCCTGACCCTTGGGAATGCCCGAACTCCTGAAAGAGAAGACAGGATCGCCCGCGATGGATTTCGACCTGACCGAGGATCAACGCGCCATCCAGGACCTGGCCCGCGGCTTTGCGGCCGAATATATGGCCCCCCATGCCGCCGAATGGGACGAACATCACCATTTCCCCATCGATACGCTGCGCATGGCGGCAGAGTTGGGTTTCGCCGGCATCTATAGCAGCGAGGCCCATGGCGGCACGGGCCTTGGCCGGCTGGATGCCAGCATCCTGTTCGAGGAACTGTCGGCGGCCTGTCCATCGACCGCCGCCTATATCTCCATCCATAACATGGCCGCCTGGATGATCGACACCTTCGGTGACGAGGACCAGAAGGCGAGATGGTTGCCGGGCCTGTTCAGCATGGCGTCCTTCGCCAGCTATTGCCTGACCGAGCCGGGCGCCGGCTCCGACGCCGCGTCGCTGCGCACCAGGGCGGACCGGGATGGTGACCATTACGTGCTGAACGGCTCCAAGGCCTTCATTTCCGGTGGCGGTGCGTCGGACATCTATGTGGTCATGGTCCGCACCGGCGGGGCTGGCCCCAAGGGCATCTCATGCCTGGTGGTGGAGAAGGGGACGCCCGGCCTGTCCTTCGGCAAGCAGGAAAAGAAGATGGGCTGGAACAGCCAGCCCACTGCCCAGGTCATCTTTGAGGATTGCCGGGTGCCTGTGTCGAACCGGCTGGGCGGGGAGGGGGACGGCTTCAAGATCGCCATGAAAGGGCTGGATGGCGGCCGGCTGAACATCGCCTCCTGCTCGCTGGGCGGCGCGCGGGCCTGTCTGGATGCGGCGCGGGCGCACATGGCCGTGCGCCAGCAGTTCGGCCGCAAGCTCAGCGATTTCCAGGCACTCCAGTTCAAGTTCGCGGATATGGCGACGGAGCTGGAAGCGGCCCGCCTGATGGTGCATCGGGCGGCCGTGAAGCTGGATGCCGGCGACCCCGATGCCAGCCTTTACTGTGCCATGGCAAAGCGCTTTGCCACCGATGCGGGCTTCAAGGTTGCCAATGATGCGCTTCAGCTTCACGGCGGTTACGGGTACATCCGTGAATATCCGGTGGAACGCATCCTGCGCGACCTGCGCGTCCACCAGATACTGGAAGGTACGAACGAGATCATGCGCGTGATCATCGCCCGGCGGCTGCTGGCCGAAGGCTGATCCTGACACCAAGACAGGAACGAGGGAAATGACCGAGACCTACGAGAACATCCTGGTGGAAACCAAGGGCAAGGTGGGCATTATCCGCCTGAACCGGCCCAAGGCCCTGAACGCCCTGTCCGACGGCCTGGTGACGGACCTGGAAAAGGCGCTGAATGCGTTCGAGGATGACGCGGCCATCCATGTCATCGTCGTCACCGGGTCGGAAAGGGCCTTCGCGGCCGGCGCCGACATCAAGGAAATGGCCAAGTTCACCTATCAGGACACCTATCTCAACGATTTCATCACGAAGAAATGGGGTCGTCTGGCCACATGCCGCAAGCCAACCATCGCCGCGGTCGCCGGCTATGCCCTGGGCGGCGGCTGTGAACTGGCCATGATGGCGGATTTCATCATCGCCGCCGACAATGCCAAGTTCGGCCAGCCCGAAATCACCATCGGCACCATTCCCGGCGCGGGCGGCACCCAGCGCCTGACCCGCGCCGTCGGCAAGGCAAAGGCCATGGAGCTTTGCCTGACGGGCCGCATGATGGATGCCGAGGAGGCCGAGCGCTCCGGCCTGGTGGCCCGCGTCGTGCCGGCCGCCGACCTGATGGACGAAGCACTGAAGACGGCCGAGAAGATCGCCGGCTTCTCCCGCCCCGTCACCATGATGGCCAAGGAAAGCGTGAACCGCGCCCTGGAAACCGGCCTGAACGACGGGTTGCTGTTCGAGCGCCGCGTGTTCCATGCGACCTTCGCGCTGGACGACCAGAAGGAGGGGATGGACGCCTTCGTGAACAAGCGTCCCCCGAACTTCACGGATCGCTGACGACAGGAGAGAGGGGGCGGGAAGGCAGACGGCTTTCCCGCCCCCTCTTTCGCAGGGCACCTGTTGTAACGGTTGCCAGACCGCTACCGACCGCTTAGGTTCGCTGCGGTGCAATAAAATAGACCGGAGGGATTTCCATGAGCGCGTTGAATGATGTGGTCATCGTAGCGGGCACCCGTACCGCGATCGGCGGTTTCGGCGGCAGCCTGAAGGATTTCACCCCGGCCGAACTGGGTGCCCTGGTCATCAAGGAAGCCGTCAGCCGTGCCGGCATCACGCCCGGCGACGTGCAGCATGTCGTTTTGGGCCAGGTCATTCCCAGTGGGCCGCATGACGCCTATCTGGCGCGCGTCGCCGCCGTGGAAGCCGGCGTTCCCGTGGCGGCGCCGGCCCTGACGCTGAACCGCCTGTGCGGGTCCGGGGTTCAGGCCATCATCTCCGCGGCGCAGATGATCAAGCTGGGCGAGTGCGAGGTCGCCGTCGCCGGCGGCGCTGAAAGCATGAGCCGGTCGCCCCACATCATCCCGTCGGTGCGGTGGGGGCAGCGCATGGGCGATGCCGCCGTGGTGGATGCCATGGTCACGGTACTGACCGATCCGTTCCACAAGATCCATATGGGGGTCACGGCGGAGAATGTGGCAGCGCGGCATGATATCGACCGCGCCGCGCAGGACGCGCTGGCCCTGGAAAGCCATCGCCGGGCCGCCCGCGCCACGGCGGAGGGCCGGTTCAAGTCGCAGATCCTGCCCGTGGAGGTGAAGGCCAAGGGCGGCACCCGCCTGTTCGACACGGACGAGCATTTCCGCGCCGACGCCAGCGAAGCCGACTTCGCCAAGCTGAAGCCTGTGTTCAAGAAGGATGGCACGGTCACGGCCGGCAATGCCTCGGGCGTCAATGACGGGGCTGCCGCCCTGGTGCTGATGTCCGCTGCGGAGGCTGAGAAGCGCGGGCTGGCCCCGAAGGCCCGTATCGTGGCCTGGGGCCATGCCGGCCTGGAGCCGGAGGTGATGGGACTGGGGCCCGTCCATGCCGTGCCGGTGGCGCTGGAACGTGCCGGCCTGACCCTGGCGGACATTGATGTCATCGAAAGCAACGAGGCGTTTGCCGCGCAGGCCTGTGCCGTGTCCAAGGTGCTGGGCTTCGATCCTGAAAAGGTCAATCCCAATGGCTCCGGCGTGGCCTTGGGCCACCCGGTGGGCGCAACCGGGGCCATCATCACGGTGAAGGCGCTGTACGAGCTTGAGCGCACAGGCGGGCGGTACGGCCTGGTCACCATGTGCATCGGCGGCGGTCAGGGCATCGCAATGGTGATCGAACGGCTGTAATCATCCCGCGATTGCGGTTAGGATCGGCCCGCCCACCGGAATGGTGCGGCGGGCCTTTTCTTTTATGGCCACATGAAGAACGAACGATAAAAGGTTGGATCCATGCGCAAAATCCTGACCCTGGCGATCCTTTCGCTTGGCCTTGCCTCCCCGTCGGCCGCGGCACCGGCCGATGATTTCCTGACCCGGTTGAACGCCCTGTGCGGTCAGGCGTTCGAAGGCAGCATCACGGCCAACAGTGACCCCAATCCGGGCAACGATCCGTTCGCCGGCAAGCGGCTTGTCATGCATGTGCGCGAATGTGCCGCCGATCAGGTCAAGGTGCCCTTTCATGTGGGCGATGATCGGTCGCGCACCTGGGTGCTGACGCGCACGGCGGACGGGCTGCGCCTGAAGCACGACCATCGGCATGAGGACGGGTCCGAGGATGCCGTCACGCAATATGGCGGCGACACGTCCGCCCCCGGTACGGCGGAGCGTCAGGAATTTCCCGTCGATTCCTTCTCACAGACCATGTTCGCCGAGCAGAAGCTGCCGCCCGGCGCACAGCAGAATGTCTGGGCCATGGAGGTGAAGCCGGGTTCCGAGTTCATCTATGAATTGTCGCGTCCGGGCCGGCTGTTCCGTGTCACTTTCGACCTGACCCGTCCCGTGCCCCCGCCGCCGGCGCCCTGGGGCCACGAGTGAGCCGCGCGTAAGGCTTTGCAGCCGACGGCGAACGCGATAGGAAGGGCTCTCCAATGAGAGGGGAAGCCCCATGTCCAAGGTCATTGTCGTCGGCAGCATCAATTACGATATCCTGTCCACCATGCGGCGTGCGCCCCGTGCCGGCGAAACGGTGAATGGCGACACGGTGCAACTGATGCCCGGCGGCAAGGGCCTGAACCAGGCCGTGGCCGCCGCGCAGCAGGGGCTGGAGGTGCATTTCGTCGGCCGGGTCGGACAGGACATGTTCGGTGACCGGATTCTGTCCTTCTTCAAGGATAAGGGGATCGCGGCGACCCATGTGGGACGGTCCCCCGACGAGGCGACGGGTTCCGCCCTGATCCTGGTGGAGGCGACAGGGGAAAACCGTATCGTCGTCATTCCCGCGGCGAACCGGCAGATCGTGCCGGCCGACGCCGACGGTCTGCCCATCAGGGCGGGGGATTTGCTGGTCAGCCAGTTCGAGGTGCCCCGGGACACCATCGCTACCCTGTTTGCCCGCGCCCGCGCCGCCGGTGCCCGCACCCTGCTGAATGCCGCGCCGGCGCTGGATGACGCGCCGCCCGGCCTGTGGGCCGATACCGATATCCTCGTCGTCAATGAAACCGAGCTGGGCCATTTCGCCGGCGTCGAACTGGCCGGCGATGCGACCGAGGCGGCGATTGCCGATGCGGCCCGCCGCCTGTTCCGCCGCGCGGGGCAGACGGTGATTGCCACGCTGGGGGTGCGGGGGGCGCTGGCCGTGACGGCGGATGCCCATGTGCTGGTGCCCGGCCGCAAAGTAGCCGCCATCGATACGACAGGCGCCGGTGACTGCTTTGTCGGCAGCCTGGCCGCGCGGCTGGCAGCCGGTGACGACATGCGGGATGCGCTGCGCTATGCCAATGTCGCCGCATCGATCGCCTGCACCCGCATCGGGACGGGAACGGCCATGCCCACAGCGACAGAGGTCCTCGCCGCCATGTGAAATTGCCTTGGGATCGACCGCCGGGTTCGTTACTCTGGCGGAAGGACCCAGCCAGGGGAGCCCTTGCCATGAGCGACACCTATGTCACGCTCAAGATTCGCGAAGCCTTGAAGGTGGCCCAGGGCAGTCGTGCCCAGGCACAGCGCGTGTTGATCACCTGGGCGCTGGATGACGAGCAACTGCTTCGGGGCCTGTGCAAGCCCTTTCTGAAGGCCATTGCCGGCAGTGCCGTGGATCGCGTGGCCCGGGGCGGCGGCGCAGCCGCGCCGGTGTCGCCGGCGCCGGGCCAGGGTATCGCCCGATCCGCCCGGCCGGCCGGCGGCCCGAAGAAGCTGTCACCGCAGATGATGGATGCCATCATCGCCCGCATGGGAACGGGAGGCACCCCGCCCAAACCCGATGACGGGGCACCGGATCAGGCCGACAACCTGAAGGCACTGGCCGCCGCGTTCACCCAGCGCAAGAAGCCGTGATGCGGCGCATCACCGCCATCCTTCTGCTGGCCGTCCTGGTGTCTGTGACGATGCCTGCCGCCGCACAGCAGGCGGAAGCCAAGGAAGCGGCCCGATCTGCCAATTGCGCCCCGGGCAAGCTGGAGGTGCTGAAGCAGGTCACAGGCCGCGTCGGAGAGACTATTTACAAGGTCAGTTGTACCGGCCAGAAGGACGCTTTTGTCGTCATCCAGTGCCGGGACCGGACCTGCACCGTGCTGCGTTAGAGCGGTTTTCCGTTGACGGGAAATCCGATCCGGCGGCGACTGCCGCCGCGCGGCCCGTGCCGCGTAGCCAACCCACGGATGGCGGCGCCCGGCGCATGAGGGATGCATTGATCAGCATCATAGGTTCTGATCAATGCAGATACGGATAAGCGGACCGGTTACGCCACCTGGCTTTCCATCAGGGCAGCCGCCACGAGTTCATGACGGTGCTCCTCCAGATAGGTTGCCACGGCCCGGTAGATGGCAAGACCCATGCCCTCCACGAACCGCTCACCGGGAGTGCGCAGGGTTGTTTCCCCCTCCACTTCCAGCGTGGCGATGATCCGGCGGTAATCGGCGATCCTGTCCCCGATGATCCGGTCCAGATGCCGCGGCGGCAGCAGATGCCCGAAGCTGAGGATGAACATCAGGTCTGACCGCAGCTTGTCCGGCGCGGGGGTCCGGGTCAGCGTCTGATACAGCGCATGGCGGCCCGCCGGCGTGATGCGGTACAGTTTCTTGTCCGGGCGGCCATCGCCATTGTGCGGCAACATGACGATCAGGCCATCGTCCAGCAGGCGCCGCAACGCCGGATAAATCGAACCAAAGCCGGCATCACTGAAATGGCTGAGCGGCCCGTCCTCGAACTCCTTGCGGATCTCATACCCCGATGCGTCGCCGCGGCTGAGAACCCCAAGGCATAGTGTCTTAACGTCAATCATCACACACCTGTCTGAAGTCCCGACACGATATAGCGTGGCTTCACTTAGTCAAGGCATGCATCAAATTGATATATCTCGGACCGCTAATCCCTTTGGTGAGGGGCGGTCGAGAAGTTATTCTTTTTCTAGCTGCTTTTTTCCCACCTCCCCGGCGAAGGCCAGGGGCCAGATCGTCGAGCATGGCCCTGTCATTCTGGACCCCTGCCTTCTCGTGATCGTAATTTGGCACTTATACCAACGTGCGATGAGTAGAACTCATCGCACGTTGGTCCGGCGGCGACCGCCACAGCACCGCTCGTGAGGCGTCGCCCGAGCCAACGTATGTTGGCGCCGGCGACTGAGGGCGGTGATCAGAACCAATTGGTTCTGATCACCGCAAAATAGTATTAGGCCTGGAAGCACAGCAAGTGGACGGCGCTCCTGACCTCGACTCGGTGCTGGGCGTCCGCAAGGGCCCTGTAATGGCTGGCGATATGGTCGTGAAGGCGGGCTGTGGCCATGGTGTCCGCCCCGGCCAGCCGTGGTGTGAAGGCCATGTCCAGCGTGGCGCGCCAGAATGGCCTTGTCCCGTCCGCCATGGTGCGCAGCCGCAGCGTCCTGTATTCGGCCGCTGCAAATCCCGCCTGCCGGGCGGCGGGCAAGAGCGGGGCCGGATCGGCGAAACGGAACAGCGGCGGCAACAAGGACGCCGGATCGGGCCCCAGAACAGTGTCCAGGCACTGGTCTAATTGATCGAACAGGCTGTTCTCCGCCCGGTTTCCCCACACAGCCAGGGCAGCATTGCCGCCCGGTCGCAGAACGCGGTGCATCTCCCGCAATGCGGCTGGCACATCCGGCACGAACATCAGCCCGAAACGGCACAGGACATGGTCGAAGCTCCGGTCCGGAAAGGGCAGGGCGGTCATGTCGGCCGCGACAGGTACTGGTGCCGCCGATGTCCGGCCCGCAGCGCGCGCCCGCAAGGTACGCAGCATGTCAGGCACGAGATCGCAGGCCACGATCAGCCCGTTGCCACCCAGCCTCTCCGCCTGGCTCAAGGAGGGTTCGCCGACACCGGCCGCAACGTCCAGGACCCGTGCGCCCGGCGCTGCCGCCGCCAGGTCCAACAACGGCATATTGATACGGATCGCCGGGTCCGCGACCTGTTCGGCCCATCGGCTCCAGGCGTCGGCACTTTGCGTCCAGCGCAGCTGTTCCTGCAAGTCCATGACTGCACCCTTCTGCATTAGCTTTAAGAAATGATTAACATCGGTTGTACCACTGTTCTCGGCATGCGTTCGTTTTGTAATAGGATCAATGTAAAAGCGAAATCGTATGTTAATGAGGCATGAACACCTGCGTAAGGTGGCGCCGCCTATTGGGACTCCATAAACTTATGCTTAAGAATATCATTTCAGCGCTTGCAATCGATGGATTGCGGGCCGATAGCTGTGGAAGGTTTAATCACGCCTTTCCCGCTCCCATGCATTCAGGCCGATGAGCAAGCAATCCTCCACCGGAAAATTCTATCGCTTCGACGGATTGTCCGTGATGGTCGCGGATGACAACCGCTTCGTACGGTCCATCATGGTAACCATCCTGAAGGCGTTGGGGGTCGGCAAGGTGCTGCAGGCCGACAATGGTGAGGAGGCGATGGCCATCCTGGACGTTTCGGCGCAGATGGACAGCACGGCCGGCAGGGATGTGGATATCATCTTCGCCGACCATCTGATGGAACCGATGGATGGTGTGGCCCTTCTGAAATGGGTTCGCGGCCACGAAAGCGACAAGGTCCGGTTCCTGCCGTTCGTCATGATGAGCGGCGAGGCCGACGAGGCTGCCGTGCGGCTGGCCCGCGACAATGGCGTCACGGAATACCTGGCCAAGCCCATGTCGGTGATGAATGTTGCCACCCGGCTTCTGGCCATCATCGATCGGCCACGATCGTTCGTCCGCGCGCCGAATTATTTCGGGCCGGACCGGCGGCGACAATCCACTTCCTATGACGGGCCCGAAAAACGTCTGATGAACCCCGAAGATGTGCGCGTTGTGGACGAAGGCGCGCATATGGTTATCGACAGCGCGCCCGAAACCATGGAGAATCCCGATCTTCCCGTGACGGAGGAGGGTGCGGCCAATAGTGAGGCCGGAACCCGTCGGGTGAGCGCATGAACGACAATTTCAGGCCTGAAGCATTGGCATCCGGTGTTGAGATCATAAAGCGGCCCAACAAGCTGCGCGAGAAGGTGGGTGGCTCGCCGGATGGCAAGCCGGGCCGCATTGATCCCATGTCGCTGACACGGGCGATGACGCATGTCTCCCGCATGTCGGATGCCCACAATGCCCAGACCCGGCTCGACATTTCCGACCTGCAGCAGGCCTATCAGCAGGCGCTGACCGATACGGACGGGCGGGCCCAGCATCTGCGCCGCATCATCAAGATCAGTGACGGCATCATGACGCTGGGCAAGACCTTCGGCTATGATCTGCTGTCGGACTTTGCAAATTCGCTCAACCATTTTCTCGTCCCGCTTTCGGCTCCTACGGTGGCCCAGCTCCAGGTGGTCGGCCTGCATATTGATGCCATGCACGCGCTGGTCCGTGACGATATCAAGGGCGATGGCGGGCAATTGGGACAGGCATTGGCCCTTTCGCTTCAGATGGCGCGGACCAAGCTGGGTGCCAAGCGAACAAGCTGATTAAACGGGAAAACCATATTCTCCCGTGCCGCGAGGCCATCGCGGCGCGAATGGGGTATCGTTTTTGACTAGGCATTATGCAATATCGTGTTAAAACGCGATGTTTGTTGCTTGGTTCACTTCCCGCCGATTATCTGCGACGGATGGAGATGGCGTTGCGTCAACCCTATTACGATAGCATCCTGCTTATTGAGCGGCTGCACCGCCATTTCCTGGAAGTGCTGAAGGTAGAGCTGGATCGTCTCGGCATGCAGGACATCAACAATGTTCAGAGCCTGATTCTCTACAATATTGGCGATGACGAGCTAACCGTTGGGGAGTTGACGGCCCGGGGCTACTACCTCGGCTCCAACGTGTCCTACAATGTCAAGAAGATGCACGAAAACGGGTATCTGACGCAGGAACGCTCGCCTCATGATCGCCGGTCGGTACGGGTGCGCCTGTCGGATAAGGGCCTGCTGCTGCGTGACCGGATCAGCGAACTGTTCGCCCGTCAGGTAGATGCCCTGGACCGGAACGGCCTGGCGGCTGGCGAACTGGCCAATGCTAACGACACCATGCGCAAACTGGAACGGTTCTGGACCTCCTCGCTTTCCTATGGCGCCTATGTGGCGCCGGGAACGCAGTGATCGGGATGGGGTTGCATCATGCCGCGACGCCCCCTCAACGAAGGCGACGTGCTCATTGAATTCCAGCCGATGGGCGCCATCGTAAGGGTGAGCGCCATCGACCCCGTGACCAACACGGAGGTGGTCATACAGGGGCCGGCCAATGCCGGGCGCCTTGTTCTGACCCGTAACGCGCTGGCCAAGTTGAATTATGTGCTGCGTAAGGCAGGCGGCGTTTCGTGACGTTCCTGCCTGCTTATACCAACGTGCGATGAGTAGAACTCAACGCAATTTGGTCCGGCGGCGACTGCCACAGCACCGCTCGTGCGGCGTCGCCCGCGCCAACGAATGTTGGCGCGGGCAATTGAGGGCGGTGACCAGAATCTATAGGTTCTGGTCACCGCAAAATAGTATTAAAGCACCATGGCCGCCCGGCTGGTTTACGCGGATGGCCATGGTGGTAATTAAAACAGCGGGTTGGGACGGCACCCCCTGCCGTCAGCGGCGCGAGGGGCCGCGGCCAAGACCGATCTGCTTGGCGAATTCCGACCGCTGCGCGGCATAGTTCGGTGCAACCATCGGGTAGTCGGGCGGCAGCCCCCACTTGGCCCGATATTCGTCCGGGGTCATGTTGTAGGTGGAGCGCAGATGCCGTTTCAGCATCTTCAGCTTCTTCCCGTCTTCCAGGCAGATGATGTATTCCGGCGTCACCGACTTCTTGATCGGCACGGCGGGACGCACCGGCTCCACCGGCACCTCTTCGGGGATTTCATGCAGGCCGGACAGGGTGCCATAGACCGCGTTGATCACATCCGGCAGGTTCTGCGTGGACAATGTATTGTGGCCCACATAGGCGGAAACGATGTCCGTCGTCATCCGCAGAAGCTCATTGGCCGAGATAGTGTTGTCCGGCTGATCCATTTTTTCTGGGTCCTGAACAGTAAACATCATGCATGTGTCACATGGCATGCACACCCGCGGCTGTCAACAAGAACTGAGTGGGTATTCGTGTTGATTACTTATATTTCATTGTGCGCTCTTGTATCCCCTGTGTGACGCGCTCGGCCTGATGTCATATCTCCTTTGTGGAGACATTGCAGATTGCATGTTTCAATTGTTTCCATTTTGAAATATCTACCTTTTGGACAGGGTGGGCATGAGGCGCGCGTGATGGGCAATGCCGGGCTGCTTTGGCGTCCGGGGGCGGAAACTGGTGTAAGCGCAACACTTCTGCTAGGGTCCAGCGCGTCGGGTACCCACTATGTTTGGGTGCCGGCAACCATTTCTCTGCGCCGGGCATGCGGCCCGGAAAAGGATTGTCCATGGGTGCGCAGATCATCGCGATTGCCAGCGATCATGCCGGACCGGAACTGAAGGCGCAATTGTCGGAACAGTTGCGGGAGGCCGGCCACACGGTCCTGGATCTGGGCACGAACGGTCCGGAATCGGTCGATTATCCCCGTTACGCCGATGCGGTGGCCGCGGCCCTGGCCGATGGCCGGGCCCAGATGGGCATCCTGATCTGCGGCACCGGCATCGGCATTTCCATTGCCGCCAACCGCCACAGCCATGTGCGCGCCGCCCTTTGCCATACACCCACCGATGCCCGCCTGACGCGCCTGCACAATGATGCGAACGTCCTGGTGCTGGGCGCCCGTACCATCGGGGTGGAAGTGGCGAAGGACTGCGTCGCCACCTTCTTCTCCACGGAATTCGAAGGCGGCCGACATGCCCGCCGCGTTGCCATGTTGGGTTGATCCCGACCGGTATATGAGGACCAAGAGCAAATGGACAGCATTCAGGGTTCCCGTTTCTTCACCGACAGTCTGGCCGAGGCCGATCCCGATCTCCACGCCGCCATCCGCAAGGAATTGGGCCGGCAGCAGGACCAGATCGAGCTGATCGCGTCGGAGAACATCGTCTCCACCGCCGTGCTGGAGGCACAGGGCTCCGTCCTGACCAACAAGTATGCCGAAGGTTATTCGGGCAAGCGCTATTATGGCGGCTGCGAATATGTCGACATTGCCGAGACGCTGGCGATCGAGCGGGCCAAGCAGCTTTTCGACTGCGCCTATGCCAATGTGCAGCCGCATAGCGGCGCGCAGGCGAATCAGGCCGTGTTCATGGCGCTGCTGCAACCCGGCGACACCTTCATGGGCATGGATCTGGCGGCCGGCGGCCACCTGACCCATGGCGCGCCGGCCAACCAGTCGGGCAAGTGGTTCAAGGTTGTGTCCTATGGGGTGACCCGCGACACCCACCTGATCGACTATGACGACATGGAGGCCAAGGCGCGTGAGCACAAGCCGAAGCTGATCATTGCCGGCGGCTCGGCCTATCCGCGCCAGATCGATTTCGCCCGCTTCCGCAAGATCGCGGACGAGATCGGCGCCTATCTCATGGTGGACATGGCACATTATGCCGGTCTCGTGGCGGCCGGCGTCTATCCCTCGCCGCTGCCGCACGCCCATATCGTCACGACCACCACGCACAAGACCTTGCGCGGTCCGCGCGGCGGCATGATCCTGTCCAATGACCTGGAATTGGGCAAGAAGATCAACTCCGCCGTGTTCCCGGGCCTGCAGGGCGGCCCGCTGATGCATGTCATCGCTGCCAAGGCCGTGGCCTTCGGCGAAGCACTGAAGCCGGAATTCAAGACCTATGCCGGCAATGTGGTGGCCAATGCGCGGGTCCTGGCGGAACGGCTGATCGCCGGCGGCCTGGACATCGTGTCCGGCGGCACCGACAGCCACATCGTGCTGGTCGATCTGCGCCCCAAGAAGCTGACGGGCAAGGCTGCCGAGCATGCCCTGGAAAATTCCGGCATGACCTGCAACAAGAACGGCGTGCCGTTCGACCCGGAAAAGCCGTTCGTGACCTCCGGCGTGCGCCTGGGCAGCCCGGCTGCCACGACGCGCGGTTTCGGCACGGCGGAGTTTGCGCAGATCGGCGACATGATCGTTGAGGTGCTGGACGCGCTGGCCGTCAGCAATGGCGACAACAGTGCCGCGGAAGGCAGGGTACGGGCCCGCGTCCAGGAATTGTGCCGCCGCTTCCCGATTTATCCGACGCTTTGATTTCTCGTGAGTACCGCCCCCGGATCCTGTGACAGGGCCGGGGGCCTTTTCTGGCAGTGGCCGCTGGTGCAACGACAATAACGACGGAGGGGTTTCATGCGCTGCCCGTTCTGCGGGAATGACGACACCCAGGTGAAGGACAGCCGTCCGACCGAAGACGGGTCCGCCATCCGCCGCCGCCGTTTCTGTCCCGCCTGCGGGGCCCGCTTCACCACGTTCGAGCGGGTGCAGTTGCGCGAGTTGTATGTCGTCAAAAGCTCTGGTCAGCGGGAACCATTCGACCGGGAGAAGCTGTTGCGGTCCATGCGCATTTCCCTGCGCAAGCGTCCCGTCGATGCCGACAGGGTCGACCGCGTGGTCAATTCCATCGTGCGCCAGCTTGAAAGCAGCGGCGAGACCGAAATCCCGTCCACCCAGATCGGCGAGATGGTGATGAACCATCTGAACGGCATCGATAAGGTGGCTTATATCCGTTACGCATCCGTCTATCGGGATTTCCGCGAGGCGTCGGACTTCAACCAGTTCGTCGAAACGCTGCGGCCCGACACCAAGACGGACTGAGGCGGCTCCCGCATGACCGTCCTGCCGGCCTTCACCGAGGATGACCGCGCGCATATGGGGGCGGCCCTGGCGCTGGCGCGGCGCAATCTGGGCCGGGTCTGGCCCAACCCGTCGGTGGGCTGCATCGTGGTTGGCGGCGATGGTCGCGTCCTGGGCCGCGGCGTCACCGCCCCCGGCGGCCGGCCGCACGGTGAACCGCAGGCCCTGGCACAGGCGGGTGCCGGCGCGGGCGGGGCCACGGTCTATGTCAGCCTGGAACCCTGCAATCATCACGGCCGGACGCCCCCCTGTTCGGAGGCGCTGATCGCCGCCGGCGTGGCGCGTGTCGTGGTGGCCTGCGAGGACCCCGACCCGCGCGTGTCGGGCGGTGGCATCCGCCGGCTGCGCGAAGCCGGCATCCGCGTGGATGTGGGGCTGTGTGCGCAGGAAGCGCTGGACGTCAATTTCGGTTTCATCACGCGCATTGTGAAAGGCCGACCCGGCGTCACCCTGAAGCTGGCCACCAGCCTGGACGGGCGGGTGGCCACCGTCAGCGGTCACAGTCAATGGATCACGGGCCCCGAAAGCCGTGCGCGCGGGCACATGCTCCGGGCCAACCATGATGCCATCCTGGTCGGCATCGGCACGGCTCTGGCCGATGATCCGGAACTGACCTGCCGCCTGCCGGGGCTGGAGGATCATAGCCCCATCCGCGTCGTGCTGGACAGCAGCCTGCGCCTGCCCGTCACCTCGAAGCTGGCGGTCGGCGCAGCCGCGACTCCCACCTGGGTCGTCACCCTTGCGGACGCGGACGCAGACCGTATCGCGGCGCTGGAGACGCTGGGCGTGCGGGTGCTTCGCGTGGCACCCGATGCCGATGGCCGGTTGCCGGTGGCCGGCGCGCTGGCCACGCTGGCCGGACAGGGGATCACCAGGGTGCTGGTGGAAGGCGGGGCGGCGGTCGCTACATCCTTCCTGAAGGCCGGACTGGTCGATCGTGTGGAATGGTTCAGGGCGCCGATGCTGATCGGTGGTGACGGGCTGGCGGCCATCGGTCCGCTGGGAACCGACATCCTGGCCCAGGCCCTGCGTTTTCTGCCCCCCGATGACCAGCAGGTGTCCTATCGCCTGTCAGGCTGACGGCCGGTCCCCCCCGCCATGCGCCCCGCGCAACCATCGCCCTCTCGCGCATTGTCGCGCCAAGCCCTAGGTTATCGCCCATGTTTACCGGAATCATCACCGATGTCGGCCGCGTCGTGGAGATCGAGCGCCGTGGCGACCTGAGACTGACCATCGAGACGCGGTTCGACCTGGACCATGTCGCCATGGGTGCGTCCATCGCGTCCAACGGGGTCTGCCTGACCGTGGTGGAGAAGCTGGCGCATGCCTACAAGGCTGATGTGTCCGCAGAAACCATTGCCAAGACCACCGTCGGCGACTGGATCGTCGGTACGCCGCTGAACCTGGAACGATCCCTCAAACTGGGGGACGAATTGGGCGGACATCTGGTCTATGGCCATGTCGACGGTGTGGCAGAGGTCGTTTCGGTGACGCCCGACGGCGACAGCCATCGCTGGCGCTTTCGCGTACCGGGCACTTTGAAACGCTTCATCGCGGCCAAGGGGTCGGTGGCGCTCAACGGCGTGTCCCTGACCGTGAATGAGGTGGAGGACGATGTCTTCGGCGTCAACATCATCCCGCACACGACAGAACAGACGACCTTCGGCCTGATCGGGCCGGGCGCGCGCATCAATCTTGAAGTGGATATGCTGGCGCGCTACGTCGCGCGGCTGGTTGGAAAGGAAGCCTGAGATGTCGGCCACGGAAACCCGCCTGACGGAAGAGGATCGGCCCGTGCTGTCCAGCACGGAGGAACTGATCGAGGAGGCGCGCCAGGGCCGCATGTTCATTCTGGTCGATGACGAGGATCGCGAGAATGAGGGGGATCTGGTGATCCCCGCATCGGCGGCCACGCCCGAGGCCATCAATTTCATGGCCCGGTTCGGCCGTGGCCTGATCTGTCTGGCCATCGACAGCCCGATGAACGAGCGCCTGCGGCTGCCTCTGATGGCACAGCAGAATGGCACCCGTCACCAGACGGCCTTCACGGTTTCCATCGAAGCGCGTGAAGGTGTCACGACCGGTATTTCCGCTGCCGACCGTTCGCGGACCATCCAGGTCGCCATCGATCCCAATGTGGACCCGCGCGACATCGTCACGCCGGGCCATGTCTTCCCGCTGCTGGCACGCGATGGCGGCACGCTGGTCCGGGCCGGGCATACCGAGGCGTCTGTTGATTTCTCCCGTCTGGCCGGCCTGCCTGCCGCCGGCGTGATCTGTGAGATCATGAATGATGACGGCACCATGGCCCGCATGCCGGACCTGGTGAAGTTCGCGCAGTTGCACGGCCTGAAGATCGGCACCATCGCCGACCTGATCGCCTATCGCCGCCGGACGGAAACCATCATCGAGCGCTCGTACCGCACCGTGCTGGACAGCCACCATGGCGGGCGGTTCGAGATGATCGTCTATCGCAACCGCATCAGCGGGGCCGAACATATCGCCCTCGTCAAGGGCGACATCCATGATGGTGTGCCGGTGCCTGTACGCATGCACTCCCTGAACATCGTGAAGGACCTGCTGGGCGACAACCGCCACGGCCCCGTGGGCGGGCTGGAATCTGCCATGAAGGCCGTGGGCGACGATGGGCGCGGCGTCATCGTGCTGATGCGCGATGCACAGCCCTTCTCGCTGGCTGACCGGCTGCGCGCCATCGATGATGGCAATGCCGACCTGGCGGGCGAGCTGCGCGACTATGGCATCGGCGCCCAGATTCTCAACGATCTGGGTGTGAAGCGCATGGTCCTGCTGAGCAATACCAAAAAGACGGTGGTGGGCCTCGAAGGCTATGGCTTGACCATTGTCGGCCAGCGGGCCATACCCAGCCTCTTCTGATCCATTCCTTCAGTCTGACAGGATACGACCATGGCCGACGCGCCCCATATCATGATCGTCGAGGCCCGTTTCTACGACGACCTTGCCGATGAACTGGTCAAGGGTGCCGTGGCGGCGCTGGAAGCGGCCGGTGCGACCTATGAGATTTTCCAGGTGCCCGGCGCCTATGAGATCCCGGCCGCCATCCAGTTTTCCGTGCGATCGATGGATTTCTATTCCGGTCGCCGCCGTTTCGACGGCTATGTGGCCCTGGGCTGCGTGATCCGTGGTGAGACAACGCATTACGACTATGTCTGTCAGGAAAGCGCCCGTGGCCTGTCGGAACTGGCATTGCGCCACACGCTGGCCATCGGCAACGGCATTCTGACGACGGAGAATTATGAGCAGGCCTGGGCCCGCGCCGCCGTCAACCAGAAGAACAAGGGCGGATTCGCCGCCAATGCCTGCCTTCAGATGATCGAGCTGAAGAAGCAATTCCGTCTCTATTCCCGCTGAGTTCCAGGTCCCGACATGCCCCCCCGCAAGAAGATCACCGCGCCCGCCAAGCCGGAGCCGCCGCCCAAGATCAAGCCCACCGGCTCCGCCAAGGCCCGGCGCAGTGCCGCCCGGCTGGCCGCTGTCCAGGGCCTTTACCAGATTGATCTGGCCGGCGCCTCCAGCGAGACGGTGATCCATGAATTCGTTCGTCACCGGATCGGGCAGGAACAGGATGGCGACGAGTTCGTGACGGCCGAGCCGCAATTGTTCGCCGACATCGTGCGCGGCGTGCAGGCCCGCCTGGCCGATGTGGACCAGATGCTGGGGGGCCTGCTGAGCCAGCAATGGTCGCTGGAACGCATGGAACTGCTGCTGCGCGCCATCCTGCGGGCCGGGGCGTGGGAGTTGCTGGCCAACGAGGCCGTGCCGCCCCACATCATCATCAATGATTATATCGATGTGGCCCATGCCTTCTTTTCCGGTCGGGAACCGGGAATGGTGAACGGGGTGCTGGACAAGCTGGCCCGCACCCTGCGTCCGGCTGAAATGGCGGCCCGGACGGCGGCAAAAGGCGGGGCGGGAACGCCGTGACGGAACAGGCTGGCGACAGGCTGGGGGAGTTCGGCCGGATCGAGCGTTTCTTCCGGCCGCTGGCTGTCGGTGTGCCCGGTGCCTTCGACCTGACCGATGATGCCGCGGTTCTGGACATTCCCGCGGACCAGCAACTCGTCGTCACGACCGACGCCATGGTGTCCGGCGTGCATTTCCTGCCGCAGGACGATCCGGCCGACCTGGCGTACAAGCTGCTGGCCGTCAATATGTCGGACCTTGCCGCCAAGGGGGCCGAGCCATTGGCCTACAGCCTGGTGACGGCCCTGCCGCGCGCGGTCGGGGACGAATGGGTCGGTGCCTTTGCCGGCGGGTTGGGCAGGGCGCAGAAGGAATTCAAGGTCAACCTGCTGGGGGGCGATACGGTTGCGACCTCCGGTCCTTTGTCGCTGACCGTCACCGCCCTGGGACTGGTGCCGTTCCAGCGCATGATCCGCCGCAAGGGAGCCAGGCCGGGCGACGCGCTGTTCGTGACGGGCCATATCGGCGATGCGGCCCTTGGCTTGAAGCTGGCCCAGGGGACATTGACCAGCCCTGTGGCGGACAATGACCGGGCCTATCTGTTGTCCCGGCTGCGCCGGCCCAGCCCGCGGCTGGATTTCGTGGCATCCCTGCGCGTGTTCGGCACGGCAGCCCTGGATATATCGGACGGGCTGATCGCGGATCTGCGTCACCTGGCCCTGGCCAGCAAGGTACGCCTGCACCTGGATGCCCGGGCCGTGCCGCTTTCGGCCCCGGCCTTGCGCGTCCTGCTGTCCCAGCCCGCTCTGCGGTCCCTGATGTTGACGGGCGGTGACGATTACGAAGTGGCCTTCACGGCCCCGCAGGAAAAGGCGGAAGACATCGCCGCCGCCGCCGCCAGTGCCGGGATCGCGGTTACCCGCATCGGCAAGGTGATTGAAGGTGACCCGGGGCTGGACGTATCGGGTACCGAAGGGATGTCACCTGATTTCGGCATCGGTGGCTGGCGCCATTTTTAGGGCAAGCGGGCCTTCAACTCCACATTGTTGCCCTCCGGATCGCGGAGATAGAGAGACGGCCCCTCGCCGCCGGCGCCATAGCGCTGGCCGACAGGGCCGGCCTCCACGCCGTGGCGTGCGAGATGGGCCTTGATCTCCGCTTCATCGAACGGGCTGATTTCCAGGCAGAAATGCTCCAGATTGCGCCCCTCCGCCCCCGGCCCGGCGCCGCCGGCCGCTCCAAGCTTGCCATCCAATGGCACAAGATCGATCAGGCTGTTGCCGGCCCGCAGTTGGTAAAGCCCTACCTCCGGCAATATCCGCTCCATCCGGCAGCCCAGTATATCGGTGTAGAAGCCGATCATCCGGTCGATGTCGCGAACACGCAGGACGATATGGTCCAGTCCCTTGAGTTCAAAGGGCACTGTCATCGTCGTTCCTCCCCTGTTCATGGCCCCGCCTTTCGGTGCGGCGCAGTGTCGCAATACCGCACACATGTACGTTGGTCGGGCTTCTCTCACCAAGAATCATCGGGTCAGTATCCTTGAAAATCAAGACCATACACGTCTCCACCCAGTGTTTCCGTACAATATCCCGCCAATAGGTAATATCCCCTATTGGCGGGATATTCACTTTCGTATAATCCCGCTTTAAGACATCGATATGCTGCAATCGCAGAAATAATGAGATTTAGGGCGGATAAAAATGGTGTGGTTAGCGAATATTTCGGCTTGGTTCCATAATACGAGTATTTCAAAAAGACTCGGCCTTGTTGTGATATTCTCGATTGCCGGTCTCCTGGCTTTTGCCGTTCTGGCCAGTGAACTTCAGCGCACCGAATTGCGCGATCGGTACCATGCCAGCGCCCAGGCTGCGGTGGAGGGGGCCGCGTCCGTCATCAACGCCTACATGGCGCAGGAGAGGGCGGGCACCCTGACCAGGGATGAGGCGCAGGCCCGTGCGCTCGCAGCGGTCAAGGCGATGCGGTTCGCCGGGGAATATATCTGGGTGAATGATACCAATCACCAGATGATCATGCATCCGATCCGCGCTGAACTGGACGGGCAGGACATGTCCCACTTCAAGGACCCGGCCGGCACGCTGATGTTCCGGGAGTTCGTGAAGGCGGCGACCGGTGCCGGACAATCCGGGTTCGTGCCCTATATGTGGCCCAAGCCCGGCCATGACAGGCCCGTGGACAAGATTTCCTATGTGACGTTGCTGCCCGCTTGGAACTGGGTGGTCGGTTCTGGTGTCTATCTGGATGATGTCGGCCGTAAATACCGGGAAATGCTGATCGTGCTGATCGGTGCCGTCGTTGTTCTGGGCGGGCTTGCCGCCGGCGCATCCAGCGCCATTGCCCGCACGCTGGCCCGGCCGCTGTCGCGCATGACGGACCTCATGGGAAGTCTCGCCGCCGGTCGGCTGGAAGTCGATGTACCCGATACCAATGCGCGAAATGAACTGGGTGCCATGGCACGGGCCGTTGCCGTCTTCCGCGATAACGCCCTGCACGCCCGAACGCTGGAGGCGGAGAAGCAGCGCGAGGAGGAGGCCAAGGAGCGTCGCCGCCAGGCACTGGAGGTGTTGACGCGCGATTTCAAGCTGGCCGTGGCCGGCAAGCTGAAGACCGTGGCCGCCGCCGCGACGGAACTGGAAGCCACATCAGGTGCATTGCAGAAGCAGGCCGAAATGACGGGGGACCAGTCGAACCTGGTCGCCGACAATGCCCAGGTGGCGCGTGACAACGCGCAAACCGTGGCCGCCGCGACGGAGGAATTGTCGGCATCCAGCGCGGAGATCGGCCGGCAGGTGGGCATCACAGCCCAGATCACCGCGGAAGCTGTAGACAAGGCACACAATGCCAGGCGCATCGTCGATGATTTGTCGGCCGTCGTGGCCAATGTGCAGGGCGTGGTCGGCCTGATCAGCGAGATCGCCAGCCAGACCAACCTGCTGGCCCTGAACGCCACGATCGAGGCGGCAAGGGCAGGGGAGGCCGGGAAGGGCTTCGCCATCGTGGCCGGCGAGGTGAAGAATCTGGCCGGGCAGACGGCCCGCGCCACCGATGATATCGGCAGTCAGGCCCGCGCCGTCCAGACCGCTGCCGATGACGCGGCCGGCATGATCAGTGCCATTGCCGATATCATCGACAGCATCGGGCACAATTCCAGCGCCATCGCCAGTGCCGTGAACCAGCAGGGCGCCGCCACGGCAGAGATCAGCCGCAATGTGCATGAAGCCGCCTTGCGCACGGGGGACGTTTCGGAAAGCATCGTGACGGTGCGGGAGGGCGCCCATTTCACGATGTCCGCGTCCAGCCAGTTGCATGCCGCAGCCGGCGAACTGTCCGAACAGGCCGAACAGTTGCGCAGCGAGGTGGAGGAATTCCTGCGGTCCATGGAACATGCCGGGGAGCGCCGCACCGTGGAACGGCGTGCCGTTGACATTCCGGTCCGTGTTGCCAGCCGGGCGCGGCGCAACCGGCCCGCCGCCGATGTAGCGGGGCGCGTGGTCGATCTGTCGACGGCCGGCGCCGCTCTTCGCATCACCCTTGATGCCGGCCCGGGGGACGAGATCGATATCTCCGGTCTGGACGGCGCGGCGTTGCCGGCGCGTGTGATCAGCAATGATGACGGCGTCCTGCGCGTGCAGTTCCGCATGGACGACGCAACGGCGCAGAGGCTGGCGACCGTTCTGGCAGCGGCCTGACGGCGGTCACAGCAGCAACGACCGGCAATCATCCTCACCCAGCAGCCGGAAATCGACCAAGCCGTCCGCATCGGCAGGCAGGGTGGCGACGGTCCTGGCCTGCGACGGGTCATAGACCCTGAGCAGGCCCATCACCTGTGTTGCCGGCTGCCCGGCCTTGGCGGCCGCCGGCAGCAGCAGCCGGTTGAAAGCCCGCCAATGCCGGCCGGCTGGAACCAGATACCCGCGATAGAACAGGGGCAGACCGGCATCCAGGCACCGGTCGAACAGGGCGGTTCGTCCTGCCAGATGTTGCGGGGCGATGACTTCGTCCAGATGGCAACCGGTTTCATCCCGCCCGAAAATATCCCGGAGCCGGGTACCGGCCAGCCGGCAGCGCAGCCGGCCGGCCACCCGTTCATAAATGAACATATAAGGCAGGATGCCGCGCGGAATGGCACAGGGGTCCAACTGCGCGCGCGCCGGCACCACAGAGCCGCCGCCTGCCGCCCGTTCTTGCCACCACAAGGTGATCAGCGCCCGCATTCCGCGATCCGCCATGAGGATGGATATGTCTGACTGTTCAGGACCAATCACGCCGCCAACCGCCTTCTTTGTTCCTGTTCTTCACTTGCCGGCAGGATGGGTATTCCGCCGTTCCTGGTAAACAACCGTATACCATCCTATACACATGCACATCGTAACCGGCAGCCCCTCTTGCAGGCTCAGCGCTGTTGCGCCACCCTGACAGCAATGGCTGTGGATGCGGCCGCAGGGGGACAGGAACGGAAGGCGAAATCATGAGGGATAAAAGGACCCGCCTGCCACTGTGCCTGCTGATCCTGGCAACCATGATAGCCATTCCTGCCTGTTCGGGGTCGCCGGGCGGGAAGGGGGCAGGCTCCTGGCGCAACGGCGCCACGGATCGTGCGGTTGCCGCACGGGAAGCCGGTGATTATGTCATGGCGCTGCAATTCTATGAGGAGATCGTCCGCGATCAGCCCAACAATATGCAGGCCCATTTCGCCCTGGCCCAGATCAACCAGGAACTGGGGCGATACGAAGAGGCCCATCGGCTCTACCGCATCGTCTATGTGTCCGGGGAAAGGAAGCCGGCGCTCCTTTTCAACGGACAACGCGGAACGGTGCCGATGTTCCAGGCGGCAGAGGAGCAGGTATTGCTGTTACGCGCCCGTCTGGGTCTTGACGAGGCACACAGGCCCGCAATGGCAGTGACACCGAACGAATAGCCGAAGATTGGTCGGAACATTTGAACGAGCGTTACGCCGCCGTCCGTTATTCAGCAGCCACAGCCGGCGCCATGCCCCCGGCCACCGCGGCGGACTTGGCCGAACCGACCATTTCCCGGATGGTCGTGAAGCAGCGACCACATTGCGGGGTCTTGCCACAGGCCTTGAATACACCGGCGACGCTGCCCGCGCCGCCATCGACACTGCGGCGGACCGACTTGCAATTGATCGCGTTGCAGATGCAGACATACATGGTCGAAACGAATCCAGGCTCGTGCATGGGTGTTGGTCAGATAGTTACTGCAAATCACTCTCATAATCCAGCAGATTCTGCGAGCCATTCGCGATATAGATATTTTCCATAAGATAAATTATCAATCTTTCCCGTTTGGGCGGGGTAGATTCTATTTTGAAGTGCGACTCTTCTTTATAATCAGGTGGTTAGCAATGGATGCTGCCATGGGAGAGCATTATTCGCACCTGAGTTTGGCGGAACGGCGCCGGATTGATGCGCCTCTTCAAGGGTGGAGGTTCGGACAGCGCCCAGGCACAAAACATACTGGCAATGCATTTATCGACAGCCATTGCCGTCTTAGCGCCGCCACCTGCGCGTCGTCGATACTGGCTGTCCCCTTGTCGCGGATGTATCGGCTGGCGTTCGGTTCTCCCGCATCTGCTGCCAAGGTTATCAGAGCATATCCCAGAGCCGGGTTCTGCTCTCCGCCCACGCCCATCACCATCATCCGGCCCAGTGAAAAAAGGGAGGTTCTGTCTCCCTTGGCCGATGCCTTGTGGTACCAGTGCCGCGCTAAGTCATTATCCACCTGCCCGAACCAACCGGTTCCATGAAGAACCGCTACGTTGTGCATGGAGCGTAAGTCCCCTGCTTCCGCCAGTCGCTGTAATGCCGCCACTGTCGTCCGGCCCTCTTCGGTGTCGCGGCCCAGGTGGGGCACAAGGTTGTTGATGGCCTTCGCATTCCCCTTTCCGGCTGCCATACGAAGATAATGCAGCGCCAGATGCGCATCGTGTTCCTGCCCGCAAAGCGCCTCCAAATGGCATTGCGCAAGCAGATAATAGACGTCCCCCGACACGTAATGGCCACTCTCTGCCACCTTGCGGGCAAGATCGTACATGTTGCCTAATCCGGCAGTACGGCTTTGCACAAACCATCCGACCAGAAGGTTCGCTGCATTGACGGATGACGCATCTCTGCCCGATGCCGCTTGCTTCAACGTATTGAACGCTGCAGCCTTCTCATGTTCGGCCAGCCCCTCCAGAGAGCGGATGCCTGACTGAAGACAGCTCTCGTCGGAGCAAACCCTCACCAGCAGGCCATCCACTCCCCTTGCATCATTCACTTCCGAGGCCAAGGATGTGGCGGTAACGATAGTCGCAGCCAAAAGGCCTTTTAATGCCCCGCGTTGCAGCCATCGACGGAGTGGTTGCTGCGCATGCTGGCCATAAAACCCACATCGCCGGTTCATTCCGCAACAGCCCCGTTCACTCACCCAATATTGAGACAATAGCAGACAAAGACGGTCTTTGCACTCACCGGCCAAAAAGAGGCCCCTGTCTGGATGGACAGGGGCCAGTTTCAGCAGCCAATCGAAAAAATGTGATTCTTAGGGCCCGTCTGAGAAGTTTTCTTATTTTCCAGCATGTTGATGTCTTGATTCAGTCACCCCGGCCTTTGCCGGGGTGACGGTGGTGCTGAAAGACAAGACCTGTAAACAGTTGGAAGCATCTGAAATTATTCGAACGGACACTCAGAAACGAACCTTGGCGGTTACCCCGAAGGTGCGCGGTCGGGACAATTGCCCGACATCCTCCCCCGACGGCGAGCCTGTCCAGAAGGCATCGCCATATTCGGAGAAATATTGCTTATCGGTCAAATTCTTGACATAGGCCGTCAGCGACCAGTTCTCATAAGTCATCCCGGCCCGCAGATCGATCAGCGTGATCTTACGGCGGAAATCGGTATTGTCGGCATGGTAATATTGCTTGCCACGATGATCCACGTCGATACGCAGAAGCCCACCGAGATTTTCGGTGATTTCGAAACTGTACTGGCTGCCGGCGTTTAGCGTGAATTTCGTATTGTTCGGCACCTGATTGCCGCGATAGGAGGCGGTCCCGTCGAAATCCTTGATCTCGCTGTCCGTCAGGCCGATTCCACCGAACAGGTCCCAGCCCAGCGCCAGGCGTGTCTGCATCTCCAGTTCCAGGCCGGTCAGGGTCGCGCGCCGGATATTGTCGATGATCTGGGCACCGGAGGTCAGGTCGACCTTGAATATCTGCGCGTTGCTGAGCCTGGTATGGAAGGCGGAGCCGTTCAGCACCAGGCGTCCGTCGGCCATGGTAGCCTTGAAGCCCGCCTCGTAATTGGTCGTCGTCTCTTTGGCGAAGACGGGCGGCGTCACGGTGGGAACATTATAGCCGCCGGAGCGGAAACCCGTTGAATAGGTGGCGTAGGTCATCACCGCGTCGGTCCATTGGTACTTCGCGGTGACCTTGGGCTGCCACTTGCTGAAGGTCTTTTGCCGCACGGCACTGGCCCGCAGCAGGTCGGTCTGTTCGCGCTTGTCGCTGTCATATCGCAGGGCCGCGGACAGTTCGAGCTTGTCAGTCAGGTCGAAAGCCCCCTGCCCGAAGACGGCATAGGCATCATTGTCGTTGCTTTCATCCCCGAACACCATGAGGGGAACGAAGCCCGCGACCGTGCTGTCGGTGTCGGCGAACACCGTCGTGCTCAGGCTGCGATCGGTATGCAGGTAATAGGCACCGGCGATCCAGCGGAAAGGCTGATCGTTGGGAGAGGTCAGGCGCACTTCCTGGCTGATCATCTCCACATCCAGGTCCTGTCCCTGGCCCAGGGCCTGGACTGAGGAGAAGTCGAGATCGCCGCGATAGCTTTCCTTCACCCGTGAATAGGCCGTGATGGCGGTCAGTGTGGCGGCACCGAAATCCCAGTCGACCTTCAGGGACAGGTCGTCCATGTCACGCTGGCTTTCGCCCAGCACATTCTCTTCCGGCTTGATCCAGGTGGCGTTGGAAAAGCCATTGGTCGGCAACTGGCTGTAGAGAACGGCGCCGCCTTCCGTGCGTGACAGCGAGGCGCGGGCATCGACGGAAATGCTGTCGGTCGGCATCCAGGTGGCCTGCAGGCGGCCCGTCTTGTCCTGATAGAAATCGGCCTTGCGATCAAGGAAGGTGTTGGTGATCAGCCCGTCGCTGTCCTGATAGGAGACGGCGGCGCGGAACAGCAGCTTGTCCTGCACGACAGGTCCACCCACGGCGGCCGTGGCCGACCATGTATTGCCGCTGGCATAGCCGACCTCAGCCGAACCCTCCATCTTGTCCTTGGGCTGGCGGGTGATGATGTTGATGGCGCCACCAATCGAATTGCGGCCATAAAGGGCGCCCTGCGGCCCCTTCAGCACTTCGATACGCTCGATATCGAAGAATTGCTGGGCCAACTGCTTCTGATTGGATTGCGGCACGCCATCCACGACAACGGCCACCGACGGGTCATTGTTGTTGATCTGGGAAATGCCGCGCACGGTGACGAAGCTGTTGCCGACCGTGAAGGATTGCACCATGCGGATGTTCGGCGACATGGACAGGAAGTCTTCCGCCGTCTTGATGCCTGCATCCTCGATGGTGCTGGCAGAAAAGGCGGTGACGGAAACCGGCACCTCCTGCAACCGCTCGGCCCGCTTCTGCGCCGTAACGATGATTTCCTCCAGAACCAGGCCATCCTGGGCCATGGCCGGTGCCGCCAGGGCCAGAATGGCCAGGGAACCTGTGAAAATGCCGGCACCCAAGTACCGGTGGTGATTGGTCCGTCCCATGTGCATCCCCATTCCTGCTGATTGTTTTGCCACGGAACCGGTTTCGTCTCGCACACACTTGCCCGTGTGCCACACCGGTGCCGCCCGCGTCTTTGTGTTACCGTTCGTCATCTTCCTGAAATCCCGCCGCCACCGTCAAAGCGGGGGGCGGGTAGACCCGGCCCCGGAAAAGGGTAGCGGCGGGTGGGTCCGTCAGGCGGGCACCAGTTCCTCGATCGGCAGGTAGTCGCTGTCGATACCGAAGGCGCGCGGACCGAACGTGGCCAGGGCGGCATCGGTACGCATGACGGGTGGCGTGCTGATGCCCACAGCCTTGACGCGGGCGCCATATTTCAAGGTCTCCGTGGTGATCGGCTCGGCGGATTCCGCATCCAGCACGCAGACCAGATCCGGAACCATGGCCAGGAACCGGGCGCCCCGCCTGACCGTGAGATATTCGTTGCGGAAGACGATCTCCGCCGGCTCCCCCGCCGCATCGCCGAAGGGCTGCACCAGCACGCGGCCGAAATTGAACCCGTCGCGCGTTTCCCGGCTGATATCCACCACCTTGCCTTCGGCAAGCACGACGGCGTGGCGGGGCTGGGGCATGGTGCGCAGGAAATCCAGCAATCCCTGCACGGGGTCGGCCCGGCCGCGCCGGGCCTGCGCGATGGCGCGGCCGATATCCAGGGCAAGCGACAAGGTTCCGGGCACGCCCGCATCCTTCAACTGCCGCCCTGTCATGGGATAGATCGCCAGATGGGCGGCCCCTGCCATGGCCATGACGGTGGAGCGGGCAAGCTGCTCCGCGAAATGGTTGCTGCCCACCTCGAAGGTCACGGTTTCGCACCGGTCATTGGTCATGACGAAGGGCGACGCCTTCATGCCGTAGATGTTGAAGGTGACCATCTGCAATTCCGGGAAGGCGCGGCCCATGCCGTCGGCATCCACGATGGGCAGCCCGGTGCGCGCCGCCAGGATCAGGGGCAGCGTGGCGTTGATCCCGCCGGATTCGATACAGGTCAGCGCATCGGCTTTGCGGCCCAGCTTGGCCTCCAGCGTGCGCAGCGCCGCTTCCAGTGCCTCCACCTTCGGTGCGCGCTCCAGCATGACCGATGGCGCACCGATCGCGGCGATGGGGATGACCAGTGCCCCATCATCCACCTGTTCGGGCGGGATGATGGTCAGGGAGCGGCCATTCTCCATCTCCTGCTTCAACAGCAGGCGGCCGACATAGGGGTCGCCGCCGCCGCCGGTGCCCAGGAAGGCGGCACCGCGCACGAAATCAACCAGATCGTCGATGGTAATCTGCATGGTATCGGTTCCTCAGGCGGCATTGCGCGATGGGGTGGCCAGATCGCCGACGGCCTTGGCGCGGACGCGCATGGCATTGCCGGGCATGTAGGCGACAGGGGTTTCCTCCACCTCCATCACGCGCACCGTGGCAGGATCGGCGCCCGCCGCTGCCGCGGCCTCCACGGCCTCGGCCTTGGCGCTGTCCAGGGCTGCCGCGCGGCCGATACGGTCATAGAAATAAATGCGGTCGGCCTCGCCACCCACCTGGGCCATCGCCGCGCCGATGGCATTGGCCACATCGGCATGGGCCGGAACATGCAGTTCCGACACGCCGGGCAAGGGTCGGGACACCAGCACCCCGCCGCCGCCCACCAGGATGACGGGCACGGCCGTGGCGCTGGTCTTCATGCGGTCGATCGCCGCTTCCACCATGCCATGCATGGCCGCCACCGCCCCTTGCACCAGCCCGCGATCCAGACCGGCCACCGCGGTGGCATCGCCGATCCCGCCGCGCCCGGCCGCTACGGCGATGTCCGTGGCCGTCAGCACGTCGCCGCCGAACACCAGCCCCTTGGTGATCAGATCGTAACCGACACTGCGCGGCCCCACGGTGACGGCGCCATCCGGCTGGCGCACCACAAGGCTGCCGCCGCCCAGGCCGATGGAATGAAGGTCGGGCATGCGGAAATTGGTGCGCACCCCACCCACCTGGATGGCCATGGATGTTTCCCGCGGATAGCCATGGGCCAGCACGCCGACATCGGTGGTGGTGCCGCCGATATCGACCACGATGGCATCCTGCAGGCCCGACAGCCAGGCCGCCCCGCGCATGGAATTGGTCAGCCCCGATGCGAAGGTCAGCACGGGGAACCGCTCCACATGGTCGGCCCCCATGATGGTCCCGTCATTCTGGCTGATATAGAAGGGGGCGGTGATCGACAGTTTCTGCAGGGCCGAGCGGAAGGCGCCGACCACCGTGCCCGACATGGCCGACAGCGCGGCATTCATGATGGCAGCGTTTTCCCGCTCGATGATGCCCATGCGGCCCACTTCGCTGGACAGCGTCACATGCACGCCGGGTATCATGGCGCGCAGGATGGCCGCGGCCTTCTGTTCCATCGCATCATTGATGGGGGAGAAGGCGCAGGAGATGGCGACATGGCGCAGCCCCTTGCGCATCATGTCACGGGCCGCGGCCTCGATTTCGGTCTCATCGAAGGGGGCGATCTCGCGCCCGTCGAACTCGTACCCGCCATGCGCCCAGTAGATATGGTCACCGATGACGGCCGTCAGGTCCGACGGCCAGTCGATCATGGGCCGCACCGATGTGTTGGACGGCAGCGAAAGGCGCAGCACCGCCACTTCCATCAACCGCCGCCGTTCCACGAAGGCGTTCGTGAAATGGGTCGTGCCAATGGTCACCTGCCCGATGGCCGCCGGCGGCACGCCGGCCTGGGCCAGAACGCCCCGGATGGCCAGCACCACGCCCGTGCCCACATCATCGGTGGTCGGCGTCTTCAGGGCCGCGATCACCTTGCCCTCGTGAATGATCACGGCGTCGGTGTTCGTGCCCCCGACATCCACCCCTATGCGCATCGCCACAGCTCCCTTGTCGCTTGCTCCTTGGGTCCGATCATGACCAAGGCGGGACGCGCAGGCGACAGGGGCCGGGGGTAGGCCGGGCGGCGGTGATGGGTAGCGGAATTCCGCCATCCGCTCCCCGGTCGCTATTCCAGCAGCCCCTGCCGCTCGGCAATGGCCAGCGCCAGCTTGCGGTCATTGGCCCCCAGCTTGCGGAAGATGTTTTTCAGGTGGAATTTCACGGCATTGTCCGTCATGTCCAGCCGCCGGGCGATGATCTTGTTGGAACCACCCTCCGCCAGAGACTGCAATATCTCCCGCTCCCGCGGGGTCAGCAGCATGGCCGGCAGGCTGCGGTCGGCCGCCCCATCATGGTCCCCCAGGACCACCAGCAGGTCGGCGATCCAGTCAAGATTGGCGCGCGCCAGGCCCGCGGCACCTACCTGCACCACCAGTTGGCGCAGCAGGCCGATGACGGGGGCGCCCTGTTCCATGAAGATCTGCCGCGCCCCCTCCTCCCGCGTCACGGCCAGCAATTGCCGCAGGTCCGGCACGGCCTGCTCCAGCCGGCCGTTGGCGGCCAGCGCCAGTGCGCGCAGCAGCAGGATGCGCGCCACGCCGCGGTCGAAGCCCCCGGCACGCGCCGGTGCCTCCAGGGGCGACAGCAGGGCCAGCACCTGGTCGGGATGTCCTTCCGCCAGGGCCAGGGCGGCCAGGGTCAACCCCGCTTCCACCGCTTCCAGCCGCTGGATCAGTTCGGGTCGCGTGCAATGGGCGCCGGTCACCGAGAAACCCGAGCGATCGGCCAGCAGGCGGGCTGCCTCCACCTGCCCCGCCCGGCGCAGCAGATCGATGCGCAGCCCCAGCAGCAGGGCGGACAGGCGCGGCAGGGCACGGGCGCGGGCCGTGGCCTCTCCCCGGTCCAGGATGGCCAGGGCCGCGTCCAGCCCGGCCCGCGCAAAGGCGAGGCCGGCCGCTGTGCGGTATCCCGTGGCGAACACCTCGACCCAGCCCTCCCCCTCCTCCACACCGCTCAACCCGTCCAGGATCAGTTCTTCCGCCGGTTCCCGCTCGCCATGCTCGAAGAACAGCGTGGCGCGGAAGACCTGCAGAACGGCGTGCAGGCGGCGATCGTCGGGAATGTCGGTATTCGCCATGGATTGGGCACGGTCCAGAGCCTCGGCCGCGGCGTCCAGGCGCAGCCGCTCAATCAGGAAGAAGCCCTGGTGGATGGCGATGAAGATACGGCCATAGGAGGAATTGGCCCGCACGAACAACCGGTCGGCCGTGGCGGCCGTGGCCCCGGCAAAGGCCACCTCCCCCTGCCGGTAATGGATGATGCACAGGATATTGTTCACGAACCCCTGGTAATAATCGCTGCTGTTCAGCCGGGCGCCCACCTGTTCCAGCGCCTCCAGCCGCGCCTGGGGCAGACGATTGTCCTGATAGGCCGCAAGCAGACCTTCCATGACCAGAAGGTCGGCTTCCACGGGATCGGGACTGGCCGGATCGGCGGCCCGGTGATGGGCGCGGATGGCGTCCAGAAGCTGGTGCGCCTCCGCCAGTTGGCCCCGCTTGGCGGCACGCAGTGCCTGGGCCACCTGAATGCGCGGTTCGCGGGCGGCCACATGCGGCGGCACGTGCGACAGGATCAGATCCACCACATGCGCCCCGCGCGACAGAAGCACCAGCATGCAATCATTGCCGCCGATCAGGTCGATGACACGGTCCATGTCCTCGGCCAGTGCCGCATGCCGCACGGCATCGACCAACTGTCCCCTTGCCTCGTACCAGCGCGAGGCATTGCCGTGCAGCGCCGGCAGATCACGACCCCGGTAGCGGCGCAGCCAGCCGCCCAGGAACTCGCGCAGCAACTGGTGGTATCGGAACCAATGCCCCTCCCGGTCCAGCGGAAAGATCAGGGAATTGCGCCGTGCCAGCTCGTCCAGCAATGCCCAGCCTTCCTGCGTGCCGCACACCGCATCGGCCAGTTCGCCGTTGACCCGTTCCAGGATGGAGGTGGCGGCCAGGAAGTCGCGCAGATTGTCGGGCAGGCCGGCCACCACCTGCTCGGCGATATAGGCGGCCATCTCATCGCGCGACCCGGTGAAGCTGCGTACCCATTGCGCGACATCGCCCTGCTGGTCCAGCCAGAGGCGCACAAGCTGCAGGGCGACGGGCCAGCCTTCGGTCCGGTCGATCAGATGGGCGATATCATCGGGTCCCAGCCGGTCGGCGAAATATTGCTGTATCTGGGCCGGGGTGAAGCGCAGGGCCGCCTCCGTCACCTCCACCAGCGCACCGGCCAGGCGAAGCGCCGAAACGGGAAAGCCGGGCCGCGTGCGCATGGCGACGACCAGATGCAGGTGTTCCGGCCGGTTGCGCAGGATGAAGCCCATCAGCGCGTCATTGTCGCTGGATTCCACCAGATGATAATCATCCAGCATCAGCACGATGGGGCGCGCCGCCGTCTCCACGTCGCGCAGCAGCAGGCGCAGCACGAAATTGGCCGGCAGGTCGCGCAGCGTGCGCTCCGCGCTCTGCACCACCTCCCCCAGCTCCAGTCCGGCCCGGCGCAGCGAGGCGACGATGGCGGACAGGAAAGCCAGCGGCGCCCGGTCCTCCGGTTCCAGCGTGACCCAGGCCCGGTGGACCGCCCCTTCATCCAGGCCCGCCCACCATTGGGTCAGCAGCGTCGTCTTGCCATAGCCGGCCGGCGTGCGCACCAGTGTCAGGGCGCGCGCCGCCAGCCCGTCGGCGACGGGCGCCAGTTCCGGTCTTTCCACCAGCGCCACCATCTGGCGCGGCGGCGTCAGTTTGGCGGCAAGATGGATATCGTGGATCGGGTCCATGGGCCTCGTCGGTTTTGGAAAGCCGATATCCGCACATAGCATCAATGCCATGCCGCGTCGCCCCCGCCATGCCTGCCCTTGGGTAGGAAACGGGGGCGATGCGGGTAGGACGGACGGTCTTACCCGCCGCGACCGGTTGCCCAGGGCGGCGGGACGGCCCGATCATCCGGCCATTCCACGATCCCATGACAAGGAAGGCTGGCGATGGCACGCAAATTCGATATCCGGCTGATCACACCCGTCACCACAACGGGCATCCGCGACCTGGCGGAAATCGCGCATCTTGAAAGCGCTGATCTGGGCTTCAGCCATTCCATGATCGATATCGGCCCCCCCTCCATCGAGAGCGAGTTCGATGATGCCCTGGCCGTGCCCGGCACCCTGGCCAAGGCATTGCAGGCGGAGCGCGAGGGGGTGGATGCCATCGTCATCGATTGCATGGCCGATCCGGGGTTGAAGCCCGTGCGCGAACTGGTCAAGGTTCCGGTCCTGGGCCCGTCGGAAACCTGCATGCATCTGGCGTCCATGCTGGGGCACCGGTTCAGCATCGTCACGGTGCTGGAAAGCGTGCGACCGCTGCTGGGCAATCTGGCACGGGCCTATGGCGTGGCCGACCGGCTGGCCTCGCTGGAAGTGGTGGACATTCCCGTGCTGGAACTGCACGCAAGGCTGGAAGAGGTGCAGGAAGCTTTGGCGGAAAAGGCGCTGCTGGCCGTCCGGCACCAGCATGCCGACGTGATCGTGCTGGGCTGCACGGGTTTCCTTGGCTGTGCCGACCGGATCAGCCGGCGGCTGCTGGCGGAAGGGTATGACATCCCCGTCATCGACCCCATTCCGGCCACGGTCCTGATGGCGGCCGGCATGGTGCGTGCAGGCCTGCGGCACAGCAAGAAGGCCTATGCCACGCCCGTCATCAAGCCCTTGATCGGGTTCACCATCGACCGGTAAACGGCAGGCGCCGGGGCCACGGGGACCCCGGCGCGACAGGCTTCCGTCCCGACGCTATATCAGCCGGCACGGACCTGCTGGATGAACCGTTCCACTTCCAGTCGCAGGGTCTCCGCCTCAAGCGAGAGGCTACCGGACGCTTCCAGCACGTTGCCGGCCGCCTGGCTGGTGTTCTGGGCCGTCTGTTCGACGCCGGCGATGTTGCTGCTGATTTCCTGCGTGCCGATGGCCGCCTGCTGGACATTGCGCGCGATTTCCCGCGTGGCCGCGTCCTGTTCCTCCACCGCCGCAGCGATGGCCGAGGCGATATTGTTGATCTCCTCAATGGTGCGGGTGATCTCCAGTGTTGCGGTCACCGCGCTGTTGGTGGCCTGCTGAATGCCGTTGATGCGGACGGAGATATCCTCCGTCGCCTTGGCCGTCTGGCTGGCCAGGCTCTTGACTTCCGATGCCACGACGGCGAAGCCTTTGCCGGCTTCCCCGGCACGGGCCGCCTCGATGGTGGCGTTCAGCGCCAGCAGGTTGGTCTGGCTGGCGATCTCGGCGATCAGCTTGACCACGGCGCCGATGGCGTCGGCCTCCGTTGCCAGTTCCTGGATGGTGCGGTTCGTGCCATCTGCCCGGTCGGCGGCGGCACGGGCAATGCTGGCCGAAGTGCCCACCTGACGGGAGATTTCGCTGATCGAACTGGTCATCTCCTCCGCCGAGGCGGCGACCGTCTGCACATTGGCGCTCGTCTGCTCTGTCGCGGCCGACACGATGCTGCTTTGCGAGCGGGTCTGTTCCGCCGCGGCCGACAGGGACTGGGCATTGGCGTTCAGTTCGGTTGCGGCGGACGCGACCTGGGCCACCACCCCCATCACGCTGGCCTCGAAACTGTCAGCCATCTTCAGCATGCCGCGGCGGCGGTCCTCCTCGGCCCGCTTCTCGGCCAGTTTCATCTCCTCCGCCAGGCGGCGGTTCTCCAGGCCATTGGCCTTGAACGTCTCCAGTGCCGCCGCCAGTTGGCCCAGTTCGTCCCCGCGCCCCGCGCCGGGGACATCCACCGTCAGGTCGCCACCGGCCACGCGGGTCATGGCACCCGTCAGCAGGGCGACAGGCTTGGTGATCGTGAACCGGGCGATGTAGAAGGCCAGCCCGCCACAGAGCAGAAGGCCCAGGGCCGTCAAAGTGAACAACAGGTTCCGGGTGGCGATTGAGTTCTCCGTGGCGGCATCGGATGTGGCTGCCATCCCCCGACGCAGGCTTTCGGCAAATTCCCCGGTATCATCGCGCAATTTGTCCAGTGCCGGGTCGAAGCGCGTATTCAGGATGTCGAGCGCTTCTTCGTTCCTGTTCGCCATGGCCAGGGGCTGTATCTCCCTGTAGATCGACATCAGGTTGTCGAACTGGCTGGTCAACTTGCTGATTTCCTGTTCCCGGGCAGGGAGAAGCTTCAGGATACCGGCAAGGGTGTCCCTCATTTGCCTTTCGTTCGTGGCGGCTGTCACAACTGCTTCATCCATCCGAGCCTTTTCGGTCTGGGCGATCAGCTTGTAAGTCTGGCGGCCGATCCCAATAACGGCGCGGGTACTTGTCACGACCTCGGCCGCCGCCGCCGCTTCATGGTTGATCAGATGGGAATAGCGATCGTCGATCGAAAACAGCCGGTCGCTGGCATAGACCGCAATGACGCCGGTCAATATACCCATCAAGCCAAGAACAGAGAGAATGCGGACCGCGATACTGAAGCGGGACAGAGCCATCATGATCCTCTTGAGGCGGACAACCAAGGAAATGGTTTCAGCATTAATTTAAAACAATCATCGCACGAAATACAGATATACAAGGGGATATGAAAATGGTTTATTTTACATTTACAGTATTTATTACTTCTATATTCATATTTTCATTTCGAACAACAGGTTATTAAATTTCAAGCCAAACGAAACATTCAGATGCAAGCCGGGTCGCAGTCAGCAGCCCAGGTCCGGGCAGCGACAGGCCGATATGTGAACCTGCCGGAGCAAAGAGGGTAGGCAAGACCCCGCCTGTCATTGTATCGCTTTGCCCCCATGGGGAGAGAACAAGGACAAGGGGCCGTGATCCCGCCATGCCCGCAGGACAGGGACAATGGACCAGTCTCCCCGCCAGACGAGGAGGGTAGCGAGGAAGATGGAACAGGTTCAGGACCCGGTCATCATCGCGGGCGCGGGACAGGCCGGCGCGCAACTGGCGCAATCCCTGCGTCAGGGGGGCTTCAAGGGCACCATCACGGTCATCGGGGAAGAGGCGTTTCCGCCCTATGAGCGGCCGCCGCTGTCCAAGGATTATCTGGCGGGCAAGCGCGACGCCGCACGCCTTTTCCTGCGCAAGCCGGAATTCTGGGCCGAGCGTCAGGTTGACATGCGGCTGGGACAGCGCGTGTCGGCGGTGGACGCCGCGGCACGCTCCGTCACCCTGCAAAGCGGGGAAACGCTGCCCTATGGCTGGCTGGTCTGGGCGACCGGCGGCCGGCCACGGCAGCTTTCATGCGAAGGTGCAGGGCTGGCAGGTATCCATTATGTCCGCTCCATCGCCGATATCGACCGCATGAAGGCCGACCTGACCGAACCCGGACGCCGCATCGTCATCGTGGGCGGTGGTTATATCGGGCTGGAGGCGGCGGCGGTGCTGCGGTCCTTCGGCCATGGCGTCACCGTCCTGGAAATGCAGGACCGGCTGCTGGCGCGCGTCACCTCGCCCACCGTGTCGCGCTTCTTCCGGAACCTGCATGAAGGCCATGGCGTCAAGGTCATGCTGTCCACGGGTGTCACCGGCCTGACGGGCGTGGATGGCCGCGTCACGGGTGTGGCCCTGTCCGATGGCAGCACGCTGCCGGCCGATCTGGTGGTGGTCGGCGTGGGCATCATTCCCAATGTGGAACCGCTGGCGGCGGCCGGGCTGCCCTGCCCCAACGGCGTGGCCGTGGATGAGTTCTGCCGTTCCTCCGACCCGCATATCCTGGCCATCGGCGATTGCGCCCTGCATCCCAACGGTTTCGCCGACGCCCATATCCGGCTGGAATCGGTGCAGAATGCCATCGATCAGGCGAAGGTCGCGGCCGATGTCATCCTGGGCAATCCCAAGCCCTATACGGCAATGCCCTGGTTCTGGTCCGACCAGTACGAGGTGAAGATGCAGACCGCAGGCCTGTCGATCGGCCATGATCAGGTCGTGGTCCGTGGGACGGAAGGCAAGCTTCCATTCTCCGTCGCCTATCTGAAGCAGGGCAAGCTGATCGCGCTGGATTGTCTGGGCTCGCCCAAGGATTTCATGCAGTGCCGGGCGCTGGTGACGGCCCGTGCCGCTGTCGATCCGGAAAAGCTGGCTGATACGGGCATCGACCTGAAAAGCCTGATGGCGGCTGCCGCCCCGGCCCCGGCCCCGGCTGAATAGATCAGGATATTTTCCGTATGAATCAATAGATAAGATAATTTTTCTTATCTATTGATTTAATATGCATAATACAGTGCGAAAAACTTCGGATTCCGAACAAGGGCTGGCGGGATGCCCGCCAGCCCTTTCCGCGTCTTCAGGGCTTCAGGCGTTGAGCGCGAACGCGGGCCTTGGCGGAAAGGCTATCCACGCCAGCCGACGGGCCCACGACGACCGTGTAGCTTCCGCCCTTGATCTGCCATTTGTTGGCCGCTTCGTCGAAGTGCCCCAGCAGGCGGGGATCGGCTTTCACGGTGACGGTCCGGTGTTCACCCGGCGCCAGTTCCACCTTGTCGAAGCCGATCAGGCGCCGCAACGGCGTGCCGGCCGCGTCGGCCAGATAGACCTGCGGCGCGTCCTTTCCCGCCACCGCGCCCGTATTGCTCACCTCGAAGCTGACGGTCAGCGTGTCGCCGCCCCTCACTCGCAGCTTGTCATAGGCAAAGCTGGTGTAGGACAGGCCGTGGCCGAACGGGAACAGCGGCTTCATATCCCTGGCGGCGAACAGGCGGTAACCGACATCGGCCCCTTCGTCATAGACCACGTCGAATTGCTGCTTGGCCGGCAGGCCCCAGCCCGGCAGATCGGCACGCGGGAACTGGTCCAGGCTGGCCGGAAAGGTCTGTGGCAGGCGGCCGGACGGATTGACCCGGCCGGTCAGCACATCGGCGATGGCCTCCCCGCCCTTCTGACCGCTGTACCAGGCGGCGATCACGCCCCCCACCTTGTCCAGCCACGGCATCAGCACGGGACCGCCGGTCTGCAGAACCACGATGCTGTTGGGATTGGCCGCCGTCACGGCGTCGATCAGCGCGTCCTGGCCCTGCGGCAGCGACAGGTCATAGGCGTCCAGCGCCTCTGCCATCCATTGATTGGCGAAGATGATGGCGATATCCGCCTGCGCCGCTGCCGCGGCCGCGGCAGCGGGATACCGGCCGTCATTGAAGGTGATGCTGGCATCGGGCAGCACCGCGCGCAGCGCCTTCAGCGGCGAGGACGGATGAAAGACCTGCCGGCCCCACATGGCCTGCGGCCCCTCCCCGCCAACCGGCACAACGCGCGCATTGCCACCGGTGGCCGTCACCTGCGACGACCCTGCGCCTGACAGCACACCGCTGTCGGCATGGCCGCCGATGACGGCAATCGTCCTGACGGCCGGCGACAACGGCAGAAGGCCCTTGGCATTGGCCAGCAGTACGATCCCCTCGTCTGCCACTTGCTTGGCGATGGCGGCATGCGCCGCGGCATCGATCTCCGGCTTCACCGGCTTGCCATCGAACAGGCCGGCGGCGAACATGGAACGCAGGATGCGCTGCGCCATGTCGGACAGGCGGGTTTCGGGGATGGTCCCGGCGGCAACCGCCTGTTTCAGCGGTTCCCCGAACCAGACCTGCTCATCCAATTGTTCGCCCGACTGCTGGTCCAGGCCCTTCAGGGCATAATCTGTCGCATGCACGGCCCCCCAGTCCGACATCACCCAGCCCTTGTAGCCCCAATCCCCCTTCAGCACCTTGTTCAGAAGGTGGTCGTTGCCGCAGGAATAGGCGCCGTTCACAAGGTTGTAGGCGCACATGACGGAGCCGGGCTGGCCCCTCTCGATGGCGATCTGAAAGGCCAGCAGATCGCTTTCGCGATGTGCAGCCTCATCAATGACCGAATTGGCGTGGAATCGGCCAGTTTCCTGCCCGTTCAGGCTGAAATGCTTGACCGTGGAGATGATGTTCTGGTCCTGGATTCCCCGGATGCTCTCGCCCGCCAGCACTCCGGCCAGCAGGGGGTCTTCCCCCAGATATTCAAAATTGCGGCCATTGCGCGGGTCGCGCGCCAGATTGGCGCCGCCGGCCAGCAGCACGTTGAAGCCGCGCGCGGCGGCCTCCCGCCCGATCATCACGCCGCCTTGATAGGCCAGCGGTGCATTGAAGCTGGCCGCCAGTGCGATGCTGGCCGGCAGGGCGGTGGCCGTATCGCCGGGCCGGACATTCCCCGGGTTGGTGATGCCCAGGCTTGCATCTGTTTCCGTCAGGGCCGGAATGCCCAGGCGCGGCACACCGGGAATGAAGCCGGCCCCGCCGACCGACCCGGCCGGCAAGGGCGGGCCGCCGGGAAAGCTCAGCGCCATGGGACCATGTAGCAGGCCGATCCGCTCATCCAGGGTCAGTTCCTGCACCAGCAGGCGGGCCCGCTCATCGGGCGACAGCGACGGGTTGCGCCAGCCCTCCGCCGCCTGTGCCGTCACGGCGTAGCAAAGGAGGCTGCCAGCGCAAAGACCAACAGCCAGCACAGGCTTCAGGGCCCGGTTCATTGACATGACCATACCTCTCCGGAACAATATTGATACGGCCAAATATTTGGCGGGTGAAGTTTTCAAATATCCACTGATAAGAAACAATCACCATCACCAATGCCATACCTGTCCATCAGGTGGTCATAGAACCAGATGGATATTGTCCGACAAACCGTTCTTCCGGCATCCGCGCCCCATATTAGGCAATGTTTATCACCACACAGCGGATAAACGCCAGATCATCCCTGACAGGTTGCGTTTCCCTGCACTCTATTGCTTGGCAGAAAAAACGCCGGCCGAGGCGGCCCCTTACGAACTTGGGAGTGCGGTGGAATGCGCATCGAAAATCTCGCGCCGGCACAGCCGGCAGCCCTTGAGTGGCTGAAGAAGCCCCGGCACGGATTGCTGATCGGCGGTGACTGGGTGGCCCCGGCCGCCGGACGCTACCTTCCCACCGTCAATCCCGCGACGGGGGAGACCATCGCGGAGATCGCAGCGGCCGATGCCGGCGATGTGGATCGCGCCGTCGCCGCGGCCCGCAAGGCGTTCGAGGATGGTGAATGGCGATCCATGGTCCCGGCGGCGCGCGCCCGCCTCCTGTGGCGCATCGCCGACCTGATCGATGCCCATATCGACGAATTGTCGGAACTGGAAACCCTGGACCAGGGCAAGGCCCTCTATGTCGGCCGCTGGGCGGAAATCCCGATGGCGGCCGAGCAATTCCGGTTCTTCGCCGGTCTTTGCACCAAGGTGACAGGCGACACGATCCCCTCTTCCATCACCTATCAGCCGGCGGGCACCCGCATCCAGGCCTTCACCGCCAAGGAGCCGGTTGGCGTGGTCGCCGCCATCACGCCGTGGAACTCGCCCCTCATCATGCATGCCATGAAGCTGGCGCCGGCACTGGCGGCGGGTTGCACCGTGGTGCTGAAACCGGCGGAGGAGACATCGCTGACGGCATTGCGCCTGGCGGAACTTCTGGTGGAGGCCGGCGTGCCGGCTGGTGTCGTCAATGTGGTCACGGGCCTTGGCTCGGTCGTGGGTGCCGCGCTGTCGGCCCATCCCGGTGTCGACAAGGTGGCGTTCACCGGCTCCACGGCCACCGGCCGCGCCATTCTGGACGGTGCCAGGGGCAACCTGAAGAAGGTCACCCTGGAACTGGGCGGCAAGTCGCCCGTCGTCATCATGCCGGATGCCGACCTTGACGCCGCCATTGCCGGTGCTGCCAACGCCATCTTCTTCAATGGCGGACAGGTCTGTGTCGCGGGTTCCCGCCTTTATATCCACCGGTCCGTCTTCGACAAGGTGGTGGAAGGCGTGGCGGAGATCGCACGCACCATCCGCCTTGGCCACGGGCTGGCGCCCGAGACGCAGATGGGTCCGCTGGTCAGCCGCCGTCAGGCTGACCGGGTGAAGGCCTATATCGACGGTGCCATCGCCGATGGGGCCACGCTGGTGACAGGCGGCGGGCAGAAAGGGCCGGCCGGCACCTTCATCGAGCCGACCGTCATCACCGGTGCCGATCCCGGATCGCGCATTGTCTGCGAGGAGGTATTCGGCCCGGTGGTGGTGGCCGCCCCCTTCGATGACGTGACCGAGGTGATCGCCGCGGCCAATGATACCGAGTTCGGTCTGGCCGCCAGCGTCTGGACCCGCGACCTGTCGGCGGCTCATCGCCTGTCGTCGGACATCCGGGCCGGCACCGTCTGGGTCAATTGCCATTCCTTCTGGGACGTCGCGCTGCCCATCGGCGGTTTCAAGCAATCCGGCTGGGGACGGGAAAGCGGTGCCGGCGCCATCGAAAATTATCTGGAAATCAAAACCGTGTGCATGGTCGTCTGAACGACGGGCATGGCAACAAGAAACGCAGGGATGCTTCTTTCATGTACTTCTTTGTCAAACGGCAACGTGCCCTGTTGCTGGCGACCGCGCTGTCCGCCGCCACGTTGCCGGCGCTGGCCCAAGGTGCTGCCGATACGCTGACGCTGGACGAGATCATCGTGACAGCACAACGCCGGCAGCAGCCGCTGCAGACCACGCCCGTCGCCGTGACGGCCCTGACCGCCGCCGCCCTGGCCGACCAGCAGATCGGCACGGCCGAAGATCTTTCAGCCGTCGTGCCGGGCCTGACGCTGATGCCCGTGACGGCCAGCCGCTCCACCCTGCAGGTTGGCCTGCGTGGCGGCTCCGAACAGTCCGGCGGGCTGGTCACTTCCGAATCCGCCGTCGCCTTCTATGTCGATGATGTCTATCGCGGCCGTCTGGCCGGGTCGAACCTGGAACTGGCCGATATCCAGCGGATCGAGGTGCTGCGCGGACCGCAGGGCACGCTTTACGGCCGCAACTCCTTCTCCGGTGCCATCAAGGTGGTCACCCGCACGCCGGGCGAGGATGAATGGGCCGAGGTGCAGGCCGGCATCGGATCGCACAAGGAATACCATGCCTCGGCTTCCTGGGGCGGTGACCTGATCGAAGACAGCCTGGGGGCGTCGCTGTCCGTCCTGTTCCGCGACCAGGATGGCTATGTCTATAACGAAGCGCTGGACCGGGATGTGTTCGGCCAGCAGAATCTGGCCCTGCGCGGCAAGCTGCATTTCTATGGCCGCGACGGGCTGAAGGCCACCTTGTCGGTCACCCGCACGCAGGATCGCAATGACGGGCCGGCCAACCTGATCCCTGTCACCTTCCCCGGCACCTACCCCACACAGGCGGCCAACGCCGTATCCACCAGGGATGCCACAGCGCGCGCGGGCTCGCGCTATGTCAGCCTGTCGACGGCGGAACCGGACGGCTATACCGACCAGACCGCCGTGTCTCTGGACATCACGGCCGACTGGGGCGATGTCACGGTGCGCTCCATCTCCGCCTTTGTCGGCACCAGCGACGGTTTCGTCTTCGACCTGTCTGGTGGCATCCGCGATCCCGATGGCACCTACCGCCCCAATGGCCTGGTACGGGACGGCCGCGGCCGGACCGACCAGTACAGCCAGGAGGTGCAGTTCCAGGGCGAGGGGCTGGACGGCCGCCTCAACTGGATCACCGGCCTTTACTATTTCCGTGAGGAAAGCCTGCAGGTGATGAAGGATGTGCTGGTATTGGGGCCGGGCTTTTCCATGCCCGTACTGCCGCAGACCATCGACAGCACCACCGACAGCTATGCCGCCTTTGCCCAGGGTACATATGATGTGAACGACCGCCTGTCGTTCACGGCCGGCCTGCGCTATACGAAGGACAAGAAGAAGCTGGACGGCACCATCCAGAACTATCTGCCCTTTGCACCCGGGCCGGCCATCGCGCTGGTGCCCGTCGTGCGGGAGCCGCGCTTCAGTTCCTGGTCGCCCAAGCTTGGCCTGGATTATAAGTTCACCGACGACATCTTCGGGTATGCCACCGTGTCACGGGGCTTCAAGGCCGGCGGGTTCAACGGGCTGGCTGTTGCCAACCCCGTCGTGTTCGGCACCGTTTACGATCCGCAGACGGTCTGGGCCTATGAGGCCGGGTTGAAGGCCACCATGCTGGATGGGCGCCTGCGTGCAAACCTTTCCGTATACCGCAACGATCTTGAGGACCTGCAGCAGACCGAGCAGGTGGCCGCAGGCTCCTATGCCATCCGCAATATCGGCAATGCCCGCGTCAATGGTGCCGAACTGGAACTGACCCTGCGGGCCACCGACGGGCTGGATCTTTTCGCCAACCTGGGTCTGATGGATGACAGGTACAAGTCCAAGAACCCGCTGTCGGACAGCGCCACCGCCGGTGCCAAACACCTGCCGCTGGTCTCTCCCTGGTCTGTACAGACGGGGTTCACCTATGAAACCCCCGCCTTCTGGCAGGATCAGGCCCGCCTGCGCCTGTCCGGCAGCTATCAGTATCAGGACGATTATTATTCGACCGTCGCCAATCTGATCGTGACCGACACGGTTGGCCTGTTCGCGGCCTCGCTGGCCCTGCTGTCGGAGAATGATAGCTGGAGCCTGACCTTGTCGGGCAAGAACCTGACGAACCGTTCATATTTCACGACGGCGCCAAGCAATGCGGCGCTCGCGGTCGGTGAACCGCGGACCTGGACCCTGACGGCGGGTTACAAGTTCTGAACCCGTCCGTTCCGGTTGGGGGGATGGTGTCGGGGTGACCCAGCCGCCCCCCGATTGCCCCCCGTGCCGGGCTTTACCCCGCGAAATGCGGGGGATGGCCGGGCCGGGGCCAATCGATTTCCAGCAACTGCCCCGTGCTGGACAGGGTGACATAGGCCTTGTCCATATCCGGCCCGCCAAACGCAATGTTGGTGACGACGGGGTCGGGCAGCGGCAGGAAATCGACCAGTTCGCCCCGCGGGCTGACGGTCGCGATCCCGCCTTGCGCCGCCACCACACCAATGCAGATATTGCCCGACGCCTCCACTGCGATGCTGTCGAACACGCGATAGGTCGGGGACTGGTAGTGGGTGGACCGTCCGCTCAGGCGAGGCCCGTCATCCGCCAGCACGCCGGGAGATACGATATCGTATCGGCACAGACGGCAGGCGAAACTGTCGGCGATGTAAAGCGACCGGTCGTCCGGGGACAGCGCGATACCGTTGGCATGGCGGAAGGGAAACAGCACCTCGCTGATGGCGCTGCCATCGGGGCGGGCATAATAGATCGTGCCCAGATATTCGCTGCGGCCATGGTGCCCGCCGTGATCGGTGAACCAGAAGCCACCCGTCTCGTCGAAGACAAGGTCGTTCGGTCCCTTCAGGCCGACCTCACCGCAATGGGTGTAAAGGGTTTCCACCTTGCCGGATGACAGGTCGACGGCCTGGATGCTGCCGCCCTGATAATCATGGGCGGGACCATGGGGCAATAGCGCCCCCCCCTTGGGGTCGGGCCAGTGGAAGCCGCCATTGTTGCAAACATAGGCACGGCCATCCGGTCCCAGTGCGGCACCGTTGGGGCCGCCGCCCAGTTCGGCCACCACCTCCACCCTGCCGTCCGGATAAACCCTTGTGAGCGCCTGTCCCTGGATTTCCACGACCAGGACGGAGCCATCGGGCAGCGGGACCGGACCTTCGGGAAAGCGCAGCTTGTCTGTCAGCACGCGGATGGCACACATGGATCTGTCCTCGGGCGTCGGTTGGGTCAGGCGGTGGGTTCGCGGCCGGCCAGCAGGGCGGCGATCTCGTCGGCGGTGAAGCCCGCCTCGGACAGCACCTCGCGCGCGTGCTGGCCAAGCCGGGGGGCGTCGCGCGTCACAGAAACGGGTGTGCGGCTGAAATCGATGGGGGTGCGGATATGGCGGCGGCCCTCCACCGTCACCACGGCGCCCAGTTCCTGCAACTGCGGGTCATCGATGGCCTCGGCCACGCTGTTGATGGGACTGACGGGCACACCGGCCTCCCCCAGCCGCGCCAGCCAGTGCGCCCGCGGCCGGGTGGTCAGCACGGCGATCATGCGTTCGCGCAGGGTCGCATGATGGGCCAGCCGCGACGGCGTGGTGGCGAAGCGCGGATCGGTGGCCAGCACCGGGTCGTCCAGCACGGCGGCCGTGCGCTGCCACAATGCCTCCGTCCCCGCCCCGATGACGATATCGCCATCCTGCGTCGGGAACGCCTCATAGGGGGCTGTATAGGCACCACGGCCGCCCGTGCGCCGGGGCAGATGCCCCGTCATCAGATATTCGCCGGTGTTGTTGACCGTGTAGGCGAAGGCGGAAGACAGCAGATTGGTCTCCACATGCTGGCCATGCCCCGACCGGTCGCGTTCCCGCAATGCGGCCAGCACGCCGATCGCCGCGAAGCTGCCGGCATTCAGGTCGGAAATCGGCAGGGCGCAGGGCATGGGATCGCCGTCGGGCTGGCCCGTGAAACCCATGATCCCGCTCATCGCCTGGGTCACCAGGTCCAGCCCGCCGCGGTTGCGATAGGGACCACGGTTGCCGAAGCCGGAGACGGAGCAATAGACCAGCCCCGGATTGCGGGCCGACATCGCCGCATACCCCAGCCCCATGCGGTCCATGGCACCGGGCCGGTAGTTCTCCACAAAGACATCGGCCGTGACCAGCAGCCGGCGCAGCGCATCACGGCCCGCTTCCTGCGACAGATCCAGCATCAGGCCACGCTTGTTGCGGTTCACATAATCATAGTTGGCATAACCGTGCAGGCCGATGGGGGCGCGGGCCACATCGCCCTGTGGCCCTTCCACCTTCACCACATCGGCGCCCAGGTCGGCCAGGATCATGGAACACCAGGCACCGGCGATGACATGGGTACAGTCGATCACCCGCAGTCCGGCCAGGGGACCAGCCTGGGGTCCGGTTGCCATCTGCGTCATGTCATTCCCCTTCCTTGAAGTAATCGGGCCGCCCGGCGGACCAGGCCGTACCCCATTGCTGCATGCCGCCATCGATGGTCAGCACCTCGCCCGTGATGAACTTGGCGGAGGGGGCGGCCAGATAGGCGCAGCCTTCCGCCACATCCCAGACATCGCCCAGCATCTTCAAGGGATTGGCATTGCGGAACCGGGCGACGGCCACCGGGTCGTAATGCTGGAACCCGTCGCTTTCGATGGTGCCGGGGGCGACGCAATTGACGCGGATGCCCAAGGGCGCCCATTCGGTCGATACCGTCTTGGACAGATAGACGATGCCGGCCCGTGCCGCGGTCGTATGTGCCGTCTGGGGGATACCACGGGCGATGGGCACAACGATATTGATGATGTTGCCGGGCCGGGCCTGATCGCGCCAGCGCTGGGCGGCGCCCTGCATCATCCACCATGTGCCGTTCAGGTTGGTGTCGATAACGGCCAGCCAGCCCTTGCGGCTGAAATCGATAGCGTTCTGCGCGAACTGGCCGCCGGCATTATTGACCAGCGTATCGATACGCCCGTGCCGTGCCTGGACGGCGTCATACAGGGCATCGACGCTGTCGGGCTGGCGGATATTGACGGGATGGTGGAAGGGGGTGCGGCCCGTCAGATTGCCGACGGACGCGGCGGCGGCGGCCAGCCTGTCGCCGTCGCGTCCGGCGATCACCACATCCGCCCCCAGCCGGGTGAACAGGATGGCCATTGCCCGGCCGAACCCACCGGCCCCGCCCGTGACCAGGATCACCTGGCCCAGCAGCGCGTCATCGCGATAGACGGTGGAGCGGGTGGCCAGTTCCGCGTCGGTCAGGCCGAAGGCTTGCGACCTTGTTTGCATCAGCCGGGCTCCATTGCTGTGTCTTGCGGATCGGCGCGCAAACGCCAGGCGGCATAGGCATAGACCAGCGATGTCAGCAGCCCGACCAGCACCAGCACCAGCAATGCCAGGCGCAGGCTCTGCTCGCCATGGACGGGGTGCAGATGATCACTCAGCGCGCCGACGATCAGCGGCCCCATCCCAAGCCCGGCCACCGTGCCGAACAGCAGCAGGATGGCGGCACCCATGGCCCGCAGGTTGGGGGGCAGGATCGATTGCGTCACCGCCATGGATGGCGCGGCGTAAAGCGCCCCGGCCCCGAAGGCCAGTGCGAAGAACACGGCGAACAGGCTGAAGCTGCCGGCTGTCAGGAAGGCCAGGACCAGCAGGGCGCACGCCACCTGGGTCGCGGCAGTGTAGTAGAGCGGCACATGCCCGCCGGCCCGGCGCAACCGGTCGGCCAGCAACCCGCCCAGGATATGGGCAGCACCCGCCACGATCCCGGATGTCAGTCCCATCAGGAGACCGATATCGCCGCTGCCCAGCCCATAGCTGCGCATGGCCACGCTGGGCCCCCAGGTCAGCACCGTGTAAAGCACGAAATTCGACCCGACATAGCCAAGGCACAGCGTGGGGAACAGCGGCGTGCGCATCAGCACGGCCAGGCCCCGGCGCAGCGTCAGGTCTGCGACCGGCTTTCCCTCGTCGAACCGGCCGCGCGGCGGCTCCTGGATCGTGAACAGAAGCGCCAGCCCGATCAGGATGCCGGGCAGCGCGAACAGGGCGAAGGTCACACGCCAGCCGAACATCTCGTTCACCCAGCCACCCACGGCATAGGACACCATGGTGGCCAGCGCCGCGCCCGAGAAATAGATGCCGAGCTTGGAAGAACGCACAGCCGGCGGATAATAGTCGCCGATCAGCGACAGGGATGCCGGGGTGCCACCAGCCTCCCCCACCGCCACGCCGATCCGGGCCAGCAGCATCTGGGTGAAGCTGCTCGCAGCACCGCAGAGTGCCGTCATCCCGCTCCATACGATGATGGAGGCGGCCAGCAGCCGGCTGCGGTTGATGCGGTCTGCCAGATAGCCCAGCGGCACGCCCGCGATGACGTAGAACAGCGCGAAACCCGCGCCGCTGATGATGCCAAGCTGGGCATCGCTCAGACCAAGGTCGGCGCGGATGTCATTGAGCAGCACCGTGATCAACTGGCGATCCACGAAATTCATCGTATAGGCCAGGAAAAGCAGCACCATCGCGTAGGACGGCGAGGTCGCCAGTCGTTTCAGCAAGGCCTTATCCCCTTCCGCATGTCCATGAAGGCGGTTGCGGCCGGGGACCCAGGCCCCGGCCGCGATCCATGCGATCAGAACTTAAACCGGATGCCGCCCCGGATGGAACGGCCGATCAGGTCATAAACGAAGGGGTTGGCGCCGGACGAGCAGCAGCCGGAATTGTCCTGCGACTGCGAGATGGGTGGATTCTGGTCCAGCAGGTTTTCCACCCCGACAAAAAGCTGCGTCGTGCCTTCCGCCACGGGCAAGGTCCAGCCGAAGAAGGCGTCCAGATAGACGATGGCCGGCACCTTGTTGCGGTTGATGTCGGCGGGGCCATAATCCGCCTCGATCTTGGACGCGCCGATGAAGCGGGCCTTCAACTGCACATCGATCGGGTTCAGACTGTACCCGGCCGTGAACAGACCGCGCCAGTGCGGCACGCCCTGCGCGGCGCCCAGATTGGTGCCCACCTCGCCCGCGCGGGAGACGGTGGCGACGGTGGAATTGATGTCCAGCTTGTCGACATAGTTCAGCATGCCGCGCAGGTCGAGCGACCCCTCACCCAGATAGGTGCGATAGCCGAATTCGATATCCAGGCCGCGCGCCACCTCCGACCGCTGGTTGAACGGTTCCACGCGGACGGAGGAAACCCGGCCACCCGCCCCGTCGCGCGTGATGAAGGAGCAATAGAGCTGGTCGCCGCCATAGCAGGCGTTCAGCAATTGCTGGGCGGAGGATGTGGCGATAGCTTCCTTGATCTTGATGTCATAGACATCGAGCGACGCCGAGAAACCGGGCAGCCAGTCGGGCTGATATACCACGCCGGCCGTCAGGGTATTGGCGATTTCGGGCTGAAGATTGCGGTTGCCGGCCACGGTCACATTGACCTGGATCGCTTCGTTCGCGCGGAAGGGATCGACCAGATTGGTCAGGACCGTCGCACCGCCCAGGAACATGTCGTTCAGGTTGGGCGCGCGGATGTCGCGGGACCGCGTGACACGGAACTGCACCTCGTCCACGGGTCGATAGGTGCCGCCCAGTTTCCAGGTTTCCACCTGGCCGCTTTCCGAATAATCGGCGATGCGCCCGGCCGCGTTCAGTTCCAGGGAACGGCCCAGCTTGCTGTCGCGGAAGACGGGCAGCAGAAATTCCGCATAGGCTTCCTTGACATCGTATGAACCGCTGAACGGCTTGTAGTTGCCGACATAGAACTGGGTCTGCTGCGAGATCGGATCGGCATCGGCTTCCCCCTTCTCCTTGCGGTATTCACCGCCGAACGCGACCGACAGGTCGCCGGCCGGCAGGCTGGCCAGCGTACCGGAGAAGTCCAGCGCGAAGACATCCTGCTGAATACGGATATTCTGTTCCGCGCGACCCCAGATGTAATTGCGCTGTGCATCGGTGGGGGCCGCGGCGCCGAACGGATTGATGGGCACACACCCGTTCATGGGATTGGACAATGTGGAGCGGCAGACGATATCGCCCGTCGTCTGGTCCACGACGGCGTCGGCCGCCAGGAAGAAACGCGACAGGATCGGATTGTTTTCCACGACATTGCCGACCTTGGACACGCCGTGCTGGGCATAGCCCGACATGCGCCAGTCACCGCCCAGTTCCGCTTCGAAACCGCCCAGATAGCGCTGTACCGACCGGTCGTTGATACCCTGCGGCCGGCCGTAGCGCTCGCCCGAAAAGCCCAGGCCGAAGCTGTTGATCCCGGCGGCATCGGCCATGGCCTTCACATCCGCGGGCAGATAGGCATTGTCCGTCCGCACGGCGAACTGGCCGCTGGTGCGGAAGAAGGGGCCGGAATGGTTGATGGCGCGGGAATCGCCATAGGAGAACTCGCCGAAGACGTTGATATTCTCGGTCAGGTCGTAGCTGACATGAGAGAAGACGCTGCCCTGCTCCAGCGGCTGGGCGATTTCCGCCGTGCGGCCCGAATAATCATCCTGGTCGCCGCCAATGGCATAGATGCCGCTTTCCTGCCCGAAATTGAAGGGCGTCGGGTCGTAATTCCCGTTGGCATCGAAATGCACGCCACGCAGCGGGCCGGTGGTGACAAGCCCACCCGACGTGACGTTCAGCGACGTGCCCGGCAGCAGCAGGCGGGCCGGCTGGCCATTGCCCGGTGTGGGGTTGGGCACGACCTTGTGCCCCCGGAACCAGTCGCGGTCCTCCGCCAGCACCGTCCTGGCCTTGGAATAGTTCAGGGCCGCGACGATATGGCCGCGACCATCGGCGAACGACGTGCCGCCGGCCAGGTTGCCGGACCAGTTGCCGCCATCGCCATGCGTCGTCCCCCCGCCCTGCACCTCGCCCTTCAGGCCGCTGAATTTCGTGTCCAGCACGAAATTGACGACGCCGGCCACGGCATCGGACCCCCAGGCGGCCGAAGCACCACCCGTCACCACATCCACGCGCTGCACCAGCGCGGTCGGCATGGTGTTGACATCGACGGCCCCGGTCAGCATGGACGGCGTGACCCGCCGGCCGTTCAACAGCGTCAGGGTACGGTTCGGACCCAGATTGCGCAGGTTCAGAAGATTGGCACCCGCCGTGCCGCCGCCTACCAGGGCCTGACCGGTGCGCGGGGTTGTGGAGCCCGACAGGGCCGGCATCTGGTTCACGTAATCAGCGATGGTGACGGGCGCCGATTTGGCGATTTCCACGGCTGTCACGACGCTGACAGGGGTCGGTGCCTCGTACCCGTCGCGCACGATGCGGCTGCCGGTGACGACGATGGCTTCCAGTTGATCCATCTCGGCCGGCTGCCCCTGCGCTGCTGCAGGCAGTGCGGCCATGAAGGCGGCACCTGCCAGCAGCCAGGGACGTAACGACAGGAACGGGCCTGCCGCCCGCGACGTGGACGCAAGGATGGCGTCGGGATTATGGGCCATTTTCTTCCTCCCCCTATAGGTCGGCTTCCCGCCCCTGGCCGATGGCCGGGCGGGTTATTGGTGCTTGATTGAACCTGTGTGCCCGGGCCGACGCGGCGGGCTGGCGGCCACAGGGAACAGCCCGGCTATGAGAACGGACACCCTGTAACAGGCAGAGCCCACTATAACAGTCATTTGTGACTGTTCAAATGCAAAATGAATGTGTCAGTCAACTATGACTGTATTTTTCGCGCGTATCGCCAGCGACAGGCCGCTCGCGATCAGTCCAGGGGGGCCAGGGTCAGGGCCAGCCCGTCGAGCGCTGTGGTGACCGGTATCTGGCAGGACAGACGTGACCGGCCATCGATGAAGGATGGCTCCTCCGACACAAGCTCCCGCTCCCCCTCCTCCTGCGCCGGCAGACGCCCGGCCCAGTCCGGGTCGATATGGACGTGGCAGGTGGCACAGGCGCGGGCACCGCCGCACAGGGCCGGCACATCCAACCCGGCTCCGGTCAGGGCGCGCATCAGGGACTGGCCATCCTCCACATCCAGCCGGTGGATACTGGCGTCGCGATCGGTGACGATGATGTCCACCATCCGCATTTCTCCTTGTCTACGACCTTTATGGTTTCCGCTCAGCCGGCCGGATAGGCGCCGCGGATCGGCATATGTTCCGGGCCCGGCGGCGTATCGGGCACGGCCACCGCCACCTGCCCGTCCTCCACCCGCACGGAAAATGTCTTCAAGGGCAGGTAGGGCGCGCCGACGCAGGCCCCGCTGCCCATGTCGAAGCGCGCGCCGTGCAGCGGGCATGATACCGTGTTGCGGCGGATGCGCCCCCCTTCCATGGCCGAAGCGGCATGGGTGCAACGGTTGATGACTGCGAAGAACTTGTCTTCCTGACGGCAGACCAGGACCGGCCAGCCGTTCAACTCCACCGCACGGCTCTGTCCGTTCGCGATGTCATCCACGGCGCCGAACCGGTGAAACGTCTCACTCATCTTCTTCTCTCTCTCCAATCTGTCAGGAGCGGTTGTTCCGCGCGATGTCGCGGTGTGTCACCCCGCCGATCCGGTCATCGGTCAGCAGGTTGTTCTGGGCATGTGCAAAATGGTGCATATGGAAGACGGCATCCATGGCTGTGCGCTTGCCGCGCAATTCCTCGACATGGTTGACAGCCTGCTTGGCCAGCGCCAGCGCCAGGCGCGGATTGGCGGCAATGCGTTCGGCGATGGACGCCACCGTCGCTTCCAGTTCGTCCCGCGCGACGACGCGATTGACCATTCCCATTTCCATGGCACGCCGCGCCGGCAGCTTGTCGCCCAAGAACAGAAACTCCTTGGCCATACGGGGTGCCATCTCGAACGCATGGGCGAAATATTCGATGCCGGGGATGCCCATGCGCAGCACCGGGTCTTGAAAAAAAGCATCTTCCGACGCGACGATCAGGTCGCAGACCCAGGCCAGCGCCAGACCACCCGCAATGCAGGCGCCCTGCACCATGGCGATGGTCGGCTTGGGCATATCGCGCCAGCGGCGGCACATGCCCAGATACAGTTCCTGTTCGCGCGCATAGGCCCATTCCGCACCCGGCTTGCCGACATGATCGTACCAGAGGTGGCGGCGGTCCTGGGTGACATCGGCATCACGCCCGGGCGTGCCGATATCATGGCCGGCACAGAAATGCTTTCCCGCTCCCGCCAGTACGATGACCCGGACGGCATCGTCATCCACCGCCCGGCGGAAGGCATCGTCAAGGGCGTAGGTCATCTGCCCGTTCTGGGCATTGGCGAAGGATGGCCGGTTCAGCGTGATCCAGGCCACCGCGCCATCGACACGGGTCAATACCGGCTCTGCCGTCTCGTAGACGGGTGTGGCCGCCGGCTGGGGCGTTTCCATATCCTTGCCTCCCCTGTGCCCGCCTTCGTCCTGGCGGTGTTTTGTCGCTTGAAAAACAGTCTGTCCTGACTTTATAATGCACGCATGCAGTATAACCGCCTGGCCGCGCGCCGCAAGCCTTCAAAGCGCGGAAAATTCGACAGACCAGGCAGATGACGGGCGGTGCCCGGCCCCCGCCGGCGACGCCGCCGCATATCCAGAAGGCGATGGCGGCCCGGCCCGCCGCCATGCCGATCCAACAAGGCCGAGAGGCGAGGGAAATGCAGCTCAATCGGGAAGACCTTACGCGCGCCTACCGGCAGATGCGCACCATCCGGGAGTTCGAGGAACGCCTGCATGCCCAGATCATGACGGGCGAGATCGCAGGCTTCACCCATCTTTATGCCGGACAGGAGGCGGTGGCCGTCGGTGTCTGCGAGAACCTGACGGATGAGGATTTCATCATCTCCACCCATCGCGGCCATGGCCATTGCATCGCCAAGGGCTGCGATGTCGATGGCATGATGAAGGAAATCTATGGACGCGCCGACGGCCTGTGCAAGGGCAAGGGCGGGTCCATGCATATTGCCGACGTGACGAAGGGCATGCTGGGGGCCAATGGCATCGTCGGTGCCGGTGCGCCCATTGCCGTCGGTGCCGCCATCGCGGCCAGGCTGGATGGCAAGGGCCAGGTGTCGGTTGCCTTCAGCGGTGATGGCGCCTGCAACCAGGGCACGACGTTCGAGGCCATGAACATGGCTGTCGTCACCAAGGCGCCCTGCATCTTCGTGTTCGAGAACAACCATTATTCCGAACATACCGGCCATCAATATGCCGTCGGCTCCGGTGACATCGCGGGCCGCGCCGCCGCCTTCGGCATGAAGGTCTGGCGTGGCAATGGCTGCGACTTCTTCGAGACGCACGCCATCATGCGCGAGGTGGTGGAATATTGCCGTGCCGGCAACGGCCCCGCCGCCGTCGAATTGGATACTGAGCGTTTCTTCGGCCATTTCGAGGGCGACCCGCAGCGCTATCGCGGCCCCGGCGAGGTGGAGCGGCTGCGCAACGAGCGCGATTGCCTGACCATCTTCCGCCAGCGCGTGACGGAGGCAGGACTGCTGGAAGGGGCCGACCTGGACCGGATCGATGCCGACGTTGTCAGCCAGATCGATGCCAGCGTGGAAGCCGCGCGCAACGCCGCCCCGCCGCGGCCCGAGGACGTCCTGAAGGACGTCTACATAAACTATTGAGGGGAGTGAGCGCCAATGCCTGTCATGACGATGCGTGAGGCGATCAACCTCACCCTGCATCAAGAGATGGCGCGTGATCCGAACGTCATCCTTCTGGGCGAGGACGTGGTCGGCGGCATGGGAACCGAGGGCGGACCGGAGGCCATCGGCGGCATCTGGAAGACCAGCATCGGTCTTTACGATAAATTCGGTGCCGGCCGGGTGATCGACACGCCGATTTCGGAAAGCGCCATCATCGGCGCCGCCGCCGGTGCGGCCCTTGCCGGCAAGCGTCCCGTTGCCGAACTGATGTTCGCCGACTTCATCGGCGTCTGCCTGGACCAGCTTTGGAACCAGATGGCCAAGTTCCGCTACATGTTTGGCGGCAAGTCGACCTGCCCGGCGGTGGTGCGCATATCCTACGGTGCCGGCGTCAATGCCGCCGCCCAGCACAGCCAAGCCGCCTATCAGATGATGACCTCCATCCCCGGCCTGCAGGTGGTGATGCCCACGACGCCGGCCGATGCCAAGGGCCTGCTGACCACGGCCATCCGCAGCGACGACCCCGTGCTGTTCTTCGAACACAAGGCCATGTACGCGACCAAGGGTGAGGTTCCGGAGGGGGAGTACATGATCCCCTTCGGCCATGCCCGGCTGACGCGGGAGGGACGCGACGCCACCATCGTCACCTGCGGACAGATGGTGGGTTTCTCCGAACGTGCGGCCGACACGCTGGCAGCGGAAGGCATCGCCTGCGACGTGATCGACCTGCGCACGACCAGCCCCCTGGACGAAGAGGCGATCCTGGACAGCGTGGAGACGACGGGCCGCCTGATCGTGGTGGACGAGGCGCCGCCGCGCTGCGGCCTGGCCGTCGATATCGCGGGATTGGTGGCATCGAAGGCGTTCGCCAGCCTGCGGGCGCCCGTGTCGATGGTGACCCCGCCGCACACGCCGGTGCCGTTCGCCCGTGAACTGGAAAAGGCGTACCTGCCCTCCCCCACCTCCATCGCCGATGCCGTCCGCCGGACGCTGGCCTATCGGCAGGGGTGAGCGACATGGCCAAACTGCGCGCCTTCACGATGCCGAAATGGGGCATCGAGATGACAGAGGGGACGATTGGGGAATGGATGCTGAAGGAAGGCGATGCCTTCAAGAAAGGTCAGCTGATCACCCTGATCGAAACCGACAAGATCACCAACGAGGTCGAGGCAGAGTTCGACGCCACGCTTGCCCGCGTCCTGGCACAGGTCGGCCAGACCCTGCCGGTCGGGGCCTTGCTGGGTGTGTTCAGCGACGGCACCGCGTCGCCGGCCGAACTGGATGCCTTCATCGCGGCCTTCAAGCCGGCCGATGTTTCCACGGCGGCAGGTGACGCGGCCGGCCCCTCCCCGGCTGCCCCCCCGGCCCCGCCGCCGCCCATAGCATCGGCTCCATCCCCCATCCCCGATCATGTCCGCATCAGTCCGGCTGCCCGTGAACTGGCCCTGGGCCGGGGCGTGGATGTGGGCGCCATCGCGGGATCGGGCCGCGATGGCCGCGTGACCCATCAGGATGTGGATCAGGCCAGCCGGCCGCCGGTCAGCGTCGGTGGCGGTGCGCCGGTATCCGTCATGCCGACCACGACGGGGTTGGATACCGTCTTCGCCTCGCCCCTGGCCAAGCGCCTGGCGGTGCAGCATGGGGTGAACCTGTCCGGCCTCACCGGCACGGGTCCGCGCGGGCGCATCTGCAAGCAGGATGTGCTGGGCAGGGTGGAACGTGTGGCATCGCAGCCCGCAACCCTCCCGCCCGCCCCGGCCCCCCGTTCGGAACCGGTCGCCTCGCCGCCGGCACCCGCGACGGCGGATCCCGGCGTGGTGGAGATTGTCAGGATGTCGCCGATGCGCAAGGCCATCGCGCGGCAACTGTCCCTGTCGAAGCAGACGATTCCGCATTTCTACCTGCGCATGAGCGTGCGGGTGGACGCGCTGCAGGCCATGCGGGCTGCGGCCAAGGCGGCCACGGGGGAAGCACCCTCGGTCAACGACTATGTCGTCCGCGCTGTGGCCCTGGCCCTGCAACGGCATCCGGCCATGAATATCCAGGTGCATGGCGACGAGATCCACCGTTTCGGGCAGGCCGACATCGCCATCGCCGTGGCGACCGAAAAGGGGCTGGTCACCCCCATCGTGCGGGCGGCCGACACCAAGTCCGTGGCCCGCATCGCGGCCGATGTGAAGGCTCTGGCCGAGCGAGCGCGCGCCAACCGGCTGCAGGCGGACGAATTCCAGGGTGGCAGCTTCTCCATCTCCAACCTGGGCATGTACGGCATCGACCAGTTCGACGCCATCATCAATCCGCCGCAGGGCGCCATCCTGGCGGTCGGTGCGGCCCGGCGGCAGCCCATCGACATGAACCACGCGCTGGGTTTCGCCACATTGATGCAATTGTCGCTGTCGTCCGATCATCGTGCCATCGACGGGGCCCTGGCGGCGCAGTTCATGGCGACATTGCGCGGATTGCTGGAAGAGCCAGCGGCACTGACGGCCTGACGGGCCGGGACAGGAGGACATCCATGCATGATCCGACCCTTCCGGACCTGATCGCCGTCCATGCGGCAGCCAGACCGGCGGCAACGGCGCTGATCTTCGACGGACGGCGGACATCCTATGCCGGTCTGGACCAGATGATGGGCCGGCTGGCCGGTGCGCTGATCGCGGCTGGCATCCGTCCGGGTGACCGCATCGCCTATCTGGGCAAGAACAGCGATGCCTATTTCATTTTGCTGTTGGCGGCCGCACGGGTGCGCGCCATGGTGGTTCCGCTGAACTGGCGCATGGCGGCGGCCGAACTGGCCGGGCTGATGGCGGACTGCACACCGTCGCTGCTGTTCGCCACGCCCGATTTCATGGACAGGGCGGCTGTCCTCGCCGGCACCTGCCCTGTCCTCTCCACAGAGTCCGGTGAGGTGCCGGGCCTGTGGGATTGGGCAACACGCGATGCCGGGGCATCCCCCGGCGCGCCATCATGGGTCGATGATCCGGTCCTGCTGCTCTACACCTCCGGAACGACCGGGCGGCCCAAGGGGGTGATGCTGAGCCATCGCAACCTGCTGCGCGTGCGCGACGGCGTCTGCCTGACGGAACCGGACTGGTTCACCTGGACGCCGGGAGAGGTGGCACTGGTTTCCATGCCCTGTTTCCATATCGGCGGCACGGGCCAAGGCCTGCGGGCGCTGAAGGGCGGGGCGACGCTGCTTGTGCAGCGGGAATTCGAGGTTGAGGCCATCCTGCGGGCCGTGGGCGAACACCGCGTCACGAAGCTGTTCCTGGTACCGTCGGCCATCCAGTCGGTCATCCGTCATCCCCTGGCGGCGCAAACCGATTTCTCCTGCCTGCGCCATGTCCTGTACGGCGCTTCCCCCATTCCGGAAGAACTGCTGCGGGCGGCCATGGAGAGGTTCGGCTGCGGTTTCGTGCAGATGTATGGGATGACGGAAACTTCCGGTACGGTGGCCGCCCTGTCACCGGAGGACCATCTTTCACCGGACAGGGCGCGCCTTCGGTCGGCCGGCCGGGCACTGCCGGGCATCGATATCGCCATTCTGGACGGGAACGGCCGGCCCCTGCCGGCCGGAACGGTAGGCGAGATCGCAGTCCGGTCGGTTGCCAACACGGCGGGTTATTGGCAGATGCCCGCGGAAACGGCGGCGTTGCAAGCCGACGGCTGGCTGCGCACAGGCGATGCGGCGCTGATGGATGACCAGGGATACCTGTTCATCCAGGACCGGCTGAAGGACATGATCATCTCCGGTGGGGAAAACATCTATCCCGCAGAGGTCGAGAACGCGCTTTTCGGTCATCCCGATGTGGCCGATGTGGCTGTGGTCGGCGTTCCCGATCCGCGCTGGGGCGAGGCGGTGAAGGCCGTCATCGTGCCCAAGCCGGGCTGCACGCCCGACCCGGCCGGCCTGATCGAATGGGCCCGCGGCCGTATCGCCGGGTACAAGCTGCCGAAAAGCATCGATTTCGCCGAAGCCCTGCCCCGCAGTGCGGCCGGCAAGGTGCTGCGCCGCGACCTGCGCGAACGCTACTGGGCGGGCCATTCCCGCCGCGTCAATTGAAAGGAACCGCCGCATGAGCGGAATTGAGAGCGCGCATGAAGGCCTGCCCCGGACAGAGCTGGCTGGCAGCGGGATCGGCCGCGTGACCATGGGGTATCCGGCCGCCGACATCGTGGCCGGCGAAGCGGCCCGCCAGGGGGCCCGGCGCGTCTTCCTGCTGGCGGGGCGCCATCTCGCAGAGCAGACCGGCGAGATCACCCGTATCCGCGATGCGCTGGCATGGCGTCATGTCGCCACCCATTGCGGCATCCGCCCGCATGCGCCCAAGGCCGATATCGTCATCGCCACCCGTGCCGCCCGTGATGCCGGGGCCGATATGGTCGTGGCGGTTGGCGGCGGATCGGTCATCGATGCCGCCAAGATCCTGATCCTGGCGCTGCGCCACGGGGTGGATGATCTTGAAGGGCTGGACCGGCTGAAGGTTCACTATGATGAACAGGGCCGGATCGCCGACGCGGGTCTGGCAGCCCCCGACATTCCCCTGGTTGCCGTGCCCGCCACCCTGTCGGGCGGCGAGTTCAATACCCTGGCCGGCGCCAAGGACGAGGCGCTGTCGCAAAAGCACGGGTTCCGGCATGCGGGCATGGCACCGGTCTGCGTTGTGCTGGACCCGGCCATCACGCTGCACACGCCGGAATGGCTGTTCCTGTCCACAGGCGTGCGGGCCATCGACCACGCGGTGGAAACGCTGACCTCCCCCTTTTCCAATGATTATTGCGACGGGCTGGCGGAAAGCGCACTGCGCCTGCTGGGCGAAGGGCTGGTCCGGGTCAAGGACCGGCCCGGTGACCTGGCGGCCCGCCTGCGCTGCCAGATCGGGGTCTGGCAATCCATGACGGCGCTGGCCGGCGGCATCCCGATGGGCGCCAGCCACGCCATCGGCCATGCGCTGGGGGCGGTGGCCGGCGTGCCGCACGGCCACACCTCCTGCGTCATGGCGCCGGCCGTGCAATTGTGGAACGGTGCCACGGTCGCGGCCGCCCATCAGCGCATCGCCCGCGCCCTGGATGCCGGTGACCGGCCGGTGCCGCAGGTGCTGGACCGGCTGATCCTGCGGCTGGGCATGCCGCGCACCCTGGCAGAGGTGGGGGTGGGACCGGACCTTTATGCACGGATCGCGGAAAAGACCCTGCACGATATCTGGGGCCGCACAAATGCCCGCGCGCTGAATGGACCGGATGACGTGCTGGCCATCCTGCGACTGGCCGAAGATGGTTCCGCCTGGGAGGGAGCATGATGGCCGAGCCTGTTTTCCTGCATGTCGAACTGCGCATCGTACCGGCTGAATTCCGCACCTTCCTGGACACGATGCAGGAAGTCACGCCGCTGATCATCGCCTCAGGCTGGAAGCTGGTGGGGGCCTGGCAGGTGCGTGTCGGCCGGGCGTTCACCCTGCGCGTCATCTGGGAACTGCCCGACGCCGACACCTATTTCCAGGAAAGGCTGCCCTTCACCCGGCATCCCCGCTTCGCCGAATACCGCACCATTCTATCCCGCGCCGTGGAAGAGGAGGTAGTGAGCATGATGACCCGCGTGCCCTATGGCGAAGACGGTTCGGGGATTTCCGCATGATGAAGCTGATCAGCCTGCTGGATCGCCGGCCTGATATCGATCTTGCCAGCTTCAGCCACCATTGGCGCACCATCCATCGCGAACTGGCACTGCGCCTGGTCGCGCCCGGCATCATGCGCGCCTATGTCCAGAACCACCGCGCGGAGCTGGACCTGCCCGGCCTGGTCTGGGCTGGCGATGGCTGCCCGGAAGTATGGGTGGACGATGCCACCGCGGTGGAAAGGCTGCGCGATTGTCCGGAATATCTGCACGGGGCAGCACTGGACGAGCCCAATTTCATGTCCGGTGGTGCGCGCATGACCATTACGACCACGCGAACCGTGAAATCCGGCCCCACACGCCCGGCCCTGGCCGGCCGGGTGAAGCTGATGCTGTTCCTGGATGATGCCCGCCCCGTGCCGCCGGCAAGCCAGGATCGGCACAGCGTTCTGTTGCCGGACGGCGAAGCGCTGCGGGTGGAACGTGATATCCTGATCGGGAACTGGCCCGACAGCCTGGGGCGGCCCTGCTGCCGCCATGTGGAAAGCAGTTGGTGGGAAAGCGCGCAATCCCTGCAATCCGCCTGGGAAACGGTTGGTCCGGTCACGGTTCATGGCATGGTCATTCTGGAAGAAGCCGTATTGTGGCAGCACGGTGAGGTTCACCAATCCTGAAAACAAGCAATCATTCCGTTTTTTATCAGTCAGTATTGACTGTATCATGATTGCGCGCTAGGCTTCCTTCCAACGAAAAGAATCACCATCAGCAGGGAGAAGAAGACCCGCCGATGGATGTCCGACCGGGCATCCAAAGTGCCTGTCTTGTAACCACGCCACCCCCGTCCGGCACGGCCATTATCAGCGAGCTTGCATAAACACGCCCTTCCTGGATTACATACGTATGGAATCAATCCAGCAAAGGAGCGGCACGGCCTGATATCAACAAGACGGCGCCTGGACGGCCCCGCAAGGGGTCAGTCGACAAAAGCAAATAAGCGCCACCCAGGGAGGGAAAATGTCCAATATTCACCAAGGTCGCGCCCGGCGCGACAGCAAGAATCAATGTCGCGCCCGGCGCGACAGCAAGAAGCTCGCCGCCCGCCTCGTGCTGCTGTCCAGCACGGCGCTGTTGCCGCTGACCGTCGTGCCATCCGTTCTGGCCCAGGAAACGGCCTCGCCGCAGGCCGGCAACGCACTGGCCATGGAAGAAATCGTCGTGACGGCACGCCGTCGCGCCGAACGCTTGGCCGATGTGCCCGTGGCCGTTTCCGCCATGGGGGCGGAGGATATCGAGCGGTACAGCTCCAACAATATCGGCGATATCGCCCAGATGACGCCAAACCTGAACGTCGCCTCACGCACGGCGGGCGGTGCCGGTGCCGGCATCACGATCCGCGGCATCGGCACCGAAGGGGCGAATGTCGGCTTTGAACAGGCCGTGTCGATCAATATCGACGGCGTGCAGGTCAGCCGCGGCCGCGCCCTGTGGCAGAGCTATTTCGACATTCAGCAGGTGGAAGTGCTGAAGGGGCCGCAGGCCCTGTTCTTCGGCAAGAACAGCCCCGCCGGTGTCGTTTCCATCGTGACCAAGGGGCCGACACGCGACTTCGAGGCGACGGGCCGGATCGGCTATGAATTCAACGCCGACGAACTGATCGGCGAGGCGGCGATCGGCGGCCCGCTGAACGACGCCTGGGGACTGCGTCTGGCGGTGCGGGCGCGGGAGATGCAGGGCTGGATGCGCAACGACGCGGTGGCGCAGGCCAATCCCAGCCCGACGCAGCCGCCCATCCTGCCTGGTGCGCGCGACAAGCGGCTGGGCGAGAAGGAACTGAACGGCCGCCTGACGCTGACCTATGATGATGGCGGACCGCTGACGGCCACGCTGAAGGTGACCGGCACCCAGTACAAGGATGACGGTGCCGTTTCGCAGATGGAGATCGTGGATTGCTCCGGCAGCAACCAGGTCGTGCTGCGCCGGATCTTCGGTGGCACCATCGTCGACCCGCAGGGTGACTGCAAGGCCGACTGGCGCATCGCCAGCACCGACATTCCGCAGGAAGTGGCGCAATATTATCTGCATGGCCGCGACGGCGAACAGTATAGCGACCAGGATTCACTGGTCAGCGTCCTGTCGCTCAGCTATGCCTTCGCCAACAATCTGGTGCTTGCCTCCTCCACCGGGTTCTACACCCATAACAGCAAGTACCTGATGAACAACGACTGGACGTCGTTCGCCTCCATCTCCGCCACGGAGGCGGAAAAGTATGAGCAGGTCACCCAGGAACTGCGGCTCTACAGCGAATATGATGGCAATCTGAATTTCATGCTGGGGGCCTATTACCAGGACAGCCAGCTTGATTTCGGCGGCAGCACCAAGCTGGACGACATCCCGCGTGATCCGCTGACCGGCTGGTATCACACCATCAACCGCGAGGCGGCGACATCGGGCAAGACCTGGTCGATGTTCGGCCAGTTGAACTGGGACATCACGCCGGAACTGGAACTGTCCGGTGGTGCGCGCTGGACACGGGAGGAAAAGAAATCCTTCGTCGGCGTGGGCTGGTCGAATGCCGCTGTGGCCGCCGCCTTCCCGGTCCGGCGCATCAACCTGGATTTCAAGGACGACGATATCTCGCCCGAGGCAACGCTGGCCTGGCGCCCCAACAGCGATCTGATGATCTATGGCGCCTACAAGACGGGCTACAAGTCCGGTGGTGCTGGCCTTTCCTCGCTGGTGAATGCGGGGCTGCTGGCCAGCCAGGTCGAATACGGGCCGGAAACGGTGGAGGGATTCGAAGCCGGGATGAAGCATCAGGCGCTCGACCGCCGCCTGCAATATAACGTCACGGCCTATCGCTATAATTTCAAGGACCTGCAGGTCAGTTCCTGGGACCCGGTCAGCAGTTCCTATTTCACGGCCAACGCGGCGCGGGTGCGGCAGCAAGGCATCGAGCTGGAAGGCACCTATGCGGCCACCAGCGACCTGACGCTGCGCGGCTCGCTCGCCTACAATCACAGCCGCTACCGTTCCTACCTGAACGCCCAATGCTATTCCGGCCAGACGCAGGCCCAGGGCTGCATCGGCGGCGCCTATCAGGATTTGTCGGGCCGGCCGACGCTGAACGCGCCGGACTGGGTCGCGGGCCTTGGCTTCACCTTCACCCAGAATGTCACCGAGGACCTGTTCTTCAGTGTCAGCAGCGACGTGCAATATTCCGACGACTACTACTATATCCAGACCCAGTCGCCGGCAGCGCTGCAGGACAGCTTCGCTCGTCTGAGCGCCAGCCTGCGCCTGTTCCCGTCTGATGAGCGCTGGGAACTGGGCCTGATCGGCCGGAACCTGACGAACGAGAAGGTGCTGGTCTCCGGCCAGGACCGTCCGGGTGGCCTTGGCGACACCAATGGCGTGCTGGCCCGCCCGCGTGAGGTGCTGTTGCAGGTCGGATACAAGTTCTGACGGCCTTCCACCGGAACCCGGCCATTTTCTGAATGGCCGGGTCTTTCCTGTTTGAACCCCATTCCGGCTATCGGCCGAGCCGCTTGCTTGTCGATCGTTGAAGACTGGATGGCACGCCCATGCAACTGGACCTTACCGAGGAACAAAGGCTGCTTGAGGACAGCGCCGTGCGGTTCCTTGGCAAATTCTACGGCTTCGAGGACAGGCACCACAGTCTGGCGTCGCCGGGTGGCTGCCGGCCCGAAATCTGGGCCCATTTCGCTGACATGGGCTGGTTGGCCCTGCCATTCCCGGAAGATGCCGGCGGTTTCGGCGGTGGCGCGCTGGAAACGGGCCTTCTGGCTCGTGCCATGGGCCGGCATCTGGTCGTGGAACCGTTCCTGCCCTGCATCATCCTGGCCGGCGGCGTGCTGGCCCGTCACGCCCATCATGCCGATGCCGTGGCGGCCCTGACGACGATGATGGAGGGGGGCGAACGGACCGCCCTCGCCTTCCAGGAACCGGCCGCAGCCCCGGTGAAGGCCGATGCCGACGACCAGGGCGGATGGCGCCTGACGGGGCGGAAGCCGCTGGCCGCCGGTGCCGCCACGGCAGGGCGATTGCTGATCACCGCCTGCTTGCCCGATGGCGGGCGCGGTCTGTTCCTGCTGCCGGCCACGGCGCCGGGCCTGACGATCTGTGCCGCTGCCTGCCTGGACGGAACCCACGCCGCCGACATCACGCTGGACAGCACCCCGGCGGCGGCCGGTGTGCTTCTGGGCCGTGCGTCCGACGATACCACGTTGCTGTCCCTCGACCTGGATGCTGTGCGGCTGGCCGCCTGCTGGGAAACGGTGGGCGCCATGCGCGCGGCGCTGGAACAGACCGTGGATTATGTGAAGCAGCGCCAGCAATTCGGACGGCCCATCGCCGCCTTCCAGGCTGTCCAGCACAAGCTGGCCGAAATGTCCGTCTGCTGCGAGGAGGCGGAGGCCATCACCATCCTGGCTTCCCTGCGATCCGGCGGGCCCGCCGGATCGCGGGCCGGCATGGCCGCGAAGGCCAAGGTGGGACGCTGTGCCCGACTGGTGGCGAAGGAGGCGGTGCAACTGCATGGCGGCATGGGTGTATCGGAGGAACTGCCCATCGCCAGCTATTTCCGCAAGCTGCTGGCCTTCGATCTGTCCCATGGCGGGACCGCCGCTGCCAATGAAGCCTATGCCGCCGCCATCCTGCCGGGGGGCGGGCACATGCATAGCGCCGTATTACCGCCGCCGGACCAGGGAGTGACAGCATGAACCTGGACCTGACAACCACGGAACAGGCGTTCCGCGCAGAAGTCCGCGCCTTCATTGCCGACAATCTGACGGCGGAGATGCGCCAGGGCCAGCGGCTGACCACCGGCGTCTTTCCGGAACCGGAAGTCTCATTGCCCTGGCACCGCCGGCTGGCCGCGCGCGGCTGGGTCGCCCCCTTATGGCCGCGCGCGCATGGCGGGACCGGCTGGACCGCCATCCAGCGCTTCATATTCGAATGCGAATGCGCGGCGGCGGGTGCCCCGCTGATCTATCCGCTTGGCGTCCGGCTGGCCGGTCCCGTGATCATCGCCTTCGGATCGGACGCGCAGAAGCAGCGATACCTGCCGCGCATCCTGTCTGGGGAGGATTACTGGTGCCAGGGCTTCTCCGAGCCCGGCGCCGGATCGGACCTGGCTTCTCTGACCACCCGCGCGGTGGCGGATGGCGAGGATTACATCGTGAACGGGTCCAAGATCTGGACCACTCACGCCCATCATGCCAACCGCATGTTCACCCTGGTCCGCACCGGGACCGACGGGCGCAAGCAGGACGGGATCAGCTTCCTGGTCATCGATATGGACAGCCCCGGCGTGGAGGTGCGGCCCATCATCTCCATCGGGGGGGAGCATGACCTGAACCAGGTATTCCTGACCGATGTGCGCGTTCCCCGCGCCAACCGCATCGGGGAAGAGAACAAGGGCTGGACCTACGCCAAATACCTGCTTGAGTTCGAACGCGGAGCCGGGCTGTTCAGCAGCCGGCTCCGCGCCGGGCTTGGCCGGATAGAGCGGGCGATGGACGCCATGGCCGCCGAAGGCGACGACCCCCGTCGTGACCGCGGCCTGATGGCGCGCCTGGCAGAGGTGGCGATCGATATCGACTGCTTCGAAATGCTGGAATTGAAGACCCTGGGCGGCCTGCGACCCGGCGAAAGCCCCGGCTCCGTCGCCTCCGTCCTGAAACTGCGGGCCAGCCGGCTGAAACAGGCCGTGGGCGAGATCGGGGTAGAGATCCTGTCGGCCCGCGCCCTGCGCTGGACACCCCGCCCGACTGTTCCCGGCGAGGCCATCCCCGGCGATTACCTGAACAGCCGTGCCGCTACCATCTTCGGTGGTGCTGCGGAGGTGCAATTAGGTCTGATCGCGCGGGCCCTCACGGGACCATGAGCAGGGGCATTTGCCTTGAAAGAAGCAGTTCTGTCTGCTTTAATCATCACTGACCATTATATAAGAATAAACACCCCAGGGAGGGCCGGACATGGACACGATTCTTCATCCCGACGTGATGGATGGCGGCACCAGCGCACAGTTGCGCGGCGACCCGATCACCGGTGACCGCTACTGGTCCCCCGCCTTCATGGAGGCCGAATGGGACCATATGTGGACCCGTATCTGGCATATCGGCGCGCGTGAGGCGGAGCTGGAGGAACCCGGCGACTTCGTGGTCCACCGGTTCCGGCACGAGGCCGTGGTGCTGGTCCGGCAGGAAGACGGGTCCATACGTGCCTTCTACAATGTCTGCCGCCATCGCGGGAACCGGCTTGTGGTCAGCGAGGCAGGTTCCGTCCCGGCCTTCACCTGCGCCTATCACGGCTGGCGCTGGGGTCTGGACGGCGTGCTGCAGGCGGCACAGGACCCGGAGAATTTCGCCAAGGGCAATCCCTGCGGCAAGCTGCGGCTGAAGGAGGTGCCGTGTGCCACCTGGGGCGGCTTCGTCTGGTACAGCATGGATCCCGACGCCAAGCCTCTGCTGGACTATCTCGACCCGCTGCCGGCCCTGCTGGCAAACCGTGAGATGGAGAAGATGGTCCGCGTCGTCTGGCGCAAGGTGGAGGTGGAGACGAACTGGAAGTTCGCATCCGACAATTTCAATGAAAGCTATCATCTGCCGACCGTCCATCCGCAGATGGTCCAGATGATCGATGAGGATTACAAGGCCACCATCTTCGAAATGTATCCCAGCGGCCACAACCGCATGATCGAGTTGGGCCAGCCCTCCATGCGGGCCGAACATCCCAACGAGGTGGAGCCGATCTGGGAAATGATGCTGCGGGCCTGGGACCTGGACCCGGCTGATTTCAAGGGACGGTCGCGCGACGGTCGCCAGGCCTTGCAGCAGCGCAAGCGCGAGGTGGGGGCCAGCCGCGGCCACACCTATCTTGAAAAGCTGAGCGATGCGGAACTGACCGACTATTTCCACCACACCCTGTTCCCGAACATCACCATCACCGGCACGCCCGTGGACGGTTCCGTCCACATCTTCCGGACCGAGCCGCATATCAGCGACCCCAACAAATGCACCTTCGAATATTGGGGCCTGGTCCCGCGGATCGAAGGGGTGGAGAGCGTCAACACCGTCTGCGGCCCGCGCCCCCTGCGTGAGGCGGAACTGGAACATCTGGTCTATGGCCGCGACGATGTCGGCGATTTCATCGACCAGGACCTGTCCGTGGCGGTGCAGCAGCAGAAGGGTCTGCGGTCGCGCGGCTATGACGATGCCTACCTCAGTGAACAGGAAGCCCGTGTGCGCCGCTTCCACGAGGTTCTGAACGATTATCTGGAGGGCCGGCGCTGACCCTTTGCCGGTCCTTCCGAGGCCGGTCGCCCCCTCTTTTGTTTTCAAAAAGGAAAAACGCTCGTGTCGCCCGTCCCCGCCGCGTCTGCCCGTGAAAGGGCGATTGATGACATGCTGGCCAGGCAGGCCATCTACGACCTGCTGTGCCGCTATTGCCATGGGATCGACCGCTGTGATGCGGACACGCTGAAATCGGCCTATTGGCCTGATGCCACGGAAACCCATGGCACCTTCAACGGCAATGCCTGGGAATTCGCCGATCACATGACGGCATCAATGCGCAGCGGCATGCTGCGGTCCATGCAGAAGATTGGCAATGCCTGGATACAGATCGACCCCGATGGCGATCACGCACGCGGCGAGACCTATGTCGTCGGCTTCATGCATGTGGCCGATGGCGACCAGGTCAACGACCTGATCGTCGCCGGCCGGTATCTGGACCGCTATGAACGCCGCGATGGCGAATGGCGGATCATCGACCGGCTTTATGTCATGGACTGGAACCGCAACGAGCCGTCGACCGCCCGCTGGGAAGGCGGCATCTACGACATGCTGCTGACCCGCGGCGCACGCTTTCCCGACGACCCGTATGACCAGGGACTGCCGCCCCGCCGCTGAACACCCGGCCCGCCCGGCCGCACGCCTATGTGCTGAAGCCACCGGAAATCGTACAAGACCGGAGATGCCCGATGCCCCTGCCGCCCCGCCAGCTCACCGCCGCCATCGGCCCCGTGATGCAGCTTTCCTATATCGTGCAGGACCTGGAAGAGGCGGTACGCTTCTGGGCCGGCAGCATGGGGGCCGGCCCCTTCTTCCTGATGGAACATGTGGCCGTGCCGTGGATGTCCTATCGCGGTCAGGAGGTGCAGGTCGATTTCTCCGTGGCGCTGGGCTACTGGCACGACATGCAGATTGAACTGGTGGTGCAGCATAATGAGGCGCCATCGGTCTATCGTGATGGCCAGCGGGACGGTGCTGGCGGGCTGCACCATGTCTGCCTGCTGACATCCGATATGGGCGACGCACGTCGCAAGCTGGCCGCGGCCGGTGCCGACATCATCCAGGAAGGCCGCCTGGATGATGGGGCGTTCCTTTATGCCGACACCCATGGCGGTCCCGGCACCATGGTGGAGGTGCTGCAGGCCCCGCCGGCCTTGCTGGACCTGTTCACCAGCATGCGCAACGCCGCACGCGACTGGGATGGCGGCGACCCGCTGCGCAAGGTCGGGTGAGACATGATGACGATGATGAACGATCCCGGCCAGCCAGGGATGGATGGCGCATTGCTGCGGGCACTGGCCGACCGGCAGGCAATCACCGACCAGTGCCACCGCTACTGCCGGGCACTGGATCGGATGGATGAGGCGCTGCTGCGTTCCGTCTTCCATCCCGATGCCACCCACAGCCATGGCGGATACGAGGGTTCTTCGACCCTGTTCTGCACCTATGCCATGGCCGTGCTGGCCGAACTGGACCGCACACAGCACCATCTGGGCAATGTGCTGATCGAGTTGTCGGGCGACGCGGCGCATGTGGAATCCTATTTCCTGGCCTATCACCGTCTTCCCAAGGGGCGGGCCTGCACAGGCGTTTTTGAACGCCATGACATGTCCCTGGACGAGGATGTCTGGATCGGTGGCCGCTATATCGACCGTTTCCAGCGGCGTGATGGCGTCTGGCGCATCGCGCACCGGACCGGTCTGCATGATTGGGAAAGCTGGCGTGCTGCCGACGAGCGCCATTTCGGCCTGATGGGTCCCGACATGGTCGGCCGGCGCGGCGTCGGCGATCCTGTCTATACCGGGGCCCTGGCCCCCAAGACACAAAACTGACGATACAGGGTGAGGAAACGATCATGACGCAACATGAACAGCCAGGCCTCAGCCGGCGCAGGATATTGACAGGTGCCGGTGCCGGGATGGCCGCCGGATCCGCCCTGCTGGCCGGCTGTGCCCAGGCGGATGATGGCAAGACCGCCCGTACATGGGATGTCGAGGCCGATATCGTCGTGGTCGGCGGTGGGGCCGCGGGCTGCACGGCGGCTGTCATCGCCGCCGATCGCGGCGCCAGGGTCGTGCTGCTGGAAGCCTCCCCCATGCTGGGCGGCACGACGCGCAAATCCGGTGGCGTGGCCTGGGTGCCCAATCACCCGCTCTTGTCCGAACTGGGGCTGACCGACCCCAAGCCGGATGCCATGCGCTACATGTGCCGCTATGCGTTCCCCAACGACTATAATGCCGACCATCCGACCCTTGGTCTGGATGAACGGTCCTACAAGCTGCTGGAAGCCTTCTACGACAATGGCGCCCCCATGGTCGACAAGATGAAGGCGCTGGGGGCCGTCGAATTCGGCCTTTTCACGGTAGGCACGGACAAGAAGCCGTCCCCCGACTATGCCGACCATCTGCCCGAGAACAAGGTCCCGGTGGGCCGCGCCCTGGCACCGAAGGACGAGAATGGCGAGACCCTGGCCGGCACCGTGGGCCATGGCGGGCGCATCACGGACGCTTGTGAGACCTGGCTGACATCGCGCGGCGCGCCCATCCTGACGGGCCATCGCGCCACGAAGCTGGTGCTGGAGGAAGGCCGCGTGATCGGGCTGGAGGCGCGCACGGGTGAGCGCACCGTCACCATCGGCGCGCGCAAGGGGGTGATCTTCGCCACGGGTGGCTTCGCCCACAATACCGACCTGCTGCAACTGCACCAGACCATGCTGTACGGGTCCTGCGCCGTGCCGCAGTCGCAGGGTGATTTCATCGGCATGGCGGCGTCCGCCGGTGCTGTGCCCGGCACGCTGTCCACCGCCTGGTACACGCAGGTGGTGCTGGACCAGGCGCTGGAGAACCGCGTCATGGGTGTCGGCGTGTTCTTCGTACCATCGGATTCCATGGTCCTGGTCAACAAATATGGCCACCGTGTCGTCAATGAAAAGCGCAACTACAATGACCGGACCAAGGTCCATTACGTCTATGACCCGGTGAATGCCGACTACCCCAACCAGTTGCTGTTCATGCTGTTCGACCATCGGGCCCTGGACGCCTATGGCGGCAACTATCCGCTGCCGGAAAATCCCGATGCGGCCTCCTATCTGATCAAGGGGGACAGCCTGGATCAACTGGCGGAAAACATCGCCGCACGCCTGCAATCGCTGGCCGGTCGGACCGGCGGAGTGACGTTGGCGAGGGATTTCTTGGCCCGGACCCGGCAGACGATCGACCGGTTCAACCGCTATGCCCGCGACGGCCGCGACCCGGATTTCGACCGTGGTCTGCATGGCTATGACCGGGAATGGCAGGGCTATTTCTCCATCCTGCGGCCCGGCAGCAAGGCCAGGACAGGCGGCATGCCCAACCCGACCATGTATCCGTTCCAGGACAAGGGGCCCTATTACGCCATCATCCTGGCGCCCGGCGCGCTCGACACCAGCGGCGGCCCCCTGACCAACGAGAAGGGACAGGTCCTGGCGATGGGCAACCAGCCCATCCCCGGCCTCTACGGGGCCGGCAATTGCGTGGCATCGCCGACCCGCGGTGCCTATTTCGGGGCGGGCGGCACCATCGGCCCGGCCATGACTTATGCCTATATCGCTGCCATGCACGCCACAGACGGCGGCAAGGAGGGATGATGACCCGCCCGCGTTCGATCCGGATCGCAGCGCTGATGCTGTTGGGGGGGCTGGTTGTTGCCGGTCCCGCTGCGGCCGCCGATGCGCCCAGCTTCCAGCGGGATATCGTGCCGCTGCTGAAGAACCGCTGTGCCGCCTGCCACCTGACGGGGGAGGAACCAGGCGGCATGGCCCTGCATCCGGGCGGCGCCTATGCCAGCCTGGTCGGTATGCCGTCGGAAGAAGTGGCATTGAAGCGCGTGCAGCCCGGCGATCCGGCCGGCAGCTATCTTCTGCACAAGCTGAAGGGCACGCATGTGGAAGCCGGCGGTGTGGGTGTGCGCATGCCGATGGATGGCCCGCCGTTGAACGGGGCTGAAATCGCCCGTATCCAGGCCTGGATCGCGGCGGGCGCACCACGCAACTGACAGGGCGGGGTCGGCCTGTGCCGGCAACCTCATCCCGGTGACCGGCCATGGTCGCCGGGATGGTATCGGTGGAAGGAAATCGGGCAATGATTTCGGCGACCGGGACCGCGGGAAGCGGCGGGACGACGGATAGTGGAAAAGAACTCTCCTCATCCGGGCGCTGGCTGTCCGTCGTCATCCTCGGCATGCTCTATTTCGTGGCGATGCTGGACCGGCAGATCCTGGCGCTGCTGATCCCACCCATCAAGGCAGACCTGGGGCTGACCGATGTGCAGGTCAGCCTTCTGCAGGGCGTGGCCTTTGCCCTGTTCTATGTGCTGGCCGCCATTCCCATCGGCTGGGCCGTGGACCGGTACAGCCGGCGGATGATCATCTGGGTGGGTGTCACTTTCTGGAGCATCGCCGCCACCTGCTGCGGGCTGGCGCAATCCTTCTGGCAATTGTTCGCGGCCAGGGCCGGGGTCGGTGCCGGCGAGGCGTCGCTGACCCCGGCCACCTTCGCCATCATGGCCGATCTCTTTCCACCGTCGCGGCTGTCGACGGCCCTGTCGGTCTTCGTCATCGGCGGCACCGTCGGTACCGGCCTGGCCTTTCTGGTGGGCGGGCCCCTGGTGGGCATGCTGCTGGATGCCGGCGCCCGGACCCTTCCGCTGCTGGGGGAGGTCAAGGCATGGCAACTGGTCTTCATCATAACCGGCGTACCGGGAATGCTGCTGGCCTTTCTGGTCTTTCTGCTGCCGGAAACGCGGACGCGATCGCTGCCATTGTCCGCAACGGACATGACCGAGCCGGGATTTGGCGCCCTGTTCCGCCACATGCGCCCGCACGCTCGCTTCTACCTGGCGCATAATCTCGGGTTCGCACTGGTCCAGGCGGGTATCGTCGCCATTCAGATGTGGACCCCCACCTTCCTTTCGCGCATTCACGGCTGGTCGTTGAAGGATGCGGGATTGTGGCTGGGCGTGGCGCAGATCGTGGCCCCGCTGCTGGGCCTGATGACCCATGGCTGGATCGTCGACCGGATGTTCCGCCGCGGGATACTCGACGCGCATCTGCGCTGGTTCCGGGTGTTGAGCCTCTGTGCCGCCCCCTTGCTGGCGGCCGCCTATCTGGCGCCGGCGGGCTGGATGACCATCCTGGGCTTCGGTCTGGTCTATTTCCTGACCATTTCCTGCGCCAGCATCGGTCCGGCCGCGCTGCAGATCGCCACGCCCCGGCCATTGCGGGGGCGGGCATCGGCGCTTTATGTGCTGGCCACCGGCCTGGTCGGCGCTGCGGGCGGCCCGTTCATCGTGGCCGCCATGACGGATTATGTCTTTGGTGACGAGACCCGGCTGGGTCCGGCCATCGCCTGCGCCGGCATCCTGTTGATGCTGTCAGCATCACTTTTGTTCACCAGCGGTCTTGGCGCCATGCGCCGGGCCGTGGCCGCCGCCGGCAACGGTTAGAGCGGTTGTCCTTTGACTGGAAAACCGCTCCGGCGGCGACTGCCACCGTGCGGTCCGTGCCGCGGATGCGGCGTCGGCGCTTTGGAAACTGAAAGCTGGAGCTCGTGTTTCCCGTCAACGCGAATACGCTCCAGCCTGCGGCCCGCCCACCCTGGAGAGAATGAATGTCCGAAACCGTTTCCTGCACGCTGGCGGACGGCGTTGCCCTTGTCACGTTGAGCCTGCCTGAAAAGCGCAACGCCCTGGTGCCGGAACTGGCCGTTCCGCTGATCGCCACGCTGGAGGCATTGCAGGGCGATGCTGCCTGCCGGTCCATCCTGCTGGCCGGGGATGGCAGAGCCTTTTGTGCCGGCGGTGACCTGTCCGGGCTGGACGGTGACGACCCCATGCGCATGCTGGCCACCATGCGCGATCTGCACCGGATCATCCGCGCCCTGGCGGCAGGCCGCAAGGCGACGGTGGCAGCCGTGGATGGCGCGGCCTTCGGGGCAGGATTGTCCATTGCCCTGGCCTGCGACATCGTCATCGCCGGTCCGGCAGCCCGGTTCTGTGCCGCCTTCGGCCGTGTAGGCCTGATCCCCGATCTTGGCCTGCTCTGGACCCTGCCACAGCGCCTGGGCGCCGGTGCGGCACGGGAATTCATGATGCTGTGCGAGGTGCTGGATGCGGGCCAGGCGCATGCCGCCGGCCTTGTCGATCACATATCGCCCGATGGCGCCTTGGCATTGGCGAAGGAAAAGGCGCGCCGCCTGGCCAGTGCGGCGCCGGAGGCCATCGCCCTGACCAAGACCGCCCTGGCGCGGGGGCCGCAGGGCCTCAACCCGCTGCTGGATTTCGAGGCGCAGGCGCAGGCCCTGCTTCTTACCGGCGCCGATTACGCGCGGGCACGCACGGCCTTCCTGACCAAGGCGCCCGCCCCTTTCCTCACGGTATGACGGATCCGCAATCCGACATCCCGCAAAGAAAAGGCCGCCGTTCCCAAATCCCGGAACGGCGGCCGAAGTTTTTTTGGAAGGAGCCCCTGAAGGAGGGCCACCCCAAAGAAGGGATGGCCACTTCAAGGCAAAACTGGCGCTCAGCGCGCCAGATACTTGTCCAGTGTCTGGGCGAACTGGCGGATACGGCTTTCCTGATAATTGCCCAGGTTGACGCGATCGTTCTTCGACGCTTTCAACCCTTCCTGAACATAGGGCAGGTTCGCCCAATCCTGGTCGAAGACCGCCCCCAGCGCCCCCAGTTCAGGCACCGATCCCCAGGCCTCGTCCTCGGCCAGCAGGCGCATGGGCGGGCAAGGCGGCCGGGGCGCACCAGGGGCAACACGGGTGATCCGCCGCACTTCCATCAAGGTATGATCCTGGTCCGGCCAGGGGCGCCAGCGATAGACGACATTGGGCGGAAAGCCGCCCCAGGGAGAAAAATTGGGAAACACATTGTAGGTGAAGGCGTCAATCATCTCCGCATCGCTGATCGCGCTGAAATCCCGGCCCGCATCCTGTCCCAGCCGCTGGCGGTTGACCGCGGCCAGTTCACGACGCGCCGTACTGTCCATCGGAACGGTGATGTTGAGATTTGCCTGCGCGGATCGGCCATTATACTTGATCATCTGATCGATGATCCATTGTTCCGATAATTCCTGGTCCAGCAGGTGCGGCGAGGTGACGGCAAACGGCGTGATCGCCAGGTTCACATTGTCGCCATAGACGCTGTACTTTGTGTTGGAATCACCGGCAAACGGCAGGATCTGCGGGTGGGTGGCGATGGAATGATACGCCTCCATGAAGGCTTCAGCCGTCACCTTCCAGTTGGCCTTGACCACCTTGGCCACCCAGACGCTGGTGACGCATTCATCATGCCGCCAGCGCTGGAAATGATCCGGCAGCGGGGCCAGGAATTCCTCGATCGACGGGCCTTCGTGGCTTTCGCGCACGAAGATATATCCCTGCCAGCGGGCAACGGCCGCCTCCGGCAGCTTCATTTCCGCGTCCGCCAGGTGCGGGAAATCCCACCGGCAGGGTATCTGGTTCAGGGACCCGTCGATATTCCAGGTGAAGGCGTGGAAAGGGCACTGGAAAGTCTCTGCCCAGCCGCTTTCGGTGCGCAATTTGCGTCCCCGATGCAGGCAGACATTGTGGAAGGCACGGACGGATCCGTCCGGCTGACGGGTGACCAGATAGGAGCGGCCGGCATTCTCGTACAGCACATAATCACCGGGCTCGGGCAGTTCCTCTTCCCGCGCGGCGAACTGCCAGACAGCGGGCCACATCTTCTCGCATTCCTGGCGGAAGAAATCGGGGCTGGTATAGCGGCTGGCGGCAATGGGGGCGGACCCAAGGTCCGGGCTGCTGTCGGCGATCAGGAAATCGGGAACGGGGTTGGTATCCCGCTCGGCATAATCGTTCCAGCTCGGGCCCGGGCTGCGTGCGCCGCAGCCGGCCGGCGAAGCGGTTTCCTTTGTCATTCTTGTTCCTCCCGTATTCAGAAGGACGCTAACATCCGGTCATAAGAAAAGCAATCCTGATTGTTTTATGTCAGCCTGCTTGCGTATTGACAGTGACGCGCAGGTGCGCCTTTGCCCGCCCGGCGGACCGGAAAAACCCAAGGAATACAAAGCAGGAAGGCCGGCATGGGGGGACCCCATGCCGCCCTTCCTGCAAATATCGATAGTGGCTATCGCCCCGTCAGGCTTTCTTCGCCGCCGGCTTGGCCGCTGCCTTGCGCGGCTTGCGGGCTGGCGGCGGCGGGGCTTCGACCGGCTTCTTGAAAGGAATGCGCCCGTCACGCAGCATCAGCAGCGTGGTGGAAACCAGTTCCACCACGAACTTCTCAGCGTCCGGATCGTCCCAGATATCCACGTTCAGCATCAGCCCTTCCAGGGCCGCGCGCGTGAATTCCGAGGCGCGGTGCAGCAATTCGATATCGTGGTTCCATTCCGGGAAGGCGCGGCACACCTCGTCCCGCCAGATGCGGTCATATAGACGGGCCCGCGGCAGGAACATCTCGCGCAGTTCGGGATCGGTGCGGGCCGCGACATGCAGTTCCAGATAGGCCTTGTATTCCCGGCTCTGATACTGCTGCCAGCTCAACTGGATGGCGGCATTGTCATAGACACGCTGCTCATCCGTCAGGCTGGTCACCTTCTTCATGAAATTCTTCATGCGCTGATAGAAGGCGTATTCGATCGTCGCCTCGATCAGCGCCTGCTTGGTCGGGTAGTGATGCAGCATGGCCCCGCGTGAAGCGCGGGCCTTGCTGGCGACCAGAAGCGTGGTGGTGCGGGCATAGCCGAATTCGGCCAGGCAATCGATGGTGGCTTCCAGGATGGCGATGCGCGTTTCCGCGCTGCGCCGCTGCTGCAGCCCGGCGTCCGGTCGCGCGAAGCCCTCCGGTTCCAGGTCTGTCAGGTTGCTAGTGGATTCGTCCATCCGAAATCTCGGTAAAATAAGGGGAGCGGTCCCCGGGCAATGCGACTGGGGGTCACCCGCATTAGATACGCTGGCTGAAGGTGGAACACAAGCATATTGGCGCCTTGAAACCGTCACGTTGTCATGTTATCAGCGTAATTGACTGCAAGCAGCACCGCTTGGCGATTTTGGCCCCCCTCCGCCGGCCCATCCGACGCGGAGCAGCCGTACCATTTCACGAAAAATGGCCCCACATGCTGAATGGCGAAGCCCCATCACCCCCCTCCAGGCCGATCAACGCCGTATTGATCGCCAGTGGCCGCTATCATGATATCGACCATGCCCGGCTGGAGATTTTGAAGATACTGGGCGGCAATCCCTGTATCCGTACCCGCGTGTTCGAGGATTACAGCCGGATCGAGGCGATCATGGCTGCCGACTTCATCGTCTCCTACACCTGCGACGTCACGCCGTCGCTGCCCGAGCAGGAGGCGCTGCGGCGCTACATCGCGGGTGGCGGGCGCTGGTATGCGCTGCACGGCACCAATTCCATCCTGCGTTTCACGGCCGAGGGGCTGGTCGACACCCCGAATCTGGCACCGCATTTCATGGAAACGCTGGGCACGATGTTCCAGGGGCATCCGCCCATCGGCCCCTACCAGGTACACAAGACGGCGGCGGGCCGGGACCACCCGCTGACGGCCGACATCGAACCGTTCGAAACGGTGGATGAATTGTACCTGTCGACCATCCTGGCGGAGATCGAGGTGCTGCTGGCGGCGGGCTTCGCGGGCAGGACGGACCGGTTCACGACCTCGCAATGGGAACAGCAGGACCATCCCGTGCTTTATCTGCGGCGTATCGGGTCGGGCACCATCCTGTACCTGACGCTGGGCCATTGCCGCGGCCATTACGACATGCAGCCGCTGACGGATTTCTATCCTCGCGTGGAACGCGGGTCCTGGGACAATCCGGTGTTCCATACGCTGCTGCGCCGGGGACTGGACTGGGCGGCCGGTGTCATGCCGGAGGGCGGGTCCGGCTTCTGACCGGACAGGCAACCCCAAGAATATGACAGGGAGGAAATGAAGAATGGATACGATGATCCCCACCCCCAAGCCGGGAGAGGCGCGCTGCCCGCGCGGGCCCAGCACGCAGGAGATCGTCCATCGCGACGGCCGGCCCGTGCCACCCGTTCTGGCCATGGAGAGCTACAGGTTCCTGGGCGACGAGGATATCGCCTTCGACCGCTACATCTCACCGGAATTCTTCGCGATGGAGATGAAGAACCTGTGGCCGAAAGTCTGGCAATGGGCCTGCCGGGAGGAACATATACCCGAGCCCGGCGATTATCACGTTTATGAGATCGGTCCTTATTCCATCCTGGTGGTCCGCACGCAGGACGGCACCATCAAGGCCTATCACAATTCCTGCCTGCATCGCGGCACCAAGCTGCGTCCCACGGGCGGCGAGGGCAATGCCACGGAACTGCGCTGCCCCTTCCATGGCTGGACCTGGGACCTGGATGGGGAACTGAAGCGTGTCCCCTGCCCCTGGGACCTGCCGCATGTCACGGCGGAAAGCCACCGTCTGCCACAGGTGCGCGTCGGCCTGTGGGGGGGCTTCGTCTTCATCAACATGGATGAGAATGCGCCGTCCCTGGAAGATTACATGGCCCCCATGCAGGACCATTTCAAAAACTGGGACATCGCCAACCGCTATATCGACCTGCATATCGAAAAGGAACTGTTCGCCAACTGGAAGACGGCCCAGGAAGCGTTCATGGAAAATTACCATACTCAGGAAACGCACCCCCAGTTGCTCTATGGCAACGGCGACGAGAATACGCAGTACGACATCTTCACCGACAATGTCTCCCGCTTTTACGCCACCAACGGCGTTTCCAGCCCGCATCTGCCCAAGGCACTGAGCGAGGAGGAACTGATCAACACGATGCTGGTCGGCGACCGCACCCTGTTGAAGGACGAATTGACGCTGGGTGAAGGGGAGACGGCCCGCATCGTCATGGCGCGCGTGCTGCGCAAGGTGCTGGGCGAAACCTACAAGGCGGACATGTCCCGCTATACCGACACCGAAATGCTGGACGTGGTGGAATATTCGCTGTTCCCCAACATGGTGCTGTTTCCCGGCCTGTCGCTGCCCATGGTCTACCGGTTCCGGCCGATCGGGATGGACCCCGACCGCTGTCTGTTCGAACTGATCTTCCTGCGCCCCGTGCCCGACAATGGCGACCGGCCGGAACCCGCGGTGCCGCAGCGGCTGGGAGAGCGCGACAGCTACACCAAGGCTCAGGGCATCGACCCAGCGTTCGGCCATGTCTATGACCAGGATACCAACAATCTGCGCGACCAGCAGGAAGGCATGAAGGCCGCCCACAAGCAGGGCCAGACCCTGACCAACTACCAGGAGGTGCGCGTCCGGCATTTCCAGCAGACCATCGACAGGTATGTTCTGGGAAAGGAACCGTCATGATCCGCGGCATCCATCATATCGCGCTGAACACGCCGAATTTTGACCGGATGCTGGTCTTCTACCGCGATGTGCTGGGCTTCGTGCCCGCCATCGACCAGGTGCGGTGGGCCGATGCCGAACTGGCGGACAGGGCGGTCGGGCTGAAAGGGTCGGCCGCGCGCACCGTCATGCTGCGGGCCGGCAACTGCTACCTGGAATTGTTCGAATATTCGGCGCCGGCCGCCCGTTCCGGCGAGCCGCTGCGCCCCTGCGACCATGGCTATACGCATTTCTGCCTGGATGTGACGGATATTCAGGCGGAATACGCCCGGCTTTCGTCCGCCGGCATGCGCTTCGCCCATGAGGAGCCCTGCGATTTCGGCAATCTGCGCGCCGTCTATGGCAAGGACCCGGACGGCAACATCGTCGAGATCCAGGAAACGGATCCGGACCATCCGTTCGCCCTGGAAAGGCTTGCACCCGCTGCCGGCTGATGCCGCACCACAGGCACCCGCGAACGACAACCAGAACAAGGGGGAAAACACCATGACCACATTTAAGGGCAAGACCGCCATCGTGCTGGGCGCCAGCAAGCGCGACAATATGGGCCAGGTCATCGCCGACCGGCTTCTGAAGGAAGGGGCGACCGTCATTGTCGGCGGGCGCGACGCGGCCGAACTGGACCGTTACGCCGCCGCCAGCGGTGCCATCGCCGTTGCCTGCGACATTACCGACAAGGCCGATATCCAGAAACTGGCCGACGCCGCGCTATCGCAGTCGGGCCGCGTGGATATCGCCGTCAATGCGGCCGGGTGGGGCTATGCCTCCCCCTTCCTGGACATGCCGGAAGACGCGCTGCGCACCATCATGGATATTCAGTTCAAGGGCGCCTTCCAGTTCCTGCAGGTGATGGTGGGGGCCATGCAGCCGACCGGCGGGTCGATCATCCAGATCAGTTCCGCCACGGCCACCATCATGACCTACAATTATGCGGCCTATATGGGCACCAAGGCCGGCATCGACCATGTCGTCCGGGCCGTGGCGAACGAGTTCGGGGACAAGGGCATCCGCGTCAATTCCATCTCCCCCGGCCTGACGGAAACGCCGATGACCCAGGGCGTGTTCAAGCTGCCGGCCGTGGTCGATGCCTTTGTGGACTGCTATCCGCTGGGCCGCATCGGCACGTCGGACGACATCGCCGCCGCCACCGTCTGGCTCGCATCGGACGAATGCTTCATGACGGGTGAGAATTTGCAGGTGAATGGCGGTCTGACCCTGCGCGCCAACCCCACCCCCAAGCAGCGCGACGCCGCCATCCGTGACGCCCAGCGCCGCGCCGGCTGACGCGGTACCCTTCCAGAACGTTACGAACAGGATAGACACCATGGATCTCGGACTGGCCGGCAAGAAGGCCATCGTGACAGGATCGACCCGCGGCATCGGCCGGCAGACGGTGGAACTGCTGGCGGCCGAAGGCTGTGCCGTCGCCATCGGTTCACGCAACGCCGACGCGGTGGCCGAAACGGTGGCCGCCATCCAGGCGGCCGGCGGCACGGCGGTGGGTGCCCCCGTCGATGTCAGCGATGGCCCCGCCTATCGCCAATGGATCGCCGACATGGGCGAACAGTTGGGCGGCGTCGATATCTTCATCCATAATGTGTCCGGCGGCGCCGGCATGGATGGGGAAGCAAGCTGGTATCGCTGTTTCGAAGGCGATGTGATGGGCGCCTTCCGCGGTTGCGAGGCCGTGATGCCCTTCATGGAAAAGGCCGGCGGCGGCTCCATCATCTTCATGAGCACGACGGCAGCCGTGGAAACCTTCATGGCTCCCATGGCCTACAACGCCCTGAAAGGCTCCCTGATCATCTATGCCAAGCAATTGTCGCAGGTGCTGATGGCGAAGAACATCCGCGTCAACGTCGTTTCCCCCGGCCCCATCTTCATCGAAGGCGGGTCCTGGGACCGGATCAAGGAGAACCGGCCGGAGGTCTATGCCCAGAATGTCGCCGTGCAGCCCAGCAACCGCCTGGGCACGCCGGCGGAGGTGGCGACATGCCTGACTTTCCTGGCCAGCGATGCCGCCGGCTGGGTCACCGGCATCAATCTTGTCGTCGATGGCGGTTATACCAAGCGCGTCCAGCTTTGACGGGAACCGTGGCGGGTCACAATGGAATGGCCCGCCACGGCGGACACGGGGATGCACGCCGCCTATCCCGCCGCCTGCAAGGCCTGACGCAGCACGTCCCTGTCGCCGATATGGTTGGCCAGGACAAGGATCAGACGCGCGTTGACAGCCAGGCTGTCCGCATCGGTGCGCCCCTGGTGCAGGGCCAGCAGTTCGGCATAGAACCCGTCCGGGTCCGGGATGTTGGGTGTCAGGATCAATGCGGTCATGACTTAAACCCCCGGGCTTTGCGGCAGGCATGGGCAACGACGCCGGCATCGGGACGGTGCCACCGCGCCGCGACATACTGGTCCGGCCGGAACAGATAGGCAGCACCCGGCATCAGCCCATAGCGCTGTGCCGCCGCACCCGCTGCTTCGACGGGCAGCAGGCGCACATCGTCCGGCACCGGGCCTTCCCAGCCATCGGCCATCAGGACGAACCCGTCCCCCAGCCTTTCCAGCAGCCAGCCATCCTCCAGCGCCATGTCAACGGCCGGGCTGCCCGGCGCCACGCCGGCCCCGTGCCAGTCCTGCATGTCGGGGCTGTTCAGCGGGCTGTGGGGATAGCTGACGGGCGTGGACAGACGGCCGGAATTGACCATGGGCCGCGCGAACGGTTGCCGGCCCGCCAGTTCCAGCACGGCATCACGGAACAGCGTGCTGACCGCCGATTTCGGCGTCAGGAAATCGGTGGACCGGCTGGAGTTCAGGATATTCTCATCTGCCGTCACGACGGCTTCATGATCATAGCTTTCCAGCAGGTCGGGACCGGCCAGCCCCTTCAACACCAGATCCAGCTTCCAGCCCAGATTGTCGATATCGGCCACTCCCCCATTGCATCCCCGCGCCCCGAACGGGGAGACGAGGTGCGCACTGTCGCCCGCGAAGATCACGCGACCATGCAGGAACCGCCGCATGCGCCGGCATTGGAAGGTATAGAGGCTGGTCCAGACGGGCTCGAACACGACATCGTCACCCAGCATGGCGCGCACCAGGCGGGTGACATTGGCCGGGTCCAGCGCCTTTTCCCGATCGATGTTCCAGCCAAGCTGAAAATCCAGCCGCCAGACATCGTCCGGCTGCCGGTGCAGCAGCGCTGACTGTCCGGGATTGAAGGGCGGATCGAACCAGAACCAGCGTTCCGCCGGCCGGTCCCCCTTCATGGCGATATCGGCGATCAGGAAATGATCCTCGAACACCCGTCCGTCGAAATCCAGGCCCATCAGGGAACGCACGGCCGACCGGCTGCCATCGCAGGCCACCACCCAGCCGGCCCGCAACCGATAGGGGTCGCCACCTGCATCGACCGACAGTTCCACCCCATCGGCATCGGGCCGCACGCCCGTGACGGCATGCCCCCAGCGGAGTTCCACATTGGACAGGCCCGCCACGGCCCGCCAGAGATATTCCTCAACATGATATTGCTGGATATTGACGAATCCCGGCCGCTTCTGCCCCTTCACGGGCAGCATGTCGAACTGGAACACGGGCTCGGTCTCCGCGCCGCGGAAGACCTTGCCGACATTCCACACGACGCCCTTCTCCGTGATGGCGTCACCCACGCCCAGCCGGTCGAAAATATCCAGCGAGCGTTTTGAAAAGCAGATGGCCTTTGAGCCGGCGGGAATGAAATCCAGCCGGTTCAGCACCACGACCCGGTGACCCCGCCGCCCCAGGTCCAGTGCCATGGCAAGGCCGACCGGCCCGGCCCCGACGATGACGACCGGAACCGCGGAGTTGCCGGCATCATCGACGCCGGCAACCGGTGGCGGGCTGGCACCGATATGGTGCCAGACGGGAATGTGTCCTTGACTGGCCGTTCCGTTCATGGCCCTCACCCCTGCAACAGTGCCCAAACCTCGCGGTCGCGCTCCATGGTCCAGACCCGGGGCCAGTCGATGCCATCCATCTCATCCCAAAGACGCTGAACGTTGAACGGCAGGCAATGTTCAAAGATGGGCCAATGGCCAAAGGTGGGGGCCAATGCCCGGTGCGTCGCCTCAAATGCTTCCTTCAGGCTGCCGCCGGCCGCATGCACGGGGCCGACCTGGGTGATCATCCCGGTCAGGAAGCCGCGCGTCTGTTCGATCGCGGCCTCCACGGCCGCCGGCCCGCGCGCCACGGCACCGCGGCCGCCGACAAGCTGTTCCGCCCCGAACGCCCGGATACGATCCAGCGTGCCGGCGGACCAATCCATATGGAAGGCGTCGCCGGTGTAAAGGGCGGCCTCCGCCTCCACCAGATCACCGGCGAACAGACTTTTCGTCTTGCCGTGCCAGGCCACGATGTCGCCGGCCGTGTGCCCGCGCCCGCAGAAGCGCAGTTCCAGGGTTCCACGCGACCCGCCCAGTTCGATCTCCAGACCATTGTCGAATGACAGGTCGGGGAAGGTCAGGCCGGGGATTTCTTCCGCCCCCTTGAACAGGCGCGGCATGCGCCCCTGTTCGCTGTCCCAATCCGCTTGCCCGCGCTCGTGGATCAGCCTGCGCGTCGGGGCACTGGCCAGCACCGTGTCGGCGCCGAAGGCCCCCGCCCCCAAGGCGCGCACCGCGTGATAATGGGTCAGCACCAGATAGCGCACGGGCTTGTCGGTATGCTGGCGCAGTTTGGCCAGCCAGTCGCGCGCCGATGACGGCGTGGCACGCGCGTCGATGCAGACCAGGAAATCCTCGCCCTCCACCGCCCCGACATTGGGGTCCCCTTCCGCCGTCAGGGCATAGACCCCGTCGGACACGATCTCCAGCGTCTCCTGCTTTTCCGCCAGATCGGCGGAGGATGCGAATGCCTTGCTCATCTGTCTGGTTTCTTCCATACGGTTCCGGGCTCGCCTTGGCGCCAGGATAGACGGCGGCGGCCGATCGGTTTGTCATCGGAATTGATGACAGGCCGACCGGATGGCGTTACGCATAAAGGGTGACCCCGCGGCTCCGGAGCCCTTGCGCCATGCTGGACCTCACCCCTGACAGGATCGCCGGCCTGCTGGATGCCATCGGCACCCCGCATCTGGCCACGCGCATGCTGGCGGTGGCGCGGCTGCGGCTGCCCGTGGTGGAACTGTTCGCCTATGCGGGGGCCGAGGGGGCTACCCCGCAACCCCTTCTCAGCCATGGGCTGGACGGTCAGTCCGAACGCCGGGCCCGTTCCTTCGCCAGCCATTTCCACATTGCCGACCCGGTGCGCGACACGCGCGCCACCACGCCACCGGGTGGCAGCTTCGTCACCCGGGTCCGCAGCGGTCAGATCAGCCGCGGCGACTATCGCTGGCAATGTTTCGAGAAGCCCGGCTTTGCGGAAAAAATCTGCTTCGGCTGGCGCGACGGACCACAGGACTATGTCCTCAGCTTCTACCTGACGGAACCGGCACCGGCGGACATGGCATCCCTGCCGGCATTCGGCAGCCTGTGCATGGGCATCCTGCTGCGCCATGCCCGTCAGGTGACGGCGGCGGGAAGCCCCCTGCCCGACCGGCTGGAAGCCCGGCTGGCCCAGGCCCATCCCACCCTGACGGCACGCGAACGCCGGGTCTGCGCCCTGCTGCTGGCCGGTGCGACAGCCGATCAGGCCGGTGAAAGCCTGGGCATCAGCGCCAACAGCGTGCTGACCTACCGCCGGCGGGCCTGCGCCCGCCTGGGCCTGTCCTCGCCGGCCCAACTGCTGGACGGCGTCCTGCACTGACCCCTGCCTAGGGGACGCTTTTTGCCCCGCCGGACATCCTTCGTCCAGCCCGCGATTGGCATGCGTATTCTTGCACTAAATTAATTGACCGTCTGGTCGGACTATTTTATGGTGACCCCAGAGAACAGCGAAGGGGCCACCCGATGTATACGACCGAGTTTCAAAAGCAGGCAGCCGTCGCCACGGCCGAACCGGCGGAACTTCTGGCCGCGTTCGAGGCGCGGGTGGCCGCCGACGATTTCATCGAGCCCAAGGACTGGATGCCCGAGGCCTATCGCCGGACGCTTGTGCGGCAGATGTCGCAACATGCGCATTCCGAAGTGGTCGGCATGCTGCCCGAAGGCAACTGGATCACCCGCGCCCCCTCGTTGCGCCGCAAGGCCGTGCTGTTGGCCAAGGTCCAGGACGAGGGCGGGCATGCGCTCTATCTCTATTCCGCGACGGAGACGCTTGGCACCTCGCGGGAGGAGATGATCGACGCGCTGCATAGCGGCCGGGCCAAATATTCCACGATCTTCAACTATCCGACCCTGACCTGGGCCGATATCGGCGCCATCGGCTGGCTGGTGGATGGTGCCGCCATCATGAACCAGGTGCCCCTGCAGCGCACTTCCTACGGTCCCTATGCCCGCGCGATGGTGCGCATCTGCAAGGAAGAGAGCTTCCACCAGCGCCAGGGCTACGAGATCATGATGGCGCTGGCCGCCGGCACGCCGGACCAGAAGCGCATGGCGCAGGATGCGCTGAACCGCTGGTGGTGGCCGTCGCTGATGATGTTCGGCCCGCCGGATGACAATTCGCCCAATTCGGCGCAGTCCATGCGCTGGCGGATCAAGCGTGACACGAACGACCAGCTTCGCCAGAAATTCGTCGATGTCACCGTTCCACAGGCCGAAGCCATCGGCCTGACCGTGCCGGATGCCGACCTGAAATGGGATGCGGCGCGTGGGCATTACGATTTCGGCGCCATCGACTGGGAAGAATTCTACGCCGTGGTGCGCGGTGAGGGACCTGTGGCGCGCGAACGCATGCAGGCCCGCCGCAAGGCCTGGGACGATGGCGCCTGGGTCCGCGAGGCCGCGACGGCGCATGCCGAAAAGCAACGGGCACGCCACGCCGCCTGAGCCCTTTCCCGCATCGCCGGCAACAAGGCCCAACGATAAGGAATTTAACTGATGTCCATGCAATGGCCCCTCTGGGAAGTCTTCATCCGTACCAAGAACGGCCTGTCGCACCGGCATGTCGGGTCTGTCCATGCCGCCGATCCGGACATGGCGATCCGCCACGCCCGCGACACCTATACCCGCCGGATGGAAGGCGTCAGCCTGTGGGTGGTGCCGTCGGCCCAGATCACGGCATCCGATCCGGCCCAGTCGGGTCCGCTGTTCGAGCCGGCAGCCGACAAGGTTTACCGCCATCCGACCTTCTACACCGTGCCGGACCATATCAAGCATATCTGACGGCGGACGGCGGGCCACCGTCCCGCCCAGACTGCCGCCGACATGTCCGGCACCGTTCACCATCAAGGGTCATCCCATGTCCGACACCACCTGTTTCGACTATCTCCTGCGCCTTGGCGATGACAGCCTGGTCCTGGGCCAGCGGCTGGGGGAATGGTGCGGGCACGCGCCGACGCTGGAAATCGACCTGTCGCTGGCCAATGTGGCGCTCGACCTGATCGGGCAGGCCACCTATCTGCTGGGCCATGCCGGTACGGTGGAAGGACAGGGCCGTGACGCCGATCGTCTGGCCTTCCATCGCGATGCGCTGGATTTCCGCAATTGCCTGCTCGTGGAACAGCCCAATGGCGATTTTGCGCAGACCATCGCGCGGCAATTCCTGTTCTCCACCTATCAGCGCCTGCTGTTCGACGGGCTGACGCGGTCCACCGACAGCCATCTGGCCGCCATCGCCGCCAAATCCGTCAAGGAAGTGGCCTATCACGCCGACCTGGCCGCCGGCTGGGTGGTGCGCCTGGGCGACGGCACGGCGGAAAGCCGCCAGCGCATGATCGACGGGCTGGAATGGATGGTCCGCTTCGTGGATGAATTGTTCATGACCGATGCGGTGGAAACCGATCTGGTGGCGCGCGGCATCGCCGTCGATCGCACGGCCCTGCGCCCGGCCTTCGATGCCGCGGTAACCGCCGTGCTGGAACAGGCCACGCTGCCGCCGCTGCCGGCCCACCGCCCCGTGACCGGCGGGCGCCGGGGCCACCATACCGAGCATCTGGGCCATCTGCTGGCCCCGATGCAGCACCTGCAGCGCTCCTATCCCAACGCGACCTGGTGACACCATGACCACCCCCGTCGATCCCGGCCAGGTCATGGATGTGCTGGCCACCGTGCCGGACCCGGAAATCCCGGTCGTGTCCATTGTCGATCTGGGTATCGTGCGGGGGGTGGATGCCGGACGCGGCTCCGTGCTGCTGACGCCGACCTATACCGGGTGCCCGGCAACGCTGGCCATCGAGATGGCGGTGCGCAGCACCCTGGCGGCCCATGGGCTGGGTCATCTGGCGGTGGAAACCGTGCTGTCGCCGCCCTGGACCACAGACTGGATCAGCGATGCGGGCCGGGAGAAGCTGCGTGCCTACGGCATCGCCCCGCCGCCCAAGGGATCGGCTGCCACCAACCTGCGCGGCCAGCCCATGCCCACCCCCTGCCCCCGCTGCGGTTCCACCCGCACAGTGGAGGTCAGCCGCTTCGGTTCCACACCCTGCAAGGCGCTGTGGCGCTGCGAGGATTGCCTGGAACCGTTCGACCGTTTCAAATGCCATTGAGGGGCCAAGAACCCATGTCCACCGGCTTCCATCCCCTGACCATCGCGGAGGTGCGGCGCGAAACCGCCGACGCCGTTTCCATCCGCTTCGACGTGCCCGACGCGCTGAAGCCGCTGTTTGCCTTCAAGCCTGGCCAGCATCTGACGCTGCGCGCCGATCTGGACGGGCAGGATGTGCGCCGCAACTATTCCGTCTGCGTCGCCCCGCAGGATGGTGAATTGCGGGTCGCCATCAAGCGGGTGACCGGCGGCCAGTTCTCCAGCTTCGCCAACGCGAAACTGGAACCCGGCATGGTGGTGGAAGTGATGCCGCCATTGGGGGCCTTCACCTGGACCTTCGATCCATCGGCCCGCAACCATTATGTCGGCTTCGCCGGCGGGTCAGGCATCACGCCCGTGCTGTCCTTGCTGAAGGCAGCATTGCTGAGCGAGCCGGAAAGCCGCTTCACCCTGCTTTACGGCAACCGCGACACCGCCTCCATCATCTTCCTGGAGGAACTGGCCGGCCTGAAGGACCGGTTCATGGGTCGCCTCAACATCCTGCATTTCCTGGAGGATGAGGAGGAGGAGATCGACCTGTTCAATGGCCGGCTGGATGCGGCCAAGTGCGCCGAGCTTCTGGAACATGTCATTCCTGTCGCGGATGTGGCCGCCTTTTTCATCTGCGGCCCCGGCCCCATGATGGACGCGGTGGAGGCGAGCCTGCTGGAACGCGGCGTGGCGCGGGAAAAGGTGTTGCTGGAGCGGTTCACCGTGGACCGGCCCGACGCGGCCCGGCTGGCTGCCAATGCCGCCCGCGCCGCCGAGGCGGCAGGGTCACGGGTCACCCTGATCCTGGACGGACGCCGCCGCCATGTCAGCTTCGATCCGACCCTCGGCAACATCCTGGAAAATGCCCGTGCCGCGGGAATGCCGGCCCCCTATGCCTGCAAGGCCGGGGTTTGCGCCACCTGCCGGGCCAAGCTGGTCAGCGGCAAGGTGGAGATGGGCGCCAATTACGGCCTGTCGGAAGCCGAGGTCGCGGCAGGCTATATCCTGACCTGCCAGTCGGTGCCCGTCGGATCGGATGTCGTGGTCGATTATGACGGCTAAGGACCATCTGCTGATCGAAACGCCGTCCGATGGCGTGCGCCTGCTGCGGCTGAATCGGCCCGACCGGCGCAATGCCCTGGCGACACCGCTGTTGTCCCGTCTTGCCAGGGCGCTGGAAGAAGCGGCGCTGGATGAAACCATCCGTGTCGTGGTCCTCACCGGGGACGGGACGGTCTTCGCGGCCGGGGCGGATATCCGCGAACTGGCCGCATCGGGTCCCGACGATGCGCCCCATGGTCCCCGGCAGGAGGCCTGGGACCGCATCCGTGACTGCCCCAAGCCACTGATCGCCGCCGTGGAGGGTTGGTGCCTGGGGGCCGGGTGTGAGCTTCTGATGTGCTGCGACCTGTCGGTTGCGGGCGAAGGTGCCAGGTTCGGCCAGCCGGAAAGCAGCCTGGGCATCATGCCTGGCGCCGGCGGAACAGCGACGCTGCCCCGTCTGGTCGGCCGCCAGCTTGCCATGCGCATGGTACTGACCGGCGAGATGATCGACACGGCCCGCGCCGTGGAGGCCGGGCTGGTCGGCGAGGCCGTGCCCGCCGGCCAGGCGCTGGATCGCGCCCTGGATTTGGCGCGCACCATCGCCGGACGGGCACCGGTGGCGTTGCGGATGGCAAAGGCCAGCGTCAGGGCCGCCTTCGACCTGCCCCACGGTGATCACCTGCTGTTCGAGCGGCGGCGTTTCCTGTCGCTGCTGGGCACCGGGGACAAGCAGGAAGGCGTTGCCGCCTTTCTTGAGAAACGCAAGCCCGTCTGGCAGGGACGGTAACAACAGGAGGACCCATGAAGAAGCTGATCGCGCTTTACCGGAAACCCGACGATGTTGAGGCCTTCCTGAAGCATTACAATGAGGTCCATCTGCCGCTGGTGGCCCGGACACCGGGCCTGCTGCGCACCGTCATCAACCGCGTCACGTCGGCGCCGATGGGCGGAGAACCGGCCTATTTCATGATCGCGGAAATGCATTTCGCCGATCAGGACAGCTTCGACGCCGCCATGAAGTCTCCGGAAAACCGGGCGGCGGGCAAGGATCTGATGGGTTTTGCCCGTGATATCGTGACGTTGCTGGTGGCGGACGTGGATTGACGTCCGCCATTCCTATCGCTTTCCCCTCAAACTTACCTTGCTTTGTCCAGGGTGACATGGCCGCCCGCGAACCGCGGGCGGTCCTTTTCCATTTCGCGCAGCGGTTCCACCTCGGCCAGCGTTTCATGGCAGCGGCGGGCCAGTTCCTGGTACTCGGCCGTCCCGTGGGACTTCCAGGCGATCTCCTTCTCCGTCAGGTCGCGCATGACGCGGGCCGGAGAGCCGGCGACCAGGGTGCGGGCCGGCACCACCATCCCCGCCTTCACGAAGGACATGGCCGCCACCAGGCTTTCAGCCCCGATGACGGCCCCATCCATCACCACCGCATTCATGCCGACCAGCGCGTTGCGGCCGACCCGGCAGCCGTGAAGGACGGCACCATGGCCGACATGGCCATCCTGCTCCACAACACAATCGGCGCCGGGGAAACTGTGCATGACGCAGTTATCCTGAACATTTGCACCGTTCTCCACGACCAGCCGGCCGAAATCGCCCCGCAGGGCGGCACCGGGGCCGATATAGCAGCGGGGCCCGATAATCACGTCGCCGATCAGGCTGGCCGTGGGATGGACGAAGGCCGTGGGGTCCACCACAGGCACCAGCCCGTCGAAGCGATAACAGGGCATGAAGGCAATCCTTTCATTGATTTCTTGTTGCCCGGTGGTGACTTATGGTCCATCACCGCCGTCGGCGGACAAGCTTTGCAGAACCGGAACAGGCATGGCACGCAAGCAGGCAGCGGACTATGAACAGCGCCGCGAGGCAATCATCGACCGGGCGGCGGCGCTTTTCGCCGCCAAGGGGTTCCTGGGCAGTTCCGTCGCCGACCTGGCCGAAGCGTGCAGCACGTCGAAGTCGCTGATATACCACTATTATCCGTCGAAGGAGGATATCCTTCACGCCGTCATGGCGTCGCATGTGGAACAATTGTCGATGGCTGCGGGGGAAGTAGCCGGCATGAAGCTGCCGGCGGCGGAAAGGCTGCGGCAATTGTCGCGGCGCTTCATGCGGCTTTATGTCGGGGCGGCGGCGCGGCAGAAGGTGCTGCTAAACGATCTGGCGCACCTGCCGGCCGAACGCCGGGCAGAAATCGTGACGGGGCAGCGCGCCCTGGTGGCCATGGTGGAAGACATCCTGGCCGACCTGCGCCCTTCCCTGGCCGATGATGCCGCGCATCGCCGCACGGCCGCGATGCTGTTCTTCGGCATGATCAACTGGACCCACACCTGGATGAAACCCGCCGGCCCGCTGGGTGCCGACGAAATCGCCGACATGGCTACCGGCATGGTGCTGAACGGCATCGGCGGCATCTGAAACCTGTTTGCGCGCGCCGCAACCTCTTATACCAACTTGCGATGAGTAGAACTCATCGCAAGTTGGTCCGGCGGCGACTGCCACAGCACCGCTCGTGCGGCGCAGCCAAGCCAACGAATGTTGGCGCCGGCGATTGAGGGCGGTGACCAGAACCAATAGGTTCTGGTCACCGCAAAATAGAATTAGAGTCTGTCCGGCAGGGGGCGCACCGGCCGAGGCCCCCTGCTTTCCCGCATCCTGCTGTTCCTCACATATGGATCGGCTTGCCGATGGCGGCCATGGCGGCTTCCTTCAAGGCCTCGGCATGGGTGGGATGGGCGTGGCAGGTCAGGGCGATATCCTCCGCCGTGGCGCCGAACGCCATGGCCTGGGTCGCCTGGGCGATCATGGTGCCTGCCAAGGCACCGATGATATGCACGCCCAGCACCCGGCCATCGTCACCCGCCAGCACCTTCACGAAACCATCGGTTTCCCTGTTGGCCTTGGCCCGGCTGTTCGCGGCGAAGGGGAACCTGCCGGCCGTATAGCGGGTGCCGGCCTGCTTCAATGCCTCCTCCGTCTGGCCGATGCTGGCCACTTCCGGATCGGTGTACATGACCGACGGGATCAGGGCGTGATCGACGAAGCCGGTGCGGCCGGCAATGGCATCGGCACAGGCGATGGCCTCCTCCTCCGCCTTGTGGGCCAGCATCGGGCCTTCCACCACATCACCGATGGCCCGGATGCCCGGCACCTTCGTCCGGAATTCGCCATCAACGGGAATGCGGCCCCGCGCGTCCAGCGCGATACCCACATCCTCCAGCCCCAGCCCGGCTGTGAGGGGACGGCGTCCCGCCGCCAGAAGCAGGCGGTCGGCCTCGATCCGTTCCGTGGCCCCGCCCGCCACGGGTGCAACGGTCAGTACCACGCCGCCGGCCGCCGGTGTCTCAACCGAGACCAGCCGGGTGCCGGTGCGGATGGCCAGTCCCTGGCGGACCAGCAGCCGATGGGCGGCGTCCGCCACCTCCCCGTCCAGGCCGGGTGCGATGCGGTCGGCCATATCCAGCACGGTGACCGCACTGCCCAGCCGGCTGTAGATGGACCCCATCTCCAGCCCGATGAAGCCCGCTCCCAGCACCACCAGCCGGCCGGGAACGGAGGGCAGGTCCAGCGCTTCGGTTGATGTCACGATGCGGTCGCCATCCACCGCGACACCCGGCAGGGGCATGACCTCCGATCCCGTGGCGATCAGGATTTCCGCCGTCTCCAGCACCCGTTCACCGCCATCGGCCAGCGCGACGGCCACGCGGCCGGGGCCGGGGATGCGGCCCGTACCCTCCACCCGCTCCACCTTGTTCTTCCGGAAAAGGCCCTGGATGCCGCCGGTCAGCTCCGACACGGCCTTGTCCTTCTCCGCCCGCATCGCGTCCAGGTCGAGCCCGACCTCCGGCAACCGGATGCCGAAGCGCGCCATGTGGCCGCCCCGCGCCTGGGCGTAGAGGTGGGAGGCATGCAGCAGCGACTTGGACGGAATGCAGCCGACATTCAGACAGGTGCCGCCCAGCGTCGCACGTTTCTCCACGCAGGCGACGCGCAGCCCGTTCTGCGCGGCACGGATGGCGGCGACATAGCCGCCGGGCCCGGCGCCGATGACGACGAGATCGTAGCGCATCAACCGTTCCCCTGCGGCCAGTTTTCCAGGACCTCTACGAAGCGCGACAACCAGCCATTGGTCTGGTGTCCATCGACGACGCGATGGTCGATGGTCAGGGACACGAAGGCCATGGGCCGGATCTGGATCGTGTCCACGCCGCCCACCTCGCGCACCACGACACGCTTTTCCAGCTTGCCGATGCCCAGAATGGCCGATTGCGGCTGGTTGATGATGATGGGCGTGGCGACCAGGGAGCCGGAAACCCCGTGGTTGGAAATGGTGAAGGTGCCACCGCGCATGTCCGCCGGGTTCAGCCTGCCCCCGCGCGCCCGGTCGGTCAGGTCCTGCAGGCGAGAGGCGATGCCCTTCAGGGAAAGGTCCTGCGCCCCCCGCACCACGGGCACGACCAGACCCTTGTCACCCAGCGCCGTACCGATGCCGATATTCACATCGTCGAAGATCTCCAGATGGTCATCATGCCAGCGGCTGTTGATGGACGGGGCCACCTTCATGGCCTCCACACAGGCGGCGATGAAATAGGCGGTGAAGGTCAGGTTGATGCCGGCCTTCTCGAACGACGCCTTGTTGGCACGGCGATGGGCCATGATGGCGCTGAAATCCGCCTCGAATACGGCCGTGACATGCGGGGCAACGGAAAGCGAATGCGACATATGCTCGGCGATGCGCCGGCGCATGCTGTCATGCGGAACCGTATGGGACCGGACGCCCGCCGACGGGGTGTCAGTCATGGCCGGCGAGGCCGCGACAGGGGCCGGCGGGGCCGCGACAGGGGCCGCCAAGGGCGCGGCCGGCCGGGCCGCCTGCTCGGCGGCCGCGCGTTCGATATCGGCACGGGTGACCCGGCCGGCATGGCCGCTGCCCTTCACGCCGGCAGGGTCGATGCCGAATTCCTTGGCCGCACGCTTGGCCGATGGCGAAAGACGGGTTTCGCCCCCTGTGGGGGCAGTGGCCACGGCCGCCGGCGCCACGCTGGTTGTGGCGGGGACGGACGCCGATGCAGCGGCTGCTTCGACCGCCGCTTGCCCGGCGGGACGCAGGCGGCCCAGCAGCGCGCCGGGTGCCGCCTCATTGTCGCTGGTCAACAGGATCTCGGTCAGGATGCCAGCCGCGGGCGCCGGCACCTCCTGGGTCACCTTGTCGGTTTCCAGTTCGACCAGCGGTTCGTCCAGCGCCACGGTGTCGCCCACTTTCTTCAGCCAGGCGCGCACGGTGGCCTTGGTCCCCTCCTGCTCCCTGGGTGCCAGAATGTCGATCACGGTTTGGTTCCTTATCGGGGGAATGTCGGGGTCGCGGGGCCGGGTGGCGGGGTCGGGACCCGGCCCGCTGACCATCATCAGAAGGCGATCAGTGCGTCGATCTTGGCGCGGATGCGATCCACCGACGGCACGGCCCAGTCCAGCAATACCGGGTTATGCGGGCTGGGAATGTCGGGCATGGTCAGGCGGGCGACGGGGGCATCCAGGTCCAGGAACACCTTGTCGGCCACCACGGCCGCGATCTCCGCCCCGAAGCCGGCCGTCTGGATGTCCTCATGCACGATCAGGCAGCGCCGCGTGCGGCTCACCGATGCCAGCACGGCCGCCTCGTCCCACGGCATCAGGGTCCGCAGGTCGATGACATGCACCGACCGCCCCTCGGCCGCCGCCTGGCAGCGCGGTGCCATGGCGCCCCAGGTAACGATGGTCAGGTCGTCGCCCTCGGCCAGGGATCTGGACTTGCCGAATTCCAGCACGTAATCGTCACCCGGCCAGGCACGACGGGCCCAGGCATCGTCCAGCATGGCGCGATGCTCGAAGAACAGCACCGGGTCGTTGCCGCGCAGGGCCGCGCGCAGCAGCCCGACGGCGTCCTCCGCATTGGACGGCACGGCCACCTTCCAGCCGGGCGCGTGGCAGAACTGCACCTCGTTGGTCTGGCTGTGCCAGGGGTCGCCGCACTTGAAGAAGCCGCCGGGCACGCGCAGCACCATGGGCGAGGCGAAGCGGTTGTTGGTGCGCCAGCGCATCGTGCCGCAATCGTTGATCTGCTCCATGGCCGGCTCGGCATATTTGCGGAACTGGATTTCCGGTACGGGCACCAGCCCGGCCAGCGCCATGCCCACGGCCCGGCCGACGATCCCTTCCTCCGACAGGCTGGTATCGAATACGCGGGTCGTGCCGTACTTTTCCTGCAGGCCCAGCGTCACGGCATGCACGCCGCCCTTCGGCCCGATATCCTCCCCGAACAGCACGACGCGGGGGTTCAGCGTCATTTCCTGATCCAGCGTGCGGCGGATGGCGGTCACCATGTTCAGGCGCTGCCCCTCCGGCCGGGGGTCCGCCGTTGATCGCGGCGGCACATAGCCGTGCGACCATTGTCCGCCCTGGGACTGGATTTCCCCCTCCTCGGCGAAGACATGGCGGACCACGCCTTCGGGATCGGCCACGGGACGGGCCTCGGCCCTCCGGCGCGCGGCCTCCACCTCTGCCCTGGCATTGGCGGCGATGGCCTCCCACTCCTCCTCCTCCAGCAGGGCCGGCACGAGGTATTCCTTCAGGCGCGGTAGCGGGTCGCGCGCCCATTCCGACGCCACGAAATCCGGCGATTTGTAGGTCTGCGTGTCCTGAAAGGAATGGCCCTGCAGGCGTGGCACCGTCAGGCGCAGCAGGCAGGGACCCTTGCGGTCGCGGACATGCGCCACGGCCTGCGACACCAGGCGGGCGGCCTCTGCCGGTTCGGCCCCGTCGCCGGCCAGGATCGTCAGCCCCTTGAAACTGGCCAGGTTGGCGGCGATGTTGCCACCCGGCGTCTGCATGATCGACGGGACGGAGATGCCGTAGCCATTGTCCTCGATATAGAACAGCATCGGCAATTGCTGGGTCGTCGCGATGGTCAGCGCCGCCCAGAACCCGTTGGATGCAACCGACCCGTCACCCCCCAGCACCACGGCCAGGGCCTGATCATACTCTGGCTGCTTCAGCACGCGGGCATAATAGTCGATGGCCTGCGCCCAGCCAGCCGTCGGCGTGTATTGCGCCCCCACCCCGCCGCACATGGGCAGGGCCTGGGCGCCGTGCGGGTTGGGATAATTGAAGACGACACCGATGTCCCGGCCGTCGGAATACCCGCCCGAACGCCCCATGGACGATCCCAGCGCATCCTCGATATCGACACCCAGCGACAGCAGCATGGGACGCGAGCGGTAATAACCGCACGCCGCGTCGTGTCTGTCGGTCAGGCGGGAACCCAGCAGGATCTGCGCCATGTCATGTCCGCGGGCGGAGAACTGGTAGAGCACCTTGCGCTCCGGCACCAGAACCTTCTCCTCCAACTCGTCCAGCGTGCGCGAGATATGCAGCAGGTGGGCAACACGGCGCCAGTCATAGGACGGATCGGGCGTGTTGCGCGGCACTTCGTCCACGGCGCGACGGGTCTGTGCGATCATGGGGTTCCCCAGGGGCTGGAATTAGATGACCGTCCGGTCGATCTGTAAATTATAGCCACTATCGGATGGGGAAACTTTGCGAAGCACAGGCCCCAAATGGCCCCAAACGCACGAAACGCGCATCTGTGGCATCCGGTATGCTCAGCCGGGGATCGGCAGGCTCGTCGTCTCCTTCAGATCACGCAGCACAAGGGAGGAACGGACGGTGGCGATGCTGGGCAGCCGCAGCAGTTCCTGGACGAAAAGATCGAAGCTTTTCAGGTCTGTGGCCATGACCTTCAGCAGATAGTCGCTGTCACCGGTCAGCATGCAGCATTCCAGGATCTGCGGTGCGGTGCGCACGAATTCGGAAAATTCCGCCGTATGTTCCGTCGTATGGGAACGCAGGGTGACGACGATGTAGGATTTCAGGGTGAAGCCCAGCTTGGCCGGCGACAACAATGCCGTGACCCGCGCGATATACCCCTCGTCCCGCAGCCTTTGCAGCCGGCGCGAACATTGCGAGGGGGACAGGCAGACGATCTCGGCCAACTCGCCTTGCGTGATATCGCCCTTCTCCTGGACGGCCAGCAGAAGTTTTACGTCGAATGCATCCAGCGCCATGATCGTCCGCCTGCGGGGTTGGGGCCGGCGCGGAGCATAATGCAGTTGGCAACGGCGTCAATCCGCCCGCCGCCCCGCAACGGTGGACAGCCAGGCGACCGTGCTGTCGGGAGCGGTGAGCGGCAGCATGTGCCCACCTTCCACCAGGGTCAGTTCCATGGCGGGCAGCAACGCGCGCAACCCGTCGCCATGCAGCCGCCAGTCCAGCACCCGGTCGTCCCGCCCATAAAGCATGGCGACGGGCAGGGTCAGGCCGCCATAGCGTTCCGCCATCCATTTCAGGTCGGCATTGGATGCCATCAGGTCGGCGGAGGCCGACTGGAACGCCCCCGGCCGCAACCCCAGCAAGCCGCCACCGGCCGTGGCGAAATCGGCCGGCACCTTGTCCGGGCCGAACACGGTATCCATGATCCGTTCTGACTGCCGGATGGCCATGGGCGTGGCCAGCGTCCAGGACAGAAACCAGCGGGCAAGGGGCGACTTGATCACCAACCCCCTGAAACAATCGGGTACCTGCGGCTGGCGCCGCGTCAGGGGGGCGATCAGGGCCAGCCCGCCGGCGCAGTCGGGATGTTCCAGCGCCACGGCCAGCGCCACGGCGCCGCCCAGCGAATGGCCCACCAGCAGCGGCCGCTCCAGCCCCAGGGCCCGGATGAAGCCGGCGATAATGGCCGCCTGCGCCCGCAGGTTGGCACCGGCCCCCGCCGGCCGGGTCGAATAGCCCGATCCGGGCCTGTCGACCAGGATGACGCGGAACCGGTCGGTCAGGCGCGGCAGAAGCGAATGGCTGAAATGGGCCATCTGTCCGCCCAGCCCGTGGATCATGACGATGGCGGGTCCGGTGCCCTCGTCGCGGTAGTGCAGTCGGTGGCCTTCGACCTCCAGGAAACGGCCGCGCGGCGGCAGGGCCCTTTCCACCCGGCGGGCCGTCAGGCCCGTGAACAGGGCCAGCCCGCCCAGGACCCCACCGGCCAGCACGGCCGTAACAGCGGCGAATGCACCCATCATCTTGCCCGTGCTCCCCTACTTGTCCTTTGCGCCGGACCCTTTCCCCTGATCATCCGTTCACGGCCAGCCGGTTGCCCAGGCCGATGACGGCGGTGGCGAAGACCAGCAGTCCGATGCCCAGCCAGACCAGCCCCCGCGTGCGCCTGTCCGTCCCGCGCCATTCCTTCAGCGCAAAACCCCAGAGCGTTGAAAACAGAATGATGCTGGCCATGTGCAGGGTCCAGGACGAAAAGCCATAGGCCCCCATCTGGCTCTCGCCGATCGTGTAGAAGAAGAACTGGAAATACCAGAGCGTGCCGCCCAGGGCGGCCAGAAGGTAGTTGGCGCGCAAGGGCATCGGCCCGTCGGCGGCGGGACTACCCCGACCGGGACGGCCCAGGAATTCCCCCGCCGTGCCGTTGCGGCGGATCAGCCAGCCGCACCAGACCAGATTGGTGGCAAGCCCGCCCAGCAGCACGACACAAAGCACAGGCAGTCCCTGCCATATAGGGTCTGTGCCGGCCGACAGCGTGGCATCGCGGATGGGCTGCCCCGCATCCAGGCCCCAGGCGAAACAGCCCGACATGATGCCGGAGAACAGCGCGATCAGGATGCCGCGCCGCAGATCGAAGCCTTCCGTGTCTTCTCCCCCGCCGGCACCGGCCTGCATCCGATCCCGCCGGTGCCCGGCGCGGGCCACGGTGGCGATGCCGGCCAGCGTGATCAGGATGCCCAGCAGCACCAACTGGCCGCTCAGCGTGGCCGCGAAGGCCGGCAGCGTGCCATGGAAGAGGGGTGGTCCCAACGTCCCCACCACCGTCGTCAGACCCAGCGCCACAGCCATGCCCAGCGACAGGCCCAGATAGCGCATGGTGAGGCCGAAGGTCAGCCCGCCCATGCCCCACATGGCGCCCCAGAAGGCACACCAGGCCAGGGTGGCGGGAGGCGCCCCGGCCAGGACACCCAGCAGATCCTCCGTCTGCAGAAACGCAAAGAGCCACGGCGCCAACAGCCAGGAAAAGACGCCGCCCGTTATCCAGAATATCTCCCAGGACCAGCGCCTGATCTTTTTATAAGGCACATAGAAGCTGGCCGACGACAGGCCACCCAGCCAATGGAACAAAACCCCTGCCAGCGGATTGGCATCCATTCCCGTTTCCTTCCCCCTGTCCAGCCGGGTTTCCGGCCCGGTCTTGGTTTGTGACCCGTTCTGCCAGCCGGCACAGGCCGGCTCAACATTCTCCTGCGGCGATGCGCCAGCGGCGGCGCCATTCGGTCAGGTCCAGCGCCAGCGGCGCCACGGGCCGCAGTGTCGCCGCCGGCGCCAGCGCCGGATTCACCAGCCGCAGCGCGCCATAGGAAACGTCGCTGTCGATATGGCTGGTATAGACCGTCATCTCCGGCCGCAACGCGGCCAGCGCCCCTGTCAGCAGGCGTGATTCGGCGAAGCGTCCCTCCACCAGCAGGCGGGATTGCGCACCGACCAGGTCCAGCACGGTATCGGCCATCAGCGCCGCATAGAATGCCACGGCCGCCTGCCGTCCGGCCGGGGTCGATGGCTGGGCCAGCCAGCAGCCCCGGCCGGAGGGAAAGGGCCCGACCCCCTCGGCAAAGCCGGGCAGCACCACGGCCCCTTCCGCCATCGACGCTGCCAGGGCCGCCTCGTTGACGGCCGGTCCGGTGACATCCGGGGCAGGCCCCAGCAGCCGCTCGATCTCCCGCCCGCCCATGAAACGGCCCGACGGGATCAGGGTGCCATGCACATCGACATTGGCCAGGCAATCCCGCCCCTCCGGCAGGTTTTCGATGGGGAAACAGGTCCCGGCGGCCGGCGTGCGCATGGCCACGAACCAGGTCCCCGTCGACAGCACCGTCGCCTCGCCCCCGGCGATTTCACCGAAACCCCGCGCTGCCAGCAGTGCCGCATTGGAATCATGCAAGCCGCAGCGGACCGTCACATCGGCCGGCAGGCCGGTCCGGGCCGCCCAGCCGCGCGTGATGGTGCCCAGCACATCGCCCGCAAAGACGCGCGGTGCCAGCCGCCCGGCCCAGCCGCGCGCCTCGGCCAGGGCAGATGGCCGGCCGGCGGCGGGCTGCCACAGGTCGGTGTGACAGCCGAGGCTGCTGACCTCCGACGCGGCGATGCCGGTCAGCACCCAGGCCCAATATTGCGGCCAGGGCAGGATCGTTGTGCCGTCCCGTAACGCCGGCTCCTCCTCTTCCAGCCAGAAAAGCTGAGCCCCCAGATTCAGCCCCAGGGGCAGTGCGGGCGACCCCGTCTCCCGGAACGGGTCGCGCATGGCATCGTACCGCGCCCGCACCCCGGCCGGAACCGGCACCTCGTAATCCAGCGGCGGGCACGCCAGACCGTCGCCCCGCAGGATGGCCGCCGCCGCGCCATGTCCCACGGGAACGATTGTACCGACCCTGGCAAGCGTCGCAAACTCGCCAAGCACAGCCTCCAGCCACTGCTCCACCCCCTTGGTGTCGAGCGTGGCGCGCCCGCTGCTTTCCTTCGCGCCACTGGGCCGGCTGCGCCGGGCCAGGCACCGGCCGCCATCGCTCCAGAGGCTCAATTTCGTAAGGGACTTCCCGATATCCAGGACGACGACGGCCCTATCCTTCACCGGCCAACTCCGAAGATAGTGTTTGATTGAAACCTATCGAATATGATTGTTTATGGCCAGAAGATTCGATACATAACCGCTCAACACTGATCGTGCGAGTGACTTCCATGTCAGATATCCAGGCCAAAGCGCCGATTGCCACCAAAGCCACCCCGTTTCTTGTCCCATGCTCCCGTTGGGAAAGCCATATGGACCGGCTGGAAGGGCCCCAGGCCCTTTTGCTGCGCTCCAACCTGTTGGGGGCCGATCTGTCGGTGACCAACTATGGCGGCGGCAATACCTCGGCGAAGCTGATCAGCCGCGACCCGCTGACGGGTGCCGATATCGAGGTGTTGTGGGTGAAGGGGTCAGGCGGTGACCTGGGCTCGATGAAGCTGGACGGGTTCGCGACGCTGGAACAGCGCAAGCTGCTGTCCCTGGAAGCGCTTTATCGTGGTCAGGAGCATGAGGACGAAATGGTGGGCTACCTGCCCCACTGCACCTTCGATCTCAATCCGCGGGCTGCCTCCATCGACACGCCGCTGCACGCCTACCTGCCGTTCACCCATGTCGATCATGTGCATCCCGATGCCATCATCGCCCTGGCCGCGGCCCGCGACGGCGAGGCGGTGACGCGGGAAGTCTGGGGCGGTGCCGTGGGCTGGCTGTCCTGGCAGCGACCGGGCTTCGCGCTGGGGCTGCGGTTGCGCGACCATGTCGCCAGGAACCCGGGCCTGCGCGGCGTCATGCTGGCCGGCCACGGCATCATCTGCTGGGGGGATACGGCGCGATCCTGCTATGAGAACACGATCGCCCTGATCGCCGATGCCGCGCATTACCTGAACGAGCGTCTGGCCCATGGTCCGGCGTTCGGCGGGGTTGCCCTGCCGGCCCGGCCGGCGTCGGAACGGTCGGCCGCCGCCGCCCGGCTGCTGCCGAAACTGCGTGGCCTGATGCAGGGTGCGCGCGGCAAGATCGGCCACTTCGCCGACGACGCGGAAACATTGGAATTCGTGGGCAGCCGCGGCCTGGACCGGCTGGCCGCCATCGGCACGTCCTGCCCCGATCATTTCCTGCGCACCAAGATCGTTCCCATGGTGCTGGACCCGGCGCGCCTTGACGATGACAGCTATCTGGCCGCCATGACGGGAGATTACCGCAGCGCCTATGCCGGCTATTACCAGCGCTGCGCCGGACCGGACGATCCGCCGATGCGCGATGCGAACCCGGTCGTCGTGCTGGTGCCGGGCATCGGCCGCCTCACCCTGGCCGCGGACAAGAGCACGGCGCGCATCGCCGGGGAGTTCTATGCCAACGCCATCAATGTGATGCGCGGGGCGGAAGTGATCGGCGGCTATGTCGGGCTGGACGAGCGGGAGGCCTTCCGTATCGAATATTGGGCGCTGGAAGAGGCGAAGCTGCGCCGCATGCCGGCACCGCGCCCGCTGGTCGGCAAGATCGCCCTGGTCACGGGCGGAGCCGGCGGCATCGGCGCGGCGACGGCGGCGCGACTGGCAGAGGACGGGGCCTGCATCATGCTGGTCGACCGCGATGCGGACCGCCTGCGCGAGGCGGCGGAGCGCCTGGAGAAGCAGGCCGGGGCGGACCGCGTGCGCATGGCCGTGGCCGACGTGACGCGCGAGGCGGAAATCGAGGCTGCCTTCACCGCCTGCGCGCGGGAATTCGGCGGGCTGGACATCCTGGTCGCCAATGCCGGGATCGCGTCTTCCGCTGCACTGGAAGCCACGACGACCGATCTCTGGCGCCAGAATTTCGCCGTTCTGGCGGAAGGCTATTTCCTGACGGCACGGGCGGCCTTCACGCTGATGAAGCGGGGCAACGGCGGCTCCATCGTCTTCATCGGGTCCAAGAACGGGGTGGCGGCGGCCACCAATGCCGCGGCCTACGCCTCCGCGAAGGCCGCCTCCCTCCATCTGGCCCGCTGCCTGGCGCTGGAAGGCGCGCCGTTCGGCATCCGCGTCAATACCGTCAACCCCGACGCGGTCATCAAGGGCTCACACATCTGGGACGGCGCCTGGCGGCGCGAGCGGGCCGGTGCCCACGGCATCGACGACGGGGCCGGGCTGGAAGCGCACTACCGCGACCGCTCCATGCTGAAGCGGGAAGTCCTGCCCGAGGATGTGGCACAGGCCGTCCATTTCTTCGCCAGCGATCTGTCGGCCAAATCGACCGGCAACATGATCAATGTCGATGCCGGGAACGCACAGGCCTTCACACGCTGAGGCCGATGATCGGATGCGATCACCGGGACTGGGTATAAATCCGTTAGAACCGGTGACGGACCGCCGGCGCGCATGGGGGGAGGAGTTAAGAGCATGGCCAATGGGTTTCCGATCGACGGCCAACTGATCGAACGGCTGAATGAAGGGGCGCTGGGCGCGCTGGAGGATGATTATGCCAGCCTGGGCCGTCAGTTGGCCCGGCGGGGCATCGATGTCGAGACCATCCGCAGCCGCGTTGCTGCCTTCTCCGTCGCCGTGCCCAGTTGGGGTACGGGGCGCGGCGGCACGCGCTTTGCCCGCTTTCCCCTGGCGGGAGAGCCGACCGGCATTCTTGAAAAGCTTGAAGATTGCGCCGTGGTGCAGCAGCTTTGCCGCATCACCCCGCGCGTCAGCCCGCATTTCCCCTGGGACAAGGTGTCGGATTATGCCGGGCTGCGGGAAGTGGCCGCATCACTCGGCCTTGGCTTCGATGCCGTCAATTCCAACACGTTCCAGGATCAGCCGGGCCAGAAACACTCCTATGCCACGGGTTCCCTGACTTCCACCGATCCAGCCGTGCGCGAACAGGCCGTGGCACACAATATCGAATGTATCGACATCGGCCGCGCGCTGGGTGTCCGCGATCTGACGGTATGGATCGGGGATGGCACCAACTTTCCCGGTCAGCAGGACCTGGGCCGCTCCTTCGACCGTTACCTGGATTCGGCCGCGCAAATCTATGCCGCCCTGCCCGACGGCTGGCGGATGCTGATCGAACACAAGATGTTCGAGCCGGCCTTCTATTCCACGGTGATCGCCGATTGGGGCAGTTCAATCCTGGCCGCCCAGCATCTGGGCCCGAAGGCGCGTTGCCTGGTCGATCTCGGCCACCATGCTCCCAACGTCAATATCGAACAGATCGTGGCCCGCCTGCACCGGTTCGGCAAGCTGGGGGGCTTCCATTTCAACGACAGTTCCTATGGGGACGACGATCTGGACAGCGGATCGGTCAATCCGCATCGCCTTTTCCTGGTCTTCAACGAATTGCTGGAGGCGGAGCGCAACCCGCGCGACGGATTCGATCCGGCCTATATGATCGATCAGTCGCACAATGTGACCGATCCGATCGAAAGCCTGCTGTCGTCGGCGGAAGCCATCGCGACGGCCTTCGCCAAGGCGCTGCTGGTCGACCGCGACATGTTGAAGACGGCGCAGGAAGAAAACGACGTCATGGCCGCCTTCCAGGCGCTGCGCACAGCCTATCGCACGGATGTCAGCCCCATCCTGGCCATGGCGCGTGTCGGCGCGGGCGGGGCCGCCGACCCGATTGCAACCTACCGCGCCAGCGGCTGGCGCACGGCCATGGCGGCCCGGCGCCGGCCTGCCGGCAGTACCGCCGGCATCGTCTGACCAGGCCGTTGCGGGCCCGCCATGCGATTGCCGCTCCGGCCCTTTCCGTCTGGAGCGGCAGCCATGACAAAGCCAATCATTGCAAAATCGCGCGCATCGCGTCAAAATTCTGCGAAAACAAGCAGGTACGCAATGCACGCCGCCGAACGTGAACGCATCATACTGGAAAGCCTCGAAGATAGCGGTTTCATCTCCTTCCGCGACCTTGAGGCCAGGATCACCGCCTCCCCCGCAACCATCCGCCGTGACCTCGACCGTCTGGTCGAACAGGGACGGATCGAGCGTGTGCGTGGCGGCGCCCGCAGCGCGGGCGGTGACAAGCCGGCACCCGCCACCGCCCAGCCCAGCCCGCCGGGCGGGCTTCTGGGTGTGCCGTTCCACGAGAATATAGGGCGCAACCGCGCCGCCAAGGAAGCCATCGGCCGCGCAGCCGCAAAGCTGTGCGTGCCCGGCGAGGGCGTGATGATCGACGGCGGGTCGACAACCTTGCAGATGTGTCCGCATCTGGCCCCGCTGGGTCTGCAGGTGCTGACCACGTCCCTGCATATCGTCAGCGCCCTGTTGCCGCAGCCCGCCACACGAATACTGCTGCCATCCGGACAGGTCTTCCGCGAACAGAACGTCATCCTGTCGCCGTCGGGCGAGGACAGCATGCCGCATTTCCATGCGCCAAAGCTGTTCATGGGGGCTGCCTCGATCGGGCCGGCGGGCCTGATGCAGGCCGACATCATCCTGGTGGTTTCCGAGCGCCGCCTGATCGAGCGCGCCGACGAGGTCATCGTTCTTGTCGACAGTTCGAAGTTCAGTGGTCCGTCGGGCCATGTCGTCTGCGCCTTGTCGGAAATCGATACCGTCATCACCGATCCCGGCATCACCGATGCGCAGGCCGGAATGCTGGAAGGCGCCGGTATCAGGCTGATGGTGGCCGACATGCCCCGGCAGGGCGTGGTCAGAGCGGGGCGTTGACGCAATTCATGCGGAGACGGCCGTTTTGATTGAAATTGATTATTGACGTGATCGATTAAGATAAATAATGATCATTCTTACAGGGTGACGGTTGCCTCGCTGCATCCGCCCCCGGGGGGTGAGGGCCCCCCACCGAACCAAAAAGGATTCAGCCGCGGCCATACCGCATGGCTCGGCTTCGGGGAGGAAATTGATGAGCAGTTTTGATCCGATCTGGCGCCGCACATCGTCCAGGCTGCGGCGGCTGGCGCTTGGCGTCTCCGTCCTGGCCATCGGCACCGCCACGGCCGCGCAGGCCCAGGAAGTCTCCCCCGGAGGATCGGCGGCCGGCGCGCAGAACGTGCTGCTGGAGGAGATCATCGTCACGGGCACGATGATCCGCAATGTCGGTCCCATCGGCACGAATGCCATCGCCATGCAGCGCGAGGATGTGGTGGCCTCCGGCGCGGCCTCGGCCAACGACCTGCTGGCGCAGATACCCCAGGTCGGCAATTTCGGCACCGTCCCCCGTGCCCAGGGCAATTACGGCCTGCCCATCGTGCGGCCCAACATCCGCAATCTGGCCGCCTCCGGCGGTGCCAGCACGCTGGTGCTGCTGAACGGCAACCGGCTGGTGGGTGCCGGCATCCTGCAGACCAGCGTCGATCCTTCCATCATCCCGCCCGACGCCATCGAGCGGGTGGAAGTGATCCCCGACGGCGGCTCCTCCATCTATGGTTCCGATGCCATCGGCGGCGTGATCAACTTCATCACCCGTGACCGCTACGACGGTGTATCCGCCAATGTGCGCTATGGCCGCGCGGCGGATTTCAAGAGCACGGAAGCCAGCCTGATCGGCGGGCGGGACTGGGGCTCCGGCGCGGCCTGGCTCTCCTACTCCTTTGCCTGGCATGACAATCTGCTGGGCATCGATCGCGACCATGCCACGGCCGATCTGACGGGGCGGGGCGGCTCCGATTTCCGCGGCACGGCCTGTTCGCCCGGCAATATCCTGCTGGGCGGCATCCCGTTCGCCATGCAGACGCGGCTGCCCGGCACGCTGAACCAGTGCGACCAGACCGACTATGCCGACCTTTATCCGAAGGAGGAACGCCACAGCGTGTTCGGCCGGCTGGTGCAGGATCTGGGCGAGGGCGTCACCTTCAATGCCACGGGTTACTGGTCGGCGCGCGACACCGTGACCCGCACCGCGCAATCATCGCTGAGCGGTACGGTTTCAGCCTTGAACCCCTATTTCCGGCCCATCGGCACGGAAGTGCAGCATGATGTCGCCATCGCGTTCGACGAGGTATTCGGGCGCAGCAATGTCAGCGACGGTTATTTTGAATCCTACGGCGTCACGCCGGAACTGCATGTGGAATTGAGCGACACCTGGCAGCTCCGTCTGATCGGCAATCTGGGCCGGTCCTACAACGAGACGAACGAGGATCTGATCGACACCACCCTGGCGACCGGCGCCCTGAACGGCACGACGGCGGCCACGGCCCTCAATCCCTACAATATCGGAGCCAGCGACGCAGGCCTGCTGGCCCGGATCAATGATTACTGGAATGTCGGCCGGGCCACGCAGCAACTGGCCGAATTCCGCGCCGTGGTCGACGGGCCGATCTTCTCCATTCCCGGCGGGGACGTCCGGGCCGCGGCGGTCGTTGAATATCATTACGAGGATATCGACAGCAGCATCGGTTCCGGCCCGGCGGGCGCGCCGACCAGCCTGCAGCGGGCAAAGGCCGACCGGAACGTGAAGTCGATCTTCGGGGAACTGCATGTGCCGCTGGTGGGTGCGGCCAACCGGGTCGCGGGGATTTATGGTCTGGAACTGTCCGGTTCCGTCCGCCATGACGATTACAACGATGTCGGCGGCACAACCAATTCCAAGATCGCCATGAATTACCGGCCGGTGTCGGACCTGACGCTGCGCGCCAATTACGGCACCTCCTTCCATGCGCCCAGCCTGGCCGACATGGGCAATTCGGTGGATTCCCGCGTCCAGGTGGTGCTGTTCTCGCCCAACCGCCTGCCGGGCAGCCCCTTTACCGACCTGCTGCGTCCCACCATCGTGCTGGCCGGCGGCAACCCGGACCTGCGGCCCGAAACGGCCGACACATGGTCACTGGGCTTCGACTTCACGCCCGACGCCATTGACGGGCTGCGCCTGTCCGCGACCTATTTCAATGTGAAGTTCAAGGATGCGATCGGCCTTGCCCCTGTCCTGGAGCCGCAGATCTATTCCGATCCGAACTTTGCCGGCTATTTCGTCCTGAACCCGACCCTGGAACAGGCCATGGCCCTGGCCGGTTCGATGCGGGTCGATGGTGTGCCCAGCCTGCCCGCCCTGTACGCCTTTTCCAGCCCCTATGTGCTGTTCGATGCGCGGCGCAACAACCTGGGCGCCATCCATACCGATGGCATCGATTTCGAGGTTGATTACCGGCATCGCATGGATTTCGGCATCATCAGCGCGCGGGTATCGGGCACCTACACCCTGAACCGCAAGACCCAGGCCGTGCAGGGTGGCGCCTTCAGCGACAATCTGAAGAACGGCACGGGCCGGCTGGCCCTGGTGGCCAGCCTGGGGGCCAATGTCGACAATTGGTCGGGCCGCATTTCCTGGAACCATCGCGACAGCTATCCCATCCTGGGCGTGCCAAGCCAGGACCGGGTCGGCGCCTTCAACACCATCGATCTGTTCGCCAGCTACAACCTGGCCAGTCTGGCGGAAGGCACCAGCATCACTTTGAATGTCGACAATCTGTTCGACAAGGACCCGCCCTTCTACAATGCCGTTCCCGGCTACACGAATGGCAGCACCCTGGGCCGTCTGGTGTCCGTGGGACTGCGGACGAGCTTCTGAGGATGGCGATGCGGGACGATCGGCGGGGCGAAGGACGGCGGCAGGCCTTGAAGGGACGGTTGCAGTGGGCAGCCTGCACGGCGGTGCTGGTGCTGGCCGGTTGCGGCACACCGGGAAACGGTCCGCCGCAGGGTCTGCGGGTGGAATATGCCGTGACCCCGATCGGCCTGGACGAACAGGCCCCGCGTCTGGCCTGGCTTTCGCCGGTCGCCCGCCAGTCCGCCTACCGCATCCGGGTGGCACAGGACCCGGCGGCCCTGGAAACGGGGCCGCTGGCCTGGGACAGCGGCAAGGTCGCTTCGGGCGACAATGTCCATATCCCTTATGCCGGCCACCGGCTTGCCGCCGGTACACGCTATTGGTGGCAGGTCATGGTCTGGGACGCCAACGGTCGCCCCGGCGCCTGGAGCCCGCCGGATTGGTGGGAAATGGGCCTGCTGGATGCGGACCAGTGGCAGGCCGGGTGGATTTCGGGACCGGATCAGACGGTCCATGACTGGTCCGATCTGGAACTGGATATCGACCTGACCCTGAAGGGCACAGCACTGGACATCCTGTTCCGTGCCCGGGGCGAAGGGAAGAAGTTCGGCGAAGCCTATGTCTGGACCCTGACCGACACCAAGGACGGCCCCACCCTGGTCCAGTCCGTCCGGCGTTATGGCGGGGGCAAGTCGGGCGGCATGCGGACCACGGAACTGGCCCGTGCCCGCCTGCCCGGCGGCCCGCTGAAGGATCGCCGCCTGAACCTGTCCGTCCGGGCCAGGGGGCAGGAGATCACCACCATCCTGGACGGGGTGCAGGTGGCCCGGCTGACCGACCCCACCCAGACGCACGGCACGGTCGGCTTCACGGCCCGCCAGGCCGATGCCGCCGTAATCCACGGGGTGCGGGTGGGCGGTACCGGGTCGCCGGAGGTAAAGACCATCTTCGCCGGCAACGACAACCCCTTCACAGGTGGCAATGTCGGTGCCGACGGGTTGCGGGTTGCGGCTGGTGTGCCGTCGGTCGACATCGTGCTGCCTTTGGGGGCGCCGGCCCCGCTGCTGCGCCGAACCTTCGCGCTGCCGGACAAACCCGTGGCCCGCGCCCGCCTCTATTGGGCCGGGGCCGGCATGCCGCGGCTGCTGCTGAATGGCAGCATGGTCGGCGCCACATCGCTGGGTGCCGGCTTCACCGCTTATGACAAGCGCGTCCTGGCCTATGTGGAGGATGTGACCGACAGGCTGCGGCCGGGTGACAATGTCGTCGCGGCGGAACTGGGACGCGGCTGGTACGGGGTCACCGATCCCAACGAATGGTATTTCCACCGCGCGCCCTGGCATGCCGATCCCGCCCTTCTGGCCCGGCTTGAGATCGATTTCGCCGACGGAACCCGACAGGTCGTGACCAGCGACGGGGATTGGCGCAGCCAATCCGGCCCCACCCTGTCCGACAGTGTCTATCGCGGGGAACGCCATGACGCGCGGCTGACGCCCGACGGCTGGAAACAGGCGGGGTTCGATGATACGGGCTGGGTGCCGGCCCGCCGCGTCCCCGGCCCCGCCGGCACCATCGATTTCGCCAATGTCGAGCCCATCGCCCCTGTCGCCACGATCCAGCCCGTGGAAATGCGCGAGGTGCAGCCCGGCATCTGGGTCTATGATTTCGGGCGTATCATCTCCGGCCTGCCCGTGCTGAAGGCCAATGGACCGCGCGGCACCACCATCTCCCTGGTGGCGGCGGAAAAGCTGGACGATGCCGGGCTGGTGGCCCCTGCCTCCGGACTGATCAACGCCCAGCTCCAGACCTACCGCTACATTTTGGCGGGCACGGGCACGGAACGCTGGTCCCCGCGCTTCGGCTATGCCGGCTTCCGCTATATCCAGGTCGAAGGGCTGACCGGCCCGCCCGCACACGACATGCTGACAGCCGAGATCGTGCATTCCGCCGTGGCCGACACGGGCAGCTTCGCCAGCGCCAACCCGCTGCTGGACCGGATCGACGCGGCCGCTCGCGCCAGCATCCTCAACAACCTGCACGGCTTCCTGACCGACACGCCGACCTATGAGAAAAACGGCTGGACGGGCGACGCGCAGGCATCGGCCGGCATGGCCGTGCGCAGCCTGGACGTGGCGCGGGTCTTCACCAAATGGCTGGCCGATTTCCGGGACGCCCAGGCCGACAGCGGCGAGGTGCCGGAGGTGATCCCCACCACGCCCTTCTACGGCTATCAGGACACGCCGGGCTGGAACCTGGTCTGGGGCCCCACCCCGCCCTGGGATGTCGCCGCACTGATCCTGCCATGGGAACTTTACACCACCTATGGCGACACCCGCGTCCTGGCGGAAAACCACGCGATGCAGCGGCGGCTGGTCGATTACACCGCCACCATCTTCAAGGCGCCGGACTATCGCGGCCGGTTGGGCCTCAGCGAATGGAGCCCGCCGGGGCCGCTGGACATCCTGAATGCCCGCGGTGGTGGCATCGATGCGGTGACCAGCGCCTATTTCTTCCTGGAAGCCGATCTGCTGGCCCGCAGTTCGGCGGTGATCGGCGCCGACGGGGATGCGGCCCGCTACCGTGCCCTGGCCAATGCCATCCGCGCGGCCTACAACGCCCGTTACTGGGACGCCGGCAATGGCTGGTACCGCACCATGGACGGCAAGGGCGTGGCGGGGCCGCCCACGCAGATTCAAAATGTCCTGCCGCTGGCCTTCGGCATGGTGCCGGACGGGCAGGAAGCGTCGGTGGCCGCCGCCATCGCCGCCGATGCGGAGAAGAACGGGCTGCGCACCGGCGTGTTCGGCACGCGATATCTGCTGGAGGTATTGAGCGACCATGGCCATGCCGATCTGGCTTACCGGATCGCCACCCGCACGGACGAGCCGGGCTGGGGCTGGTGGATCGAAAACGGCCACCAGACCATGTTCGAGACCTGGAGCCTGAACAGCCGGTCCCGCAACCACCATTATTTCTCGTCCATCGGCGATTGGATGCGCACCCGCCTGGCGGGGCTGCGACCCGGTGATGCCGGCTACAAGCGCGTTCTTGTCCGGCCGGAGATCCCCGACGGGCTGGCCTGGGCGGAAGCCACGATGCAGACCGTCCACGGCCGTGCCGCCAGTGCCTGGCGTGTGGAGAACGGTGCGCTGACCCTGACGGTGCAGGTGCCGGCGAACAGTGTGGGCGACATATGGGTGCCCCGGCGGTTCGGCCCGGTGCGCGCGGTGCCCAAGGGTGCAAGGCGCACCGGCGGGAATGATCGCTTCACCATCTATTCGGTGGAACCGGGCACGCACCGCTTCACCACGGAGGGCGCCCGATGAAAGGCTCGACTATCATCGCCCTGGTCACGGCCCTGCTTCTGACCACCGCGCCGGCAGCGGCCGGCACGCACGTGGCGGTGGAGGGCGGGCGCATTGAAGGCGTTCAAGCCGGTGGTGTGAACGCCTTCAGGGGCATTCCCTATGCCGCCCCGCCGGTTGGCGGCCTGCGTTGGCGGCCACCGGCCCCGCCGGCCACCTGGGACGGGGTGCGCAAGGCCGACAGGTTCGGCCCGGACTGCATGCAGAACCCCCTTCCCGGCGCCAAGCCGGCACAGCCACCGGCCGAGGATTGCCTTTATCTGAATGTCTGGGCCCCCGATACGGCCGGTGCCGACGGCAGGCCCCTGCCCGTCCTGGTCTGGGTGCCGGGCGGCGGCTTCGTCACCGACAGCGCCGCAAACCCCGTCATGGACGGGGCCGGCCTGGCCGGCCGGGGTCTTGTCGTCGTCACCTTCAATTACCGGCTCGGACGCTTCGGCTTCTTCGCCCATCCGGACCTGACGGCCGAAAGCGGTGACGGGCCGACGGGCAATTGGGGATTCATGGACCAGATCGCGGCCTTGCACTGGGTCCAGCGCAATATCGCGGCCTTCGGCGGCGACCCGGCGAACATCACCTTCATCGGGGAATCGGCGGGCGGGGAGTCCGTGGCGCGCCTGATGGCCTCATCTTCGGCACGCGGCCTGTTCCAGAAGGCGGCGGTCATTTCCGGCGGCGGGCGGGATGCCTGGCCCGGTCTGGCGGCGGCGGAGGCCCGTGGTGTCGCCTTCGCCAAGGCCGCCGGTGCCGCCGACGGAGTGGCGGGCCTGCGGGCATTGCCGGCGGACAAGGTGCGCGGCGGCATCACCCTGCTGGACAAGGAGGAAAAGACCTATTCCGGCCCCATCACCGACGGGCGGATCATCGATGGCGAGTTGATGGCCCGGTTCGCAGCCGGCGCACAGCCGGCGGTTCCCCTTATCGTCGGGGCCAATGATGATGAATTCAGCTTTGTGCCCGGCCTGTTCCGCATGTTCCTGAATGGTCCCCACCTGAAGGCTGTGGAGATCAACAAGGATGCCGTGCAGGCCGCCTATGGTTCCGCCGGTGCCATGCGGCGTTCCATCGCCAGCGATGTTGTCTTTGTTGAACCATCGGTGGCGCTGGCCCGCCGCCATGCGGCGGCGGGTGCCCCCACCTGGCTTTACCGCTTCGGCTATGTTGCCGAAGCCAAGCGGGAAAAGGATAGCGGTGCCGGCCATGCCACCGACATGCCCTATCATTTCGAAACACTCGGCCATGCCGGTGACGAACCGGCGCCGGCCGACCGGGCGACCGCACGCCTGATGGCCGACCTGTGGGCCCGCTTCGCGAAAACGGGCGACCCCAATGGCGGCGATCTGCCCGCCTGGCCACGCTATGACGCGGCCCGGCCGCAGATGCTGTCCATCGGTGTGGAGACAAAGGCCGTTTCCGCCGCAGAACCGGTCATCACCGCCATCACCGCCGCACGGGAGGCCACGCCATGATGTCCCTTTCCCGACGTCTTTTCACCATCGGCAGCCTAGGCATGATGCTGGCCGGCTGTGCCAGGGCCGTGACCCTGTCGGAGGGCACTGCCATCCCGCTCTGGCCCCAGGGGGCGCCAGGCACCATCGCCGGTACGCGGCCGGAGGTGACGGAGGACCGAATGCCCTTCGGCACCATCGCGCGCAACGTCTCCAACCCGTCGCTGCTGGTTTTCCAGCCCGACCCCGGCAAGGCCAATGGCACATCCGTCATCGTGGCACCGGGTGGCGGGTTCCATATGCTGTCGATCGAGAACGAAGGTATCGCCGTCGCCAAATGGCTGAACGGGATGGGGATCACGGCCTTCGTGCTGCGCTACCGCCTGATCCCGACGGGCGAGGATGTGGCGCTGAAACTGTTCCAGCGCATTTCCAAGCCGGCAGAAATGGAGGCGGCACTCGCCCCGCTGCGTCCCTTGGCCACGGCCGATGGCCAGCAGGCCGTCCGCCATGTGCGGGCGGAGGCGGCGCGCTATGGCGTGAAGCCGGACCGGATCGGCCTGATGGGCTTTTCCGCGGGCGGGGCCGTTGCCGTCTGGACCATCCTGGCGGGGGAGCCGGCAAGCCGGCCCGACTTCGCCATGGCGATATATCCCGGCCTTTTGCCCGACCCGCTGTCGGTTCCTGCCGGGGTCCCGCCCCTTTTCGCGCTGGTGGCAGAGGATGACAACATATCCAACAAGGAAACGACCCGCCTGGCCGATGCCTGGCGCGCCGCGGGCCGCGATGTGGCCCTGACCACCTATCCGACGGGCGGACATGGCTTCGGCATGAAGCCGCAGGGCAAGCCTACGGACGAATGGACGGCACGCCTGGCGGCCTGGCTCGATAGCAGGGGACTGTTGTCCAAATGAAAAACAACCTTTTCCATTCCGGGCTGCTGACCATGGGGGCGATCGCCGCCCTTCTGGCCGGCTGTGCCCGAACCCCCGTCGAACCGCCTCCCGCCATCCCGCGCATCGCGCAGTGCGAGGAGTTGACCGGTCTGCCCCTGGTGGACGGCACGGTCGAAGCCGCGACATCCGTGACGGCCGGTGCCACTGTCACGCCGGACAAGGGCGCGATCGGCCTGCCGGCCCCCGCCGCCTTCTGCCGCGTCCAGGTGCGCCTGACACCGACGCCGGCCTCTTCCATCCGGGTCGAGGTCTGGCTGCCGGAGGCGGCCGCCTGGAACGGCAAGCTGCTGGGGGCGGGCAATGGCGGCTTCGGCAGCAACATGATGGTGCCGTCACTGCTGATGCGCGGCGGCGTGGCCAGGGGCTATGCGTCTGTGGGCAGCGACATGGGGCATCATGCCAAAAGCGATGTCGACGCCACCTGGGCACAGGGCCAGCCGGAACGGATCCGCGATTATGGCTGGCGGGCCAATCACCTGGCGGCGGCCACGGCCAAGCGGGTCATCGCCGCCTACTATGATAGCCGCCTGTCCGCCAGCTATTTCCATGGCTGTTCGGATGGCGGGCGTCAGGCGCTGATGGAAGCCTCGCGCTTCCCCGACGATTATGACGCCATCCTGGCGGGGGCGCCCGCCATGCCCTGGGCACGGCTGGCCACAGCCAAGGCGATGAACGACCGGGCCGTGTTCGGGCGGCCGGGCGGCGCCATTCCCAACGCGAAGCTGCCACTACTGCAGAAAGCCGCGCTGGCCCGGTGCGATGCGGATGATGGCGTGGTGGACGGTGTGATCGACGATCCGCGCCGCTGCGCCTTCGACCCCGGCGTGTTGACCTGCCGCCAGGGTGACGCCGCGGATTGCCTGACGGCCGCGCAGGTTCAATCGGCCCGCGCCCTTTACCGTGGACCGCATGATGGGCAGGGCCGTCCCTTCTTCCCCGGCTTCATGCCCGGGGCGGAGGCCACGCCCGGCGCCTGGGATCTCTGGCTGACAGGACCGGGCGCACAGCAGGGCCGGTTCGCGACCGAGTTCTATCGTTATTTCGTGCATGGCAATCCGCAATGGACGACCGCGGATTTCAACCTGGAGACCGACTATCCCTTGGCGCAGGCCATCCAGGCGGATATCACGCCCGGCGGCCCCGACCTGGGCCGCTTCTTCGCCGCCGGAGGCAAACTGATCCTCTATCACGGCTATGGCGACGCCGCGATACCGCCGCAGAACACGGTGAACTTTTACCGTGACGTGCTGGAGGCCAGCGGCGCAAAGGCCGCCGGTTCGGTGCGGCTGTTCATGGCGCCCGGCATGTCCCACTGCCTGGCCGGCCCCGGCCCCAATGTCTTCGACGGGCTGGCAGCGCTGGACCAGTGGCGCCAGGGCGGCCCGGCCCCGGACCGTATCGTCGCCACAAAATATGACAACGACATGTTCGGCTATCTCGGCCTGCCGGCAAAGCCGCTGCGTACCCGTCCGCTCTGTGCCTATCCGCAGGTGGCACGCTGGACGGGAAGCGGGTCCACCGACGACGCCACCAATTTCATCTGCACCGATCCGCAACAGCCTTGATGCAGAAGGGGCGACATCCCGGCCAAGGCACCCCATCCCGACAAGCAGCCGTCAAACGGAACGGCCATATCCAGGAGACGCGACCAATGAAGACCCTGCTCCCCCTTCTCACCGCCATGGCGATCCTTCTGCCCGTGCCCGTCGTGGCCGCCCAGACGGCCGCCGCGCAGACGTCAGCGGCCGAAGCGAAATTTTCGCTCGATACGCCGATCGAGGAACTGGCCGCGCATGAAGGCGCCAAGGCGGCGCTGACCAGCACACTGCCCGGCCTGCTGGAAATCCCGCAATACGAGATGGTGAAGGGCCTTTCCCTGCGCCAGCTTCAGCCCTATTCCGGGGGGCACCTGACCGACGAATTGCTCGCCAAGACCGAAGCCGCCCTGGCGGAGGTCCAATGAGAAGGCCTTTGCTGGGCCGGTTGGCGGTGGCCGGCATCGCGCTGGCCATGACCTGTCATCTTCCGGCCCCCGCCCTGGCCGGCGATGCCGCCCCCGCGGCAGCCGGCCAGACCCACGCCGCACTGACCGTGAAGGTCGATGAGTTGATCCGGCAGATGACCCTGGACGAGAAGATCGATCTTCTCGCCGGGGCCGGCATCATGGAACTGAATGGCGTGCCCCGGCTGGGCGTGCCCTCGATCAAGATGACCGACGGGCCGACCGGGGTACGCTCGCACGATGACATACCGGCCACCGTGTTCCCGGTGGGTGTGGCCGTGGCGGCAACCTGGAATCCGGAACTGGCCGGCCGGGTCGGCGGGGCCATCGCGGACGAGGCGCGGGCCCACGGCGCGTCGGTACTGCTGGCCCCCACGGTGAACATCGTGCGCACCCCGCTATGGGGCCGAAATTTCGAAACCTATTCGGAAGACCCGCACCTTTCGGCACAGATGGGCCTGGGCTATGTCCAGGGTGTGCAGGCGAAGGGGATCGGCGTCTCCCTGAAGCATTTCGCCGCCAACAACCAGGAAACCAACCGTTTCTTCGTGAATGCCAGGCTGTCGGCCCGCGCGCTGCGGGAAATCTACCTGCCGGCCTTCGAAACGGTGGTCAAGCAGGCCGACCCCTGGTCGGTCATGGCCTCCTACAACAAGCTGAACGGCACCTATGCCACGCAGAACCGCTGGCTGCTGACCGACCTGCTGAAGAAGGAATGGGGCTATCCGGGCATGGTCGTTTCCGACTGGGGCGCCACCCACGCCACGGCGGCGGCCGCAAATGCGGGCCTGGACCTGGAAATGCCGGGACCGCCCGCCCATTTCGGAGACAAGCTGCGTCAGGCCGTCGAAAAGGGCGAGGTCGGCCTGGACCAGATCGACGAGAATGCCGGCCGCGTGCTGCGCCTGATCCTGCGATCCACGGTCAGGGAAGGCGGCGACGGCACCATCCCGGCCGACATGAAGTCCGCCCATGCCGAACTGGCCCGCACCGCCGCGCGTGAAGCGATCGTGCTGCTGAAGAACAAGGACCTGCTGCCGCTGCCGTCCGATATCCGCACACTGGCCGTCATCGGCCCGAATGCCGATGTCATCCGCGTCCAGGGCGGCGGCAGTTCGGCCGTGGTGCCCTTTGCCTCCATCCCCACTCCGCTGGCTGCCCTGCGGGAGGCATTGCCCGGCACCCGCATCATCCATGCCCAAGGCGTGGATAACGAGGAAACGCCGCCCGCCGCCGATGCCGCCATGCTGAGCCCCGATGAGGCCCGCAGCCGCAGGGGGTTGCAGGCGGACTATTTCGCCACGGCCGATCTGGCCGGCCCGCCGCTGCGCAGCGAGGAGGCAACGACCTTCGTCAAGCGGATCGCCGGCAATGTGCCCGATGCCAAGACGATCGGCTATGCCGGTCTGCGCTGGTCGGGCTGGTTCTGGCCGGAGCGCAGCGGACGGCACGAATTCAGCGTGCGCGGGACGGGCCGTGCGGTGCTGTCGCTGGATGGCCAGACGATCCTGGACCGGTCGGTGAAGGGACAACCCGATCCACGTGACGTGATCGGCTTTCCCGTCCTGCGCCGCACCGTTGCCCTGGACCTGGAAGCCGGGCGCGGTTACCGGCTCCAGCTCGACTATGCGACGGGCCAGACACCATACGAAGCGCTGGTCCTGGGCATCCGGCAGCCGCTTCCGGCGTTCGAAGCAGCGGTCGCTGCCGCGCGGGAAGCGGATGCCGCGATCGTGCTGGTCGGTTCCTCCTCCATGACCGAAGGGGAAGGCTATGACCGCACGACGCTGGCCCTGCCGGGTGAGCAGGACAGGCTGGTCAGGGCCGTGGCTGCCGCGAACGGGCGCACCGTCGTGGTGGTGAACAGCGGCGCCGCCGTCACCATGCCCTGGAAGGACGAGGCCGGGGCCATCCTGCAGCTCTGGCTGCCGGGACAGGAAGGGTCGCGCGCCCTGGCCGACCTGCTGTTCGGCAAGGCCAATCCGTCGGGCAGGCTGCCCGTCAGCTTTCCGGCGGCGGACGGCGATATCCCCATGGATCTGGCCGCCCTGGACAGCGATTATGCCGAAGGGCTGCTGGTGGGTTATCGCGGGCTGGAGGCCCGGGGCGTGACGCCGCTCTATCCCTTCGGGCACGGGCTTTCCTACTCCACCTTCAGCTATGGCAGGCTGAAGGCCCCATCGCGCATCCGCGGCGGGCAACCGGTGACGGTCACGCTGGACCTGCGCAACAGTGCCGGCCCGGCGGGGCAGGAGGTGGTGCAGCTCTATGTCGCCCCGGCCAGCCGGGATGCGGCGGAGCCTCTCCGGCAGTTACGCGCCTTCACCAAGGTCGCCTTGCAGCCCGGTGAGCGCCGGCAGGTCAGCCTCACCCTTGATCCGCGCGCCTTTGCGGCCTGGGATGAGGAAACGGGGCAATGGCGGGTGAAGCCCGGCGACTACACGCTGCTGGTCGGCAGTTCCGCCGGCGATATCCGCCAGCAGGGCCGCCTGAGGGTCAGCGGCGGTGCCGCCACGCTACCCTGACCCGCGACGGTGATCCCTTCCCCCGTACCCCTCCCGCCACCCCGGACGGCAGGGGTACGGGGCCTCCGGACAGAACCGGAACCCGACAATAAACAGCCCGTCAATAAAAGGAAGGCAGCAGCCGGGCGACCATCTTGCGGGCCGCATCGGGTTCCCGGTCCAGCGTGTCCCGCATGAAACCCCCGATCAGGGCATCAGCAAAGGCATTATGCGCGATGAACAGGATGCTGGACTTGATACGCCCGATGGTGACCTCGCTGTCCGGCGGCAGACGGCGCCCGATATCATCCACCAGCGACTGAACCGCCATGCGGATGGGCTGGAACCGGTCCGTCTCACCACTCAATGTGATCCAGGCCGCCAGTTTCGCAGCGCCGCCCTGGTCGAAGGCATCGAACACAAGGTCGATCATTTCCCGCTGGGCCGCCGGCTCCTCCGACAGGATCTTGGCGACGGCCTTGCCGAGCGCGTCGTTCAGATCTTCCAGCATGCTGCCCATCAGCGCCGCCTGAAGACCCGCCGCCGATCCGAAATGGTGGATCAGGTTGACATGCGTCATGCCGATCCGCCGTCCCACCTCCTGCAACGTCAAGGCACCGGGGCCGGCCTCCAGCAGGCAGGCGCGCGCTGCCTCCAGCGCCAGACGGCGGACTTCCTCGGGTGTACGGCGCGGGCGCCGGGTTGGGGGCGGATTCTCTGTCGGCATGGTGGCCACCATAGGACGGCATCCGCCGCCGGTCGAGGGTTTCAGCAGCCGTCAAGGGATCGCAAACGGTCCACTTTCCCCTACGGAAAGTGCTTTGCCTGACCGACCACCCATGATATTTACATTAATGTAAATAATAGGAGGCATCGATGCCCCCCGATACCCAATCCCCCCCCTATGCCGACCAGGACCCGATCGAGAAGCTGGATGTGCTGATCGTCGGGGCCGGCCTGTCCGGCATCGATGCCGCCTGCCGCCTGACCATGCATTGCCCGCAGAAGAAATGGGCCATCGTGGAAGCGCGCGACCGGATCGGCGGCACGTGGGACCTTTTCCGCTATCCCGGCATCCGGTCCGACAGCGACATGCATACGCTGGGCTTTCCCTTCCGTCCCTGGAAGGGAAAGGCGGCCATCGCCGATGGGCCCGCCATCCGCGACTATATCGAGGATACGGCCCGGGCCTATGGGCTGATGTCCCATATCCGCTTCAACTGCCGGGTCACGGCGGCCAACTGGTCCAGCGACGAACAGGCGTGGACCGTGACGCTGTCCACGCCGGACGGGGACCGGCGGGTCCGTTGCGCGTTTCTTTATCTGTGCAGCGGCTATTATCGCTATGACCGCGGCTTCGCACCGGATTTTCCGGGGGCCGACAGTTTCGGGGGCCGCATCGTCCATCCCCAGCACTGGCCGCAGGACCTGCCCCTGGCCGGCCGCCGCGTCATCGTCATCGGCAGCGGGGCCACGGCCGTGACCCTGGTGCCGGCCCTGGCGGAACGGGGCGCTCAGGTGACGATGCTGCAGCGCTCCCCCACCTATATTGTCTCCCGGCCGCGGCATGATGGTCTGGCCGACCGCCTTTACCGCTGGCTGCCGGACGGTCCGGCCTCCGCCCTGGTGCGCTGGAAATATATCGGGTGGAGCCTGCTGACCTACCGGCTGGCCAAAAGGCGGCCGGAGCAGGTGAAGCGGCACATCATCGAGGCCATCCGCGCGGCGCTTGGCAGCGGCATCGATGTCGACCGGCATTTCACACCGGCCTATGCCCCCTGGGACCAGCGTGTCTGCCTGGTCCCCGACGGAGACCTGTTCGCGGCACTCAAGACGGGCCGCGCGGGCATCGTCACAGGTCGCATCACCGGTTTCACGTCCGATGGCATCCGGCTGGAAACGGGGGAGGAACTGCCGGCGGACATCATCGTCACGGCCACAGGCCTGGAGATGCGTCTGCTGGGCGGGGCGGAATTGCGGGTTGACGGCGTGCCCGTCGATCTGGCCGACCGTCTGGTCTACCGGGGCATGATGCTGGGCGATGTGCCGAACCTCGCCCTGGCCTTCGGCTATGTGAACGCCTCCTGGACCTTGAAATGCGATCTGACGGCGCGGCAGGTCTGCCGCCTGCTGAACCATATGGACCGGCAGGGGCTGACGGTCTGCGTGCCCCGGTCGGCAACGGCCGGGCCGGGCCGGGAACCTCTGCTGGGCTTCAATTCCGGTTATGTCCTGCGCGCAGCCCCGCATCTGCCGGCCCAGGGGGAAAATCCGCCCTGGCGCGTGCATCAGAATTATCTGGCCGATCTCGCCTCCTTCCACCTGTCCGGCCCCGCCGACGGCACCCTGGCCTTCCATGGCCCGGGCCGGACCCGACCCGATGGGGACACACCATGACCCGACCCATGCGACTGCAAGGCCGCACGGCCGTGATCACCGGCGCCGGCGGCGGCATCGGCCGCGCCATTGCCATGTCCCTGGCCCGGCGCGGCTGCGGGCTGGTACTGACTGATATCGACCCCGACGCGGCAAAGGCCACCGCCCTGACCGCCGCCGGTGATCATGGCGTCCCTGCCAGTGCCTATGCGCTGGATGTCGGCGACGCTGCCGCCATCGCGGCCTTCCCGGCCCTGGTGACGGCCGAACATGGCGGCGCCGACATCCTGGTCAACAATGCCGGCGTGGCGTTAAGCGGTACATTCCGGCAGGTGTCGGCGGCGGATTTCGACTGGCTGATGAATATCAATTTCCAGGGTGTCGTGCGCATGACCCGCGCCTTCCTGCCGCTATTGTCGGACAGCGACGATGCCAGGCTGGTGAACCTGTCCAGCATCTTCGGCATCATCGCGCCGCCGGGACAGGCCGCCTATGCCGCCAGCAAGTTCGCCGTGCGCGGCTTCAGCGAAGCCCTGCGCCATGAACTGGCCGGCAGCCGGATCGGCGTAACGGTCGTGCATCCGGGCGGGGTCGCCACCGCCATCGCCGCCAGCGCGCGCCAGCACAAGGACATGACGCCGGAAATGCGGGCGGAGCAGAAGGCTCTGGCGGGGCGCATGCTGAAGATGCCGCCGGCCGAAGCCGGGGAGATCATCGTCAGAGCCATCGAACAGCGCCGTGACCGCGTGCTGGTGGGCCGGGATGCCCGCATGGCCGAACTGTTCCAGCGCCTGTTTCCCTCCCGCTACTGGTCCCTTATCGGACCGAAGCGGCGATAGGCGGGCTACAAGGCCTTGCCGCCGCGCAGCGGCAGGGCCGTGGTGTATTTCATCTCCTTCAAGGTCACGGTGGATTGCACATCCACCACGCCCGGCAGCTTCAGAAGCACATTGAAGATGAATTCCTGATACCAGGGCATGGACATGGCATCGACCTTCAGCATGATGTCCATTTCCCCAAAAATTGTATAGCATTCAAGGATTTGTGGCGTCAGCTCGATGGTTCGTATGAACTGCGCGCGCTGTTCGTCCGTCAGCGTCGTCATCTTGATGACGGCGAAGATCACCATGCCCGGGCCCAGCTTTTCCCGGTTGAGCAGGGCCACCTGCCCCTTGATATAGCCTTCCTCCTTCAACCGCTGCAGGCGGCGCCAGCAGGGCGACTGGGACAGGCCGACCTTATCCGCCAGTTCGCCGGTGGAGAGAGACGCATCCTTCTGCAACTGCTCCAGAATGCGGATATCTGCGGCGGATAGTTCCTCGGACATGGATTTCCCCTGGCTCCCTGTAATCTCACCCGTCCGGCATGCTGATCCCGGCTTGGGGATATTCCCAATATCATTATCCAATGATCGGGCATTATCCGGTATCAACTTTCCGGAAACAGATCATACCGAGGATAATATCGATCGGCCGCAGACCGCCAGCGCCGTAACAGGCATACCCGGATGGCATACCCGGATAACAGACCCCATTCCATCCAGGGGTGCTGCCGGCATCCAAGGGGCATAGAAACTTCCACAACCGGCCCAAACCCGGAAAAACTTCCCCACCCGCATACCCTATCCTGCCAGAACAGCGGCAGAGCCGCATGAACCGCGCATGAAGCAGCCAGAACCAGGAACGCCCCGTGATGACAGATGCCAAGCCTATCCCCGATGCACCGGAATTGCGGCAGGGTATCGATCTGGGGGGCGTGGTGGCGCTGGGCCTGGGATCGGCCGTGGGGGTGGCCATCTTCTCGGCCATGGCGCCGGCGGCGGGGCTGGCGGGGCCGGCCATGCTGCTATCGGTTCTGGTCGGTGCGCTGCCGATCTTCCTGATCGCCGTCAGCTATGCCTTCCTGGGCTCCACCCTGCCCGTTTCCGGCGCATCCTATGAATGGCCGGCGCGGTTCGTTCATCCCAAGGTGGCCTTCTTCATCACCTGGCTGCGGCTGGTGGCCAATATGGGGGCCATGGTCGTGCTGGCCCTGGTGCTGGTGCGCTATCTCTCCATGATCGTGCCCTTGCCAACCAAACCCACCATGTTCGCCCTGTTCGTGATGGCCCTGCTGGCCAATCTGTTCGGGGTGCATATCGCGGCCCGGGCGCAGAAGGTGCTGATGGCCCTGGTGGTGGTGCTGTTCGCGATATTCATCGTCTGGGGTGCCGGCACGGCAGTCGACCTGTCGCACCTGACGCCTTTCACACCGCACGGCTGGATGGCCGTGATCGCCGCCGCCCCCATCCTGACCGGCCTGTTTGCCGGGATCGAGGCGGCGACGGAGGCCGGCAGCGAAGTGAAGAACAGCCGCCGCAACATCCCGCTGGGCATCGCCCTGTCGATCGGGTCGGCGACACTGCTCTATCTGGGCGTCGCCTTCGTGGCGCTGGGCGTACTGGGGGCCGGTGACCTGGGCGCCAGCGAGGCACCGATCCTGGAGGCGGCGCAGCGCTTCATGGGCCCGGCCGCCATTCCGCTGATCGTGCTGGCCGCCACCGCTTCCATTGGCAAGTCCCTGAACGGCCTTTTCATGCTGTTCAGCCGCAGCCTGTTCGCCATGGCCAGGGCGGGCGTGCTGCCGGCAGCGCTGGCCCGTGTGCATCCGACCTGGCAGACGCCCTACATGGCATTGCTGGCCGTTTTCGCGCTGGGCTGCGTGGGCCTGTTCCTGCCCATGGAACTCACATTCCTGTTCCTGGCGGTGAACATTCCCAATCTGGTCAAATATGGCACCATCTGTCTGGCGGCGGCCCGCGTCACCCGGGACCATCCCGATCTGTATGACCGTGCCGGCTTCAAGCTGCCCAAGCCCCAGATGCTGCTGGTAGCAGGCCTGGGAACCTTGTCGTCACTGGTGCTGATTGTCGTGGGGTTCGAGGCGGACTGGCGCCCCTATGCCATGCTGTCGGCCTGGGGCGTGGTGGGGGCGGTCTATTACATTGTCAGCCGCCGGGGACGCTGACCGCCCCCCGGCCATGGCATTCTGACGGACGGCATGCGGCCGCGTCATTCGACGCCGCCGCCGACCTCCTCCAGATAGGTCTGCGCCATTTCCGCGTAATGCGGGGCGATGGACATCTGTATCCGCAGGTCCTCTTCCGTCAGGGCGCGCAGGAAGCGGGCCGGGCTGCCGCCCCACAATTCCCCGGACTTCACCCGCTTGCCCGGCGTGACCAGCGCCCCCGCCGCGACCATGGCGCCCGACTCCACGACGACCCCGTCCATGACACAGGCCTTCATGCCGATGAAGGCCCCATCCTCCACCACGCAGCCATGCAGCAGGGCCAGGTGACCGATGGTGACATTGTCGCCGATCGTCGTGCTGAACCGGTTCTTGGTGCAATGCACGACGCTGCCATCCTGGATGTTCGTGTTCTTTCCGATGCGGATGGAATGCACGTCGCCCCGGATGGTCACGTTGAACCAGATATTGCTGCCGGCACCGATCTCAACGTCACCGATGACGACGGCGTTGGACAGGAACGCCGTCGGATCGATGACGGGAACCTTGCCCTGGTAAGGCAGGACGGTCGGGATGGCACGGGTCTGGATCATGGGAACACCGGTATAACGTCGAGGCCGAGCGTTTCGTCGAAGCCGTGCATGATGTTGAAATTCTGCACGGCCTGACCGGAAGCGCCCTTCATCAGGTTGTCGATGACCGATACCAGGATGGCACGGCCGGGGATGCGGTCGGGGAAGACATTGATCAAAGCCAGGTTGGACCCGGTCACGTGACGGGTCTGCGGGCCGACGCCGGGGGAAAGGACCTTGACGAATGCCTCCCCCGCATAGGTCTGTTCCAGGGTCGCGCGCAGGTCGGCGGCCGTTGCCCCGTCCTTCAGGCGGACATAGGTGGTGGCCATCATGCCCCGGTTCATGGGGATCAGATGCGGGGTGAAGGCAACCCGCAGATCGGTGCGGCCCGCGGCCCAGCCCAGGCTCTGCTCGATCTCCGGCGCGTGGCGGTGGGATGCGATGCCATAGGCATGCATGCCCTCGGCGACCTCGCAATAGAGGCTGCCCTGCTTGGCATCGCGGCCGGCACCCGACACGCCGGACTTGGCATCGATGATGATGTCATCACCGGCGATCAGTCCCTGGCGCAGCAGCGGCAGCAGCGGCAGCAGCGATGCGGTCGGATAGCAGCCGGGATTGGCCACCAGCCGCGCCCCGGCCACCTGGTCACGCGCCATCTCGGCCAGGCCATAGACGGCGGTTTCCTGCAAGACCGGGGCCTTGTGGGCATGGCCATACCATTCGGCATAGGTGGCGACATCGAACAGGCGGAAATCAGCCGACAGGTCGCAGATCCGGACATGGGCCGGCAATGCGGCGATCACTTCCTGCGTGGTGCCGTGCGGCAGACCGCAGAAGACGAAATCAACCCCCGTCCAATCCACATCGGCGATCCGTGTCAGGGCCGGCAGGTCGTAGGGGGCCAGGTGGGGGAACACCTCGGCCACCGGCTTGCCGGCCGCCCGCTCCCCCGTCAGGGCGGTGATGCGCACATGGGGATGGCGCAGCAGCAATCGCATCAGCTCGGCACCCGTATAGCCGGAAGCGCCAAGGATGGCGACGCGGACGGGGGTGGAAGCGCTGGACATGTACTGCAATCTCCTGGTCAACGGATGGGAGCCGTCATTCTGGCTACCGTCCGTTACAAATACAGCTTCATGCCCTCATGCGAAGCATCAAAGCCAAGGCGCTGGTAGAACCTGTGCGCATCGGTCCGTCGCTTGTCGGTGGCAAGCTGCACCAGCCCGCAGCCGCGTGCCCGTGCCATATCAAGGCAATTCTCGATCAGGACGGCGCCCAGCCCCTTCGACCGGAAGGACGAAGCGACGCGCACCGCCTCGATGGTGCAGCGGCGCATGCCGCGGCGACCCAGGCCGCGGGCATAATTCAACTGCGCCATGCCGATGACGCGCCCGTCCAGGTCCAGCACCAGGATTTCCGCGCTGGGGTCCAGCATGATCTCGTCCCAGGCCTCGTAATAGGGTTCCAGGTCGCCATCCTGCTCACGGGTGCGGCCCAGCATGTCATCGCCCAGCAAGGCCACCATCTCCGGCACGTCCCGGCGCTGGGCCACGCGCACAACCACATCATCCTTGATCGACATCCGGTCCCCCTGAAAGCGAATCCCATCATAGGGCCTGCGAACGCCGTACCGAACCGATTTCAGCATGCGCAAGCGGTTGAAAAAACATGACGGAACACATGATTGCCGCCAGAATCCCCGCCGCTCCCTTCCCCCATGCCAACGGTCCCGCGCGGCCCTGCCTTGCAGGATGCGCCCTTATCGCACCGCAAGGGCGCGGCGCATAGTTCCCGCCCGCCCGCCCGCCCGCCCGCCCGCCACCCGGTCCCGGTTCCATGTCCGACGCTTCTCCGGTCGATCAGCCGACCAGTCCCTTCGCCTATGTGCCCTATCGGCTTTACTGGTTCGCCCGCATCTGTTCGATCCTGGCCTTGCAGATGCAGATCGTGGCCACGGGCTGGCGCATCTATGACGTGTCGGGCAGTGTCATGGCGCTGGGCTTCGTCGGGCTGGCGGAATTCCTGCCATCCATCCTGCTGGTGCTGGTCACGGGCCATGTGGCGGACCGGTTCGACCGGCGCCGGGTCATCAATTTCTGCCAGGGGCTGGAAGTGACGGCCATGCTGGTTCTGTGGTTCGCCCTGTGGGACGACAACAGCGCCATCTGGCCAGCCTTCATTGCCGTCATCATCCTGGGCACCGCCCGGGCATTCGAAATGCCGGCGGCCGCATCCCTGGTCCCCAACCTTGTGCCGCGCGCCATCTTCCCGCGCGCCGTGGCCCTGAATTCAACAGCATGGCAGGGGGCGGCCATCGTGGGCCCGGCCCTTGGCGGGCTGATCTATGGCCTGATCGGCCATTGGGTCTTCGCGGTCAGCGCCGGCCTGTTCGCCGTGGCCTTCACCCTGGTCTGCTTCATCAGGCTGGCCCCCAGGGTCCGGCCCGAGGCGGTGAAGAAGATCAGCCTGGAAACGCTGTTCGCGGGCTTCCGCTTCATCTGGGGCAAGCCCATCGTGCTGGGCGCCATCTCCATGGACCTGTTCGCCGTGCTGCTGGGCGGGGCGACAGCACTGCTGCCGGTACTGGCCAAGGACCAGTTCCATGCCGGACCGGAAATGGTCGGCCTGCTGCGGGCCAGCCCCTCGGTCGGGGCGCTGGCCACGGGCCTGCTCCTGGCCTTCCGGCCCGTGCGCCGGCGCGTGGGCCTGACGCTTTATGTCAGTGTGGCCGTGTTCGGCATCTGCACCATCATCTTCGGTTCCACCGCGTCGGCACTGGTGGCCGGCGGTGCCCTGGTCGTCATGGGGGCGGTGGACATGATCAGCGTCTTCATCCGGCAATCACTGGTGCAACTGGAAACGCCCGACGACATGCGCGGCCGCGTCAGCGCCGTCAGCAGCCTGTTCATCGGTGCGTCCAACCAGTTGGGGGAGTTCGAATCCGGCGTCACAGCCCATTGGTGGGGCGCCAGCATCTCGGTCATTGTCGGCGGCATGGGCACGCTGGCCATCGTGGCGCTCTGGTGCGTGCTGTTCCCGGCCCTGCGCAAGGTGGACCGTTTCCCCGGCGCGGTGGAGCGCTCCTGACCCCTTGCGGGCACGGGTGAACAAGCCTCAGCCACGAACCGGACTTGTTCATTCGACAGCGGCGCCGGCCGGCCCGATCCTGTACCCGATCACGCGATGACGGGAAACGGAGGGACAGCATGCCGGATATCGCCCCGCCCGCGCTGGCACGGCAGGACCGGACCGGCGTTCCCTTCCGCGTCATGGCAGGCGATGGCATGCCGCTGGGCGGCTTCATCTGGAGCCATGGGGAAAGCCGCCCGGGCCGGCCGCTTGTCGTCATCACGGCCGCAACCGCCGTGCGCTGCCGCTATTACGCACGCTTTGCGGCCTATCTCCACGCCAATGGCTTCGACGTGCTGACCTATGATTATCGTGGCATCGGCGAGTCGCGCCCATCGTCCCTGCGCGGATTGAGGGCCGATTGGGCCGATTGGGGCGAGAAGGACCTGGAGGCCCTGCTGCGCTACGCCCAGGCCGCCTTTCCCGGCCAGCCATTGCAGGTGGTCGGTCATTCCATCGGCGGCTTCGCCATCGGGCTGGCTCCGTCCAACGGTGTGGTGCGGCGCATCCTGACGGTCGGCGCGCAATATGCTTACTGGCGCGACTATGCAGGCGACCGGCGCTGGCGCATGGTCGTGAAATGGCATCTCGTCATGCCCGCCCTGACGGCCCTTCTGGGGTATCTTCCGGCCCGGCGGCTGGGCTGGATGGAGGATCTGCCCGCCGGCGTGGTCCGTGACTGGAGCCGGATGCGCGCCCGGTTCGAGGATACGGTCCGCCCCGGCCGCATGCATGACGGCCAGCGGGAGGGCGACCATCTGGCGCTGCGCTTCCGTCAGGTGACGGCACCCACACTGGCCATCGGGCTGGAAGATGATCCGCATGGCACCGTGACGGCCATCGACCGGCTGCTGGACTATTTCACGAACAGCCACCGGACCCATTGGCGTATCGCCCCGCGTGAGATCGGCCAGAAGGCCATCGGTCATTTCGCCTTCTTCCATGACCGGTTCAAGGATAGCCTGTGGCCCGTGGCGCTTGCCTGGCTGCTGTCCGGGCAGATCCCGGCCTGGGCACCCGGCCATCCGGCGGCATCCGCCGAGAGGCAAGCCGAATCCGCTTTCAGATCACTTCAGCAAACATCAATAAGATATTGAATGAAAAACTATTTTGTTATCACCGGCGGCCCTGGATCAGGTAAGACCACCCTGGCCGAAGCCCTGCAGGCCCAAGGCATGATATGCATGCCGGAAGCGGGACGCGCCATCATCCGGGACCAGATGGCCATTGCCGGCACGGCGTTGCCATGGGCCGATCGCGCGTCGTTTGCCGAACAGATGCTGGGCTGGGAGATGCGGTCCCATCATGAGGCCGGCCGCCACGGCAAGGCGCCTGTGGTTTTCGACCGCGGCATCATCGACGTCATCGGCTATCTGCGCCATTGCGGGCTGCCAGTGCCGGGGCATGCCGCGCGGGCGGCATCTCTGTTCCGTTATCATCCCTTTGTCTTCGTGGCCCCGCCCTGGCCCGCGATCTATGTACAGGACGCGGAGAGACGCCAGGATGCGGACGAAGCGGCGGCGACCTGCCGCGCCATGGAGGACGCCTATCGCGCCCATGGCTACAGCCCGATCGCCTTGCCGCTTGCCCCCGTGGCGGCAAGGATCGCTTTCGTGCGGGACCATGTCGCCAGATGGCAAGCATGAGCGGCCGACAGCATCGGCAATACCGGCAAGGATGAAATCGCCTTCACGCCTGGTTCAGATTTTCTCATGCCTGAACCCGATCTGCGGCCGATAGGATCGGTTCGAACTGCAAACCAGGCCGGGAGGACCGAAAGCATGGCGGAAATCGGGGCGCCACTGACGGCGGATGTGGAACAGAGGGTGCGCGACAGTTTCGCCCGACAGGGGCTGATGGCGCATCTGGGGGCGCGCCTGCACCGGCTGGGCCATGGCCTGGCCATCATCCAAATGCCCTATCGACCGGAACTGACACAGCAGCATGGCTATTTTCATGCGGGCGGCAGTTCGGCCATCGCGGACAGCGCGGGCGGCTATGCGGGCTTCACGCTCTTTCCAGCCGACAGCTCGGTCCTGACCGTGGAGTTCAAGCTGAACCTCCTGAACCCCGGCCAGGGCGACTATCTGGAAGCCGTGGGCCGCGTGGTGAAGGCCGGGCGCACCCTGACCGTCTGCCAGTTGGAGGTGTTCGGCTGCACTGCCGACAGCCGCAGCATGGTGGCGGTCGGCCAGCAGACGCTGATCTGCCTGCGCGACCGGCCTGACAGCGCCGCTGCGGTCAGCCGCCCTCCCGCCCGGCCCGGCGGCGGATGACGTCCCCCATCGGGAATTCCAGATGGCAGCGTATGCCATCCTCCTCGAACAGCAGCGAGGAGGAGCCCTGAAGCTCATAGGCGATGGATCGCTGGATCAGTGTGGACCCGAAACCGGCCGGTCCCGGCCGGTTGGCGGGTGGCCCACCTGTTTCCTTCCAATCCAGCACGATGCGCGGCCCGGCATCGCCCGGCTGTTCATCGGGCAGGGCCCACCGCACGCAGACATGCCCGCCGGGCTGTGAGAAGGCCCCGTACTTGGCGGCGTTGGTCGACAGTTCGTGGAAGATCAGGGCCAGGGCCAGCGCTGCCTTGGGACGCAACTCCACCACGGGTCCGTCCAGATCGACATCCTGGGGTTCCTGGGCATAGGGATTGACCTCGTGCCGGACCACCTCGTCCAGGCGCACCCATTCCCAGAAATGGTCGGCCAGAAGGTTATGCGTCTCCGACAGGGCGCGCAGCCGCCCTTCGAACGAGCGCCAGAAATCGTCCGTCGTGGCGTGCCGGCGGCGCGTCTGGCTGCCGATGGACAGGACGGTGGCCAGCGTGTTCTTCACCCGGTGCGACAATTCCGCCATCAGCAGGGCCTGGCGTTCCTCCGCCTGCCGGCGTTCGGTCACATCGATGATCTGGACAACGGCCCCGGACGGGCCCGGATCCCCGTCCAGCGGCGTGATGGAGAACAGCACGGGCACCACCCGCCCATCCGGTGCAACCAGCGATGCCGCTTCTTCCGCCACGGCGGGGATGGCGGCACCGGGTTTGCGCAGCAGGCCCAGCCGACCGAAAAGATCGGCACTGGGCACGTCATCGCCCAGCAATTCCATGGCCGGCGGATTGAGATAGGTGGCAACGCCGTCGGCGTCGGTCAGCACCAGTCCCGACGGCACGTTGCGCGTGATCGTGGTGGTGATCAATGCCTGATCGGCCAGCCGCCGGTTGGCTGCCGCCAACTGATCGGCCAGCAGGGCGCGGGTGCGGGCGGCGTTGCGCTCCGCCTCCAATTGCAGGGCCCGTCCCTCGCGTTCGCGGAAATCGGCCAGCAGGCGGCGGTTCTGCTCTTCCAGATACCGGCGGCGCAGAATGGCCCGCAGCCGGGCCCGCAGCGGCGGCAGTGCATCCTCGGTGAACAGGTCGTCGGCGCCCGTGGCCAGGATGTCGCGCACCGAATGCTGATCCAGGTCGCCGCGATGGGCCAGGATCATTGCTGTCTGCGCATCGTCGGCCCGGTGGTAGCGCCGGCAGAGCGCCAGCCCGTCCATATCGGGCAGCACTTCCGCGATCAAGGCCACGTCGAAGGCGCCGTGGGCCAGCATGGGCAGCGCCGTGGCACCTTCCCGCACGGTCTGGATATGGCAACCTTCCTCCAGCAGCAGGCCGCGCAGGTCCTCTGCCGGGCCGGGGTCGAACCCCACCATCAGGGCCTGGGGCTGGCGGAAATGGGTTTGGGGCAGAACATCGACATCCGCGTCGCGCCGCGCATGCCGCAGCAATTGCGCCACCCGCAGCAGCAGCAGCGACGGGTCGGTCGATTTCGGCAGGAAATCGTCGGCCCCGCTTTCCAGCCCCTCCCGCTGACGCTGCGGCGTCTCGTCCGCGGTCAGCATCAGGATCGGCATGGAAAGGGTGGCCACATGCAGGCGGATCAGCCGGCACAAATCCGCCCCCTGCAGGCCGGGCAGGTGGTGATCCACGATCAGCAGGTGCGGCAATGTGCGGTTCAGAACCGGCAGGGCCGCTTCCGCACTGTCCACCTGTTCCACGCCGTACCCTTCGTCCTCCAGCAGGAGACGCAGGCGCAGGGCCTGGGTCGGACTATCCTCCACCAACAGGATACGCGGCACTTCATCACCCTTCCCCGTCCATCGCGCCCGTCAGGCGTCGGACAGCGTCTCATGCATCTGCGGACAGAAGGTCGCCAGCGCCAACCGGGCCAGTTCCCGCTCCTCCACCGGCTTACGCAGGTGGGGTCGTGACCGCCATTCGGGCGGCAGGCCACCGGCATCGTATCCGCTGGTCAGGATGAAGGGGATATCCCGTTCAGCCAGTGCCGCGGCCAGCGGAAACACCAACTGTCCGGAAAGGTTGACGTCCAGGACGGCCCCGTCGATGCGGTCCTGGTCGGCCAGCGTCAGGGCCTGTCCGACGCTGCCCACGGGACCGGCAACGATGAACCCCAGATCGGCCATGATGTCGGCGACATGAATGGCGATCAGAAATTCATCCTCGACAACCAGTATCCGCTGGTCACTCCTCATACTCACCCTGTCCTGCCATCAACAAAAACGATTCCGGAGCCTTATACTACCCCCTGAACCGGGACTTGACGCTAAGCGTTGTGCTTTATTCCGAATGGCCTATCAAGGCCGAAGGCACGTACATCATCCGGCCATCATCCGGCCGGACCCAAATCTGCCGGGGGGCGGCCGCCAATCTCCGCCGTGATGCGCAAGGCTGCCTCCCGCGCCAGGCCGCCCAGCGTGGCGATGCGGCCATCCGTGATGCGCGCCATGGGCCCGGACAGGGACACCGCACAGACCGGATCACCATGTTCGTTGAAGACCGTGGCGGCCACGCAGCGCAGTCCCACGGCATGTTCCTCGTCATCGATGGCATAGCCGCGGGCGCGGCTCGCCGCCAAGTCCGCGTGAAGATCGGCCAGCCCCGTCACGGTGCGCGCCGTCATCCGGGCCAGCCCGTGCCGGGCGGCATGCCGGTCCAGGCCGGCCGGGGCCAGTGCGGACAACAGCGCCTTGCCCACGCCCGAGCAATGCATCGGTACCCGCGCGCCCAGCCGGGCGAAGGTGCGCATCATCTCCCGGCATTCCACCTGCGCCAGATAAACGGCCGCCCCCTGATCCTCGATTGCCAGATTGACCGTCTCCCCGCTGGCTTCCATCAAGGCACGCATATGGGGGCGGGCCATGCGCACCACGTCGCGGGTGCGCAGGAAGCCATTGCCGGCGATGAAGGCCTGCACACCCACGGACCATAGTCTGGTTTCGGCATCGAAGCGCACATACCGTTCCGACTCCAGCGATGTCAGCAGCCGGTGCGCCGTGGATGCAGCCAGACCAACACCCGTCGCCACTTCCGTCAGGCTGGCCCCGCCATCGGCCTGGGCCAGATGGTTCAGGATGGCAATGGCGCGGCCCAGGACCTGGACATTGCCGCTGCTGTCGGTGCCGGATCTGGCCATTGCTGTCGGTCCCTGTTCTGGAATATCGCCGCCCGGGGCAGCAATAGATAGCACCGGAACCCATCAATTTCCACATTGTGGAAAGAGTTCCATGATCAGTTGCGTCGCACCCGGCCCGCTGCTACGCCTTGTGCCAGCCATAACAGCCCGCCACCAGGGGAAGAGCGATCATGTCCGCCACCGTCGATGTCCATGGCCTGAAGGTCGATGCCGAACTGCACCGCTTCATCGAGACCGAAGCCCTGCCCGGCACCGGCGTGGACCCGGCCGCCTACTGGCAGGGATTCGCGGCCCTGTTCCGCGACCTGTCGCCCGTAAACCGTCGCCTGCTGGACCGCCGCGACGCGCTGCAGGCCAAGATCGACGGCTGGCACATCGCCCGGCGCGGCCAGGATATCGATGCGGACACCTACGAGGCCTTCCTGCGCGATATCGGCTATCTGGTGCCGGAGGGACCGGACTTCACCATCACGACGGCCAATACCGATCCGGAGGTCAGCCAGGTTGCCGGGCCGCAGCTTGTCGTGCCCGTCATGAACACGCGCTTCGCGCTCAACGCCGCCAATGCCCGCTGGGGCAGCCTTTACGATGCACTATACGGCACCGATGCACTGGGTGATGTCGGCACGCCCGGCGCCCGGGGCTACGATCCGGTGCGCGGTGCCGCCGTCATCGCCAAGGGGCGGGAGGTGCTGGACCAGGCGGCGCCTCTGGCCACGGGCAGCCACAAGGACGCCAAGGGCTATCGCGTTGCCGACGGCGCCCTGGCCGTGACGCTGGCCGACGGGTCGGTAACCGGTCTGGCCGATGCCGGACAGTTCAAGGGCTATGACGGCGATGCCGCCGCACCGTCCAACATCCTGCTCGTCCATCATGGACTGCATCTGGACATCGTCATCGACCGCGGCCATTCGATCGGCAAGTCCGATGCGGCCGGCGTCGCCGACATCGTGCTGGAATCGGCGCTGACGGCCATCATGGATTGCGAGGACAGCATCGCCGCCGTCGATGCCGCCGACAAGGTCACGGTCTATCGCAACTGGCTGGGGCTGATGAAGGGTGACCTGACGGCGACGTTCGAAAAGGGCGGCCGCACCATGGACCGCGCCCTGAACCCCGACCGCACCTACAAGAGCGCAGATGGCACCGGCAACGTGACCCTGCACGGCCGCTCCCTGCTGTTCATCCGCAATGTCGGCCACCTGATGACGATCGACGCCGTCACGCTGGAGGATGGGTCCTGGGTGCCCGAAGGCATCCTGGACGGCATCGTCACCAGCCTGATTGCCCTGCACGACCTGCGCCGCACCGGCGGCCTGTCCAACAGCCGGGCCGGCTCTGTCTATATCGTCAAGCCCAAGATGCATGGACCGGAGGAAGTGGCCTTCGCCAACCACCTGTTCGACCGGATCGAGGATGTGCTGGGCATGGCCCGCCACACGCTGAAGGTCGGCATCATGGACGAGGAGCGGCGGACCACGGTCAACCTCAAGGAATGCATCCGCGCCGCCAAGGACCGGGTCTGCTTCATCAATACCGGCTTCCTGGACCGTACCGGCGACGAGATGCACACCTCCATGCAGGCCGGCCCCATGATCCGCAAGGCGGACATGAAGGCCGCCGCCTGGATCGGGGCCTATGAGAACTGGAACGTCGATAACGGCCTGGCCACCGGCTTCCGTTCCCATGCCCAGATCGGCAAGGGCATGTGGGCCATGCCCGACCGGATGGCGGAGATGCTGAAGGCCAAGATCGGCCATCCGATGGCGGGTGCCACCACAGCCTGGGTCCCCTCGCCCACCGCGGCCACGCTGCACGCGCTTCACTACCATCAGGTCGATGTGGCCGCCCGGCAGGCCGAACTGGCCAGCCGCCCGCGCGCCAGCCTGCGCGACATCCTGACCATCCCCCTGGCACGCGGCATCAACTGGTCCGAGGCGGAGATCAACGAAGAGCTGGAGAACAACGCCCAGGGCATCCTGGGCTATGTCGTGCGGTGGATCGACCAGGGCATCGGCTGTTCCAAGGTGCCGGACATCCACAATGTGGGCCTGATGGAAGACCGGGCCACGCTGCGCATTTCCAGCCAGCACATCGCCAACTGGCTGCTGCACGGGGTCTGCACGCAGGCGCAGGTGCTGGCGGTGATGAAGCGGATGGCCGCCGTTGTGGACAAGCAGAACGAGGGCGACCCGCTCTATCGCCCCATGGCGGCGGATTTCGACCGCTCCATTGCCTTCCAGGCCGCCTGCGATCTGGTGTTCAAAGGCGTGGAACAGCCCAGCGGTTATACGGAGCCCTTGCTGCACCATCACCGCCGCGCCCTGAAGGCGCAGGGCTGACCGCCGGCCCGCCAAGCTGCCGCCTTTCCGATGCAGGAAGGGCGGCGGCATCTGCCATCGGTGGGGGTATCAGCCGGCGCGGCCAGCCAGCGCCCGGCCGACCTTGCTGCCATTGGGCCGGGCCAGTTCCGCGCTGATCCATTCCCCGATCGCGGCCAGCCTGTCCAGGTCGACGCCCGTGGACAGGCCCATGCCGTTCAGCATGTACAGCACATCCTCTGTCGCGACATTGCCCGATGCGCCCTTCGCATAGGGGCAGCCGCCCAGGCCCGCCACGGCCCCGTCCAAAACGCGGGCCCCCAGCTCGATACAGGCCAGGATATTGGCCAGCGCCTGGCCATAGGTATCGTGGAAATGCAGGGCGATGCGGCCCATAGGCACATCCTCCGCCACGCGGCGCAGCATGGCGCGTGCCGCCCCCGGCGTGCCGACGCCGATCGTGTCGCCCAGGCTGACCTCATAGCAGCCCATCGCCATCAGGCTTGCCGCCACCTCCGCAACCCTGGCCGGGTCGACGGCGCCATCATAGGGACAGCCCAGCACGCAGGAGACATAGCCCCGCACCCGCACCCCGGCGGCCCGCGCCCGATCCACCACGGGCCGGAACCGGTCCAGGCTTTCCGCAACGGTGCAATTGATGTTCTTGCGGCTGAACCCTTCCGATGCGGCGCCGAACACCGCCACCTCGGTGACGCCGACGGCCAGCGCCGCTTCCAGCCCCTTCTCGTTTGGCACCAGCACGGGATAGGTGATGCCCGGCCGTCGGTCGATGGCCCGCATCAATTCGGCACTGTCGGCCATCTGCGGCACCCATTTCGGGCTGACGAAGGCGCCCGCCTCCACCACCGACAGGCCCGTAGCGGACAGGCGGTTGACCAGTTCCACCTTGGTGGCCAGGGGAACCAGGGTCTTTTCATTCTGCAGGCCGTCGCGCGGGCCCACCTCGACAAGACGGATGTCGTGCATGTTCATGTCCGGGGTTGTGGGGCGGGAAGATCAAAAAGGCTCAGCTTGCCTTGCTGGCGGGCAAGGGTGCCGGTCCATGGCCGGACAGCACCATATCCACCTGGGCCATCAGCGGGGCGAAGGGCGACGACCGGCCGATGCACAGGTGATAGGGCTGCTGTGCCAATGTGTGTGGCAGTTCGGACAGCCGGCCCGCAAATTCCGGGTCCGCCAGACGGTGGCGCAACGAGACGGCATTGTCCACAACGGCATCGACACGGCCATTGGCCACCAGCCGAAGGGCACCGGCCAGATCGGTGGCCCAATGGATATCCAGTCCCAGAGGGCGCAAATGCGCTTCCGCCCAGCCCGAACCGATATAATGGCCGACGCGGAACGGCGCCAGATCGGCCAGCGACCGGACCCGTCGCAGGGCATCCAGCCGCGGATTGTCGCGCGCGGCCACGATGCTCATGGGAAAGCGGAACACGGGCGTGGCGCTGGCCAGGACATAGGCCATGCGTTCGGGCGTGGGCACGGTCAGGAAACCATCGGCCTCCCCGCCGCGTACCATGGCCTGCGCGCGGGCCCAGGGAAAGGCCTGATGCTCCACCGTCTGCCCCAGCCGGTCGTGCAGCACGCTCTGGGCCGCATCCACGAACATGCCATGCACGCGACCCGCATCGTCCACCTGCGAGAAGGGGACGAAATCCCTGAAATACACCATGCGGAAGATTGCAGGACGCGCCTGCGCCGGGCGCCAGGACAGCGCCGTGGCGACGGTCAGCCCCCCCAGGAAGCCCCTGCGAGAGAACATGGCGATGCCCCATCGTTCCCGACGTCAGCATGAAGTGTAGCCCAGAAATTCCTTGAGGAAAACAAGCGTGGAGACGAGGCCGGATGACAGTTTCAAGTGGCGGGCCGCGCCGGACCCGCCACCGATTCTCAGGCGGCCTCGAACCCGACCAGTTCCACCCCTTCACCCACCTGGTCACCCACGGCGTAACGCAGGTGCGTGACCTTTCCATCCGCCGGGGCCTTCAGCGTATGTTCCATCTTCATGGCTTCCAGCACGATGACGGGCTGGCCCTTGGTCACCGCCGCCCCCTCCTCCACCAGGATGGCGATGACCTTGCCGGGCATCGGGGCCGTCAGGCGGCCATGGCCGCCCTGGTCGGCATGCGCGCCGGCATGGGGATCGGCCAGGACAAGGCTGTGCGTGCCGCCGGCATGAAACAGCGTGACATGCTCGCCCCACTGCACCCAGCGGGCCGACACCCGTACCCCGTCCAGCGTGGCCGACAGCGTGCCGTCGGGCCCCAGCCGACCCGATACGGTCAGTGTCCGTCCGTCCGTGGCGATGGTGAAGCCGGTGCCGGTCCAGGTCACATCCACCTTGTGGCGGCTGCCCCCCTCGCCCGGAACAACCCATTCCATCCTGTCCACGGCCGGCAGGTTCATCAGGAAACCACCCACCGCGTCCCACGGATCGGTGCCCGTGGCCACACGGCGCGACAGCAGCTGCCCCAAAGAGGCCAGGGCCAGCACCGGGGCCGCCGGTTCCGCGGCGGCGGGCAGCAGATCGGCCTCATACCGCTCGATGAAGCGGGTATCCAGGTCAGCGGCGGCAAAACCCGGATGGGCGGCCACGGCCGACAGGAAGGGCACATTGGCGTTCAGGCCCGCGATCTCCGTCGCGGCCAGGGCGCCGCGCAGCCGCTGTACCGCGCTATCCCGGTCGCGATCCCAAACGATCAGCTTGGCGATCATGGGATCATAGAAGATCGAGATGGCGTCGCCAGTGCGCACGCCCGTATCCACCCGGACATGCTCCCCCTGTTCGGGGAAGCGCAGATGCGCCAGCGTGCCGGTCTGCGGCAGGAACCCCTTGGCCGGGTCTTCCGCATAGAGCCGGACCTCGATGGCGTGCCCCTGGATGGCCAGTTCCTCCTGGCGCAACGGCAACCGTTCCCCGGCCGCCACCCGCAATTGCCATTCAACCAGATCCTGGCCCGTGATCTTCTCAGTTACCGGATGCTCCACTTGAAGACGAGTATTCATCTCCATGAAATAAAAGGAATTATCTGTATCGAGCAGGAATTCCACCGTGCCGGCGCCGACATAGCCGATGGCCTTGGCGGCGGCCACGGCCGCTTCGCCCATGCGAACGCGGACGGCAGGGTCCATGCCGGGGGCGGGGGCCTCCTCCACCACTTTCTGATGCCGGCGCTGGATGGAACAGTCCCGCTCGAACAGATAGACGCAGTCACCATGGCTGTCGGCGAACACCTGGATTTCCACATGCCGCGGACGGGCCAGATATTTCTCGACCAGCACCCGGTCGTCGCCGAAGCTGGCCTTCGCCTCCCGCTTGGCCGAAGCCAGGGCGGCGGGGAACTCGTCGGCGCTGGCCGCGACCTTCATGCCCTTGCCGCCACCGCCGGCCGAAGCCTTGATCAGGACGGGGAAACCGATGCGTGCCGCCTGGGCGGCCAGCAATTCATCCCCCTGGTCCTCGCCGTGATATCCCGGCACCAGCGGGACGCCGGCCTTTTCCATCAGGGCCTTGGCCTCCGACTTACCGCCCATGGCGCGGATGGCACCGGCCGGCGGACCGATGAAGACCAGCCCCGCGGCTGCGACGGCATCGGCGAAGGCCGCATTCTCCGACAGGAACCCATAGCCCGGATGGATGGCATCGGCCCCGGCCGCCCTGGCCGCCGCAATGATCCGGTCGATCACCAGATAACTCTCGCGGGCCGGGGCCGGGCCGATATGCACGGCCTGGTCCGCCAGGGCCACATGCAGGGCATTTGCGTCGGCATCCGAATAAACGGCGACAGTGGCCAAACCCATGCGACGGGCCGTGCGGATGACCCGGCAGGCGATCTCGCCGCGATTGGCGATGAGGACGGAAGTGATCTTGCTCATGGCGCCCATCCCGGCTTGCGTTTGTCGAAGAAACTGGCGAGCCCCTCCCGCGCCTCTACCCCGGCGCGGGCCTGGGCGATGCGGGTGGCCGTCTCCGCCACCAGCGCGTCATCGATGGGGCGGTCCACCAGCGGGATCAGGGCTTTGGCTGCCGTCACGGCCTGTGGCCCACCGGCCAGAAGCTGGCCGGTCAACGTCCCGGCCAGGGCCTCCAGCGCCTCTGCCGCCGCCACCTCATGCACAAGGCCCAGCCGATACGCCTCATCCACCCCGAACCGCTCGGCCGTCAGGAAGTAACGGCGGCAGGCCCGCGCGCCCATCGCGGCCACGACGTAAGGGGCGATGGTGGCCGGGATCAGGCCCAGCCGCACCTCGGTCAGGGCGAACTGTACGCCTTCGGCCGCGATTGCGATGTCGCACGCGGATACCAGCCCCACGGCCCCGGCGAAGCAATTGCCATGCACGACGGCCAGCGTCGGCTTGGGCAGATCGTTCAGGGTGCGCAGCATGCCGGCCAGCCCCATGGCATCCGCCTGGTTCTGCGCAAAATCATAGCTGGCCATGCGACGCATCCAGTTCAGGTCGCCGCCGGCCGAAAAGCTTTTGCCATTGCCGCGCAGCAAGACAACCCGCACGGCCGGGTCTTCCCCCAGGCGGTGGAAGATGGCCGTCAGTTCGGCGATGACAGAATCGTTGAAAGCATTGTGCAACTCCGGACGGTTCAAGGTGACGGTGGCCACCCCCCGCGCGTCGATGCCGGTCAGGATATCGCTCATCTGTCGCTCTCCGTCACATCCGGAACACGCCAAACTTCGCCGGTGGGATCGGCGCGTTCAGCGCCGCCGACAGCGACAGGCCCAGCACATTGCGCGTATCGGCCGGGTCGATCACGCCATCATCCCACAGCCGGGCCGAGGCATAGTAAGGATGGCCCTGGCGTTCATACTGCTCGCGGATGGGGGCCTTGAACGCGGCTTCGTCCTCCGCGCTCCATTCCTTGCCGGCGGCCTCCAGCCCGTCGCGGCGGACCGTGGCCAGCACGGTGGCCGCCTGCTCCCCGCCCATGACGCTGATACGGGCGTTGGGCCACATGTAAAGGAAGCGGGGGCTGTAGGCCCGACCGCACATGCCATAATTGCCGGCCCCGAACGACCCGCCGATGATCAGCGTGATCTTCGGCACATTGGCACAGGCGACAGCCGTCACCAGCTTGGCACCGTCCTTGGCGATGCCGGCATTCTCGTACTTGCGGCCCACCATGAAGCCCGTGATGTTCTGCAGGAACAGCAGCGGGATCTTGCGCTGGCAGCACAGTTCGATGAAATGCGCCCCCTTTACGGCGCTTTCGCTGAACAGGATGCCATTGTTGGCAATGATCCCCACCGGCATGCCCCACAGATGGGCGAAGCCGCAGACCAGCGTCGTACCGTAATTGGCCTTGAACTCGTCCAGTTCCGATCCGTCCACGATGCGGGCGATGATCTCCCGCACATCATAGGGCTTGCGTGTGTCGGTCGGGATGATGCCGTAAATCTCGTCGGCGCCGTGCAGCGGCTCGACCACGGGCCGGATGGCGATGTCCGGCCGCTTCACCCGGTTCAGGTTGCCCACGATGCGCCGCGCGATGCCCAGCGCATGGCCATCATCCTGGGCCAGATGGTCGGCCACGCCGGAAATGCGGGTATGAACCTCCCCGCCGCCCAGATCCTCCGCCGACACGATCTCCCCCGTCGCCGCCTTGACCAGCGGCGGCCCGCCCAGGAAGATCGTGCCCTGGTTCTTCACGATGATGCTTTCATCCGCCATGGCCGGCACATAGGCACCGCCCGCCGTGCAGGACCCCATCACCACGGCAATCTGCGGCACGCCGTTGGCCGACAATGTCGCCTGATTATAGAAGATGCGGCCGAAATGGTCGCGGTCGGGAAACACCTCGTCCTGGTTCGGCAGATTGGCCCCGCCGCTGTCCACCAGATAGACGCAGGGCAGGTTATTCTCCCGCGCGATGTCCTGGGCGCGCAGATGCTTCTTCACGGTCAGCGGATAATAGGTGCCGCCCTTCACCGTCGCGTCATTGGCCACCACGACGCATTCCTGCCCGGCGATGCGCCCGATGCCCGTGATGATGCCGGCCGCTGGCACATCGTCGGCATAGACGCCATAGGCCGCCAACTGGCTGAATTCCAGGAAGGGCGTGCCGGGGTCCAGCAGGGTGCGGACCCGCTCGCGCGGGCTCAGCTTGCCGCGGGCCAGATGCTTGGCCATGGCCTTGTCGCCGCCGCCCAGGCTGATCCGGCCGACGGTGGCGCGCAGGTCTTCCACCTGCGCCTTCATGGCTGCCGCATTCTCGGTAAAGGCCGGGCTGCGCGTATCGATATTGGTGGGAAGGACGGGCATGGGCGGTGGCCCTCTTCGTTGCGGCACCATGATCACTCCCTCAACCGTCACCCCGGGGAAGGCCGGGGTCCAGCATCGTGGAATGAGGCGCCAGTGAACTGGCCCCCAGCCTTCGCCGGGGTGACGGTTGAAGAGACTGGGACTGTATCGACGCTTACGCCGTTTCCTTGAACAGCTCCCGCCCGATCAGCATGCGGCGGATCTCGCTGGTCCCGGCGCCGATCTCGTACAGCTTGGCGTCGCGCAACAGGCGGCCCGTGGGGTATTCGTTGATATAACCGTTGCCGCCCAGGATCTGGATGGCATCCAGCGCCAGCTGCGTCGCCTTTTCCGCCGCCAGCAGGATGGCGCCGGCGGCATCCTTGCGGGTGATGCGCTTGGCGTCGGCGGCGCGGCCGACGGCATAGACATAGGCGCGGCAGGAATTCAGCGCGACATACATGTCGGCGACCTTGCCCTGGATCAGTTGGAACTCACCGATCGACTGCCCGAACTGCTTGCGCTCATGGATATACGGAACCACGATGTCCATGGCCGCCTGCATGATGCCCAGGGGGCCGGCGGCCAGGACGGCGCGTTCGTAATCCAGCCCCGACATCAGCACGCGCACGCCACCATTCACCTGGCCCAGCACGTTCTCTTCCGGGATCTCGCAATCCTCGAACACCAGTTCGCCGGTGTGGCTGCCGCGCATGCCCAGCTTGTCCAGTTTCTGCGCGCAGGAGAAGCCCTTGAACCCCTTCTCCACCAGGAAGGCCGTGATGCCGCGCGGCCCGGCCTCGGGCTCGGTCTTGGCATAAACAACAAGTACATCGGCGTCGGGACCGTTGGTGATCCACATCTTGGTGCCGTTCAGGACATAGCGGTCACCCCGCTTGTCGGCACGCAGGCGCATGGACACCACATCCGAACCGGCACCCGGCTCGCTCATGGCGAGCGCTCCGACGAAATCGCCGCTGATCAGCTTGGGCAGATAGCGCCCCTTCTGGTCCGTGTTGCCGTTCAGGCGGATCTGGTTGACGCAGAGATTGGAATGCGCGCCATAGGACAGGCCGACGGAGGCCGAGGCGCGGGAGATTTCCTCCATCGCCACCATGTGCTCGACATAGCCCATGCCGGCGCCGCCATATTCCTCGTCCACCGTGACGCCCAGCACGCCCAGGTCGCCCATCTTCTTCCAAAGGTCCATGGGGAACTGGTCGGTGCGGTCGATCTCGGCCGCGCGGGGCGCAATCTCGTCGGCCGCGAAGCCAGCCACGGCATCGCGCAGCGCATCGGCCGTCTCACCAAGGCCGAAATCGAACATGGGCAGGCTGTTGCGCAGCATGGGGCGTCTCCTCCGATGGCATTTATAGAAACGGTCATACGTTTTTTTATTGGCCGTTTCAACAAGGAATTCCGCGGCCTGGCCTCCGCATGGCATGCGTGATTTCCAGTTGACGGCACCCCCCTGCCCACCGCAGCTTGGCGCCTTGCATCGATTACCGGGAAGTGAGGCCATAGATGGCCCGAACGGCCGGCAGCCATGGGCCGAAAACCATGGAAGCGATCCGCAAGGCGGCTTTGGCTCTGATCTACCGCAAGGGGTACGAGGCCATCACGCTGCGCCAGTTGGCCGATGCCGTGGGCATCCAGCCGGGTTCGCTCTACAACCATGTCCGCAACAAGCAGGATATTCTGTTCGATCTGGTCCATGACCATATGACCACGCTGCTGGCGGAAGTGGAACAGGCGGTGCCGGCGGGGGCCACGCCGCTGGCGCAACTGGAAAGGTTCATCACCTTCCACGTCACCTATCATATCACCCGGCGCGAGCAGGTGTTCATCGCGAATTCGGAGTTGCGCAGCCTGGAAGCGGGTAATCACGCCGTGATCGTGGGCCTGCGCAAACGCTATGAAGGCGTGCTGATCGACATCCTGCGCCGTGGCGGCCAGGATGGCAGCCTGCGCGTGGACGAGGCGACGATCGCGGCCTATGCCATCCTGTCCATGCTGACAGGCATCTGTTCCTGGTATCAGCCGGGCGGCCGCAAATCGGCCGAGCAGCTTGTCACCCTGCACCGCGACCTGATCCTGCGCGGCGTCGTGGCCTGATCCGCCCGACATGTCCGGCACGGGGCGCAACCGCGCAGCTGTTAAAAAAATGGGGCCGTGGTCGATAAGACCACGGCCCCGGAAGTTTACCCTTCAGGCGAAGGATACGGATCAGAACTTCACATTCACGCCGCCGTAGAAATAGCGGCCACGGTTGTCCCAGTTGGCGGAGGTGCCGTTACCCGTACCGGTATAGACGGTCGGATGGTTCGGCGGACGCTCATTGGTGACGTTCTGGACACCGGCGCGCAGGACGAGGTCGTCCGTGACCTTGTACAGCACGCGGACATCATGGGCCCAGTAATCACCCGTGTAGAACGGGATGCGCGGCAGCGGCTGGCCATCGGCGATGGGCAGCAGCGCCTCGTCGGCGACCATGTTGTCCTCGAACCGCGTCGTCCAGGAGAAGGTCAGCGCGTCGTCGGAATAGGTCGCGGTGCCCTGAAGCTTCCAGGACGGGGTCCCGGACGTACCGGCATAGCGGCGCGGCGCCTGGCCGGCCTGCGACACGAAATCGTACTTCAGCAGGTGCGTGCCCTGCAGGCTCAGGTCCAGACGGCGGCCTTCGCCCAGGCTTTCGGAGATATCGGTCAGATCGAAGCCATAGGCGACGGAGAAGTCGATACCCCGGTTCTTGAAGCTGGCGATGTTCGCCTGTGTCAACTGCACGACATCGACGCCACCGACGACGTTGGTCCGCGCACCGGTCGCATCACGGGTGATCAGCGAGCAGAGCGCAGAGCCGCCGACCGTGTCATAGCAGGCCTGGAACACGCCCGACAGCGCCGGCAGGTTGATCGCGTCCTTGATGTTGATGTCGTAATAATCGACCGTGGCCGCAAAGCCTTCCAGGAAGGTCGGCTGGATCACCGCGCCCAACGTGTAGGTCTTGGCCAGTTCCTCGCGCAGGTTGGCGTTGCCGCCCTGGAGCAGACGCAGGGACGAACGGCCCGTGCCGATGTTGCTTTCAAACGCCAGCGGATCATAGCCGGCGATATCCCGCGAGCAATTGGCGACGCGGGTGCTGCGGGCGTCGCCGGTCAGGGTGGCAACGCGCGACCGGTCGCAGGGGTCCTGCTGGGCAGTCGTGAAGTTCTCACCCGTCGGCGCATAAAGCTCGATGATGTTCGGCGCACGCACCGACTCCGAATAGGTACCGCGGAAGCGGATATCATCGATCGGGGTGAAGTCCAGACCGACCTTCCACTGATCCACGCCGCCAACCGTGCTGTAATCAGCCCAGCGATAGGCGCCGTCCAGGGTCAGTTCCTTGACCAGGAACATGTCCTTCAGCAGGGGCACCAGCATTTCGGCATAGAATTCCTTCACGTCATAGGCACCCTTGCGGCGCGGAATGGCGTTCGTGAACAGCAGGCCCTGTGCTGTGGCGCTGTCGGTTTCCTGGTCCGACTTCTCCTCGCGGTATTCCGCACCCACGGCGATACCGACATTGCCGGCGGGCAGCTCGAACAGGTCGGTCGTCAGATTGACGGCGGCAACCTGCTGCGAAGCCTGGCCGACGGTGACCGACGTCGCCTTGGAATAGTCGATGGCGGCCTGGCTGGCGCCGTTCAGCCAGTCGAACGGAATACAGCCGGCGGCATTGGCGCGCACGCCTGCGTCGGAGGACAGCAGGTCACGGCAGATCGGCTGGCCAGTGGCCGGATCGATCACCGAATCAAGCTGGCGGGTGTAGCGTTCCTTGTGGAACTGGCCGCGGTTGATCGACTTGCCGTCCAACTGGCCGTACTGGTAGTAGGTATCCCACTTGACCTTGCGGTCACCCAACTCGAAATCACCCTCCAGGCCGATGGCCGTGCGGATCATGTCGCGCTGCTGCTCGATGACGCGCTGGCCGAATTCCTCGGTGAAGCGGTACAGCTCGGCGGAAGAGGACGGGCTCGTCAGGCCGTTGGCATCGAAGATGCGGCGCAGTTCGACCGCATTCGCCGTATTGCCGTTCAGGAAGGCGTTGTCACGCCGCACCATGTGACGGAAGGAGGCGGAACCGGTGAAGGCGGGCTGGGCGAGCGGGTTCTTGCTGTCCACGCTGGCCGCACCGATTTCGGCCGTGATCTTCACGAAATCGTTCAGTTCATAGGAACCGTAGGCGCGGCCCAGCAGACGCTCGCTCTCGCCCTGAAGCGTCGTGTAGATTGACGTGTAGTCCAGCGACGGGTCGTTACAGAACGGCGTCGCAGCCGTCGGGTTGTTGCGCGGCGTCAGACAGGTCGCGTCCAGCCCCTGCACCGAACGGCTTTCGAAATCGATCGACACGCCGGCCGGCGCGTTGGCGGCCAGCGGCCCGCTGCCCGGATTGGCGACGAGCGTGCGGAACACGCCGCCGCGGCCCGTGCGGCTCATCGGGTTCGGCACCACGGTGTTCGGGGACACAAGGGTGTTGAAGGTGATGCCAGGGCTGGCCCACTTGCGGTCCTTCGCCAGGACGCTGTCGACCTTGGTATATTCGATGCCGGCCATGACATAGCCCTTGCCGTCATGGAACTTGCTGCCGAACACACCGCTATACTGCATCTCCTGGCCGTCGCCATATTCGCTGATGCCGTAGCTGGCATCAAACTCGGCACCTTCCAGGTCCTTGCGCAGCAGGATGTTCACCACACCGGCCACGGCTTCGGAGCCGTACACGGCGGAAGCGCCGCCGGTGATGATTTCCGTGCGCTGGACCATGCTGGACGGGATCGTGTTCAGATCGACCGCCGGGCTGTCCAGCGCGCCGGTGACGTGGCGCTTGCCGTCCACCAGAACCAGCGTGCGGTTGGTGCCCAGGCCCCGCAGATCGACGCGGCTCTGGCCGCCCACGAACAGGAAGCCGCCCGAGCTCTGCCCGTTCAGCGACGGGGCCATCTGCGGGGCGGTGGACACGGCATCGGCCAGGTTCGTGAAACCGGCGAAGCGGATCTCGGTTTCGGTGACCACATTCAGCGGCACCGAGGAATTGAGGTTGCTACGCGCAATACGCGACCCTGTAACAACAATTTCTTCCAACTGCGCAAGGTTGGCATCCTGTGCAGCCGCAGCACCCGCCATGCCGACCGCAGCACCAACCAAAAGCATACCCCGCAGGCCGGCAATGGCCTTCTTACCCTTCGTCATTACGAACCTCTTCTCGTTATGCCCCGGCATCTGCCCGATATCAGCCGCGGCCGCTTTGTGACGCGATTGAGACACCGACAGGCATCACGGATCAAACGATAAAGAAAAACGCTCGTTCGATAACAAAAAGGCGTGCCATTTCCGACACTATTCATTTCAATTTTGCAATTACATAGCAATTTATAACAAAATATTATTTTCAAAATTGGTTCTTTAAAAATTTTATTTCCGAAAAAATCGGGCATTTGGATTTATATTTCATTCATCTTTGAAATATTCGCCAATGAAAACAATTTGTAAAATCGAATGGGATGCAAACATTACGGCCTGCGACGGCGAAACGTGGGGAACCAGAAAGCCGGAGCGTATCTCCGGACATGAAAATGGCGGGTCCCCGGATCAAGGACCCGCCACAGGCGATGCCCCCTGCCGCCGGAGCAGCGCCAAGGGGCAATTCCGATGCCCGGCCTGCTGTTACTTCGGCGCCATGCGGATGGCGCCGTCCAGACGGATCGTCTCGCCATTGATCATGCTGTTGGCCACGATATGCATGGCCAGGGCGGCATATTCCTCAGGCCGGCCGAGGCGGGAGGGGAACGGCACCTGCTTGCCCAGGCTGTCCTGCGCATCCTGCGGCAGGCCCAGAAGCATGGGGGTCATGAAGATGCCGGGCGCGATGGTCACCACCCGGATGCCGCTGCGGGCCAGTTCGCGGGCGGCCGGCATGGTCAGCGCGTGAACGCCCCCCTTCGACGCGCCATAGGCCGCCTGGCCGATCTGCCCCTCGAATGCTGCCACAGACGCCGTGTTGATGATCACGCCGCGTTCGCCATCCGCCGTCACCGGCTCCAGCCCTGCCATGCCATCGGCCGCCAGACGCAGGATATTGAAGGTGCCGATCAGGTTGACCTCGATCACCTTGCGGAAAAGCTCCAGATCATGCGGGCCGTTCTTGCCCAGGATCTTCGCCGGCGGCGCAATCCCGGCGCAATTCACTGCGATGCGGGCCGGGCCATGGGCCGCGGCGGCCTGCGCAATCGCCGCGGACGCACTGTCCGCGCTGGTCACGTCACAGCGGATCGCCACGCCGCCGACTTCCTGGGCCACGGCCTGCGCCGCTTCCAGGTTCACGTCCAGCAGTGCCACCCGAGCCCCGCCAGCGGCCAGCGCCCGGGCCGTCGCGGCGCCAAGACCCGAACCACCGCCCGACACGATCGCGGAAACGCCCTTGATATCCATCACCTCACTCCTCTTCTTGTCATTCGCGTGGCCATCCGGTCCCGGCCCGCTTACAGCAACCGGTTCAATATCCCAGCGAATGCGCCGACGCAGCAATTCAAAGAAGGTGGGAAGCTGCCCCGCGCCGCGGGCGGTAAAAAGGGCCGGCGGCGCGGGTGGAAAGACGGGTGAGCGTTCGGAGGTGACCTGGCGGTGCTACAGCCTTGCCGTCACGGCCTTGGTTTCCAGATAGGCGTCCAGCGCCTCGCGGCCGAATTCCCGGCCCCAGCCGGACTGCTTGTAGCCGCCGAACGGGATGTTCGTGGCGATGGCACCATGGCAATTGATGGAAACCTGTCCCGACCGGATGCGGGCCGCCAGCTTGTGCGCCGTGGACAGGCTGCGTGTCCACACACTGCCCGACAGGCCATAGTCGCTTTCATTGGCCAGGGCGGCGATGGCGTCCACATCCGCCGTCTCCAGCCGGTGGACGGCCATCACGGGGCCGAAAACCTCCTGCCGGAAGATGGCCATGTCGGGGGTCACCCCGGTCAGGATGGTGGGGGGCACGAAATGGCCGGGCCGGTCCAGCTTGCCGCCGCCCAATGCCAGATGCGCGCCATCGGCCACGGCCCGGTCGATATGGCCCACGACACGGGCCGCATGGCCGGCACTGATCAGCGGCCCGAAATTGACCGCCGGGTCCAGCCCGTGTCCCAGCTTGAAGGATGCGCAGAAGGCCGATATCCGCGCCACCAGGGCATCATGGATATCGGCATGGGCAAAGATGCGGGTGCCGGCCATGCAGTTCTGGCCCTGCAGGAAGAAGGTCGCCATGGCCACGCCGGGCCCGGCCAGATCCAGGTCGGCATCGGGCATGACGATGACGGGCGACTTCCCGCCCAGTTCCAGCGATACCTTCTTCAGGTTGCCAGCGGCCGCCTGCACGATCTTGCGCCCGACCTCCGTCGATCCCGTGAAACTGATCTTGTCGACCAGCCGGTGGGCTGACAGGGCGGCCCCCGCCGTCTCCCCCGGACCGTTGACGATATTGACCACGCCGGGCGGAAATCCCGCCTCCACGACCAGCGCCCCCAGGGCCAGGGCCGACAGCGGCGTTTCCTCCGCCGGCTTCACGACGACCGTGCATCCCGCCGCCAATGCCGGGGCCAGTTTCAGCACCAGGGTCGACAAGGGCACGTTCCAGGGGACGATCAGGCCCACCACCCCCACAGGCTCCCGCAATGTATAGGTCAGGGCCTCGGCATCGGCCGTCACGTGTGGCGGCGGGGTGGTGGTGACACCTTCGATCCCCAGGATGCATCCGGCGTAATAGTCCAGCATCTCGACACAATTGCCGACCGTCAGCCCCGCGATGAAGCGCGGCATGCCATTGTCCAGGATCTCCAGTTCCGTGAACATCTCGGCGTCGCGTTCCAGCAGGCGGGCAAGCCGGTTGATCAGCCCGGCGCGGGCCCGCGCCGCCAGGCGCGACCAGGGGCCGTTGAAGGCCCGGTGCGCCGCGGCCACGGCCACGTCGATATCCCCCGCCCCACCGGCCGCCACGGTGGCAAGCGACCATCCCGTGGCGGGATCGCAGGTGATCAGGCTTTCTCCCCCCAGGCCCGGCCGCCACTGCCCATCGATCAGCATCCCATGTGTGCGGGCCAGGAACGCGGCGGTGGCGTCGGAGATGGGATGGCCTTCAAAGGGCGGAACATCAATCGGCATGTCGAACGGCTCTGTTCTCAGACGGGGACGGTACGGCAATCATAATCCAGCAGGCCCAGCGAATCCTCGTTGCGAAGCTCTTCCAGGCCGAACAGCTCGGTATCGGCAGCCTGCAGGCGATCGGCATTGGCGTTCGATTCCCCCTGGATGAAGGTGGCCCGTTCATGGCGGGCGGCAACATAGCGGCGCAGCCCCTCGCCGATGCTGCCCGCCACCGACAGGGCGCGCGACAGCACGATGGCATCCTCAATCGCGCAGGCCGCACCCTGGCCCATGAAAGGCGTCATGGCGTGCGCGGCATCGCCCAGCAGGACGACCTTGTCTTCCAGCGCCCAGTCGGCCAGCGGCTTGCGGGCATTGATGGCCCATTTGTAAAGCTGGCCCTCCGGTGCTGCGGCAATCATGGCCTGCACCTCCGGCGCCCAGCCGGCGAAGGTCTGTTCCAGGTCACTGCGCGCCGCGGGGATGGTCCATCCATCCTGCTCCCAGCCCGGCTGCCGGGCGAAGAACACCATGTTGAGAACCTTGGACCCGCGCACCGGATAACGCACCACCATGCGTCCGGGGCCGATATGCATGCCGGGGAAATGCGCCAGATCGACCAGCGGTCCTTCCACAGGTGCCAGGGCGCGCCAGACGACATGGCCCGTGAAATGCGCCTTGTCCTCCTCGAACCGTTGGCGCACGACAGATTTCAGGCCGTCGGCGCCGACCACGAGATCACCTTCGATACGGCGGCCATCGGCCAGGATGACATCGCTGCCTTCCACCGCCACGGCGGCGGCCCCCGTCAGCAGGACACCGCCGCCCGCTGCTGCTGCCGCAACCAGGATGGCGTGCAGGTCGGCACGATGGATATAGACATAAGGCGCGCCGTGGCGCTGGCGCATGTCGGCCCGTTCCATGACCCGCAGCGTGCGGCCGTCGGCCCAATGCTGGATACGCTGGCGCACGGGCTCGACACCCGCCGCCGCGATCTTTTCCGCCAGCCCCAGATAGACATAGCCCAGCATGGCGTTTGGCGACAGGGTGACACCCGCCCCCACCTCACCGAAGGCGGGCGCCGCCTCCAGCAGGGTTACCGGAAAACCGCGGGCCAGCAGCGCGATGGCGGCCGTGAAACCGCCGATGCCCCCACCGACGATGGTTATTCTTGCTTTGCTCATGGGCGCTGAAGCCTTCAGATTCGCATAAGGCCGACCTGCTATCGGCGTCGCTCTGATTAGGCCGTGCGGAAATGCCCGCGGCATAGGCGGCGGCTGTCCTCTGTCCACATGGCGGACGGACCCGCAAACAGGCAAAATGTATATCCAGTAGGCATTTACCGCCGATCTATCCGTCTGGCGGTCATAATATTTCGCGGGATCGGTCAAAAGGACCCCGAAGCGGGGGTGCGACGGCACCGCCATCCACCCCTTCTATCCGACAGGTGGACATACGCGCATATTCTGCGGTTAGAGTTACAGATTATTGTCATGATCCATGCGGTTGGCGCATGGTTGTCGTGTCTGGAGGTTCGGGATGGACAAGGTGAAGCCCGTCAGGGCAATGCTCCGCGTGCTGGATGTTCTGCAGGTGCTGAACAGCCGCAACGGCGTGACGGTGACGGATGTCGCCAACGCCATCGACCTGCCGCGGACGACGGCCTATCGGGTATTGGAGACCCTTTGTTCGGCCGGCTATGCCGTGCGCGACGGATCGGACGACCGCTACCGGCTGACGGTGCTGGTGCGCGGCCTGTCGGACGGCTATGACGACGAGGCCTGGATCGGCGAGGTGGCGCAGCCGCTTCTGGCCCAGCTTGGCCAGAAGCTGGTCTGGCCGGTGTCGATCTGCACCAATCAGGGCAACCATATGCTGGTGCGCCACACGACGGACAAGACCAGCCCCCTGGCGCTGGAGCGCTACAATGCCGGCGTGCGCGTGCCGCTGCTGAACAGTGCCGCGGGCCGCACCTATCTTGCCTACAGCCCCGCTCCGCAGCGTGCGGCCCTGCTGGACATCGCCCTCGGCTCCGGTGGGGAGATGGAGGGGGCGGGCCGCCAGCGCGACATGATCGAGAAGATCCTGACCAATATCCGCAAGGCCGGCTACGCCATCACGATCCGCCAGTACCGGGGCGAGTCGAGTGCAGCCGTTCCGGTCTATAGCGGAACGAACCTGTTGGGCGTCGTCGGCATGCGGTTCATGGACAAGGCGGTGACGGAACAGGTCTTCGCCGACCGCTATCTTCCCGACCTGAAGCAGACCGCGCGGGAGATCGGCGGCGCCTACGCAGACTGGAAGGGCGGGATCGCGCCCGATCCGGTCGAACAGATGCCGGCGCCGCGTTGGGACTGGACCCTGGAACGCCGCGTCGAACATTGATGACGGGGGCGGGGCGGGCCTTTGCTCACTCCGCCCGTTCGCGCGTGAAGCTTTGCGAATAGACGAAACGGTCGGCGGGATGGGCACTTTCGCTGGCCAGGAACAGAACACCTTTGGCATCATGGTAAAGGCGACGGGTGCGCAAGGCGGCGACCCCGGCCTCACTGCCCAGCAAAGGGGCCAGCATCGCGTCCAGTACCATGGCACTGATCTGCTGATCGATCCGGGCGGCGGCGATCCCATACCGCGCCTCGATGGCATCGGCGATGGTGGGCCTTGCCTCGATCTCCGCCTTGGACGGCGCGCAGTCGGCCCGGACCAGAACGCGGGTCAGCCCGACCGTCTTGGTGCCCGTGCCGCGTTGGCCGCGCAGTTCCCACCAGTCGGCCGGCTTCAACCCCAGTTCATGGGCAAGCCCGTTCTCCGGCGCAGGGCCATAGGACATGATGGTCAAGCGGGCGTCGCGGGCATATTGCAGCAGGTCCTGGAAGCCACCCAGGGGCTGCACAAACAGCACCGGTTCCGCCGGGGCCGCCACGATGGTGCCGGCCCGCCGCTTGCGCGTGACCAGACCCGCATCGGACAGCAGGCGCAAGGCATCGCGGGCCGTATGGCGGGAAATCCCGTGAATCTCGCACAATTCCTGTTCGGTCGGCAGCAGGTCGCCCACCTTGTAGGTGCCGTTTGCAATGGCCGCCCGAAGCATCTGGGCGATCTGTTGATAACGGGGTGCCGTGCCGATAGCCAAGTCCGCCCTGTCCTTTCTTTTCCGCCCGTTCCGGGGCGGGCATGGCGGATCAAGGCCATGGGGTGGCCATGCCCGTCAAGCCCGCTGCCGGATTTATCCGAATTGCGGTGTTTTTTTGCGGCGCATCGTTCAGCACCCTTCCCCCCGGAAAAACACCATGGTACAAACATTATGTCCGGACAAATGGAAGTGCCATGCCCCTCGTCGCACAATTGGCTGACCATCTTTCCCGCCCCGTGACGGCGGGTATGCGCCGTCAGGCGGCGTTGCACCTGCTGGATTGGGCGGGATGCGCCGTGATCGGCGTCGCCACGCCCGTGGCACAGGCGCTGGCACATGTCTTCCTGTCGGACGGGTCGGGCGGCTGCACCGCGATCGGCCATGCCGGCACCGTCGGGGCGGAAGCGGCGGCGCGGTACAATGGCGCGCTGGGCAATATTTATGAGATGGACGATGTGGACAAGCGGGCGCGCCTGCATCCCGGTCCCGTCGTCATTCCCGCCGCCCTGGCACTGGCCCAGGCGGAGGGGGCGGACGGTGACCGGCTGCTGGACGCCATCGTCCGCGGGTACGAGGCGATGATCCGGCTGGGCCGTGCGCTGGGCGATGCCCATTACAGCGTCTGGCACACGACAGCCAGTTGCGGCACGATGGGGGCCGCGGTGGCGGCCGCCTCCATCCTCGACCTGCGGGGCGACGCGCTGGCCCAGGCCATGGCGCTGGCCGTCACCCGGACCGGTGGGCTGTGGGAAACCCGCAATGATCCACTGTCCAATGCCAAGCAAGTCCACAACGCCCAGGCCGCCGGTGATGGCCTGCTGGCGGCAAGGCTGGCTCAGGCCGGGCTGCGGGGTCCGGCCCGCATCCTTGAAGGGGGCGAGGGATTGTTCGCAGCCACGGCCGCCGGGGCCGACCCTTCGGCCCTGCTGGCTGGCGCGGCCCCGGAGACCTGGTGTCTGGCCGATGTCAGCCTGAAACCCTGGCCCGCCTGTCGCCATGCCCATCCCGTGATCGACGCGGCCCTGGCCCTGCTGGACCAGGTGGACCGCGACCGGCTGGAGGTGGCGGAAGTGAAGGGCGTGGCCATCGAGACCTATGCCGACGCCCTGCGCTTTTGCGACCGGCCGGCGCCGAAAAGCGTGATCGAGGCCAAATTCTCCCTGCAGCATGCGGTTGCCGTCACCCTGCTGGGTGGCCCCCCGCCCCTGTCCGCCTTCGACCCGGCCATGATTGCCGATGCGGAGGTGACCGCCCTGCGGTCGCGGGTGAAGGTTGTGACGGCGGAACCCTACGCCGGCGCGTATCCGGACCATTTCGGCGCCCGCCTGTCCATCACGCTGTCCGACGGCACCCTTCTGGTCCGCGAACAGCCCGACGCGCTGGGCGATCCGGAAAACCCGCTGCCGCACGACCGTGCCGTCGGCAAGGCGCGCAGCCTGATGCACGCCGCCGGCATGGATGCGATGGCGGTGGAGCGGTTGGTGGAAGAATGTCTGGCGCTGGCCGATGGCGGAACGATCCCGCGGTCCTGGCCGACGCGGATCATGCCGGGGAAGGTTTGAGATGACGGCTTCGGAAAGGCTGGCGCAGCATGCGCTGTCTGTTGAGTGGGTGACATTGCCGGAGCCGGCCCGCGAGGCGGCCCGCATCTTCCTGCTGGATACGCTGGGCGTGGGCATCGCCGGGGCCAGGGCACCCTTTGCCGAAGAGACGACGGCAGCGGCGCTGGGCTGGGGCAGTACCGGACCGGCCCCCATCCTGGGCCGCGCCATTCGCTGTTCCGGTCCGCAGGCCGCCTTCATCAACGGCTTCCAGATCCATGCGCAGGAATTCGACTGTGTGCATGAAGCGGCGGTCGTGCATCCGCTGGCCACCATTCTGTCGGCCCTGATGGCCGATACGGCGCGGCATACCGCACGTGTGAATGGCGCGGAATTCGGGGCGGCGATGGCCGCCGGCGTCGATATCGCCGCCACGCTGGGCCTGGCGGCCACGACACCGCTGAAATTCTTCCGTCCCGCCACGGCCGGCATCTTCGGCTGCGTGGCGGCCATGGCGCGGCTGCGCCGGCTGGACCTGGCCACGACGGTCAGCGCCTTCGGCCATGCGCTGGCCTTTGCGTCCGGCACCATGCAGGCCCATGTGGAAGGCAAGCCCGGCCTGCCCCTTCAGGTGGCGCATGCCGCGCAGGCCAGCCTGATGGCGCTGGACCTTGCCATGGCCGGCGTTCCCGGCACACAGGGCAGCATCGATGGCCCCTTCGGTTATCTGTCCCTGTTCGAGACGGGCAGCGCGCTGGCGCCGCTGCTGGACCGGCTGGGGCAGGATTGGCGCATCGCGGAGGTCAGCCACAAGCCTTTCCCCACGGGCCGCGCCGCCCATGGCGCCATCGTCGCCACCCAGGCCCTGATGCGCGACCATGGTGTGTCGCCCGCCAACCTGGAAAGCCTGACCTATACGGCCCCGCCATTGATCCACCGGCTGGTGGGGCGGCCGCTGCCGGCCTATCCGGCGGCCATGACGGCGAACTATGCCCGGCTCTGCTTCGCCTGGCTGGGCGCCGTGGTGCTGACGCGCGGCACCGTGAGCCTGGCGGATTTCACGTCCGGCCGGCTGTCCGACCCGGTGCTGCATGCGCTGGGCGGCAGGATCAGGGTGGTTGCCGACAACAATCCCGACCCCGCCGCCTTCACCCCGGCCCTGGCCGAAGCGGTCCTGTCCGACGGTCGCCGCGTGGTGGCGCGCGTCGACAGCCAGTTGGGCAGCCCGGTCACGCCGCTGACCCGTGAACAGCATCTGCGGAAATTCCGCGCCTGCCTGGATTTCGCCGGGATGTGCCATCTGGCCGACCCGCTGATCCAGGCCATTGACACGCTCGACAGCCAGGACGACATGGCGGCGTTGCTGCGCCGTGCCGGCGGCCTGCCGGGCTGAGCACAACAGGGAGACAGGGACCCTATGGACGGGCACAAGACCTATTTCAATGCCGTGGATTGGGATGCCTTGCAGAAGGACCACCCGATCGGTGACGATTTCGTGCGCTTCGCCACGAAGACCAGCCGGGATGAGCTGACGGCGCATCAGAACCGCCTGTTCATGCGCTGTGTTGCCCGCGCCTGGGCCACGCCCTTCTATCAGCGCCTGTGGGGCAAGGCCGGGATCGAAAAGGGCGATATCCGCTCCATCGCCGACCTGCCCCGCCTGCCGGCTTTCGACAAGTCGGACATCATGGCCAGCCTGGAACTGGCGCCGCCCTTTGGCGATTTCTCCGCCTTTTCCAGCTACCCGGCCGGGGAGCGGCCGCCTGTCGTGTTCCATACCACCAGCGGCACCACGGGCAAGCCGCAGGTTCTGCTGTTCGGCGCCAAGGGGCGCGAGGCCCAGAACCTGCTGCTGGGCCGCCTCTACCGGTTCCAGGGGCTGCGCCCGGATGATGTGGTCCATTCCGTCTATGGCCATGGCATGATCAATGGAGGCCATTACGTGCGCGAAAGCGTGCTGCACTGGACCTCGTCGATCTTCATGTCGGCCGGCACGGGCGTGGAAACCCGCTCCATCCAGCAGGTGCAGTTGATGAAGGAGTTCGGCGCGACGGTCATCGTCGGCTTCTCCGACTACATCAAGAAGCTGGCCGAGGTGGCGCGGGAGAACGGGATCGATCCCGTCCGCGACCTGAACATCCGCATGATCTCCGGCCATCTGGGCAAGGAGGACAAGGCGGGCCTGTCTGCCGCCTGGGGCGGGGCGGAATGTTTCGACTGGTATGGCGTGGGTGATACCGGCTGCATCGCCGGTGAAGGCCCGGACCGCGACGGTCTTTATGTGATGGAAGACGCCCAGTATCTGGAAGTCTGCGATATCGATACCGGCGCGCCGGTCCCCGATGGCGGGCTCGGCGACATGATCGTCACCTGTATCTACAAGGACGATATCCACCCCATCATCCGCTTCAACACCCATGACGTGACCCAGGTCCGCCCCGGCAAGTCCGGCATCGGGGTGGAGTTCAAGCGGATCGAGGGCTTCCTTGGCCGGTCGGACAATATGGTCAAGATCCGCGGCATCAACATTTTCCCCCAGGCCATCGGCCCGATGCTGAACGGCGTGGAAGGTGTCGCCGGCGAATATATCTGCAAGGCCGTGCGCGACGCCGCCGGGCGTGACGAGTTCATCGTCGTGGCCGAAACCAACGCCGGTGCCGGCGACCGCCAGAGCGTGGCGGAGCGCTGCCGCGCCGTGCTGAAGCAGAAGATCGGGATCGAGGTGGGTGTGGAACTGGTGGATCATCGCGCCACGGCCGGCCTGACCCAGATCGACGTGCGGCAGAAGCCGATCCGCCTGATCGACGAGCGGTTCAAGAAGTAGGACGACGCCCGGCCATGCCCGACGGTCTCCCCGCCGCAGACATGGCCGTCAGGCTGGCGCCTTCACCAGAGTGCCTCCCCCCGCGAAAGCCAGAGCCATGACCGACGCCCACATGCTTCATTCCGCCGGTGCCGCTGGTCTGGCCGCCCTTTACCGTGACGGTACAACCGATCCGGTCGCCGTCACCCGCCTCTACCTGGACCGTATCGCGGCGCTGGACGGGCGGGTCCGCGCCTATACCCAGGTACTGGCCGAACCGGCGCTGGCGGCGGCGGCGGCCTCGGCGGCGCGCTGGGCGGCGGGGCGGCCCCTGTCGGCCATGGATGGTGTTCCCATTGCCGTGAAGGCCAACATCGCCATCGGCGGGGCCTTCTGGCATGCCGGTATCGGTGCCTATCGTGACCGGGTGGCGGTAACGGATGCCGACTGCGTGGCCCGCCTGCGTGCGGCCGGGGCCATCATCCTGGGCACGGTCAACATGCATGAGGGCGCGCTGGGGGCAACGACGGACAATGTCTGGTTCGGCCGCACCGAAAATCCGTTGAAAGCCGGCTATACCGCCGGCGGGTCCAGCGGCGGGTCGGCGGCAGCCGTGGCGGCCGGACTGGCTGCGGCGGCATTGGGGTCCGACACGATGGGATCGGTGCGCATCCCCAGCGCTTATTGCGGCCTGGCCGGCTACAAGCCCGCCCGCCGCGCCATCAGCCTGGAGGGGGTGATCCCGCTTTCCACCACGCTGGACCATGTGGGGGTGCATGGGCACAGCGTTGCAGATTGTGCCCTTGTCGCCACCCATGCCGGCGCGGGACCGGTGGAGCCGGTCGCTTCGCTGGCGGGCCTGACGCTCGCGGTTCCGGACTGGCGCGCCCGCGTGGAGGCCCCGGCCCCTATCTGGGCAGCACGGGACAATGCCGCTGCCGCCTTGCTCGACCTGGGTATGGTCTCCAGCGACGCCGACATGCAATCCTATCAGCCCGGCCAGGCCCGCCGCATGGGTCTGCTCGTGTCGGAGGTGGAGGGGCTGAATGCCCACGCCGCCCAACTGGCTGAAAGCGAGGAAGGTTTCTCCGCCGGGTTCCTGAGCCTGCTGCGCTGGGGTGGGAAGCAGCCGGCCACCAGAGTGGCCGCCGCCTATCAGGGGTTGGACGAGATCAAGCTGGGCGGATTGGCCTGGCTGGATCGGGTCGATGCCGTGCTGCTGCCCACGGCCCCCCAGACGGCCTTTCCCTTCACCGACCCGGTGCCGGCCAATCAAGCCGATTTCACGGCACTGGCCGATTTCATCGGCTGCCCGGCCATCGCCGTGCCAGCCGGTCTTTCACCCGAAGGGCTGCCCCTGTCTGTCCAGGTGATCGGCCGCGATGCCGCCATCGTGCTGGCCGTCGCGGCGGCACTGGAGTGAGACAGGCCCGGATGCCGGCAATAAGCCGGGCATCGGCGTCGGCCTTGAACATCTGCGCCACGAAATTGACCAAGACCATTGTCTTGCCCGGGTGAACAATGCCGGCACCGCCGTGGGCCGCCACCCGACCATGCCGAAAGTCCCGGGGCACTGCTGTCCTCGATTTTGCAAGCGGCCATCGCCATGGGGCCACCGTCGGCGGTGTGATCCTCTGCGCCGCCATCACCACCCTTGTCAGCGCAAGCCTGATGCCTGTCTTCGGCCGGACGTCGGAGCGTGCAGGGATAGATGCCTGACCCGCCGCCAAACGAACCTTCGCCCCCCGCCACTCCGGCGCGGGAACGGTTCATCTGGCACCCACCATTCCCCCCGACACCGTTCGGCCTTTCCTCGGGTCGACGCTAATTTAATTGTTTAAATTAGCCTAAAATATCTTATTGGGATTTTGTCCGAACAAAATCATCCCATGAAGTTTCATTCATTGAAATACGATTCTTTTTATAAGTTAAAGTTATATGACCTATTGCCTTATTAAGTGATTTCATCAATTTTAATGCCACCCAATCAGGGTCGCTCCCACGCCCCGTTCGGAGCCGGACTGTTCCACCCCATTGCCTTGAGGAGAGCATCATGCCGTTTGGACCGCCCAAAGGAGTCAAGGTCAGCTTGGCGCAGACATCGCCCTCGCAGTTCACCCCGCAGGTGCTCAAGGGACAGCTTCAGAATGTCGGCCTGAGCTGCCAGCAATTGACCGACGCGAACCTCGCCGGTTATGTGGCGAATGTGGATTCCCAACTGCCCAATGGCAGTGTCCAGTCCTTCGGCATCCTCGCCAAATCGTCCGATCTGACCGCGTCGTCCGGGATGGCGTTGAAGGCCCTGGCGGGGTCGAACAACTCCGCCCTGGTCCAGGCTGCCACCGCGAACTGGGAGCCGGGCACGCAGGCGGAAGGCTTCAATAACTATCTGGAAGTCATCGCCTATCCCGACCACTTCAAGTGGCTGCTCAGCGGCGTCCCCCAGAACCAGTTCACGGGCGTCTATCAGGCGCCGCAGGCGACCAGCGGCAACTATCCGAACGCCCAGGCGATCCAGGATCTGTTCGTCAATGTCTGCACGACCGCCTCGGCCACCCTGATCAACGGCCTTGATCAGACGACGATGAAGGCCATCCTGACGAATGTCATCCAGCCGCTCAACGATGCCCAGCTGTCCGATTACAACAACACCGCCAGCCGCACCATCATGCTGGTGGAGAACTACAATACGTCGACGGGCTATGCCGATGCGATCGGCGTGCTCTATGTCGGCTGGACGCTGACGATCTCCGATTACAAGCGGAAATCGAAGGATGGCGGCGATACGCACCCGACCACGCTGACGGTGGAATCCTGGAGCGTCACCTATGAGGACGGCTCCATCCTCTGCCGCGACTACAACGCCGTCTGCACCCAGTTCGGGCTGACGCCCATGACCTGCCCGCCGAACTGATCCGGCCCGTTGCAGCTTTGGCATTCACCACCATCGTTAACAGGAGTTTCAAGATGCCTTTCGGCCCGCCCTCCACAACGCTGACGATCTTCGAAACCATGCCGCCGTTGAATGTCGATACGTTCAACTCCGGCATCCAGGGGATCGCGGCGAACAACCAGGCCATCTCGGTCATTCTGTTCGCCCCGAACCTGTCGCTTCTGACCACGATGGACAATTCCAACTCGAAGGCGGACAGCTCTTATTCCCTGTCGGTCTCCACGGGCTTCACCTTCAGCGCCAATGAGACCTTCAGCATCTCCGAGGAAGTCGGTGTGAATGCCGAGATCGTCACGGAGAAGACGACCTTTTCCTTCGCCCTGTCCATCACCGAGCAATGGACGACGACGACAACCACCTCCATCACCTGCAACTGCCCGGCCGGGCAGAAGGCGTTCTTCTATCAGGGAACGCTGATGTCGCGTCAGATGGCGTTCAATGCCCAGAACCAGTCCTACTCCTGGGTTTCCGCTCCGGCCAAGGCGCTTTCGCCGATCATGGTCTCCACCAGCAGCCCGGTGGGCAACGCACCGTCGAACCCGGTCAGCGTGAACATGATTTCATCCTGATCACCGGCTGACCGGCGGGATGGCCGCCTCTTCGGGGCGCGGCCATCCCGCCATCTGCCACAGCATTTCCGTTGAAGCGAGAACGGCCGGGAACATGAGCTGCTCAATCGCGGTGGTCGGGATGGCATGCCGCTATCCGGATGCGAACAATGTTGCACAGTTCCTTGAAAATTCCCTGGCACAGCGACGGTCCTTCCGCGCCATTCCGGGAACGCGGCTTTCATCCTGGTATTTCGACGAAACGGGCCGGTCACGGGACAAGGCCTATACCCGTCAGGCATCGCTGCTGCGGGGGTTCCGGTTCGACCGGGACCGTTTCAAGGTTCCCCGGTCAAGTTATGAGGTCACGGACCTCACCCATTGGCTGGCGCTGACCGTCGCGCAGGAAACGCTGACCGGCATCTCCTTCCGCGAGGGGGCACCCGGACTTTCCGGGGATCGTGTCCGCGTCATCGTCGGCAACACCCTGACGGGTGAATTCTCCCGCGCCGGACTGATGCGGTTGCGCTGGCCCTATGTGCGGGGCGTGCTGGCCCGTCATCTGGACCGGCTGGTCCCGGACGGGGACGAGGCGGCGCGCCGCCAGCTTCTGCGGGAGATAGAGGCCGATTACAAGCAATCCTTCCCCGTCCCCAACGAGGATTCCCTGGCCGGCGGCCTGGCCAACACCATCGCCGGCCGCATATGCAACTATTTCGATTTCCATGGCGGCGGCTATACGGTCGATGGGGCCTGCGCCTCGTCCCTGCTGGCCGTGGCGGATGCCTGTTCCGCCCTGGCGGCCGGGGATGCCGACATGGTCCTGGCCGGCGGCGTCGATCTCAGCATCGATCCGTTCGAATTGATCGGCTTCTCCCGGACGGCCGCCCTGGCCCGGACGGAAATGCGGGTCTATGAGGAAAGGTCGGAAGGTTTCTGGCCGGGGGAGGGCTGCGGCTTCGTGGCGCTCATGCGCCTGGATGACGCCATGGGCCTGTGCGATCGGGTTCATGCCGTGATCCGGGGCTGGGGCGTTTCCTCCGACGGCAAGGGTGGCCTCACCCGCCCGGAATCCGCGGGCCAGGCCCTGGCGCTGGAGCGCTGTTATACCCGCGCCGGATATGATGCGGCGTCGGTCGGCTATTTCGAGGGTCATGGCACAGGCACGAAGGTGGGCGACGCAGCCGAGCTTCAGGCGATCATTGACACCCGCCTTCGATCCGGTGCCACCCCGGTTCCGGCGGTGATCAGCTCGGTCAAGGCGAATATCGGCCATACCAAGGCCGCCGCCGGCCTGGCGGGATTGCTGCGCGCGGTGGCATGCCTTTCCGAACGGGTCCTACCGCCTCTGACTGCCTGCCAGCGGCCGCATCCATTGCTCGATGGCGCGGCGGCAGGCCTGCGGGTGATCCGGCATCCGGTCCCGTGGTACGGGACCGCCACGCCCCGGCGGGCAAGCGTCAGCGCCATGGGGTTCGGGGGGATCAACACCCACATCACCCTGGAGGAGGCACTGCCGTCATCGGACATGCCGGCGGCGGCAACGGGCACGCCGCCGCTGGGCGAAACCGACCTGGAACGGTTCAACGGCGCCCAGGATGCAGAACTGTTCCTGTTCGCGGCCTTCCGGCTGCGCGATCTCGCCTGGACCGTCAATCACCTGGCCGAGATGGCCGGCAACCTCTCCCGTGCCGAACTGACCGATCTTGGCATTGAAACCATCCGGCGCGCCACGCGCACGTCCTGGGCCCCCTGGAAAGCCGCGATTGTCGCCGGCACACCGGCCGAAATGGCGCGCAAGTTGCGCCTGCTTCATGACAAGCTGACACAGTGGGACGATGACGGCAGGGTCATCGACCCGCGCGAGGGCATTTTCGCCGCCGGCCAGAATGTCACGGGCCGGATCGGCCTGATCTTCTCCGGGCAGGCGGCGCCGGCCCGGCGCGGCTATGACGCGCAATGGCATCGGTTCGAGGCTGTACGCCAGACCTATGCCCGGTCGGACCTGGCGGCCCTGCCGGCCGGAACCGACACGGACTTCGCCCAGCCGGCGATCGTCACCGCTTCCCTGGCCGGCCTGCGTCTGCTGCGCTGGCTGGGGATCGACGGGGATGTCGCCGTCGGGCACAGCCTTGGCGAGCTGGTCGCCCTGCATTGGGCGGACGGGATGGACGCGGATGCGCTGCTGCGGCTCGCCCGGACCCGTGGGCGTCTGATGGCGACCGATCCCGGCGCCGACGGGGCGATGCTGGCCATCGCCGCCGGTCACGACAGGGTGGCGGCCCTGCTGGCGGGCGAACCCGGACTGCATATCTCCAACATCAACACCCCCGCGCAAACCGTGATTGCCGGCAAAGGACCGGCGGTGGAGGCGCTGGCCGACCGGCTGGCGCATGCCGGCGTGCCGGCAAAGCGTCTGCGCCTGCGCCAGGCCTTTCATACGCCGGCGATGGCGGGGGTGGCGGAACGGCTGCGGCCGGAGCTGGCCGCACTGCCGCAAATTCCCCTGCTGCGCCCCGTCATCTCCACGGTCACCGCCGGCCTGCTGCCGGCCGACACGGACATCGCCGCGCATCTCCAGGCGCAGATCGTTCAGCCCGTGGCGTTCGCCGCCGCCGTGCAGCAGGTGGCGGACCGCGTCGATTTGCTGATCGAGGTGGGGCCGGGCGATGTCTTCGCCGCCCTGGGCCGGGCGACCACGGATATTCCGGTATTGTCCCTGGATGTGGGCGGTGAATCGATCGCGCCCTTCCTGGGTGCGGTCGGCGCGGCCTTTGTCCTTGATCGGGCCAGGGAGGTGGGGAAGCTGGCCGCCGACCGGTTCCACCGCCGGATCAACTGGTACTGGGTCCCCGACCTGCTGAAGAACCCCTGCGAGGAGGTCTTGACCCAGGACATGGCGCCATCCGGGCCGGACGATGATGCCCCGGATGGTACGGCAGCCCCCGCACCCGCCTTGGATGGCCCATCATCGGGAGGGACCTTGGATCGGTTGCGGCAGATCGTTTCCACCTCGGCCGGGCTGCCGGTCTGGACGATTCAGGGCACGAGCCGGCTTCTGTCGGATCTGCATCTCAATTCCATCAAGGTGGGGGAAATCCTCGCACATTTCACGGCCTCCCTCGGCCTTCCGGCCACCGCCGATCCGACCCGCTTCGTCAATTCCAGCCTGGATGAGATCGTCGCGTTCGTCGAAACGCTGTCGGCCCGGGACGGGAACCCCGGCGCAGAGGACGGGGACACCGTCCCGGCCGGGCTGGATGACTGGGTCCGTTTCTTCAAGCCTGTCCGGCATCCGGCACCGGACCCGGCCGGCGCTCCCGCCCGCCCGCCCGGCACCTGGAGCCTTGTCGGGACCGTTCCCAGCGGGCTGGCCGACCTGACCGGCCGGCTCTCGGAAACGGCGGGCGGAAACGGGGTTGTCGTCTGGCTGGCGGGCGCAGAGGAGGAGACGGCCGGCCCGCTTCTCTTGACGGCGGCCCATCGCTGTGCCCGGCAAACGCGCAACGCGAAGCACCCCGCCATGCTGGTCGTCGTCCAGGATGGTCCGTCCGGCGGCGGATTCGCCCGTTCGTTCCATGCGGAGAACCCCCATATCCCCACCCTGGTCATCACGGCGGCGGATGCGGGGGCGGGCCGGCTGGCCGAACTGATCATCCGCGACGTCATGGAGATGGGAGACGGTTTCCGCGAAATCTTCATCGACCGGGCCGGCCATCGGGAAATGGAGGCGCTGGAAATCATCCAGCCAGAAACGGCCGGCCGGTCGCCGCCCCTGGGGCCGGCCGACGTGCTTCTGGTCTCCGGCGGCGGCAAGGGCATCAGCGCGGAATGCGGATACCAACTGGCGCGTGACACCGGCTGCGGGCTGCTGCTGCTTGGCCGGTCGACGGTGGATGGGTCGGCCGAGCTCGCCGCCAACCTGGCCCGCATCCGCGGCGCCGGAATCCGCGTCTCCTATCAGGTGGCCGATGTCACCGATCCGGCTGCCGTCGCCGCCGCCATCGCCGGGGGCACGGGGGAACTCGGGGCGCCGGTAACCGGCATCATCCATGGCGCCGGACAGAACGCGCCCCGTTCGGTGGAAGGATTGAGCGACGAGCATATGGCCGCGACACTGGCACCCAAGATCGCCGGCCTGCGACATCTCCTCGCGCAGGTCGACCGGCACGCACTGAAGCTGCTGGTCACCTTCAGTTCGATCATCGGCCGGATCGGCCTGCATGGCGAGGCGGATTACGCCTTCGCCAATGAATGGCTGAGCCGCATGACCGAAGATCAGCAGCGCGCGCTGCCGGGCTGCCGTTGCCGGGCACTGGAATGGTCGCTCTGGTCGGGAACGGGCATGGGCCAGCGTCTCGGCCGGGTGGAGGCGCTGACCAGCCAGGGTATCACGCCGATCACCATCGATGCCGGCATCAAGGCGTTCATGCAGTCGGTGGAGATGGCGGACCTGCCGGTCCGTCTCGTCATCGCCGGCCGATATGGCCGGACACCGACGCCGGCATCGGGGCGGCAGCGACGGTTCCTGGAAAGGGTCCGGGTCTTCTACCCCAAGGTGGAGATCGTTGCGGACAGCGACCTGACCATCGATACCGACCCCTATCTGGAAGATCACCGTATATCGGGAGAGCGCGTCCTGCCGGCCGTCATGATCCTGGAGGCCCTGGCCGAGACGGCCACCACCCTGATGGATCGCGCCGACGCCCGGCTGGTTTTCGAGGCCGTGCGCTTCAACAAGGCCATCATCGTGCCGGCGGCCGACAATCCCCTGACCCTTCGGCTGGTCGGGCTGGCCGACGGGGCCGGCACCGTCACCCTTGCCGTCCGCTGCTCGACCACCCGCTACCAGATCAACCATGTGGAGGCGCGGTGCCGGCTGGACGCCCGGCCGGCCGATGACGAAGCTCCCCCTCCTCCCGTCGCTGCCGCTATCCTGCCGGGCCGGACCGAGGCGGCGATGTATGATCATCTGCTGTTCCAGACGGGGCGGTTTCGCCGTATCGCCGCCTATCACGCCGTCAACGCGCGTCACTGCCGGTGTCTTCTGGCCGATATTCCCGTGGGATCGTGGTTTTCGGACCGGGTGCCGCCGGGCGGCCTGATCGGGGACCCGGGCGTCCGTGACGCCGCACTGCATGCCGTACAGGCCTGCATCCCCCACAGGATCATGATCCCCGTGATGGTGGAACGCATCGATATCGGTGTTCTCAAACCGGGCAGCGGCCCCTGGAGCCTGTGGGCACAGGAAATCCAGACGATCGGCGATGTCTGCGTCTTCGATCTGGTGATCACCGATGCCCATGGCCAGCCGGTCGAGCGATGGTCCCGCCTTTCCTACAAGGCGATCAGTGCGGTGGAAACGTCCGACCTGGCTGCCCTGCCGCTCGCCGTGGCGCTGCTGGAGCGTCTGGCGGCCGAGCGCCGGCCCGATGCCTTCCTGTCGGCCCGGATCACGGCCGGCGCCGGGGCACCAGATGCTGTAACGGCGGGCGCCATCGGGCGCCGGCCTGACGGGCGGCCGGAGCCCTTGCAGCCCGACAGGCACCTTTCGATCGCCCATGACGGACCATGGCGGATGGCGGTGTCCGGCCGGGTCCCCGTCGGATGCGATGTTCAGACGGTATCCGTCCGGGAACCCGCCATGTGGCGCGACCTGCTGGGACATCAGGGCTTCGACCTGGCCCGGCAAATCGCCCATGAAAGGGACGAAGCGCTGGAGGTTGCAGCAACGCGGGTCTGGATGGGCCGGGAAGCGATAAAAAAGGCGGGCCGGGACTGGAACACACCCCTGACCCTTGATGTCACGCCAATGGCGGGCGCCGTCATCCTGCGTGCCGCCGGGGTGGAGGTGCTGTCCCTGATCGTGACCGAGGCCCCGGCCGGCACACTGACCGGCGTCGCCATCGCCGTCACCGACGATGGAAAGGCGGCGATGGGATAGGTTTGACCCCGGTGATCGAAAATCATCCCGCCGCAGCGCCGGGAGCCGGCCGGATACGACCTCCCTTGTTTTACAGGCTCCCTTGTTTTACAGGGCAGCCGGATAGGGCACCTGTGCCAGCCGGCGCAGCAGCGGCACCAGTTCGCCGTCGCTGATCAGCGCAGCCGCATCATCGATGCGCATCCAGCGCCGCTCCCGCTGGTCCATCTCCGGCCAGGTATCCAGCACGCGCGTCACTTCCAGCAGATAGACAGCCACATCGCATTCGATGGCAGCACCATCAGGCATGCGCTTCAGATAATGATAATCACCGATGGGGCAGGAAGCGATCCGGCCAAGAACGCCGGCCTCCTCGAACGCTTCCCTGGCGGCCATGGCGTCCGGGGTCAGCTTCTTCTTGATCCAGCCTTTCGGCAGAATCCAGCGCCGCGTCTCACGCGACGTGACGAGCATGACCTGGGTACCCTTCGCCGCGATCCGGAATGGCACGGCGGCACATTGCTTTCGTCGGCGCTTGGACAAGGGTCGGGGCCTCCGGGCATTGGGGGGATGGCAGGGGGGATCGCAATCAGGAAGAACAGCGGGGGAGCAGAAATGTTCCCGGCCGAGCCCGTTCTGTGGGTGGAACCCGACCCGATGGTCCGTCACAGAGCCTTCCGCCGCGCTCCTTCCTTCAGGTCCATCCCCTGTCATCACAAGCTTGGCGAAAAGCAAAAAACGTCAGCACATTCCAGCCATGCCTGATATGTCACAACCAGATGCTTGCCATTCGGCGTGCCATGGACCACCTTTGGCGGGTCGACTTTGCTACTGGGCTATCTTCCGGCTACCGCTGGTCCTTCCCTGTCGTGACTTTGGCGCCCGTCCGCACTCCCGCGCCGGGCAGCTCCGAACGGGAAAGATCCCAGGAGGCATTCATGTCCACCACCGGTACCGTCAAGTGGTTCAACAGCACCAAGGGCTTTGGCTTCATCCAGCCCGAGGATGGCTCCGCCGACGTTTTCGTTCACATCTCCGCCGTTGAGCGTGCTGGCCTCAGCACCCTGAACGAAGGCCAGAAGGTCTCCTTCGACGCGGTCCGCGATCCGCGCAAGGGCAAGACGGCGGCTGAAAACCTGCGCGTGGCCTGATCCGGTTCGGTTTCAGGTTTGGGGCGGCGGCATGGGGGTCCATGCCGCCGCCCTTTTCACATTCAGGGGGAGCCCGCGCGTGGCCAAGGAAGAATTTATCGAGTTCGACGGTATCGTCGAAGAAGCCCTGCCCGATGGCCGTTTCCGCGTGAAGCTGGAAAACGGACACGAGATCATCGCCTACACGGCCGGCCGCATGCGTAAGAGCCGCATCCGGTCACTGGCCGGTGACCGGGTGACCGTGGAAATGACGCCCTATGACCTGACCAAGGGCCGGATCACCTATCGCCACAAGGACGAACGGCCGTCCACTGCGGGCGTTGCCCGCCGTCCGGCACCGCCGCGCCGTCGCTGACGCGAATGGCTGCCCCCCACCCCCAAGGTCAAGCAACAGCCGCGGAGGGTGGGAACGGCCGGGCAAGCCGCCCGATGATGCGGTTTCATCACGCTTCGCGCCCGCCTTTGGGCTCGAATATCCGATGTCAACAGGACTGGACCGGCAGGGCGATGGCAAAGCCGGCGCGATCCCGGCATTGCCCCAGCGCCTCGGCAATGGCCGGCACCGTCACGCACCCGCACCAGCCGCAACCCGAACAAAGGGAGTGTGTTGGGACAGCCGCACCTGCCCTTCCAATGGCGTTCCAGAGTCAAATCGTGCAAAGCCTTGACGTAAAATAATACTGTCAAGACGGATATTGGCACATCCCTATCTGGCCTCTCTGGCGCGCGCCTGGGCCGGACGCGGCGCCGACCTGCGAGTGGCACGCCAGGAAAAGGGCCAGCCCGCCCAGCATGGCAAAGGCGTACAGCCCATCCTATGGGTATATCCACCGGTGTGGCGGCATCGCCATCGACCGGCAGCAGCCGTTTCCCGATGCCCGAGCAGATGTCCAGGGAACCCTGTCCCTCGACCGCACCGAAATTCGGCATATAGCTGCCGGGGATCATCCCGCACAGCAAAAGGGTACAGAACAGCAGCATGCCGGCCTATCGCCGCATGCCGAACATCCTGCTTCCGGGCGCCCCCATCTCCGTGCGCCTCTTTTGACCACAACGGTTCACCGGGTCAACCCACCGGCCGCTGCGGCCTTTGCTGCCATCCTCTGTGGAGCAATATTCCCTATTGACGTTATAGGAATATTATATGAGCTTAACCATGATCGGCACGAAAGGAGAGCATGATGGCCCCGTATGATGGTTTTCCTCTGCCCTCCGCCGACCGGGACCATATTGTCCGGCACCGCGATGCGCATTGCGGCGGGCCCGTCCGGCCGGCGTGCCACGGGTGTCGCTGATGGTCGCGGCGGCCCGGAAAAGGCCAACGATCGCCATCATCGGCGCCGGGCTCAGCGGGGCGCTGACCGCACTCCACCTGCTGGCCGGCAGTGATGGTGCCGCGCGTATCCTGCTGGTCGAAAAGGCGCGCGGGTTTGGCAAGGGGGTAGCCTACAGCACGCGGCATGGCGCGCATCTGCTGAATGTACGTGCCGGCAACATGAGCGCGTTTCCGGACCAGCCGGGCCATTTCATCGACTGGGTCCGGGAAAACCAGGTGGCGATGTACCCTGGCGACGGCAACGGATTTGTCTCCCGCGCGGATTATGGCCGCTATCTTCAGGAATTGCTGGGACAGGCCGCGAAGGGGCATGGCGCCCTGGGCCGGCTGGTCCTGGTCGCTGACGATGCCGTTTCCCTGGCTCGGACGGAAGATGGCGCGGGCCTCTCGCTGGTGACCGGTGTCGGCCGGTCCTACAGGATCGACGCGGCCGTCCTCGCCGTCGGTAATTTTCCGCCGGACCCGCCACCAGGCGTGGCCCAGACGCTTCTGCAATCCCCCCGTTTCCATACCGATCCCTGGGCGACGGGCACCCTGGACCATGTAAAGCCCGATGAACCGGTCCTGCTGCTGGGAACCAGCCTGACCATGGTGGACGTGGCGATATCCCTGACGGATCGCGGCCATCGGGGACCGATCATGGCCTTGTCGCGCCGGGGGTTGTTGCCGCGCCGGCATGCCGACCCCGGTCATCCGGCACCACCGGTCATCCCCACACTCACCCCGTCCCTGGCCGGCTCGCTCCGATCCGTGCGGGCGGCCGTCGGGGCGGCACAGGCCCGTGGCGGCGGCTGGCACGAGGTGATCGACAGTCTGCGGGGTGCCACGGCCGGCTATTGGCAGAACCTGCCCATAAAGGCGCGGTTGCGGTTCATCCGGCATCTGCGCCCCTGGTGGGATGTCCACCGGCATCGGCTGGCACCGACCATCGCCTGTCGTATCCGGGAAATGATGGATGAAGGCCGCCTGACCGTCGTGGCGGGGCGCATACTCTCACTGGATGCCGACGCATCGACCTTGCGTCTGCGGTTCAGACGGCGCGGGCAAACCACCGGTGAGACGGCGGATTATGCCCATGCCATCAATTGTGTGGGTCCGGGTGGCGATATCGCCCGCACGCGGGACCCCCTGTTGCGCAACCTGCTGGAACAGGGTTTGGTGGTGCCGGACCCGTTGCGCCTCGGCCTGGACACCGACGAAGTGGGCCGGTTGCGCACTGCCGGTGGCGCGACCGTTCCCGGCCTGTACGCCGTCGGCCCCATCATGAAGGGAACGTCGTGGGAAATCACGGCCGTGCCGGATATTCGCCTACAGGCCAAGAACCTGGCCGCCACGATCCTGCGGGAGATCGTGGCGGGCTGAGCATCAGCAGTCGGGCCCGTGCCGGAACGCGCGGGCGATCGACCGGGAGACGGGAACCGCCCGCCTGCACAGGTGACCCGGCGGCGAACCGGATGGAGCGCGATTTCAGTCCCTGGCCCCGATCATCCCCGTCTTGGCGGCACTTTCCAGCGCCCCGCCGGCGCCATATTTCTCGAACGTCGCCTTGGCCGCCGCGTGGGACTGGCTGCTGTAATCCAGCGAATGGGCCTTCCAATTGTCGAAGGATTCCACGCGCGCGCGGTTGGAACCGGTGAAATGCGGCACGACGAAGCGGCTGTAGAGTTCATAGGACCGCTTGGTTTCGTTCCAGTCTGCCCAATCATGGGCCTGATGCAGGAAGACACCGAAATCCCCCTGCTTGGCCTGCAGCTTCTTCAGCACGTCCACGGCATCATCGGGGGTGCCGATGACGATATGGCCGGCTTCCAGCAGTACGTCGACCGGGTCACGGCCGACCAGGTTGCCGAAGCGGCCCGGCGTCACGGTGCGGGCATAGTCCAGGTATTTTTCCAGGCCGTGGCGCACATTCTCACGCGCCTTTTCCCGGGTTTCGGCAATGTGCATGGGGCCCATCAGGCGCAGCCGCGCGCGATCCATGCTGCGGCCATGCTCGGCCGCCACGTCGCAGGCGTGCTTCCAGTTGACGTCCAGCACGTTGAAACCGCCCGTCGCGTCGGTGGCCGCCACGCACAGCATGGCCAGATCGTACCTGCCGGCCAGCCGTCCGCCCGACGGCGTCGCCGCGCTGGCCACGGCGATTTCCGGCCGCGGGTGGGTATAGGGCAGCAGATGGGCGCGAGCCTCCCGCAGCACGTACCAGTCGGTCGTCTCCGTCACCGTCTGCCCGTCCAGCAGGCGCAGGACGACATCCAGCGCCTGGGCCATGCGGTCGCGCTGGGTCTTGGGGTCGATGCCCAGCATGCGGGCATCCGATACCAGAAGGCCGGGACCGAAACCGAACATCACCCGCCCGCGGGACTGATGGTCCAACTGGATGATGCGGTTCGCCACCATCAGCGGGTTGTGATAGGGCAGCGAGATCACACCCGTCCCGAACCGGATATGGCGGGTGCGCTCGACCGCGGCGGCGATGAACAGTTCGGGCGAGGCGATGGTCTCGAACCCGCCGGAATGATGCTCGCCGATCCAGGCCTCGTGATAGCCCAGCCTGTCCAGCCATTCCATCAGTTCCAGATCGCGATGCATCAGGGCGTGCGCATCCTCGTCCACCGGATGCAGCGGCGCCAGGAATACCCCATGGCGCAGGCTTGTCTTCGACATTCCATTCCTCCCATGCCGACAGCCGCCTTCATCGGGGCCACCGCCTTGTCCTAAAAGCTAGAATATGGAATTCATCCCGTCCATCAAAACAAAAGCCGGATAGAACGCATCATGCCGGATTTTATTTTCGGGTACATGACCAGCTTTCATGCGGCGGGACCGGCAATGATGCCGCGATCATGCAGGCCAGCCAGTTGCGCCGTCCCCAGGCCCAGCAGGTCGGCCAGCACCGCATCGGTATCCTGTCCGGGCACGGGTCCGGCCGCGGGCGGCACGGGCGGGCAGGCGGAACAATCGATGGGGCTGCCGGCGGTCAGCATGGTTCCGATGCCGGGATGATCAACCCGGGCGAAAAGCGGATTGGCCGGGGAACAGCGCGGATCCTCGGCCAGCAACTGTTCGAAACGCTGATAGGGTCCCCAGCAGGCACGCGCGGCATCCAGCGCCCGGCCGGCGTCGGACAGCGTGCGGGCCGCGAACCAGGGGGCCAGCAGGGCGGCGATGGCGTCGCGGGCCCCGTGGCGGTCGCCTTCGCGCGACAGGTCCAGCCCCCGCGCCGACGCCAGGGCCGACAGCGGCCCCTCCTGTCCCGTGGCGCGGACCAGCGCCTGCCATTGTCCGGTGCTGACGGCGGCGACCATCAGGCGCCGCCCGTCCGACGTGGCAAAATCGCAGCCGAAGGCGCCATAGATATGGTTTCCATGGCGTTCCCGTTCCGCGCCGTTGATCTCCACCTCTGCCAGCAGCCCCATGTCGGCGACGACGGCCAGGGCCACATCGGACAGCGCGATGCGCAGCCGCTGTCCCCTGCCATGCAGGCGCCTGAACCGCTCGGCCGCCAGAAGGGCCGTGGCGGCCGTCTGACCGCAGATGAAATCCCAGGCCGGCAGCACATGGTTGACGGGCCTGTCGTCCCCCAAGGGCCCTGTGGCCAGCGGAAAGCCGACCGCGCAATTGACGGTATAGTCCAGGGCCGTCGACCCGTCGCGGTTGCCCAGGATGTTCACCATGACCAGATCGGCCCGCCGGCGGCACAGCGCATCATAATCCAGCCAGCCGACGGCGGGAAAGTTGGTGATGAACAGGCCCCGCCCCTCCCCCGGGGCCGTGATCAGGGCCTGGGCCAGTTCCCGCCCTTCGGGCCGGCGGATATCGATGCGCACGGATTTCTTGCCCTTGTTCAGGCCGGCCCAGTAAAGGCTGCGGCCCGCGGCCGTGACGGGCCAGCGGTGCTGATCGATACCGCCTTCGATCGGGTCGATGCGGATGATGTCGGCCCCCAGCCGGGCCAGGGCGCCCGTGGCGAAGGGACCGGCGATGAAGGCGGCGCATTCGACGATGCTCAGGCCGGACAGGATGGCCATACGGGTTGCTCCGTTACGGTACGGATCTCATAAGGCCCCGGCAGCGCCGCGGCCGGAATGGAGATTTGCGTATCGGGCCGGAGAATATTTCGCGGGCCAAGGGCGGGGGAGCGGAGGATACTGAACCAGCAGGAGCCCCAGCCGAGGCAGCAATGAGCGTCGATCCGGAAATCCAGGCCGCCCGGCAGTTGCAGGCAGCACAGGCCCCGCCCGGCTTCGACATCACCCGCATGGCTCCGGCAGAAGCAAGGGCGGGCATGAACCGGCTGGCCATGGTCTTCACCGATCCCGGCGCCGGGCTGGACCGGGTGGAGACGCGAACCGTGCCCGGTCCCGGCGGCCCGATCCGCGTGCGGCTCTACCATCCCGCACCGGGGCCGGCACCCGGCGCCATCCTGTTCGTGCATGGCGGCGGCTGGTTCGCCTGCGACATCGATACCCATGACCCGGTCATGCGCCGGCTGGCGCTGGAAAGCGGGCGGGTGGTGATCGGTTTCGATTACCGGCTGGCACCCGAACATCCGTTTCCGGCCGCGATGGACGACACAACTGCGATCTGGGATTGGGCCCTGGGGCTAGGCATGGGCGTGCCGGCCCTGGCCGGGGACAGTGCCGGCGCCAATCTGGCGCTGGCGCTGATGCTGTCGCTGCGCGATGCGGGCCGCGACGACATGCCCCCCATCGCGGCGCTGGCCTATGGATGCTATGCCCCAGGGCTGGACACGGGCTCGCAACACCGTTTCGGTGATGGCAGCTACGGCCTGTCCACCGCGCGCATGCAATGGTACTGGCGGCAGTATCTGGGTGCCCTGGCCGATGCGCCGCCGGTGCTGGCGGCACCCCTGGATGCCGACCTGCGCGGGTTGCCCCCCTGCTTCATCGGCATCGCCGAATGCGACGTGCTGGCAGATGAAAACCGGATGATGGTGGCGCGGATGCAGGCGGCGGGCGTGAATGTGGAAACCGTCACCTGGCATGGTGCCACACACGGCTTCCTGCAGATGACGGCGCATGCGGAATTGGCCCGCGCCGCCGTCCGGGACGTGGCGCGGGCGCTGGTCGCTTAACGCGGCTCCTTCGACCGGATGCGCACCGGGTCACTGCCATAGGTGGCGTCGCGCATGCGGATGGCCTGGCGCACGCCATGGGCCTTCACATTCTCGCGCCAGGTCCTGCGGCCCGGCCCCTGCGACAGATGCGCCTTGGCATCGGCCTCGATGGCGAACTGGCGCAGGACACGGGCACCGGACAGGTCCATGGCGGTGTTGACGATGCGCTTCTGCGCCGCCGCGATCTCCGGATCGATCAGGGCGATGCGCCGGGCCAGCGCGTCCACTTCCGCATCCAGTTCCGACGCCGGTACGCTGTCGAGCACCATGCCGATATGGGCGGCATCGATGCCGGCGATGCTGTCACCCGTCAGCAGCAGGCGTTTCGCCCATTGCGGACCGACATGGTAGAACCAGTAGTTGACGGGCGGCGACCCCAGGCCGCGCGTGCCGGGATGGCCGATGCGGGCATCGTCGGCGGCAATGATCAGGTCGCAGGCCAGCGCCAGTTCCGCCCCACCGGCCAGGGCGCGGCCCTGGATCTTGGCGATGACCGGCTTGTGGATGTCGGGAATGATATGCATCTGGCCCATCTTGCGGGTCATGGTCCAGACATCATCATCAAAGCTGCCCATGCGGCTGCGATAGGTGGCCGTGGCATCCTGCTGATTGTCGGGATTATAGCCATAGCCCAGATCATACCCGGCGCAGAAATCATCCCCCGCCCCGGCCAGCACGATGACATGCACATCGGTGCGGTCATCGGCCTCCAGCATGGCGTCGTGGATTTCCTTGATCAGGTCCGGCGACAGGGCGTTGCGCTTGCCGGGCCGGTTCAGCGTCACATAGGCAATGCGGTCACGGACCTCGAAAGTCAGGAATTCCTGGGTCTTCAGCCATTTAGCCATGATTTTTCCTCCTGTGTCTTTTGTCACGACCGCCGCACGATCAGCGCGTCCACGGCGATGGCGCGGCCAGGGCCGCAGATGATGGGGTTGACGTCGATTTCCGCGATCAGGTCCGACAGGTCGGCGGCCAGTTCCGATAGGGCGACAATGATACCCGCCAGCCGGTCGATATCGGCCCCCGCCTGTCCCCGGAAGCCGCGCAGCAGCGCCGCCCCTTTCAGCCGGTCCAGCATGTCGCGTGCCTGCTGCTGATTGACGGGGGCCAGTTCGGCGGCACTGTCGTGCAGCAGCTCCACCATCACACCGCCCAGCCCCACCACCACCATGGGACCGAAGGTCGGGTCCAACTGGCTGCCCACCACGATCTCAAGCCCCGCCGCGATCATCGGCTGCACAAGGACGCCGGCGATGCGCGGGGCGGGTTCCACCCGGCCGGCGGCATCCATGATGGCGGCGAACGCCCCGCGCACGGCCGTCGCGTCATGCAGATCCAGGCGGACAACACCCGCCTCCGTCTTGTGCGCGATGTCCGGTGTTTCCAGCTTCAGCACGACCGGATAGCCCAGCCGATCCGCCGCCGTAACGGCCGCATCCGCATCCTGCACGACATGGTCCGTCGCCACGGGAATGCCGTAGGCGGCAAGAACCGCCTTGGCCTCCCGCTCTGTCAGCCGTTCCCCGGCCGCCGCCAGCAGGGCCCGCGCGTGGGCAGCGGCCGGATTGGGACTGCCGCCCCGCGGGCGCGGTGCCGGGCCGGTGATGCGACGTTCCCGTTCCAGCCAGGCGGCAAGCGTGCGATAGGCACCGGCGGTAGAACGGAACAGCGCCACATGCGGATCGGCCTCCGCCGCTGCCGCCCCCGGCCCGTGCTTCCATTCCGACATCCAGGACAGGCAGAGCGGCTTGCCGGCCTTCGCCGCCAGACCGGAGAACAGGGCCACGTTGCTGGGCGTGCCAGGGTCACTGATGCTGGGCGCCATGACCAGCACGGCGGCATAGCCGGGATCGGCCAGCATCGCCTCCAGACAGGCACCATAGGAGCCGGGATTGGTCGCCACCTGGGCCGTGATATCGCAGGGATTGGACGGGTTGCCGAAATCGGGGACATTGGCGTCCAGCACGGCCAGTGTCGCGGGGGCCGGCTTCGGCATTGGCACGCCGGCCGCCTCCGCCTTGTCCAGGGTGATGACGCAGGCCCCGCCCGAGGCCGCCACCGCCGCCACGCCCGTCGCCCTGGGCCGCCCGGCCTTGGCCAGGAAGGCGGCGGTCTCATACACATCCTCGATATTGTCGACCTGGATGATACCCAGGCGGCGCCAGGCGGCCTCATAGGCGGCATTCGCACCGGCCAGCGTACCGGTGTGTGACAGGGCGGCCTTGGCGGCGGCCGTGCCGGTGGCGATCTTGTACATGACGACGGGCTTGCCGGCCGCCAGCGCACGCTCGCCCGCCTGCAGCAGCCGCTCCCCGTCCTTCAGCCCCTCGGCGATGCAGGTGATGACAGTGCAGCCGGGATCGTCCGCCAGATAGGAGACATAGTCACAGACATCGACGTCGCAACTGTTCCCCGCCGCCATGAAATGGCTGTAGGAGCCGCCGCGTTCCGCCACCTGCGCCAGGGCCTGGCCCAGCCCGCCCGACTGGCTGACGATGGCGACCGGTCCGGTGGCGGGACGGCGGGCGCCATAACCGGAGGCGAAGGAAAGGCCGGCCCGGCTGATATTGTTGATCAGGCCGATGCAGTTGGGCCCGACGATGCGCAATTGCGATCCGCGCGCGATGGCCGCCAGCCGGTTCTGCAAATCGATACGGTCGGCCAGCCCCGTCTCGGCAAAGCCGGAGGCATAGATCACACAGCCGCCCACGCCCAGCGCGGCACATTCCTCCACCAGCGGCAGAACGGCATCGACCGGCACAGCCAGAACGGCGCAGTCAGGCACCCCCGGCAGCGCCGACAGGCCGGAAAAGCAGGGAATGCCATAGAGCTCAGCCGCATTCGGATTGACACCCCAGGTGCGGCCCGTGAAGCCCGACAGGTTGGCGGCGGTACGCGCACCGAAGGACTTTTCGTTACGCGACAGGCCGACAATGGCCACCGACGCGGGATCGATCAGGCGGCGCAGCTCGGCATGGGTATAAACGGGACGGGACAAGGGGTTCTCCCTGAATTCTGCTTGACCGAAATGCATTGCCACTCTCTCCACCGTCACGCCGGCGAAGGCCGGGGTGACGGTGGAGATTGATGAAACCCGCACAGCACGGACTTTCGCCGGGAAGGCGAAAAGGACGCTCGCTCACCGCCGGCTCGTCGGGATCTGGTTGAACGGCACGTCCTTGTCGGCCCGCATCTCGCCCGGCATCTTCAGGACACGCTCGGCGATGATATTGCGCAGAATCTCATCCGTGCCGCCGGCGATGCGCTTGCCGGGGGCATAAAGCAGCGCTTCCTGGAACCAGGCATTCATGGGGGCGAAATCGGGGTCCATCACGGCCCCGGCCTGTCCCAGCAGTTCGATCCCGTAGGCGGCGATCTCCTGCAATTTGGTGGCGCTGACCAGCTTGCCGATGGAATTTTCCGGCCCCGGTGCGCGGCCGCGGGAAAAGGCGGTCTGGGTACGCAGGCGGGTATATTTCAGCCCCTCCGACTGCACATACCAGCGGGCAATCTTCTCCCGCACGGCGGGATCCTGGATGGCGGGCCGTCCGTCGATGGTCAGGGTCCGGACCAGGGCCAGGATGTCATCCACATCCGGTCCCTCCGTCTTGCCCACGGTGAAGCGCTCATTGGCCAGCATGGTCAGCGCCACCTTCCAGCCTTCACCGACGGCACCCAGCCGGTGATGGTCGGGGATGCGCACATCGGTCAGGAACACTTCGCAGAAATTGGCCGTGCCGGATATCTGCTTCAGCCGCCGGACCTCCACACCGGGCGCCGACATGTCCAGGATGAAAAAGGTCAGGCCCGCATGCTTGGCCACTGTGGGATCAGTGCGGGCCACCAGCATGCCGAACTGCGAGAAATGGGCGTTGGAGGTCCAGACTTTCTGGCCGTTCACGACCCAATCTTCCCCGTCGCGCATGGCGCGGGTGCGCAGACCCGCCAGATCGGACCCGGCCGCCGGCTCGGAGAAAAGCTGGCACCAGATCTCCTCCCCATAAAGGGCGGGGCGGGCATAACGGTCGATCAGGGCCTCGGTTCCATGCGCCATGATGGTGGGCAGGGCCATGCCGACACTCTGGTTGAAGACGCCGGGCGGCACGTCGAACGCCTCCTCCTCCGCGGCGAAGATGGCGGCCTGCATCTGCGTGCCGTCGCGCCCGCCATAGCGGCGGGGCCAATGGATGCCGGCAAAGCCGGCGGCGGCCTTGGTCGCCTGCCATTGCTGGGACAGGCGCACATCCGCCGCCGTCAATTGCCGGCTGCGATAGGTGCGGCTGCCGGCGGTACGGCGCGGGGCATGCGCGGTCAGGAAGGCCCGCACCTCGGCCCTGAATGCCGCTTCCTCCGGGGTGTCGCTGAAATCCATGGGAAGCCTCAATGCTGAAGGGCGAGCTGGTCGAACAGGCGGTCGCGCCAATGGCGCGCCCCGCCGATGATGCCGGACAGCAGGGCCGCACGACGGTAATGCAGGTGACAATCGGCCTCCCAGGTAAAGCCCATGCCGCCATGGGTCTGGATGTTCTCCCGCGCGGCCAGTTGGTAGGCATCGATGGCCGCCAGCCGGGCCGCCGCTGCGGCGCGCGGCAGCTCCGGCGCATCGCGGTCCAGCGCCCAGGCGCCGAAATAGGCGTTGGAACGGGCCAGTTCCACGGCCACATAGATATCGGCCAGCTTGTGCTTGATAGCCTGCAGGGACGCGATCGGCCGGCCAAAGGCGAACCGGTCCATGGCGTAGGCAACAGCCATCTCCAGCGCCGCCCGGGCGCCGCCCACCTGCTCGAAGGCCAGCGGCACGGCCGCCCGGTCCAGAAGCCGGGCGATGGCCGGCCAGCCGGCGGCACCGGGCAGCGGCTCGGCCGGCACATCCTGGAAATCCAGCCGGGCGGCATCGCGGGCGATGTCCAGCGTGCGCAACGGTGTGCGCCGGATGCCGGGCGCATCGCCGGCCACCAGGAAAAGCCCCACCTCCCCCTCCACATCCCGCGCCGCCACCAGCAGCAGCCCGGCGGCTGCGGCGTCATGCACCGGCACCTTCATACCCGACAGCCGGCCGGCGGCCACGCGCGCCCGGATGGTGCCGGCTGCCGGTTCCCCCGCCCCCTCGGCCAGCGCGAAGGTGCCGGCGACGCTGCCGTCGGCCAGCTTCGGCAGCCATTCAGCCTGTTGCGCCGGGCTGCCGAACGCCAGTACCGCCTCTGCCACCAGGTAAAGGGTCGAAGCGAAGGGGACCGGCGGCAGGAAGGCCCCCATCTCCTCCGCCAGCATGCACAGGGCTTCATGTCCCAGGCCTGACCCGCCATGCTGTTCCGGAATGGTCAGGCCCAGCCAGCCCATGGCGGCCATTTCCGACCATAGCGGGCGGTCAATGACGGGTCCCTGCTCCATCTGCTGGCGCACCGTGCCGGGGGGCAGCCGGTCCGCCAGGAACCGGCGTACCTCCTGCCGCATGGCCGTCACATCATCGCTGAATTCGAAATTCATCGGGCCTCACATCCGCTGGCATCACAGCGCCTGAGCTTGGGCGATCGCCGCCCGGCAGCAAGCCAGTTTTCCGAAGCCAGCATGACGAAGGCTCATCCCCGGCGGGGTGCTATTTTTTGGAATGCGGCGATGAGGGGCGGTCATCGCCGCACCGGAAAGGACATAAATATTCATTCAATCTCAATGGCTTGAAGAAATATCATGCTGATCGGGAAGCTGGCGGGCCGGGACTTGCGGGCTGGATGGGGACGCGCCTATTCGTCAGACGGCACGGACCGGACGGCCACGCCCGGCCGACAGCGCAATGCCCGGAGGAGGCCCACCCATGTCCTATCCCGAACCGACCCTGTTCATTGGCGGCCGCTGGCGCAAGACGGCCCGGGGCGGGCCGGTCGTGAACCCGGCCGATGGCAGCGTGCTGGCCACCGTGCCCCATGCGGAAAGGACCGACCTGGACGAGGCGCTGGCGGCGGCGGAAAAGGGCTTCCGCGTCTGGCGCGCCACCGATCCCGACGAACGCGAGCGCATACTGGTTCGCGCCGCTGCCAACCTGATGGACCGGCGGGAGGAGATCGCAGCCGGGCTGGTGCTGGACCAGGGAAAGACCATAAGGGAAGCCCGCAACGAGGTGCGGGTGGCCCATGACCGCATCCTGTGGGATGCGGGGGAGGCGCGGCGGCTATATGGCCGGATCGTGCCGGCCGGACCCGGCATGCGCAAGATGGTGACGCGCCATCCGCTGGGCGTCGTGGCCGCCTTCTCTCCCTGGAACTACCCGCTCGCCTCCCCCACCCGCAAGGTGGCGGGGGCGCTGGCGGCGGGCTGTTCCATCATCCTGAAGGCGGCGGAGGAAACGCCATCCGGGGCGGTGGCACTGGTCCGCGCCTTCCAGGAGGCAGGCGTGCCGGACGGGGTGGTCAATCTGGTGTTCGGCAAGCCGGCCGACATCTCCGCCCACCTGATCGCGCAGCCGGCCGTGCGGCTGGTGACCTTCACGGGCTCGGTGCCGGTCGGCAAGCATCTGGCGGCCCTGTGCGGCCAGCACATGAAACCCGCAATCATGGAACTGGGGGGCAGTTCACCCGTGATCGTCTGGGACGATGCCGATGCCGACGCTGCGGGGGCATTGTCGGCGCGAGGCAAGACCCGCAATGCCGGACAGGTCTGCGTCGCCCCGACGCGGTTCTTCGTGCATGCCAGTGTCCATGACCGGTTCCTGGACAGTTTCGCGGCGGCGACGGCGGCGCTGAAGGTCGGAACCGGCCCGGACCCGGCGCTGGAGATGGGACCCCTGGCCAACCAGCGCCGGCTGGCCGCCATGCAGGCGCTGACGGCCGATGCGCTGCAACGCGGCGCACGGCTGGTGTGCGGCGGGGAAAGGCTGGGCGACCAGGGCTTTCTGTTCGCGCCGACCATATTGGCCGATGTACCCGCCGACGCGCGCGCCATGGTGGAGGAACCGTTCGGCCCCCTGGCCCTGGTCAGCCGGGTGGAAAGCCTGGACGAGGCCATAGCCGGGGCCAATGCGCTGGAATTCGGGCTGGCGGCCTATGCCTTCACCGACCGGGCCGGGGTCGCCGCCCGTCTGGCGGACGAGATCGAAAGCGGCAGCCTGGCCATCAACCACTATAACTCCACCTATCCCGACATGCCGTTCGGCGGCGTGAAGGATAGCGGATATGGCCGGGAAGGCGGGGCGGAAGGGCTGGACGGCTACACTTTCCTGAAATCGGTAATGCAACAGACAAGCGCATATTAATTGTATGGATATATCACTCCATACAATATCCATACAGGGAAATTGCATGGATCAAGGCGGTTGTGCCGGCTCCGGCGGCGGTGATGGCCGGCCCAGCAGCATCGCGAAACCGGCCGGGTCCGGCAGGCCCGGCAGCGACAGCAGCAGCGGCGGCAATGTATCATTGCCTTGCGTCCACCAGAGGCTGTCGCCTGTGCCCCCCTCCCCCGGCAAGGCGACAGGGCGGGGGGTGTCCGCGTCGCCGGCCGCCAGGCCCGTCACAGCAGCCAGCAGGGCGTCCCAATCCAGATCATCGGCCAGGGCCGTGAGGAGCAGGGATTCGGCCTGGGCATACCAGCCGCCGGCCCCGGCCAGCAGGGCCGGCAGGTCACCCGCCCGACCGGCCAGCGCCAGCAGGGGGAAATGGCGGCTGGCCTTGTCGACGCTGGGGATCATGACCCCGGCCACCGCCCAGGGTCCGCACAGGCCCGGCGCCAGCGCGAAATGCCAGATGGGCGCACAAAGATAGTAGGACAGCCACTCATCCCCCAGGTCGGCACGGCTGCGCAGCATGCCGGCCTGCACCCAGCCGTTCAGACGTTCCACCAGGGCCGCCGGCACGTTGCGGCTGATGAAATCACCGAACAAGGGCAGCTTGCCGAACAGGCCGCTCCAGCGCCAGGGGGCGGCCGTCTCCATTACTGGATCACCGGGCATGAGAACCCCTCCACCTCGCGCCGGTCGAACGGATGGGTCAGATGCAACGGGTCGAGCTGGTAACGGACCACACCGCCATCCAACCTGAACTCAAGAAGGTAGGTGCCGTTGCCGCCGGTAGACCAAGCCGCCTGATCCAACAGCCGGAACAGCGACCAGTCACCGGCCGGCACCGACAGACGCCCATAGGGAGCAGCCGTCAGTTCCACCCGCAAATCGCCATCGGGGGGCCATGTCACACGCTCATTATCCGACGGCACCTGATTGAAGACGTGGGCCGCAGCCCCGACCTGCAATCGGGTGGACTGGATACCACCGCTCACGCTGACCAGACGCAGGTTGAAGCTGATGTTCCGCCGCGATCCGCGATTCTGGAACCAGCTACGGCTGATGGCATCAGCGCGCTCGAACTGACGCAGAACGTCCGGTGACAGGCCCAGATCGACACCATTGGCCGGCCGCCAGACCCAGGTCGCCTGCCCCCTGTCGACATGGGCCCGCAAGTGCTTGTCGAAGAAATCCGGGATCAGGCCGCCGGGCGCGAACAGCGCATCGAAATCGGCACCGGAGATTTCACGAGGAGCATCACGGCTGAACGGATAACGCCCGTCCACGGCACGGCACAGGTCGCGAACCTGCGCCCATGCCTGGACCAGCGCATCGCGCTGCCCTGCGACCACCGCGCTGGACGCCACCCGGCCGATATCACTGGCAACAGCCCGCACCAGCGGCGACCGGTCATCGACGGCATTGTTCAGGCGCCGGATGACCGCCGGGTCCACGGGCACCCCCGCATCATGGTGGCTGATCTGGCTTCTCACCTCACGCATCGCTTCCAGAAGCTGGGATAATGACCGTCCCCCGCCGGTGCCCGTCACGAAGGCATGCAGGGGTTGGAAATGCCGGTCGATGGCACGGCCCGGCATCGTGCCGCCGGCCGGAAGGACCGGCATGGCCGGTGTTGCCCCACCGCCACCGGCCCCCTGTTGTTCCAGGAAGGCCGCAGGGCGGGTCCGGAACACGATCACATCCATCAGTGCCTGCAGGGGCGAGCCCGCATCCCCGGCCGTCAGGTGGCCCAGCACCTGGCTGGCCCGCGCCTGATCCTCCATCGGTGCCAGGCGGACATCATCCAGCAGTCCATCCCATTCGGCCCGGTACCGGCTTTCATATTCACCGAGAATATGCTGGGCCAGGACCGTATCCGGCACCGGGCTGGCGGGCGCGCCGGCCGGGTCCAGAATCCAGCCCTGCCGCCCCAGTTGCCGCGCCACCAGCGCAATGCCCGGCAAGACATGGTCGCGGAACGCCTCGGGCGTGAAATGTCCCGGCACCCCATCCCCCGGCCCTGCCCCGCCGGACCGCCGGACGAAAACCGCAGCGTTCGGCCCGGCCATTGATGACAGGGTGGACACAGGCAGATGCTTCGCCTTCAGCATCCATTCCAGCCGTTGATAGCCGATCGCCGGCAGGGACATGCTGGACAGCAGATCCTGCGTTATCCCGACCAGATTGCCATCCAGCCATGGTGCGGCGGCGGCTGTCGGCGAGGCCGTAATCAGACTTTCCAGGTGCTGCATCGCGGCCGCCTGGCCGTTCGGGGCGAAGGGGGGGAGGATGGCCGGCAGGACCGCCAGAAGCTGGACCGGGTCGCGCTGGTCCGGCATGCCAAGCATCATATAGGCGGCCAACCCCTCGAACCGCTGGGCCGGGGACAGGTCGCGCCGCAACTGGTCTTCCAGTGTGCGCAGCAGGGCCGGCAACATATGTACCTGCAAGGTACGCTCGTACATGTTCCGCGCCGCGGTCGCCACATCCTGATGCCGGGACAGGCCGAAACGTTGCCAGACCGGGACAGGCCCGTCGGCCGCCGCCACCCGGTCGCCCATCGTGTCGAGTAAGGGCAGCAGATCGGTGACCCGAGGCGCCGGCTTTTCCTGCAGCAGGTCGGCCAGGGTCCTTTCAAAACGATCGAGCTGCACAGCATTATCGGCCAGCATGGCCCGGTTCTGCTGGAAGCTGATGCCCAGGCCCGCCAACCCGCCAAGCAGGATCACCGCTGCCAGCATCCAGGCGAGACGCATCCGCCACCGGTGCCGCCGCCATGCCCGGGTGCTGATCCCGACCAACCCGGCCTCGCCGATCAGCACGTCTTTCACCAGATCCACGATGAAGTAGCTCAAACCCTTGCTGCCCTTGCGCTCCACGGCCGGCTGCAATTCCAGGATGCGGGTCAGTCCCTGCCGCAACGCCTGACCGGGGAAAACATTGGTCAACCCGGCCTGATAATGGATCGCCGCGGCACGGTCGGTCATCAGATCAATCTGGCGATGATCCTGTATACCGCTGCTGAAATAGAAACCGCGCAACAGAAGCGGGCTGTCGCTTTTCCCCGGATCGAACAGGTTTTCCAGGAAGGAGGTGCAGACCCCGCGCAGGCTGGCGAAATGTGCCGGAAAATCCAGGATGCGAGCTGGATCCGCCCCCGGGCGAGCGCCGAGCAACCTGGGCAGACGCTGGTACAGACGATCGACCAGCAGATCATATTCATGGGCCAGATGCGACAGGTCGGGGCCATCGCGCCCCGACGGCAAGGGCAGCGTCGCGCCCCAGACCTGCAGACGGTCATCCCGGTCGAAATCGTCGAAATATTCCTGGAAACCGCGCAGCAGATCGATCTTCGTGAACATCACATAGACCGGCAGGCGGCAACTGAACTGTTGATACAGTTCAACCAGGCGCGCACGGATGGCATCGGCCTGCATGGTGCGTTCCGCCTCGTCCGCCTTCTCGCCGACCAGATCATCGACAGCGATGGCGACGATGATCCCGTTGACCGGCTGCAGGGGCCGGGTGCGCACCAGCAGTTTCAGGAAGCCCAGCCAGGCCCGGTGATCCTTGTTGGCCCGTTCCTTCCCGCCCGAATAGCGGCCAGCCGTATCCAGCAGCACAGCGTCCTTGCTGAGCAGCCATCGGCAATCGAGGGTCCCCCCGACACCGCCATGGGTCTTGAACTTCAACGGACCGGCATTTTCAAGCACCGTGGACTTGCCAGACGCGGAAACACCGATCATGAGATACCAGGGATTCCTGTAGACCCTGTCGCGCCTCAGCCGGCCGTCTTCTTCCCCGTTCGCCGATTGTTGTTCAAGGGCTTGCAGCCCTTCCTTCAGGTTCCGTCTTTGCTGTTCAACCTCCCGGCGGACGGTCTCATCCTCCGACAGTTCGGCAGAGGATGTATCGGTCATGCCCTCCAGCAACCGCCGCTGGCGCCACCGGTTGACCAAACGGTACAGCACAGGAACGACAGCGCCCAGCAGCAGCACGACCGCCACCGTCACGCCCCGGGCCTGATGGGCCGGCGGCGGCAGGAAGACCGGAAGCGAGGTCTTGGGTGCCAGATACCAGGCCGCCAGACCCGAGGCCAGCAGGAAGCCGGCATAGACCGCCTCTTCCAGACCCCTGGTTCGCAGCAGCATGCGCCGTCTCATGGCATCATCTCCCGCCAGAGGGTGACGGTCACGCGGCGGTTGCGTTGGCGCCCCTCCTCCGTCGTATTCTCTGCCACCGGCTCGCTCGCTCCCTTGCCGCGGACATCCATGGCGCGCCCACCCAATTCCGCGCGCAGCACGCTCTCCACCGCCTGCGCCCGCATCAGCGACAGAAGTTCGTTGTTCGGAAAGTGTGGATCGCGGCTTTGCCGGCTGTCGGTATGGCCTTCCACGACAATGCGGCCCCGCAGACCGGCCAGCCGGCGCGCCACCTCACGCAGGACGGGACGGGCTTCGTCCGACACGGTCGCACTGGCCGATGAGAACAGGTTGAGACCGCCGAGATCGAAGCTGACCGCCCCGACCGTCTCCGCAATGCGGACGCCGGAGACCGGCGCCACCGACACGGGCGCTGGCGGAGGGGCCGGGGGCGGGGCGGGCGGGGGGAATTGCGGGGGCGGTGGTGGCTGCGGCAGGGTCGCATAGCGGTCGAGCACCCGATCCGTCGGATCGGTCAGGCCGTACCAGAACAAGCCATAGAAAGCCGCCACCACCAGCACGGCGAACAGAACCGGCAACAGGCACGACAGGCTGGACCACAGCGGGGGACGCGGCACATCCTCTCCCCGCCAGTTCGGCGAAAGCCGGCCATCGGCGTCGGGCCAGAGATGTTTCAGTTCCCTGGCAAGGGCACCCATGTAGGCCTGGACCCTGACCTTGCCTTCCGGCCCCGCCCGCAAGGGACCACGGAAACCCACGGACAGACAGGTCAGGGCCAGGAAGGCCAACGCCCCGGCAGCCGGTTTATCATGCCGGAGGCGTTCCAGCAGGTCTTCCAGCAGGTCGAAGAATACCTCGCCGCGGGTATCATCGAACTTGAAGGTGGTGATCATGGAGATCCCCATCCATTCGTTGTTCTGACACCAGTCGCTGTTCTCGATCAGGTCATCAATCGTGGCGCAGACCAGAAATTCGGCGATCCGGATATCGTTGCCGTCCCGCAACAGGGAAGTGGTGACAGCCGTGAACGCCCCTACCCCCTCGACGAACCAGGAATGAAGCGCCCGCAGGTCCGGCTGTTCCATGGTCTCATTGATACGCGAGGCCTGCTGGAGCAACGGCTGGGCCGCCAGCACCAGCGAGGTGGCAGGGTCGGCCGTGCCCAATCGCCCGGCATCGCTCCGGGAACGTGCATCCCCGCCGGACCAGCTTCTGTCGGAACGCCGCCGCCCCCCGCGAGGGGGAAAGGCATGCCGTCCCCCCGGCACGGGCCGCATCCCGGCCCCCGATGAGCCGTAACCGTCGCGTGCCGTCATGGCATGCCGCCCGGAAAGACCCACATCAGGATTTCAAATTCCTGCTTGGTCACATCCGGCAGGGCCATCAGCCCAAATCGGCCCGATGCATGCAGGTCACGCCAATTCACATGGTTCTTCTCCAACCGGAAATAGGCACGGCCCGTCACGGCCGGCAGATGGCGCACCTGCCGTTCAAGGGGCTGCAGGCCAAAGCCATTGATGCCCTGCTTGCGCAGGCTCTCCACTTCGTTCCCCAGATAGATCTTCAGACGTTTGGCATGGACCTTGTTTACCGTGTCCTCCGGCGTCAGGATGGTCTTGACCGACAGGACGAAATCCGCGCTGTCGATCCAGTCGGCGTCGGGAACGACGGCGAACCAGGTCTCCTGGCGGATGGTGCAGGGCTCGAACCCCAGCTTCACGACCTGCGCGCCGCGCGCCGACAGGAAACGGCGCAATTCCCACATCAGCGGGCCGAAACAGGCCCGCAGATCATCATGCCGGTATGGCGGCAGTTCAGATACATGGCGCAGTTCGGTGAAGCTGGACAATTCACCAGCCAGCGACAGAAAGAAGCGGTAAAGCGCCTCGGGATGTGAGGTGCCATCAGTATCCATGTGGGCCAGCAGGGGCTGGGCCCGCCCCAGGGCCGTCAGCAGCAGCCAATCCTCCACCCCCGCATCCGGCCCCGACGGAACCCCATGGCGGCGCTGGGCCACCAGCCCCCGGACCTCCGCCACGAAGCCCCGCAATACCGGTGACGTGCCGATGGTCAGGCAGGAAGGGATATGCCCGTCGTCCAGGACGGCCTGACGGCTGGCCGCGACATCCTGCACACGCGCCACGGCGATGCAGGCGCGGTCGGGCGGCACATCCCCTTCCAGATGCAGCGACAGGTTCAGGCGCGCCAGCCGCATCTCCACCGCTTCGCCGTCAGGCCCGTCGCCCGTGTCACGCACCAGGGCAACGAACGTCCCGTAGCGCGTCGCGACCCCGTCAGAGATCGCACCCTGTCCGGGACGGTCCTGCGGCAAGGCAAGATAGACCAGCCCCACGTAACCCGACGGCAGGGTCAGGGATGGCGGCAGCAAGCCCGTTTCCGGCACCTGGAAGGGCGTGCCGTCGGGAAAAATGCCGGCACAGCGCGCCAGCGCGAATTCCCCCATCCGCAACCGCGACAGATCGATGGACAGATCCGTCACGCCCCAGCCATAGGCGCCAAGCGCGCCTGCATGGCGCTGAACCTGCCATTCGATATGCCTTTCCATCTGCTGGAAATGCTGTGGCCTGATAAACAGGCCCTGCGACCAAACCACACGGTTTTCCATGCCCCACCCCCAAAATCATTTATTTCGATCGAACGCCATTCCTGACATCATTTTTACTTATCGCTTCGTCGATATTGTCCATTTCAGCAAATATATCATCAAATACACGTCGCATTATTTCATCATATTCTTCTAATTTATCGTAATTCAATCTGTTCCATTTTGCATTATACCTGTTCCAGAAGAAATGAAATTTGCCATTTACACTCAATATCACCATCACCTTGTCTATTATTTTTCTTATCCCACTTCTCTGGTACATGTATTCCCGCCGAATGCTCTCCGGGTTCAGGCTGTCGATCACGGTGTCCAGCGCCCGTTCACAAAGCCGGGAAAGGGCCGATTGCCAGCGGACGAGATCATGGTAAGCCAGCCGGGTCACCTGATCGGCGGGCTGCCCGGCATGACGCGGCGGGGCCAACAGGTCGGCAAGAAGGCGGGACATGTCGGTGGTTTTCAGGAGCGGGTGGCGCGCGCCCGGCCCGAACGACATGCCGGCGGCCGGAAAACCACGCTGTGCCGCTTCGGCCCCTTCCAGAAGCGAATGCAGACCCTCCAGGTTTTCCCGGCAGAGCCGGCCGGCCATGAACAGGATGTCACCCGGCATCACGTCCGGCCGCAGCCTGGCCGCCGGAAGATCCGCCCCTTCCAGAAAGCGGGCCAGCAAACTGTCGGGGGCGGCCACGGACGGCGCGGGCATGTGGCCGCGCGGGGCGTCATCGGCCGGCAGATCATCCCAATCCCCCAAATCATCGATGCCAGGATCGGGAACCGGGGCAGGCGCCGGAACCGGTGCGGCCACGGCCGGCGGCCGGACCGGCGAGGCCGGAACCACCGGCGCCCGGACGCGGAATTCCAGCACATAGTCGGCGATCAGGAGTTGCTGACCGTCGACCAGCGGCTGCGGCCGCCCTTTCGGAAGCGGTTCCGGCCGGCCATCGATGAAAACGCCGTTCAGGGAAAGATCGGTGATCAGATACAGACCATCCCGCATGTCGATCCGGAAATGCTGACGTGAAATGACGGGATTTCTTCGAATATCCAGCAATTTCCAGTCGTACCCCTCGTCACGGCCCACGGTCAGCGGCAAGTCGGTAAAGCGGAAAACGGCCCCCCTGTTCGGCCCCTCGACAATGCGGAGTTCAGGCATGACCTGTCGGCACCTTCCATGCGGGCATCGCCTATGGCGCCGGACGCCGCCGGCGCGGCCCATCCATTATCATCGCCCTTGTGATTAAAAGTAGAAACAAACCAAATTTGTTCTTAGTATGAAGGAAGTTTCAATTCATGTTCAATAGAAAATGATGATTGATATTTGGACCGCGACATACACTATAAATCATGATCGTCCATATATTTACCCTATTGCCGCAAAATTTGATTGATGTTCTAAATATCGAAATCAATAAACCAAGAAGGTTATATTCAATACAGTATGCAAACAATGGGGCATGCAAAAGAGGATGCGATGTG
>NZ_JBLTXA010000001.1:0-404936 GCF_048066175.1 Niveispirillum fermenti | reverse complement strand
GGAAGATCTGAAAATAAAACACCCGCCATGGGGAACCATGGCGGGTGTTTTTTCGCGTGGCGCCTTCAGAATGCCTTGATCTGCATCTTGATCGGCCCGTCGGCGCGGCCGTGGATGAACTGTTCGACATAGGGATTGCCGGAATTGTCGATTTCCGACACCGGCCCCACCCAGATCAGCTTTCCCTGGTACAGCATGGCGACGCGGTCGGCGATCTTGCGGGCGCTGGCCATGTCGTGGGTGATGGAAAGGGCCGTGGCGCCCAGGTCCTTCACGCATTTCACGATCAGGTCGTTGATCACGTCGGCCATGATGGGATCCAGGCCCGTGGTCGGCTCGTCGAAGAAGATGATCTCCGGGCGCGTGCAGATGGCACGGGCCAGGCCGACGCGCTTTTGCATGCCGCCGGACAGTTCCGACGGGAACAGGTCGGCCACGTCGGGGCTCAGTCCCACGGCGCCCAGCGTGGCGACGGCGCGTTCCCTGGCTTCCCGCCGGCCCACGCGCTGGCCCTGGATCAGGCCGAAGGCCACGTTTTCCCAAACAGGCAGGCTGTCGAACAGGGCTGCCCCCTGGAACAGCATGCCGAACTTGGCCATGGCCCGTTCCCGGTCGCGCCCGCCGATATGGGTCGTGTCCTCCCCATCGATATGGATGCGGCCTTCATCGGGCTGCAGGATGCCAAGGATGCTTTTCAGCAGCACCGACTTGCCCGTGCCGGAACCGCCGATGATGACGACGCTTTCCCCGCGCCCCACATCCAGGTCGATACCATCCAGCACGACCTTCGGGCCAAAGGCCTTCTTCACGCCCCGCAACGAAATCTTGGGCACGTCCAGTTCGGGCGTCGTCATGAGAAGAAGATCCCCGTCAAGAGATAGTTCAGCACCAGGATGAGGATGGAGGCCGAGACCACGGCGTTCGTGGTGGCAGCCCCCACGCCCTGCGCCCCGCCGCGCGAATTATAACCGTGGTAGCAGCCCATCAGTGAGATGACGAAGCCGAAGCAGGCCGCCTTCACCAGGCCCGACACCACATCCATGAATTCCAGATACTGCCAGGTATTGTTGATGTAGCTGGCGGCGTTGAAGTCCAGCCGGTAGACCGCCACCAGATAGCCGCCGAACACCCCGATGATATCGGCCACCAGCACCAGCAGCGGCAGCATGGTGGTGCCGGCGATCAGGCGCGGCACGACCAGATATTTGTAGGGATTGGTCGACAGTGTCGACAGCGCGTCCACCTGTTCGGTCACGCGCATGGTGCCCAGTTCGGCCGCCATGGCGGCGCCGATGCGTCCGGCGACCATCAGCCCGGCCAGAACCGGCCCCAGTTCGCGCGTGATGGACAGCACGACGACGGTGGCGATGGCGCTTTCCGCGGAAAACCGGGAAAAGCCGCTATAGCTTTGCAGTGCCAGCACCATGCCGGTGAACACGGCCGTCAGGCCGACCACGGGAAGGCTGTAATAGCCGATCTCCAGCATCTGCCGGCCGATATGGCGGAAATAGAAAGGCGGGCGCAGGCAGTGGGACAGCGCCGTCAGCGTGAACAGGGCCAGCCGGCCCGTCGCCTCCAGGAAGGTCAGGGTGGCGCGGCCGATCGCACTCAGGAAATTCATCACTCCGACCTTCTCATGCGGGACCCGGAACTACGGCTAGACAATGGGGTGCCTCCTGTCAATGTCGAGAGGGGGTCGAGAGGGGCTGCCCCGCATTCACGCCACGCTGTCGCGTGGATGTGGCGCGGATGTGGCGCAGCGTGTGCCGATCACGGCCGATGGCCCATGCCGGGGCCGGCCCGTGCTGTGCCCGCATGGAAGTTTTGCATTTGTTTCCGTGCGAAGCATCTTGCCGTGCCGGGGATTTCGCCGTAAAACCGGGTGGAGAAACGAGCTGCCGGCCCTGTCCGGCATGCGCGCACCCTTGGATGGACAGGTCTTTCCCCGTGACAACGGCCGGCCACATCGCTGACAGCATGAAGATGACGGGCATTGCCGCCCGTTCCATCGGCCTGTCCGCCCGCCTGTCTGCGTCTTCCATCCGCTGCGGCCGTGTTGTTCCGGCTGCCACCCCCGTTCGGGTCGCCACCCTACGACTAATCTCCCCCTGACCGCCCGATGCCGTGCCGCCTTTGTCGTGGCATGGTCCGCGATCAGGGGTCTAGGCGCCGCCCCGGCGCCGCAGGAAGCCGCCTAAATCGATATTTCTCCGGTGCCGCGCATCCCTTCGGGATCGGGCCGGACCTGCCGCAAGGGACCAGGACATGAGCAGCATCATCCGCGACAGCAACCGCGTCATCATTTTCGACACCACCCTGCGTGACGGGGAACAGGCGCCCGGCTGTTCCATGAACCTGGATGAGAAGCTGCGCATCGCCACCGTGCTGGAGGAGATGGGCGTCGATGTGATCGAAGCCGGCTTCCCCATCGCGTCCAATGGTGATTTCGAGGCGGTGCGCGAGGTGGCGCGGACCGTGAAGAATTCCATGGTCTGTGCGCTGGCCCGCACCGCCCGTGCCGACATCGACCGCGCGGCAGAGGCGTTGCAGCTTGCTCAGCGCAAGCGCATCCACACCTTCATTTCCACCAGCCCCGTCCACATGAACTACATGTTGAAGATGACGGAAGAGGAGGTGCTGGCGCGCACGATCGAGTATGTCTCCTATGCCCGCAACCTGGTGGAGGATGTGGAATGGTCGGCCCAGGATGGCAGCCGGTCGGACCGCGACTTCCTGTGCCGCTGCGTTGAGGCGGCCATCAAGGCCGGCGCCACCACCATCAATATCCCCGATACGGTCGGCTATGCCCTGCCGGAGGAATATGCGTCCATGTTCAAGGACGTGATGACCCGCGTTCCCAACAGTGATCAGGCCGTCTTCTCCGTCCATTGCCATAACGACCTGGGGCTGGCCGTGGCCAATTCGCTGGCCGGTATCGGCGTCGGCGTGCGTCAGGTGGAATGCACGGTCAATGGTCTGGGCGAGCGCGCGGGCAACGCCTCCATGGAAGAGGTGGTGATGGCCCTGCGCACCCGCCACGACCTGATCGGCTGCACCACCGGCATCAAGACCGAGCATATCACCCGCGCTTCCCGCCTTGTTTCCACCATCACCGGCTTCCAGGTGCAGCCCAACAAGGCCATCGTCGGCGCCAATGCCTTCGCCCATGAAAGCGGCATCCACCAGGATGGCATGCTGAAGCATGCCGAGACCTATGAGATCATGACGCCGGAATCGGTGGGTCTGAACCGCTCGTCGCTGGTCATGGGCAAGCATTCCGGCCGTGCCGCCTTCCGCGCCAAGCTGAAGGAACTCGGTTACGACGAGTTGGGCGAGAACGCCATCAACGACGCCTTCGGCCGCTTCAAGGATTTGGCCGACCGCAAGAAGGACATCTATGACGAGGATATCGTCGCCATCATGGATGACGAGGTCGGCCGTCAGAACGACCATATCCGCTTCATCGCCCTGCATGTCGTGGCGGGCTCCCGGGGTCCCCAGCATGCCGTGCTGGAACTGGAGGTGGAGGGTGCGGCCATCGCCCCGGTCGTGGCCTTCGGGAATGGTCCGGTCGATGCCGTGTTCAATGCGCTGAAGCTGGCCGTCCCGCACGAGGCGAAGCTGCAGCTTTATCAGGTGCATGCCGTGACCCAGGGCACCGACGCCCAGGCGGAAGTGACGGTGCGCCTGGAAGAGAATGGCAAGACCGTGAACGGGCAGGGGGCGGATGCCGATACGCTGGTGGCCAGCGCACGGGCCTATGTCCATGCGCTGAACAAGCTGGTGACCAAGCGGCAGAAGACAGCACCCGTCGCCCTGTCCGCCTGATCCGCGGCGACTCCGATTCCCCTATCTGCGGGTTTCAGCCCCCGCCGGCCCCGCGCCGGCGGGGGTTTTTGCCTTTTTGCTGCCATGATTGGGGATCGTTTCGGGAACGTCGGCATTCGCATCCGGCATCATGCGGCAGTGCGGGACAAAAGCCGCGACAAATTCCGGCCTGGGGAGTTTCAAGACTTGAGGGGCTGCCCCCAAATGGTCTATGCAACAAACGCGGTCCGGCATTCCGGAGCCCGATCGCGCGAAGGGCGGCAGAATCCGGGCATCCAGAGATACGCTTTCCCCATGTTTTCAAACCTGCTCGGTATGTTTTCCGCCGACATGGCGATCGACCTTGGTACGGCCAACACGCTGGTTTACGTCAAGGGGCGCGGGATCGTCCTGAACGAGCCATCGGTTGTCGCCATCCGCGACCATCGCGGCAAGAAGCAGGTCCTGGCCGTGGGTGACGAGGCCAAGCTGATGCTTGGCCGCACGCCTGGGAATATCCAGGCCATCCGCCCGCTGCGCGACGGCGTCATTGCCGATTTCGAGGTGGCGGAGGAGATGATCAAGCATTTCATCCGCAAGGTCCATAACCGCCGCAGCTTCGCCAGCCCGGAGATCGTGATCTGTGTGCCCTCCGGCTCCACCGCCGTGGAGCGCCGCGCCATCCAGGAAAGTGCGGAGGCCGCCGGTGCGCGCCGCGTTTCCCTGATCGAGGAGCCGATGGCCGCGGCCATCGGGGCCGGCCTGCCGGTGACGGAGCCGACGGGCAGCATGGTCGTGGATATCGGCGGCGGCACCACCGAGGTGGCCGTCCTGTCGCTGAACGGCACCGTTCATGCCCGTTCCGCCCGCGTCGGTGGCGACAAGATGGACGAGGCCATCATCGGTTACATCCGTCGCCACCATAATCTGCTGGTGGGTGAGGGGTCGGCCGAGCGGATCAAGAAGGAAATCGGGTCCGCCTGCCCGCCGGAGGATGGCGAAGGCCGGGTGATGGAGATCAAGGGGCGCGACCTGATGAACGGCGTGCCCAAGGAACTGGTCATGAGCGAGCGGCAGATCGCCGAAAGCCTGGCCGAACCCGTCAGCCAGATCATCGAGGCCGTGAAGGTGGCACTGGAACATACCGCCCCCGAACTGGCCGCCGACATCGTGGACAAGGGCATCGTCCTGACCGGCGGTGGCGCGCTGCTGGCCAATCTGGACTATGTGCTGCGCCACGCCACAGGCTTGCCCGTGTCCATTGCCGATGATCCGCTGTCCTGTGTGGCGCTGGGTTCCGGTCGGGCGCTGGAAGAGGCAAGCCTGCGCAACGTGTTGATCCGCATGTATTGACGGAACGCGCGCCGCGATCCGCAATTTACATCACGGGTTTTTCACGTTAATTTCTTGTTGTATTCGGGCCGCCGGACAGGGCGGCCCGTCGGTTACGGGAAGCACCTCCGGTGAAGGCACGTAACAGCGGATCCGTTGCACGTATCGCCGCCCCCGTCTGGGGGATGGTGCAGCGTTTCTATTTTCCGCTGCTGATTCTGGCGGCCATCGCCTTGATGATGATCGGTCATGTCAATGGCGGGCTGGTGGACCAGGCCCGTTCGCGCGCGACAGATGCGGTTTCCCCCATCCTGAACGTGTTGTCGCGGCCGGCCGCCAGCGTGGCAGATGCGCTGGAATATTTCCGGTCGCTGACCGATCTGCACAATGAGAATGCCCGCCTGCGGCAGGAGAATGCCCGCCTGCTGCAATGGCAGCAGGCTGCCCTGCGGCTGGAGGCGGAAAACGGTTCGCTGCGCTCCCTCCTGTCGTTCCGGCCCGACCCGGCCGCCACCATCGTCACGGGCCGCGTTGTCGGCGACCTGGGGGGTGCCTTCGTGCGCACCGTGGTGGTCACGGCCGGTGCCCGTGACGGCGTCGCGCGCGGGCAGGCGGCCATGTCGGGTCAGGGACTGATCGGGCGCGTTGTGCAGGTGGGTGAATGGTCGTCGCGCGTGCTGCTGATCACCGACCTGAACGCCCGTATCCCTGTCGTGCTTGAAACCAGCCGTCAGCGCGCCGTGCTGGCGGGGGACAATTCGGACCATCCGCTTCTCACCTATCTACCGCCCAACAGCGAGGTGTCGAAGGGAGAGCGCGTGTTCACGTCCGGTCATGGCGGCATGTTCCCGCCGGGTCTGCCGGTGGGCATGGTGGAACCGGGTCCCGATGGCCGCCCGCGTGTGGTGCCCATGGCCGACCTGTCCCGTCTGGAACATGTCCAGATCATCGATTTCGGTGTTGCGAGCGGTGTTGCCGCCGAAAAGGCGCAGCCGGGCGCTGCGCGTTGAGGGCCGACATGGCCGGTGGAATCCTGACCCAGCTCGACCAGACGGCACGTAATCTGCTGCCATTGGGGATAACCGTGGTGGCCATGCTGATCGGCATGGTGCCGCTGCATCTGCCGGGCTATGCCCCGATCACGGCGCCCTTCATGCTGATGAGTCTCTTCTATTGGGTCATCCATCGCCCGGACTTGCTGCGGCCCATGGTGGTGTTCATGATCGGCCTGCTGCATGACCTGATCAGCGGCACGCCGGTGGGCATGACATCCCTGGCGCTGATCCTGGCCTATTGGCTGCTGATCACGCAGCGCGGCTTTTTCCTGGGCCGGTCCTTCGTGATGCTGTGGATCGGGTTTGCATTGGTCGCGAGTGGTGCGGCAGCGGTACAATGGACCGTCTTCGCGCTGATGACGGCCTCGCTGCTGGATGCGCGCGCGGTGATCGTGCAATCGCTGCTGGGGGTGGCCCTGTTCCCGCTGGTGGCGTATCTGTTGCAGCGTCTGCACCGCGCCTATTTAAGCTAGCGTCCGGCGGGCCGGTGCCTTTTTGCCATTGAGTGTCTATAGGGGTTTGAGGGCAGATGTCCGCCTATGATCGGGATGCCGAGCGTCAGCGCATGCTGGGCCGCCGCACGCTGGTGCTGGGCGGGATGCAGGCGGCGGCCGTCAGTGCGCTGGTGGCGCGGCTCTACTATCTCCAGATCGTGGAAAGCGACCGCTACACGATGCTGGCGGAGGATAACCGCATCTCGCTCCGGCTGCTGGCGCCGCCGCGCGGCATGATCACGGACCGGTTCGGCGTGCCCCTGGCCGTCAACGAGCAGAATTTCAGCGTCGTCATCGTGGCGGAGCGGGCCGGCGATGTGCAGCAGATCCTGGATGAGGTGGGAAAGCTGGTTCCCCTGACCGAAGGGGATGAGCGCCGCATCCAGCGCGACATCCAGCGATCCCGTTCCTTCGCCCAGATCACCTTGAAGGAGAACCTGACCTGGGACCAGATGGCCGCTATCGAGGTGAACCTGCCCGATCTGCCGGGCGTTTCCATCGATGTCGGCCAAGTGCGCGCCTATCCGTTCGGGGAGGCCATGTCGCATGTCCTGGGATATGTCGGGGCGGCGTCGGAGAAGGATGTCGAGGGCTCGCGCGATCCGCTGCTGACCCTGCCGGGTTTCAAGGTGGGCAAGGGAGGCATCGAGCGGCAATACGACCAGGCCCTGCGTGGCGTGGCCGGGAGCCGGCAGCTGGAGGTGAACGCCGTCGGCCGCGTCATCCGCGAATTGTCGCGCGATCCGGGCCAGCCGGGGCGCGAGGTGACCCTGACCATCGACGCCAAGCTCCAGCATTACATGCATCAGCGCCTGTCGGCGGAGCAGAGCGCGGCCGCGGTTGTGATGGACGTGCATACGGGCGGCATCCATGCGCTGTGTTCCAGCCCCAGCTTCGATCCCAACCAGTTCGCCCGCGGTATCGGCTATGATGCCTATCAGGCACTGCTGAACGACGAGCGCACGCCGCTGATCAACAAGGCCATCGCGGGGCAATATCCGCCGGGTTCCACCTTCAAGATGCTGACGGCGCTGGCGGCCCTGGAATCCGGCATCGTGAACGGTGATCACCGGGTATACTGCTCCGGGCATATGGAATTGGGCAGCCACCGGTTCCATTGCTGGCGGCGCGGCGGGCACGGCAGCATGGACATGGTGAACGCCCTGGCCCAGAGCTGTGACGTCTATTTCTATGATATCGCCCAGCGCATCGGCATGGACCGGATCGCCGACATGGCCCGCCGTTTCGGCCTGGGCAGCCGCGTCGGGCTGGAACTGCCGGGTGAACGGCCGGGCCTGATCCCCGACCCCCGGTGGAAGCGGCAGACCCTGAAGCAGCCCTGGCACCAGGGTGAAACCCTGATCGCCAGCATGGGCCAGGGCTATGTCCTGACCACGCCGCTGCAGCTTGCCGTGATGACGGCCCGGCTGGCCAGCGGACGGGCCGTGCAGCCCCATGTCACCAAATCCGTGGAAGACCAGTTCACGGAAACGACGGAATGGCCGCGCATCGACGTGAAGCCGGAAAATCTCGCCCTCGTCCTGAAAGGGATGAACGCCGTGTCCAACACACCGTCCGGCACGGGCTATCGGGGCCGCATCACGGTGCCGGGCATGGAACTGGCCGGCAAGTCGGGCAGCGCGCAGGTGCGCCGCATCTCCATGGCGGAGCGCAGTTCGGGCGTGCGGCGGAACGAGGACCTGCCCTGGCGGGAACGCGACCACGCCTTGTTCGTCGCCTATGCGCCCGCCCACGCGCCCCGCTATGCCTGTTCGGTCATCGTCGAACATGGCGGCGGCGGGGGTGCCGTAGCGGCCCCCATCGCGCGTGATATCCTGTTGGAATGCCAGATGCTGGACGCCGCACGCGCCACGGTGGCACAGCAGCCCGTCTCGGGCAGCGAGACGGGGCATGAACCGGCATTACCGGACCCGGACAGCGGGAACACGCAGGAGGGCGCGCCATGAGCCTGGAAGTCGGCGGTGACGGCGCCACCCTTTCCTTTACCGAGAAGCTGGGCCAGATCCCGTGGAGCCTGGTGTTCCTGGTCACCGCCGTGGCCTCCGTCGGTTTCGCCATGCTCTATTCGGCGGCCAATGGCAACCTGGACCCATGGGCATCGCGCCAGATTGCGCGGTTTGGCGTGGGGCTGGGGGCGATGCTGTTCATCGCCATGATCGACATCCGTGTCTGGATGAAGATGACCTATCCGCTCTATGGCATGGTGCTGCTTCTGCTGATCGCGGTGGACCTGTTCGGCTCCGTGGGCAAGGGCGCCCAGCGCTGGGTCGACCTTGGCTTCGTGCAGCTTCAGCCGTCCGAGATCATGAAGATCACGCTGGTCATGGCGCTGGCCCGCTATTTCCATGGCGCCTCGCTTGAAGATACGGGCCGCATCCCTTTCCTGCTGATCCCGCTGGCCATCGTGGGGGCGCCTGTGGCGCTGGTGCTGGCCCAGCCCAATCTGGGCACCTCGCTCATGCTGGTCATGGCGTCGGGCGCCATGTTCTTCCTGTCGGGTGTGCGGCTGTGGAAATTCGGGCTGATCATCGGGGCGGTGCTGATCGCGGTGCCGCTGACCTGGCAGTTCGTGCTGCATGATTACCAGCGCGACCGGGTGGAGACTTTTCTGGACCCCGACAGCGACCCGCTGGGCACGGGCTATCACATCACCCAGTCCAAGATCGCCTTCGGATCGGGTGGCCTGACGGGCAAGGGCTTCCTTCAGGGCACGCAGAGCCATTTGAATTTCCTGCCGGAAAAGCAGACCGACTTCATCTTCACCATGCTGGCGGAGGAGTTCGGGCTGGTCGGCAGCGTGTCGTTCCTGTTCCTTTACTGCATGCTGCTGCTGTTCGGCTTCGTCATCGCCAACCGATGCCGGCATCAGTTCGGGCGGTTGCTCGCCCTGGGATTGACGGTCAACCTGTTCCTTTATCTTTTCATCAATGTGGCGATGATCATGGGGCTGATCCCCGTGGTTGGCGTGCCGCTGCCGCTCATCTCCTATGGCGGCACGGCGACATTGGCGGTGATGGTGGGGTTCGGCCTGTTGATGTCGGTCCACATCCACCGTGATGTGCGCATGTCGCGCCGCGGGTTGGGCGATCTTTGACCCATCGCCGGCAGGCCGGCGGCGGGTCGCAGCGGCATGCCGGCATCGCAAGGCTCGGTCCCGGCAAAAAAACGCAGCCACGCCTATCAAACCTGTCGACAAGGGGGCGGGCCTTTGCTAAACAGCGCGCCTCGCCAGGGTGAACGCCCCGGCGGGCCCGCGAAGAAGCGGATTGTGGATTGGGCGCATAGCTCAGATGGTAGAGCAGCTGACTCTTAATCAGCGGGTCCAAGGTTCGAGTCCTTGTGCGCCCACCAATCCACCCGGTTCCTTCGCCCGAAGGTTGGGCGCATAGCTCAGATGGTAGAGCAGCTGACTCTTAATCAGCGGGTCCAAGGTTCGAGTCCTTGTGCGCCCACCAACCTTCCTCTCCCGTCCTGAAAGAAGATGAACAGCGTGTTGTTCGGCCGACGCACGCGACACACAGGGCCGCCTTCCTCCCGGGGCTCTTGATGGCGGCCGATCCCGGCGCTACCTTTCCGCCAGGGGCGCCTTGGAATGGAGGGACGCGGAATGAAGCGTCAAATCTTGGCCGTGCTGTTCCTGCTGATGGCCAGCCCCGCCTGGTCTGCGGACGACCCCGCTGCCCCCGCCACATCCCCCACCACGTCCGCCCGCGACATCTGCATCGATAATGGCCGTATCAACGGCTGGTCGGTGGAAGACAGCCGCACCATCATCGTCACCCAGGGTGCCAGCCGCCGCTTCCGCATCGAACTGGGGGTCGGCGCGGTGGCCGCCGGTCTTGGCACCCAAACGGAGATCGCCTTCCTGGCGCGCCCGGACGGGCAGCTTTGCTCCGGCTGGGGCAAGGTCCTGGCCGATGGCCAGCGCATTCCCATCCTGTCCATCACCCGGCTGGTGGAAACGCCGGCCGCCGAGGAGAAGTGATTTGTCCGTCGAAAGTTTCGTGCCTTTCCGTCTGACCGTCTGCGGGATCGAGGAACTGCCCTCCCACGCGACGGCAGGGGTTACGCATCTCGTCTCCATCCTGGACCCCAGTCGGGATGCGCTGTCAGCCTTCGACAGTTTTGCCCCGCATACCCGCATTGACCTGCGTTTCGACGATATCGTGGAAGACCTGCCGAAGCGTGTAGCGCCCGTGGCCGCGCACCTGGAACAGGTGCTGGATTTCGGTCGCCGCATCCAGGACGTGGCCGGAGCCGGTGACCATCTGCTGGTTCATTGCCATATGGGTGTATCGCGGTCCACCGCGGCCATGGCGCTGATCCTGGCCCAGGCCCGGCCCGACCGTCCCCCCGGAGAGGCGCTGGCCGAGGTGGTGCGCATCCGGCCCCAGGCCTGGCCCAACCTGCGCATGCTGGAGATCGGCGGCGATATGCTGGGCTGCCGGGCGGAATTGCTGGAGGCGCTGCGTGAGATCTATGCCCGCCAGGCGGCGGGCAAGCCGGAATGGATGCGCTTCCTGAACGAGAACCATCGCAGCCGCGAAGTGGCCCATTTTACCCGCGCCGATCTTCCGGACCAGGCCTGTGGTTCAGGCGGCAGGGCCTGAACCGTCGCGGTCCTCGCCCAGCACCTGCCGGCAGAAACGGACCGTGATGGGCTTCTTGGCGGCCAGTGCCGCATGATCCAATGCGGCCACCACGCGCCGCGCATTGGCGAAGCTGCGCTCGGTCCGGGTCAGCAGCCAGTCGATGACATCCTCGCCCACGCGGATCTGCCGGTCAGCGAACAGCTTCACCAGCACGGCCATCAGCAGCGAATCATCCGGTGCCGCCATGCCGACCGCCGGGGCGGCCAGCAGGCGGGACCGCAGGTCCGGCAGGCGGATGACCCAGTTGACGGGGGCATTGTCGGCCAGCAGCAGCAGATGGCCCCCCATTTCCTTGCTGAGATTATAGAGGTGGAACAGGGCCCGCTCCAGCGCGGGGTCGCCGGCCACCGCCTGCGCATTGTCCAGCACGGCCGTGCGGGTGGGGCGCAGCAGGTCGGGCAAATCCTCCTCGCCGCGCAAATCCTCCACCGACAGCAGGTTGGCCCGCGCCCGGGCCCGCCAGATCTGGGCCAGATGGCTCTTGCCGCACCCGGACGGCCCGAACAGAACCAGTGCGGGCGACGGCCAGTCGGGCCAGGCGTCCAGCCAGGCGACGGCGTCATGATTGCCGGGGGCGACCAGGAAGTCGTCCTCGCCCATGGCCGACCGGTGGCCCAGATCCAGTGGCAATTGCCGGGAGGGTACGTTTGTCACGATGGCCCTCCTTTCCGAAAGGGGCTGGGATCAGGGTGGGGGATGCAGGTCGGCTACGTTCTGCCGCTGCTCCGCCCCCTCCGCGGCTGGATGGGATAGCAGCGGATCGGGCGGCAAGTCGAGTGGCTTCGGCACGGGCCCGCCGCCATACCCACGGTAGAGGCTGCTTTCCATATATTGCTTCAGCGCGAAACGCGCCAGCACGCCGATCACGGCCGCCACCGGCACGGCCAGCAGCACGCCGACGAATCCGAACAGGGCCCCGCCCGCCATCAGGGCGAAGATCACCCAGACAGGATGCAGCCCGACCTTGTCGCCCACCAGCTTGGGCGTCAGGATGTTTCCTTCCACCGCCTGGCCGAAGATGAAGATGCCGGCCACCAGCAGCACGCGCCAGAACTCGTCGAACTGGAACAGGGCGATACCGACGCTGGCGGCGAAGCCGACCAGCGAGCCCACGAAGGGGATGAAGGACAGGATGCCCGACACCATGCCGATCACCAGTCCGAAACTGAGGCCCGCTATGGTCAGCGCCACGGCGTAGAAGGCCCCCAGCACAAGGCAGACCGTGGCCTGCCCGCGCACGAATCCGGCCAGGGTCGCGTCAACGGCGCGGGCCTGCTCGCGGATGGTCGCAGCGTAATGGCGGGGCAGCCAGTCGTTGATCGTGGCGATCAGCCGGTCCCAGTCGCGCAGCAGATAGAAGGCCACGATGGGCATGATGAACAGCATGGTCAGTACATCGACGATGGCGATGCCGCGGCTGACCAGATTGCGCAGCATGTCCGCGGTCCAGCTTACGGCCGTGCCGGCATAGCCGCCCGCTGCGTCGCGCAGCTTCTCCATGTCGGCTGGCGACAGCCGCTGCATGAAGCGCTGGATCATGGGCATCACCTCGCGCTTGGCCCAGGCGATCCATTCCGGTGCCATCTGGACCAGTTGCACGACCTGGTTCTGCAGCAGCGGCAGCAGCAGCAGGAAGGCCAGGACCAGGACCAGGGTGAAGCCGGACAGGACCACCGTCGTGGCGGCCCAGCGTGGCATCCCCTGTTCTTCCAACCGGTCGGTCACCGGGTCCAGCAGATAGGCGATCGCCATGCCGGCCACAAACGGTGCCAGCATGGACCGCAGCAACCAGACAATGGCGATGAAGATAACGAACCCCCAGGCCCAAAATCGCCAATGCCGGTTGGCACGGGTCATGCTGCCTCCCCTTTGTCCTCATCCATGATTGCCGCCGGCCCCGGCCGGCGCAGAAAGGCCAGCAGGAGAGAGACGGCGGCCAGCGCCACCACCAGCATTTCCAGCGGGAACAGGAAGGCATCGAATCCGAAGCCCGGCCCCTGGATCAGCAGGATCAGCAGGACCAGCAGGTCCAAAGCCACAATGTTAACGTGGAAGAGCCAGCGCGGTTCCCGTATCCAGGGCAGATTGCCCGCCGACTCCGGCAGCTTCTGCCCCAGCAGCAGCACAAGCTCGCGCAGCAGCACGGGGATCAGCACCCAATAGGGTATGAGGTTGGCCGAGGCCAGCACGATCAGCGCCAGGAGAGGCACGAGCCGGTCGGCCAGCCCGTCCAGGGCCGCACCGATACGGGTGCGCGTCTTGAAGACCAGTGCCGCGAATCCTTCCAGCAGGGCGCCCAGCCCGATCAGCAGCAGCAGCCAGAAGGCCAGCGTCATGTGACCGGCGTGTATCAGCCAGGCCAGCAGGAAGGCACCGGCCAGCCGGCCGGCCGTGATGCCCATCGTCATGCGGCGCAGCCGGTCCAGCGTCGGGTCGGACACAACCGTTTCAGAAAGGGGATCGGACATGGCACCTCAACACCACCGGGGACATGATGGCAGTATGGGGCTTTCCCGTTGGATCACAATGGCCTTGGCGCCGCCGCCCCTTGCACGCGGTCAGCGGGCCAGGCGCAGGGCCGGTCCTTCCGGCCCGTCCTCCAGCAGCAGGTCGCGTTGGGCCAGGGCGGTACGCAACTGTTCCAGCCCGCCCTTGTGGCGCAGGTCCAGGCTGGCACCCTCGCGCGACAGGCTGACCACCGTGGCGCGCGTGATGATGGGCAGGCTGGCCAGCCGCTTGCGGGTTTCCAGCCAGCCCTCGCGGTCGGTGAAGCTGACGGTCACCGTCATCCCGCTTTCGGTGCCCGCCTGGATCACGGATGCCGCGGTCCAGCGTTCCTCCAGCCGGTGGGTCACCGCTTCCACGGCGGCACGCAGGGTGGGGTCGACGGTCAATGGGGCGGCGGCCTCTGCCTGTCCGGTATCAACCAGCCCGGATGGTGCCGTTCCCGCAGGGTCTCCGGCAACCGGGCTTTGTGTCAGGGTGAAATGTTCCGGTGCGCCGCCCATGGGATGCAGGGCGACATTGATGGTCAAACCCTGCGCGGGGCTGCCGGTGGCGACCACCACGGCCGCCTCGCCCGCCCCGTATCGCTCCGCAATGCGGCGCAGGGCCTCCCCATCGCCCGACAATGCCTGGTCGACGCCGATATCGGCCACGTCGGGCGCCTCGCCATAGGGTACGATGACGGGAACCAGCCCGCCCTGCGGTGCCAGATCGGCCCAGGCCTGTCGCCAGGCCGTCTCCGCCTGCCACAGCACGGGCGCATCCCCCGTCTGGTCGACGGGGATGACCAGCACGGGCTTGGACATCACCTCCGCATAGGCCACGCCATGGACACGCATGAAGTCGCGCACGGCGACGGGATTGAAGCGGATGGCCAGCCGGCCGACATACCGGGTGGCGGAGGTTCGTTCCTCCTGCACCTCGAAGCTGCCGACCATGCGGTCGATGCTGTCGGCCGGCACATCGCCCAGTCCGGCACGGGTGCCGTCCACGGTCAGCCGGTCGAACAGCAGGTTGAACGCCTTGCGCTGCGCTTCCCGCACGCCCTGATCGCGGGCCGCGGCAGGGGATGCGGCGGCGATATCCACGCTCACGTCGCGCACGGTGAACAGATCGTTGCCCCCCTGTGCTGCGGCGGGCAGGGCAAGGCCGGCGGCCAGCAGGACGGCGGACAGGCTTTTGCGCAGGGCGGGGGTGCGGAGGACCGGCATTGCCATGATTTCCGATGTTGCTATGTTCGGCGCCAACTTCGAGGTCGGGTGGCATCCCCTTCTACCCCACCCGTGCGCCGTTACGCCAGCAGCGAGGATCAGGGCATGAGCAGCAGCTATTCCTACCGGGATGCCGGTGTCGATATCGATGCGGGCAATGCGCTGGTCGATGCCATCAAGCCCCTGGCCAAATCCACGGCCCGCGCCGGCTCCGATGCCGGGCTGGGTGGGTTCGGCGCCTTGTTCGACCTGCGCGCGGCCGGCTTCCACGATCCGCTGCTGGTATCCACCACCGATGGCGTGGGGACCAAGCTGAAGGTGGCGATCGACGCCAACCGCCACGACACGGTCGGGATCGATCTGGTGGCCATGTGCGTCAACGATCTGGTCGTGCAGGGGGCGGAACCGCTGCTGTTCCTGGATTATTACGCCACGGGCAAGCTGGACGTGGCCGCCGGCCGCGCCATCGTCGCCGGTATCGCCGAGGGATGCCGCCAGGCCGGCTGTGCCCTGGTGGGCGGGGAGACGGCGGAAATGCCCGGCATGTATGCCGAGGGTGATTATGATCTGGCCGGCTTCTCCGTGGGGGCGGTTGAACGCTCGCAGGTGCTGGTCGGCGACAAGGTGAAGGAAGGTGACGTGGTGCTGGGCCTGGCCTCCACCGGTGTCCATTCCAACGGCTATTCCCTGGTGCGCAAGCTGGTGGGCGTCTCGGGCCTGACCTATGACAGCGTCTGCCCCTGGGATGGCGCACGCACGCTGGGTGAGGCGCTGCTGACCCCGACCCGTATCTATGTGAAGCCCGTGCTGGCCGCCGTGCGTGCCGGTACGGTCAATGCGCTGGCCCATATCACGGGCGGCGGCCTGATCGAGAATATTCCCCGCGTCCTGCCCGACGGGCTGGGCGTGGACCTGGATGCGGCGTCCTGGGACCTGCCGTCCGTGTTCGCCTGGTTGATGACGACGGGCAATGTGGAAGCGGCCGAGATGGCCCGCACCTTCAATTGCGGCATCGGCATGGTGGTGGTGGTGCCGGCTGACAAGGCTGACGATGCCACCCGCATCCTGTCCGAGGGCGGCGAAACCGTGAAGCGTATCGGCCATGTCGTGAGCCGCGCCGATGGTCACCGCGTTACCATCCAGGGGCTGGAGCGCTGGTCGTGAAGCTGCGGCTGGGCGTTCTGATCTCTGGCCGGGGCAGCAACCTGCAGGCCCTGATCGACGCCGCCCGGGATCAGGACTTCCCGGCGGAGGTGGCGCTCGTCATTTCCAACAAGGCCGACGCCCCGGGGCTGGAGCGGGCACGGGCGGCCGGCATTCCGGCCATCGTGCTGAAGCCGCGCGACTATGCCGACAAGCCGTCGCATGAGGCCGCCATGACGGAAGCGCTGGACGCGGCCGGCGTCGGCCTTGTCTGTCTGGCGGGCTATATGCGGCTGCTTTCCCCCTGGTTCGTGGCGCGCTGGCATGACCGGCTGATCAATATCCATCCGTCGCTGCTGCCGGCCTTTCCCGGTCTGGACACCCATGCCAGGGCCATCGCCACCGGTGTCCGCTTCCATGGCTGCACGGTCCATTTCGTCCGGGTGGAAATGGATGAGGGGCCCATCCTGGTCCAGGCTGCCGTGCCGGTCGCCGATGATGATACACCCGATACCCTGGCCGCCCGCGTGCTGGTGCAGGAACATCGGGCCTATCCGCTGGCTGTGCGCCTGATCGCCGAGGGGCGCGTGGGCGTGCAGGGCAACCGGGTCGCGGTGCGCGGCGCCGGACTGGCGTCCGCGATGATCGGCCCGGCCATCCCCTGAAACAGCAAACGGGTCGCATGCGCCGATGCCGGTGCATGCGACAAGTCCCGTCTTCGGTCCGTGACCCGGATCATTCCTCAGGCCGGTGCCATGTCCATCCGGGCGATCTGCTGCCGCACCGCCTGCCGGCGGTCGCTGCGCAGCCCCTGGGTCGTGAACTCCCCGGGCGTCCGGCTGCTTTCGGTCAGATCGCCCAGCACGGTCTCGCGGGAGGCCGGTGGCAACAGGACCCGCAGCAGGCCGCCGACCAGTCCCGGCGGCTGTTGGTTCACGCGATGGCGCTGGCCTTCCATATTCCCTCTCCCCATTCCTGTTCGATGACATCGCAGATGCGCTTGGCGGTCGTGACCGCTTCCCTCAAGGCTTGCTCGCCGGCGGCCTCCAGCAGGAAGCAGCGCTTGGCGCGCCCACCCCGTTCCGGCGTGGGGTTGGACATCCATGACCTGACCAGGCCCTTGTCCTCCATCCGGTCCAGCGTGGCATAGACGGCACCCAGCGCCACCTTGCGTGGTCGCGACAGTTCTTCCACCCGCGCATGGATGGTGACGCCATAGGCCGTCTCCCCCAGGCTCAGCACGGCGGTGAGAACGATCTGCTCGAACTGTCCGAGGGTGGGGTTGGGTGCGGTTTTCATTATCCATACCATGTATGAGATATGTTGCATACGGTGTAGGAGAAATCATCATCCGTCAAGGACCGATTGCGAGGCCCCTGGGGCCCGTGGCATGGACAATCCGGTGGAAACCCGGGAGCCCCCATGATGTCCGTCCCCCTGGTCCGGCCGGCCCGACCCGCCGATCACCTGTTCATCCATGCGCAGGCTGGCCGGCTGGCCGGTGTGGCCGACCTGCCTTGGCGCAGCGCAGGGGAGGTGATGCGTTTTCAGCAGGCTTTCATGCATGAGGTGCTGGATGCGCCCAAGCCCGGAGCCGTCACCCTGGTTGCCGAAGGGACCGGTGAGGTCGGGGGAGCCAGAGGAGAATGTCTGGGCTTTGTCCATGCCGAGCCGATGGCGGACCTCTTCACCGGCAAGGTGGCGGCCTATATCCCGCTTCTGGCCGTCACGCCGGCGGCGGAGGGGCAGGGGGTGGCACAGGCCCTGATGGCGGCCGTGGAAGGGTGGGCCCGGGCGCAGGGGTACGAAAGCCTGTCGCTGGACGTGTTCGCCAGCAACCGCCGTGGCCGGGCCTTCTATGCCCGGATGGGCTATGGGGAGGAGAGCCTTCGCCTGGTCAAGGACATTCGGTAGCACCCCCCAACCGTTCACAAGCCCTTGTCAACGGCCCCGGCTGCCCTTAAACCGTTGCCAGGATTCCAAACGTCTCGTTTCGGGGAGAAGAACATGGCCGGCAATCACGGTCCCGCGGTGGTCAGCGACAAGCTTGTGAAGGAACATGCCGAGGGCTGGCATGCCTTCACCCGCTTCACCACGATCAGCATCATCCTTGTCACGCTGTTCCTGCTGATGCTGATGCTGCATTTCTTCATCGGCTGGGGCTACGCCATGCTGTTCATGGTGCTGGGCTATTTCGTGACGGCCATCATGGCGATGCTGGGCAAGGTATGATGCTGGCGGCCGGGTTCGCCGGCCGCTGACAAAGGGGTGTGCTGCGGGGGCTTGCGGGTCCGCCGGGGCGTGTCCGAACCGCTGTGGAGGAAGGGCCGCCGGCTTTGCGCCGGGCGGCCCTTTTCTTTTCGGCGGGGCCGGGGGAACCGGCCTTGATATGCACCTTTGCGTGGTTGAGCCCCTTGAAGGGGGGGTACTGCTGTGCCACGTTAACATCGATACCGTCGCCGGCCGTTTATTCCCCGTGCCCATCTGGGGCGGGCGGCCGGACCAGCGCCCCCGGGGCTGGCGGTCCAGAGATAGTAGAAGGCAGATAAGATGCTGGACATCCCCCGTGGTGTTCTCTACCCGGTCCTCCCGCTGAGAGACATCGTCGTCTTCCCCCATATGATCGTCCCGCTGTTCGTCGGCCGTGAGAAATCCGTCCGTGCGCTGGAAGACGTCATGAAGGATGACAAGCAGATCCTGCTGGTCACCCAGAAGAACGCCTCGCAGGATGATCCCAGCCCGGCCGACATTTTCTCCGTCGGCACGATCGGCACTGTGCTGCAGCTTCTGAAGCTGCCTGACGGGACGGTCAAGGTGCTGGTGGAAGGTGGCAAGCGCGCCGTCATCACCAAGTTCGGCGACAACGAGGAATTCTTCCAGGCCTATGCCGAACTGATCGACGAGAAGACGGGCGAGCCGCAGGAGCTGGAAGCGCTGTCGCGCGCCGCCGTGTCGCAGTTCGAGCAATATATCAAGCTGAACAAGAAAATCCCGCCCGAGGTGCTGGTCTCCATCAACCAGATCGAGGAGCCGGGCAAGCTGGCCGATACCATCGCCAGCCATCTCCAGCTCAAGATCCCCGAAAAGCAGCAGCTCCTGGAAACGCCGTCGGTGGCAGAGCGGCTGGAGCGGGTCTATGCCTTCATGGAAGGCGAGATCGGTGTGCTTCAGGTGGAAAAGCGTATCCGCAACCGCGTGAAGCGCCAGATGGAGAAGACCCAGCGCGAGTACTATCTGAATGAGCAGATGAAGGCCATCCAGAAGGAACTGGGCGAGGGCGAGGACGGCAAGGACGAGGTGGCGGAGATCGAAGAGAAGATCGCCAAGACCAAGTTCAGCAAGGAAGCCCGCGAAAAGGCCCAGGCCGAGGTCAAGAAGCTGCGTACCATGAGCCCGATGAGCGCCGAGGCGACCGTCGTGCGCAACTATCTGGACTGGATGCTGTCGATTCCGTGGAAGAAGCGGTCCAAGGTCAAGAAGGATATCAAGGGTGCGGAAATCATCCTGAACGCCGACCATCATGGCCTGGAAAAGGTCAAGGAACGCATCCTGGAATATCTGGCCGTGCAGCAGCGCATGGACAAGGTGAAGGGACCGATCCTCTGCCTGGTCGGCCCGCCGGGGGTGGGCAAGACCTCGCTGGGCAAGTCCATTGCCAAGGCCACAGGCCGCAATTTCGTGCGCATGTCGCTGGGCGGCGTGCGGGACGAGGCGGAGGTGCGCGGCCATCGCCGGACCTATATCGGCTCCATGCCGGGCAAGATCGTCCAGGGGATGAAGAAGGCCAAGACCTCCAACCCCCTCTTCCTGCTGGACGAGATCGACAAGCTGGGTGCCGACTGGCGCGGCGACCCGTCGTCGGCCCTGCTGGAGGTGCTGGACCCGGAGCAGAACAGCACGTTCAACGACCATTACCTGGAGGTCGATTACGACCTGTCCGATGTGATGTTCGTTTGCACGGCCAATTCCCTGCGCATGCCGCAGCCGCTGCTGGACCGTATGGAGATCATCCGCCTGTCGGGCTACACCGAGGATGAGAAGGTGGAGATCGCCAAGCGCCACCTGATCGCCAAGCAGGTGTCCGACCATGGGCTGAAGGCCGGGGAGTTCAGCATCACCGACGAGGCCCTGCGCGACCTGATCCGCTACTACACGCGGGAGGCCGGGGTGCGTTCGCTGGAGCGCGAACTGGCCAATCTGGCGCGCAAGGCCATCAAGGAGATCCTGATGAAGGGTCTCGACAAGGTGAAGGTGACGCCCAAGAATCTGGAAAAGTTCGCCGGCGTGCGGCGCTTCCGATTTGGTGAAGCCGAGCTGGAGGATCAGGTCGGTGCGACCACGGGTCTGGCCTGGACTGAGGTTGGCGGTGAGATTCTGACCATCGAGGCGGTGATGCTGCGCGGCAAGGGCCGTATCCAGACCACCGGCAAGCTGGGCGACGTGATGAAGGAGTCGGTGCAGGCGGCCGAAAGCTATGTGAAGGCCAACGCGCTGCGCTTCGGCATCAAACCCACCCTGTTCGAAAAGCGCGACATCCACGTTCATGTGCCGGAGGGGGCGACCCCGAAGGACGGTCCGTCGGCCGGCGTGGCCATGATCACCACCATCGTTTCCGTCCTGACGGGGATCGCGGTGGCCAAGGACATCGCCATGACGGGTGAGATCACGCTGCGCGGCAAGGTCCTGCCCATCGGTGGCCTGAAGGAAAAGCTGCTGGCCGCCTTGCGGGCGGGAATCAAGCGCGTGCTGATTCCCAAGGACAATGAGAAGGATCTGGCCGAAATCCCCGATAATGTCAAAAAGGGTCTGACCATCATCCCGGTTTCAACCGTAGATGAGGTCATTGCCAATGCCTTGGTCACGGCACCGGTCGGAATCGACTGGTCGGAGCCCGAAGAAGTGGCCCAGGTGCCCGGAAAAGCTGGGGATGACGACCGGGATGGCGTGATTCGGCATTGAAGTGCGGCGGGAAATCGTGTGAATTGATTTCCCGCTGCCCCCCTTGCAATTCCGGGCGTCGGCAGCGGATTACCAATCCTGAGATTGCCTGGAATCTCTTTCCGGCATGTGCAACCGTTACTCTCTTGACGAGGGGGGCCTTAAGTGAACAAGAACGATCTCGTTGCCGTGGTCGCCGAAGCGGCTGGTTTGTCCAAGGCGGACGCGAATAAGGCCGTGGATGCGGTCTTCGATGGGATCACCGGCGCGCTGCAGAAGGGCGACGAAGTGCGGTTGGTCGGTTTCGGCACTTTCGCGGTCGCTGAGCGCGCCGCTTCCGAAGGCCGCAACCCCCGCACCGGTGAGAAGATTGCCATCGCGGCCAGCAAGCAGCCGAAGTTCAAGCCCGGCAAGGGCCTGAAGGACGCGCTGAACTGAGCGTGCGCCAAGGGTAGCACCCGGCATCGACCGGGTGACCCGATGGAAGTTCAAGAACGGGCGGTTCGCAAGGGCCGCCCGTTCTTTTTCTGCCGGTACGCGGTTGCCGGCATTTCCTTGTTGATTCTGCCGCATCCGGCGCTATTGTCGCCGGCGATCGGATCGATCGGGCGGTTAGCTCAGAGGTAGAGCTTCGGTTTTACACACCGCAGGTCGGGGGTTCGACTCCCTCACCGCCCACCACCGCCGCAACCGGCGGCACCCTTTCCCTGCAAAAAATGCCCGTGATCGTTAGGCAGCGCCTGTGCGCGCATGCCCGTGCCGGCTATACTGTGTGCCGGACGGGTCCTTCCGTCCGTGGACCGGAAAGGAAAGCGCCGCGTGACCGATTCCGTCGATCCCGCCGACCGCCGACTGGGCGATCGCATCCTGGCCGCGCTGGAACTGGCTGCCGACCAGCAGGAACTGGAAATTGCTGAACTGTTGTGGAACGCGCTGGAACTGACCCTGTCGCGCTATGGCGGGGCTGGCGCGCTGGAAAAACGCGAACCCCCCTTTGCCCTGGACGCGGTGCTGGACAAGCTGATCGACCTGCGCCGGACCAAGGCGACATGAGCGATGCGCCGGCATCGCCCGTCATCGTCGGGAAGAGGACATTTCATGTTTGACAAGGTGGGCGGGGTCGAATATACACCCGCCCACCTCAGCGGCGGCGGGGCCCGGAACGGTCGCGGCGCTGGTTTGGAAAGTTTGCGGGTGTAGCTCAGTTGGTTAGAGCGCCGGCCTGTCACGCCGGAGGCCGCGGGTTCAAGTCCCGTCACTCGCGCCACTTTCCGAAGAGGTTCTGGATCGGCCTGACAACTGGTCCTGTGTTCTGTGCGGGTGTAGCTCAGTTGGTTAGAGCGCCGGCCTGTCACGCCGGAGGCCGCGGGTTCAAGTCCCGTCACTCGCGCCACCCTTCAATGGTGGCAACGTCCGGTAAGAGGACGTAAAATCCTCCCACCCTGCGCGGGTGTAGCTCAGTTGGTTAGAGCGCCGGCCTGTCACGCCGGAGGCCGCGGGTTCAAGTCCCGTCACTCGCGCCACTTTCCCTGGCCTCGCCCGTTGTCGGCAAACGATCTTCGTGCCCCCGACCAACGTCCGGGGCTTTTGAAATTCCCGTGAATGATTTGTTTTAAAAACAGTATTTCCCAGCCGGGATTTGCTGTTTTTCGCATTTCCACAGCGCCGCCGGCAAGGCCGTGCGCCTGGCTCCTTCAGTAATCGCGGCAACGCATTGCTGCTTTGCCGCGATGCACCAATCAGCGGAAGCCCGGGCATTTCCATGCAGTTGAGAATGTTTCTCAGGCCCAAAATTGACGTAATTCGCTTTCCTTCCGGCGGGGACGGGGCCTATATTCCCGTGGGCTACGGGGTACCCCCTGGAAGCCTTCCTGGTCCATGAACCGCTCGCGGTTGCGACATATGCTCATCGGCCCGATCCATCGGTCCGATGATTTCCTATGGCGCGGCCCCGGGCTGAACCGGTGTGACGATGCCCGATCCGATGTCCAACCCGCTGCTGGTGCAGTATCTGCCCATCCTGGTTTTCCTGGCGATCGCCACCGTGGTTGCCGGCGCCATGATCGCCGCCTCCCTGGTGGTTGGAAAGCAGAACCCGGATACCGAGAAGCTGTCGGCCTATGAGTGCGGCTTCGAGGCGTTCGAGGATGCGCGCTCCAAGTTCGATGTGCGCTTCTATCTCGTGGCGATCCTGTTCATCATCTTCGACCTGGAAGTAGCCTTCCTGTTCCCCTGGGCCGTGGCCCTGGGCGATATCGGTCTTTTCGGTTTCTGGTCGATGATGGTGTTCCTGGGCATCCTGACCATCGGCTTCATTTACGAATGGAAGAAGGGTGCGCTGGAATGGGAGTGATCCCGCCGGCCAACCTGGGAGCGACAGCGCCATGAGCAGCAACCTGGTCACCACCAATACGAGCCCCCTGCCGCCGGGTCCGGCGCAGGAGGCCTATCTCAACGCGGTCACGGCCGAACTGAACGACAAGGGTTTCCTGGTCGCCAAGTACGAAGACCTGCTGAACTGGGCGCGCACCGGCTCGCTCTGGCCGATGACCTTTGGTCTGGCCTGCTGCGCAGTGGAGATGATCCACGCCTATATGGCGCGGTACGACCTGGACCGGTTCGGTGTGATCCCGCGCCCCAGCCCCCGTCAGTCCGACGTCATGATCGTGGCCGGCACGCTCTGCAACAAGATGGCCCCCGCGCTGCGCAAGGTCTATGACCAGATGGCGGAGCCGCGCTGGGTCATTTCCATGGGCAGCTGCGCCAATGGCGGCGGCTATTACCATTATTCCTATTCGGTGGTGCGCGGCTGTGACCGCATCGTGCCCGTCGATATCTACGTGCCCGGTTGCCCGCCGACGGCGGAGGCGCTGGTCTATGGCATTCTGCAATTGCAGAAGAAGATCAAGGGCGGTAACCGCCTGATCCGCGCCTGACGCTGGAACTAGGGGAAAGAGGACGCTTTAGGATGAGCGACGAGGCCCTCAAGGAACTCGGTGACTATATTGGCAACGCCCTGGGTGCGGCCGTCCTGGAGACGGTGGTGGCCCATGGCGAACTGTCCGTGACCCTGGCCCGCGATGCCCTTTACCGGGGCATCCAGTTCCTGCGTGACGATTCGACCACCCGCTGCGAGATGCTGGCCGATATTGCCGGCGTCGATTATCCCGCAAGGGCGGAACGGTTCGAGGTCGTCTATAATCTGCTGTCGGTGAAGCACAATCATCGCGTCCGTGTGAAGGTCGCCACCGACGAGGATACGCCCGTCGCCTCCATCGTCGGCCTCTACCCCGTGGCCGGCTGGTTCGAGCGTGAGGCCTGGGATCTCTATGGCATTTTCTTTGCCGACAATCCTGACCTGCGCCGCATCCTGACCGACTATGGTTTCGAGGGGCACCCGCTGCGCAAGGACTTCCCCCTGACCGGCTTCGTGGAACTGCGCTATGACGCCGAGCAGCGGCGCGTGGTGTATGAGCCCGTGAAGCTGACGCAGGATTTCCGCAGCTTCGACTTCCTGTCGCCCTGGGAGGGCATGACGGATGTCCAGTTGCCGGGCGACGAGAAGGCCGTTATCCCCCTGGCGGCACCGACCGCCTTGGGCAAGCGTTAAGGGGAGCCTGCAACCATGGCTACGACCAATGTCGCGACCCAGAGTGGCCTGACCGTGAACACCGCGCCGGCCAATCCGGCCGAGGTGCAGATCAAGCCGTTGACCATGAATTTCGGTCCCCAGCATCCGGCCGCGCATGGCGTGCTGCGCCTGGTGATGGAGATGGATGGCGAGATCGTGGAGCGGGCCGATCCGCATATCGGCCTGCTGCATCGCGGCACCGAGAAGCTGATCGAGTACAAGACCTATACCCAGGCCACGCCCTATTTCGACCGGCTGGACTATGTTTCACCGATGTCGATGGAGCATACCTGGGTGCTGGCGGTGGAGAAACTGCTGGGCATCACACCGCCCAAGCGTGGCCAATATATCCGTGTGCTCTACGCGGAAATCACCCGCGTGCTGAACCATCTGCTGAACCTCACGACCTTCGCGCTGGATGTCGGTGCCATCACGCCCGCCCTCTGGGGCTTCGAGGAGCGTGAGAAGCTGATGGAGTTCTATGAGCGGGTGTCGGGTGCCCGCATGCACGCCAACTATTTCCGGCCTGGTGGCGTCAACCTGGACCTGCCCGCCGGGCTGGCCGACGATATCTACGCCTATATCGAGACCTTCCCGAAATTCATGTCGGACCTGGAAGGCCTTTTGTCCGAGAACCGCGTGTTCAAGCAGCGCACGGTCGATATCGGTGTCGTCTCCGCGGCCGACGCGCTGGCCTGGGGTTTCACCGGCCCCATGCTGCGCGGCTCCAACGTGGCCTGGGACCTGCGCAAGGCGCAGCCCTATGACAGCTACGAGGAGTTCGAGTTCGACATCCCCGTCGGCCTGACGGGTGATTGCTATGCCCGCTATCTGGTCCGGATGGAGGAGATGAAGCAGTCCATCTCCATCATCCGTCAGGCGCTTGACAAGCTGTCCCGTACCACCGGCCCCGTGAAGGTGGATGACCGCAAGGTGACCCCTCCTTCCCGCGGGGAGATGAAGCGCTCGATGGAAGCGCTGATCCACCATTTCAAGCTTTATACCGAAGGCTACCACGTGCCAGCCGGCGAGACCTATACGGCGACGGAATCGCCGAAGGGCGAACTGGGCGTCTATCTGGTGGCCGACGGGACCAACCGCCCGTATCGCTGCAAGATCCGCCCGACCGGCTTCTCGCACCTGCAGGCGATGGATTTCATGTCCAAGGGTCACATGCTCGCCGACGCCGTGGCGATCATCGGTTCCATGGACATCGTGTTCGGAGAGATCGATCGATGAGTGCCGCCCATCATTCCGGCCCCGCGGTGGCGGAGCCGACCAGCTTCGAGTTCACGGACGAGAATCTCGAACTGGCCAAGCGCATCATCGCCAAGTATCCCGAAGGCCGCCGGCAGAGCGCGGTGATGCCGCTGCTTGATCTGGCACAGCGCCAGAATGGCGGCTGGCTGCCCAAGGTGGCCATCGATTATGTCGCGACCTTCCTGGACATTGCCCCCATCCGCGCCATGGAAGTGGCCAGCTTCTACACGATGTACAATCTGAAGCCGGTGGGTAAGCATTTCGTCCAGGTCTGCACCACCACGCCCTGCTGGCTGCGGGGATCGGACGAGGTGCTGCACGCCTGTGAGAGCAAGCTGGGCATCAAGCCGGGCCAGACGACGCAGGACGGGCAGTTCACCGTGATCGAGGTGGAATGCCTGGGCGCCTGCGTGAACGCGCCCATGATGCAGATCGGCGATGATTTCTACGAGGATCTGACGGCCGAGACGACAGGCAAAATCCTGGACGCGCTGGCCCGTGGTGAAAAGCCGGAAGGGGGGCCGCAGAACGGCCGCATCCGGTCCTGCCCCATCGGCGGGCCGACCACGCTGACGGAATCGGCCACCAGGGCGGGCGTGAAGCCCGCTGGCCAGGCTTGAGCGGGGGGTGAACCATGCTTCGCGATGAAGACCGCATCTTCACCAACCTTTACGGTTTCGAAAGCCCCTTCCTGGAAGGGGCGAAGACCCGTGGCGATTGGGCCGGCACCAAGGACATCCTGGATCTGGGCCGGGAGAAGATCATTGAACTGGTGAAGGATTCGGGCCTGCGCGGCCGTGGCGGCGCCGGCTTCTCCACCGGCATGAAATGGTCCTTCATGCCCAAGACCAGCAATGGCCCCGTTTATCTGGTGGTCAATGCCGACGAGGGCGAGCCCGGTACCTGCAAGGACCGGGAAATCATGCGCCATGATCCGCACAAGCTGATCGAAGGCTGCCTGATCGCCGGTTTCGCCATCGGCGCCACGGCGACCTATATCTATATCCGTGGCGAGTTCTATCATGAGGCCGCCAACGTCCAGCGGGCCATCGACGAGGCTTACGCCTCCGGCCTGATTGGCAAGAATGCCTGCGGCTCCGGCTACGACCACGATGTCTATCTGCATCTGGGAGCCGGCGCCTATATCTGCGGCGAAGAGACGGCGCTGATCGAAAGCCTGGAAGGCAAGAAGGGCCAGCCCCGCAACAAGCCCCCGTTCCCCGCCATGGCCGGTCTCTACAGCCGTCCGACGACGGTGAACAATGTCGAGTCCATTGCCGTGGTGCCCACCATCCTGCGCCGTGGTTCCTCCTGGTTCGCCAATCTGGGCCGTCCCAAGAACAGCGGCACCAAGCTGTTCTGCGTGTCGGGCCATGTCAATCAGCCGGCGACGGTGGAAGAGGAGATGGGCATCCCGCTGAAGGAACTGATCGAGAAGCATTGCGGCGGCGTGCGTGGCGGCTGGGACAATTTGCTGGCCATCATTCCCGGCGGTTCCTCGGTTCCGCTGCTGCCCAAGGAAATCTGCGACACGGTCCTGATGGATTTCGACAGCCTGCGCGAGGTCCGCTCAGGTTTGGGCACGGCCGCCGTGATCGTGATGGACAAGTCCACCGACATCGTGAAGGCCATCGCCCGCCTGTCCAAGTTCTACATGCATGAAAGCTGCGGCCAGTGTACGCCGTGCCGTGAGGGCACGGGCTGGATGTGGCGCGTGATGGAGCGGCTGGTCAGAGGGCAGGCGCATGTCGAAGAGATCGACATGCTGCTGGACGTCACCAAGCAGATCGAGGGTCATACCATCTGCGCGCTGGGTGATGCGGCGGCATGGCCGATCCAGGGTCTGATGCGGCATTTCCGGCCCGAGGTGGAACGCCGTATCCTGGAATACCGCACGCACGCCGAACGCGGCGTGCGCGTGGCGGCAGAGTAAGTCGGGGGCGAAGAGGATATCATGCCCAAGCTAACCATCGACGGCGTCGAAATCGAAGTCGCTCCCGGCACCTCAGTGCTGCAGGCCTGCGAACAGCTCGGCATCGAGGTGCCGCGCTTCTGCTATCACGAACGCCTGTCCGTGCCGGCCAACTGCCGCATGTGCCTGGTGGAGGTGGAGCGCATGCCGAAGCCTGCGGCCAGCTGCGCGCTGCCGGTGGGCGAGGGCATGGTGGTGAGGACCAACACCCCGAACGTCCACAAGGCCCGCAAGGGCGTGATGGAATTCCTGCTGATCAACCATCCGCTGGATTGCCCCATCTGCGACCAGGGCGGCGAATGCGATCTGCAGGATCAGGCCGTCTCCTACGGCTATGACCGCAGCCGGTTCGAGGAGAACAAGCGGACCGTCAGCGAAAAATACATGGGTCCGCTGATCAAGACCTATATGACGCGCTGCATCCAATGCACGCGCTGCATCCGTTTCGTGGATGAGATCGCCGGTGTGGCGGCGCTGGGTGGTCTCGCCCGTGGCGAGCATCTGGAGATCACCCCGGCGCTGGAAGCCGGCGTCAATTCCGAACTGTCGGGCAATCTGGTCGATGTCTGTCCCGTCGGGGCGCTGACCAGCCGCCCCTATGCGTTCAATGCCCGCCCTTGGGAACTGCGCAAGACCGAGAGCGTGGATGTCATGGACGCGGTCGGTTCCAACATCCGCATCGACTCCCGCGGTGGGGAAGTTCTGCGCGTTCTGCCCCGTCTGAACGAGGATGTGAACGAGGAATGGATTTCTGACAAGACGCGCTATGCCATCGATGGCCTGAAGCGCCAGCGTCTGGACCGTCCCTATGTGCGGGGCGCCGACGGCAAGCTGAAGCCCGCCACCTGGGCGGAGGCTTTCGCGGCCATCCGGACGCGGCTGGCCAATGTGCCGGGCAACCGGATCGCCGGCATTGCGGGTGATCTGGTCGATGTGGAAAGCACGGTTGCGCTGAAGGACCTGCTGACGGCGCTGGGATCAGCGAACCTGGATTGCCGGCAGGATGGCGCCAGCTTCGATACCAGCGCGCGCGCCGGCTATGTCTTTAATAGCACGATCGCCGGCATCGAGAATGCCGACGCGGTGCTGCTGATCGGTACCAATCCGCGCTGGGAAGCGTCGCTGGTCAATGCCCGCCTGCGCAAGACCTACCTGACCGGCAAGCTGAAGAAGGTGGCCGTCATCGGCCAGAATGTGGACCTGACCTTCCCGACCGAATGGCTGGGCAATTCCGGTTCCGTGCTGGCCGATCTGATCAGTGGCGCCCATCCGTTCGCCGAGGTGCTGAAGGGTGCCAAGAACCCGCTGATCATCCTGGGTGCTGCGGCGCTGCGCCGTGGTGATGGTCCGGCCGTGCAGGCCGCGGCGCGCGCCCTGGCGGAAACGGTTGGGGCCGTGCGCGACGACTGGAACGGTTTCAACGTACTGCACCTGGCCGCCGGCCGCGTGGGTGCGCTGGATGCCGGCTTCCTGCCGGGTTCCGGCGGGCGCGACCTTTCCGGCATCCTGGCCGGGACGCAGTCGGGGGAGATCGAGGCGGTCTACCTGCTGGGCGCGGATGAGATTGATGCGTCAAAGTTCGGCAATGCCTTCGTGATTTATCAGGGCCACCATGGCGACCGTGGCGCCCATCGCGCCGACGTCATCCTGCCGGGTGCCGCCTATACCGAGAAGAACGCCACCTACGTCAATACCGAAGGCCGTGTGCAGCAGGCCCGGCTGGCCACCTTCCCGCTGGGAGAGGCGCGGGAGGATTGGAAGATCATCCGCGCCCTGTCGGGTGAACTGGGCCAGGCCCTGCCCTACGACACGCTGACCCAGGTGCGCCAGCGCATGGTGCAGGTGAACCCCGTCTTCGCGACGCTGGATCGCGTGGTCCCGGCGGCATGGGCTGCGTTCGGTGCGGAAGGCAATGTTGCCGATGCACATTTCACCTCGCCGATCGAGAATTTCTACATGACCGATCCGATCAGCCGCGCGTCGCAGACCATGGCTGAATGCACGGAAGCCTTTCTGAAGCCGGCCATCGCGGCCGCGGCGGCGGAGTAAGTGACGATGTGGGAATTGTGGGATCAACTGCCGCTGATCGTTCGCATCGTCGCGGGCATTCTGGTCATCGTTGTGCCGCTGCTGATCGGCATGGCCATGCTGACCTATTTCGAGCGCAAGGTGATGGCCGCCATGCAGCTTCGCCAGGGTCCCAATCTGGTGGGGCCCTTTGGTCTGCTGCAGCCCTTCGCCGACGGTCTGAAGCTGCTGGCCAAGGAAACGATCATCCCGTCGGGCGCCAACCGCGTCGTCTTCGTGGCCGCGCCGATGCTGACCTTCCTGCTGGCCCTGGTCGCCTGGGCCGTGATCCCGTTCGGTGAAGGGCTGGTGCTGGCGGATATCAATGTCGGTGTCCTTTATCTCTTCGCCATCAGTTCGCTGGGTGTCTATGGCATCATCATGGCGGGCTGGGCATCCAACTCGAAATACGCCTTCCTGGGCGGGTTGCGTGCCGCGGCGCAGATGGTCTCCTATGAGGTCTCCATCGGTCTCGTCATCATCACCGTGCTGCTGTGCGTCGGCTCTTTGAACCTGTCGACCATCGTGGAAGCGCAGAAGAATGTCTGGTTCTTCATCCCGCTGTTCCCGATGTTCATCATCTTCTTCATTTCGGCGCTGGCGGAAACCAACCGTGCCCCGTTCGACTTGCCGGAAGGTGAATCCGAACTGTCCGGTGGTTTCAACGTCGAATATTCGTCGATGACCTTCGCCCTGTTCTTCCTGGGCGAATATATCAACATGATCCTGATGAGCGGCATGACCACGGTGCTGTTCCTGGGCGGCTGGCTGCCGCCGCTGGACATTGCGCCGTTGAACTGGATACCCGGTCCGCTGTGGTTCATCGCCAAGATCTGCTTCGTGCTGTTCTGTTTCATCTGGGTGCGCGCCACGCTGCCGCGCTACCGGTATGACCAGCTCATGCGTCTGGGTTGGAAGGTTTTCCTGCCCTTCTCGCTGATCTGGGTGGTGCTGACCGCTGGTGTGCTCGTCTATTTCGACCTGCTGCCAAACTGATTTCGTGGGGGCGGGGGCCGGGGGCCGCCGCCCGATGATGGAGGTGAACCATGGCCCTGCTCGACCGTACCGCGCGCGGCCTGTTCTTGTGGGAACTCGTGAAGGGCATGTCGCTGACCTTCAGCTACATGTTCCGTCCGCGCGTGACCCTGAACTATCCGTTCGAACGCGGTCCGACCAGCCCGCGCTTTCGCGGCGAGCATGCCCTGCGCCGTTATCCCAATGGGGAGGAACGCTGCATCGCGTGCAAGCTGTGCGAGGCCATCTGCCCGGCGCTGGCCATCACGATCGAGGCCGAACCGCGCGAGGATGGCAGCCGCCGGACCACGCGCTACGACATCGACATGGTGAAGTGCATCTATTGTGGTCTGTGCCAGGAAGCCTGCCCGGTGGATGCCATCGTGGAGGGGCCGAACCTGGAATTCGCGACGGAAACCCGCGAGGAGCTTTACTATAACAAGGAAAAGCTGCTGGCCAACGGTGACCGCTGGGAAGCCCAGATCGCGGCCAATCTCGCGGCCGACGCACCTTACCGCTAATCACCATGGGCGGCCGGTTCGCCGGCCGTCTCCCGTCCTTCGCCCGGAGTATCCTCCGTGACCCAGTACCCGATGACCACAGCGCCGGAGGCGGCGTAACATGACACTGACCGCTGTCGCATTCTATGCGTTCGCTTTCGTCCTGCTGGCATCTGCCGTGCAGGTGATCACGGCCAAGAATCCCGTGCATTCGGTTCTGTTCCTGATCCTGGCCTTCTTCAACGCCGCCGGCCTGTTTGTGCTGATCGGTGCTGAATTCGTGGCCATGATCCTGGTCATCGTCTATGTCGGCGCCGTGGCGGTGCTGTTCCTGTTCGTGGTGATGATGCTCGACATCAATTTCCAGGAATTGCGACAGGGCTTCATGCGCTACATGCCGGTCGGGCTGGTGATCGGTGCCATCCTGGCGGTGGAACTGGTGTTCCTGGCCGTCACGCAACTGGCTGGCGGTCCGGTCGGGGGCACGGCCGACAATGCGCCGATCCCGCCGGTCGATCAGGTGACCAATACGGAGGCCATCGGCCAGATCCTCTATACCGACTATGTGTACGCCTTCCAGGTTTCCGGCCTGATCCTGCTGGTCGCGATGATCGGTGCCATTGTGCTGACGCTCCGGTCGCGCCCCGGCGTCCGCCGCCAGCAGATCGGCCAGCAGCTCGACCGGAAGCGGGACGAGGTTGTGCAGGTACGCAAGGTCCCGACGCGGGGGGGCGTCTGATCATGGAATTCGGCTCTATCGGCCTGGCGCATTACCTGACGCTGTCGGCCATCCTCTTCACCATCGGCGTGTTCGGGATTTTCCTGAACCGGAAGAACGTCATCATCATCCTGATGTCGGTCGAGATGATCCTTCTCGCCGTCAACATCAACCTGGTGGCCTTCTCCGTCTATCTGAACGATCTGGTGGGACAGATTTTCACCATGTTCATCCTGACCGTGGCCGCGGCGGAGGCCGCCATCGGTCTGGCGATCCTGGTGGTCTATTTCCGCAATCGCGGCACGATCGCGGTTGAAGACATCAACATGATGAAGGGTTGAGGCGGGCATCATGGAAATCGCTGCCATCTTCCTGCCCCTGCTGGGCGCCTTCATCGCCGGGTTCTTCGGGCGCATCATCGGCGACCGCGGGGCCCAGATCGTCACCTGCGCCGGCGTTCTGACCGCCGCGATCCTGTCCGTGATCCTGTTCGCGACGATCGGTTTCGGCGGACCCGAGGCCGCGCGTACCGTCGAGCTGTTTACCTGGATCGACAGCGGCACCTTCGAGGTGTCCTGGTCGCTGCGCATCGATACGCTGACCGCCGTGATGCTGGTCGTGGTGAACGGCGTGTCGTCCATGGTGCATGTCTATTCGGTCGGCTACATGAGCCACGACCCGCACCGGGCACGTTTCATGGCTTATCTGTCGCTGTTTACCTTCATGATGCTCATGCTGGTCACGGCCGACAATCTGCTGCAGATGTTCTTCGGCTGGGAGGGCGTGGGTGTCGCCTCCTACCTGCTGATCAATTTCTGGTATGAGAAGAAGAGCGCCAACGACGCCTCCATGAAGGCGTTCCTGGTCAACCGCGTGGGCGATTTCGGCTTTGCGCTGGGCATCATGGCGATCTTCGTCATCTTTGGCACCGTCCAGTTCGACGGCATCTTCGAGCAGGCGGCCGCCAAGGCCGATACCACCTTCAACTTCCTGGGCTGGGAAGTGCATGCGCTGACCTGCGCCTGCCTGCTGCTGTTCATCGGTGCCATGGGCAAGTCGGCCCAGTTGGGCCTGCACACCTGGCTGCCGGACGCCATGGAAGGTCCGACCCCGGTGTCGGCGCTGATCCACGCGGCCACCATGGTGACCGCCGGCGTCTTCATGCTGTCCCGGATGAGCCCGGTGTTCGAATATGCGCCCGTGGCCCTGGAGGTTGTGACCTATCTGGGAGCGGCGACCGCTTTCGTGGCCGCGACCATCGGCCTGACCCAGTTCGACATCAAGCGCGTCATCGCCTATTCGACGATGAGCCAGCTTGGCTACATGTTCTTCGCCATTGGTGTCGGCGCCTATCCGGCTGCCATCTTCCACCTGATGACGCACGCCTTCTTCAAGGCCCTGCTGTTCCTGGGGGCCGGCTCGGTAATCCACGCCATGTCGGACGAGCAGGACATGCGCAACATGGGCGGCATCTGGAAGCAGATCCCCGTGACCTATGCCATGATGTGGATCGGCAACCTGGCGCTGGCCGGTATCCCGTTCTTCGCGGGCTTCTACTCCAAGGACATGATCCTGGAAGTGGCCTACGCCAAGCATAGCGTTGCCGGTTCCTTCGCCTTCTGGATGGGCATTGCCGCCGCCTTCATGACGGCCTTCTATTCCTGGCGCCTGCTGATCATGACCTTCCATGGCAAGCCGCGCGCGTCTGAGAAGGTGATGGCCCACGTGCATGAAAGCCCGGCCGTCATGCTGGTGCCGCTGATCGTCCTGTCGATCGGTGCCCTGTTTGCCGGTTTCGTCGCCTATCCCTGGTTCGTGGGCCACGATATGGATGCCTTCTGGGCCGGCAGCATCTTCATGCTGACGGGTGAGCACGGGACGATCGTGGAAGCCGCCCACCATGTGCCGGGCTGGGTGCCCTATGCCCCGCTGGCGGCGGGTGTGACGGGTATCGCGCTGGCCTATGTCTTCTACATGTTCGTTCCCGGTCTGCCCGGCGCCTTCGTCAATACCTTCAAGGCCATCCACGGCTTCGTGTTCCGGAAGTACATGTTCGATGAACTGTACAATGCGTTGTTCGTGCGCCCGGCCATGAAGCTCGGCTTCGGCCTGTGGAAGGGTGTGGATGTCGCGGTGATCGATGGGCTGGGCCCGGACGGGGCCGCAACCGTCACCCGGCGCCTGTCCCTGGCGGCCAGCCGCCTGCAGACGGGCTATGTGTACCATTATGCTTTCGTGATGGTGATCGGCGTGGTCGTGTTGGCCGGCTGGTTCTTCCTGGCGCGCTGAGGTAGGGAGTCTTTCGAAATGGCCGATGTGCCGATCCTTTCGCTGACGACGTTCCTGCCCCTTGTCGGCGCCCTGTTCATCCTGCTCATCCGCGGAGAGCAGGAGACGGTCGCCCGCAACGCCAAGAGTGTGGCGCTGTGGACGTCGATCATCACCTTCATCGTCTCGCTGTTCATCCTGACCGGCTTCGACCCCTCCAACCCCGGCTTTCAACTGGTGGAGGAGGTGGCCTGGCTGCCGGCCTTCAACATCTCCTATATCAAGGGTGTCGACGGCATTTCCGTTTGGTTCGTGCTGGCTTCCACCCTGCTGACCCCCATCTGCGTGCTGGCTTCCTGGGAAGCGGTGGAGAAGCGGGTCAAGGAATTCATGATCGCGCTGCTCGTGCTGGAGACCATGCTGGTCGGCATGTTCACGGCGCTGGACTTCGTGCTGTTCTATCTCTTCTTCGAAGGGGTGCTGCTGCCGATGTTCCTGATGATCGGCGTGTGGGGCGGTCCCAACCGCGTCTATGCCTCCTACAAGTTCTTCATCTACACCTTCGTCGGTTCGGTGCTGATGCTGCTGGCAATCCTGGCCATGTATCTGACAGCCGGCACCATGGACATGCGCGTGCTGGTCGACTATCCCTTCGCCAGCAACATGCAGATATGGCTGTGGCTGGCCTTCTTCATCGCCTTCGCCGTGAAGACCCCGATCTGGCCGGCCCATACCTGGCTGCCCTTCGCTCACGTGGAGGCGCCGACGGCTGGCTCGGTGATGCTGGCGGGCGTGATGCTGAAGATGGGCGGCTATGGCCTGATCCGCGCCAATATCCAGATGCTGCCGGAAGCCAGCTTCCACTTCCAGGATCTGGTGTTCGTGATGTCGATCGCCGCCATCATCTACACCTCGCTGGTGGCGCTGGCGCAGTCGGATATGAAGAAGATGATCGCCTACAGTTCCGTGGCCCATATGGGTTACGTGTCCATGGGCATCTTCGCCATGAACCAGCAGGGCCTGGATGGCGCCATGTTCCAGATGCTGAGCCACACCTTTGTGTCGGCGGCACTCTTCCTGTGCATCGGCGTTGCCTATAATCGCCTGCATACCCGCGAAATGGCGGCCTATGGCGGCATGGCCAAGAACATGCCCCGCTATGCCGTGGTCTTCGCCATTTTCATGTTCGCGTCGGTCGGCCTGCCGGGCACCTCGGGTTTCATCGGTGAGTTCCTGACCATGCTGGGCGTGTTCCAGGTCAATACCTGGTACGGCCTGCTGTCGGCCACCGGTCTGGTCCTGGGGGCGGCCTATATGCTGCTGCTCTATCGCAAGCTGTTCTTCGGCAAGCTGGAGAAGCCCGAGGTCAAGGCCATGAAGGATCTGGACTGGAAGGAGGTCACCTTCTTCGCCCCGCTGGTCGCCATCGTGATCATCATGGGTGTGTATCCGGCCAGCTTCCAGAACATCTACAACCCGACCGTGGAGAAGATCCTGGCCGATCACGAGGCGTCGCTACGGTCCGCCGGTCTGATCGAGACGGTGACACAGAACGCCGCCATCACGGTGTCCGACGTACCCGGCGAAACCCCGGCGCCCCTTCCGGTGAGCGAGAACTGAGCCATGGCTACCATTCCCGACCTGATCCCGGCGCTGCCTGAGATCTTCCTGGCCGTTGCCAGCATGGTTCTGCTGATGATCGGCGTGTTCCGGGGCGACGGCAGCCTTCGCACCGTGTCCTGGTTGTCGGTCGCCTCGCTCATCGCGACGGGGTTCCTGCTGCTGAACGGACCGGAAGGCCGCCAGGTGACCTTCAACGGCCTGTTCGTGGCCGACAGCTTCGGCCTGTTCGCCAAGCTGCTGATCCTCACCGCTTCCGCCCTGGCCATCATCCTTTCCGTCAATTACCTGGAAAAGGAGCGCGTGGCCCGGTTCGAGTATCCGGTGCTGATCGTGCTGGCCACGCTCGGCATGCTGGCCATGGTTTCGGCGAACGACCTGATCTCGCTCTATGTCGGGTTGGAACTGCAATCGCTGGCGCTTTATGTCATCGCGTCGTTCAAGCGTGATGTGGCCAAGTCGACCGAGGCGGGCCTGAAATATTTCGTGCTGGGCGCGTTGTCCTCCGGCCTGCTGCTCTATGGTGCATCGCTGATCTATGGCTTTGCCGGCACCACCAGCTTTGACAAGCTGGCCGTCGTGTTGGCGGCGGCCGAGGGGGCACCGTCGCTGGGTGTGGTTGTCGGCATGGTGTTCGTCGCCGCTGGCCTGGCCTTCAAGATTTCCGCCGTGCCGTTTCATATGTGGACGCCCGACGTCTATGAGGGCGCGCCGACTTCCGTCACGGCTTTCTTCGCCGTGGCGCCCAAGGTTGCGGCCATCACGCTGTTCATCCGTGTGCTGGTCGGCCCGTTCGGCGACCTGGTGGGCCAGTGGCAGCAGGTGATCCAGTTCTGTGCCGCCGCCTCCATGGTGATCGGCGCGCTGGGGGCCATCCAGCAGAAGAACATCAAGCGCCTGATGGCCTACAGCTCCATTGGCCATATCGGCTACGCGCTGGTCGGGCTGTCCGCCGGCTCGGTCGAGGGTGTGCGCGGCGTGCTGATCTACATGGCCATCTATCTGGCCATGAATGTCGGCGTCTTCGCCATCATCCTGTCGATGCGCCAGAATGGCCGTGCGGTGGAGGAGATCGCCGATCTGGCGGGTCTCTCCAAGACCCATCCCATGCTGGCTTTCGCCATGGCGGTCTTCATGTGGTCGCTGGCCGGCGTGCCGCCCGCCGCGGGCTTCTGGGGCAAGTGGGCCGTGTTCCTGCCGGCCATCCAGGCGGAGCTTTACGCGCTGGCCATCGTCGGCGTTGTCGCGTCGGGCATCTCCTGTTTCTATTACCTGCGCGTCATTAAGGCGATGTACTTCGATGACGTGACGGAGCCGCTGGATAATCCGGCACCGACGAACGGTATCGTGGTTGCCGGTGCGGCCCTGTTCGTCTTCCCGGTCTATATCCTGTTCCTGTCGCCGATCACCACCGGTGCGGCGGCGGCGGCGGCGGCCCTGTTCGGGGCCCGGTGACCGGCGTTTCGCGCATGGTGGCTGGATTTGACAATCGAGATGAAACGCGGGCGGCCCGGCTGCCCGCGTTTTTTCATCTGAACCGTGTAGAAGAGTGCGGCAGCACCAATGATGAGGCCAAGGCCATGGCCCGTGCCGGTGCGCCGGAGGGCTGCCTGGTACAGGCTCTGCGGCAAACGGCCGGCCGCGGCCGGCGGGGCCGGGCCTGGACCAGCGGGGAGGGGAACCTCGCCTGCTCCCTGGTGCTGAGGCCGGGCATGGCGCCGGCCGCGGCGGCGCTGGTGTCCTTCGTCGCGGCCATCGCGGTGGGGGAGGCGGTGTCGGCCCTGGTGCCAGGGCGGGTGACGCTGAAATGGCCCAATGATGTGCTGGTGGATGGTGCCAAGATATCCGGCATCCTGTTGGAATCCGAAGCGGACCGGCAGGGCGGGCTGGAATGGCTGGTGCTGGGGGTGGGCATCAATGTCCGCCATTTCCCGGATGAGGCGCTTTATCCCGCGACCTCGCTGCTGGCTGCCGGTGCCGATGTCACGGTTGAACAGGTGCTGGCGGCCTATGCCGCATCGTTCGATGGCTGGTATCGTCGTTTTCGGGACCATGGCTTCGCCCCCATCCGTGCCGCCTGGCTCAACGCTGCGCAGGGACTGGGCGGAGCCGTCACCGTGCGGCTGGCGGGGGAGAGTTTCACGGGCCGCTTCGTCGATCTGGACGGGGAGGGGGGCCTTCTGGTGGAGTGCGGTGGCGCCGTGCGGCGCGTGACGGCCGGTGACGTGTTCTTCACCGGCGGGGAGACCTGACATGCTGTTGGCCATCGATGCCGGCAATACCAATGTCGTCTTCGCCGTCTTTGACGGTGATGAGAAGCGGGCCCATTGGCGCATATCCACCGACAGCCAGCGCACGGCGGACGAATATGCCGTCTGGCTGGTGACATTGATGGGGATGAAGAATATCCGTCCGGGGGATATCGACGCAGCGATCCTGTCCAGCGTGGTGCCGTCGCAGACCTATGCGCTGATCAAGCTGACGGAGGATCATTTTGGCTGCACGCCCATGCGTGTCGGCGATCCGCAGGTCGATCTGGGGCTGGAGGTGCGGCTGACCAACCCGCGCGAGGCGGGGGCCGACCGTCTGGTCAATGCGATATCGGCCGCCGCATCCTATGCTACGCCACTGATCGTCATCGATATCGGCACCGGTACGACCTTCGATGTGGTGGATGCCGACGGGGCCTTTGCCGGGGGTGTCATCGCGCCCGGCCCGGCCCTGTCGCTGGATGCCTTGCACCGCGTGGCCGCACAATTGCCCAAGGTCGACATTGCCAAGCCGGAGCAGGCCATCGGTCGCGGCACGGTTTCGGCCATGCAGTCGGGAATGTTCTGGGGCTATACCGGGATGATTGAGGGTATCCTGAAGCGGATCATCGCCGAGCTGTCGCCGGACGGGCAGACGCCGGTGACCGTGATCGGTACGGGCGGCCTGGTGCGTCTGTTCGCCGAGGGGACCGACATGATCCACCATATTGATGGGGACCTGACGTTGCGGGGTCTCCGGCTGATCCATGAACGCAACAGCATCGCCAACTGAATTCAGGACCGAATGACGGAAGCCAAACCCAAGCAGACGATGGATTTCGCGCCCGATGCCCTGCATTTCGTGCCGCTGGGCGGGGCCGGCGAGATCGGGATGAACCTGAACCTCTACCATCATGCCGGCAAATGGCTGATGGTCGATCTCGGCGTTAGTTTCGGTGACGAAACGACGCCCGGCGTGGATATCATCCTGCCTGATACCGCCTTCATCGAGGAGCGGCTGGGCGATCTGGTGGGCATCGTTGTCACGCATGCACATGAGGATCATCTGGGCGCCATCCCTTACCTGTGGGAAGATTTGCGCGTCCCCGTCTGGTGTACGCCGTTCGCCGCCGGCTTCCTGCGGGCCAAGCTGCAGGAAACGGGCTTGCAGGACAAGGTGCCGATCCATGTTGTTCCCCTGGGTGGCAAGGTAAAGTTGGGTCCTTTCGATCTCGAACTGATCAGCCTTACCCATTCGATCCCGGAACCCAATGCCCTGGTGATCCGCACGCCGGCGGGGACTGTCCTGCATACGGGTGACTGGAAGCTGGACCCTGACCCCGTCATCGGCCTGCTGGCGGATGAGGATGCGCTGAAGAAGCTTGGGCGCGAGGGCGTAACGGCCATGATCTGCGACAGCACCAATGCCATGGTGCCCGGCTGGTCGGGGTCGGAGGCGGCTGTGAAGGACAGCCTGACCGAGCTTTTCGGACGATGGAAGGAAACGCGCATCGCCGTCACCTGCTTTGCCAGCAACGTGGCACGGCTGCATTCCATCGCGCTGGCGGCCCATGCCCATGGCCGGCGCGTCGCCTTGGCCGGACGGTCGCTGTGGCGCATCAACGAGGTGGCCCGGGCCAATGGCTACCTGACCGATCTGCCGCCCTTCCTCACGGAACGGGAGGCGGCCTTCGTCCCGCGGGAGAAGCTGCTGGTCATCTGCACGGGCAGCCAGGGGGAACCGCGGGCTGCCCTGGCCCGCATCGCCAATGACGATCATCCCGACGTGGTGCTCGAACGCGGCGATGTGGTGATCTTCTCCGCCCGGGAGATACCGGGGAACGAAAAGTCCATCGCCAAGATCCAGAATGGCCTCATGCGGCAGGGCGTGCAGGTCGTCACGGCGGATGAGGAGTTCGTGCATGTCTCCGGTCATCCCGCACGCGACGAGCTGGTGCAGATGTACCAATGGGTGCGGCCCAAGGTGGCGGTGCCTGTGCATGGGGAACATCGGCACCTGACGGTCCATGCCGCGCTGGCCCGCGACTGCCAGGTACCGGAAGTGATCGTGCCCGATGACGGGGCGGCCATCCGCCTGGCGCCGGGTCCGGCCGTGACCCTGGGCCATGTCCATGCGGGCAAACTGTGCATCGACGGCAAGCGCATAGTGCCGCTGAGCAACATGGCCATGCGTGGCCGGACCCGCATGGCGCAAAGCGGTGTATCCATGGTGACCCTGGTCATGACGCCACGTGGCGACCTGCTGGCCGACCCCAAGGTGACGGCCATGGGCCTGCTGGAAGAAGACGAGATCACCGAGGAGGTGGCCGACCTGACCGCCCGCGTGCGCGATGCCGTGGAGCGTCTGTCCAAAACCGCCCGCCAGGACGACGCCCAGGTGAAGGAGGCGGCGCGCGTGGCCATCCGCCGGTCCTTCAACAGCAGCCAGGGGCGCAAACCCCTGACAGAGGTGCATCTGGTCCGCATCTGACGGTGCCGGATGGCCGTCGTGCCGATTTGTCACGGGTGACGCAGGTGTCTCCCGTGGCTATCTGTTGGGCGAACAAACGATAAAATGAGGAGTGGGTGATGATCGGTCGTTTGAACCATGTGGCCATCGTGGTGCCGGACCTGGCCGTGGCGACGGAAACCTATCGCAGCACGCTGGGCGCCACCGTGTCGGCGCCGCTTGACCTGCCCGAACATGGTGTGACCACGGTGTTCGTCGAATTGCCTAACACCAAGATCGAATTGCTGCACCCGCTGGGGGAGGGCAGCACCATCGCCAAGTTCCTGGCCAACAACCCCGCCGGCGGCATCCACCATGTCTGCTACGAGGTGGAGGACATCATCGCCTCGCGCGATAAGCTGAAGGCCGACGGGTTGCGTGTGCTGGGCGATGGGGAGCCGCGGATCGGCGCGCATGGCAAGCCCGTGCTGTTCCTGCACCCCAAGGACCTGTTCGGTACCCTGGTCGAGATCGAGCAGGTCTGACGCAACGCGGAGGCGGGGAGGAAGATCATGGGCTGGGCGACCTGGGGTGCCATCTATTTCACCGTCTGGTGGACCGTGCTGTTCATGGTCCTGCCCTTTGGCGTCAAGCGGGAGGAGGTGGAGCAGGTCGGCCACCAGCCGGGCGCGCCCGCGCGCCCCCAGATCCTGAAGAAGTTCCTGTGGACATCGGTGCTGTCGGCCGTGCTGGTCCTGCTGGCCTGGGCATCGGGCCATTTCGGCCTGGTGGAGTGGCGCACCCTGTTCCGGGAATGATCCCGTCCCCTGCAACCCCGACGCCCGAGGTCGCACATGACCGATCCGGAACAGGTACCACCCGCCCTCACCATCCGCCTTGTCGATGCCATCGGCGCCGTGGGAGCGCAGGAGTGGGATGCCTGCCTGGCCGGCAGCCCGGGAGGGGATGACAATCCCTTCCTGTCGCACCGGTTTCTGTCGATCCTGGAACAGAGCGGTTCGGTGGGGGGCGATACGGGCTGGGACCCCCGCCACCTGACGGTGCGGGATGCGGCCGGCCTGCTGCTGGCCGTGATGCCGCTTTACCTGAAATATCATTCCTACGGCGAATATGTGTTCGACCATGGCTGGGCCGATGCGTTCGAACGGGCCGGGGGCCGCTATTATCCCAAGCTGCAATCCAGCGTGCCCTTCACGCCCGTGACGGGGCCGCGTCTGCTGGTCCGCGCCGGTGCGCCGCCGGGGCTGCCGGCCACCCTGATCCGCGCGCTGGAAGGGATCGCGGGGGAGAGCGGGCTATCCGGTGTGCATGTCACCTTTGCCGCCCCTGCGGATGTGGATTGCTTCCGCAGGGCCGGCTGGCTGCTGCGGCTGGGCACGCAATTCCATTGGGAGAACCGGGGCTATCGCGGCTTCGACGATTTCCTGGCCAGCCTCAGTTCACGCAAACGCAAGGCCGTGCGCAAGGAACGGCAGGCCGTGGCCTATAGCGGCGTGGAACTGCTGACCCTGACGGGAGGCGACCTGCGCGAGGAACATTGGGCCGCTTTCGACCGGCTCTATCGGGCCACGTCGGACCGCAAATGGGGTCAGCCCTACCTGACACGCGATTTCTTTCTCCGCCTGGGGGCGGACATGGCCGACAATGCCGTGCTGGTCATGGCGCGTGAGGGCGGGCGCTGGATCGGCGGGGCGTTGAACCTGATGGGCGCCCGCACGCTCTATGGCCGCAACTGGGGCGGGGTGGGCGACCATCCCTTCCTGCATTTCGAAGCCTGCTATTACCGCGCCATCGATTTCGCCATCGACCATGGCCTGTCACGGGTGGAGGGCGGGGCCCAGGGCGAACACAAGATCCAGCGCGGCTATCTGCCCGTGGAAACCTGGTCGGCCCATTATCTGGTGCATCCGGGCCTGCGCCGGGCCGTGGCCGATTTCCTGGCGCGGGAGCGGGAGGCCATGGGCGACCATATTGCGGATCTGGCCGCTGCCGGCCCTTATCGCCGTGCGGGGGACGGGCCCATCTGAGCCACCGGCACCCGGCGTCGGGAGCCGGGATGGACCGGGATGGAATTGCCGGGTCATGGCCGGGCATTTTCTCCCCTGTCCTGTGGCCGGGACCGGGGCAGCTTTTGCCGACATGCCGGAGAACCCCGCAAATCCTGGATATTCCCTCTGTTGGCACGCGCTTTGCTTTTATCTCGTCCGAACCGAATTGGCCCGGACGGGCCCCCAAGACAGCAGAGCCAAGGAGCCATCCCATGTCCTTCGTCCAGGATTGCGTCAGCATCTCCCGTCAGCACCTGATGGCCGGCTACCTGGCCGAGGCCGAGATGAGCTGCCGCACGGCGCTGCAGGCCGAACCGGAACATTCGGAGGCCACCCATCTGCTGGGCATCATCGCCCTGCGGGCCAATCGGGCGGCGGAGGCCAACGAGCTGTTCGCCAAGGCCATCGAACTGGACGAATCCCGCGCCGAATATCACAACAGCCGCGGCGTGCTGCTTTACGGCTGCCGCCGCTTCGCAGAGGCGGAGCACGAATTCGCGCGCGCCGTGGCGCTGGAGGAGACCAATGCCGTTTCCCACAACAATCTGGGCAACGCGCTGCGCGCTCAGGGCAAGTTGATGGAGGCGGAACGCTGCTTCCGCCAGGCGGTGGTGTTGCGTCCCAATTATGCGGAAGGCCACAATAATCTGGGCAATACCCTGCGCGAACAGGGCAGCCTGTCCGAGGCTGAGTTCTGCTTCCGCCATTCCCTGGCGCTGGCTCCGCGCAACCTGGATGCGGCTTATAATCTGGCCGCCCTGCTGCTTTACACCGACCGGCTGGACGAAGCGGGCCGCCTGTTCGCCAATGTGCTGGCCGGCGATCCCAGCCGGGCAGAGGCCGCCATCGGCCTAGCCCAGGTCTTCCAGGGTCAGAACCGGATCGAGGATGCGGTGGCCCTTCTGACAGGCGTCCATAACCGCATGCCCGACAATGCCGCCGTGCTGTTCGCACTCCAGCTTCTGCGGTCCACGCAGATCCCCGCCTGGCATATTCCCATGATCAACGATCATGAACGCAACGACGCCTACGAAGCGGCCCTGCTGAACGCCGTGAAGCCCGGCGACAAGGTGCTGGAGATCGGCACGGGGTCCGCCCTGGTGGCCATGATGGCGGCGCGGGCCGGCGCCCATCACGTCTATACCTGCGAGATGCACAAGCCCCTGGTGGAGGTGGCGCGCGAGACCGTGGCGCTCAATGGCTATGCCGATCGCGTCACGGTGATCGGCAAGAAGTCAACCGACCTCGTGCTGGGCCAGGACATGCCGGAGAAGGCCGATGTCTTCGTGTCGGAACTGATCAATGTCGGCATGCTGGCGCCGGACATGCTGACCATCCTGCAGCATGCCCGCCAGAACCTGCTGAAGCCGGATGCCAAGATCATTCCGGCGGCGGCCACGGTGCATTGCGCCCTGATCCAGGCCGATGACCTGCGCCGCATCAGCCCCGTGCGCACCATTTCCGGCTTCGACATGTCGAAGTTCGACCAGTTCCGCACGCCGGGCTATGCCACCATCGATCTGGCGGCCGATCCCCACCGCATGCTGTCGGAACCGGAAAAGGCCTGGTTCTTTGATTTCTATAAGAACATGCCCGACAGCGACGCCAAGGTGCTGACCGTCACGGCGTCGGAAACCGGCATCGCTCATGGCGTGGCCTTCTGGTTCGACCTGCACATGGATGAAAGCGTCGATTATCACAGCAAATCGGCAACCCGCACCAATCATTGGAAGCAGGCGGTCTATTTCTTCAACCATGACTTGCCAGTCGTTAAGGGGCAGCCGGTGATGATCGGCACGGGCTATGACCGGACACAGATCCACTTCTATATCTGATGCAAAGGGAGGGTGGGGCGCAGGGAGGGTGGGGGCGCATTGCGGGCTTGATTTCCCACCTGTCGTCCCCCGACTCTGCCTTTTGCCCATGACAGGGCGGCGCCGTGACCGGTGCCGCCCATTTTCATTCCGCCGGATGCCGCATGAACCTGATTTTCCGATTGTTGCGCGTCGTCGTCATGGCGCTGCTGTCCCGCCGGCCCTTCGGTCCCCTGGACACATCCGACCTGGGCCTGCGCGTCTGGCTGAATGATATCGATACGAACCTGCATATGAACAACGGCCGGTACTTCACCCTGGCCGATCTGGGGCGGGTGGATATGATGATCCGGTCGGGCATGCTGGGCCTGATCCTGAAACGCAAATGGGCGCCCGTGCTGGGGGCCGCCACCATCCGCTTCCGGCGCGAACTGAAACCGGCCCAGCCTTATCGGCTGAAGACGCGGGTCCTGTGCTGGGAAGGCAAATGGATCTATCTGGAACAGCGGTTCGAGACGGTCGACGGCCATCTGGCCGCGGTGATCGTGGTCCAGGCCGTGTTTCGGGAACGCGGGCGGACCATAGGCACCGACGAACTGATGCGCCATATGGGCGTGGCGATGGAAAGCCCCCCGATGCCGGAAGATTTGCGCGCCTGGCAGGACGCCCAGCAATCGATCAGCGATCGTGCAAAGGAAGGGTGAAGCGGCGGGTCATCGCAGACCGCCTATCGTCGGGCAACAAAAAAGGACCCAACGGGCCCTTTCACCACAGCCACAACGCCTTCCTCAGGATGAGGAATGGTGCCCCGAGTCGGATTTGAACCAACGGCCTACCGCTTACGAAGCGGTTGCTCTACCACTGAGCTATCGGGGCGCCGTCGTGGTGAAGTGGGCGTGCTTCTATCAAAGGGATTTGGGCTTGGCAACATGGAAATTTCCCCGACCTGCCGATAATCATCGTCAAGCCCCTGCATGGCACCATTGCCTGTATCATTTCGCTGCCGGATCGGCTCGGATTTCACCGGTTCCGGACCGGCGCGGGGGATGAGATGGGTGAATGGGTGGTGCCGCTGGTCCTGGCGGCGGCGTTGATGCATGCGGGCTGGAACAGCCTGCTGAAGGGCGGTGGCGACCGGCTGGTGGGAATCACCATGCTGAACACCTGGTGCGGCGTGGCCGGGCTGGCCATCCTGCCTGTCACCGGCGGGCTTTCACCGGCCGCCTGGCCGTATCTGGCCGTGTCGCTGGCGTTGCATCTGGGGTATCAGGTCTTTCTCGTCCTGGCTTATCGCGTCGGGGACCTGTCGCAGGTCTATCCCGTGGCGCGCGGGTCGGCACCGCCGCTGGTGGCCCTGGCGGGCCTCGCGCTGGGGGCCGACCCGCTGCATCCTGCCGAAGGTGTGGCCATCGCCCTGATCGCGGGCGGGATCGCCGCACTGGCCCTGCGTGGCGGCCTGCGTGTCCGCGCCGATACAAGGCCCGTGCTGATGGCGCTGGTCACGGCCCTGTTCATCGCCGGCTATACGATGGTGGATGGGCTGGGCGCGCGCGTGGCGGGCGACAGCCTGGCCTATACCGCCTGGCTTTTCTTTCTGAACGCGCCGCCCATGCTGGCGCTGGCCTGGGCCCGCCGGGGTGGGAACGGCCTGTGGCTCGCCATGCGCCGCGGCTGGCGCCGTGACCTGGTGGGCGGTGTGCTGGCCCTTGGGGGCTATGCGATTGCCATCTGGGCCATGACCCAGGCGCCGATCGCATTGGTGGCGGCCCTGCGGGAAACCAGCGTCATCTTCGCCTTGCTGATTGCGCGCCTTTGGCTGAAGGAGCCTGTGGGGCGCTGGCGCGTGGGGGCAGCGCTGCTGGTGCTGGCCGGCATCGCCACCTTGCGTCTGGCCTGATACGCGCCAGCCGTCTCCGGCGCCTTACTGCACGACCCAGCCCTTATCCGTCTTCAGGAAGGTCTTTTCCCCTGTTTGTTGTATCTCTCCCATCAAGGTGTCGGCAATGATGGAGAAGGAGCAGACATAGCCGTTGGAATCGGGCTTGGCCTTGCACTGGTGCTTCTTGAAGCTCCTGATTTCCCCCATGGCCTTGAACCCCTCGCGCCGGCCGATCAGGCGTCCTACCTCCGCAGCGGCGGAATTGACCTGGTCGAACTGGCCCTGGACGGCATCCCGCATCTGCGCCTCGCTGGGTTCGCCACCACAGCCCGCCAGCATCAGCAGCGGCAGCAGGGTCCCCAGGATCAGCCCGGTCCTTTTCATGTCGGCGCAACCCTCTTGTCATTGTCCATCCCGTCAGCCTATCCGGCCTTGCCGTCCTTCCGCCAGCAGCTTTGACGCCGGCTCGCCCCTCCTGTGGACCCCTTTGCCGGGCGCCCCGGACGGTTCGGGACGTCTATGCGGGTCTGTCAAACCCGACGCGATATCTTTATGATCATATGAAGACAGTCGACAGATATTCCACCGCCCCCATCGCCCCGGTCCCATGCCTGTTCCGTTTGAAACCGCCCTGGCCTTTGTCTCCACGGCTCTGCTGCTGGCCCTGGCGCCGGGGCCTGACAATCTTTTCGTGCTGATCCAGTCGGCCTTGAAAGGGCCGGTGAAGGGTGTCGTTGTCACGCTTGGGCTATGTACCGGCTTGATTTTCCATACGGGCGCCGTGGCCTTGGGTGTGGCGGCCATCTTCCAGACGTCCGAACTGGCCTTCACAGGGCTGAAATTTCTGGGGGCGGCCTATCTGTTTTATCTGGCCTATGGCGCCCTGCGCGCGGGGCCGGAAACCCTGGCCGATGGTGATGGGGTGCCGGGCGAATATGGCCGGCTTTATCTGCGCGGCATCGTCATGAATATCACGAACCCCAAGGTGGCGATCTTCTTCCTGGCCTTCCTGCCGCAATTCACGGCGCCCGACCGTGGGGGCATGGCGGCGCAGATGTTCGCGCTGGGCGGTCTTTTCATCCTTAGCGCCTTCGTGGCCTTTTCCGGCATTGCCCTGGCGGCGGGCGCCATCCGCCGCTGGCTGGGCCGGTCGGACCGGGTGCAGGTGATGCTGAACCGCATCGCCGGCCTGGTTTTCATCGCGCTTGCCGTGAAGCTGGCGACGGCCCAGCGATAGATCGCCGGCCGGGCATCACCCCCGCCGCCTCCGCACAAGCGCAATGGGGATCACCCGCAATCCGTGCCCACCCCGCGGGCCGTTCTCTCCGGCTTCCGTCGGGCCGTCCAGCAGTACGCCTCCGGTGAGCACTTGAGTGCTGCATCGGTCAACATTTAGGGCCTCCTTGCGGAAAAGTACCGTCACGCGGTTCTTGGAGGCCTATGTCGTAGAAAGCGCTTATAATTCAGCGTTTATATCAAAAAAAAGTACCGTCATGAGCCTCATTGCTCCTGACGGTATTTTCGTTTTTCCGGTTGATCAATGGGGGCAAGGCCCGTCAGCGAGGCCGCCGAACGCCATCTATGCCCACCGATAGATGTCGATAGGCGCCGGATGATTTTATTTTTTCTTTCAGTAGCTTAGATCGTACCGCAGGGTGAAATCGGCGGCGTTCGGCGGGGCCTGAATCATTCCCACTCGATAATTTTGGGTCAACCTAGTGCATTGAAAAATAATGCGAAAATATTTTTTCGCATATCGAGATACCGTCTAGGCTACCGTCAGAAAAGTTCGATCTTGAAATTATTGAGTTTTTTGGGCTGGCGATGAAGCTCGACATTGCGCCATCTATCGCTGGAGACGGCAACTGCCAGCATATGGGCATCGACTCAGCAAATGCGCTCGATGAAACATGATTATACCGTCATGGTTCTTGGTTGGCCATCCTCAAGATGGACCGCTTCAACCTACCTGAAACCCGCGACAACGGTTTCAATGGGCAGGAACAGCGTCCGGCTGTCCTCGGGATATTCTATGAACTCCGCGTAGCGCAGATAGAAGCGTTTGGCCGCCCCATCCTTCGCTTGAACCATCACCGCCCCAATGCCGATGCTTTGCGAGGCCAGCGCGATCCGCCGCAGCGCGTCCGACAAGAGGTCCGCGCCGAGGCCCTTGCCCGCATGGTCGAGGCTAACGGCGAGCCGCCCGATGATCGAAACCGGAATCAGGTCGGGTGCGTTGCGCCGCACCTTGCCGGGAGCTGCGCCCCGCTCAACCGATCCCGCCGAGATGCAGAAATAGCCGACGACCCGATTTCCCGCGCGCACGACGTAGGTGCGCGAGAACCGGCTTTCGTTCTTCAAGGCCCGGTGCCGCAGCCAGTCGTTCAGTGCAGGCTCGCCGCAGTCGAACGTCGAAAGATCATGCTCCGCCGTCAACGGAACGGGGGCAGACAGTTGCGGTTCGGGATGGTCCGGCGTGTCGTCTATTTCTGCCATGCCGGGGTCCGGCGCAGCAGCGCCTTGAGCTTCGGTCCCGGCGCGGGCGGATTGTCGAGCGCCTGCATGAAGGCGTCGTAGCGTTCGGAGTCCAGCGTGAACAAACGCTGATCGAGCAGCACATCCACCGCTTGCCGCCGTGCGCTTTCCACCATGAACTCGGTGCGCGTCTTGCCAAGGACCGCCGCCGCATCGTCGATGAGTTGGCGAGTGGTAGACTCGATCCGCAGGTTGATGCTGCCCTTGGCGTCGGCCACAGAGGCGCGCGCCGCGACGGCAGCAGTCGCAGAACGGGAAGATTCGGGAGGGGCGAGACGTGTTTTTGCCATGACCGGAATATGGGTGTTTGTATCCACACTGTCAATACAGGAAGGATTGCCTTCGGGCCGCTTTCGGCTACGCTCGAACCAACGCTATCGCGTGTTCCGCCACCGGGCTTCAATCTCCAACGTATAGCTGTCGCAACTTAGAAATGCTGTCCCTGCGCAAAGCGTCGAGGGTTTTCTCACCGGCGGCTATCCGGCTCCCTACAGCGCAATGTGGAAGCGCGCTCGCTTTCGGACCAGCACGCTGCCGCAAGCGATGATATCTACGCGACAAACCCTTCTGAACGGAGTTCGAATCCCTTCCGATCCTCCACAAGCATGGTCATCGGAGCGCGATAACGATTCCTACGTGCGGGCTGCACCTACCTGACGGGCGGAAGACGAACAAACAGAGAGCTACACCTACGCTATAGCCCTACAGAACGGAGGCTAGAAGGAGGTGCCCAACGGGGGGCGGAGAGATGCCGGGACGCTCCCGTCCCGGCCCTAAACGTTCGCGCGCCCACGAAAAACCTAGAGGCTAAATTGCCTTTTCCGTCGGCTCCGGATCGTCAAGCGTGATCCCGTCGAAAAAGAAACGAACTACATAGCGATCAAAGGGACCAAGTGACCTAATCGCTAACACTGCATCTTTTCCAAGATTCTTAAAGCGATCAATTGCCTTCAATAGATCCATGCTGGGGTCTTGAAAGTCAATCAAACCAGATATGTGGATTTTTTTTGAAATCATGCGTGGCAAGCCATACTCTTCGAGATGGTAGACTGCACTAGGTAAAAACGCTCTGCTCATTCTACCTATAAAGGCAGAAATATCGACTGACGGATTAATAATCATCTTATGAAGTTCGTTTGTATCGCTCAGAAGGGCCGCCAACTTGAACGTCATAGTCCGTTCGAGCTTGAAAAAATCGTCAATATCGACGCCATCGCCTTTAAGGGTCGATATTAGTTGGGGCAAATCCCGATCCCAATTGTGAGCCATCGTCTTAGTTGCCGTCACAAGTTTGCCGAATTGCGTATCCCAATTCCCGGGCTTAAGCCGTAAGACCCTGTAGAGCATATTGTCCCAGTGATCGGGGTTACTGGAGTTCAGATAACCAAAGCCACGCCATTCGTCGGGATTATCCCTCATATCCATTGCCAGCCGAAGTAAGAAATCCGCATCGCTATCTTGCAGGATGTTGTCGCGCTTTATGTGCGCAAAATTTTCATCCCCAATGATCGCGGACATTTGTGTGCGATACTCAATTATCCGCTCCACTTGCCGATCTGTGAGTTGATCTGAATCCCGCACCTCATCGAGTGTTCCCAGTATTTCCTCTGGGAACTCAATATCAAGCTGAACGTCCTCAGATTTTGGCGGGGCGTCAAGAAGGTATATATTTCCGACAAAATACTTAAACATTCGGCCGCCCCGGCCGATGATATTCTTATATGTAAAGTCCTTAAGGTTTGTATTTCCTAGCTTGCTTTTCCACACAATGACGTTTTGAGCAGACGTATTGACACCTTCTATTATTGACGATGTGGATACAATACTATCAAATCCATCTTCATATTCGAAAAGACGTATTTGTAGCTGACTGAGGCATCGATGCATGCTGCCGTTGTGAACACCAATCGCTCGATCAACCAAATCTGCTAAGCTCCAGTCCGGCTGATAATTTTGCCTAAGCCACTTGGAGAAGTGGCTTGTATATATGCGATCAACAGGTTGAATCTTTGATATAACAAGTTCCGAAATTTTCTTTATTTCAGAATATGTTCCCGCATATATCAATGATTTTTGTGTTTGCTGAGAAATTAAATCGATTAATTTTTCGCCCTTCTTGGTTTCGTCTTTTCCGAATTCCTTATACGGCTCCTTAATATCAAGATATACGGTATTAAAGTCTAGAAGCTCGACGAATTCCATGTCGCGAGTAAAGGCGTTGTCGCTCAATCTTTTGATGTTTGGTGCAAGGTAATACCTCTGTTTCGCCTTCTTCGAGAGCTTCAGGATCGCTTTAATGAGTGCAGGCGCGCGATCACGGTCATGCTTTTGACTTGCCTTGTAAAACTCATCGACCACTAGCAAGTCTATGCTATCAAGCGCATCCAGATAACCGAAGGCACGCTCCTGCGGAAATATAAGTATATTTTTTGCTCCAAGTTTTGTATCTGGCGCTGTGACTATTGTATACTCTTCAGAGAACTTTTTGAACAATCGGCGGCGCGTTTCGTCCATCAGGGCGATAGTGGGCACGATAATCACTACATTGCTCGGCCTTTTGGCTGCAATGAATGCATCAATGACAAAACTCTTTCCGAAGCTAGTCGGAGCGCTAATCGCTATGTTCTTGCCATCCAAAAGCTTGGCGAGAACGCTCGACTGCTCGCGATGGAGTGTTGCGACGCGCCGACCAACATCAACTTCAAATGCATGATGAACATATTTCTGATCCCATGAAGCGTTTGCCAGTTGCAGGTAGGGGAATAGTCCAGTCGCGCGGATCATATGATTGACCACTTGCGGATAAGGGGTTTTGGAATGATCGAGGTTTGCCAGTAGGCGGATCAGGAGATTTCTGGCGGCGATCTCGTTCTTGAGTGTCAGAAGCCTGTTGATCTCGTAGCAGGTATCAAAAACATCCATTAGCTCTGCCCCTTATAGAAAGCGACGGCTTGGACGAAAGCGTTGACGATTTTCTTCTTGCTAGGGACTGGAAACAGGATGATGTGAAAATTTAGATCGTCATATTTATGGACCGAACTCGATTTCGCGATTTGCTTAAGGAAATAAGCGTCTGCGCGGCTTTTATGAAATTTGATAATTTCCGCCTTGTAGGCTTCGCTTAGGTCTTTTGCGCCTGAGGTAATCGAGCATTCGTGCAATAGCAGGATTGGAATATGAATTTTTGCCTTCAAGTTGTCGATGGACTCCCTGTTGTCCAAAGCGGCTTTTATTTTGGCTCGAAGATCTGGCGCGATTGGTAGGCCGTCAAGATCAGATACGCTGGTTATAATAGCATTTTCTTTTTTTAACTTGTCCGTTGAAAGTGAATTCATGACCGAGGTTACGACGGAATCCAAGCGAGCATCGGCAATGGAATTGTAGAATTTTGCCTCTCCAAACCATAGCGTAAAATCGTCTCCATCAATGACGATATGAACACTGTCCGCCCCTTTGGCGTTATCCTGAACATTTTGCTTATAAAAAATTTTCGGGACTACGGGCAGTGCACCAAAGCGATGACGCATCAGGCCATACAAAAATACTTCAGCAATTTCACTGCCCTGTCCGATTTCATCATTGTCTGTAAGCCTCAGATTCTGAGCCGCTGCGATCAGACTGCTGTGGCTTTGATCGACAAGGGAAGATCGCTCTTTCTCAGATAGGGCAGTTTGAGCGATGTTATCCCACAAGTAATTTTGAAACTTTGGGTAGCGCCATTCCGCATCCTCAAAGTCATTTATCAAACTTATTATACGATTATTGACGATTTCTGTGAGCTGCTCTGTCGATGTTACTGAAGAAAGCGATTCATCTATCAAAACCTCAAATGCCAGCCCAGACATAAAAATAGACTCCCCCACCGAGACTGTCCCCGTCAGATAACGCTACAATTTGAGAGGATGCATGACTAGGTATTTTGTCGATGACCTCCGCGCAGATCATCGCCCTGTCCCTGACGCTCTCTGATTGGTTCGTTAGCACAGGCCTTAGGGCTCCGCCCTCAGCGCACTTCGAAAGGCTTCCGCCCAGCTTCCTCCGCGCTTGACGCGCTCCGTGCAGCCGGTTCCCCGCGCAGCCTCCCTCCGTTTGCACACCCGGTCTCGGCGACGGCCAGAAGGTCAGGCGCGGCGTTCCGCTTCGCTGACCTTCAGACCCGAGGATCAGAGACATGACCAACGTATCCGACAGCAACCCCCGCATCTATGTTGCCTGCCTTGCAGCCTACAACAACGGCTATCTGCATGGGGCTTGGATCGACGCGGATCAGGACACCGACCAGATCAGGGACGAGATTGCCGCGATGCTTGTCCGTTCCCCCGTCGAGGATGCGGAGGAATACGCCATTCACGACTATGAGGGCTTCGAGGGCGTCAGCATCTCCGAATATGCCGGCATCGACGGCGTGGCGCGGATGGCCGCTTTCATCGCAGAGCATGGCGCACTCGGTGCGGGCCTGCTGGAGCAGTTCGGCGGCGACATGGATCAAGCCGAATCCACCTTGGAGGACTGCTATCATGGTCAGTTCGCCAGCCTTGCCGACTACATGGAGGAGCTGACCACGGAAAGCGTCACGATCCCCGAGCCGCTGCGCTACTATGTCGATTGGGATGCGATGGCGCGCGACGCCGAGATGGGCGGCGATCTGTTCACCATCGAGACGACGCACGGCGAGGTGCATGTGTTTTCCAACAGATGAAAACATGGTCGCCTGTCTGCATTTGCGGGCGGGCAGCTAGCCAGACGGCGACGATAGTGTTAAGAAGAAAATAACCAATAATGATCGGGTTATCCGCTCAACATATCTACTTTGAGCGGCTTCTAATACTTCAAACAATACTTGAATCTCTCTGGTCCGGGCGCGGCCTCGCGCGCCCCGGCTTTGGGAGGTGACGCCATGCTTAGCATCGACTGGCGTTTGCCGGCGGCATACAGACACGCGAAGCACATTCCGGCCGCCGGTTTCGCTTGGGAATACCTGCGCCGCAACGACGAATATCGTCAGGACTTCCAGACCATCGCATCGACCGGACAGCCGACCGGGCGCAACCTTGAAGCGTTCGCGGATCGCTGGGGGTTGCGATTTCCCGTGCGATCCCGACGCGCCGCATGACCGGCCGCCACCAATCTGGAGGCCGAGCCTTCAGCCGCAAGCGGTGATGCTGTCGCCGGCCGAGCACATGGACGGCGACACCGAACCAATATTGACGCTGGCGCATCTCGACGGCCTCGACCTGCGCCGCGCCGCCGATGGCTGGCACGGCGTCTGGCAGGTGGATGGCGTCGCACATCAATTCTGGCTGCCCGAGGCGGTGCCCGACGCAGCCGCCTTCTATGCCGTCACCCTGCCGATAGATTCCTTTCTGGAGCTGCGCGCCCACGCTGCCCGCCGTCTTTGGCGGTCCCTCAACGGCCGCGCGCCCGGTCCCGACTTCCGGGCCGTTCCCGCCCAGCTCCGGCAATGGCATATCCTGTCCCTGCGCGCGCTCGACGCCCGGCTGCACGGCGAGAGCTATCGCACCATCGCTGAAGTCCTGCTTGGCTTTCGCGGCACCAAGGAAGACTTTGAGAACGATCCGCGCAAGAACAAGGCCCGCCGCCTGGTCGCGCACGGTATCAAGATGATGCGAGGCGGCTATCGCCCGTTGCTCCACTATCCGATCAAGCCCGGCAAGCGTTGATCGGGAGGCGTGGCCCTCACGCCTTGTTAGCTGCCGCCTGCTCCAGAATCTTGCGATAGCCCTCACGCGATAGCCATTGCGCGCGTTCGAGGTGGCTTTGCCAGCAACGATAGGTCCGAAGTTCCTCGGCTGCCGGATCGCGGTGCAGCACGATCCGCGCGACTTCCTTCCAGTCCGCGCCCTCGGCCTTCGCATCGAGAAGGCGCAGATAGGTGACGTAGTGGCGTTCGTCATAGGCGGTTATGGCGTTGCCGGCTGGCGCTTCGTCGTCCACATCGGGATCGAGTTCGACAGGCACTCGCATGTCCACTCCCCTTATCCGAGAGGGTTTGTCTGCGGTGCGCCCCCGCAAACGATTCTCTCTGACTCTTGGTGATCGGGGAGTTCGAAACCGCTGTTACACGGCCCCATGGCCTTTAGCTCGGAGAGCCTGTTGTATACGCCACAGGCTCCCCGACCATAGGTCAAGGAGTGCGGTGCCGTAACGGCCGGCACCAAACGGTAACAGAGGGGTTTCGACGCCCCGGAGCAGCGCGTCTGCTCCACCCGCGATCTTAGCCGAGCCGCGCGCGAATGTCTTTGCCTATTCGGCGCGGCAGGCAACGAGCCGTTGAAATCCTTCACCTACTAGCCAGCGACGCCCCCGAGGGGGGTGCCGCCAGCGCATAGGCGCAAAAGCGGCACGCTACGCGCCGCCGATCCCTCGCCATGGTTCGCCACAGTCCGCTGCCGCCCCCCGGCAGCCCAATCCCGATTGGAGGTGATCCATGCCCAACCCGCTTGCGGGCCTGCCGCCACGCCTGTTGCGCACCAAGGAAGCCGCGCGCTTCCTCGGCATATCCATCCGCACCCTTGAGAAACATCGCACCTACGGCACCGGCCCGACCTATCGAAAGGTCGGCGGTCGCGTCCTCTACACCGTCCGCGATCTGGAAGACTGGAGCGCGGTCGGCGAACGCAAATCCACCCGCGACAAGACCGCCGGCACGGTCTTTCCCGCGCGTCCGCTCACACCCGAAGAACGGGACGAGTGCTAGATGCTGCGCGAGGACGATCACGCCCCCGCGCAGCCGACCGAGGACAGCGAGCGCAGCCGCCTGGACCCCTTCGTGGTCGCCACGGGCGATGCGCCGCCGCGCGATCAGCGCGACTTGATGGAACGGCCGTTCTTCTCGCTGGCGAAGACCCCGCGCACCAAGCCGATTCTCTACAAAGCCGCCGACATAGAGGTGCAGGTGTTCGGGATGCCCGAGCACGGCATGGCGACCATATGGGACGCCGATGTGCTCATATGGGCGGCCTCGCAGATCGTCGCGGCCGAGAATGACGGCCTCGCCACTTCGCGTTTCGTCCGGTTCACGCCCTACCACCTGTTGCGCGCCATCGGACGCCCGACCGGCAACCGGCAATATCTATTGCTCAAGGCCGCGCTGGCGCGGCTGCAATCGACTGTCATTGCCACCACGATCCGCAACGGCCCGCATTGGCGTCGCCGGCAATTCTCATGGATCAACGAGTGGGAGGAAATGACGACGCGCGCCGGCCGCGTTGAGGGCATGGAGTTCGTCCTGCCCGAATGGTTCTACAACAGCGTCATCGACCGCTCGCTGGTCCTGACCATCGACCCGGCCTATTTTCGGCTGACTGGCGGCATCGAGCGATGGCTTTACCGCGTTGCGCGAAAGCACGCCGGGCACCAGCGCCATGGCTGGATTTTCGAGGTCGCGCACCTTCATCAGAAATCCGGCAGCCTCGCCCGGCCGTCCGACTTCGCGCTGGACCTGCGCCGGATCGCGGCCCGCCAGCAACTCCCCGGCTACCGCCTCCAGATCGAGCGGGAAGACGGCCGCGAGCTGCTGCGCATCCGCCCCGAAAACTTATCAACAGGCACTGTTGATAACCCTGTTAATGCCATCGGCACATCAGGCGCAGGCAGTATCGGCACATCAGGCGCACGACTATCGGCACATCAGGCGCACGAACCGCAGCTAACGCTTTGGCCTGAAAAGCGGAATCCGACCGCTAACTTATCTAACAGAGAATCTAACTCTTTTTCTTTGACGCGCGCGCAGGCGAAGCGTGGTGCCGGTTCTGCCGGGAGCGGCGAGCCATGACGCCCGCCGTTAAAGCAGCGCACGCGCGCACCCCCCACCAGCACATCGCCGGAGACGCACAATGACCCGCCGCGCCCATCGCAGCGCGCACGGCCGTCCGCTGCCGGACGGGCCTGCGCCCTTCACGACATTGGTTGAACTCACGTTCGAGAAGCGCCGCATCGAGCACTGGATACGCTTCGGCCGCAAGAGCTACGAACAGATCATCGACCGCCGCCGGAGTGTCGTCGGCTTCGCGCCGGGCAGCGTCTTCGCCTTCGTCCGATGGGCGAACGGCGAGCATGGCACGGTCGTTTCCCGCATCGACATTGTGCGGGCAATCGGGCGCGGCGAGCCGTTCCAGACATTGCCATTCGTCCGCCCCGGCGGCGAAATCCTGTTGCGCCTCGACGGTTGGCCGAAGGTGCAGCGCGGGCTTGCCGCCATCGACGCCGTGGAATCGCTCGGCCTCGATCCAGCCGACGCCGCACCCGAGTATTGGCGGCATGTCCACAACCGTTTGACCGCCAATCTGGAGCCGCACGCCTACACGCCCGAGCGACATGCCGCGTGGCTTCACCGCCGAAGGATCGAGCCATGACGCGCCGCCGCACCCTCACGGTGACGGCGCTCGCCGCCATCGGCATCGCCGCCGCCAGCGCCGTCGATTGGCCCGTGAAACTCATCTGGAACGCGACGGCCAGCGCACCCATCGGCTTCTACACGGTCGAGCCGGCCGAGCGGATCGAGGTGCCCGAGCTGGTCGCCGTCATGCCGCCCGAACCGCTCGCCGCCTTCATGTCCGAGCGCGGCTATATCGCGCGCGGCGTCCCGCTGTTGAAGCGCGTCTTGGGCCTACCGGGACAGCGGGTTTGCCGCACTGGCCGCACGATCACGGTTGACGGGATCGAGATGGGCGAGGCGCTGGAGCGCGACAGCCTCGGCCGCGATCTGCCCGTCTGGCAGGGCTGCCGAGTGATCGGCGACGGCCAGCTTTTCCTTATGAATTGGGAAGTCCGCGACAGCCTCGACGGCCGCTATTTCGGACCCATCCCCGCAGCTTCCGTCATCGGCCGAGCGGTTCCGCTCTGGACCGATGAGGAAGGCGTCAGCCGCTACGAGTGGCGCGCACCGACGCACTGAAACCATCCCTCGAAAGCCAATCACAGGAGATTTTCCATGGCAGAAATAGGCACCTTCACCCGCACCGAAACCGGCTATGCCGGGAAGCTACATTCGTTCGGCCTCCGCGATAAGCTGTTCATCGTTCCGGCCAAGCCGAGCGACGTGAAGAACGCGCCCGACTATCGCGTGCGCCTCGATAGCGAGGACGGCCCGGACACCGGCCCCGCATGGAAAGACTCCAGCGAAAACGCTGGCGAGTTTGTGTCGTTGCGGCTGGAGGGACCGATCTTCCCGTTCCCGATCCGCGCCAAGCTGTTCCAGTCCAACGACGATCCATCGGTCTGGACGCTGCGTTGGAAGCACCCCCGGAAAGTCGAGGACGAGGAATGACGGCCGCGCGCGTCCGGCCCGCCATTCGGTCCAAGATCGTCATCCCTTTGTTCGCGGAAAAGCCGTCTCATCCCTTCGTCCCGCTCGGCCACCGGACGGCCGGCGCGCGCAGCGAAGGTCAGGGGCGGCCATCGGCCGGCGCTTGCGCCTTGCCCTTGACCGCAGCGAGCACGCTGGCAGGCTGGTGTCGAAGCGGAGACAGGACTGCATGGCATTATGCCGTCCTGATACTGGCCGGCGCGCTTTCCGTCTGCGTCGGATCGGGCGTCGCGGTCGCGCAATCCGCGTCCGTCGAGCGCCCGGCTGCCGCCCATCCCTATGCAGCCCATATCGCCGAGGCGTCGCAGCGTTTCGGCATACCGGAGCATTGGATCGTTGCGGTGCTACGCGCCGAGAGCGCGGGCGATGTGCGCGCGGTTTCGTCGGCCGGCGCGATGGGACTGATTCAGGTGATGCCCGATACATGGGCGGGCCTGCGCGTCCGCTACGGCCTCGGCCGCGATCCCTACGACCCGCGCGACAACATCCTCGCAGGCACGGCCTACCTGCGCGAAATGTTCGACCGCTACGGCAATGTCGCGGCGATGCTCGCGGCCTACAATGCCGGCCCCGGCCGCTATGACGAATACCTTGCGACCGGCCGCACCCTGCCGGCCGAAACGCGGGCCTATGTCGCCGCGCTCGCGCCGATCCTCGGCGGCGCGGCTGCAACCGATCCGCCGTCATCGGCACCGCCGCCGCCGCCAGATTGGCGCGAGGCACCGCTGTTCGTCATGCGTCCGGGCGACGCGCGGGCTGTCGCCGCGCCGCCGTCCGACGCACGATCCGGCGACGGCCGCGCGACCGTTCCGGTGCGCGATCCCGTCGATACGGAGTCACAGGGCGACAGCATTTTCGTCGCCGACGCGAGCGGTTCGGGAACGCCATGAGGACGGCGTTCCCGCGCTCGGCGGCGCTCATTCCGGTGTCCAGTCAGGCAGGTTTTTGCCCGGCTGGATTCCCGGCAGGAGGGGCAGAAAAGGCAGAAAGGGCGGAGGGCAAGATTAAAGAAGACGGCACCATATCGGGCCGCTTCTGGAAATTATTGTTGTCTGCACACTGGTTAGGTTGCCGATTCCGGCACCGTGGTTTTGAGGGGCCGCGTGCCGCGATTTCGCGCAAAGCCTTGGCTTTGCAGGGTTTCGAGCGGCACCATAGGCCCATATCGGCCGTTTTTCGGCGGTTTCGTCAGGAGTCGCGCCCATGAGCGCCGACGACGAAAACCGCTTCCGCCCGAAGCCCGGCGGCATCCGATCCGACACGCCGAAGGCCGGCAAGACCAAGAGTTTTCTCACGCAGGTCAAGAAGATCACCCGCCAGCATCAGGCGGCAGCTTCCCGCGATCCTTCCATGCCGTCACCCGCCCGCCCGTCATCGCCGGGCCGTTCCCGCGCCGTGGTCGCCAGCGGCAAGGGCGTGAAGCGCGGCCGGGGCGCGAGCTTCGTCCGCGCCCGCAACATCTCCGGCCAATGGCATCATCGCCAGCCCGGCAGCCGCCGCGTGATCGTCAAGCAGCGCAGCGTCCGGGCCGCGTGGAAGGGCGGACGCGCCCGCGCGCATCTGCGCTATGTGCAGCGCGACGGCACGTCACGCGACGGCGAGCGCGGCCGGCTCTATTCGGCAACCGAGGACCGCGCCGATGGCGACGCCTTCCTTGATCGCGGCAAGGACGACCGCCACCAATTCAGATTCATCGTCTCGCCCGAGGACGGCGCGGAGCTGTCGGACCTCACGGCCTACACCCGCGATTTCATGAAACAGGTGGAAGCGGACCTTGGCACGAAACTCGATTGGGTTGCCGTCAATCACTACAACACCGGCCATCCCCATGTGCATATCGTCGTCAACGGCCGCGACGATACCGGCGGGGATCTAGTCATCAACGGCGACTATCTTTCGGCCGGCTTGCGCGAGCGCGCCAGCGAGCTTGCCAGTCTGGAACTCGGCCCCGTTACCGAGATCGAGCAGACCCGCAAGCTGTCCGCCGAAATCGACCAAGACCGTTTCACCCGCATCGACCGCGCCATGGCCGAGGAAGCCGATGCCCGTTTCCTCGACCTGCGCCATGAACCGGCAGAGCCAAGGCGGCAGTTCGAGCGGACGCTGCGTTTGCGCCGTCTCGGCAAGCTGGAGAAGATGGGGCTGGCGACCGAACACGCGCCCGCCGTTTGGGAATTGAGCAAGGACATGGAGCCGGCCCTGCGCGAGTTGGGCGAGCGCGGCGACATTATCCGCACCATGCAGAAGGCCCTCGGCCCGCAGGGCGGCGAACGCGATCCCATGAGTTTCCAAATCCATGACGGGGTGCCCGAGACGCCGATCTTTGGCCGCGTCGTGGACAAACACCTATCTGACGAGCTGGGAGAGAACCTGACAATCGTAGTGGACGGGATCGACGGCCGCACGCACCACATCGCCGGCATCGCGCTCGAGCGGCTGGAGGATGCCCGCATTGGCGGCATCATCGAGATCGGCCCGGCCGAGGCGGCAGCCCGACCGTCCGACCGCGCCATCACGGCCATCGCCGAGGACGGCATCTATCGGCCGAGCCGCCATCTGGAGCAGGCGAAATTCGAGGGCTGCGTTCCGGGCGGCGACTATGAGGGCTATGTCGATGCCCATGTCCGCCGACTGGAGGCGCTGCGCCGGGCCGGGATCGTCGAGCGGATCGACACCGACCAATGGCGCATCCCCGATGATCTGGTCAGCCGCGCCGCCGTCTATGACGCCGGCCGCGACAGGCAGGCCAGCGTGCGCGTGCTTTCCCCGGTCGATCTGCAAAGGCAGATCGGTTCGGATGGCGCGACCTGGTTGGACCGGCGGCTGATCCATGGCGAAACGGCCGACCTTGCTCCGGTCGGTTTCGGCCAGCAGGTGCGCGACGCCATGGACCAGCGGCGCGAGCATCACATCGAACAGGGCGACGCCACCCGAGCGCGGAACGGCCGCATCTTCTACCGCCGCAGCCTTCTCGCCACCCTGCGCGAGCGCGAGGTTGCCCGCGTCGGCGCAGAGATGGCCGAGAGCAAGGGACTGCCGTTCCGCGCCGCCACGGACGGCGAGAACGTCAGCGGCAAGTTCACCGGCACCGTGCAGCTATCAAGCGGCAAGTTCGCCGTGGTCGAGCAATCCCATGAATTTACGCTAGTCCCGTGGCGGCCGGTCATCGACCGCCAACTCGGCCGCGAGGTCATGGGCGTCGTGCAGGGCGGATCGGTGTCGTGGCAGTTGGGGCGGCAAAGGGGGTTGGGACTTTAGAGCACCTGAAACGGCGTTGCGACACCGACGCTATTCGGATAGGAGATAGATACTCGTATTGCCAAGTGTGGAGCTATCAGCATGGGAACCGCTAAGTCAGCAGACAAGTAAGCCGCAACAACAAACACTGTTGTTGCGGCGTTCTGTAAGACCAATCCCAATCTGATTGTTGACGAGCAGACGCCGCCCGGAATCCTTAATCGAGCGGTTTATTCGTCATGACTATCACACGCCCCGCGTGGGCCTATACGTTGCCGGCAGCCCTGCTGCTGATGGCTCCCTTCGACATCCTCGCGTCACTGGCGATGGATATTTATCTCCCCGTCGTTCCAGCGATGCCTGGCATCCTGAACACGACGCCATCCATGATCCAACTCACGTTGAGCCTCTACATGGTTGTGCTCGGCGTGGGGCAGGTGATCTTTGGCCCAATGTCGGATCGCATCGGGCGACGGCCGATCTTGCTTGCGGGCGGGGCGCTTTTCATCGTTGCTTCTCTCGGAGCGGCATGGTCGTCAACGGCCGCAACCTTCGTCGCGTTTCGCTTGCTACAAGCGGTCGGCGCGTCGGCGGCGTTGGTGGCGACGTTCGCGACGGTTCGCGACGTTTATGCCAGCCGCCCCGAGGGTGTCGTCATCTACGGTCTTTTCAGTTCGATGCTGGCCTTCGTCCCCGCCCTTGGTCCCATCGCTGGAGCGTTGATCGGCGAGTTTTTCGGATGGCGAGCGATATTCGTCACGCTGGCCGCACTGGCTTTGCCCGCACTCTTGAATGCTGGTTTGAGGTGGCACGAAACCCGCCCGTTTGATGAAGCGAAGACTCGCCGGTCCGTTTTGCCTATCTTCGCCAGCCCGGCCTTTTGGGTTTACACGGTCGGCTTTAGCGCGGGCATGGGCACCTTCTTCGTCTTCTTCTCGACAGCCCCCCGTGTGCTCATAGGCCAAGCGGGCTATTCGGAGATCGGATTCAGCTTGGCCTTTGCCACTGTCGCGTTCGTCATGATCGTGACAACCCGTTTTGCGAAGTCCTTTGTCGCCAGATGGGGCATTGCGGGATGCGTAGCGCGCGGGATGACGTTGCTCGTTTGCGGGGCGGCTCTGTTGGGGATGGGTGAATTTTTCGGCTCGCCGTCATTCCTCAGCTTCATCCTGCCGATGTGGGTTATAGCGGTCGGAATTGTCTTCACAGTGTCCGTTACCGCCAACGGCGCACTTGCACAGTTTGATGACATCGCGGGATCAGCGGTCGCGTTCTACTTCTGCATCCAAAGCCTGATCGTCAGCATCGTCGGGACATTGGCGGTAACGCTAATAAACGGTGACACAGCATGGCCCGTGATCTGTTACGCGACGACGATGGCGGTGTTGGTATTGACGGGTCTGGTGCTACTTCGCTCCCGTAACGTTCCTGCCGAGAGATCGCCAGTCGCCTGACCGGCGAGCGGCAGGACGGCTAGAACCCATACAGCGCACTCGCCATCGCGGCCTTACGAATGGCGGTATCCTGTCTGGCAGGATACCGCTCATTATGCCCTGCGCCGGCGAGTCAGAGCCGGTCGCCTTCTCGGTTGTCTGAACTATCGTCATATCGCCACCGAGACGAAGCACGACTTTTCCAGCCCATTTCTGCAATGCCGCCAGCGTTCTTGCCGACCTCACTGGGGTCGCGCATAAGCCTTTAATCTATTGCGGATGAACGTAGCCGCTCGAAACCGGTGATGAGGCTGTCAAGTCCGAAGTTGAACGCAGCATCTATGCCTTCTGTTTCCAACTCGTGAAACAGATCGTGCAGGAAGGACGATGCTGCCTGCCCGGACACATCTGATCTGTCCGACATTCTCTCATCGGCATCAGATGCCTGCTGTTCGAGAACGGAACCGACCACATAGTGACTGACCGCCCGGAGCGCCCAAACAGCGTGCTTCGGACCAAAGCCCGCCGCGCAGAGAAAGCGTATTTGTGTCTCGGCAGTGCCAAAATTCGGTTCTGTCGGTCGAGTGCCGGCATGGATGCGCGCCCCGTCGCGATAATAGAGCAACGCCGTTCTGAAACTCTGGGCGTTCTCTTTCAGGAATAGCCGCCAGTCTTCGTTCTCTCCGGGTAGCGAGCGGGTGTGGCGTTCCGTCAACATCGCCTCCGCAAGTGCGTCAAGCAGCGCGCGCTTGCTCTGGAAATGCCAGTAAAGCGCAGGCTGCTGAACCTTGAGGCGTTCAGCGAGCTTTCGCGTCGTCAGGTTGTCCATGCCAACCTCGTTCAGCAGCTCCAGCGCCGCTGCGATCACGGTGCCTTTGTCCAGTTTGGTCATTCACGTTCCTCTGCCAGTGCTTGACAATTTATCAACGATAATTTCTATGTCTATGTTCTTATCATTGATAAAGTCGCTCGCATTGAGCGGCGCTGGAGTTTCAGGTGCGCAGCTCTGCCATCATCGCCCTGCTGATCGTCAGTCTCGACGCCATGGGACTCGGCCTCATCATGCCGGTCCTTCCGACGCTTCTGCGCGAGCTTGTACCGGCGGAGCAGGTCGCTGGTCACTATGGTGCTTTGCTGTCACTCTATGCGTTGATGCAGGTCATCTTCGCGCCCGTGCTTGGACAGTTTTCAGATGCTTACGGTCGGCGTCCGGTGCTTCTGGCTTCTCTTGCGGGGGCCGCAGTCGATTACACGATTATGGCATCAGCGCCGGTCTTATGGGTTCTCTATATCGGCCGAATCGTTTCTGGCATCACGGGAGCAACCGGAGCCGTAGCTGCCTCAACCATTGCCGATTCGACGGGGGAAGGTTCTCGCGCACGCTGGTTCGGCTACATGGGGGCCTGTTATGGAGCAGGCATGATTGCCGGGCCAGCACTTGGTGGCATGCTCGGTGGTATTTCTGCCCATGCTCCGTTTATCGCCGCTGCCCTTCTCAACGGCTTCGCGTTCCTGCTTGCCTACATTTTTCTCAAGGAGACTCATCACAGCCATGGCGGGGCCGGAAAGCCGGTTCGTATCAAACCATTCGTTCTGTTCCGGCTGGATGATACATTGCGCGGGCTAGCTGCACTTTTCGCAGTTTTCTTCATTATTCAACTGATCGGCCAAGTGCCTGCGGCCCTGTGGGTCATCTATGGCGAGGACCGTTTTCAGTGGGACACCACGACTGTTGGTTTGTCGCTTGCGGCGTTTGGAGCAACACATGCAATCTTCCAAGCGTTTGTTACCGGTCCGCTTTCAAGCCGGCTTGGAGAGCGGCGCACGCTGCTCTTTGGCATGGCTGCGGATGCGACTGGCTTCATTCTTCTGGCTTTTGCCACGCAGGGATGGATGGTGTTCCCGATTTTGTTGCTGCTTGCCGCCGGAGGTGTTGGCATGCCGGCCTTGCAGGCAATGCTTTCAAATAATGTCAGCAGTAACAAGCAAGGAGCTTTACAGGGAACGCTTACAAGCCTCACCAATCTAAGCTCTATCGCGGGACCGCTTGGCTTCACGGCACTCTATTCTGCTACCATAGGAGCATGGAACGGTTGGGTTTGGATTGTCGGCGTGATCCTCTATTTAATATGTCTGCCAATACTACGCAGACCTTTCGCAACTCATTGTGATTGAGTCATGGCGAATTGGTATGCGTAGACTTACGGGGAATGACGGATTAAATCCGTTGAGCCATCATCTCCTCTCGGGGCGAGTGCCGATGATGACCTTAGTTCACACTCTCGCCGTCGCCGAATATCTGAACTTCCGCCACGCCGCCAATGCGCTCGGCGTGGCGCAATCCAGCGTCAGCGCGCGCGTGAAGGCACTGGAGGAAGACCTTGGCATCCTCCTGTTCGAGCGCCATGCACGAGGTGTCCGACTGACCGAGGCCGGTCGCCACTTCGTCGAGCGGATCGCGGCCGGTGTCGATCTATTGGACCATGCGATTAAGACCGCTGGCATGGCGGCAGCCGGAGAAAGCGGCCGGCTTCGCATCGGAATCCATGCCCTAATCCCCCGCAGCTTCCTAGCAAAGCTGATCGGCCGATACCGCAAGGATCACCCCGGCGTTGAAGTCGAAATCACCGAAGGCCCAGCCCGTGAAGCGGTGGTGCAGCTTCGCGCCGGCAGGTTGGATGTGGCGTTCGTCGCGGGCACGCCCCAACTACCCGACTGCCATTCCCGTCGCACATGGACCGAACCGCTCTTGGCGGTGCTACCGGAACGACATCCGCTCGCCAAGCGGTCAGCCGTCACATGGCCCGATCTGGCAGGCGAGACGTTTCTTGTCCGGCGTGGCGGCACTGGGCCGCAGGTTCATAGCCATATCGTGCTACGCCACGCCGAGCACTGGCCTGCGCCGTCGATCCTGCGCTTCGACGTGGGGCGTGGCACCCTTTTGTCCTTGGTCGGACAGGGCTTCGGCATCACCATCGTCAGTGCGGCCACGGCGCTGTTGCCGTCAACCGGCATTGTCTTCTTGCCCTTCGCCGACGAGCCGGAGCCGGTCGCCTTCTCGGCTGTCTGGTCGCCGTCCAACCGCAGCACGGCGCTTCGCAACCTGCTCAGCCTCGCCAACGACATGGGCCGACAGGTCTGCACGAATTCGGTACTGCCACGGATAGCGAGGGCGTGAGCTGCAAGTCCATCGGCACCGTACAATTATCCAGCAGCAAGTTCGCTGTGGTTGAAAAGAGCCATAAATGCACCCTTGTCCCGTGGAGACAGGTCATCAACCGCCAGCTCGGCAGCGAGGTCATGCATTATGCAGGGTGGATCGGTATCGTGGCAGTTGCGCGAGCAGATAGGACTGGCGGTATAGGATCAACGCTATATTCGGCTTCCTCTCAACATCATAGCGAACCGAAGTAGTCGCATAAGCCGCCACCGTCAGGAACTGTTACTGCCATCGCCGGAAAGCGACACTTGCATTAACGCCGCCAAAGCCGAATCCGTTGGAAATGGCATGTTCCATGACAATAGGACGTGAAGATTGATGAACGAGGTCGATACCTGCGACCGCAGGATCGGGGTTTGCTAAATTTCTCGTTGGGGGAGCGATTTGATCCCGTAGGGCGAGTATCGTGAAAATCGCCTCAATGCCGCCTGCGGCACCAAGTAAGTGTCCGGTCGCCGATTTCGTGGCGCTTACCGCCACGTCATGATTGCCAAAAACGGATTTTATCGCCGCTATTTCTCCACGATCCCCTACGAGGGTGGAGGTCGAATGAGCGTTCAAATGCTGAATATCGTCTGGCTTCAACCCGGCACTCTGGAGCGCGATTTTCATCGCACGGGCCGCACCTCGACCGTCCTCTGGACCGGCAGTCATATGGTGTGCATCAGCGGTAGTGCCGTATCCTACCAATTCGGCTATGGGCTTGGCACCCCGAGCGAGGGCATGTTCCAATTCCTCTATGACGATCAGACCCGCCCCTTCGGACATTACGAAACCATCGCGCCCGGCGTCGAACGGCCTCGACGCCAGTTCCGGGGTAGTATTGTAGCCGGTGGATAGTGCTCGCGCGGCAGCAAATGCCCCGAGACTAACCTTGTCAATGCATGCCTCTGCCCCGCCGCACAGAGCGATGTCGGCCTCGTTGGAGCGTATCAACCGCGCGGCGTCGCCGACGGCCTGAACGCTAGCGGCGCAGGCGGTTACAGGCGTGCCAATAGGACCTGTAAATCCATGCCTGATGGTAACCTGTCCTGCCGCGAGGTTGGCAAGAAACGATGGCACGGTAAACGGTGAGAGCCTCCGTGCTCCCCGTGTATCCGTTATGCGAACTGCCGAAGCGATAGCAGGAAACCCGCCTATACCAGAGGCGATAACTGTCGCCGTGCGCTCACGTTCGTAGTCGCTGGTGGGATGCCATCCCGCCGTTTCAAGAGCCTCCTTCGCGGCCGCAAGTGCAAACACAATGAAGCGATCCATTTTTCGTTGATCCTTTGTGTCAACGATCAAGTCGGGATCAAAACCGGCTTCGGAATCTTCAATCAGGCTAGGAACGAGTCCGCCGATTTTCACCGGTAGATCGTTGGAAATTTCATCGGGCAAACTCCTGATTCCCGATTTCCCGTCGAGAAGTCTTTTCCAGCTTGTTTCGATGCCAGAACCAAGAGGGCCAACTAAACCCATGCCGGTTACAACAATTCGGCGCATTGGATTATTCCGTTTCTTTTTCTGAGCTTATTTGCTTCACGCGATTTATGACGCGCATCGTTTCCTCTGTTGCGGCGGGGCCTGCCAGAAGAACGGTGTTTTCAGGAGTGATTGCTTCTCCTGTATTCGCGTCGATGATAACGGCGGTCCTCTCCCATCCGGTTTTCTTGTCTCCAAGGCGCATGGCTATTTCATTGGGCGCAAGGTTCCGGTTCCCCCATGCAAACAGGGCGATTGCTACCGGATAAAAATCTCGCCCCTTGTCGGTAAGGACGTATTCAAATCGAGGCGGATGATCATTGTATCGTCGCCTTTCAAACAGTCCTTCCGCCGTGAGATGCTTCAATCGCCTCGCCAAAATGTTCGCGGAAATTCCGAGGTTTTTCTCGAATTCATCGAATTTGCTCAACCCTTGGAAGGCGTCTCGCAGGATCAAGATGCTCCACCAGTCACCGACGCTTTCCAGCGCTCGGGCTGCGGGACATTCGGATGACAGAAAGCTTGTTCGTTGCATGGCACATCCATAATGATGTAACTTCTATTATGCAAGTTACATCTATGACAGCGGCGACATGACGCGAGGGCCATCCAATGCGTCCGTTGCGGCGATTCGCCCCGCCAGTTGCGCAGCGGCGATCACCCGGCCGGATGGCGGTGAAGGCAACCCGTCCTATTTGCCGCCGATAGTATCCGGCAGCCCTCCCGCAGCCCCTTTCCTGTTGCCTGTCCCAATTTTGCCTACTCTCTGATCGGCTCCGTCTCTTTTGCCGACTGGAGCCTGCATTGCGCGGAGGACGAATCCTTTGGGGCCAAATCGCTGTCGTCTTCACCATCGTTCTGGTGATGGTGTGGGCAGCGACGCAATGGACGGCGTTTCGCCTCGGCTTCCAGCCGCAGCTTGGAGCGCCATGGTTCGAGCTGGCGGGTCTGCCGGTCTATTATCCGCCCGCGTTTTTCTGGTGGTGGTTTTCGTTCGACGCCTACGCGCCCGCGATCTTCGTCGAGGGCGGCATCATCGCGGTATCGGGCGGCTTCCTCGCCATCGCCGCCGCCATCTTCATGTCGATCATCCGGGCGCGGGAAGCACGCAACGTCGCCACATATGGATCGGCGCGATGGGCCGAGGATCGGGAAATCCGCGCGGCGGGGTTGCTCGGCCCCGATGGCGTGGTGCTCGGCCGTCATACCCAAGACTATCTGCGCCATGACGGTCCCGAGCATGTCCTATGCTTCGCCCCGACCCGGAGCGGCAAAGGTGTCGGATTGGTGGTGCCGACGCTGCTGACATGGCCCGCATCCGCCATCGTCCACGACATAAAAGGGGAAAACTGGACGCTGACAGCCGGCTTCCGGGCGAAGCACGGCCGCGTCCTGCTGTTCGATCCGACCAACGCCAGATCGTCCGCCTACAACCCGTTGCTAGAGGTGAGACAGGGCGAATGGGAGGTTCGGGACGTTCAGAATATCGCGGATATTCTGGTCGATCCCGAAGGCAGCCTCGACAAGCGCAACCATTGGGAAAAGACCAGCCATAGCCTGCTTGTCGGCGCGATCCTGCATGTTCTCTATGCGGAGAAGGACAAGACGCTGGCAGGCGTCGCCAACTTCCTGTCCGATCCACGCCGCCCGGTCGAGGCGACCTTGCGCGCCATGATGGATACGCCGCATCTCGGCGAGGCTGGCGTTCATCCCGTGATCGCGTCGTCGGCCCGCGAGCTGTTGAACAAGAGCGAGAACGAGCGCAGCGGCGTGCTGTCCACCGCTATGTCGTTTCTCGGCCTCTACCGCGATCCGGTGGTGGCGCGGGTGACGGCGCGCTGCGACTGGCGCATTGCCGATCTGGTCGGCAGCCGCCAGCCCGTCACGCTCTATCTGGTCGTGCCGCCGTCCGACATAAACCGCACCAAGCCGCTCATCCGCCTGATCCTCAACCAGATCGGCAGGCGGTTGACCGAGGAATTGACCACCTCCAGCAAGCGCCATCGCTTGCTGTTGATGCTGGACGAGTTTCCGGCGCTCGGCCGGCTCGACTTCTTTGAATCGGCGCTCGCCTTCATGGCGGGCTACGGCATCAAAGGCTTCCTGATCGCGCAGAGCCTCAACCAGATTGAACGCGCTTATGGGCCGAATAACGCCATTCTCGACAACTGCCATGTTCGCGTCAGCTTCGCCACGAACGACGAACGCACCGCCAAGCGGGTGAGCGATGCACTCGGCACCGCGACTGAGTTGCGCGATTCCACCAACTATGCCGGGCACAGATTAGCCCCGTGGCTCGGGCATCTGATGGTGTCGAGGCAGGAGACGGCCCGGCCGCTGCTCACGCCGGGCGAGATCATGCAGCTTCCGCCAACGGACGAAATCGTCATGGTGGCGGGCACGCCGCCGGTCCGCGCGACCAAGGCCCGCTACTACGAGGATGCGCGGTTTCAGGAACGCATCCTGACCCCGCCCGATCTGGTCGCCGCTCCGCTGGCGCCCAGCCCATCCGCCGATGACTGGTCCGGCCGCGTGGTTGCGGCGGAAAATCGTTCCGCGACGGTCGCGGCAGACGGGGCCGAGGGCGATCCCGCCAATGCCGGCATCCGCCGCGAGCCGGAATTGCCGGAGCATGAGGAAATCGTCGCGTCGGTGCAGCCGCCCGAACAGGAGTTCGAGTTTCTGGACGACGAGCCAGACGTTGACGCGGCCAAGGCCCGCGCCATGCGCCAGCGCATGAGGATGGTCGCGCGGCAGGTGGCGCTGAACCCCGATGATGGAATCGAGCTTTGAGGACACGCCCATGACCACACGCACCCGCCTGAATATCTATTTCGACCCCGCGCTCATTCCGCAGATCGAGGCGATGGCGCTGCGCCGCTCGGTGGCGCTGCGCCGCAATGTCTCGAAATCCGCCATCGTGGAGGCGGCGGTCATGTCCTACCTGTCCGGCGATGCCGACGACCAGCTTGAAGCCGCCATGTCGCGCCGCTTGGACAAGCTCGGCCGCCAGATCGACACGCTCGACCTAGATCTCGCCGTCCTCGGCGAGACGGTCGCGCAGTTCATCCATTTCTGGATGACGATCACCCCGCCGCTCACGGGAGCCGCACAATCCGCTGCCCGTGCCAAAGGCGCGGAGCGGTTCGAGGGCTTCATGCAGAATCTCGGCCGGCGTCTGGCGACCGGCGACAGGTTCCTCAAAGAGCTGTCGCGCGACCTCGACTCACTTCCCGACGATCCGTTGCCGGACGAGTCCGAGAGCAACGGCGATCAAGAGTAAGTATTCGGACCCATCCTATTTACCGCCGTTCGCCGCCGATCACCGCACGCAGCTAGATACTTGTTGAACCGGCCCAATTCCGGGCTTTCTTAATCGACCCCGATCCGGGGACCGCCTGTTGCGCCCCGCCAGAAAGCCGGGGCCGACATGACCACCAACCACCACAGACAGGAAGCGATCCAGCGCGGCGCGCGCATGTTGCGCACCGCGCTCGGCCCCGCAATCGCCCGGCTGCTCGAAGACCCGGCCGTGGTCGAGGTGATGTTGAACCCGGACGGCCGCCTTTGGGTGGACCGCCTGTCCGAAGGACTTTCCGACACGGGCGAACGGCTGTCCGCCGCCGATGGCGAACGCATCGTGCGGCTGGTCGCCCATCATGTCGGCGCGGAGGTTCATGCCCGCAGCCCGCGCGTCTCGGCCGAACTGCCGGAAAGTGGCGAGAGGTTCGAGGGGCTTCTGCCGCCCGTGGTCGCCGCGCCGGCCTTCGCCATCCGCAAACCCGCCGTCGCGGTGTTCACGCTCGACGACTATGTGGCGGCGGGCATCATGTCCGCCGAGCAGGCGGAAACGCTGCGCGAAGCCGTCGCAGCCCGCGCCAATATCTTGGTGGCAGGCGGCACCAGCACCGGCAAGACCACGCTGACCAACGCGCTGCTCGCCGAGGTGGCAAAGACGCAGGATCGCGTCGTCATCATCGAGGACACGCGCGAGCTGCAATGCGCCGCGCCCAACCTTGTCGCCATGCGGACGAAAGACGGCGTGGCGACGCTTTCCGATCTGGTCCGTTCCTCGCTGCGCCTGCGCCCCGACCGTATTCCCATTGGCGAGGTGCGCGGTGCCGAAGCCCTCGACCTGCTCAAAGCATGGGGAACGGGTCATCCGGGCGGCGTCGGCACCATTCACGCCGGCACTGGCATCGGCGCGCTTCGTCGCCTTGAACAGCTCATCCAAGAGGCTGTCGTCACCGTCCCGCGCGCACTCATCGCCGAGACTATCGACCTTGTTGCCGTCCTTTCCGGGCGCGGTTCCGCGCGCCGGCTCGCCGAGCTTGCCCGCGTCGAGGGGCTGGGGCCGGACGGCGACTACCGCATCAGGCATCCCATCCCTTCGACAATCCCCACCAGCACAGGAGAATCTTCATGATCCGCACGCTCACGCGCGGCTATCGCTTCGCCGCGACCGCCGCATCCACCCTTGCCATCAGCCTCATGCTCGCCCCGGCCGCCCATGCGTCCGGTTCGTCGATGCCGTGGGAACAGCCCTTGCAGCAAATCCTCCAGTCCATTGAGGGGCCGGTCGCCAAGATCATCGCCGTCATCATCATCATCGTGACGGGCCTGACCCTCGCGTTCGGCGATACCAGCGGCGGCTTCCGTCGCCTGATCCAGATCGTTTTCGGCCTGTCCATCGCGTTCGCCGCATCGAGCTTCTTCCTGTCGTTCTTCTCCTTCGGCGGCGGGGCGCTCGTTTGATGGCGGGCGGACTCGAACAGCTCGACGCGGTGCCGGGTTTCTCGATCCCGGTCCACCGGGCGCTGACCGAGCATATTTTGCTCGGCGGCGCACCGCGCTCCATCGCGATTCTGAACGGAACGCTGGCCGGGGCCGTTGGCCTCGGCCTGCGCCTCTGGCTGGTCGGCATCGCCATTTGGGCCATCGGCCATTTCGCAGCCGTATGGGCGGCGAAGCGCGATCCCCAATTCGTCGAGGTCGGGCGTAGGCATCTGCGCATCCCCGGCCATCTGGCGGCGTGAGGGCGCGGCCATGATGAACCTTTCCGAATATCGCCGCACCGCCACCCGGCTCGCCGACTATCTGCCATGGGCCGCGTTGCTCGGCTCCGGCGTCGTCTTGAACAAGGACGGCAGTTTTCAGAGGACCGCGAAGTTTCGCGGTCCCGATCTGGATTCCGCTGTCGCCGCCGAGCTGGTCGCCGTCGCCGGCCGCATCAACAACGCCGTGCGCCGCCTCGGCTCCGGTTGGAGCATCTTTGTCGAGGCGCAGCGCAACGAGGCCGCAACCTATCCCGACAGCACCTTTCCCGATCCCGCATCGGCGCTGGTCGATGCCGAGCGCAAAGCCGGGTTCGAGGAAGCAGGCACGCATTTCGTGTCGGGCTATTTTCTGACCTTCCTCTGGCTGCCCCCGGCCGAGGAAGCCGCCCGCGCCGAAACATGGCTCTACGAGGGCCGCGAGAAAACCGGCGTCGACCCGTGGGAGCTGCTGCGCGCCTTCATCGACCGCACCGACCGCGTGCTGGCCTTGCTCGACGGCTTCATGCCGGAGTGCCGTTGGATGGATGACGGCGCGACGCTAACCTATCTCCATTCCACCATCTCGACCAACCGGCATCTCGTGCGCGTGCCCGAGGTGCCGATGCACCTCGACGCGCTGCTCGCCGACCAGCCCTTGACCGGCGGGCTGGAGCCGCGCCTTGGCGACGCGCATCTGCGTGTCCTGACCATCGTGGGATTCCCGACCGCGACGACGCCGGGCCTGCTCGACGAAATGAATCGCCTGCCGTTCCCCTACAGGTGGAGCACGCGGGCGATCCTGCTCGACAAGACCGATGCGACGCGGCTGCTGACTCGCATCCGCCGCCAATGGTTCGCCAAGCGCAAGTCCATCGCCGCGATTCTGAAAGAGGTGATGACGAACGAGGCGTCCGCGCTGGTGGACACCGACGCGGCCAACAAGGCGCTCGACGCCGACATGGCCTTGCAGGAACTCGGCGCGGACGTGGCGGGCATGGCCTATGTCACGGCCACCGTCGCCGTATGGGATGCCGACCCGCGCATTGCCGACGAGAAGCTGCGCCTGGTCGAGAAGATCGTTCAGGGCCGCGACTTCACCGCCATGCCCGAGAGCGTCAACGCAGTTGACGCATGGCTCGGCAGCCTGCCCGGACACGCCTACGCCAATGTCCGCCAGCCGCCTATCAGCACTTTGAATCTCGCCCACATGATCCCGCTGTCGGCGGTGTGGGCGGGGCCGGAACGGGACGAGCATTTCGGTGCGCCCCCTTTGCTCTTTGGAAAGACCGAAGGCTCAACCCCGTTCCGGTTGTCTTTGCATGTCGGCGACGTAGGGCACACCCTTGTCGTCGGCCCCACGGGGGCGGGCAAGAGCGTGTTGCTCGCCCTCATGGCTTTGCAGTTCCGGCGCTATGCAGGATCACAGGTGTTCGCCTTCGACTTCGGCGGCAGCATCCGCGCCGCGTCGCTCGCCATGGGCGGCGACTGGCACGATTTGGGCGGCGGGCTGACAGAAGGGGCCGAGGCGTCCGTTTCGCTCCAGCCGCTTGCCCGCATCCACGACACCTATGAACGCGCATGGGCGGCCGACTGGATCGCCGCCATCCTCATGCGCGAAGGCATCGCCATCACGCCCGAGGTGAAGGAATATCTTTGGACGGCGCTGACTTCGCTCGCCTCGGCACCGGTCGAGGAACGCACGATCACCGGCCTTGCGGTGCTGCTGCAATCCAACGATCTGAAACAGGCGCTCCGGCCGTTCTGCGTCGGTGGGGCCTATGGCCGGCTGCTCGACGCCGAAGCCGAACATCTCGGCTCGGCCGATGTGCAGGCGTTCGAGATCGAGGGCCTTGTCGGGACCGGCGCGGCCCCGGCCGTCCTGTCCTACCTGTTCCACCGCATCGGCGACCGGCTCGACGGCCGACCCACGCTGCTCATCATAGATGAAGGCTGGCTCGCGCTCGACGATGAAGGTTTCGCCGGCCAGCTCCGCGAATGGCTGAAAACGCTGCGCAAGAAAAACGCCAGCGTCATCTTCGCCACGCAAAGCCTGTCCGACATTGACGGCAGCAACATCGCACCCGCGATTATCGAGAGCTGCCCCACGCGGCTCCTGCTGCCGAACGAGCGCGCCATCGAGCCGCAGATTACCGAGATTTATCGGCGCTTCGGATTGAATGACCGGCAGATCGAAATCCTCGCAAGGGCCACGCCCAAGCGGGATTATTACTGCCAAAGCCGCAGGGGCAATCGCCTGTTCGAGCTTGGCCTGTCCGAAGTCGGCCTCGCACTCTGCGCCGCATCCGCCAAATCCGACCAGACGCTCATTGCGCAGATCGTCGCCGAACACGGCCGCGACGGCTTCCTCGCCGCATGGCTGCGCGAGCGCGGCGTCGATTGGGCGGCCGAACTGATCCCAAACCTCACCAATCTTGCCGACCGGCCGGAATCCGCCGCGCCGGCCCGGCTCGATACCACACAGGAGATTCTTCCATGACCTATCCCAAGTTCGTCGGGGCCTCGGCCCTTGCACTGGCGCTCGCCGTGCCCGTCGCGCTGTCGCCCATGCTGGCGAGCCCGGTCCATGCGCAATTCGGCTTCGACCGCATCGTTTATGACCCGAGCAACTATGCGCAGAACGTGCTCACGGCAGCGCGCACGCTGGAGCAGATCAACAACCAGATCACCAGCCTCCAGAACGAGGCGCAGATGCTCATCAATCAGGCCCGCAATCTGGCGAGCCTGCCATATTCGTCGCTCCAGCAGCTCCAGCAGAACGTCCAGCGCACGCAGCAGCTTTTGGGGCAGGCGCAGAATATCGCGTTCGAGGTCGGGCAGATCGACCAAGCGTTCCAGAGCCAATATGGCAATGTCTCGCTATCGGCGACCGACGCCCAGCTTGTCGCCGATGCGCGCGGCCGCTGGGAGAACACGGTCGGCGGCTTGCAGGACGCCATGCGCGTGCAGGCGGGTGCGGTCGGCAATATCGACGGCAACAGTGCCGAGATGGCCGCGCTGGTCGGCCAGAGTCAGGGCGCAACCGGCGCGCTGCAAGCCACACAGGCCGGCAATCAGCTTCTCGCGCTCCAGTCGCAACAGCTTTCCGACCTGATCGCGGTCATCTCGGCGAACGGCCGCGCCGATGCGCTCACGGAGGCCGAGCGCGCGACCGCCGCCGAACAGGGCCGCATCCAGCGCGAGCGGTTCCTGACGCCCGGCAGCGGCTATCAGCCGGGCAACGCGCAGATGTTCAACGGCAACAACTGACGGGGAGGCTCGCCATGGACGGCAAGATGCTGGCCCGGCTCGGGGCCGTTGTATTCATCGCCATCGCCGTCACGGCGACCGCAATCGACATGGCGCGGAAGGACGAGCCTTCCGCGCCGCCCCCGGCCTCGGCCTTCCAGTCCCCGGCTGATCCGCTGCGCGAAACCCTGCGCCGCTGCCAGCAGCTCGGCGAGGCGGCGGCGAGCGACACCGATTGCCTCGCCGCATGGGCAGAATCCCGCGACCGCTTCCTCGGCCGTGACCGCAGCGAGGCGCGCTGACCATGGGCAACACGGGCGTCATCGACTCGTTTCTAGGCGTATTCACCTCCTACATCGACAGCGGTTTCGGCCTGCTCGGCGGCGAAGTCGCCTTCATCGCCACCACCCTGATCGTCATCGACGTGACGCTCGCCGCCCTGTTTTGGGCATGGGGCGCGGATGACGACATCATCGCGCGGCTAATCAAAAAGACCCTGTTCGTCGGCGTCTTCGCCTACATCATCTCCAACTGGAACAATCTCGCTCGGATCGTTTTCGAGAGCTTCGCCGGCCTCGGCCTGATGGCGTCGGGCACCGGCTTTTCCGTCACCGATCTGATGCGGCCGGGCCGCGTGGCGCAGACCGGCCTCGACGCCGGCCGCCCGCTGCTCGACTCCATTTCCGACCTGATGGGCTGGATCGCCTTCTTCGAGAACTTCATCCAGATCGCGTGCCTGTTGTTTGCGTGGGCGCTGGTTGTGCTCGCGTTTTTCATTTTGGCGATCCAGCTTTTCGTGACGCTGATCGAGTTCAAATTGGTGACGCTCGCCGGCTTCGTCCTCATCCCCTTCGGGCTGTTCGGCAAGACCGCGTTCATGGCCGAGAAGGTCTTGGGGAACGTAGTATCGTCCGGCATCAAGGTCTTGGTCCTCGCCGTTATCATCGGCATCGGCAGCACCCTGTTTTCGCAATTCACCGCCGGTTTCGGCGGGGCAACCCCGACTATCGACGACGCCATGGCGATTGTGCTGGCAGCCCTGTCGCTGCTCGGCCTCGGCATCTTCGGTCCCGGCATCGCCAACGGCATCGTCTCTGGCGGCCCGCAGCTTGGCGCGGGTGCTGCCGTGGGAACCGGGCTTGCGGTCGCAGGCGCAGCCGTCGCCGCTGGCGGCGGGGCCATGCTCGCCGCCAAAGGCGGTGCCGCTGCCCTGTCCGGCGGGGCCGCGGCCGTCCGCGGCGGTGCGGCCACCGCGGGCGCGGCGACCGCTGCCTACAGCGTCGGCTCGCTCGGCCAGTCCGGCGCGGCCGGTGTCGCTTCCGGCCTCGGCGGCGTCGCGCGTGCCGCAGGATCGGCGGCTATCTCGCCCCTCAAACGCGCCGCCGCGCGCGCCAGCGAATCCGTCAAATCCAGCTTCTCCGCTGGTGCGAAAGCCGGTTTCGGCGCGTCGGGCGGCAGCTCCACCATGGGCACAGTCGGCGGCGCGAGCGCCGATCCCACCGCAGCAGCATCCGGCCCGGCCGGCAGCCCGCCCGCATGGGCGCAGCAGATGCGCCGCTCGCAGGCAATGAACCACGGCACCACCATGGCCGCCCATGCGGTGCGGTCTGGCGACAGCCACGGTTCCGGTTCCTCCGTCAACCTTTCCGAAAGTGACCGCTCATGAGCATCTTCAAACGACCAGCAACCCATTACGGCAAATCGCCGGAACCCGAGACGCCCTATCAGAAGGCCGCGCAGGCTTGGGATGAGCGTATCGGCTCGGCCCGCGTGCAGGCTCGCAACTGGAGGCTCATGGCCTTCGGCTCCCTGATCCTGTCTGCCGGCTTCGCCTCGGCGCTGGTCTGGCAGACCGCGCGCGGGACCGTGGTGCCTTGGGTCGTGCAGGTGGACAATCTCGGTCAGGCGCAGACCGTCGCGCCCGCCAATGCCGACTATCGCCCGACCGATCCGCAAATCGCTTTTCATCTCGGCCGCTTCATCGAGCAGGTCCGCGCGATCCCGGCCGACGCGATCATTGTCCGTCAGAACTGGCTTCGCGCCTATGAGTGGACCACGGATCGCGGCGCGGCGGCGCTCAACGATTACGCCCGTGCCAATGATCCCTTCACCCGCGTCGGCCGTCAGCAGGTCGCCGTCGAGGTGTCCAGCGTCATCCGGGCCTCGCCCAACAGCTTCCGCGTGGCTTGGACGGAAAGGCATTTCGAGAACGGCCAGCTTTCCACCACGGAACGATGGACGGCCATCCTCACCATCGTCATCCAGCCACCGCGCGACGCCGAACGCCTGCGCGCCAATCCGCTGGGAATCTACGTCAATGCAATTTCATGGTCGCGGGAGATGAGCCAATGAAACGCTCAGCTTGCATCAATCACCTCGCTGATCTTTCCCTCGGAGATCATGAAGAACGAGGTGCCCGTCATCTTGACTTCCTGCCCGGCCTTCCAGCCATTGGGCAGGTCGGTTTTGACCTTGGCGCGATAGCCGATGCGCACGGCTGCACGGTCGTCTATCGCGATACAGTCGAGGATCGTCTGTTCTCTTTCAGCAAACAACTGGACGCCCTGTTCCGCCAGCGCGCGAAATGCCTCGATCCCGTGCGTTTCGTTCGTCGTCTCTCCGTTCGATCTGTTGATAAACCGAACGTCGCCCGACAGGCAGTCGAGCATCGCCTGAACATTCATCCTGTTGTAGGCGTCGATATACCGGGCAACAATCGTCGGCACAGAATCCATTCTGTTGGTTCCTCCTTACTGATCCTGAAGTCGCTAACCTATGCGATTTTTGCGACGGCGTTTGCAATTACTTTGGCAGGCTGCGCGACCAACCGGACACCGCAATTCAGCTACGACGCCAGCGTGCCGCCGCTGCCGACCGTGCAGGCGGCGGCAACCGACAATACGCCCCGGCCGCTGCATGTGCCCCCGGCATGGACCGTGGCGCGCGGCGGCACCGCCGCCGGCACGCCGACCGGCCGCGTCGAGAACGCCAATGCCGCCGCCCGCGTCGAGCCGCGCCGCGAAGGCTACTACAACGCCATCCAGATTTATCCGTGGTCGGAAGGCGCGCTCTATCAGGTCTATGCCGCAGTCGGGCAGATCACGACCATTGCGCTGGAGCCGGGCGAGAGTCTGACAGGCGCGGGGCCGATCGCGGCCGGGGACACCGCCCGCTGGATCATCGGCGACACCGAAAGCGGCAGCGGCGCAAACCGTCGTGTCCATATCCTCGTGAAGCCCACGCGGCCGGACATTTCCACCAACCTTATCGTCACCACCGACCGGCGCACCTACATGATCGAGCTGCGCGCGCGGGAATCGCTCTACATGCCCGCCGTGGCATGGGCCTATCCCGCACCGCCTGCCGGCCAGCGCCAGACGGTTCCGGCCGCGCCGATCATTCCGGCCGAGGCGGCACGGAACTATCGCTACGCCTTGCAGGTGCAGGGCGACAGCCCGCCATGGCGGCCGGTTTCCGTCTTCGACGATGGCAGGCGCGTCTATGTCGTCTTCCCGGCCGGGATCGTGCAGGGCGAGATGCCGCCGATCTTCGTGCTTGGCGCGAACGGCGAGCCGCAGATCGTCAACAGCCGTATCCATCAGAACGTCCTGATCGTGGATCGCCTGTTCGGCGCGGCCGAGCTGCGCCTTGGCAGCGGCAACCGCCAGCAGGTTGTCAGGATCGTCCGCACCAACCCGACGCAGGCCGCCGCCGCCCAGCCCGCCAGCGCGACCGGAGACACCCCGTCATGAGCGAGAACACCATCACCGACACCATCGCGCCCATGCGCCTGCGCGCCGAGCCGCCCCGTGTTACGCGCCTGTCCCGCAAGATGCTGGCAGGCGTCGGAGCCGTCGCGCTTCTCGGCATCGGTGGGGCGCTGATGTACGCGTTCCAGACCCGCGACGGGGGGCCGGGAGGCGACGAACTCTATTCGACCGAGAACCGGCCCACGGCGGACGGCCTGTCCGGCCTGCCGAGCGACTATAGCGGGCCGGCGCTCGGCCCCGCGCTACCCGGCGACCTCGGCCGTCCGATCCTCGACGCGCAGACAAGGGGACAGCCGGTCGCGCCGCCCGTCATGACGACGCCCGCCGTCGATCCCGAAGAAGAACGCCGCAGGGCCGAGGAAGAAGCCGCGCGCTTGAGCAACGTCTTTTTCCAGTCCGGCCCGCGCACGGGAGCGCCGGCAGGGACGGCCATGCCCGGCCTCGGCGGGCTTGGCCTCGGCGGACAGCCCGCGACACAGGATCGCCACGCGGCATTTCTCAATGGACCCGTGGACCGGCAGACCGTCGCCCCGGATCGCGTCGCGCCGCCGGCATCGCCCTATATCCTTCAGGCCGGGGCCGTGATCCCGGCCGCGTTGATAACCGGCATCCGTTCCGATCTGCCCGGCCAGATCACGGCCCAAGTCACCGAGAACGTCTATGACAGCCCGACCGGCTCGCTGCTGTTGATCCCGCAGGGCACCCGTATCATCGGCCAATACGATGATGGCGTGACCTTCGGCCAGCGCCGCGTGTTGCTGGTGTGGAATCGTCTGATCCTGCCGGGCGGCCGCTCCATCGTTTTGGAGCGCCTGCCGGGCGCGGATGCCAGCGGCTATGCCGGGCTTGAGGATGGGGTCGATTATCATTGGTGGGATCTAATGAAGGCCGCAGGGCTGTCCACGCTGCTTGCAGTCGGCTCGGAGCTGGCGACGAGCGACGAGGACCGGCTGATCCGCGCCATCCGCGACGGGGCGCAGGATACCGTCAATCAGGCGGGCCAGCAGATCGTGCAGCGCCAATTGCAGGTCGCGCCGACGCTGACCATCCGGCCGGGCTTCCCGGTCAGGATCATCGTCACCCGCGATTTAGTATTCGAGCCGGCAGGAGGTTGACCATGACGAAACTGAAACTCGGCCCGCTGCCCGACGACAAGCCCGTAAAGGTCATGCTGGAGCTGCCCGCGACCCTCAACCGCGATCTGATCGTCTATGCCGAGGTGCTGGCTCGCCAGAGCGGCCAGCCCGTCGCCGATCCCGCCAAACTCATCGTGCCGATGCTTCAACACTTCATCGCTACGGATCGCGGTTTCGCCAAGGCGCGGCGGGCCGCCAGCTAAGTCCCATTCCGGCAGGGGGTGCCGCCAGCGCATAGGCGCAAATGCGGCACGCTACACGCCGCTGACCTCGCTGCATGGTTCGCCTAGTTTCGGGAGCCTCCGGTTGCCCGGAATCCCGTTGAACATGGCTTAACGAGGTTATGAAGATGAGTGATCCAACATCTGCGCTGGGTAAACGGACGATTCGCAGGCATCAGCTTCGAGAACTCGTTCCCCTTGCTGACACTACAATCTACGACATGGAGCAACGGGGTGATTTTCCCCAACGGTTCTATCTGACGGCCCGGTGCGTGGTTTGGGACTTGGCCGAGGTGGAGGCTTGGCTTGAAGAACGTCGCCAAGCCTCCAGAGAGAAAGCTATCAAACGTGCGCCGTCTCCTGATGTGAAGCTCAGGAAATTCCGGCCCGTCAAACGCTAGGTTCAGGCACCAAAAGGTCCATTGACGGCGGATACAGCGTTGGAGCGTATTTCTGGCCCGCTACCCAAGCGTCCACAAGGTTCGCCCATTCCTGCATCATATGGCGGCGCTGGTGCTCATATTCTGCCTTGTTGTAGATGCCACGGGACGACCGCCCGTCTTCATGCGCCAAGCACTTTTCGATCCAGTCGCTATTGAAGCCCAGCTCGTTCAGGAGCGTGGAGCCCGTCCGGCGTAGATCGTGGACCGTGAACGGTTCGAGCGGCAAGCCCTCTTTCTTCGCCCGCATCACGACAGCGGTGGTGATGCGATTGAAGGTCGCCCGCGACATGGGAGCATCCGCGTCGTAACGCGATGGCAGCAGATATTTGGAATTGCCGGCGCAGGTCTTGAGCGCAATGAGGATGTCGATGGCTTGCTCCGCGAGATAGACGTTGTGCGCCTTGGATCGCTTCATCCGCTCCTTGGGGATCGACCAGACCGCGTTCTCGAAATCGACCTCATCCCAAGTCGCATCCTGTAGCTCACTCTTTCGGACCATGGTGAGCAGGAACAGCTTCATGCCGAGCCGGATCGTCGGCAGCGTCGGCACATGCTCAAGCTGGCCGAGCATGACGCGGATTTCAGCAGGCGAGAGAGAGCGGTCTTTGGGAACAAAGGTCGCGATAGAGGCAGGCCCGACCTCATCGGCCGGGTTCGGCACCTTTTCCCCGTGCAGGATCGCAAAGGCATAAACGAGCTTCACGATGTCGCGGACGTGAACGGCCGTGGCCGGGGCTCCGCGTGCCTTCACCTTGGCGCACATGGCGCGGAGATCATCGGGGCTGATTTCGGTCAGCAGCCGGTTCCGAAAAGTCGGAAGAATGTCCCGCTCATAGATCGAGCGCCGCATCGCGCGGGTGCTGTCGGCCATCTTCGCCTCCTGCAACCAGCGTTCGCCAAACTCGCCGAAGCTCTTTGCCTCTTTGATACGGCGCTTCTCGCGTTGCTTCTCTCGGGCGGGCGACCGCCCTTCAAGTATGGCGCGCTTGGCGTCGATTAGCTTCTCGCGCGCCCGCGCCAGAGACAGGTCGGACGCGCCGTAGCGGCCGAGCGTCAAAGTCTCCCGACGCCCGTTGAGGCGGTAGTCATATCGGAACACGACCGCCCCCGAGGGATTGACCACGACATACATACCGTCACGGTCAACGACCTTATACAATTTATCCTTTGGTTTCAGGGCTTTGATGCCCGCGTCAGTCAGCATTTTGACCCTCCGAGATCGTTCAAAAACGCCAGAGAGCCGCCCAATATACCGTCAGGCCAGAAATGGCCTCCCTGAACGGAAAATTTCCTATTATTCTCAAGGGAATAAGGTCGAAAAAAATACCGTCAGAAGCTCTCTTGCTCCTGACGGTATATTTGTTTTGGCAATGCGACAAGAGACGCCACACCGTCAGCTATACCGTCTATCGCGAGGTTTGCCCCGCGATAGACGGCGATAGATGATGGCAGATTTATTTAATGATTTCAGTTAGTTATGTGCGGAGATCGGCGGTTATCGGCGGCGTTCGGATAGGCCCGAATTATTCCCACTCGATCGTGCCGGGCGGCTTCGACGTGATGTCATAGGTCACGCGGTTGATGCCCCGCACCTCATTGATGATGCGGGTGGCGACGCGGCCCAGGAAGCTGTGATCGAATGGGTAATAGTCGGCCGTCATTCCATCCACCGAGGTTACCGCCCGCAAGGCGCAGGCGTAATCATAGGTGCGGCCATCGCCCATCACACCAACCGTGCGCACGGGCAGCAGGACGGCGAAGGCCTGCCAGATGGCGTCGTAGAGGCCGGCATTGCGGATTTCCTCCAGATAGACCGCGTCGGCCTTGCGCAGGATTTCCAGCTTCTCGCGCGTGATCTCGCCGGGCACGCGGATGGCCAGGCCCGGACCGGGGAACGGGTGGCGGCCAACGAAGCTGTGGGGCAGGCCCAGTTCACGGCCCAGCGCGCGCACCTCGTCCTTGAACAGTTCGCGCAGCGGTTCCACCAGTTTCAGCTTCATGCGGTCGGGCAGACCACCGACATTATGGTGCGACTTGATGGTCACGCTGGGGCCGCCGGTGAAGGACACGCTTTCGATCACATCGGGATAGAGCGTGCCCTGGGCCAGGAATTCCGCGCCGCCGATTTTCGCAGCCTCGCCATCAAACACTTCGATGAACAGGCGGCCGATGATTTTGCGCTTCTGCTCCGGGTCGGACACGCCTTCCAGTTGCCCCAGGAACAGGTCGGACGCATCCACATGTACTAGGGGGATGTTGTAATGGTCGCGGAACAGGGTGACCACCTGCTCTGCCTCGCCTGTGCGCATCAGGCCGGTATCGACGAAGATGCACGTCAATTGCGCGCCGATGGCCTCATGGATCAGCACGGCGGCCACGGAACTGTCGACGCCGCCCGAAAGGCCGCAGATCACCTTGGACGCGCCCACCTGTTCGCGGATGCGGGCGACGGCCTCTGCCCGGAAGGCGGCCATGGTCCAGTCGCCCTTCAGGCCGGCCACCTTGAACAGGAAATTGCGGATCAGGGCATCGCCATGGGGGGTGTGGACCACCTCCGGATGGAACTGCACGGCGTAGAAACGACGGGCATCGTCGGCGATGATGGCATAGGGGGCGCCTTCGGAGGTCGCGACGATGCGGAAACCGTCGGGCAGCTTCGTCACGCGGTCGCCATGGCTCATCCATACCTGCTCGCGCGCGCCCACTGCCCACACGCCTTCGAACAGGGCACAGTCATCCTTGACATCCACGAAGGCACGGCCGAATTCACGGGTGTCACCCGGTTCCACCTTGCCGCCCAACTGTTCGCACATGGTCTGCTGGCCATAGCAGATTCCGAAGACCGGCACGCCCAGAGACCAGACGGCGTCATTGGCACGGGGGCTGTCGGCTTCCGTCACGCTGGCGGGCCCACCCGACAGAATCACCGCCCTGGGCGCGAAGGCGCGGATACGCTCGGCATCGGCGCTGAAGGGAATGATCTCGCAATAGATGCCGGCCTCGCGCACGCGGCGCGCGATCAGCTGCGTCACCTGTGACCCGAAATCCAGGATCAGGACACGGTCGGGGTGGGCGGCGGGGGCGGTGGTGACGGCGTCGGCGGCCATGGGCATGTTCCTGCGGTGGGCGGAAAATGCGGTGCAACCTATCCAAGCCCGCCCGACAGGACAAGCCGCAGCCTCGCAAGGCTGCCCTAATGGAGACGAGACCGCCCCCTGCCTATCCCACAAACGCCAGCAGCGGTTCCCAATCGGCACGCAGGTCGATGGCCCGCTTGCCTTTCAGGTCGAACAGGGTCAACCCGTCGGCCGCCAGATCGGGATAAAGCTGACTGTCGCGCAGGCGGGCGACGACCTGATGCCCAGCCCCAGCCAGGAAGGCATCCAGCCGGTCGGCGGCCCTTGTCCGGGCCCGCAGACGGTTGCCGATGATGGCCACGGGGACCTTTTCGCGGGCGATGGCCTTCACCTCTTCCAGCTTGGCCAGAAACCGGGCCGTCGCCGCCTCGTCGAAGGCGCCCGGCAATACGGGCAGCACCACGATGTCGGCGCGGCGGACCAGTTCCTCCACATCCTTGGGACGCATCGCGGCCGGCGCGTCGATAACCAGCCGGCCTGTGGCCGCTGGCGGCTTTCCGATATCCTTCACCCAATCCACACCGGTAATGGCTGCCGCCGTTTCCGGCCTGGATTTCAGCCAGCCCAGCGAGGAGCGCTGCCGGTCGACATCGGCCAGTACCGTCCTGTGCCCCGACTGCGCGAAGGATGCCGCCAGGTGCGTCGCGATGGTCGTCTTGCCGACGCCACCTTTTATATTGCTGACCAGGATGGTGCGCATGGGAGTTCCTCTAGCTTGCCGGAAAGGGATGGGGGGTTACCTGTCGCCGTCCTCCTCCTCTTCCTTTTCCTGCCAGAAGGGTCTTGCCTCGCCGAAGCGCTGCCAGTCGGCGACGATATCCTCTTCCAGGTCGTGCAGGCCGCGTGCATGCCAGCCGGCGACCAGGCCGGCACCCAGACGCCATTCGCCGGGCCGGCCGGCTGCCGCATCGCGTTCCAGGTCGGCCACCAGCTTGTCCACCGTCGCCACATCCTGCAAATGGCCCAGATGGTCCTGCAGGTTCGACAATTCGTCCAGGAAGCGGCGCAGGGCCTTGCCTTCGTACAGGGACCGGAAGAAATCGGCGGCATAGCGCAGTTTCTTCAGTGCGATGCGCAATTCATGCCGCGCGGCGGCCGCCTGGCGGGCAAAGCCGCGCCCCCGCTTGCGGGCTTGGCGGTGACGCTTGCCCAGCAGGGCACCGGCCATGTCGATCACGGGCGCCAGCAGCAGTGTCGACTGCTCGCTGACCGGCTGGTTGCGCCAGCCCCGCGCATCAACCCAGGCGGCCAGATCCAGCAGCAGTGCCGTATGGCCGGGATCGGCCAGGGCCGCCCGAACCTGCACATAGCCTTGGTCGCGGGCCGCACGGGCTGCCGTCGTCAACGCCTCCAGGCCGGCATGGTCCGGCAGCGCCCCGGCCACGGGCGGCAGCAATTCACCAAGGAACACGTCCCATTCCCGTGCGGGACCCAGCGCATCGGCCAGCGCCTTCACGCGCGGGGCGAGGTCATCCATCTGTTCGGCCGGAATGAAGGGCCGGAAGATCTGCAGGGCGGAACGCAGGCGGCGCAGCGCCACGCGCATCTGATGCACACCCTCTGGGTCCTGGCCCAGCCGGGTGACCGGCTCGTTCGCCATCAGATGGCCCAGACAGTGACGGACGATGGCCGACAGGGCCTCCTCCACCGTCGCGTCGGGCGCCAGGGTCAGCCTGGACGCCTTGACACTGGCCGGCTCCGTGCCGGCGGCCAGCGCATAACCGCGGGCCGATTTGGTGGCCATCTCCAGGCGCACCGGCACGTCGGCATGGATGGCGCGGGCAAGATCATAGAGAGCGCCCGTGTCCGTGCCTTCCGCCAGTTCCAGTTCCACCTCGTGGACGGGTAGCGACAGCCCGCCGGGGGCCAGGATTTCTCCCTGGTCCAGCGCCACTTCAATCACGATGCCGTCCACAGGCGAAAGGCGGCGCACCTGCCGGCGGATGCGCGTCTCGAACACGGGCTCCAGCGCGTCGGCCGACAAATCGCCCAACGGTTCCAGCACAGCCGGGTCGGGCAGGACGGAAAGATCGGGGCGGGGCTGCGACACCTCCGCCTCCCACTCGCCGCGCACCAGGGCACCGGCCCCGGGTGCCGGGGCGGATTTCAACGTCTGGACCAGCTTGCGTCCCACACGGCGCACGCGCAATGACAGGCCGCTGGCGGCCAGCCGGCGATCCACGGTATCGAAATAGATGCTATCGAGCGATTTGACCGATGGCTTGGCGATGGTGGCCGACAGGCAGGGAAGTTTGCGCAGCCGATCCATGTCGGCCGGCGCCACCGCCAGTTTCAGCTCGATCTCCTGACCCGACATTCTTTTCCGTTCACCCCATGATTGCGCACGAAAGCCGGCGGAAAGGACGATTCGCCCGGATTTCCGCCATTCATGTGGGGACGATGACAATTCCGTGAAAGCCTGTCTATCGCAGCGGGCGATTTTTTTGCACGCCACACCGACGGGTGCGGGTGTTGAAAGCCGGCGGGCAATGGTGTTTCCTTGCGCCCTGGTAAAGAACGCCACATCCTTCCTGACGGGGACCTCCTCCATGCGCTTCCAGACCCTCGACACCATCGATGTCACGGGCAAGACCGTGCTTGTCCGCGCCGACCTGAACGTGCCCATGGCTGACGGGCAGGTCACCGACACGACCCGCATCGACCGCCTGGTGCCGACGCTGAAGGAAATCGCCGGCAAGGGCGCCAAGGTTGTGGTCATGTCGCATTTCGGCCGTCCCAAGAACGGCCCGGACACGAAGAACAGCCTGCGTCAGGTCGTGCCGGCCGTGGAAAAGGCGCTGGGGGCGCCGGTGGCCTTCGCCGAGGATTGCGTTGGCGACAAGGCCGCCGCCGCCGTGGCGACCCTGCCCGCCGGTGGGGTCCTGATCCTGGAGAATACCCGTTTCCATGCGGGTGAGGAAAAGAACGATCCGGAACTGGCCAAGGGCCTGGCGGCGCTGGGGGACGTCTATGTCAACGACGCCTTCTCTTCCGCCCACCGGGCACATGCCTCGACGGAGGGCATTGCCCACCTGCTGCCCAGTGCGGCCGGCCGCCTGATGCAGGCGGAACTGGAAGCGCTGGGCAAGGCGCTGGCGGCACCGGAACGGCCGGTGGCCGCCGTGGTCGGCGGGGCCAAGATCTCCACCAAGCTCGACCTGCTGCTCAACATGGTGTCGAAGGTCGATATCCTGGTGCTGGGTGGCGGCATGGCCAACACCTTCCTTTTTGCCAAGGGTGTGTCGGTCGGTTCTTCCCTGTGCGAACGTGATATGGCCGACCAGGCCCGCGCCATCATGGAAAAGGCAGCCGGCGGCGGGTGCGAGATCGTGTTGCCCGTGGATGGCCTGATGGCACGGGAGTTCAAGGCCAATGCCGATCATCGCGTGGCGGCCGTGACCGATATCCAAGACGGCGAGATGATGCTGGATGCGGGCCCCGCCACGATCGAACTGGTGGGCCGGAAGCTGGAAGGCGCCAGGACGCTGGTCTGGAACGGCCCGTTCGGCGCCTTTGAACTGATGCCCTTCGACACGGCCACCAACGGCGTGGCCGCGATTGCCGCCAACCTGACGGCCCAGGGACGGCTTCTGTCCGTGGCCGGCGGCGGCGATACGGTCGCGGCGCTGGAACATGCCGGCGTGGCCGCCCGCTTCTCCTACGTTTCCACGGCGGGGGGGGCTTTCCTGGAATGGCTGGAAGGCAAGGTGCTGCCGGGTGTCGCTGCATTGGAGAAGCACGCCTGACAGCGAGGATGGTGGCAAATGATGCGCCCGGCTTGCTTTCGTGAGCCGGGCTTTTTCATTTCGCCGTTATACTATTTTGCGGTGACCGGAACCTGTTGGTTCCGGTCACCGTCCTCAATCGCCGGCGCCAACATTCGTTGGCTCGGGCGACGCCGCACAAGCGGCGCTGCGGCGGTCGCCGCCGGACCAACGTGCGATGAGTTCTACTCATCGCACGTTGGTATTACCCCAGGCCGCAGCAGGAGTGATGATAAAGTAAGGTTTTGATAGTAAATAAAAAAAGTCCTGGACGGACTCTCGAAGGTGGGAACAGGGCTTCGCGACCCGTCAGCCCGTCAGGGCCTGTGGGGCTGCCGATGGTTCACGGCCAAGTGTGGCGCGCAACGTGGCGGCATCGTCGCTGGGGGTCAGGTTGAACAGCCGCCGATAGTCGCGGTTGAACTGGGATATGCTTTGGTAGCCGACATCATAGGCGACGGCGGAAATCGTGCTGGAGCCTGACAGGACGCGCCGCGCTTCCTGCAGGCGGACGCGCTTTTGGAACTGCACGGGCGACATGGAGGTCACAGCCTTGAAATGGCGGTGGAAGCTCGCGACGCTCATATTGGCCTGCGCGGCAAGGTCGGAGATGTTGAGGGCTTCGGCATAGTTGGCCCTGATCCACGCTGTCGTGCGCCCGATCCGCGTTGCGTGCCCGTTCGCGAAGGCAAGCTGGCTGAGCAGCGGCCCATGGTCGGTGTGCAGCAGGCGCCAGGTGATTTCCCGCCGGATCAAGGGCGCCAGGACCGGAATGTCACGTGGGCGGTCAAGCAGCGAGATCAGCCGGATCAGGGGATCGAGCAGTTCCGGATCAAGCCTGTATTTCCCGGCCATCACGGTGTCGTCCGACCTGGGCCTGTCGCCGGCACGCTCGCGCAGAAGGTCGGCGACAACCATGGGATCGATATCAAGATGGACCGCAAGATAAGGCGCCGAAGGGCTTGCCTCGGTTACTTGCGAGGTCACCGGTACATCGGCGGTGCATAGCAGCGACTCTCCAGCGGCGTAATGGAACGGGGTCTCGCCCACCATTAATTCCTTCACGCCACGCGCGACCAGTCCGAAGGACGGCTGATAGATCGAATGGCCCACCTCTGACGGCATATCCGTCCGCCCGACCTTCAAGCCCTTGATCGGCGTCACGTAATCGTGGCGGGCGTGACGTTCGATGATCTGGAGGAGGTCGGAGAATTCTGGCTTCGTCATGGGGGTCGAATGTCCTGCCGGTCTGCGCTTGCGGACATGGCGGCTTGCCGGCCATGCATGGTGCGATGTCCATTCTTCGCTGCAAAGGCATGCGCCGTACTATGCATATTCTATCAAGAGCGCGCCCGTTCGTCTCAATCATCACGGGCCGGCCGTGTGATTGAGCGTGGAGAGCCGGTTCCTGATCGTAACTGCGTAGCTTCCGCTCCGGAGGCGTTCCTATGTTTCGGGCGACGGACCCACAGGCGTCCCACCCACAGGCGTCCCAATTGACCCGCAGCGGAGCATAGAAACATGTCGGATAACAGATATCGCGTTGGCATCATCGGCGCGGATACAAGGGCAAGCTGGGCCGGGGCGTCGCACGTTCCGGCGCTCCAGGCGCAGCCCGCCCTTGTGCTGGCCGCGGTGGCCACGCGGCGTGAGGAGAGCGCCAGGGCCGCCGCCGAGGCGTTCGGTGCTACGCGCTGGTACGCCGATCCCTATGCGATGATCAGGGATCCATCCATCGATATCGTCACCGTGGCCGTGAAGGTTCCGGCCCACCGGGATCTGGTGATGGCGGCGCTTGCGGCCGGCAAGACCGTCTATTGCGAGGCGCCGCTGGGCGCGACGCTGGCGCAGACCGCGGAGATGGCGGCAGCCGCATCCTCGCTGCACACGGCCATCGGCCTTCAGGGGCGGCACAATCCGGCGGCCCGCCGGGCGGCCGAACTGGTGGCTTCGGGCAGGCTTGGCCGCCTGCTGTCGGCCCGTGTCGGTGCCACGACCTTCGGCTATGGCCCGCAAACGATCGCAGCCTACGATTATTTCAACAAGGCCGCATCGGGTGCGAGCTTCATGACCATCACCACGGGCCATGTGCTGGACGTCATCGAGGCCGTGCTGGGCGACATCACCGAGGTCGATGCGCGCACCGAACTTCTCTGGCCGGAGATCGACATTGTCGATACCGGCGAGACCTCCGTTCGCGACATTCCCGATCATCTGGATCTGATCGCCCGGACGTCGAGCGGTGCGCCCGTCTCGGTTCAGGTCCTGGCGGGTATACCGGCGGAGGATGCGAATTTCATCCTGGAGGTTCGCGGATCGCTGGGCTGGCTGAAGCTCCAGGGCAGTCACCTGGCCGGCGTGCAGGTGGGCGATCTGACCTTGTCGGCCAGCGTCCCGTTCGAGGCACCCGATGCCCCCGTCGCCACAGGTGTCGGCCCCACCGCGGCCGATTTCTGGAAGGGGGCCGCGATCAATGTCGGTGAAGTCTATGCGTCGCTGGCGCGTGACATGGCGGCCGGAACCCACCACACGCCCGGCTTCGCCCACGCGCTTCACAACAGCCGCCTGGTGGCTGCGGTGGAGCGCGCCGCACAGACCGGCGTGCGGCAGAACGTGGCCGGGTGACCTGTCACGCGGACGGCAAGGCGGCGGAGTGACCGGGCGCATAGCGGGGCCGCCGCCCGCCGGCCTATGATGACGGCCATGTCGGGGCCGGCGGGCCAGTGGGGATGGGGTTCATCATGGACAAGTTGCAGGCGATGCACGTCTTTGTGCATGTCGTGGATTTGAACGGCTTTGCCCGGGCAGCCGACATGCTGGGCCTGCCGCGGGCATCGGTCACAACCATCATCCAGGGGCTGGAGGCCCATCTGGGCTGCCGGCTTCTCCAGCGCACCACCCGCAGCCTCAGCCTGACGGCCGATGGCCAGACCTTCTATGAGCGCGCCCAGCGCATCCTGGCGGAGGTGGAGGAGGTGGAGACCATCTTCATCGATGGCAAGCGCCACCCGCGGGGCCGGCTGCATGTGGACATGCCGACATCAATCGGCCGGCTGGTGGTCGTGCCGGCCCTACGGGATTTTCATGCGCTTTATCCCGATATCGAATTGAAGCTGGGCATGAATGACCGGCAGATCGACCTCGTGCAGGAGGGTGTTGATTGCGTGCTGCGGATCGGCCCCCTGCCTGACAGTTCGCTGGTGGCGCGGCGCCTGGGCCGCCTGTCCCGGCTGACCTGCGCCAGCCCCGCCTATCTGGACCGGTTCGGCCGTCCCGAAGGGCTGGAGGACCTGGCTGGTCATCAGGGTGTGCGCTATTTCTCCCCCCATCTGGGCAACCGGTCTTACCCGTTCGATTTCGTCCGGGACGGGGTGGAGGTGGAGGTGCCGCTGACCGGGCCGGTCGCCGTCAATGACAGCGAAGCCTATGTCGCGTGTGGTGTCGAAGGTTATGGCCTGATCCAGCCGGCCCTGTTCATGGCGCTGGACCGTCTGCAAGCGGGTGAACTGGTGGAGGTGCTGCCCCAGTACCGGCCGGCACCCATGCCGATTTCCGCGGTTTATCCCCAGAACCGCCAGCCGTCCCATCGTGTGCGGCTGTTCGTGGACTGGGTGGTCAGCCTGTTTGAGAAATGTCCGCTTCTGCAGGGGGAGGACCATCCCCTGGCCTGTTACAGCGCTGAGGCCTGCTGTGGGGTGGGCATGGGGGCCGACCCGGCGGTGGGGCCGGGGGTGATTGTTCGTCCTGGGTGAATTGTCTGCTCAGAAAAACCGTCTTTATTCATGACGGCGCCTGCGGGATGCTGCACTTGCTCAATTACCTCCAGGGCCGGCGGCCTCATGGGGCTGAATGTGCTTGTGGCTTGAACGGCAAAGGATTTTGACAGCCGATATCTTCCGGGTTTCATCGGTTGCCAAAAAAATCGACAAGGTGCGACGGCCATCACAGCGGCGGCGCAGCAAAGCCGGTAAAGTCGAAAATCGAGGCAGCCTCATCCAGCCGGATGGGGCTTTTCAAAAACGAAACCAAAGGCGTTTGACCAGGGGTCCGGCATGCCGGGCGCTGACGGCGGAGCTGTCTTCCACAGGCCGGCCGTTTCCGTGATCCCCCGCCCGCAGGCGGCGGCGGGAAACCCTTGTCTGCGCATTTTTGCAGGAGTTGACCCAATGTCGATCACGCGCAGCAAGCTGGTCTATGTGATGGCGGCTGGGGTGTCGTTGGCCGTCATCGCCGCCGCCGCCATTCAGGGGCAGGCGGATGACACGCCCGTCGCCATCGCGGCCCCGGCCGCGGTGGAGGTGGATGTCGCCCCCGTCGTGGCCCGCAAGGTCGTGGACTGGCAGAGCTATTCCGGCCGGCTGGAGGCCGTGGAGCGGGTGGATGTCCGCCCCCGGGTTTCCGGCACCATCACCCAGGTTCATTTCCGCAATGGTACTCTGGTGCAGAAGGGCGATGTTCTGTTCACGATCGATCCCGCCCCCTACCGGGCGGAACTGTCGCGGGCCGAGGCGCAACTGGCGGCCGCCCAGGCGCGTGTGCGCTTCACGAAGGCGGAACTGGACCGCGCATCCCGGCTTGTCGCCGACAGCACCATCACGCGCCGCACCCTGGACGAGCGTGAGCACGCCGCCCGCGATGCCGGCGCCAGCCTGCGCGCCGCGGAGGCCGAACTGGAGGTGGCACGCCTGAACCTGTCCTATACCAGCGTGGCCGCCCCCATCGGCGGCCGGGTTTCCCGCGCCGAGATCACGGTCGGCAATGTCGTGGCAGCCGGGGCGGCATCCCAGCCCCTGACCACGCTGGTCTCGGTTTCCCCCATCTATGCCTCTTTCGATGTGGATGAGCAGACCTATCTGCGCCATATCGCGTCGGTGAAGGACAAGGCCGGTGTGCCCGTACAGCTTGGCCTGGCCAACGAGGCGGATTATTCGCGCGATGGCAGCATCGATGACGTGGACAACCGCCTGGACCCGGTTTCCGGCACCATCCGGGTCCGCGCCCGTTTCGACAATCCCGACGGTATGCTGGTCCCCGGCCTTTATGCCCGGATCAAGGTGGGCGGGTCGGAGCCGCAGGCGGCCGTGATGGTGGATGAACGGGCCATCGGCACCGATCAGGACAAGAAGTTCGTGCTGGTGGTGGATGCGGCGAACAAGGTGGCCTACCGGCCTGTCACCCTGGGCAGCCGTCAGGAAGGATTGCGCATCGTGACGCAGGGGCTGGCCCCCGGCGAGCGGATCATCGTCAACGGCATCCAGCGCGCCCGTCCCGGCGATGTGATCAATCCCAAGCTGGTGGCGATGGAACGCCCCGACACGCAGGTGGCGGCCCGGTAACGCCGCCCGCCCCGTCTCACACAGGTTCGGTCCGGCACCCGTCTGTCCCCCTTTTGCATTGCCCCGCCTTCTCCGTTTCCGCGGGGAAGGTGGGGAGGGGGCAGGTCCCGGCGTGATCTGCATCCTGTTGGGCAGGGTGACGGGGGCGTCTTGTCTTTCATCCAGGCCCAATCCAATCCGCGCCCTGTTCGCGGACCGAGGCTCCCATGAACATTTCCCGTTTCTTCATCGACCGCCCGATCTTCGCGGGCGTGTTGTCGGTGGTCGTCTTCCTGGCGGGGTTCATCGCCCTGTTCCAGTTGCCCGTATCCGAATATCCGGAGGTCGTGCCGCCATCGGTGGTGGTGCGCGCCCAGTATCCCGGCGCCAACCCCAAGGTCATCGCCGAAACCGTCGCCTCGCCGCTGGAGGAACAGATCAACGGCGTGGAGGACATGCTTTACATGCAGTCCCAGGCCAACAGCGACGGCAACATGGCCCTGACCGTGACCTTCAAGCTGGGCACCGATCCGGACAAGGCCACGCAGCTTGTGCAGAACCGCGTGGCCCAGGCGCTGCCCCGCCTGCCGCAGGATGTGCAGCGGCTGGGCGTCACGACGGTCAAGTCCTCCCCGACGCTCACCATGGTGGTGCATCTGCGCTCGCCGGACGACCGTTATGACATGACCTATCTGCGCAACTACGCCGTGTTGAACGTGCGCGACCGGCTGGCGCGCATTTCCGGCGTGGGCGAGGTGCTGCTGTGGGGGTCGGGCGACTATGCCATGCGGGTCTGGCTGGACCCGCAGAAGGTCGCCGAGCGCGGCATGACGGCCAATGATGTCGTCAACGCCATACGCGAACAGAATGTGCAGGTCGCGGCCGGCGTGATCGGCGCCAGCCCGTCCGTTCCCGACGCACCCCTGCAGCTTTCCGTGAATGCCCAGGGCCGGCTGAAGTCGGTGGAGGAGTTCCAGGACATTGTCCTGAAGACGGCCGATGGCGCCGTCACCTATCTGCGTGACGTGGCGCGGGTGGAACTGGCGGCATCCCAATACGGGTTGCGCTCGCTTCTGGACAACAAGCCGGCCGTGGCCATCGCCATCAACCAGGCACCGGGCGCCAATGCGCTCGCCATCTCCGAAACCGTGCGCGAGGTGATGGCGGAATTGCAGCAGGACATGCCCGACGGCGTTGAATATGCCATCGTCTATGATCCGACCCGCTTCGTGCAGGCCAGCATCGACGCGGTCATTCACACGCTGCTGGAAGCCATCGCGCTGGTCGTGCTGGTGGTGATCGTGTTCCTGCAGACCTGGCGGGCCTCCATCATCCCGCTGCTGGCCGTGCCCGTCTCGATCGTGGGCACCTTCTCCCTGATGCTGCTGTTCGGCTTTTCCATCAATGCCCTGTCGCTGTTCGGCATGGTGCTGGCCATCGGCATCGTGGTCGATGACGCCATCGTCGTGGTGGAGAATGTGGAGCGCAACATCTCCGAAGGTCTGTCCCCGCGCGAGGCGACCTATAAAGCGATGCAGGAGGTGAGCGGCCCCATCATCGCCATCGCCCTGACCCTGGTGGCCGTGTTCGTGCCGCTGGCCGCCATGTCCGGCCTGTCGGGCGAGTTCTACAAGCAGTTCGCGATGACCATCGCGATTTCCACCGTCATTTCGGCCTTCAACTCACTGACCCTGTCGCCGGCCTTGTCCGCCCTGCTGCTGAGGGGCCATCACGACAAGCCGGATTGGCTGACCCGCGGCATGAACAAGGTGCTGGGCGGGTTCTTCCGGGGCTTCAACCGCGTTTTCCAGCGGGGATCGGAAAGCTATGGCAAGGGTGTGGGCGGCGTCATCCGGCACAAGGGGGCCATGATGCTGGTCTATGTCCTGCTGCTGGGCCTGACCTTCGTGCTGGGCCGCGCGGTGCCGGGCGGTTTCGTGCCGGCCCAGGACAAGGAATATCTGATCGCCTTTGCCCAGCTTCCGACCGGTGCCTCGCTGGACCGCACGGAAGATGTGATCCGCACCATGACGGACATCGCGCTGAAGCAGCCCGGCATCGCCAATGCCGTGGCCTTTCCCGGCCTTTCGGTGAACGGCTTCACCAATTCCTCCTCCGCCGGCATCGTCTTCACCACGCTGAAGCCTTACGAGGAACGGCAGAAGGAAGGCCTGTCGGCCGATGTCATCGCCGCCAGCCTGCAACAGCAGTTCAACGGCGTGAAGGAAGCCTTCGTGGCCGTCTTCCCGCCGCCGCCCGTCATGGGGCTGGGCACGCTGGGCGGCTTCAAGCTGCAACTGGAGGATCGCGGGTCGCTGGGGTACGAGGCACTGGCCAAGGCCGCCAACGATTTCGTGGCCCGCGCCGCGCAGACGCCCGAACTGGGGCCGACCTTCACCTCCTATGAAATCAATGTCCCGCAACTGGATGTCGACCTGGACCGGGTGAAGGCTAAGCAGTTGGGCGTGCCGGTCACGGATGTGTTTGAGACGATGCAGGTCTATCTGGGTTCGCTCTATGTCAATGATTTCAACACGTTCGGTCGTGTCTATCAGGTGCGGGTCCAGGCGGATGCGCCGTTCAGGGCCCATGCCGACGATATCGGCCTGCTGAAGACCCGCAACGACCAGGGCGTCATGGTGCCGCTGTCGTCGCTGGTGCAGGTGACGCAGAGTTATGGTCCGGAAATGGTGGTCCGCTACAACGGCTACACTGCTGCCGACATCAATGGCGGGCCGGCGCCCGGCTATTCGTCGGGCCAGGCCCAGGCGGCGGCGGAGCGCATCGCGGCGGAGGTGCTGCCGCGCGGCATCAGGTTCGAATGGACCGACCTGACCTATCAGCAGATCCTGGCCGGCAACGCGGCCTTGTGGGTGTTTCCCATCTCGGTCCTGCTGGTCTTCCTGGTGCTGGCGGCCCAGTATGAGAGCCTGACCCTGCCGCTGGCCATCCTGATGATCGTGCCCATGAGCCTGATGTCGGCCCTGGCCGGTGTCTGGCTGACCGGGGGGGACAACAACATCTTCACCCAGATCGGCTTCATGGTGCTTGTCGGATTGTCGGCGAAGAACGCGATCCTGATCGTGGAATTCGCCCGCGAACTGGAAATGCACGGCCGTACCGTTGTCCAGGCCGCGATCGAGGCCAGCCGCCTGCGCCTGCGCCCCATCCTGATGACGTCCATCGCCTTCATCATGGGCGTGGTGCCGCTGGTCACCTCCACCGGGGCCGGCGCGGAGATGCGCCACGCCATGGGCATCGCCGTGTTCTTCGGCATGCTGGGCGTCACGCTGTTCGGGCTGATGCTGACCCCGGTCTTCTATGTGCTTCTGCGCTACATGGCCGGTGCCCGCCGTCAGGAACGGGCGGCCGCGTCCATCCCGGCCGGTATGGCGGCGGCCGGCGACTGACCGGATGGGGGTACCGCCCGGTGGCCGTCACCGGCGCCGGGCGGTACCTGCGGGATCGTGATGGCAAAAGGCCCTGGGCATCGGTGCGGATGCCCAGGGCCTTTTGCCGTTCCCTTATGATGGGGCGCTGTCAGGCGCCGCGCATAACCTCCGCAATGATCTCGAACGAACGCAGCCGCCTGGCCGGATCGAACGTGTCGGAGACGATCATCAGTTCGTCGGCCTGCGTGCGGGTCAGGAGATCCTCGATCCCCCGCCGCACCGTGGCCGGCCCCCCCACGATGCTGCAGGCCAGCATCTGCTGCACCTGCGCCTTTTCCCGCGGATTGGTCCAATAGGTTTCGATGTCGGTGATGGGCGGCTGGGTCAGCTTGCGGCCCCCGCGCACCAGATCCGTGAAGGACATCTGCTGCGAGGTCGCCAGGAACCGGGCTTCCTCATCCGTATCGGCGGCGATGATGTTCACCCCGACCAGCGCATAGGGCCGGTCGCGCTGGTCGGACGGCTTGAAGCGGGTCCGATAGACGGACAGCGCCTGATCCAGCGCGCCCGGCGCGAAATGCGAGGCGAAACCGTAGGGCAGGCCGAGTTCGGCTGCCAGATGCGCTCCGAACAGGCTGGAGCCCAAGATCCACAAGGGCACATTGGTGCCGGAACCCGGTACGGCCTCGATCCGCTGGCCGGGGCCGGCCGGCGCCAGAAAGGCCTGAAGCTCCAGCACATCCTGCGGGAAATTGTCGGCGTTGGCGGGATCCCGGCGCAGGGCGCGCAAGGTCAACGGGTCGGTGCCCGGCGCGCGGCCAAGGCCCAGGTCGATGCGGCCGGGGAACAATGTTTCCAGCGTGCCGAACTGCTCGGCGATGACATAGGGCGCATGGTTGGGCAGCATGATGCCGCCGGCGCCGACCCGGATCGTGGAGGTGCCGGCCGCGACATGGGCGATGACCAGGGCCGTGGCGGCCGTGGTCACGGTCTGGATATTGTGATGCTCGGCGACCCAGAGCCGCTTGTAGCCCCAGTTCTCGGCATGTTGTGCAAGGGTCCGGGCCTCGTCCAGCGCCGCGCGCCGTGTCCCGCCCTGCCGCACCCGTCCCAGTTCCAGGATGGAGAGTTCTGCCAATGTCATATCTGCGGGATGTTTGCCCGCAGCCCTGTTATGGCCCCGCCTTGCGGGCGGGACGCCGTGACGTCGATCGGTTCCGGACCAGAATGGGCCCTTGCTCCCATATGGGTCTTCCAGGTTCCCGCTGCGACCCTGCCCGTGGCTTGTGGCCAGGCATGGCCGCGCCGCCAGGGTCGATAAGCAGTCGCTTTTTGTTGCCGGCCCATGCGACAGTCCGGGAAAAGAACGAAAAGGCAGTTGATCTCAAAGTTCCCGGGAGTTTGTTGAATGACCAATCGCTATTGGGATCTGGAAGAACCGCGCGGCCGCATCCTGCCGGCGCTGGCGGCGGGTCTCGTCCCCGTGATCGTGGCCTTGCTGGCTGCGACCCTGATGCTCGGCCTGCCGGCGCTGCGCGCGCAGGAACGCGGGCAGGAGGTGTTCGCCACGGCCACCGAACTGCGCTCCACCAGCCGTGCCTTGCAGCGCGACGTCCTCCTGCTGATCTTCGATGAGCGCACGCGCGACGCCACGGCCGCGCGCGTGGACACCCGCATTCCGGAGTTCCGCCGCCTGGCTGCCCGGCTGGAGCAGGCGCTGGCCCCCATGAACGAGCAGAAGGCCCGGCAGTTGCGCTTGGCGCATGACAATCTGGCCAATGGAGTCGCGGCCGTGGTCGCCGCGATGCGGGCGGGGGAGCCCGTGTCGCAGCTTTGGTATCTGCAACAGACCCAAGTGCTGGCCAACGAGGTGCCGGCGGCCCGTGCCAACGATCCCGTGATCGATGAATTCCGCGTCCATACCGCCGGGGCATTGGCGGAGGTGCGGCAGGTCTATTGGCTGCTGCTGGCGGTGGCGGCCGTGTCGCTGGGCTTCGGCGTGGCATCCGCGGCCGTGGTGTTGCGGCGATAGCCGATCTGGAACGGGCGGGCAGGGGCCATGCGCTGCCGGCCCCTCACCCGGGTCCCTCAACCCGGCCGATGTCCGCTCAGCAGTTCGACGGCATTGGCCAGCAGGCGCCCATCATCATGGGCGTAAAGGGTGGTGGCCCGGCCATGGACGGGGCTGCCCGGTGTCACACGCAGCAGGCGGCCCAGCGACTCGTCGGCGACAAGGCGCAGGAACCCGGCCGGCTGGCTGCGGAACGCGGTGCCGCAGGCCGACAGGATGGCGCCGAACGGGATGCGCCGTTGCCTCACCGCGAACAGGGCGCCGGGCGGCAGCGCTTCCAGCCGGATCTCGATCAGGCCCAGTTCCGCGGGAATGCCGCGGTCGGCGCCCGACAGCAGCACATGGCGGCGCAGAAGCCCGTCGATCTCCTCTGTATGCAGCACCTCCAGGCGCATCCGCTCGCCCCAGAAGGCTTCCAGCGTTGCCGTCATGCCATGGTCATGGGCCAGCAGGCGCCGCGGCACCTCCGGCAACCCATCGGCTTCCAGCCACAGCGGGGTGACGGGATCGCGCCCGCCGGCATTCAGTCGCAGAAAGCCCGTCAACAGATCGGGCGAGGCATTGGACGGGCGGACGGGGGCGTTCATGCGCTGCTACATGGGGTGTCGGAAATCGGGGTCAACCCGCGGGCGCGGACCATATGACAGCCCGGCCCCCCTGCCAAGACATGGCCGACGCGCAAAGCGGATACTGGAGCGGGGTTGCAATGCCGGCACGGCTGGGGTATTCCACCGCCCGTCGTTAATCCCACACGTGGGCTTGCGGTGCGATGGCTTTTATCAGGGGACAGTTTCCCCCGGACAGGGGCCTTCCATCGATCCGGTGTCGGCCTGGCAGGTGCCAGGGCGACGTCGCCCACGGAGGACAAACCGGAAAAGGACGTTTTCCTATGGCTATGCCCACTTTCACCATGCGCCAGCTTCTGGAAGCTGGTGTCCATTTCGGTCACCACACCCGTCGCTGGAACCCGAAGATGTCGACCTACATCTTCGGTGCGCGCAACGGCGTGCATATCATCGACCTGGAACAGACCGTTCCGCTGCTGCACCGCTCCATGCAGGCCGTGCGTGACGTTGTCGCCGGCGGCGGCCGCGTCCTGTTCGTCGGCACCAAGCGCGCCGCCCAGGAAAAGGTGGCCGAGGCGGCGAAGCGCTGCGGCCAGTATTATGTGAACCATCGCTGGCTCGGCGGCATGCTGACCAACTGGAAGACCATCTCCCAGTCGATCCGCCGCCTGAAGGACATGGACGAGCAGCTTTCCGTGGGTGAGGGCTCCGGCCGCACCAAGAAGGAACTGCTGAACATGACGCGCGACCGCGACAAGCTGGAGCGCGCGCTGGGCGGTATCCGTGACATGGGCGGCCTGCCCGACCTGCTGGTGATCATCGACACCAACAAGGAAAGCCTGGCCATCCAGGAAGCCAACAAGCTGGGCATCCCGGTCGTTGCCATCCTGGACAGCAACTCCGATCCCGATGGCATCACCTTCCCGGTTCCGGGCAACGATGACGCGCTGCGCGCCATCGAGACCTATTGCGAGCTGCTGAGCGGCGCCGTGCTGGACGGCCTGCAGGCCGAGATGTCGGCCGCCGGCATCGATATCGGCAGCCAGGAAGAGGCCCCCGTCGAGGTCGTGCCGGAAGAAGCCCCGGCCGAGGCCTGAGTTTGATGTGCGACGGCCGGGCCGCGACCCTGTCCGGGTGCGGTCCGGCCGTTGTGCTGTCCGGGGTTGGCCGTTTGCGCCGGCCCCAGCAAGATTTATCCTGACCCGTCACATTCCGACGATAGAGAGGCGAAAATGGCCGAGATCACCGCTGCGCTCGTGAAGGACCTGCGCGAGAAGTCCGGCGCTGGCATGATGGATTGCAAGAAGGCGCTGACCGAGACGGGCGGCGACCTGGAAGCCGCGATCGACTGGCTGCGCAAGAAGGGTCTTGCCGCCGCCGCCAAGAAGGCTGGCCGCGTGGCCGCCGAAGGCCTGGTTGGCGTTGCCACCAATGGCCTGGCCGGCGCCGCCGTCGAGCTGAATGCCGAGACCGACTTCGTTGCCCGCAACGAGGCTTTCCAGGCCGCCGTGTCCACCGTCACCAAGCTTGCGCTGGACGGCAATGGCGATCTGGAGTCGCTGAAGGCCACTGACTATCCGGGCACCGGCCGCAATGTCACCGATGAGCTGACCAGCCTGGTCGCCACCATCGGCGAGAACATGAGCCTGCGCCGCGTCGCCCGTCTGACGGTGAATGACGGCGTCGTGGCCTCCTACGTCCACTCCGCCCTGGTTCCGGGGCTGGGCAAGATTGGCGTGCTGGTCGCCCTGGAATCGACCGGTGACAAGGCCGTGCTGGCCGATCTGGGCAAGCAGATCGCCATGCATGTCGCCGCCGCCCGTCCCGAGGCGCTGGACGTCGGCGACGTCTCCACCGCCAACCTGGACCGCGAGCGTGCCGTGCTGGTCGAGCAGGCCCGGGTGAGCGGCAAGCCGGAGAACATCATCGAGAAGATGGTCGAAGGCCGCATCCGCAAGTATTATGAGGAAGTGGTGCTGCTGGAGCAGCTCTATGTCATCGACGGCGAGACCAAGATCCGCAAGGTCGTGGAGAATGCCGCCAAGACCGCTGGCGCCCCGGTGGCCCTGACCGGCTTCGTGCGCTTCGCCCTGGGCGAAGGCATCGAGAAGGAACAGGCCGATTTCGCCGCCGAAGTCGCCAAGATGGCCGGCTGAGGCGGGACGGAGCCGGTGCTGGTGACGCGCCGGCTTTGTTTGCCAGTGAGGAGTTGGGACCGGTTTCGGCCGGTCCCGGCCGCCCTTTGCGGATCGGACCAATCGAAAGGACAAGCCCGTGCCCGAGGCCCGTTACAAGCGCGTTCTTCTGAAACTCTCAGGCGAAGCCCTTATGGGGGAGCGGGAATACGGGATCGATCCCAACGTCGTCAGCCGGATGGCGAATGAGATCAAGTCCGTCATCGATATGGGAATCGAGGTCTGCGCCGTGATCGGCGGCGGCAACATCTTCCGTGGCATTTCCGGTGCTGCTTCCGGCATGGAGCGCGCCACCGCGGATTACATGGGCATGCTGGCCACCGTGATGAACGCGCTGGCCGTGCAGAACGCCCTGGAAAAGGCCGGCGTGGAAACCCGCGTGCAGTCGGCCATCCCCATGGACAGCGTGTGTGAGCCCTATATCCGCCGCCGCGCCGAGCGCCACATGGAAAAAGGCCGCGTGGTGATCTTCGCCGCCGGCACGGGCAACCCGTTCTTCACCACCGACACGGCCGCCGCACTCCGCGCCTCCGAAATGGGCTGCGATGCGATGCTGAAGGCCACCAAGGTGGATGGCGTCTACAGCGCCGACCCCAAGAAGGTGAAGGACGCCATCCGCTACGACCGTCTGACCTATCTGGACGTGCTGTCGCGCGACCTCCAGGTCATGGATGCTTCGGCGATTTCGCTTGCCCGCGAAAACAAGATTCCCATCCTTGTCTTCTCCATCCAGAAGGACGGCGGCTTCGCCGAAGTGATGGCCGGGCAGGGTAAATTCACCATCATAACCGAAGAGGCATAAGGTGGCCGCTCCCGATCTGATCAAGGATATCGAGCGTCGCATGGCCGGCGCATTGGAAACGCTCCGCAAGGAATTCGCGGGTCTGCGCACGGGCCGCGCTTCCGCCAACCTGCTGGAGCCGGTGACCGTCGAGGCCTATGGGACGACCGTGCCGCTGAATCAGGTGGCCAATATCTCCGTGCCGGAGCCCCGCCTCATCAACGTGCAGGTTTTCGACCGTTCCACGGTGAAGGCCGTGGAAAAGGCGATCCGGGACAGCGGGCTGGGCCTCAACCCGCAGACGGAGGGGTCGACCATCCGCGTGCCGATTCCAGAGTTGAATTCGGAGCGCCGCAAGGAACTGTCCAAGGTCGCCGCCAAATATGCGGAACAGACCCGTGTCGCCGTGCGCAATGTGCGCCGCGATGGCATGGACGTCCTGAAGAAGCTGCAGAAGGATGGCGAGCTTTCCGAGGATGAGCAGAAGACATGGTCCGACAAGGTCCAGGCCGTGACCGACGCCCATATCAAGAAGGTTGATGAGGCGCTGGCCACGAAGGAAAAGGAAATCCTGCAGGTCTGATCCGTCCCGACGAAGGATTAAGGACCTGCCAGCCATGCCGGGCCCCGAAACACCCGCCTATACCCCGCCGCCCACGCACATCGCCATCATCATGGATGGCAATGGACGCTGGGCGACGGCACGCGGCCTGCCACGGACGGCCGGCCACAAGAAGGGCGTGGACGCCGTCCGTCAGGTGATCGAAGGCGCGCGCGAGATGGGCGTGCGCTACCTGACGCTCTACAGTTTCTCCACGGAGAACTGGAGTCGTCCGGACGACGAGGTCTCGACCCTGATGCAGCTTCTGCGCTTCTATCTGCGGGGGGAGATCGCCAAGCTGCACAAGAACGGCATCCGTCTGCGTGTCATCGGGGAGCGCGCCCGTCTTTCCGCCGACATCCAGGCGCTGATCGACCATTCCGAGGCGGTGACGGCCGGGAATACCGACATGACGCTGGTCCTGGCCCTGTCCTATGGCGGGCGCCAGGAACTGGTCGATGCCGCCCGCCGGCTGGCGCAGGCCGTGGAGCGGGGGGAACTGACCCCGGGCGACATCACGGCCGACAGTTTCGCCGGCCAGCTTTCGACCGCTCCCGACATTCCCGACCCGGACCTGATGATCCGCACCAGCGGGGAAAAGCGCATCAGCAATTTCCTGCTCTGGCAACTGGCCTATGCCGAACTCGTGTTCGTGGATACGCTTTGGCCCGATTTCACCAAGCGCGACCTGGAGGCGTCTATCCAGGAATATCACCGGCGTGACCGGCGTTTCGGCGCCACGGTCGGAAGTCGATGATCCCGTGACCGATATGCCGCCCCCCCGCCCGCCACGGTCGAACCTGACGCTGCGCGTCATCTCCGCCCTGGTGCTGGCACCCCCGGTGCTGGCCGCCGTCTGGTGGGGCGGGGTGCCGTTCCAGCTGCTGCTGCTGGCGCTCGCCGGCCTGTCGGCGTGGGAAACGGTCCGGCTTGTCGCCCCCGCGGCCGGCCGCACGCCCGGCCTGATCCTCTTCGCTCCCGTCTATGTCATCGTGCCGTTCGTTTCGATGTACTGGCTGCGGCTGGAAAGCGGCCCCTATGGGCTGGCCTTGTTCCTTTTCCTGGTGCTGGCCATCTGGGCCACCGATATCGGTGCCTATGCCGCCGGCCGGTCCATCGGCGGGCCCAAGCTGGCGCCGCGCATCAGCCCCAAGAAGACATGGGCCGGTCTGATCGGCGGCATGGCTGCCGCTGCCGGCCTGGGCGCATTGTTCGGTGCCGCGCAGAGCGGGGACTGGCTGCCCGGCTGGCTGGTGCCGCCGGCCGCCACGGATGTGCCGCACCATGTGAACGCCTTGGCGATCGCCGCCTATGCCGGCATCGGCGCGGTGCTGGCCGTGGCGGGGCAGGCCGGCGACCTTTTCGAGAGTTTCATGAAGCGCCGCGTGGGCGTGAAGGACAGTTCCAACCTGATCCCCGGCCATGGCGGCATCCTGGACCGTATCGACGGGCTGCTGTTCGCAGCCCCGCTTTATGCCTTGTTCGAGCTGGTGGCCGGGGAGTGGGTGCGATTTTGGTGACGCCGCAGGAAACCCGCCGCGTGACCGTGCTGGGCAGCACCGGGTCGGTGGGAACCAACACGGTCGAATTGCTGGCAGCATATCCCGACCGTTTCCAGGTGGAGGCGCTGGTCGCCGGCCGCAATGTGGCCCGGCTGGCCGAGCAGGCCCGCCTGCTGCGCCCGGCTCTGGCTGTAGCGGCCGACGATGCCTGTTATGCCGACCTGAAGGACGCCCTGGCCGGGACGGGGATCGAGGTGGCGGCCGGTGCCGCGGCCGTGGTGGAGGCTGCCAGCCGTCCCGCGGCCGATTGGGTGATGGCGGCCATCGTCGGCGCGGCCGGCCTGGCCCCGACCCTGGCGGCGGTGGAGCGCGGGGCGACCATCGCGCTTGCCAACAAGGAAGTGCTGGTCTGTGCCGGCGACCTTGTGATGCAGTCCGTCCGGCGCCATGGCGCCACGCTGTTGCCGGTCGACAGCGAGCATAGTGCCATATTTCAGGTGTTCGACGAGGCGCGGCGCGACCGGATTTCCCGGCTGGTGCTGACCGCTTCGGGCGGACCCTTCCGTACCTGGACGCGAGAGGCGATGCGGGACGTGACGCCGGCGCAAGCCTGTGCGCATCCCAACTGGTCCATGGGTGCCAAGATCAGCGTCGACAGTGCCAGCATGATGAACAAGGGGCTGGAATTGATCGAGGCCCACCATCTCTTCGCGATGCCGGAGGACCGGATCGATGTGCTGGTCCATCCGCAATCGGTGATCCATTCCCTGGTCGAATATGTCGATGGTTCGGTGCTGGCCCAACTGGGCACGCCCGACATGCGCACGCCCATCGCCGTGGCGCTGGCCTGGCCGGACCGTATCGCCACGCCGGGGGACAGGCTGGATCTGGCACGGGCGGCCACGCTGACCTTCGAGTCGCCCGACATGGCCCGATTCCCGGCCCTGGGACTGGCCCGACGCGCCTTGCAAAGCGGGGGGGCGGCCCCTACAATCCTGAATGCCGCGAACGAGGTGGCCGTGGCCGCCTTCCTGGCCGGAGAGCTTCGCTTTCTGGACATCCCGCGGGTGGTGGAAAAGTGCCTGTCCGTCCTGCCGCATACCCCGCCGGGGTCTCTGGCGGCGGTGGAAGCGGCGGATGCGGAGGCACGTTGCCACGCCTTTGCCGAAATTGCGGTTTTAGGTCGCGCAAATTGAGCCGGTGGATTTGGGTGCCGGTGCCCCTGGAGGCGCTTTGATGGAAGTCTTGGGCTTCGTCTGGAATTACGGGGTCATGTTCCTCGTCGTGCTGACCGTGCTGGTCTTCGTGCACGAGATGGGACATTTCCTGGTGGCCCGCCGCAACGGCGTCCGGGTCGAGGTCTTTTCCATCGGGTTCGGGCCGGAGGTTTTCGGCCGCACCGACAGTAGTGGCACGCGCTGGAAGTTCAGCCTGATCCCGCTGGGCGGCTATGTGAAGATGTTCGGCGACGCCGGTGCCGCCAGCACGCCTTCCGCCCAGGTGGCGCAGATAGAGGCGTCGGAACGCGCCGTATCCTTTCACCACAAGCGGGTCGGCCAGCGCATGGCCATCGTGGCGGCCGGGCCGGCCGCCAATTTCCTGTTCGCCATCCTGGCGCTGGCCTTCATGTTCATGATCTATGGCCAGCCCTATACCCCGCCCATTATCCGGGAAGTGCTTCCCGAAGGGGCGGCGGCGGATGCCGGGATGAAGCCGGGCGACCGTATCGTCTCCATGGACGGCCGCAGCACGCCGCGGTTCGAGGATGTGCTGGGCGTCATCGTCATGAATCCGGGGCACACCGTGCAGATGGTGGTGGACCGGCCGGATCCCGCCAATCCGGACCGTTCGGACCGGCTGGAACTGACCGTGACCCCGCGGGCGGAGCAGATGGAGGACCGGTTCGGCAATATCCACACGATAGGCCGGCTGGGTGTGCTGCGTGGAAATGATGAATATCGCCGCCAGACGCCGCTGACGGCCCTGTGGGAAGCCTGCAAGGAGACGGTCCGGTTGACGGAAGGCACCCTGGACGCCGTCTGGCAGATGGTGATGGGTGTACGCAGCACGAACGAGCTGGGCGGGCCCATCCGCATCGCCCAGATGTCGGGTCAGGTCGCCCAGACGGGCTTCGTGACCATGATCTGGTTCGTGGCCGTGCTTTCCATCAATCTCGGCCTGATCAACCTGTTCCCTATTCCGATGCTGGACGGGGGACATTTGCTGTATTACGCAGTGGAGGCCGTTCGCGGACGGCCGCTTGGCGAGAGGGCCCAGGAATATGGTTTCCGGGTCGGTCTGGCTTTGGTATTGACCTTGATGGTTTTCGCCACGTGGAATGACCTTGTGCAGCTACGTGTCGTCGACTTCTTCAAGGGTGTCCTGTCATAGCCTTTTCGGGGGAACAGTTGGTCTCGGTTTCCAGGTTCGCGGCGCTGTGCCTGCTGCTGGGCGGCACCACCGCTACATCCACCATCGCGCTGTCAACCGGCGCCATGGCCCAGGAGGCGTTTGATGGCGGCATCATTCGCGAAATCCGTGTCGAAGGCTCGCAGCGTATCGAGCCGACGACGGTCCGTTCCTATCTCACCGTGCAGGTGGGCGACAATTTCGATCCGGACAAGATCGATCAGTCGCTGAAGTCGCTGTTTGCGACCGGCCTGTTCGCCGACGTGTCGATCCGGCGCGACGGTGGCGTGATGCTGATCGCGGTGGTGGAAAACCCCATCATCAACCGCATCGCGTTCGAGGGGAACCGCCGTATCAAGACGGAGGATATCGCCCCGGAGGTGCAGCTTCGCCCCCGTACCGTCTACACGCGGACCCGCGTGCAGAACGATATGGAGCGCATCCAGGAGCTTTACCGCCGCAAGGGCCGCTTCGCTGCGCGCATCGAGCCGAAGATCGTCCAGCTTGAGCAGAACCGCGTCGACCTGATCTTCGAGATCGAAGAAGGCCAGATGACGGGCGTGCAGGCGATCAATTTCGTCAATAACAACGTGTTCGACGACAGCGACCTGCGCGACATCATGATCACGAAGGAGTCGCGCTGGTGGCGGTTCCTGTCCTCGAACGACAATTACGATCCCGAGCGCCTGCGCTATGACCAGGAGCAGATCCGCCGGCATTACCTGCGCAACGGCTATGCCGATTTCAAGGTTCTGACGGCCGTCGCGGAACTGACCCCCGATCGGGAGGATTTCTTCATCACCATCACGGTGGATGAAGGCAAGCGCTACCGCTTCGGCAAGATCGAGATCGTTTCCGACATTCCCGACGTGGATGTCGAGCCGCTTTACAGCGCGCTGACCGCCTATGCCGGGGAATGGTACAATGGCGACAAGATCGAAGAGAGCATCACGGCGCTGACCAACCGTCTGGGCGACCTGCAATATGCGTTCGTCGAGATCGACCCGCTGTTGCAGCGCAACCAGGAAGACCAGACCATCGATCTGGTGTTCGAGTTGAAGGAAAGTCCGCGCGTCTTCGTGGAGCGCATCGACATCATCGGCAATTACTCCACGCTGGACAAGGTGATCCGCCGTGAGATGCTGCTGGTGGAAGGCGATCCGTTCAGCATCTCCAAGGTGCGGCGCTCCGAACAGCGCGTGAAGGATCTGGGCTATTTCCTGCAATCGGGCGTCGAGATCAAGACGGCCGAGGGCAGCAGCCGCGATCAGTCCGTCATCACGCTGGAGGTGGAGGAGCAGCCCACAGGTGAAATCCAGTTGGGTGCCGGCTATTCCTCCACCGACGGCGCGCTGCTGGACTTCTCCATCCGTCAGCGCAACCTGATGGGGACGGGCCAGGACCTGCGCCTGTCGACCCTGCTGTCCTCGCGCAGCTTCGAGGTCGATCTGGGCTACACGGAGCCGTACTTCCTGGACCGCGACCTGGCGGCCGGTGTCGATCTGTTCCGCGTGGTGCGCGATAACCGCGATACCATCTCCTATGATCTGGAAAGCACCGGCATGGTGCTGCGCGCCGGTTTCCCGCTGTCGGAAAAGCTGCGTCAGCGTATCAGCTACTCGCTGGTTCACAACAAGATCGACAATATTTATTTCGGGTCCTCCCGTTTCCTGCAGGACCAGATGGGCTCGACCATCACGTCGTCGGTGGAAAGCCAGTTGCTGTATGACGACCGCGACAGCCGCATCGAGCCGACATCGGGCTATTACTTCCTGTGGTCGGTCGAATTCGCCGGTGTCGGCGGTGATACCCGCTATCTGCGCAACCGCATCACGGGCGGCCAGTATTGGGAGCCGTTCGAGGAGGTGGTTCTGGGTCTGACGACGGAGGCCGGCTATATCTGGGGCATGGGCAAGGACCTGCGCATCAACGACCGCTTCTTCATCGGCGGCGACACGCTGCGCGGCTTCGAGATCGGCGGTATCGGCCCCCGCAACGTGCCCAACATCAACGATACGCGCTACAGCGATGCGCTCGGCGGCACGATCTTCAGCCGTGCGAGCCTGGAACTGACCACCAAGCTGGGCCTGCCGGACGAGTTGGGCGTGAAGGCTCATGCCTTCTACGATGCCGGCACCCTGACGGCGGCCAAGGAGAAGCCGGGCGAAGGCGACGTGTTCTATGACAGCGCCAAGATCCGCATGTCCGCCGGCGTGGGCGTGTCCTGGAAGTCGCCGTTCGGTCCGATCCGCCTGGATCTGGCCTACCCGATCGCCAAGGAGCCTTATGACCAGACCGAGACGCTGAAGTTCAGCTTCGGCACCCGGTTCTGACGGGGGCGGGGCCTTGAAGCGCCGCCGCCTGTCCCCCTTGCCTGGCAGCCTGGCCCTTGTGGCCGGGCTGTCCGTCTTTCCGGCTCCGGCCATGGCGCAGGTGGCGGCGGAACCGCAGCAGGCGGTATCTGCCACCAGCCCCGCACCGGCCCGCCGTGGACTGCCCTATGCCCAGGTGGCCGTGGTGGACATTCCGTCCATCCTTCAGCAGGCCACGGCCATGCAGAACATCCAGCAGCAGTTGGATGTGCAGAAGGATCTGCTTCAGCGTGATGTTGGCCGGCAGCAGGAGGATTTGCGACAGGCGGAACAGGAACTTGCCCGCCTGCGACAGACCGTGTCGGTGGAGGAGTTCGACCGCAAGCGCACGGAGTTCGAAACCCAGGTCTCGGCCACCGGCCGCGCCCTGCAGGAACGCACCCGGCGGCTGGACATCGCCTTCAACCAGGCCCGCAACAATGTGATCAACACGCTGGATCAGGTGATCGCCGAGGTGGCCGGAGAGTCGGGGGCGACATTGGTCATTTCCCGTCAGTTCATCGTCTATCAGTCAGGCAAGGCCACCGACCTGACGGATGAGGTGCTGGACAGGCTGAACAACCGCCTGCCCCAGGTGACGGTCACGCTGCCGGCACCGTAACCGGCGCCGCTGCGGGCAGGGTTGCCATCCGGGCGCTGTTCGCGGTGCCAGTATTCCAATATGAAGGATTTCCCCATGGCCGATCCCCGCTTCTTCGACCGTGCCGGCCCCTTCACCCTGGCCGAACTGGCTTCCCGGTCGGGAGCCGAGGTGGCGTCGGGAGCCGATCCGGACCTGCTATTGTCCGATGTGGCGCCGCTGGATCAGGCAGGGCCGGGGCAGTTGGGCTTCCTGGACAATCGAAAGTACGTGGAGGCCTTCCGGGCCAGCAAGGCCGGCGCCTGTGTGGTGCATCCGTCGCTGGCCGATCGGGCGCCGGCCGGTATGGCCCTGCTGCTGTCGCCGAAGCCCTATCGCGCCTACGCGCTGTGCGCGCAGGCCTTCTATCCGTTGCCCGTCGCCTCAGGGGCCGTGTCGCCCGCCGCCCATATCGACCCCACCGCCCGGCTGGGCGAGGGGGTGGAGGTGGCGGCCGGCGCCGTTGTGGAGGCAGGTGCGGAGATCGGGCCGCGCAGCCGCATTGCCGCCAATGCCGTTATCGGTCGCAATGTGCGGGTCGGGGCGGATAGTGTCATCGGGGCCTGTGCGTCGCTGTCGCATTGCCTGGTGGGTGACCGCGTCGTCATCTATCCCGGTGCCCGTATCGGTCAGGACGGGTTCGGTTTCGCCATGGATGTTGCGGGCCATGTGCGCGTGCCCCAGCTTGGCCGCGTCATCATCGATGATGATGTGGAGGTCGGGGCGAATGTGACAATCGACCGGGGTGCCGGGCCCGATACCGTGATCGGGCGGGGCTGCATGATTGATAATCTGGTCCAGATCGGGCACAACGTCACGCTCGGGACTGGGTGCGTCATCGTGGCCCAGTCGGGTATTTCGGGAAGCACCAGATTCGACCATCACGCCGTTCTGGCGGCGCAGGCGGGGGTTGCCGGCCATCTGACCATCGGGGCCGGTGCCCGGATCGCAGCGCAGAGCGGCGTCATGCGGGATGTGCCGCCCATGACGGAGGTGCTCGGTACGCCGGCACAGCCCAAGCGGCAGTATTTTCGGCAGGTGGCGATGATGGCGCGACTGGCGAGGGGTAGAAGTGGACGGGGCGATGAGCACGACGGAAACGAGTAAGGCCGAAGTGAAGGAACTTGATATCATGCGGATCATGGAATTGATCCCGCATCGCTATCCGTTGCTGCTGGTCGACAGGGTGAAGGATATCGTCCCCGGTGAAAGCTGCACCGGCATCAAGAACGTGACGATGAACGAGCCGCAATTCACCGGTCATTTCCCGCAGAAGCCGGTGTTTCCCGGCGTCATGATCGTGGAAGCCATGGCCCAGACCTCGGCCATCCTGGTCATGCAGACCCTGGGACAGGAGGCAGAAGGCCGTCTGGTGTATTTCATGGGGATCGAGGAGGCGAAGTTTCGCCGGCCCATCGGCCCCGGCGACCAGATTCACATCAAGGTCCAGAAGGTGCAGAATCGCCGCAATGTCTGGAAGTTCCGCGGCGAAGCCTGGGTGGATGGAAATCTGCATGCCGAGGCCACATATACGGCCATGATCGTCATGGAAGGCTGATCCGGCCGCGTTGGCCGGACGCAATTTTGTCAAACGCCTTTGTTAGGCAGTGAGGGGGCGGGCAACCGCCCCTTTCCACATCAAACTGATCGAGGTTCCGGCCATGAGCGCGAATATCCATCCCAGTGCCGTGGTCTATCCGGGGGCGCGGCTGGGTGCCGGCGTGGAGGTCGGCCCCTTCTGCGTAGTGGGGCCTGACGTGGTGCTGGGCGATTATGTGCGCCTGATCAGTCATGTCGTCATCGATGGACGGACCACCATCGGCGAAGGCACGACCGTCTGGCCCTTTGCCTCGCTGGGCCATGCGCCGCAGGATCTGAAATACAAGGGCGAGCCTTCCGAGCTGATCATCGGCCGCAACAACCGTATTCGCGAGCATGTCACCATGAATACCGGCACCGAGGGTGGGGGCATGGTGACGCGCGTGGGCGATGGCGGGCTGTTCATGGTCGGCGTCCATATCGGCCATGACTGCATCGTCGGCGACAATGTCATCTTCGCCAACAATGCCACGCTGGGCGGGCATGTGGTGGTGGGCGACCATGCCGTGCTGGGCGGGCTGTCAGCCGTTCACCAGTTCGTGCGCATCGGTGCCCATGCCATGATCGGCGGCATGTCGGGCGTGGAGGCGGATGTCATCCCCTATGGCCTGGTGAAGGGCGACCGCGCCTGGCTTGCCGGCCTGAACCTGGTGGGCATGCAGCGCCGCGGCTTCTCGCGGGAAGATATGCACGCCGTGCGCGGCGCCTTCCGAAAATTGTTCGAGGGGGAGGGCGACCTTGCCAGCCGCCAGGCCCTGGTGGCCGATGAATATGCCGGCATGGCATCCGTGGCCGACATCCTGTCCTTTCTGTCCGACCGGGGTTCCCGCGCCCTGACCCTGCCGCGCTGACCAGTGATGGCCGAACGGCTGGGCATCATCGCCGGCGGCGGCGACCTGCCGCGGCAGGTGGTGGAAAGCTGCCGCCAGGGACGCCGGCCCTACTTCGTGGTCGCGCTGGAAGGGCAGGGGGCAGAGGCCTGGCTGACACCCGACATGCCGCACATGATGTCCCGCATGGGAGCGGCCGGCGCCATCCTGGACCGTCTGCGGGCGGAAGGGGTGACCCATATCGTCATGGCGGGTGGTGTGCGGCGGCCATCGCTGACCGACCTGCGTCCCGACTGGCGGGCTGCACAATTCTTTGCGCGTCTTGGCCTGAAGGCGTTGGGCGATGACGGCCTGCTGCGGGCCATCGCGGCACTGCTGGAGGAGGAAGGTTTCCAGGTGATGGGCATCCAGGGGCTTGTCGCTGACCTGCTGACCCCGGCGGGTGTCCTGACCCGCGTGGCACCCGATGCCGCCGGCCATGCGGACATCGCCCACGGGCTGATCGTGGCCCGCGCCCTGGGTGCCATGGATGTGGGGCAAGCGGTCGTCATCCAGGGGGGGCTGGTGCTGGGGGTGGAGGCGATCGAAGGGACCGACGCCCTGATCGCCCGCTGCGCCGGGCTGAAGCGGGCGGGGACCGGCCCTGTTCTGGTCAAATGTGCCAAGCCCGGCCAGGATCGCCGGCTGGACCTGCCCACCATCGGGCCGGACACGGTGGCCGCCGCCATCGCCGGCGGATTTTCCGGCATCGCGGCAGAGGCTGGCGGCACCTTGTTCCCGGGCCGGCCAGCCGCCCTGGCCGCTGCCGACATGGCGGGGTTGTGGGTGGCGGGGGTGGAGGCCGGTCCATGACCGCACCCTTCATCTTCCTGATCGCGGGGGAGCCATCGGGCGATGTGCTGGGCGCCCGGCTGATGGCGGCGCTGAAACAGGCGACGGGCGGGCAGGTCCGCTTTGCCGGCATCGGCGGGGAACGCATGATGGCCGAGGGGCTGGACAGTCTGTTCCCGATGGAGGAACTGACACTGATGGGCCTGGCGGAGTTGCTGCCGAGGCTGCCCGGCCTGATCCGCCGCATCGATCAGACGGCGGCGGCGATCCTGTCATCGAAGCCCGACGCCGTTGTGACCATCGATGCACCGGATTTCTGTTTCCGTGTCCTGAAGAAGGTGCGGCGCGCCGATAAAGGGATCAGGCTGATCCATTATGTCGCCCCCACCGTCTGGGCCTGGCGGCCTGGCCGGGCACGCAAGATTGCGGCCTTTCTGGATCACCTGCTGGTGCTGCTGCCGTTCGAGCCGCCTTACTTCGAGGCGGTGGGCCTGCCGGCTACCTTTGTCGGTCATTCCATCGTTGAGGCGGGGGTGGAACGCGGGGACGGCCCCGCCTTCCGCGCCCGTCACGGCATTGCGCCGGACGTGCCGTTGCTGTGCGTGCTGCCCGGCAGCCGGCGCAGCGAGGTCAGGCTGCTGCTGCCCGATTTCGCGGCGACGCTGGCTATCCTGAAACAGCGCCATCCCGGCCTGCATGTCGTCATCCCCACCTTGGGCAAGGTTGCCGCCGCCGTCACGGCCGCGGCGGCGCAGTGGCCGGTGCCGTCGCTGGTCGTCCAGGGGGATGAGGAGAAATACGACGCCATGGCCGCCAGCCGGGTGGCTTTGGCCGCCAGCGGTACCGTGGCGCTGGAACTGGCGCTGGCCCGACTGCCTGCCGTCATCGCCTATCGCATCCATCCGCTGACCTTCTATCTCTACCGGCGGCTGATCCGCGTGAAATACGCCAATCTGGTCAACATCATGCTGGATCGCATGCTGGTGCCCGAACGGCTGCAGCAGGATTGCACGCCGGAGAAGCTGGCGGTGGCGGTGGACAGGCTGTTGTCCGACCCGGCGGCGCGGCGCGAGCAGGTGGATGGCGTGGCGCAGGTGGCCCGCTGGCTGGGTCAGGACGGTTCGCAAACCCCCAGCCAGCGGGCCGCCGACGCGGTGTTGCGTGTGATTGCCGGTGCCGGGGCACCAGGCCTGTCCGGTGGGAAATAACGGTCCGGCCTGAAAAAAAGGAACGGGTCGGGGGCGTCATCGCTGGTGCGGCGTAGCCAAGCAACTATCTTCAAGGAGCATACATCTACCGGTCTGGATCGTGGCCCAGTAGGCGCAGGGCGTTCAGCGTGACCAGCACCGTGGCGCCCGTGTCGGCCAGGATGGCAATCCACAGCCCCGTCAACCCCAGGATGGAGGTGGCCAGGAAAATGGCTTTCAACCCCAGCGCCAGGGCGACATTCTGCCGGATATTGGTCATCGCGGCGCGGGACAGCCGGATCAGCGCGGGAACATCGGTCACCCGGTTGCGCAGGATGGCGGCATCGGCGGTTTCAAGCGCCACATCCGTGCCCGATCCCATGGCGACGCCGACGCTTGCCTGACGCAGGGCCGGCGCATCATTGATGCCGTCGCCGATCATCATGATGCCGCGGGTGCCACCCATCTCCCGGATGGCCTGCAATTTGTCGCCGGGCAGCATCTCGGCCCGGTATTCCATACCCATTCCGCCGGCGATGGCGGCGGCTGTGCGGGGATTGTCCCCCGTCAGGATCGTGGCACCGATGCCCAGCGCCTTCAATTGGCGCACGGCCTCGGCCGCGTCGGCGCGCGGCTCGTCGCGCAGGGCGATCAGGCCCAGACCCCGTCCCGCGCGGAAGACGACAGCCACTGTCTTGCCCTCCGCTTCCAGCGCTGCGGCACGGGTGCGACCGTCATCGTCCAGTGCGCCGGCCTCGGCGGCATGTCGGGGACTGGCGACCCAGGCGCGCTCACCCTCCACAACGGCCTCAACGCCCCTGCCGGCAATGGCCCGGGCCTCCTGCCCATTCAGCACGGGTGTATCTGCATCCTGCGCCTTCCGCAGGATGGCCTGGGCCAGCGGGTGGCTGGACCCGGCCTCCACCGCGGCGGCCACGGCCAATGCCTGCGACTCGGTGGCGCCGGTCAGCGGCACGATATCGGTCACCTGTGGGCGGCCATGCGTCAGGGTGCCGGTCTTGTCGAAGGCGACCTGGCCGATACTGGCTGCGGCCTCCACCACGGCACCCCCCTTCATCAGGAGGCCGTGCCGCGCGCCGGTGGACAGCGTGGCGGCGATGGAAGCGGGGACGGAGATCACCAGGGCGCAGGGACAGCCGATCAGTAGCAGGGCCAGTCCGCGATAGACCCAGATATCCCAGGGCTGGGCGAAGGCCAGCGGCGGCACAAGCACGACCAGGGCGGCCAGCATCACGATGGCGGGCATGTACCCGCGACTGAACCGGTCGATGAAGCGTTCCGTGGGCGCGCGGGCCTCTTCCGCCTCTTCCACCAGCCGGATGATGCGGGCGATCGTGTTGTCTGCCGCCATCCTCGAAACCCTCACCTGCAAGGCGGCTTCCGTATTGATGGAGCCGGCGAAGACGTCGTCGCCCGGCCCTCGGCTGCGCGGTACGCTTTCCCCCGTGACGGGGCTTTCATCGATGCCGGATGTGCCTTGGATGATCTCGCCGTCGGCGGGGATGCGGTCGCCGGGGCGGACCAGCACGGTCTGGCCGACGGCCAGTGTTTCGGCCGGCACTTCCCGCACCACGCCGGCTTCCTGCAAAAGGGCGGTGCGGGGCACCAGTCGGGTCAGGGCCCGGATGCCATCGCGGGCCTTGCCGGCCGCAACCCCTTCCAGTACCTCGCCCACGGCAAACAGGAATACCACCAGGGCCGCTTCCTCCGCGGCATCGATGAACAGGGCACCGATGGCGGCGACGCTCATCAGGCTTTCGATGGTGAAGGGCTGCCCGCGGCGAAGGGCGGCAAGCGCGCGCCGGGTGACGGGCGCCAGCCCCAACAGGCATGCAATCGTGAAGGCCCATCTGCCGGTCGTGGACGAACCCAGTATCTCCACCGCCCATGCAGCGGCCAGCAACAGGCCTGTGAAGATGACCAGCCTGCCCTTGCCCGTGCGGGACCAGGGCAGGGCCCGGCCGGCCGGGTCATCATGAACGTGACCTGCATGTCCCTGCGGGTCGTGGCTGTCGGGCTGCGATCCTGCGTCCCTCGGACGCGCGGTGATGCCATAGCCCAGCGCGCGCACCACCGCCTCCACTTCCGCCGGTGTCGTTCGGCCGGCCTCCAGGGTCAGGCGCAGCCGCTCCGCCATCAACGCCACGTCCACCCCCGTGACACCGGGCATTTGCCCCAGCGCGTCGCGGATCCTGGTGGCGCAGGAGCCGCAATCCATGCCGGAAAGGGCCCATTCATGTGAGCGCATGGTGCCTTGGGCTGCTTTCGTCCCCGCTTTCATTCCAAATCTCCTGCCCGCCCGGGGGCGTTGTCCTTATCCGCTGAAAAGCCTAATGTCTCCAGCGGCTATAGGTTCAAGGGGAAATTTGATGCTGACGATCGGGAAGCTTGCGGCGGCGGCCGGCGTAAAGGTGCCGACCATCCGTTACTATGAGCAGATCGGCCTGTTGACCCCGCCGGAACGCAGCACGGGCAATCAGCGGCTCTATGAAGGCAAGGTGCTGGAGCGGCTGACCTTCATCCGCCATGCCCGCGAGCTGGGCTTTCCGCTGGATGCCATCCGCAGTCTGCTGAGCCTGTCGGACCGGCCCGACCAGTCCTGTGCCGCGGCCGATGCCATTGCCCGCACGCAGCTTGCAGCCGTGCGGGCCCGCATCGGCCGGCTGCGGGCGCTGGAGGCGGAACTGGAGCGCATGGTCGCGCACTGTGCCCATGGCACCATCGCGGATTGTCGGGTGATCGAGGTGCTGGGCCATCACGCGCTTTGCCAGCACCCGGATCATGACGGTCCAGACCAGTCGGAATTCACATGATCGCGGGTGCCGGGCGCGCGGTCAGCCCCAATAGCCGGTATCGACCGGATCGCTGATCCCGGTCAGGCTGACACTGTTGTCCGGATCGGGCGGTGGCTCGTGCGCCGGTGGAACATCCTGCCGGGGGCGAACGGTGACGATGGTGTCGATCTGACCGTCATTGTCGGCGTCGATTTCGATATCCACGCCCCCCGCGATATCCAGATCATCGGCCGGTGCCTGTCCCGATGGCAGCAGGCTGGCCAGGCTGTCACCGTCCCAGCCATCCTTGTCGGACCGGCGGCCTTCCGCATCCAGGATGGATGCCACCTTGTCGGCGGCGCCGGGCCCCACGAGATCGGACAGGCCGTTGGGGCCGAAGGTCCGCTCATAGGAACCATCGGTCAGGCGCAGGGTCACATGCCAGCGTTGGGCGGTGAACAGCAACTCGTCGCCATCGGCAAAGCGGAAATCGGTGACGTTCTGCGACAGGTTGATGGCCGCACCCTGAACCTTCTGCTGGACCCACTGGTCGACCAGACTGTCCATGATCAGGAAACGGTCGCTGCCAGGACCGCCCGTGGCGACGTCGCCGGCAGCAACGAAGATCGTGTCGTCGCCTTCGCCGCCGATCAGCGTATCGCTGCCGCTGCCGCCGATCAGCGTGTCATTGCCATGACCACCGATCAGCAGGTCGTCACCATCCCCGCCGACCAGCAGATCATGCCCGTCACCACCGACCAGCGTCGCCCCCTCGTCACCGGCCAGCAGGACAAGCCCGCCCGTCGGTGGCCGTTCCGGATCGGTTGCGGGCAGCGCCGGATCCGTGTCGGGCAGCAGTATGGACGGCAGGTCGCCCGGATTTTCCCGGACGGTGAGAGTGGAAGCCGGCGGCACGGCATGGCGATCATCGCCTGTGTTGATCAGGCCTTCGCCCAGGACCGGCAGGGCCCAGTGACCATGCGTGCCACCGCGATCCGGTGCGCGGTCAGGCTGTCCGCCGATGGCCGGGGACGCATCATCATCCGTGAACAGTAGAAGCGGATCGGCGGACGGAAGGGGTAATGCGGCAGGCTGTTCATGGTCCGGTGCGGCGGCCACGGCCCGTTCGGTGTTGAGGAAGAAATCGACGACGAGCGCCAGGGCAGCCAGCACGACGACGTTGCCGTATCCGCCATGCGCATCCTCCACGGCCTGCCGGCCGGCGGCGCGGCTGATCAGCCCGCGCAGGTCATCGCCTTCGATCAGCAGGTCGCCCGACAGGTCATGCACCACGAAGCGGCCGGCAATGCGCGCCACATGCACCAGCACGTCACCCGTCTCGGCGCAATAGATGATGAACCAGGGATCACCGCTGTCGGAAATGCCCGACGCCGTCTCCACTCCGCTGTCATGAGCGGCCAGCCCCTCTGTCAGGCGGAAAAGCTCCGCCTTCTCCTGGTTTGTCCAGTGGCCGGTCTGCGTCACGGCCCGGATGAACCGCAGCACGTCGCCCAAGTGCCCCCTCCTTGCTCCGGCATCCGCGCTGGCCCCAAGCCACGCAGATGCGCGATATCAACAATCACCGGGAAAAAGCAGCCGGTGGATTTCCGGCTCGTAATAGCTGAGGAGCTTACGGGTGAAATCCTGCGGCGGGACGCCGATGGCCTGTGCCCAAAGCTCGAAATGTTCGGACGGTACGCGCCCATGGCCGCCTTCGACCTGGGAAACGAAGGTGTAATAGCGGTAACCGACATGCTCGGCAACCTGCGCCTGGGTCATGCCCGCCTGCTCACGCTTGCTGGCCAGCCATTTTCCGGCCTCCCGCCGCATCTGCCGCGTCAGCTTCGTCTTCTCGCTTTCCTCGCCACGCGGTTTCCCGCGGGGGCTCGCCACTGCGGGCATCATCCATCTCCACACATGACCGGTGGGCAGGGTGACACAGGCGAGGGCCAGGGGGCAAGGTGGAAAAGTTCAGGATTGCTCATTATGAAATCGCTTGACATGAAGTTCATATTTCAGGATTACTGTACATCGTTCGGCGCCGGAACGTCGCCCCTGTTTCCGGTGCCGGACAAAACGTCCGTGAATGGCCACATGGCCATTCACGGACGTTTAAACCGAGATCCCGTCGTCGCTTAACCCCATCAGCGTCGACGGTCTAAGGCGCCAACGGCTCCGATACCCCAAGCCGGGGTCGTTGGATGGCGGAATGGCCGGCTTCCTATCGCCCCTTGGAATCCGGCCGTTCCGCCATCGCCTTTTCCGGGTTTCCTCCCCGGCTTGCGACATCGCCCCTCATAGAACTTGAGAGCTGTCCTGTCGGCTGGGCAGGGAGGCCGTAGATCTGCGGCAGAAGTTTCAATTTTGATTATATTTTTGCTAAATTAAGCCCAGATTCTGCACATTGTTTCGAATGCAACAGCCCATGACCTATGCGCTGAGAGCCGAAATGCTTAAAAAGCGGGCATGAAAATTTTTGTATCGCAGTTGCGTAATTTAACTTTCATTTTTCATCAATGGTTTAAGTTTCTCCGGTGAAAGGGCACGCTTTTTGCTTTGCGGAAATGCGAGTGCAGCGCAACAAGAGGCCGCCCCCATGGATAACAGCTTGATCGATCTCACCCGTAATGTGCTGGATGTGGCGAGCCAGAAGGTTTCCGCGATTGAGGACATCAACCGGACGACCAAGATGCTGGCTTTCAATGCCTTGATCGAAGCCGGTCGGGCCGGCGACGCGGGGCGGGGGTTCGCCGTCGTGGCGAACGAGGTGAACTCCATCTCCCGGCAGGTCAGTGTCGTCGCCAGCGAGCTTCGCACAGAAATTGGGCAACTGGTCGACCGTATGGCGACGGTCGGTGAAGATTTGATGGTTCGCTTTCGCGGCCAGCGTCTGGCTGATCTGGCGCTCAACATGATCGAAATCATCGACCGCAATCTGTATGAGCGCTCCTGCGATGTGCGCTGGTGGGCGACGGACAAGGCCGTGGTCGATTGCGTCGCCCAGCCCGGTACTGAAGCGTCGGCCTTCGCCTCTTCCCGCCTCGGCGTGATCCTGGACAGCTACACGGTCTATCTGGATCTGTGGGTCGCCGACCGTCAGGGCCGGGTGGTGGCCACCGGCCGGCCGCGGCGCTTCCCCAATGCCATTGGCACGAATGTGGCCAACGAATCCTGGTTCCGTCAGGCGCTGAGCACCCGTGACGGGTCCGATTTCACAGTGGTGGACATCACCGCCAACCCCACGCTGGATGGGCGCACCGTTGCCACCTATTCCACGGCGGTGCGCCGCGATGGTGCTGTGGATGGCGAGATCATCGGCGCCATGGGCATCTTCTTCGACTGGGAACCGCAGGCCCGCGCCGTGACCTCCGGCGTGCGTCTGGATCGCAGCGAGGAGGGGCGAACGCGGTGCCTGCTTGTCGATGCCGCCGGGCGTATCATCTCCTCTTCCGACGGCCGCGGGCAATTGTCGGAAACCTTCCCGCTGGAAACCCATGGCAAGGCCATGGGGCATTACGTGGACAAGTTCGGTCGGCTGGTCGGTTTTGCCCTGACGCCGGGCTATGAAACCTATCGCGGTCTGGGCTGGTATGGCGTGATCGTCCAGACGGGGGGCGAAACAGCGCATTGAACCACGGGGCAGGGGCGCTCCGGGGCAGGTTCGATGATGCGTTATGGGGTGCCGGCATGCTGCCGGCGCCCCTTTTTGTTTCCTGCCGTCGGGCAGGTGCCCCGTGGGCTGTACCACTGTTACAGGTTACAGGGACTGCATTGGTTGGGGCGTTGGCCGTGGCATTGTTGCCCGCATCTGACAATGCCCATTTTCAAGTCAAATAATCACGTCGCATAACTATGCTGCAATGCAGCGTCACCCCTACCTTGGTCGAAATTGCTGAAAATGTTGGCAATCCATGGGTTTGGTAGGAAATTCCCGCATGGCGACCGCTATATTTTGCACTTGCACAACGGCGTCGCAGCGAGCATATTCGTTCTTGCGACACGGCCCTTGGCCCTCTGTCGTAACGCACTTCTTGGGCGTTTCCTCCCTAAACTCAGGCCGTGGCAATGCCACGGCCTTTTTTTCTGCCTGAAATGTAGCCCAATTACCCGGACCTGCATGATGGCAGGAAGCCCGGCAATGATGCCGGCCCGGGCAGGCGGCATCATTGCCAAGGCCATTCCGCCGGCCCCTTGTCCGGCATGTCATCAGTCATCCCAGGGTCAGGTGGTGGTCTTGGAATATTTGACATTGCAGCCATAAGGCTTCGTGCTGGCCATGCTGACCGGCTTTCCGGCCCGGATTTCGGCCAGCGCTTCGCGCACATGGTTGCGCGCGCCCTTGATGTCTTCCTGCTTGGCCGTCGGCTTGTCATCGATGGCGCCGTTATAGAGCAGGGTGCCGTCGGTGCCGATGATGTACATGTGGGGTGTGGTCTTGGCATCATAGGCCCGGCCCATGGTGCCTTCGGGGTCCAGCAGGATGGTGCTGGCGGCCCAGCGTTCCTCCTGCATGCGCGCCTTGGCGTCGGCGGGGGACAGGTGTCCCTGCTCACCGGGGGCGGAGCTGATCACGGCCAGCCAGACGATGTCCTGGTCCGTCGCCTCTTTCTGCAAGGCCTGCATATTGCCGGAATCATAATGTTTGCGGACGAAGGGGCAGCCATGGTTGGTCCATTCCAGCACCACCAGCTTGCCCTTGTAGTCTGCAAGATTGACGCTGGCCCCGTCGACATTCGTCACGGTGAAGGCAGGCGCAGGCTGGCCGATGGCCGGGCCGGTCGCAGCCCAGGCGGTGCCGGCACGCAAGGGGCCGGCCATCAGGGCACCGCCGGCGGCAAGCGCACCGGCGGAATGCAGGAATCCACGGCGGGTGAACGTCATAGACATGGCAGACCTCTATTTTTGTGGGGTTGCCAGAATGTAGGGCCTGCAACGCGAAAATCAAACGGCCCCCGGACAAAAATGTCGCGGGAGCCGTCATTTTCTTGCGCGTCGCGGTTGCAGCGATCAGATCACGCGCCGCAGGGCCGTCAGGAAGGATGACATTTCCCCACCCAGATGCCCGGATTCGCGGGCCAGATGTTCGGCGGAGCCCAACAACTGGCTGGAGGAGGCACCCGTTTCCGATGCGGCCCGCGTGACGATGGTGATGCGTTCCGACACGTTCCGCGTGCCCACGGCTGCTTCCTCCACGTTGCGGGCGATTTCCGACGTGGCGGCGCCTTGCTGTTCGACGGCGGCGGCGATGTTGACCGTGGTGCCATTCACATCGGCAATCACCTGGGTGATCTCGTTGATGCTGTCCACGGCCGATTGCGTGGCGGCCTGGATATCGGCGACCTGGGTCTGGATATCCTCCGTGGCGCGTGCGGTCTGGCCGGCCAGGTTCTTCACCTCCGACGCCACCACGGCAAAGCCCTTGCCGGCCTCTCCGGCCCTTGCCGCCTCGATCGTGGCATTCAGGGCCAGTAGATTGGTCTGCGCCGCGATCTCCTGGATCAGGCCGACCACCTCACCGATGCGGACGGCAGCGACCGACAGGGTGGCCACCCTGTCATTGGCGGCGCGCGCACGGCCCACGGCAGCGTTGGTGATGTCGCGTGAACGATCCACCTGTTGGGTGATGGACCGGATGGCGGCGCTCAACTGCTCGGCGGCGGCGGCCACGGTCTGCACGTTGGTGCTGGCCTGCTCGGCGGCGGCGGCCACGGCCATGCATTCATGGTTCGTGCCCTCGGCGGCCTGGGCCAGGGTGGAGGCGGCATCCTCCACGTCGCGGGCGGCATTGCCCAGACCGTCCGCCACCGATTTCACGGTCTTCTCGAACTCGTCTGCGATCCGCTGGAAATTGCTGACCTTGTCGGACATGGCGTTGTTGGCGGCATTGATGGCCCGGCTGCCCAGCAGGAAAGTGCCGACCATGCCCTTCTCGATGACACGGCGGTGATAGTTCTGGTTGGTGATGGCCTGGAGGGAGGCGGTCGCCTCGCGCACGAAGGCATCGGCCCGGTCGGTCACATCATTGATCATGTGCAGCAGCGTGCCCAGGGGCCCGCCTTCGCTGATACCGGTGATCCGGGCCTCGTAATCGCCACGGGCAAGCCTTTCCAGCACGGCCGCAGCGCCCGTCAGCACCCGGTCCACACGCGCCAGATAGTAGAAGCTGGCCAAGGCCGCCAGCAGAGTGATGACGCCGCCCGCGATGGCCACCGTGTGCAGCCCCAGCCCGTTGCCGGCCAGATCGATCACCGATCCCGCCAGCACGGCCACGCCGGTCAGCCGCGCCTTAAAGAGAGAAGATGAGTTGTTCATAGCTGACCCCCCGTTCCCGCAGCATTGCCATCAACATCGCCTCGCTGGCGGCCATCCCCTCGCGGATGCGCTGGTGCCTGGCCTCTTCGGCCAGCAATTGCTTGTAGAGCGGGGTGATGACATCGTTCACGATCCGGCGGTCCGCCGTGCGGCGGTTGGAATGATATCCCACGACATTGCCGCCCAGATCGTGGGAAGGCGTGACATGGGCAAAGACCCAGTAATGATCGCCATTCACCGCCCGGTTCAGGACATAGGCGAAAATCTCCTGGCCGGCGCCCAGCGTATCCCACAGCAGCTTGAAGACCACGCGCGGCATGTCGGGGTGTCGGATCAGGTTGTGCGGCTTGCCCAGGGCCTCTCCCTCGCTGAGCCCGGCGATGCGCAGGAAGGTGCGGTTGGCATAGGTGATGCGGCCACCCTTGTCGGTCTTGGTGACGATCAGTTCATCATCATGGAAGGTTCGTTCAATTCCGGTCAGGGGTGGCCGGCCCTTGCTGCGCGCGGTATCTGCAACCGTCATGGCGTTTCCGATCTTTCCGAACAGGGCATCGCATGCCGCGTGCTTGCCTGAATGATTGAGTGCCCGCATTGATCCATATCATGTACTTTATCGCTGCATTGCGGCCGTCATTATAAAGCGTGGCGGGTGATGGCATTCTATCAGGAGAGATAGGGATCGTTAACCGGGATGGGATTATTCTTGGTTGACGGGTGGAGGTCCGGGCGATGCGCGAAATGGTGGCGTCCTTTCTTTCCGCTTTACTGGGCCGCGAGCCGAAAGCCGCAGGCAGGCGTTTGCCTGCACCGCCGGCGGATGACGCACCGCATGCCAGCCCGTCTGGCGCACCACCCGCCGCCAGTCCGCCAGGCGCGAAGGTGCCGCCGGCCGACGCATCCAGGGCCGAGCCGGGGATGGCACCGGGGGGCAGTTCGGACCTGTCCGCCGCCCTGCGCCGCATTTTCGATCGACGCGATCCGACCCAGGCCGGCAGCATCCACCTGATGGGGCTTGAAAGCCTGCATGAGAAGCTGGGCAACCGCTGGGAGGGTATTGCCAGCCGGGTTCACCAACTGGCGGAAAAGCTCCTGACCCAGCATCTTTCCGCCCATGATGCCTGGTTCCGTCACGGGGCGGAGGCCTATGTCGTCGTCTTCGCCCATCTGGGGCCGGACCAAGCCCGCCTGGTGTGCGCCAAGGTGGTGGAAGAGTTGCAGGTCATGCTGCTTGGCGGTGCCGATACGGACAGTATCACCGTCCGCACGGCCATGCATGAAATGGGATCGGAGATGGTGCTGGTCCCCGCCAATCTCCGCCAGATGCTGGACGCGGCGCGGGCCGGGGCGGTCGCGCCGCCGCACGGCCCCGCCATGCCGCCGTCTGCCGCAGAGGGTGTCGCCCGGCATGCTCCTATGGAAAAGGCCGGTCCGCTGCAGGTACGCTACCGCCCCGTCTGGGATGTGGGACGGCAGGTCCTGTCACTCTACATGGCCCGGGGCTGCCGGACCCGTGCCGGCCGGTCGCCGCTTTGGGGTTATGATTGTCTGGAGGACCCGGCGGACCCGCAGCAAATCCTGGACCTGGACATCCGTGTCGCGCACGAGTCGCTGGCCACGGCGCTGGAGCTTTACGACAACCGCTTTCGGTTTTTCCTGTCATTGCCCATCCATTTCGAGAGTCTGGCGGCCACGACACGGCGGCAGACATTGTTGCATGTATTGCGGGATATCCCCCGCCACCTGCTGCCCTTCACCACCTATCATTTCCATGGCATGCCCGCGGGCGTGCCGGCCGGCCGGCTGTCCGAACTGGTGGCCGCCGTGAAACCCTTTGGCAGCACCGTGATGCTGGAGGTGCCGCTGACCGGCATGGACCTGGGGGGCATCGAGGCGTCGGGCATCCGGGTCGTCAACGCGGCACTGCCGCCGGGTGCGTCGGTGGAACGGTGGCGGCCCGATATCACCCGTTTCGCCCAGCAGGCCCTGCGTCACCGCCTGCTGCCGGCCGTGGAAGGGGTGGAGGGCATGGCCATGGAGGATCTGTGCGAGGAGGCCGGCATCCGATTCCTGTCCGGCGAACTGATCGGTGGCTGGGTCGATGTGCCCGAACATGTCGTCCGCCGGTCACGCACCGATTTCCAGCGTCAGCGGCCCCTGCTGGACCCGCGCCGCACGGGTAACGCACCGAAGTAAACCCAGAGTTCAGACCAGCGGTCAGGCCAGCGTGGGTCCGGTATCCTTCTGGCGTTCGTGCAGGCGTTTCAGCATGTCATCGCCGACAGTCAATGCGGCTGCGCACAGGTCCGGCAGGTCGCGCAGCAGGCGTTCGGTCCGGCCCTGGTCATGATCCGCCGCCGCGTTCATCATCTTGCGGGCCTGCTGCGACAGGGGCATGAAGCCCAGATTGCCGGCTGTGGAGACGAGGGCATGCGCTTCGCGTTCGATACAGGCCAGATCGCCCCCGGCATTCAAGATCGCGTCGCAACGGACTTTGAAGGACTCCATCGCATCCTGAAGCAGAGTGATGCCGATCTCATCCCCCGTCACGGCCAGCAGTTCCTCCAGCACATCCATGACCAGCACCGTATCGCCGGCCGGGGGATCGGTCGGGAGCGCAGGGGTCGGGTCGGGTGCATCGGCCACAGAGGGGGCGGGCAGGGCATCCGCTCGGGTGAAACGGAAACCCGCGATCTCCGCTATGGCCTTGTTCAGCGCCTGGGGGGTCAGCGGCTTGGCCAGATGGCCGGACATGCCGGCGGCCTCACAGGCCTCTCGTTCCTCCCGCAGGACATTGGCGGTCAGCGCCAGAATGGGCAGGCGTGCTCCGGCCTTGCGGATGCGCCGCGTGGCTTCCATCCCGTCCATGATGGGCATCTGCACGTCCATCAGGACCAGATCGAACAGGTCCCCGGCCGTCGCCAGCATGTCCACGGCTTCCTGTCCGTTCTCCACCACCTGCACACGGTGCCCGGCGCGTTCCAGGATGGCGCGGACCAGCATCTGGTTCGCGAAGACATCCTCCGCCAGCAGGATGGTCAGCGGGCGATAGGACGGCAAGGCCGCCTGCGGTTCCGGCTCCGGCTGGATGCGCGGGGCCCGCGCCTCGGGCAGGGGCAGGGTGACATGGAACTGGCTGCCCTGGCCCGGCCGGCTGTCCAGCGCGATACTGCCGCCCATGGCGTCCACCAGCCGCTTGGTGATGGCCAGCCCCAGGCCCGTGCCGCCGAAACGCCGCGTGATCGAGGCGTCCAACTGGCTGAAGGGCATGAACAGATGCTGCTGGCGTTCCGGCGGGATACCCATGCCGGTGTCGCTGACGGTGAAGACCAGACTGCTGCCGTGACGCACCAGGCTCAGGGTCACGCCGCCGGTACTGGTGAATTTGACGGCGTTGGACAGCAGGTTCAGCAGGATCTGCCGCAGACGGACGGCATCGCCCACGACCCAGTTCGGCAGGTCGTCGGCCAGGGCAGCGCGGATGGCCAGCCCCTTGTCTGCCGCGCGCGGCATCAGCAGGGCCACACAGCTTTCCGCCAGGGCCGCAGGGTCCAGGGCCGCGGGCTCCAGGTCCAGGCGCCCGGCCTCGATCTTGGAGAGGTCCAGCACATCGTCCACGATGGCGATCAGCGCGCGGGCGGCCTCCATCTGCAGGCCCAGCCATTTCTCCCGATCCGCCACCGGTGCCGTGCCGTCGCGCAGCAGGTCGGCGAATCCGATCACGGCGTTCAGGGGCGTGCGGATCTCGTGGCTCATGTTGGCCAGGAAAGCGCCCTTGGCCTTCTCTCCAGCCTCGGCCAGTTGCTTTGCGACGGACAGCGCCTCCATCTTGCCGGCAATGTCGGCGTAAAGCGCCTGGAGCTGTATCGCCATGCGATTGACGCCGGCGGACAATTGCGCGAACTCGTCCTGGCCGCTGACATCCAGCCGGTGCCCCAGATTGCCGCCGCCGATAGCCTCCACGCCCTGCCCGACACGCTGAAGGCCGCCGATCACGCGCTGGCTGGCGGCCAGGGCCAGGGCGACGGCCGGTGCCAGCAGCGCCAGCGGCAGGATCTGCAAAAGCAGGAGCAGCCGGCCCTGCTGATTGACCCGTGCATTGGCGTTCGCCGCCAGCCGGTCGGCATCCGATGCCATGACATTGAAGCGCAGCATCAGCGATGCCAGCGCCGTATTGGCGGCCTCGGGGTCCGTATGATCCAGGGCATAGCGCTCCAGCACCGGCCGGACCATGGCATTATCCAGCTTCAGCCGTTTCAGCAGCGTCTGGTCGATCTCGTCGGTGGAGGCATCGAGCAGGCGGGACAACTCCATGTCCAGGTTCGCATGGCCACGCTGCCACTGGAACAGGGCCCGCTCGCTGCCCGTGTCGGAATATTCCCGTGTCAGCAGGCTCAGTTCGAAGATGGTCCGCACCAGGGCGTGCGTTTCCGTCACATGCGCTGTCAGGCGTCCCATCATGCCCCAGGCCCACAGCGCCGCGCCCACGGACACCGCCACCGCGACGGCCGCAAAGATAAGCGTGGCGACGATCCGTGTCCTGATATTCATGCCGAGGCTAATCCAGGATGGTCACACGACTGGGATCAACGGATTTCAACAGGTCCAGTTGCAGGAAGTCCAGCAGTTCCGGCCCCGGATTGCCGCCGGCCCGTCGGACATGGGCTTCCAGCGAGAGCAGCAGGGCCTGGTCCAGTCGCAAGGTGAAACCGTAATTGTCCCAGTGGGCACGCACCAGCGCCGGGCTGATGCCCGTCGCGGCCGCCACGATCGGAATGGCGTGTTCGCGATCATGCAGGATGGTCTGCTCCGCGGCCAGCAACGCCTTCTCCAGGCGCCGCAGCGTGTCGGAGCGCTCCTGCACCACGTCTGCCCGTGTGGAAAGAATCCAGCTTTCGGTGTAAAGGCCCGGCAGGGCCAGGACGTCGAAGCCCTGGGGGAACATGTCGGCGGATGTAATTCGCAACGTCGTCCACACCGAAACCGCATCCACCTCATTGCGGTAAAGGGCCTGCATGATGGCGTCGCTTTCCAGCGGGACGCGCGTCACCTGTTCGCTCAACCCGTTCTGGCGCAGCAGAAGGCCCAGGAAATATTCCGAATTGGTACCGGGGACGAATCCGACGCGGCGGCCGGCAAGAGCATCGGGACGGGTGATCTCGTTGCCGGCGGGCGATGCGACCACCACGTCCCGGTCGGATGTTTCCACCGTGGCCAGAAGGCGAATCGGCTGCCCTGTGGCGATGGCGTTGGCTGCCGGCACGTCCGAGGACAGGGCCAGATCGGCCCGGCCATCCAGCATGGTCTGCAGGGCCATGCGTCCATTGGCGACGGGCAGCAGTTCCACCGCCAGGCCCTGCTGGGCGAAATGGCCGTCCGCTTCTGCCACCGAAATCAGGGCGGACATGATCTGCCGGCTTTCGGCAATGACCAGTTTGTCCCGATCCCTCAGATGGCCGATGGGAAACAGCATCCAGATGGCAGCGATCAGGACGGCGACGGCCGCCGGAAAGAAAATGAAACGCCGCGAACGCATGGACACTCCCGAACGCAAAGGCCGCCAACGCCCTCTGACCGGTGCGGGACGATGGCAATGGCGTCCATTGCAACATGGGGTGGCATCGGGGGCTAGAGCCGGAAGCCTATCCGTTTGGAAAAGGCCTGGAAAGCCGAAGGGCCGGTTCCTGCTGGAACCGGCCCTTCCGGACTTTGCAACGGATGGTGGGCGCGACAGGGATTGAACCTGTGACCCCTACGATGTCAACGTAGTGCTCTCCCGCTGAGCTACGCGCCCGATCCGTTCGTTCGCCCCGGCGTTGTCGTTCCGGGGTGGGCGGGCTTATAGCAACCAGTTCGGGGCAATGCAACACCCTGTTTTCAGAAAATCGCCGGTTTTTTTGCCGACCCTTTCGGCTGGCTGGAAGGGGGCGTCGCAATCCGATACATCTGGGGCATGAGTTGCCCGGATGACGCCTGCTCCGCCCCCCCTGTCCCCGGCCGTCCCCCCGGCACCGGCATGGGCGGTGGCGTCTTCATCATCCACCGGCCGCCGGCGGGTCCGCAGATGCCGGTCGTGCTGGCATCGCCCCACAGCGGGCGGGATTATCCCGCTGCCTTCATCGCACGGTCACGCCTGGACCCGCGCGCCTTGCGCCGGTCGGAGGATTGCTTCGTCGATGAGATTTTCGGGTCCTGCGTTGGCCTGGGCGTTCCGTTGCTCGCAGCGATGCTGCCGCGCGCCTATCTGGACCTGAACCGGGAGCCATTCGAGTTCGATCCCGTGATGTTCGACGGGCCCCTGCCCAGCTATGTCAACAGCCGCAGCCCGCGGGTGGCAGCAGGACTGGGGACCATTCCCCGTGTCGTCGCCAGTGGGGAGGAGATTTACGGCCAGCGTCTGCGCTTCGCGGAGGCCGTGGAACGGGTCGACCGCTGCTACTACCCCTACCATGCAGCCCTGCGGCGACTGGTTGACGAAACCAGGAACCGGTTCGGCTATTGCATCCTGATCGATTGCCATTCCATGCCGTCCATCGGCCTGCCGCCGGAAGCCGCGGAGAGCGGCAGCCTGGATATGGTCCTGGGCGACTGCTACGGCAGCGCCTGCCATGCCGGCGTTGTCGGGGCGGTGGAGGAGGTGCTGACGGGGCTGGGTTATGTGGTGGGCCGCAATGCCCCCTATGCCGGCGGCTACACGACACGCCATTACGGCCGCCCCGCCGACGGTGTGCATGCCCTGCAGGTGGAGTTGAACCGGTCGCTATATATGGACGAGCATGCCCTGGCCCGCCGGCCCTATCTGGAGGTGCTGGCCGAGCATATGTGCCGGCTGGTCGCCCGGCTGGGTCGCCTGCCCGGCGACGGGCTGAAGCCGCGCGGTCGCCGGGCGGCCGCCGTGAAGGGGGGGTGAAGGAAAATGCTGTTGCGCCCGGCCACGGTGGCGGATGCCGATGCCATCGCCGCCATCTATGCGCCGCATGTGCTGGAGGGGACGGCCAGCTATGAGGCGGCACCGCCCGATGCGGCGGAAATGGCGCGGCGCATGCTGGCCGTGCAGACCGGCGGCTATCCCTATCTGGTGGCCGAACAGGCGGGGCGGGTGCTGGGCTATGCCTATGGCAGCGCCTTCCGCGACCGGCCCGGCTATCGCTTCACAGTGGAGAATTCCATCTATGTTGCACCCGACGCGCAGGGGATGGGGGTGGGACGGGCCTTGCTGAAGGCGTTGATCGACCATTGTACACGCGCGGGATACCGCCGCATGGTCGCCGTCATCGGGGATGGCAGCAACCAGGGCTCCCTGGGGTTGCATCGCGCCCTGGGCTTCACGCTGGCCGGATCGGTGCCGGGCCTGGGTGTCAAGCATGGCCGCTGGCTGGACTGGGTGCTGATGGTCCGTCCGCTGGGCGACCCGGCCGCCCCGCCCCCCGGCAATGCCGATCAGCCGGCCCCGCTGCCGGCCTGACGCTCGTCCAGCAATTCCCGGACGCGGGCGGCCAACCGGGCGGTATCGTCCAAAGGAGTGTACGTCCATGTCTCCAGCCGCCCCGTAAAGGGGCGTGTCACCCCGTCTGCGCGCAGCATGGCGTGGAACCGGTCGAACTTCTCCGCATTGCCGGCCAGATCGATGACATGCACCGGCTTGCCCGTGGCGGTCGCCTCCGAAACCATGGCGACGCTGTCGGACGTGACGATCAGGTGGTCCGCCAGGGCCAGCATCCCGAAATATGGATTCGGTCCCGTACCGTCCCACAGGAACACCGGCAGCCCTGTAAGGGCCCGGCGCAGGATGGCTTCGTTGCCCGCCCCCGTCCGGCGGGATGTGGTGATCATCATGCCCACCCCCTGGTCGCGCACCAGGGTGGCCAACTGGTCGGCCAGGCCGGTCATCATCGCTTCGTCCAGCGTATAGAACCGGTTGGACCCGCCGATCATCACCGCCACCAGGGGGCGGGCCAGCCCGGCTGCCAGCGGTGCGAAATCCGCGGCCGCCCTGGCCAGTTTCCTTGCCGTCACGCGGTGGATGGCGCCGCGGCTTTCCACCAGGTTGGGGGCTTTCTTCCGGTCGTGGCTTGGAAGGCTGACAAGATCGAACCGGTCGAAGGGCACGCCCGGATTCTGGATATGCACCCGCACCGTACGGGGCGAGCGGCGTCCGGCCGCCATCGACAGGGCCACGGCCTGACGGCCGGAACTGATCAGAAGGTCGGGCCAGGGCGTGTCCAGCGTGTCCGATCCGGGTGCCAGTGCCGCCGCGATGCCGGGCAGCGGCAGATAGGGGGTGGTCTGCCGCCACGGTGTGCGCAGCCGGACCCGCTTGACGACCGGTGTCAGGTCCAGCGCTTCCGCCAGCCCCAGGCAGGGGTTTTCGATTCCCGCCCGCCCGTCGGACACTACCCAGCAGGTTGGGGGTTTACTGGTCACATCCGCACCTGTGGGGCTTGATTTGGGAAATTTTATATCGTAATCCGGCTCTCCCTTGCGGGAAGGGGCTGGGCGTGTAATATCCTTGCTCAAATCATGAACTCCTGGAGTTAAAAAATCACCATGCGGCGGGTCAAACTCGACCGAATCGATCGGCGCATCCTGCGTGACCTGCAGGCGGACGGCCGGATGACCAATGTGGAACTGGCCCGGCGCGCCGGCATTTCCGCTCCCCCCTGCCTGCGCCGTGTGCGCGCGCTGGAGGAGGCCGGCTACATCCGCGGTTACCATGCCGACATCAACCCGGAATCCATGGGATTCCATGTCACGGTTTTCGCACAGGTCGGCCTGTCGTCCCAGGCGGAAAGCGATCTGAAGCGTTTCGAATCACTGGTCAATAGCTGGCCGGAGGTTCGGGAATGCAACATGCTGGCCGGGGAAACCGACTTCCTGCTGAAGGTCGTGGCGGTGGACTGGGACAGCTATCAGCGTTTCCTGACCACGAAGCTGACGGCGGCCCCCAATGTCAGCCATGTGAAATCGGCCCTGGCCATCCGCCAGTCCAAATATGCCCCCGGTGTGCCCATCGATGTCGATGTCGGGCCGGAGGTCAAGGAAGATGATGACGAGGAAGACGAAGTCTGATTCGCGCCCGGCGTGATCGGTCTTTCCCACGTCCCGCCAGGGCGCCCCCATGGGGGCGCCCTTCGTCGTCATGGACCCTGGTTCAGGCGACCAGCAGCATGCGGACCAGCCCGAAGCCGGCACCCGCCAGCACCAGCCAATGCACGGCGACCTGCAGGCGCAGCAGCGCGAACAGCGCCAGACATGCGACGATCAATGCCACCGGGTCCGGCTGGCCGCCGGGCAGCAGCACCTGTTCGCCCATCACCACGCCCAGGTTCAGGATGACGCCGACCACGGCCGCCGTGATGGCCGCCAGCGCTCCGGCCGCCGCCCGGTTGCGGATCAGCGCCTCGATATAGGGGGCACCGGCGAAGATGAAGAAGAAGCAGGGCAGGAAGGTGACATAGGTGGTAAGGCCCGCCGCGATCATCCCGGCCATCCCCGGCGACAGGCCGCCGGAATGGTTCCAGCCCGCGAAGAAGCCGACATACTGGGTGACCAGGATCAGCGGGCCCGGCGTGCTTTCGGCCAGGGCCAGCCCGTTCAGCATGTCCGCCGCCGTCAGCCAGTGATAATGTTCCACGGCGCGCTCGGCGATGTAGGGCAACACGGCATAGGCGCCGCCGAACGTGACGAAGGCGGCTGTGGTGAACAGGTCGGCGATATCGGCCCAGGGCGTGCGGCCCAGCAACAGCACCACCCCCAGGACCGGCACCAGCAGCAGCACGGCAAAAAGCAGGGCCAGCCGTACCAGCCGCCGCGAACCGCGCGACGGGGGCCGGTCGTCGGGGAGGTGCCCCTCGCCATCGTCGGGATGTCCGGGGGCATGTGCGGGGTGGGTGAACCAGTCGCGGCCCATTCGTGCGGCCAGATAACCCAGCAGCGCGGCCAGGGCGATCAGGATGGGGAAGGGCAGGTGGCCCAGATAGAGTGCCAGGAAGGCCGCCAGGGCCAGCAGCAGGGCAGCGATCCCGCGCAAGGTGCGCCGGCCCAGCCGCCAGACGGAAGCCGCGATGATGGCGATCACGACGGGCTTCACCCCGTCGAACAGGGCGCCGACCCAGGCCAGATCCCCATGTTCGGCCGCCAGCCATGACAGGGCCAGCAGCACCAGCGCGCCGGGCAGGATGAACAGCCCGCCGGCAGCCAGCCCGCCCAGGGTCCCATGCAGGCGCCAGCCGATATAGGTGGCAAGCTGCTGCGCCTCCGGTCCCGGCAGCAGCATGGCGAAGTTCAGCCCGTGCAGAAACCGCGTGCCGTCGATCCAGCGCCGCCGTTCCACCAGCTCCTGCTGCATCAGGGCGATCTGCCCCGCCGGCCCGCCGAAGCTGACGCAGCCCAGCCAGAACCAGAAACGCAGCGCTTGAGCAAAATCAGGCATTAAGCTCCCCCCCCCCCCGATGTGGCGCGATGCTGCGTGTGCCACGGGCCGGATGCAAGTTTGTCATTGTTACAAGTCAATGAATGCGATGCGCTGCGTTCTGCGGCAGGAATGGGGGAGGTCCGACGGCACGAGACGGGGAGCGCGCGCCGATGTATATACCCGATGCGTTCACGATGGAGATGCAGGCCGCGCTGGACCTGATCGACCACCGGCCGCTGGCTACGCTGGTCAGTCTGGGGGATGGCGGATTGCTGTCCACACTGCTGCCCCTGCTGCGGGAGCGCGGGGCGGACGGGCTGCGGCTTACAGGCCATGTCGCGCGGGCCAACCCGCATTGGCGACGCTTCGATCCGGGCGTGCCGTCGCTGGCCCTCTTCCAGGGGGGTGACGGCTATGTCAGCCCGTCCTGGTATCTGGGCAAGGCCATCCATCACAAGGTCGTGCCAACCTGGAATTACCTGACCGTGCATGTTCACGGGCGTCTGGAGGTGGTGGAGGACCCGGATGCCGTGTTAGCCATCGTCAGCCGTCTGACCGACCGACAGGAGATGGGGCGGGAGGTGCCCTGGAAGGTCGCTGACGCCCCGGCGGATTTCATTGCCGCAAATCTGCGCGCCATTGTCGGGCTGGTCCTGCATGTGGACAAGGTGGAGGGTAAGGCCAAGCTGAGCCAGAACCGGCCGGAGGCGGACCGGGCCGGTGTGCGGGCCGGGCTTTCCGGCGTGCTGGAGATACCCTGATGCCCTGGGCCCCCTGTGTCAGGGGCGGCCGCCTTCAGGTCCGGCTCATCAGTCCCAGGCGCACGGCCATGCCCAGGAAGACGGTGCCGGAGATGCGGTTCAGCATGCGGGCGGCTGCGGGGTTGCGGGCCAGACGTCGCCCCACCCCACCGGCCCCCATCCCCACCATCGCATTGACGATGGTGCCCGACAGGTTCAGCAGCGTGCCCAGCACCAGGGCTTGCACGATGACCGATCCGCGGGCCGGATCGATGAATTGCGGCAGGAAGGCCAGGAAGAAGATGGCGATCTTGGGGTTGAGGATGTTGGTGATGGCCCCGCGCAGGAAGATGCGGCCGATATCGCGCTGGCTGGTCGCCGTGCCGGCGGCGGCCGGCGGTGGGGCGCGGAACGTGTTCCAGGCCAGCCACAGGAGATAGGCCGCACCCGCCCAGCGCACAATCTCGAACAGCAGCGGCGAGGCCATCAGCAGGCCCGCCAGACCGAAGGCCGCGGCGGCGGTATGCGCCATCGCCCCTGTCGCCACGCCCAACGCGGCGGCCAGCCCGGCCCTGGGGCCTCGCTGGGCGCCGCTGCCCAGACAGAACAGCATGTCCGGCCCCGGCGTCAGATTCAGCGCCAGGGCCGCCGTCAGGAACAGCAGCAGCGTTTCAACGGGAAAGACCGGCATGGACGCGCACTCCATCCTGGATGAACCTGTCCCGATGGTGCCGTTCCGGGCAACCTTATGCCACTGTGATTTCCGAAGCCCTGTAGCCTTGGATGTAAAGCAGTGCCGTCAAGTCACCATGATCGATGCGGGCGCGGGCCTGTGCCGCCACGCTGGGCTTTGCGTGATAGGCCACGCCGATGCCCGCCGCCATCAGCATGGGCAGGTCGTTGGCACCATCGCCGACGGTGATGCTGGCGGCTACCGGCACCCGGCGCGCGGCGGTGATGCGGATCAGGGCTTGATGCTTGGCATCCTTGTCCAGGATGGGTTCGACCACCGTCCCGGCCAGCTTGCCATCCGCAAGGATCAGGTCGTTGGCCTGATCCTCATCGAAGCCCAGCGTTTCACGCACGTGGGCCGTGAAGGTCTTGAACCCGCCCGACACCAGTGCGCAATAGACGCCATGCCGGCGCAGCGTCGCGATCAGGGTGGCGGCCCCCGGCATATAGGTGACGCGGCCGATCATCTGCGTCAGCACGCCGGCATCCAGCCCGGCCAGCAGGGCCACCCGCTCGCGCAGGGCGCCCTTGAAGCCGATCTCCCCATTCATGGCGCGGGCCGTGATGGTGGCGATACGTTCGCGTGCCCCGATCAGGTCGCCCAGCTCATCCAGCATTTCCTGCTGGATGATGGTCGATTCCATGTCGGCGACCAGTACGGACTTGCGCCGTCCCTCAACGGCCTGGGCCACGATATCCACGGGGCGGCCCGCCAGGGCGCGGGCAACGGCGGCCTGCGCCTGATCCTCGTTCAGCCCGTCGAACCCGATATCGCAGGCCAGGGACGGTGCCAGCCAGTCCGCCGGCGCCGTTTCGGCCCCCAGTTCGGTCAGCGCCGCCCGTGCCGCCTTGGCGGTGGCGTCGTCCAGCGCCGGTGCGGCGGGATTGGCGATCAGGGTCAGGACTTGGCGCAGCATCGGGTTTCCCGTCCGTCAGGGGTGGTCGATTGCCGCCCTTATCGCGTCCCTGCCGTCTGCTGGCAACCGATCATGCGTGAGGGGATGCCATCCGGAATGATCAGGTCGCGGCGACCGGCATCGCCGGTGCCGGTGCCGGCATCGGGCGTGCCGCGGGCCGGTCGGCGGGACCCGCATGTTCCCATACCATGGCGATGGCGCGCAGGATCAGCAGCCCCGACAGGCCCATCATCCATTCCATGCGGTTCGTCGTGGGCGTCTGTTCGATCAGGATGGTCCACAGAACCGACAGCAGCACACCGCCTGCGAACACGGGCAGGCTGTGCCGGCCCATGATGGAGAACTGCCGTCCGGCCAGCCCCCCCAGGAAGCCGGCATCCGGCCGGATCAGGGACGACACGATATAAGCCAGGGACAGGAAGTGCAGCAGGCGCCCGATCTCCAGCGTCGCCTTGCCATGCGGGATCAGCGCATCGGGGTCGAAGACGCGGAACTCGCGCCCGATGCCAAACGACTGCCAGGGTGTCGTGGCCAGCAGCGCGTAAAGCACCATGATGACGGCGCCCGTCATCAGCAGCGGATGATGCGGCAGCGGCTTGCCACTGGATACGCGATTGCCCAGCAGGAAGCCGATGACGAACAGGAACTGCCAGCACAGCGGGTTGAAGAACCAGGACCAGCCTCCCGGATGGGCGGGCGGTGCGATCCCGGTCATGCCCCCCCAGGCCCAGACCAGCGCGGACAGGACGAAGGTCGGCAGCGGGTTGCGGGCCATCACCGGCCCCAGCAGCGCCAGCATGCTGATGAAGACAATGTACATGGGCAGGATGTCGCCCAGATTGGGCAGATAGACCAGCAGGGCGACGCGCAGCCATCCGTCTGCCGGATGGTTGCCCAGATAGCCCAGGGCCATCATCTCCTTGATCGCGGGATTGGCATAAATCCAGGCGCCCGCCGTCACCAGCACCAGCATGGCGCCCACCAGCAGAAGATGGGCCCGGTAGAGGTGCAGGGCACGGCGCAGGGCGCTTCCCTTGGCCCGGGCGGTGTCCCGTTCGCCGCGGAACCCGGCGCCCCAGGCCAGCGCCGCACTGAATCCCGCCAGGAAGACGAAGGCATCCGCCGCATCGGAGAAACCGTAATGCCGCCAGGTCAGGGCCGTGGCCGGTCCCGGGATATGGTTGAGGAAGATCGCGCAAAGGGCGAGGCCCCGGAAGAAATCGATCCGCAGATCACGCATGACGCGAACTCCCTGTCCCGTGGCCGGCCCCATCGACGGGCATGGACGGTCACCTTGTACCGCCAATCTCCTTATGGAACACCCCAATCATGGCGGCAGGGTGGAAATTTCCTGGCCCCGCCGTGATAAGCCCATGACAAGCAGCCCCTGCGGCGGCTACCAGATACCTGATCTTCCTTTCCATATTTCTTCAAAAAGGCCGACGCCGTGGCGCCGATGGCAGCAGACCCTGGACCCACCCACCCGCCGCAGCACCCCGTGCTGGTGGTTGGCGGGCCGACCGCGTCGGGCAAATCGGGGCTGGCCCTGGCCCTGGCGGACCGTGCGGACGGTGTGGTGATCAATGCCGACAGCATGCAGGTATATGCTGACCTGCGTGTCATCACTGCCCGCCCGTCGCCGGCGGACGAGGCGGCGGCGCCGCATGCGCTTTACGGGATCGTCCCGGCTTCGATGCGGATGAGCGCCGCCCGCTGGCGCCAGCGGGCCCTGGCCGAGATCGATGCCGCACATGCGGCGGGCCGGCTGCCCATCGTGGTGGGCGGGACCGGGCTTTATCTGCGGTCGCTGATGCAGGGCCTGTCCGACATTCCCGATATTCCGGCGGATGTGCGGCAGGCGGCCATGGACCTGCAGGCAGCGATCGGCAGCCCCGCCCTGCACGCGCGATTGGCCTCGATCGATCCCGTCACGGCCGCCCGCCTGCATCCCACCGACAGCCAGCGTCTGATCCGCGCCTGGGAGGTGATGCAGGCTACGGGCCGGCCGATCAGCGCCTGGCAGGCCGACCCGCCGCGCGACGTGCCGGCACATCTCTCCTTCACCACCCTTGTCGTTGAGCCGCCGCGTGCCGTGCTTTACGCCCGGTGCGATCGGCGTTTCCTGGCTATGCTGGAACAGGGCGCGGAGCAGGAGGTGGCGGCGCTGCTGGGGCAGAAGCTGGACCCCGCCCTGCCGGCCATGAAGGCGCTGGGCGTGCCGGAAATCGCGGCGCTGATCGAAGGGCGGATGGACCGGGCCACGGCAACCGCCACCGCCCAGCAACTGACCCGCAACTATGCCAAGCGCCAGATGACCTGGTTTCGCAATCAAATGCCTGCCGCACTGCGGTTGGATGCGATGGAACTTGCATCTGGAACAGCGTTCACGAAATTTTATGACCGTATCATGGCTGACATGACTAAGAACATTACTAAAATGGGTTGACCACCTTTCCGGTTCCATCTAGTGTGCCGCCACGTCGCCCTTCGCCCCTGCGAAAGGCGGCGTTTTTCAACCCAGTTGGAACTGTTTGAAAGCGCATATCATGTCTTCGGGAACCAGCCTCTCCGGTGCGGAAATCGTCATCAAGGCCCTTCGGGACCAGGGTGTAGACACGATCTTCGGATATCCGGGCGGCGCGGTACTACCCATCTATGATGCGCTGTTCAAGCAGAACCAGATCAAGCACATCCTGGTTCGCCACGAACAGGCCGCCGTCCATGCGGCGGAAGGCTATGCGCGTTCGTCCGGCAAGGTCGGCGTCGTGCTGGTCACGTCCGGCCCCGGTGCCACCAACGCCGTCACCGGTCTGGTCGATGCACTGATGGACAGCATCCCGATCGTCTGCCTGACGGGGCAGGTGCCGACGCATCTGATCGGCAATGATGCGTTCCAGGAATGCGACACGACCGGCATCACCCGGCCCGCGACCAAGCACAATTACCTGGTCAAGGATGTCAACAATCTGGCCCGGACGCTGCACGAGGCGTTCTATGTGGCCAAGAACGGCCGTCCGGGTCCCGTCGTCATCGACATTCCCAAGGATGTGCAGTTCGCCGAGGGCACCTATCGCACGCCGGGCGAAAGCCAGCCGAAATCCTATCGCCCCCAGGTGAAGCCCGACCTGAACAAGGTCGAGGAGGCGGTGGAACTGCTGGCCAATGCCAAGCGTCCCATCTTCTATGTCGGTGGCGGCGTCATCAATTCCGGCCCCGTGGCCAGCCAGTTGCTGACACAGCTTGTCCGCATGACGGGCTATCCCTGCACCACCACCCTGATGGGTCTGGGTGCCTATCCGGCCCATGATCAGCAATGGCTGGGCATGCTGGGCATGCACGGCACCTACGAGGCCAATCTGGCCATGCATGGCTGTGACCTGATGGTCTGCGTCGGTGCGCGGTTCGATGACCGGGTCACGGGCAAGATCAGCGAGTTCAGCCCGAATTCCAAGAAGATCCATATCGATATCGATCCGTCGAACATCAACAAGAATGTTCGCGTCGATCTGCCCATCGTCGGCGATGCGGCTTACGTGCTGGAAGACATGATCCGCATCTGGAAGGCGCGCAACAAGCGGGCCGACCAGGCGGCATTGAAGGAATGGTGGGACCAGATCGGCGTCTGGCGCGCCCGTGACTGCCTGCGGTACGAGAAGACGGACAAGGTCATCAAGCCGCAATTCGCGCTGGAACGGCTGCGTGCCGCCATTGCTGGCCGCGATGATGTGTTCATCTCCACAGAGGTCGGGCAGCATCAGATGTGGGCGGCACAGTTCCTGCCGTTCAACAAGCCGAACCGCTGGCTGACCTCGGGCGGGCTGGGCACCATGGGTTACGGCCTGCCGGCTGCAATCGGGGCGCAGATCGCCAATCCCAAGGCGCTTTGCATCGACGTGGCCGGGGAGGCGTCGATCCAGATGAATATCCAGGAAATGTCGACGGCCCTGCAATATCGCCTGCCGGTCAAGGTGTTCATCCTGAACAACCAGTGGATGGGCATGGTCCGGCAGTGGCAGGAATTGCTGCATGGCTCGCGCTACTCGGAAAGCTATTCCGAAGCGCTGCCGGATTTCGTGAAGCTGGCCGATGCCTTTGGCGGCGTGGGCCTGCGCGCCACGAAGGTGAGCGAGGTCGATGACGTCATTGCCGAGATGATCGCCACGCCCCGCGCCGTCATCGTGGACATGTGCGTGGACCAGAAGGAAAACTGCTTCCCCATGATCCCGGGTGGCAAGGCGCATAACGAGATCCTGCTGGGGCCGGAGGACAAGGTGGCCGAGGCCACGCCGGAGGAGGGGATGGTACTGGTATAAGCCGGCCCCCTCGTCCGCCGATCCTCCGCCCCTGAAGAACAAAGAAGCTGGGAGCCTTTCCCCGTGACAATCCAAGAGTCCAATATCCGCCGCCACACCATCTCCGTGCTGGTGGATAACGAGCCGGGCGTGCTGGCCCGGGTCATCGGCCTGTTTTCCGGCCGCGGCTACAATATCGAGAGCCTGACGGTGGCGGAGATCGATACGGGCGACAACCTGTCGCGCATCACCGTCGTCACCTCCGGTACGCCGATGATCATCGAACAGATCAAGGTGCAGCTCGATCGCCTGGTTCCCGTCCACAAGGTCAAGGACCTGACGCTGGAAGGCCCGTTCATCGAGCGGGAGATGGCCCTGGTCAAGGTCGTGGCCAATGGTGAGCGGCGGGTGGAAAGCCTGCGCATCGCCGATGTGTTCAAGGCCCGTGTCGTCGATGCCACGATCAGCAGCTTCGTGTTCGAGATTACCGGTGCCGCGGAGGACCTGGACCGGTTCATCGACCTGATGAAGCAATTGGGTGAGATCGATATCAGCCGCACGGGGGCTGCCGCCCTGTCGCGCGGTACGGCCACCCTTTAAGGGACCTGTCCCGGCAGGGCCGGGACGCGCCTTTTCAACCCGATGCCGTACCCCGCGCCGGGGACGGACAGAGCAACAGCAGAGCAGAACGAAGGAACATTCCCATGCGCGTCTATTACGATCGCGACGCCGACGTCAACCTGATCAAGGGCAAGAAGGTGGCCATCGTCGGCTATGGCAGCCAGGGCCATGCCCACGCCCAGAATCTGCGCGACAGCGGTGTGACGGACGTGATCATCGCGCTGAAGGCGAACTCGCCGACCCGCGCCAAGGCCGAAGCCGCCGGCTTCACCTGCGTGACCCCGGCGGAGGCCGCTGCATCCGCCGACGTCATCATGATCCTGACGCCGGACGAGCATCAGGCCGACCTGTACAATAACGAGATCGGCCCGAACCTGAAGCAGGGTTCCGCCATTGCCTTCGCCCATGGCCTGAACGTGCATTTCCGCCTGATCGAGCCGCGTCCCGACACGGATGTGTTCATGATCGCGCCCAAGGGCCCCGGGCACACCGTGCGCGGCGAATACAAGAAGGGCGGCGGCGTTCCCTGCCTGGTGGCCGTGCATCAGAACGCTTCCGGCAACGCCCTGGACGTCGCCCTGTCCTATGCGTCGGCCGTCGGCGGTGGCCGTTCGGGCATCATCGAGACCACCTTCAAGGAAGAGTGCGAGACCGACCTGTTCGGTGAGCAGGCCGTGCTGTGCGGCGGCCTGACCAAGCTGATCCAGACCGGTTTCGAGACGCTGGTCGAGGCCGGCTATGCCCCGGAGATGGCCTATTTCGAGTGCCTGCACGAAGTGAAGCTGATCGTGGACCTGATCTACGAAGGTGGCATCGCCAATATGCGCTATTCCATCTCCAACACGGCCGAATATGGTGATTACGTCACCGGTCCGCGCATCGTGACGGACGAGACCAAGGCCGAAATGAAGCGCGTGCTGGAAGACATCCAGTCCGGCCGCTTCGTGCGCGACTGGATGCTGGAGAACAAGGCCGGCACCCCGTCCTTCAAGGCGACCCGCCGCCGCCAGGCCGAGCATCCGATCGAGGAAGTGGGTGGCAAGCTGCGCGCCATGATGCCCTGGATCGCCGCCAATCAGTTGGTGGACAAGTCCAAGAACTGAGCCGTCCGACGGCTTCTTGGTTGTCAAGCAGACCGCCCGGCGGGTTCTTCCGCCGGGCGGTTTTGCTTTTCATATGCTATCACGAAAGACCGTATTCAGGCTTCTTGCCCGTTTGACGCGAACAGGGTAGTTTGAGGGTAGATCAAAATGATCGCCTTTTGGGGGAGCCCATGATTTCGCTAAACGCGAACTCGCTCTTCAGTGCCGCCAACGCGAAAGCGATGAAGACGGCGATCGATCGCCATGTGGACAAGGCGGTTGAGGAGCGGTTCAAGGCATCCAAGGACACGCCGACCACCGGCCGGTCACAGGAAGATATCTATAAGCGCCTGATGGACCTTGGTCTGGGCGGCTCCTTCAACGACGCGGCCAAGTCGCTGGCGCGGGTGGAGGAACTGGGCAAGTTCCTGGATCAGGCCCGGTCGGAGATCGACCGCAAGGCCGCCAATGAGAAGCTGACGCAATCCAAGCGCCGTATGGGGGAGTTGGAGCAGGAGGCGCGGCAGGCCGCCGCCAAGGGCGATGTGCGCAAGCTGGCCAATGTGGCGCGCGAAGCCTCGGGCATGACCCGCAAGCTCTCGGACGAGGCGAAGGCATTGGTGGAAGGCCGCGATGTCGATCCTGCTGAACGTGCAGCCGCCATCGCGCGGGGAGAACCCGATCCCGCCAAACCCGTGGAAGCGCAGCCCGGCATGACACCAGGGGGTGTCCCGGTTTCCTATGCCCGCGCCTATGTGCAGGAGGTTCGCGACATCGCGGGCCGGGCCCGCACGCTGCTGACCCAGGCAGAAGCCAGCAAGGACAATACCTTGTGGATGAGCGAGGAGGAGCAGCGGGAACTGGAGGAAAGCCTCAAGGCCTCGCGCGACGATCTGGCCGCTGCCGGAGAGACGCTTGAACGGTTGAACGGCGCGCTGGAGGCGATGGACCCCGGCGGGGCATCATCGGACGCGGCCGGCATGGCGGCCGGGTCGGTGATGGAGATGACCTATACCAGCACCTATACCGAAACGCTGACCATCGCCGTTCAGGTGTCGGAGGCCAATATCTCGATCACGGCGTGACCCCACCCGGCGCCTTCAGGATCGTGACGGCGTTTTCCGCCAGCCCTTCGGCGAAGCCGGCGGTCAGCGGCTGATGCCCGGCCAGGATGCGATAGAAGACGGGGCCGTAGATCATGTCCAGCAGGATCTCGATCTCGACAGGCGGGCCGATTTCACCGCGTCTTACGGCATCCTGCACCAGCGCGCGGCCCGCCTCCCGGCTGGACAGGATTACGCGGTTCCGGAAAGCGCGTGTCATCTCGCTTTCCGGGTCGGCGGCGGCCAGTGTCATGGCGATCTGCCGTCCGCGTGTGGTGGCAAAGGCCTTCACCAGGGCTCGCATCTGCGCCGTCAATGCGGCCTTGAAACCGGGCTCCATGGCTGTCGCCTCGACGGGTGCCCCATCGATCAATGCAGCCATGGCCAGTTCGCAAGCGTTGGTCCAGTTGCGATAGATGGTGGCCTTGCCCACGCCCGACCGGGCCGCCACTGCCTCCACGGTCAGGCGGCCGAACCCTTCCTCCATCAATATTCCGTGCGCCGCCGACAAGGCCTTTTCCCTGGCGGCCGGGCTGGGCGGACGCCCGCGCGGTTTCATTTCGTTCCCCATTGACTCATTACGAAACGAAACGTTTCGTAATTGAAATCTGATGACAAGGGGTGCGAAATGTCCAGCGTCACGGGCGTGATGCCCTATTTCACCGTGAAGAATGCGGCTGCGGCCATCGAATTCTATATCCAGGCCTTCGGGGCGGTGGAGATTTTCCGCATGACCGACCCGATGGACGGCCGGATCGGTCATGCGGAACTGCGGCTGGGTGAAAGCGTGGTGATGATGTCCGACGAATATCCGGATTTCGGCGCACTCAGCCCCGACACGATCGGCGGCACACCGGTGACATTGTACCTGTCCACGACGGCCGTGGATGAGGATCTGGCGCGCGCCGCGGCGGCAGGGGCCATCATCATCCGCCCGGCGGCAAATCAAAGCTTCGGGGAGCGCAGTGCCATGGTCATGGACCCGTTCGGCCATCGCTGGATGCTGTCGCAGACCATCGAACAGGTCAGTCCGGAAGAGATGCAGCGCCGCTGGAACGAGGAAACGGGGGCATGAGCGAACCGCGACACGACATTATCGCCCTTCCGCCGGGCGGCGGCCGGCATTACGCCCTGGGCGACGGGTTGACGGCGATCTTCCTGGCGGACGAGGCGGAAACGGCGGCCGGCTATTCCATCTCGCAATGGTGGCTGGAACCGGGTCAGCGGGAAATCGGCGCCCATGCGCATGCGGACAATGATGAAATCTTCTATATTCTGGCCGGTACACCGGAAATCCTGATCGGGACTGAATGGCGATCCTTCGCGGCGGGCTCCTTCATTCGCATCCCTCCCGGTGTCGATCATGATTTCCGCAATCCGGGGGCGGACCGGGCCGGTCTGCTGAACCTGTTCATTCCGGGCGGGTTTGAAAGGCGGATGCCGGCCATTGTCGAATGGTTCGCCAAGCCGCAGTGAAACCGCCTCATATCAAGTCCCGGTGATCACAGCCGGTTACCGGTATCTCAAACGCTGGCGCCCCCGAGATAGATCCGGTGATAGCGTTGGCCCAGCCGGGTCAATATCTCATACCCGATGGTGCCGGCCTCTCGCGCCACCTGGTCCACGTCCCGATGAGGGCCGATAATGTCGGCCCAGCCCCCGACTTGCAGCAGATGGTCTGGCACAGCGCTGACATCGGCGGTCAACAGATCCATGGACACCCGCGCCACCAGCGGCGCGGCATGGCCGGCAATGCTGGCCGTGCCCTTGCCGGCCAGCGACCAGGGGTAGCCATCGGCATAACCCATCCCCAGTGCCGCGACCTTGCTCGGGCGATCGACATGATGGGTTGCGTCATAGCCGACCGTCATGGGCGGGGCGACCGCGCGAACCTGGAGAATACGGGCCAGCAGCCGGATCACAGGCCGCATCGGGTTGGCCAGCCAGGGGGCCGGATTGGCGCCGTAAAGCGCGATGCCGGGCCGAACCAGATCGAAATGGTAATCGGCGCCATGAAATATGCCGGCCGAGTTGGCCAGGCTGACCGGTGCCGAGGGCAGGCGGGCCAGCGCGGCATGCACCCGACGCAATTGTTCGGGCGTCAATGGGTGGCGGGGATCATCGGCGCAGGCGAGATGACTCATCCACCCGTTCAAATCCAGCCCTGACAAGTGCCGATCAGGATCATTGCACAACCGTTCCAATTCATCGGATGGTAGGCCCAGGCGATTCATTCCGGTATCGATATGAATAATCGCGGGCAGCCGGTCGCCCAGCCGGTGGGCATGGCCCGACCAGCGGGCGATCTCGCCCAGGCTGCTCAGCACGGGCGTCAGGCGCTGGCCGGCCACTTCGTCCTCCGTGCCGGCGGGAACACCATGCAGGATGATGACGCGGGCATCGGGCAAGGCGCGGCGAATGCGCAGGCCCGCTTCGATATCGGCCACGAAGAAGCTGCGGGCACCGGCCTGCCAAAGGGCCCTGGCCACAGCAATGTCACCCAGCCCGTAGCCATTGGCCTTTACGACGGCGGCGCACTCGGCCGGTGCCACGCGGGCCGCCAGGTCGCGCCAGTTTGAAACCAGCGCGGCCAGATCGATGATCAGGACGGCGCCGACACGCGCCGCCTCGGGGCTTTGCAACAGCCCCGCCAGATCATTCGTCATATGATCCGCCGTGTTGGGTATCCAGATCGCCGAAGCGCGTATAATTGCCGTCGAAATAGAGGCGCACGGTGCCGACCGGCCCATGGCGCTGCTTGCCGATGATGACATCGGCCGTATTATGAACCTGCGCCAGCCGCTCCTGCCATTGCTGGTAACGGTCATTATATTTGTCTTCCGATTCGTCGGGCCGTCGACCCGGTTCGGCGCGTTCCAGATAATATTGCTCGCGGAAGACGAACATCACAACGTCGGCATCCTGCTCGATGGAGCCGGATTCGCGCAGGTCGGAAAGCTGGGGCCGCTTGTCCTCGCGGCTTTCCACCGAGCGGGAAAGCTGCGACAGCGCGATGACGGGCAGGTCCAGTTCCTTGGCAATGGCCTTCAGGCCGCGCGTGATTTCCGAAATCTCCTGCACGCGGTTCTGTTCGCCGCGCCCGGACCCGCCGCCGCGCAGAAGCTGGAGATAATCGACCACGATCAGGCCCAGCCCATGGGTGCGCTTCAACCGGCGGGCGCGTGTACGCACGGCGGAGATGGTCAGGGCCGGTGTGTCATCCACATGGAAGGGCACCTTGGACAGGTATTGGCTGGCTTCCACGAATTTCGGAAAGTCCGTGGCGGAAATCTCGCCACGGCGGATCTTGTCGCCCGACACTTCGGCCTGATCGGCCAGGATACGCAGGGCCAACTGTTCCGCCGACATTTCCAGCGAGAAGAAGCCGACGGGCGCCCCTTCCTTGCCGCCCGACAGCATGTAGGCCTTGGCGGCATTGAAGGCGATGTTGGTGGCCAGCGCCGTCTTGCCCATGGACGGGCGGCCGGCCAGGATCAGCAGGTCGCTGGGGTGCAGACCGCCCAGCTTGGTATCCAGGTCGCGCAGGCCCGAGGTGACGCCCGTGACGTGGCTGGATCGGCGGAAAGCCGCCTCTGCCGTCTGGATGGCTGCCGTCAGTGCCCGGTCGAAGGGGATGAAATCACCCTTGATGTCGCCTGTGGCAGCCAGCTCGAACAGTTTCTTTTCGGCATCCTCGATCTGGTCGTTGGCGCCGATGTCCAGGTCATGCTTGTAGGCATGGTTGACCATATCCTCGCCGACTTCGATCAATTGCCGGCGCAGATAGGCGTCATGAATGACGCGCCCATAATCCTCCAGATTATGGACCGTGACGATGGCGGCGGCCAGTCGGGCCAGATATTCCGGACCGCCGATATCCGACAGGTCGCGATCCTGCTCGAAATAGGCCTTCAGGGTGATCGGGTTGGCCACCTGGCCCCGGTCGACCATCTTGGCGATGGCCTGGAAGATTTTCTGGTTCGCGGGATCGAAGAAATGTTCAGCCCGCAGAAACTCGCCGACCTTCTCGAAGGCCCGGTTATTGACCAGGATGGCGCCCAGCACCGTCTGCTCCGCCTCTTCATTGTGCGGCGGCGTGCGATAGGCAACGGGGGTGGCACCGGCGAAAGCGGCGGGGTCGATCAGCTTGGCATCCATGATGGCGCCAGTTTAGCAGGCCCCCGCCGACAGCGTTACGCCATCGCGCGGGGGCTGACTTGAAAAGGCGGGGATGGATCGGGGGATATCCTGTGGATAAATCAGGCAGCGCGCGTCTTGCGCCCCGCCGGCCGCTGCCGTTCAGCGTCGATCATGTAATCGCGTGACAAAGGTACGGCATCGACCTGCCGGGCCATCTGCAACTGGAACACCAGATGCCCCTGATGGCGGAAGGCGCATTCCGACCCGACGAGGTAGAATTCCCACATGCGGCAGAAACGCTCATCATAAAGCGCCTTGGCCTTCTCCCGGTTGGCCAGGAACCGTTCACGCCAATGGCGCAGCGTTTCCGCATAATGCAACCGCCAGATCTCGGCATCCGTCAGCCACAGGCCAGCCTGCTCGATCGCGGGCGTCACCTCCGACAGGGCAGGTGAATAACCGCCGGGGAAGATGTATTTGCGGATCCAGGGATTGGTGGTGCCGGGCCCTTCCATCCGTCCGATGGAATGCAGCAGGGCCACGCCGTCATCGGCCAGCAGGTCGCGCACCCGTTCAAAGAACAGGGGATATTGCGGCACGCCGACATGCTCGAACATGCCGACGCTGACGATGCGGTCGAACCGGCCGGGCAATTCGCGGTAATCGCACAGCTCGAAATTCACCCGGTCATCCAGGCCGGCCGCGGCGGCCCGCTCCCGGGCCACGGCCAGTTGTTCCTTGGAAAGCGTGATGCCAGTTACCCTCACATCCGCCATCTGCGCCAGGGTCAGCGCCATGCCGCCCCAGCCGCAGCCGATATCCAGCACGTGGCACCCCGGTTGCAACAGCAGCTTGGATGCGATGTGCCGCTTCTTGGCCTCCTGCGCCTGTTCCAGTGTCAGGCCCGGCTTTGGGAAATAGGCACACGAATATTGCCTGTCGGCGTCCAGGAACAGGTCATAGAATTGACGGGACAGGTCGTAATGATGGGCGACGTTCCGGCGCGACCGGTCCAGCGGGTTGCGCTGCTGGATGAAGCGTTGCACGCCGACGCCGAAGCGCTGGACAAACGCGCTCGTCGGGCTCAGGTGACCCAGCCCCGCATTGCGTGTGATCAGGCTGATGAAATCATACAGGCTGCCCTCGACCATCTGCAGGGTGCCGTCCATATAGGCCTCGCCTGCGTATAGGCCGGGATGCAGCCCCAGTTTCCAATGAAGCGCCGGATCGGTCACCCGCACGGTGACGGGCGCCTCCTCATCCGTTGCGGTGCCGTAATAATGGCGCCCGCCGCGTGCATCGATCAGGCAGAGGCGTCCGTGCCGGACCAGTGAGGAAAGCAGACGGAACAACAGCATGTCGGTACATCCCCAGGCCGCTGAAACGTCCTGGAAATGTAGTCATGGTTAATGTCACAGGGAAGGTTCTTGAATGTAAAAAAGGGCGCCCCCATGCAGGGAACGCCCTTTTTCACCCAATCGGGGAAGCCGGATGTTTCCATCCGGCACCGGGACCTGTCAGGCCTCGGTCTCCTCGGTGGCTTCGACCTCTTCGGTCGCCTCGTCCTCGTCCTCGTCGTCGCGGCCAACGACCATGCCGCCACGCTGGGCCTGGACCGCGGCTTCTTCAACCGAACGGGCCACGTTGACCGTCACGGTCACGGACACTTCCGGATGCAGAACGACGCGGACCTTGAACAGGCCCAGGGTCTTGATCGGCTCGGCGATGGCCACCTGGCCGCGGGCGATCGTGGTGCCGGCCGCCGTCACGGCCTCGGCGATATCGCGCGAGGAGACGGAACCGTACAGGACGCCGGACTCGGCAGCCTGACGGACCACGACGACGGCGATGCCGTCGACCTTGGTCGCCACGACCTCGGCTTCCTTCTTCAGCTCCAGATTGCGCGCTTCGATCTGCGCCTTCTGGGTCTCGAAATAGGCCAGGTTTTCCTTGGTGGCGCGCAGGGCCTTCTTCTTCGGCAGCAGGTAATTGCGGGCATAGCCCGGCTTCACCTTGACCACCTGGCCCAGCACACCCAGCTTCTCGACGCGTTCCAGCAGAATGACGTCCATGTCTTTTCTCCCGGTTCGCTTACTTCACGACGTAAGGCAGAAGAGCCAGGAAGCGGGCGCGCTTGATCGCACGGGCCAGCTCACGCTGCTTCTTCGCCGAAACGGCGGTGATACGGGACGGAACGATCTTGCCGCGTTCCGAGATGAAGCGGGACAGCAGCTTGATGTCCTTGTAATCGATCGCCGGCGCGTTGGGGCCGGAGAACGGGCAGGTCTTCCGGCGACGGAAGAACGGCCGGCGGCCACCGCCACCGGAGCGGGGAGCGCCACCCGTGGACGCGCCCTGGGGACGTTCGGTGCTCATGCGCGGTCTCCTTCACCTTCCGAAGCGGCCTCACGACGCGGGCCACGGCTGAAGCCGCCCTCGCGCGGGCCGCGGTCACCGAATTCACGACGGGGGCCACGGTCGCCGAAGCCACCGCGGGGGCCGCGCTCGGCACGTTCGCCCTTGTTGGCGAGCATGGCGGTCTGGCCTTCGTCGATCTTCTCGACCTTGACGGTCATGTAGCGCAGCACGTCCTCGTTGATGGACATGTTGCGTTCCATCTCGGCAACGGCCGCGGCGGGCGCGTCCAGGCCGAGATAGACATAGTGACCCTTGCGGTTCTTCTTGATCCGGTAGGTCAGGGTCTTCAGACCCCACTGTTCGGTCTTGACGACCGAGCCGCCCTGTTCCTTCAGGATGTTGCTGAAGGTTTCGGTCAGGCTCTCGACCTGCGTGGAGGAAATATCCTGCCGGCAGATCAGGATGGTTTCATAAAGCGCCATAAAATTCCCCATGGCTATTGATGGTCCGTCGCTGCGTCCCGATCCCGGTTTGAAGGGGAGGGGGCCAGCCGCACGGTCCTAGCCGGCACCTTGGCAAAGCGCCGGCGGGGTTTCGGAAGCCGCGCACTATACAGACTGTCCCGCGCCGCGCAAGGGGCGGCGGCGCGGGCCGGTCGCATGGGCGCCGATGGTTCCACGCATGGGCACCGGGCCGGAATATACGGGCTTACGTCCGCGTCACAAGGCTTTGCGGCCCCTCCCGGCGGGCACGGTGACTTGACAGGGCCACCCGTCGCTGTATCAAGGCCGCACCGGACATATTGCAGGAACCACCATGACCCGCGCTTTCGTCTTTCCCGGCCAGGGCAGCCAGGCCGTCGGCATGGGCCGCGAACTGGCCGAGCGGTTCGCCATAGCACGCGACACCTTCGCCGAAGTGGATGAGGCCCTGGGCCAGAAGCTCTCCGCCCTGATGTTCGAGGGGCCGGGTGATGAACTGACCCTGACGGAGAACGCCCAGCCGGCCCTGATGGCGGTTTCGGTCGCCGTGACTCGTGTGCTTCAGGCCGAGAAGGGACTGGACCTGTCGGGGGCCGCCTTCGTGGCCGGCCACAGCCTGGGTGAATATTCCGCGCTGTGCGCGGCTGGCGCCATCAGCCTTTCCGACACCGCGCGCCTGCTGAAGCTGCGTGGCCAGTCCATGCAGAAGGCGGTTCCTGTCGGCATGGGCGCCATGGCGGCCATCCTTGGCGCCGATCTGGAAGCCGCACGCGAGATCGCGGCGGAAGCGGCGCAGGGCCAGGTCTGCACGGCGGCCAATGACAACGCCCCTGGCCAGGTGGTCGTCTCCGGGCATAAGGAGGCGGTGGAGCGCGCCATCAGGATCGCGGCCGAGCGCGGGTTCAAGCGCGCCATGCTGCTTCCCGTGTCCGCCCCCTTCCATTGTCCCCTGATGCAGCCGGCAGCCGACGCCATGGCCGCGGCGCTGGCCGGCACCGTCATCCGGTCGCCGGCGGCCCCGCTGGTCGCCAATGTCACGGCCACTGCCGTGACGGACCCGGACATGATCCGCCGCCTGCTGGTGGAGCAGGTGACCGGCGCCGTCCGCTGGCGGGAAAGCGTGCTCTATATGAAAGGGCAGGGTGTGACCGAACTGGTGGAGCTGGGGGCCGGCAAGGTGCTGGCAGGCCTGGCCAAGCGGATCGACAAGGAACTGGTGGCCAGTTCCATCGGCGGGCCCGCCGATATCGATGCGTTCACCCTGGGCTGATCCGCTTTCTTTTTTGGGAGGTTACCATGTTCGACCTGTCCGGCAAGACGGCCCTCGTCACGGGTGCATCGGGCGGCATCGGCGCCGCCATCGCCCGCACGCTGCATGCCAGAGGTGCGAAGGTCGCGCTGCACGGCACGAAGGTGGAAGCGCTGGAAGCGCTGGCCGCCGACCTGGGCGAGCGCGCTGTCGTCGTCCCCGCCAACCTGTCCGATCCGGCACAGGTGGAGGATCTCTTCAAGAAGGCCGAGGCCGCGCTGGGCGGCACGGTGGACATCCTGGTCAACAATGCCGGCCTGACGCGCGATGGCCTGATCCTGCGCATGAAGGACGAGGATTGGGACAGTGTCATCAATGTCAACCTGACGGCCGGTTTCCGTCTGGCGCGCGCCGCCGTGAAGGGCATGATGAAGCGCCGCTGGGGCCGTATCATCGGCATTACCTCCGTCGTGGGTGTCACGGGCAATCCCGGACAGGTCAATTATGCGGCCAGCAAGGCCGGCATGATCGGCATGTCGAAGGCGCTGGCCCAGGAGGTGGCGACGCGGGGCATCACGGTGAACGCCGTGGCGCCCGGCATGATTGCCACGGCCATGACCGACGTTCTGAACGACGCGCAGAAGGAGGCGATGAACAGCCGCATTCCCGCCGGCCGACTGGGCACGCCCGACGATATTGCCGCCGCCGTCCTCTATCTGGCTTCCAACGAGGCGGCCTATGTCACGGGTCAGACGCTGCATGTGAATGGCGGCATGGCCATGATCTGATGCAGGCCCAGCGCGCCCCCTTGTGCGGGGTCGCCGGCGTCGATGCTTGCTGAGTGCTGGTCAGGGCGCGCGGTTCATGTTAAGTGACGACGCTTTCCTGACCGGCATCGCGGGGGCCGGGCCAAGGAATCCGCTTGTTCTGGACCCCGCAAGAGCCCTAAACAACCAGCCCTGGGCTGGTCCCACCGGAAGATCCTGAAAGGTCAAATAAATGAGCGATGTTGCTGAACGCGTGAAGAAGATCGTTGTCGAGCACCTGGGCGTCGAAGAGGCCAAGGTCACCGATACCGCCAGCTTCATCGACGATCTGGGCGCTGACAGCCTGGACACCGTCGAACTGGTCATGGCGTTCGAGGAAGAGTTCGGCATCGAGATTCCGGACGACGCCGCCGAGAAGATCCTGACCGTCAAGGACGCCATCGACTTCATCAGCTCCAAGAGCTGATTTCCAAGGGTGGGTGATGGGCCCGGGGCCGGCTTGCCGCCGTCCCCGGGTCTGGCAATGCCGATTGCCGATCCCCATTTCCTGTTGGGCCGGTCGCTGGCCGATGCCCCTTTCCGTTTCCACTTTTGCAGGTCGGATACATGCGCCGCGTCGTCATCACCGGTCTTGGTCTCGTGACCCCGCTCGGGGTTGGGGTGCAAACCAACTGGGACCGCCTGATCAAGGGTCAGTCCGGCATCCGTACCATCCAGGGCTTCGACGTCTCCGATCTTCCCTGCAAGATCGCGGGCCAGGTGCCGCGTGGCGATGGCAGCGATGGAACGCTGAACCTCGATCTCTTCATTCCGCCCAAGGAACAGAAGAAGATGGACGACTTCATCATGTTCGCCATCGCGGCGGCCGATGAAGCCATCAAGGACAGCGGCTGGAAGCCATCCAACGACGAGGAATTCGAGCGCACGGGCGTTTCCGTGGGCTCCGGCATCGGCGGTCTGCCCGGCATCTACGAGACATCGCTGGTGCTGGCCGAGAAGGGGCCGCGCCGCGTCTCGCCCTTCTTCATCCCGTCCTGCCTGATCAATCTGGCGTCGGGCCATATTTCCATCAATCACGGCTACAAGGGTCCGAACCACGCCGTGGTGACCGCCTGCTCCACGGGGGCCCATTCCATCGGCGACGCCGCGCGCATGATCGCGCTGGATGATGCCGACGTGATGATCGCGGGTGGGGCGGAGGGCGCCTGCAGCCGCCTGGGTATCGCCGGCTTCGCCGCGGCCCGCGCGCTGTCCACGGGCTTCAACGATACGCCCGAACAGGCCAGCCGCCCTTACGACAAGGGTCGCGATGGCTTCGTCATGGGCGAGGGCGCCGGCGTTGTCGTGCTGGAGGAACTGGAGCACGCCAAGGCGCGCGGTGCCAAGATCTATGCCGAAGTTGTCGGCTATGGCCTTTCCGGCGATGCCTACCACATCACCTCCCCGTCGGAGGATGGCAATGGCGGCTTCCGGTCCATGCGCATGGCCATGAAGCGGGCCGGCCTGAACCCGGGTGATGTGGACTACATCAATGCCCACGGCACCTCCACCCCGCTGGGCGACCTGATCGAACTGGGCGCCGTGAAGCGCCTGTTCGGCGGTGATCTGGCCGGCGCTTCCATGTCATCGACCAAGTCGGCCATCGGCCATCTGCTGGGTGCAGCCGGCGCTGTGGAGGCGATCTATTCGGTCCTGTCCATCCGCGACCAGATCGTGCCGCCCACCTTGAACCTGGAAAACCCCGATGAGGGGACGGAGGGTGCCGATCTGGTGCCGAAGCAGGCCAGGGAGCGCAAGGTGCGCGCCGCCCTGTCCAACAGCTTCGGCTTTGGCGGCACCAACGCTTCGCTGGTCTTCAAGGCTGTGTCCTGATCTGCGCGTGAGCGGGCAGCCGGAAAACACGACCAAACAGCGCCGCCGTTGGCTCTGGCTGACAGCGGCGCTGTTTTTGGGTCTGGTCGCGGCGGGGGCCGCGGCGGCATGGATCGGCTGGCAGCGATATGCCGGACCGGGACCACTGGCGACCGATACGGTGCTGATCATCCCGCGCGGCACCGGTGTGCAGGGGATTGCCCGCACTTTGGCCGATGGCGGCGTGACCCGGCACGAATGGGACATGCTGGTCGCCGTCCGGCTGCGGGGCGATGGTGCCCGCCTGCGCGCCGGGGAATATCGTTTTGCGGCGGGGATCAGCCTGGAACAGGCCATCGACCTGGTCATCAGCGGCAAGACCGTCATCCATCGCGTGACGGTGCCGGAGGGCCTGACAAGCTGGCAGATCGTGGAACTGCTGAAGGCCCAGCCCGCCATGGCCGGGGAGGTGACGACGATTCCGGCCGACGGCACCTTGTTGCCGGAGACCTATCATTTCCTGCGCGACGATGCGCGTTCAGCGGTTCTGGCTCGCATGGGTGCGGATATGACTCAGGTTCTGGAACGGCTCTGGGCCGAACGGGCGCCCGACCTGCCCCTGAAAACACCGGCAGAGGCCGTGATCCTGGCATCCATCGTGGAGAAGGAAACCGGCGTGGCGGCAGAGCGGCCACGTGTGGCGGGTGTGTTCATCAATCGCCTGCGGCTGGGCATGCGGCTGCAATCGGACCCGACCATCATCTATGCCCTGTCGGACGCCCGCGGGCAGATCGACCGTGACCTGACCCGGGCCGACTGGCGACTGGAATCGCCCTACAACACCTATATGGTCGATGGATTGCCCCCCGGCCCCATCGCCAATCCCGGCCTGCTGTCGCTGCGGGCCGTTCTGCAGCCGGAAAGCCACAAGTATCTCTATTTCGTGGCCGACGGCACGGGTGGCCATGCCTTTGCGGAGACGCTGGAACAGCATAATCGCAATGTCGTGAACTGGCGGCGGGTGCGGGACGGCGGTTGAGGTGATCGGGCTACGGTTGCAGGCGTTTGCCACAGCCGTTCGCCTTGACGGCGGGAAAGGGTATCAGCCCCGGCATCCCGGCGGCGGGCGGGTGCCGGCAGCGCGGTGTAAAGACCGTCCATCACCGGTTCAGGCGGCAATGGATCGTTCGCCCCACCACCAGACAGAGTCGGAGCAGAACCGGGCCGCCATGCGCCGCACATAGGGGCCGAATGCGCCATGGGCCTCGACCATCTGGTGTAGCGGTGTATCGGATGGCCGTGCGGAGAGGCAGGCCAGCATGGCGAAGGTGATGGCATCGACGCCTGTGGGATAGAACCCCATCATGAAGGGATGGTCGCCCAGCAGCACGGAAAGGGCTGAAAGCGAACGGCCGGCCTGTTCCAGCCGTTCGGCTCCGTCCTGCGGGGCTGCGTCATGGGTGGGCATATTGGCTGCGAGGGGGCCGCGCACGCCCTTGGTGTTGGCATTGATGTCCGGCGACCGGGGCGCATACGCCATCAACCGGCCGAGATGATCTTCCAGCATCCGTTCGATGGACCAGGCGTTTGCCCTCTCCCGCACAGACAGCCCCTTGTCCAGGTCGATGCCATAGGTGCGTTCCACATGGTCGCGGATCAGGGTGCTGCCGGCCACGATTTCCCCGTCATCCTCTATGAATGGCAGCCTGTGCCCGGGTGGTGTGTCCGGCCCCCCCACCAGCCTTTCATAGGCCAGACCGGCCATGCGCAGTTGCACTTCAACCTTCAGAAGAACGGGGTCGGGCTCCGCAAGGCCCGGGGTGGGAGCGGGGGCATGCAGCTTGATCATCGTCTGTCCCGTCACGGCATCGCAGTTGACGGGTATCGTTTACACCCTGCCTGTTGCCACCCTACTGTCAGCAGCGTTGCAAACAGGGGGATAGGTGATGCGTCGCGCCGACCGGTTGTTCCAGATCATTCAAATCCTGCGGCGGGCGTCCCGTCCGGTGACGGCTGAAATCATTGCGACGGAACTGGAAATATCGAGGCGTTCCATTTACCGCGATATCGCCACCCTGATCGGGCAGCGGGTGCCGATCCGTGGGGAGGCTGGCATCGGCTATATGCTGGAAGGCGGCTTCGACATGCCGCCCCTGATGCTGACACCCGATGAGATTGAAGTGGCGATGCTGGGCGCGCAATGGGTGGCGCGGCAGGGCGATCCCGTGCTGGTCCGTGCCGCCGCCGATCTGATGGCCAAGATCGAGGCATCGGTGCCGGAGGACCTGCGCCCCGTGGTGCAGCGGCCGGCCGGTGTGGCCCCGCCGCGCCTGCGTGCCGTGGAGGACAGCATCGACATGGTTGCCCTGCGGGCCGCCATCCATGCCGGGCACAGGCTGCATCTGACCTATCGGGATGAGCAGGGCCGGGAGACGGTGCGCACCATATGGCCGGTGCTGATCGTTTACTTCGACAATGCCCGGACGCTGGCGGCCTGGTGTGAAATGCGGCGGGATTTTCGCCATTTCCGCACAGACCGGGTCGTTCGAGCCGAATTCACGGGTGAACGCTATCCCGAGCGGACCCCGGCCCTACGGGCGCGATGGAGACGGAGCTGGCAGCAGAGTGCCGAAGAATGATGCTCCCCTTTCCATGAGAGCTGTTTCCGGCCAACCGAAAACCGCTCTCATGGAAAGAGGTCGTCCACGGCAGATTGCGACAGGGCCGCTGTGCCCATGCCGCCATCATCCTCATCATCCACCGGCTTTCTTGCCGCTGGGGCGGGTTTGGGCGGCGGTGGCGGGGTGGGGGACGGCGCCGGCTCCGTCGATGCCACAGGCTGCGGGGCCAGCGGATCGCCCCCTTCGGCCCTTACGGCGGCGGCACCGGCCAGCAGCATGTCCACCGCATCCTGATTGATGGCACCGCGCAGCGGCGGGCCATGCATCAGGTGGGCATCCGGGCGGGTGTCCTTGGGTTCATCGGCCAGGGCCGCGGCCATTTCCTCGGCGTCCAGCCCCTCCAGCCCCCAGATCTGGATCATCGCATGCACGCGCCGTTCGATATAGCGCAGGGTGTTCACCACCTTGGTCATGCGCTGGCCCGTGATGTCCTGGAACGAGCAGGCCGTCATGATCTCCGTCACCTCGTTATCGAGGATCTGGGCCAGATCGGGATGGTCCTTGCGCAGCCGGTCGGCAACCGACTGGATACGTTCCGATCCGTTCAGGATTTCCGTGGTCGCATGCTCGGTGGATTGCAGGATGGCGTCCAGTTCCTCCGTCGCGCGCATGATGCGATCGGCGGAGGGGTCATCCGGCTTCAATGCGGCGATTTCCCGCCGGGTTTCCGCGATATGCGACGACAGGTCCTGCAGCTCGCGCCGCAGAACCTTGATGTGGGACCGGGGATCGATCTCCGGATGGTCGCGATGTTCACGGATCAGGCGGCGGACATCATCCACCGCCACCACGCGGTTGCGCCTGTCCCGCGCACGCAGGAAGGCACGCCCGCGCGGACTCGACATGAGCGCGTCCTCGATCTCGTCGTAATCTTGGTCGGACAGATCGAAGATCGGTTCAGACACGGCCGATCAACCCAGCGCGCCCAGGACGCTCTCGATCTTTTTCTTCAGCGTGTCCGCGTTGAACGGCTTGACGATATAGTTGTTCACGCCGGCTTCCTTGGCCGCGATGACGTTTTCCGTCTTCGACTCGGCGGTGACCATGATGAAGGGCGTGGCCTTCAGGCGCACGTCGGCGCGCACTTCCTTCAGAAGCTGCAGGCCGGTCATCGGCTCCATGTTCCAGTCAGAAATCACCAGACCGAAGGGTGCGGCGCGCAACTTGGCCAAGGCTTCGGCGCCATCGGCGGCTTCCTCGATCTTCGTGAACCCGATCTGGGTGAGCAGGTTCCTGATGATACGCCGCATCGTCGCGTAATCGTCGACAACCAGCACCTGAATGTTCAAGGACACTGCGGAACCCCCACCTGAACGTGTTGCACCAAAAGACAATGTCTAAAAAGCCGGACATTTCGGGCATATTACCCCGTCCAGGCCGGTAACTCTTCCAAAACTACCCGATAGGCAAAGGCAAGCCAATCGGGAATGGTCGAGCATGGCTACTGGCCCGCACTTTGGTTGGCGCCCCGTGGCTTGTCAAGCCGTGGCGGGCGGGCCGGGGCGCAACTTTTCCGACTTTCTATCCCTCTGCACTGCGCAACAGCGAAAGAAGCCCGCTGGTGATGGGATAGCGGCGGTCGCGCCCGAAGCTGCGGGAGGTGATCTTCACGCCCGGCGGGGCCTGCCGCCGCTTGTATTCGGCGCGGTCGAGCATCCGCCACACGCGGTTGACCGTGGCGGCATCGTGCCCGCGGGCCACGATTTCCGCCAGTGACAGGTCGCGCTCGACCAGGCATTCCAGGATATCGTCCAGCACCTCGTATTCCGGCAGCGTGTCCTGGTCCTTCTGGTCGGGTTTCAATTCCGCCGTGGGGGCCTTGGTGATGATACGCTCGGGAATGACCCGGCCCGCCGGCCCCAGGGCGCCTTCCGGCCGGTTGCCGTTTCGCCAGTGCGAAAGGCGGTAGACGGTTGTCTTGTACACGTCCTTCAACACGGAATAGCCGCCGCACATGTCGCCATAGAGCGTGGCATAGCCCACCGACATTTCCGACTTGTTGCCTGTGGAAAGAACCATGCCGCCGAACTTGTTGGAGAGTGCCATCAGCGTCACGCCGCGTGACCGGCTTTGCAGGTTCTCCTCCGTGATGTCGGGTTGCCGGCCGGCGAAGGCCGGTGCCAGCATGGTGGCGAATGCCGCCATCGCAGGCTGGATGGAGATGGTGTCGATGCGGCAGCCGAGCAGCCCGGCGCATTCCGCGGCGTCGTCAAGGCTTTCCTGGCTGGTATAGGGGCTGGGCATCATGACGCAATGCACCTGCGCCGGTCCCAGTGCATCGACGGCGACGGCGGCGGAGATGGCCGAGTCGATGCCGCCGGACATGCCCAGGATCACGCCGGGGAAGCGGTTCTTGCGCACATAGTCGCGCAGGCCCAGCACCATGGCGCCATAGATGGCACCCAGCGCGTCGGGCGGCGGCGTCATGTCGGGCGATGAGCCCTTCCAGCCTTCTTCCGTGCGGACCCACCGGGTGAGGCCAAGGGCCGGCGCGAAGGCCGGGAGCTGGGCCACCAGCGACCGGTCGGCGTTCAGCACGAAGGAGGCACCGTCGAACACCAGTTCATCCTGGCCGCCCACCTGATTAAGATAGATCAGCGGCAGTCCCGTTTCCACTACCCTTGCCACGGCCAGGTCCAGACGGCGGTTGACCTTGTCGATCTCGAACGGGCTGCCATTGGGGACGACCAGAATCTCGGCCCCGGTTTCGGCCAGGGTCTCGGCGACGTCCGGGGTCCACATATCCTCGCAGACCAGCACGCCCAGCCGCACGCCGCGGAAATTCACAGGGCCGGGCAGGGGGCCGGCGGCGAATACCCGCTTTTCGTCGAACGGACCGTAATTGGGCAGGTCATGCTTCAGCCGCACGGCCGCGATGACGCCGCCATCCAGCAGCAGCGCGGCATTGTGACGCTTGCCATCCACGCGCCAGGGCGCGCCGACCAGCAGGGCCGGACCGCCATCCGCCGTCTGTGCCGCCAAGCCGCGCACCGTCTCTTCCACCTTGTCCAGGAAGAACGGCTTCAGCACCAGATCTTCGGGTGGATAGCCGCAGACCGACAGTTCGGGAAAGACGACCAGGTCCGCGCCCGCCGCCGCCGCGTCCGCCCGCGCGGCGCGGATCAGGGCGGCATTGTCATCCAGCATGCCGACCGTGGGGTTGATCTGGGCCAGCGCGATGGTCAATTGATCGGTCATGTCATCTTCGTCCTGCGGCATGGCCGGCGGCGGGGCCGGTCGGCTTCCTTATTCTCTTGTTGAGCATAAGGGGTCAAGCCCGGCTGCGGCGGGGGACGGCATGGCCGCCCTGCTTGCTCCGGCTTGCCCCGCCGGGTGCTGGCCGGCTATTTTCGATGAAACAGGCTGGAGGCCCATCATGCCATCCCTTTCGTCCATGCTGCTGACGGCCCTGGTGACGTGTCTGGCGGTTGTGCTGCCGGCAGGGGCCGATCCGCTGCCCGCCCCGATGGCGGCCTTCTCCGCCAGCCAGGATCTGCAGGTCGACGGGGTGGCGCTGTCGGCGCGGCTGTTCCATGACAAGGGGAGGGAGCGGCGTGAAAGCCGGGTGGATGGCATGAACAACCTGCTGATCGTGCGGCCCGACCTGGACGAGGCCGTGGTGATCCAGCCCGAAAGCCGCATGGCCATGAAACTGTCCCTGACTGATCCGGAAGTGGGTATCGTCCCCAGCATTCTCGCCCGGCTTTCGGGAGAACCGGAGGGAACGGAGACCGTGGCGGGGGAGAAGGTCACCCGTTACCGTGTCCAGGACATGACGCCCGATGGCGGTGGCTTCGACGGCCGGGTGTGGGCGACGCCTGACGGCATCTATGTGAAGCTGGACGGGCGGACCGGGGATGGCGGTGTCGCCGCCATCTCCATGCAATTGTCGGAGATCCGGCGTGGTCCGCAGGACCCGGCCCTGTTCGAGGTGCCGGGCGATCTGATCATGATGACGCTGGACCCGCCGGAAGGGCGCGTGCCCCCGGCGTTCCAGGACGAGCGGAAGGGAAGTGCCACGCCATGATCATGCGGCGCCGTCACCTGCTGGGCCTTATGGTCCTGCCGTTGCTGCAAGTGGCCCCGGCGCGTGCCCTGACGCCGGCGGAGCAGGCATTCCTGGACCGGCTTTCGGGCCAGGGGGGATGGCGGGCGGTGCCGCAGGGGCCGACCCTGTACCGCATCGTCAAATCCGGCCCCGCCGCGGGCGTGCCGCCGCGTCTGATCGACACGGCCCGGATGCATTACCAGGGGCGCCTGGAGGATGGCACGGTCTTCGAGGATACGCGCGCCCAGGGCCGGCCCGCCGCCCTGCAATTGACGCGGGTGATCGCCGGCTGGAAGCAGGTGCTGCCGCTGATGCGGCCGGGCGATGTCTGGGAACTGGCGGTGCCTGCCAGCGCAGGCTATGGCGCTGCGGTATCGGCCAGCGGCAAGGTGCCGGCCGGTTCCAACCTTTTCTTCACCATCGAACTGCTGTCGGTGACACGCTTGAAACTGTCGAGCGAGCTTTGATGGCCCGGAGGGGGTGACCCGGGGCGCCATCCGTGCTAACCCGCTAGCAGTTCGTTGCCTGATGCGGAGTCCTGACATGACCGATCGTTCCGTGACCCTGGCGTCCCTGTTCGCCCTGGCGCTGGCCTTGGCTGCCCCGGCAGCCCTGGCGCAGGCGACCGGGCCGGTGCCGCCGCCGGCCGGCGGTTCGGTGGAGGACGTGCTGTCCATGCCGCGCATCGATCCGCAAACCCAGTATCTTTCCGACAATCTGAAGAAGCCCGGCTGGCGCGTGACCCCCAGCGGTCTGCAATACCGCGTCATCCGCGCGGCGGACGGCAATGCCCTGCGTCCCACCCTGTCGGACGAGGTGACCGTGCATTACCGGGGCGTTCTGATCGACGGCAAGGAATTCGACAGTTCCTATGCCCGTGGGCGGCCGGCCAGCCTGCCGCTGGGGCGCGTCGTCCGCGGCTGGCAGGAGGCGTTGCCCATGATGCGCGTGGGCGAACAGTGGGAACTGGCCATTCCCGGCAATCTGGGCTACGGCGCCCGCGGCCAGCCCGATGGCGGCATCCCGCCCAATGCGACGCTGCTGTTCACCATTGAACTGCTCGGCATCCGGAAGCCGAACAATACAAACCTGCTGGCCAAGCCCGGCACCGTTCGTTGATGCGACCCCGCGCCCCTGAAAAATGCGTGCCCCATGCGGGGCACGTTTTGTGGTATGGATGCGCCCGGGCGTTGGAGCGCCTGCGACAAGCTGTGCGACGCGGAACCCGATGACCGACCAATTGATGTTGAAGGAGAAACTCGCGACTCTGAAAACAGAGCATCGCGACATGGATGATGTCATCCAGCGGCTGACGGAGCAGTTGCCCGTCGATCAACTCCAGATTCAACGCCTGAAAAAGCGCAAATTGCTGCTGAAGGACATGATCGCCCGGCTGGAAAGCCAGCTTGTACCCGATATCATCGCGTAGAAGCGATTGCGGCGCGGTTTCTGCTGCTGCGTTCATGCAAAACCCCGGTGATCGGTATCCGATCACCGGGGTTTTGCATGAAAAGACCGTGACCTCCGGAATGCCGCGCGTAGCGCGTCTGTATCCGATCGCTCAATGCTTGGCGGTTCGCAACCCGGCGCGCAAGATACCCCCGGCGGGATGTGCCCGCCGGGGGTGCGCTTTACTCTCCGGGTTCTTCGTGCATCTGCTCGGGCTGGACATTCTGGTCGTCATGGCCGGTATGGTCATGCGCCAGCGGGGGCTGCTGGTAACGACCGCTGTGGCTGCGCTGGATGCTGGGGGCAAGGTCCTGCAATTCCAGGAAATTGTCGGCCTGACGCCGCAGTTCGTCCGCGACCATGGGCGGGGCCGAACGAACGGTGCTGATCACGGTCACGCGCACGCCCTTGCGCTGCACCGCTTCCACAAGGCGACGGAAGTCGCCATCGCCGGAGAACAGCAGGATGTGGTCGACATGGTCCGCCATCTCCATCACGTCGATGGCGAGTTCGATATCCATGTTGCCTTTGATCTTGCGCCGGCCCGATGCGTCGGTGAATTCCTTGGTCGGCTTCGTGACCATCGTGTAGCCGTTATAGTCCAGCCAGTCGACCAGCGGACGGATCGGCGAATATTCCTGATCTTCGACCAGTGCCGTATAATAAAAAGCGCGGATCAACCGGCCTTCTGCTGCAAACAACTCCAAAAGACGCTTGTAATCAATATCGAATCCCAGGGATCGGGCGGCGGCGTAAAGGTTGGCCCCATCAATGAACATGGCCAGCCGTTCCTGTTGATAAAATATCTTTCGTGCCATTCGATCCTCTTAAGAATTGAGTTGGAAAAATCTACTTTCCGGCCGCAATTTTCACATGCACCACTTCGGCCGGACGAAGAGGTTTATGGTCGGTCCTCTTGGCCCCGTCAAGGGAGCCAGAAGCACGCGGCAGGTGACGAACGATTTCCGGCACGGTATGCCATAGCCTGTTCGGCAGCAAGTGCCGTCATTCGCCATCCCCCAAGTAAATGGCCGGCGATGGCCCTTATTTCCAGGTAAGGCCGGTGATTCTGATTGCGATTGGCTCGAATTTGGCGTCTGAGGCCCTGGGGACGCCGGCACAAATATGCACCCGCGCGCTGGCCCGGCTGAATTCCGGCGATGTACGGGTGACGGCCGTGTCGGCCTTTTACGAGACGGCGCCCGTGCCGGCTTCCGATCAGCCCTGGTTCGTCAACGCCGTCGCCAGGGTGGAGACCGGGTTGTCCCCCGCCGCCTTGCTGTCGCGACTCCATGAGGTGGAAAAAGAGTTCGGCCGCATGCGTCGGCAGTTGAACGAGGCGCGGGTGCTGGACCTTGATTTGCTGGACTACAAGGGCATGTTCCAGGAAGGGCCGCCCATCCTGCCGCATCCGCGTATGGGCGAGCGCGCCTTTGTACTGTATCCGTTGCGCGACGTCGCACCGCATTGGCGCCATCCCGTGCATGGCGCTACGGTATCCGACTTGATCGGGGCGCTGACGCCGGGGCAGGGCATCCGGCCGCTGGCCGGATCGGTGCCCCGCCTGTCGGGTCTGGAATGACGTGGGCGCGGGTGGGCATTCTTGCAATGTTCCGGTCTGCTCCTTATAGATAAAGGCTTGTCCGTCGCTGGAGTATATGTCGAATGGCCCGCGTAACCGTTGAAGATTGCGTCCTGAAGGTCCCGAACCGTTTCGAGCTGGTGATGATGGCGGCCCAGCGCGCCCGCGACATCGCTTCCGGTTCGCCGCTGTCCATCGATCGGGACAATGACAAGAACCCCGTCGTCGCCCTGCGCGAGATCGCGGATGAGACGGTCGCCCTGGACGGTCTGAAGAACAGCCTGATCAAGGGCCACCAGCGCGTGCCGGAGCAGGACGAGCCCGAGGAGGAGATCGTTGAGCTGATGGCCGGCGAGGCGTCCTGGGCCCAGGACGCCGCCCGTGCGGAGGCCGAGGACGAACTGGGCGGCGATATGGATTTCGCCGAGGGTGAGGTCGGCGGCGCCGATCTGGCCGACGAGGATATCTGAGCCGACGGAAGTAAAAAAATGTCAGGGCCGTGCTGGCGTGGGAAGACGCGGAAGGGCGGTGTAGAATGAGCCGCCAGGCCAAGATCATTCGCCAGTATGAGTTGGTTGAGCGCGTCATGGGGTATGACCCCAATGCCGAAGAGGAAGCGCTCAACCGCGCCTATGTCTTCACCATGAAGGCACATGGTTCGCAGACGCGGGCCAGTGGCGATCCCTATTACATGCACCCGATCTGGGTGGCATGGCTGTTGACGGAGTTGAAGCTCGACGCCAACAGCATCATCACGGCCTTGCTGCATGATACGGTGGAAGACACGCTGACGACGCTGGAGGAAATCCAGCGTCTGTTCGGCGCGGAGGTCGCGCGTCTGGTCGATGGCGTGACCAAGCTGTCGCGGATCGAGCTGCAGAATATCGGGGAGCAGAGCGAAAGCACCAAGCAGGCGGAGAATTTCCGCAAGCTGGTGCTGGCCATGTCGGAGGATATCCGGGTCCTGCTGGTGAAGCTGGCGGATCGTCTCCACAATATGAGCACCATTGAGTTCCTGAAGCCGGAGAAGCGCCGCCGCATCGCGCGTGAGACGCTTGAAATCTATGTTCCTCTGGCTGAGCGTATCGGTATCCAGCGCTGGAAGGACGAGCTGGAGGATCTGGCGTTCAAGGAATTGAATCCTGACGCCTATGAGAGCATCCGCATCCGCCTGGACGATCTGCAATCCACGGGCAAGGCCCGCGTGGACCGCATCATCGAGGAATTGGACAAGACGGTCCGTTTCGGCAACGAGTCGGCCGTTCCCAATGCGGAGACCTATGGGCGCCTGAAATCGCCCTATTCGATCTGGCGCAAGATGCACGCCAAGAACGTCGCGTTCGAGCAATTGTCCGACGTGATGGCCTTCCGCATCGTCGTCGATACGCTGGGCGAATGCTATCAGGCGCTGGGCATCATCCATGCCCGGTACCCCGTGGTGCCGGGCCGGTTCAAGGACTATATCTCCACGCCCAAGCCCAACGGCTACCAGTCGATCCACACCACCGTCATCGGCCCCGAGAAGCAGCGCATCGAGGTGCAGATCCGCACCCGCGACATGCATGAGGTGGCCGACATGGGCGTGGCCGCCCATTGGTCCTACAAGCAGGGATCGCCCGCCGGCCAGCCCAAGACGGAGGGCAGGCAATATCGGTGGCTGCGCGAATTGCTGGACATCCTGGAACATGCCGGCCGGCCCGAGGAGTTCCTGGAACATACCAAACTGGAACTGTTCCAGGATCAGGTCTTCTGCTTCACGCCCAAGGGGGATCTGATCGCCCTGCCGCGCGGCGCCACGCCTGTTGATTTCGCCTATGCCGTCCACAGCCAGGTGGGTGACACCTGCGTGGGGGCGAAGATCAACGGCCGCATGCAGCCCCTGCGCACCCACCTGCAGAACGGTGATCAGGTGGAGGTGCTGACCTCCAAGAACCAGTCGCCGTCGCCGGATTGGGAAAATTTCGTCATCACGGGCAAGGCGCGGGCCCGTATCCGCCGCTTTGTCCGCACCCAGCAGCGGGGTGAGCATATCAAGCTCGGCCGCGGGCTGATGGAACGGGTCTTCCGCCAGGAAGGCTACGAATATTCCGAAAAGGCCTTCGAAGGTGTGCTGAAGATCTATCAGCAGCCGTCGGTGGATGATCTTCTGGCCGCCGTCGGTGCCGGCACGACGGGTGTGCGCGACGTCTTCAATTCCATCTTCCCCGGTCACCGTTACACGCCCAGCGCGGCGACGGCGGACGAGAAGGTGGTGGCTTCCATCAACACCAAGGCCAAGCCGGCGCGTAAAGCCAGCGGTGCGCCGCTGGCCATCCGGGGGCTGATCCCGGGCATGGCGGTGCATTATGCCCGTTGTTGCCACCCGATCGTGGGGGACCGCATCGTGGGCATCGTCACCACGGGCAAGGGTGTGACGATCCATACGATCGATTGCGAGACACTGGAGAGCTTCCACGACAGTCCGGAACGCTGGATCGATGTGTCCTGGGACCCGGATGCCGACGCGCCCGACGATCTGGTTGGCCGTCTGTCGGTGGTGGTTGCGAACGAGACGGGGGCGCTGGGCACCCTGTCCACGGTGATCGGCAAGAATGGCGGCAACATCACCAACCTGAAGATCACCAACCGCACCAGCGACTATTTCGAGATGTTGATCGATGTGGACGTCAAGGACGTGAAGCACCTCACCAACATCATGGCGGCATTGCGGGCCACACCCGTGATCCATTCGGTCGAACGCGGCCGCTGACATCCCTATATAGGGGGCGGCAAAAGGAACCGGGACCGTAAACATGTTCAGGCGGCGCGTACCATTGACACCAGCGATGCGGCTGCGTCGGCTGGTCTGGCCGTCCATGGGACTGGCACGGTCGGGCCGCTATGTCGTCCATCGCGTGGGGCGCATCGAGGGCACGCCGCATGCCATCGCGCTGGGGCTGGCCTTTGGTGCCGCGGTCTCCATGACACCGCTGATTGGTCTGCATTTCCTGGTGGGGTTCCTGCTGGCCTGGGTGAGCCGGGCCAGCATCATGGGGGCCATGGTCGGCACCGTGGTGGGCAATCCCTGGACATTTCCGGCCATCTGGTATGCCAGTTACCGGCTGGGCTGCGTGCTGATGGGCATCACGCCGGGGCATGAGGATCAGGCCCGCCTGACGCTGGCCTTCCTGATCAGCCATCCCTGGCAGGTGCTTATGCCCATGCTGGCCGGCGGCACCCTGATGGGGATTGCGGCCGGCCTTGCCGTCTATGCGATTGCCAAGCCCGTGATCCGGTTCTATCAGGAAAAGCGGCGGAAGCGGCGCCGTGCCGCCCGGCCGCTTCAGGTGCGTGAAGAGGGATTGCCATGATTCTGAGGCCGCTGCGCCTGGGCGTGAATATCGACCATGTGGCCACCGTGCGCAACGCACGCGGCGGCGACAATCCCGACCCGGTGCGCGCGGCCCTGCTGGCCGTGGCGGCGGGGGCCGATGGCATCACGGCCCACCTGCGGGAGGATCGTCGCCATATCCGCGACCATGATATCGAACGGCTGATGGCCGAGATCGACCGGCCCCTGAACCTGGAGATGGCGGCGACGGAGGAGATGCTGGCCATCGCCCTGCGCCATCGGCCGCACGCCGTCTGTCTGGTTCCGGAGAAGCGGGAGGAGAGGACGACGGAAGGCGGGCTGGACGTCATCGCGAACAGGGCGCATCTGGCACCCTATGTTGCCCGGCTGGCGGCGGCCGGCATCCGGGTGTCCATCTTCATCGGGGCCGACCCGGTGCAGTTGGATGCGGCCCGCGCGCTGGGTGCGCCCGTGGTTGAACTGCATACGGGGGCCTATGCCGACGCACCCGCCGGCCCGCTGCGGCAGGCGGAACTGGACCGGCTGGTGGCCGGTGCCGCCCACGCCGCGGCCATCGGCCTGGAATGTCATGCCGGTCATGGATTGACCTTCGACAATGTGGGGCCCGTGGCGGCCATCCAGTCGATCATGGAACTGAATATCGGGCATTTCATGATGGGGGAGGCGATCTTCGTCGGCCTGTCCGCCACCATCGTCGAAATGCGCGCCCGCATGGATGCCGGTCGCCGGGCGGGGGCCGCATGATCCTGGGGATCGGCAGCGATCTGGTCGATATCCGCCGTATCCAGGCCAGCCTGGACCGTTTCGGCGACCGTTTCGCCGCCCGAATCTTCACGGCTGGCGAGCGGGCGCGGGCCGATGCGGCGGGGCGCGGGCCTGTGCGTGCTGCCCTTTATGCCAAGCGGTTCGCGGCGAAGGAGGCGGCGACCAAGGCGCTGGGCACGGGTTACGCCGACGGCGTGCATTTCAAGGATATCGAGGTCGTCTCCGACGGCAAGGGCCGGCCGGCCCTGCTGCTGTCCGGCGGCGCGCGGGACCGGCTGTCCGCCCTGGTGCCGGCCGGCATGGATGCGCGCATCGATCTGTCGATGACGGATGAGCCCCCCTATGCCCAGGCCTTCGTCGTCATCTCCGCCATTGCCCAGCCACCGGCCTGACCGCCCATGGAACAGCCTCGCCGCCCGCAGGACGAAGTATTGCCGCCACTGGTGGAAACCAAGCCGCATGCCGTCGGCGGCTGGGGGGAAAGCGTGCGCTTCATGCTGATCTGCGTGCTGGTCGTCCTGGGGTTTCGGACCTTGGCGGTGGAGGCGTTCAACATTCCCACGGGATCGATGGTGCCGACCCTGCTGGTGGGGGACTATCTGTTCGTGAACAAGGCGGCCTATGGCTACAGCCGCTATTCCCTGCCGGAATTCCTGCGCTTCGGGGATGATGCGCCGGCCGTGACGGCCGACTGCCAGGGGGCGCCGGGCCGTCTGTTCGGCCGTTTGCCCGAACGCGGCGACGTGGCCGTATTCAAGCTGCCCAAGGATACCTCGATCGACTATATCAAGCGCATCGTGGGCCTGCCCTGCGACCGCGTGCAGATGATCGGCGGCGCATTGTACATCAATGGCGAGATGGTGGCCCGCATCCGCGCGCCCGATTATGTTCTGCATGAAGGGTTCGGCGGCGCGTTCACGGCCCCGCAATATATCGAGACGCTGCCCGGCGGCCGCCAGCATCCCGTGATCGAGATGTCGGGCGATTTCGGGCCACTGGACAATACGCCCGTCTTCAACGTACCGCCGGGCCATGTGTTCGGTATCGGCGACAGCCGCGACAATTCGCAGGACAGCCGTGTACCGGACGTCGTGGGCTTCATCCCGGTGGAAAATCTCGTGGGCCGGGCCACCTACATCTTTTTGTCGGTGCGGGAAGAGGAGAGCCTGTGGCGCTTCTGGCGCTGGGGCCAGGCGATCCGCACCGAACGGTTCTGGGAAAGGGTTCAATGATGGATGCCGGGCTTGATGCGCTTCAGGATATCCTGGGCCACCGGTTCGCCGATCAGGCGCGGCTGGTGGAAGCGCTGACGCATCCATCGGTGGGCGGTGTCAACCGCCGCGCCGTGGGCAAGGGGTATGAGCGGCTGGAGTTCCTGGGCGACCGCGTGCTGGGCCTGATCGTGGCCGAATGGCTGCTGGAACGGTTTCCCAAGGAGCAGGAAGGGGCGCTGGCCCGCCGCCTGACGGCGCTGGTCCGGGCAGAGGCGCTGGTGGTGGTGGCGGGGCGCATCGGGCTCGGCCGGTTCCTGCGCCTGGCGCCTGGCGAACAGGCGGGCGATGTGAAGCCGGCCATCCTGGCCGATGCCTGCGAGGCGGTGATCGGTGCCTTGTACCTGGATGGCGGTCTGCCGGCGGCGGCCGGCTTCATCCGCCGGCATTGGGATGCGGCGCTGGAAGGCGCGCGGGCCGCACCCCCGCAGGACCCGAAGACCGGCCTTCAGGAATGGGCGCTGGCGCGCGGACAGAAACTGCCGCTTTATAAGGATATCGGCCGCAGCGGTCCGGACCATGCGCCCGTCTTCCAAATCTCCGTGGAGGTTGAGGGCCATGAGCCGGCCATCGCTTCCGGTCCTTCCAAACGGGTGGCGGAAAAGGCTGCCGCCGAAGCCCTGCTGACCCGGATACGCAAGTCATGACCGATCCCGACGATATCGTTTCCCGCTTTCTCGCGGGCCAGGACACCGATGGCGACGCCCCCGCCCGCCCCGCACCGGTCCATCCGCGCTGCGGCTTCGTGGCGCTGGTCGGTGCGCCCAATGCGGGCAAGTCCACGCTGCTGAACGCGCTGGTCGGCACCAAGGTTTCCATCGTCAGCCCCAAGGTGCAGACCACGCGCTCGCGCGTGCTGGGCATCGGCATGGTGGCCGACAGCCAGATCCTTTATGTCGACACGCCCGGCATCTTCACCCCGAAGAAGCGGTTGGAACGTGCCATGGTGGCCGCCGCATGGCAGGGGGCGACCGATGCCGACCAGGTGGCCGTACTGTTCGATGCCAGCCAGCGCCGCATCGATGACGACACGCGCGGCATCGTTGACCGCCTGAAGGACGCCGGGCGCCAGGCCGTGCTGGTGCTGAACAAGATCGACCTGATCAAGCGGGAGCGCCTTCTGGCGCTGGCATCTGAATTCGCGGCGTTCGGCATCTTCACAGAGACCTTCATGGTGTCGGCCCTGACGGGTGACGGGCTGGACACGCTGCTGTCCTGGTTCGCGTCGTCGGTGCCGGAAGGCCCCTGGCTCTATCCGCCGGACCAGCTTTCCGACATGCCCGAGCGTCTGCTGGCCGCGGAGATCACGCGGGAGAAGCTGTTCCTCCAGCTTCACCAGGAAGTGCCCTATGCCACGACCGTGGAAACGGAAAGCTGGGAGGAGTTCGAGAACGGCTCCGTGCGAATCGCGCAGGTGATCTATGTCCAGCGCGACAGCCAGAAGGCCATCATCCTGGGCAAGGGCGGCAGCCGCATCAAGTCCATCTCCACCGCTGCCCGGGTGGAGATGCAGGATTTCCTGGGCCGTCCGGTCCATCTGGTCCTGTTCGTGAAGGTGCGGGAGAACTGGGCCGAGGAGCGCGACCAGTACGAGGCCTGGGGCCTGGACTTCAACGCCTGAGCGGTCAGGCGGCGGAAAGGGGAGAGGCCGGCGGCGGGTGCGCGCCCTGCCGCTTCCCCTCCATCTTATACCAACTTGCGATGAGTAGAACTCATCGCAAGTTGGTCCGGCGGCGACTGAGGGCGGTGATCAGAACCAATTGGTTCTGATCACCGCAAAATAGTATTATTGCCGCAATATCTTTTCCATCGGCCGGCCTTTGGCAAGCTCGTCGACCAGCTTGTCGAGGATGCGTATTTCCTTCATCAGCGGATCTTCGACATTTTCCACCCGGACACCGCAGACCACGCCTGTGACCAGATCCCGCGAAGGGTTCAGTCGCGGCGCCTGGGCGAAGAAATCCTCGAAGCTGGTTTGCCTGGCCAGTTCGGCGTCGAGTCCGGGCTGGGTGTAACCGGTCAGCCAGCAGATGATCTTATCGACCTCTGCCCTGGTGCGGCCCTTCCGTTCCGCCTTGGCGACATAGAGCGGGTGAACCTTGGCGAAACTCATCGTATAGAGGCGGTGCTTCGTCATGGGTGCGGCCTCACATGTCGGATTTGGGACCGAGGAGCGGCATCACATCGACGCTGTCGCAGGGGAAGATGGTGAAGTGCGGATGACCCTCGAACAGCCGCGCCGCCGCCTCGTGTGACGAGGCGCGCACCACGACGAAGACGGTCAACTCATTGACCACATCCGCCACGCCCTCCGGCGACGTGCGCTTGGTCGGGCCAAGTGGTCCGCCCGCATAGACGATCACGTTCCGATGCGCCTCGTCCCACGCCTTAAGGGCGGCAAGCCCCTCCTCGTCCCTGGCCCGCCTCTCCTCGCCGGACATCGCATACCAGGCCTGCCAGCGGGGGCTGGCCTTGTTGCTGGTGAAAACCGCGAGATAGGTATCGTTCGTGTTCATGGACGTGCCTCCCGGCATTGGCGCACTGGACCGGACAATGGGCCTTTCCGAGGCCCCCGGTTTCCTTTGCCGTTGAACCACTATGGAAGATGCGGGGGAAGCGGGTAAATAGGATGATGGCGCCATGAGGATGTTCAGGAGCAGGCGAACATGCATTGGTGCGTGATGTCCATGCGGTTGCCCCGCCATACCGTTTCCCTTCAGAAAAACCATCCTGACCATCGGGGCGGGCTTCCGGGTAGGGGCGGGATTGCTTATATAGGTGCGATATCCGGTTCCGACTGATCGAGCTGACGCCTGCCATGAAGCGCACCTATACCCGCAAGGAAATCCAGGACCTGCTGGGCGCGCTGGAGGGGCAGGCGCGTGAGGCGATGCGACTGGCCAAGCTGGCCGAGGACGAGGCCGCCAAGGACAGTTTCCAGACCTATAACGAATTTCGCAACAAGGTGGGGGAGTTCAAAGCGCTCTGCATTCTGATCGAAGGGCGGCTGCGCGCCGTGGATACGGCCCGTGTCGACGACCTGAAGGAGGAATATGCCCGGCTGGACACGCTGATGCTGGGGCTGCTGATCCGGGCCAGCATGCGCTTTTTCTTCGTCCTGTCGGCCAAGACCATGCTGCCGCTGGGCGCGCGGGAGATATTCATTTCCGAACTGCGCAGCCTGCACGACGCGGCGGAAAAGCTGCGTCGGCCCGAATATGCCAAGGCCATGGGCGACAAGCTGAAGGGCGACCTGGAAACGGCGGAGATGATCCTGGAAGAGATCATCGATAAGGCACCGGGCCTGTTGCAGTTCGGCTGATCTGCCCCGTCCAGGGCGAACATGCCCCTGCCTTCGCCGCCGGCCGGCCCGCCCCCGCCCCGCGGCGGTGAAGCCGGAGGCGTGACGGGCCGGGGCGATGTGGGTATGGTCAGGGGTCTGGCGGCCGGACCCCGGTGACCGTGATGCGCTTCTTGCGCCCGTCCACGGTCTCATACCCGATGCTCTGCCCCTGCGACAGGCCCAGCAGGGCACAGCCAACGGGGGTCAGGATGGAAATCCCGTCGGGCAGGCTGGTACACCCGTCCTCTGGCATGAAAAGGGTGCCGGCGTGGGGGGCCCCTTGTTCGTCGACGAAGGCGACATGCGACCCCAGGCCCACGAAGGGCGATCGCGGCTGTTTGTCGACGATATCGGCGCGCAGCAGTTCCTCCTGCAGGAACAGGGAGATGCGCGCGTAGGACCGGTGCATGGAATCAAGAAGGGTTTCAAGCCTTTCAAGGTCGTCGCGCAGGATACGGATCGGCGGATCCCCGATCTGGGTTTTTCTGTTCATGTCTTCCTCGGTTTGAAAAAGGGGCCGCCCGCGGCGGACACCCCCCACAGGAAGGACGAATGGCGGCAAAAGGTCAATCCCCGTGAATGGACGGTCCCATGTGCCCTTGTGTCCTCTTGTGCCCTGTGTCCTCTCCGGTCTCCCAAAGTGTTAATACGCCATGGCTCGCACCCTTGTCCGGTTCTCACGTGTTGAGAAGACATGAGGAACAACAACAGAAGATGGGTGAAGCCATGTCCACCGTCCTCCTTATCATCCTGATCCTTCTCCTGATCGGCATCATTCCGGCCTGGCCCTACAGCCGGGGGTGGGGGTATGGCCCCTCCGGCCTGCTGGGCACCGTGCTGATTGTCGTGCTGATCCTGGTCCTGTTGGGCCATATCTGATACTATTTTGCGGTGATCAGAACCCATAGGTTCTGATCACCGCCCAATCGCCGGCGCCAACATTCGTTGGCTTGGCGCCGCCGCACCAGCGGCGCGGCGGCGGTTGCCGCCAATATCCCCGTGACAGGCGGCGGGTGCGGGCGCTATCCCTGGGTGGTTTCCCGCCATCCTGCCCGAAAGCGCCCGCCGCCATGTCCGATCCAGACCAGCAATTCCTGACACTGGCCGCCGAGCTGTCGCGCCAGGGCATGGAGGCCGGCCATGGCGGGCCCTTCGGGTCTGTTGTCGTGCTGGACGGTCATGTCGTGGGCCGCGGCTGGAACCAGGTCACATCCACGAACGACCCCACTGCCCATGCCGAGGTGGTGGCCATTCGCGATGCCTGTCGCGCCTTGGCCCGCTTCGATCTGCGCGGTGCGACGCTTTATGCCAGTTGCGAGCCGTGCCCCATGTGCCTGGCATCCGCCCTGTGGGCGCGGGTGGACCGCATCGTCTATGCCAACGACCGGTTCCAGGCGGCGGAGATCGGCTTTGACGACGCGCTGATCTATGAGCAGGTGGCAAGCCCGCCCGACAATCGTATCATCCCGTGTGAACACCGCCCCAACGGGGCGGCGCTGGCCGTGTTCAAGGCCTGGTGCGGGAAGGCGGATCGCGTTCCCTATTGAAGGGCGTGCGGGGGCGGAGATGACGGCGCTGACAATGGCGGACCTTCTGGTCCTGGTTGATATCCAGAATGATTTCTGTTCCGGCGGGGCACTGGCGGTTGCCGATGGTGATGCCGTGGTGCCGGCGGCCAATGCCCTGGCACGACGGTTCCACGCCGCCGGGGCCGGGGTCGTGCTGACCCAGGATTGGCATCCGCCGGGCCATTCCAGCTTTGCGGCCAGCCATCCGGGCACCATACCGTTTCAGGATATCACCCTGTCCTATGGAACCCAGACCCTGTGGCCCACCCATTGCGTGCAGGGCACGGCGGGGGCGGCATTCCATCCCGGCCTGGATGTGCCCATGGCGGGCCTGATCGTGCGCAAGGGCTTCCGTCCCGATCTCGACAGTTATTCGGCCTTCTTTGAAAATGACCGGACCACGACCACGGGTCTTGGCGGCTATTGCCGGGAACGGGGTTTCACGCGGCTGTTCTTTGCCGGGCTTGCCACCGATTACTGCGTGGCCTACTCGGCCGAGGATGCGACCCGCCTGGGTTTTGCGTCCGTGTTGCTGACGGGTGCCAGCCGGGCCATCGACCTGGGTGGATCGCTGGCAACCGCCCTGCATCGGTTGCGGGCGGCGGGTGTGACGCTGGCGGCGGGGCTCTGACCCCCGGATGCCGCACGGCGGCTGCTTCAAAGCGTCACTTTCCTTCATCCTGCTTTCGGATTATTCCCGCAGAGATCGTCCCCCGACCGACAGGGAGGTTGCGTGTACCTTTCCGTGGTCATCTCCGTCCATGACGAGCAGGACAACATCCTGCCGCTTCTGGCTGAAATTTATGCCGCCATGGCGGGCGGCCCCGCATTCGAGGTGATCGTTGTCGACGATGCCTCCCGCGATGCCACGGCGGCGCGCGTGCAGGGGGGGCTGCCCGGATATCCCACCCTGCGCCTGATCCGGCATGAATATTGTGCCGGCAAAAGCGCCGGACTGGTCACGGGCGCGCGGGCGGCGGCGGGGGACTGGCTGGTGCTGATGGATGGCGACGGCCAGAACGACCCGGCCGACATTCCCGCCATGCTGTCCATGCTGGCTGCCGACCCTTCGCTGGTGCTGGTCAATGGCGTGCGGGTGACGCGCCGCGCGCCGCGGTCCAAGCGTCTGGCCTCGACCTTCGCCAACCGGCTGCGCCGGGCCATGCTGCGGGATGACTGCCCGGATACCGGCAGCGGGCTGAAGCTGATGCGCCGCGACCTGTTCTGCGACCTGCCGGCCATCGATTGCCTGCACCGTTTCCTGCCGGCCTTCGTGCGCGGGCGGGGCCTCGCCTATGCCAATATGCCCATCGCGGACCGGCCGCGCCTGTCGGGCGTATCGAAATACACCAACCTGCACCGGGCGGCCATCGGCCTGTTCGATCTGTTCGGCGTGATGTGGCTGCTGCGCCGGCAGAAGCGGCCGGGGGCGGTGACCGAGGTGAAGGCCCCATGATCTGGACCCATATCGACGCCTGGTGGCATGCTGCCATCGCCGACAAGGGCTGGCTGGTGGTCTTCGGCCTGTCGGCCCAGGCCATGTTCATGATGCGCTTTCTGGTGCAGTGGGTCAGTTCGGAGCGGGCCGGCCGTTCCGTGATGCCCGTCGCCTTCTGGTGGTTCAGCCTGGGCGGGGGCATGATGCTGATGGTCTATGGTTTCCTGCGGCCGGATCTGGTGATCATCGCGGGTCAGGTGCCGGCCCTGGTCATCTATACCCGCAACCTGCACCTGATCCGGCGGGAGAGGCGGGGGACGACATGAAGGCCGGGGGGACCCTCTCCCGGCTGCTGCTTTTTGTGCTGGCGCTTGCCGCCTTCCTGCCGGGCCTTGCCACGATCCCGCCCTTCGACCGGGATGAAAGCCGGTATGTCCAGGCCAGCCGGCAGATGCTGGAAACAGGCGATTTCATCGATATCCGCTTCCAGGATGAAGCGCGGCACAAGAAGCCGGTCGGTATCTACTGGATGCAGGCCGCGACGGTGCATGTCCTGACGGTCGGCGGCGATGACGGGCCGGTCTGGATGTACCGGCTGCCCTCCCTGGCGGGCGCGCTGGCGGCCGTGCTGCTGACGGCCTGGGCGGGGGCCAGCCTGTTCGGGCCGGCGGCCGGGCTGCTGGGGGCCGCGATGCTGGCCACCTGTGTCATTCTGGGTGTGGAAGCCCGCATGGCCAAGACCGATGCCGTCCAGCTTGCCTGTGTCATGGGCTGCATGGGGGTGCTGGCGCGGGTCTATATGCGGCCGGATCTGCCCCTGCCGCGGGGGCTGGCGATGCTGTTCTGGCTTTCGCTGGGGCTGGGCATCCTGGTCAAGGGGGTGATCCTGATGGTGGTGGGTGCCGCCATGCTGGCGCTGTGGATCATCGATCGCGATGCGCCATGGCTTGCCCGCCTGCGCCCTGTCGCCGGTCTCGCGGTTCTGCTGGCCCTTGTGCTGCCCTGGCTGGCCGCCATCACGATCGCCACGGATGGCGGCTTCTTCGCCACGGCTGTGGGGCATGAATTCCTGGGCAAGGCGCATGCGGGGCAGGAAAGCCATGGCGCACCGCCGGGATATTTCCTGGCCAGCTTCTGGATCAGTTTCTGGCCCTGGGCGCCGCTGGTCCTGCTGGCGCTGCCCTGGATATGGGCGCGCCGGCATGAGGCCGCGGTTCGCTTCTGCCTGGCCTGGATCATCCCGACCTGGGTCATCCACGAGATCGTGGTGACCAAGCTGCCGCATTACACGCTTCCCGTGCTGCCGGCCGTGGCGTTGCTGGCGGCCGCGGCGCTGTTGCCGGCAACCGGTGCCGTGACTGCACCCCGGATGCGGCGCTGGTCCTGGCCGGCCGCCGCCCTGATGCTGCTGGTGTCGGGCGCGCTGGGTGTGGTGCTGGTCGGTGCCCCTTATCGGCTGATGGGGCAGGGGCTGACAGGCAGCCTGGTCGCTACCGGGGGGATTGTGCTGGTTGCCGGCGGCCTGCTCTGGTTCCTGCTGGCCCGCCATCACCGGGGGCGGGGGCTGATGGTGGCGCTGCTGGCCAGCCTGGGCTTCCATGCCGGTCTGTTCGGGATGGCGCTGCCGGGCCTGACGCCTTTCTGGCTGAGCCCGCAGGTCCGGCAGGTGTTCGACGCGCAAAAGCCCTGTGCCGGCAGTATCCTGGCGGCCGGTGGCTATACAGAGCCGTCCATGGTGTTCCTGGTGGGCACGCAAACGCGGCTGGGTGGGGGCGGCATGGTGGCCGGTCATCTGCTGGCCGATCCCGCCTGTGCCATCGGACTGGTCACCACGGGGCGGGAGGAGGCGGCGTTCCTTGCCGCCATGCAGGCGGCCGGCCGGCATCCGCGCCGGGTGGCCGAACTGTCCGGCTTCAATTATTCCCGCGGCCGGCCGGTCCTGCTGCATTTCTACATCCTGTCAGGCCAGGACATGGATCGATAAGTGCGGGGTCCGGCCCTTCCCCGGCGCCTTGGGCACTGCTATCAAGGGGCCAACCCATCACCTTTGAGAGGAGGTTGCCATGGCGGGTCGCATCGACGCGCGTCTGGCCGAATTGAATATCGAACTGCCCAAGGCTGCGGTGCCCTTGGCCGCCTATATCCCGGCCGTGCGCACGGGCAACCAGCTTTTCATTTCCGGTCAGGTGCCGATGTGGAACGGGGAACTGCGTCATGTCGGCAAGCTGGGCGCCGGCTGTTCGATTGAGGAAGGGCGGGAGGCGGCCCGTCTTTGCGCCCTCAACATCATCGCACAGGCCCGGCTGGCGCTGGATGGCGATCTGGACCGCGTGGTGCGGGTGGTGAAGCTGGTGGGTTTCGTCAACTCCACAGGCGATTTCAATGACCAGCCCAAGGTGATCAACGGTGCGTCGGAATTGATGGGCGAAGTGTTCGGTGATGCCGGCAAGCATGCCCGTTCCGCCGTCTCCGCCGCGTCACTGCCCTTCGGCGTGGCGGTGGAGGTAGAGGCCGTGCTGGAGGTCGCCTGACCCGGTCTCCGGCCTGCCCGCCCTGGTCGCAGGCAGGCCGGAGATGCTGTTAAACAGAACGTAAAGCGAACATTTTCCGCGACCGTCCGGCTCCGCCGCGCTATGCTGCCAGGATACGACCTTTCGTGAGAAGGAAGCGGAATCTTGTCGGGATATTGCGATGTGGCGCCGGGCCATGAATGGCACGGTCCCTATCATGATCATGAATATGGCGTCCCGCTCACCGGGGATGATGAACTGTTCGAACGGCTGGTGCTGGAAATCAACCAGGCCGGCCTGTCCTGGCTCACCATCCTGAAGAAGCGGGAAAGCTTTCGCGCCGCCTATGATGGTTTTTCCGTCGATGCGGTGGCGGCTTACGGCCCTGCGGATATTGACCGGCTGCTGGCCGATCCGGGTATCATCCGAAACCGGCTGAAGGTCCAGGCCGCTATTCACAATGCACAGATGATCCAGCGCCTGCGATCCAGCCACGGTTCCTTCCATGGCTGGATCGCGGCTAACCACCCGCGGGGCAAGCCCGAATGGGTGAAGCTGTTCGGCCGGACTTTCCGCTTCACAGGCGGGGAGATCGTTGGCGAGTTCCTGATGAGCATCGGATATCTGCCCGGCGCCCACCGGCCCGATTGTCCGGCCATGATTGCTATGTCGAATCTCGATTTGCCCTGGCAACAAGCCATAAAGGCGGGTTTTCAGGGCTATTCCGCCCTCTGAACGGGCAAACGCCTGTTCGGTTGGTTAGCAATTGCATATTTCTTGAGCAAAAATCTAAGAATCGATCAATAAAAAAGGCAAGCCGATAAAATCGGCTTGCCTTCGAATTCAGAAAGTTAAAAACTTATCTTGTCGAACGGGGTTGGATCCCTGTTTTGACACCGCCTGGTGGCGATTCCTCCCTAAACTCAGGCCGCGCTGCCTTGCTGGCGCGGTCTTTTTCTTTTGTGGGGCGGAGTATAAGCAGGCCTCGGCACACCCGTCACCATCAAAAATCATTAACCAAATGCTTCGCACAAAAATGATGCGGGCACTGTGGCAGCATTGTCACGGATGCATGGTTCGGTTTCGAACCATATCCCTGCTGCATGGCTTCCCTGGATCGCAGATTCTATCTAACACATTGAAAATAAAGAAAAATTTAGTCTTCTTCTCATTGGACGCCGGCTTGGGTTGCTTGTGCCCTTTACGCAAACGGAATGAATGCCCAAAAGGGCAGCACAAGCCTATTATTTCATCAATGCTATCGTTATCATGATTTTCTCTGCGTAATCCTTAATCGTCCATCTGTTAATATCTACTCCCGCCATGGGGGAATATCATGGCGGGGAGAGGGGAATCGGTTGCCTGCCGGTCAGCCCAGCAGGACGAATTTCAAAAGGAACAGCCCCGCCAGCACCAGGACGACGGGTCCCGCCTCCCGCCAGCGGCCGGTCAGGATCTTGATACCGGCGAAGGTGATGAAGCCGATGGCGATGCCATGGGCGATGGAATAGGTCAGCGGCATGGCGATGGCTGTCGCCACGGCCGGTGCATATTCCGTCACATCCTCCCAGTCGATTTCGGTCAGTCCGCGCGCCATCAGGCACGCGATGTAGAGCAGGGCGGGGGCCGTGGCATAGGCGGGGATGTTGGCGGCCAGTGGGGCCAGGAACAGGCAGGCCAGGAACAGCACGGCCACCGTGACGGCCGTCAACCCGCTGCGCCCGCCGACATTGGTGCCGGCCGCGCTTTCGATATAGGAGGTGACGGTGGATGTCCCCAGCGCCGCACCGGCCGTCGTGGCGGCGGCATCGGCGAACAGGGCGCGCTTCAGGCGCGGCAGCCTGCCATCCTTGTCCAGCAACCCGGCCCGGTGCGCGACACCGACCAGGGTGCCCGCCGTGTCGAACAGATCGACAAAGAAGAAGGCGAACACGACCGTGACCAGCCCGATGCTGAAGGCCCCGGCCAGATCCATGGCCAGGAAGGTGGGGCTGGGATCGGGGGGCAATGACACGACCTGCCCGTTGAACGGGGTGACACCGGATACCATGCCGACCAGTGCCACGGCCAGGATGGTCAGGATCACGGCCCCCGTCACCCGCCGCGCGGCCATCGCGCAGAGGATGATGAAACCGGCAGCAGCCAGCAGCGGCTGTGGCTTCGTCAGGTCGCCGATGGTGACCAGCGTGACGGGATGGGCCCGGATCAACCCGGCATTTTCCAGCGCGATGATGGCCAGGAACAAACCGATCCCGGCCGAGATCGCCAGCTTCAGCGTGCGCGGAATGGCGTTCACCACCGCCTCACGCACGGGCAGCACCGACAGGATGATGAACAGGATACCGGACAGGAACACGGCCCCCAGCGCCACCTGCCAGGAATAGCCCATCTGTCCGACCACCGTGAACGCGAAATAGGCGTTCAGCCCCATGCCCGGTGCCTGGGCGATGGGATAGTTGGCGTAAAGCCCCATGATGGCGGAGCCCAGCGCCGCGGCCAGACAGGTCGCCACGAACACGGCCCCATGGTCCATGCCCGCTGCCGACAGGATCTGCGGATTGACGAAGATGATGTAAGCCATGGTTAAAAAAGTCGTGAACCCGGCCAGCAACTCCGTCCGGACATCACTGCCCAGCTCGTTCAGCTTGAAGTAGGATACCAGCATGCGCATGGGCGCCCCCGCGCGTCGGATATGGGGAGAGACGGAATGCCAGTATTCCTTGAAAAAGCCATGGGAGCCATAGGGTTGGTGGCCTTGTTCGCACTGGTCGTCTTTCCCGTCCCGGCCCTGGCGCAATCGCCGGCCCGGACCCAGGCCGACCCGCCGACCATCCGCGTCGATCCCGCTGCCTGCCGGTACCTGACCCGCCACCAGCCCGGCGCCGATGTCGAATACCGGCCCGGTGTCGATGTGCATGGCCGGCCGGTCGCCCCGGCCGATTTGCCCGACAGCGCCGCCATCGCGCTGCCGGAGGTGATCGAGATCGAGTTGACCGCCGATCTGGCCCGGCGTTTCGGTATCGCAACAAATAACCTCTACCGGGGGGAGGTGCAGATCGGTACGGTAACGGTCGAGCGTGACCGGGTTCTGTTCAACGGCCGTCCCGTCCAGCCGGCGGCCGAAGCCGACCTGGTGGCGCTCTGTGCCAATGTTCCCCATTGAGATGTGAGGGCTGACCCATGGACCGCGCCGCCGCCAAAGCCATCCTGAAACAGCGGATCGATCAGGCCATGGGGCGCAACCGCGCCGATCTTGTCATCAAGAATGTACGGCTGCTGAACGTGGCTACCGGTGCCATCGATGAAACCGACATCGCCATCTGCGGCGACACCATCGTCGGCACCTATGACCGCTATGACGGCGTCATGGAGATCGATGGCAGGGGCCGCTTTGCCGTGCCGGGTTTCATCGACACCCATGTCCATTGTGAAAGCACCCTGGTCGCCCCGTCGGAATTCGACCGCTGCGTCCTGCCCCGCGGCACCACCACGGCCATCTGCGACCCGCACGAGATATGCAACGTGCTGGGGCGGACGGGGCTTGAATATTTCCTGGATTCGGCTCTGACGACAGCGCTGGACCTGCGCGTCCAGCTTTCCTCCTGTGTGCCGGCCACGCATCTGGAAACGGCGGGCGCCCGGCTGAAGGCCGACGATCTGGCCCGCCACCGCCACCATCCCAAAGTCATCGGCCTGGCCGAGTTCATGAACTTTCCCGGCGTGCTGTGGAAGGATGAGGAGACGCTGGACAAGCTGGCGGAGTTCTATGGCGCCCATATCGATGGGCATTCACCGCTGGTCACAGGAAAGGAACTGAACGCCTATCTTTCCTGCGGCATCCGGAACTGCCATGAATGCACCAGCCAGGCCGAGGCGCGGGAAAAGATCGCCAAGGGCATGCAGGTGCTGATCCGCGACGGCTCGGTGTCAAAGGATGTGGATGCGCTGGCAGGATTGATCGATCCGGTGACCAGCCCGTTCCTGGCCTTCTGCACCGATGATCGCAACCCGCTGGACATCGCGGAGGAAGGACATCTGGACCATCTGATCCGCCGTGCCATCGCCCATGGGGCGGATATTGCCGCCACCTATCGCACGGCCACATGGTCGGCGGCACGCGGTTTCGGGCTGACGGACCGGGGGCTGGTGGCGCCGGGCTATCGGGCGGATATCGTCCTGCTGGACGATCTGGCGCAATGTGCCGTGTCCCAGGTGATCCGGGCCGGCAAGCCGGTATCCCCTGAAACCTTTGCCGGCCGCACCTCTGCGCCCGCCGTGGGCCTGAACTCCATCAAGCGCGACCGCATCGGGGCCGAAGACCTCGCCATTCCCGCCGCCGGTCCCGGCACGCCTGTCATCGGTGTGCTGCCCAACAAGATCATCACGGAGGCGTTGCAGGCCACCGTCCCCTATCGCAACGGCCGCCGCCATGCCGATCCGGACAATGACATCCTGAAGATCGTCGTGGTGGAGCGCCACGGCTTCACCCGCAATATCGGCAAGGGCTTCGTGAAGGGCTTCGGCATCCGGTCGGGCGCGCTGGCCAGTTCTGTCGGCCATGACAGCCACAATATCTGCGCGGTGGGCTCCAGCGACGCCGACATGGTCGCTGCCATCAACCGCCTGATCGAAATCGGCGGTGGCTTCGTGGCTGTGAAGGATGGTGCTGTTGTCGGCGAACTCGCCCTGCCGGTCGCGGGCCTGATGAGCCTGAAGCCGTTCGAGGCGGTGGAACATGAGTTGGAAGCGCTGCGCACATCGGTCAAGGCGCTGGGCTGCCCTCTGGCTGAGCCCTTCCTGCAACTGGCCTTCCTCCCCCTGCCGGTGATCCCGCATCTGAAGATCACCGACATGGGGCTGGTGGATGTGGACAAGTTTGAGCTGGTGGCGGCGTGATGACTTACAGTTAATACTATTTTGCGGTGATCAGAACCAATTGGTTCTGATCACCGCCCTCAAATCCCGTTTTCGCGCAAGGTGCCGGGCGACTTTACCTCCGTCCCTCCACCACCAGATCATGCACGAAGCCCAGCTTGCGCTGCACCGGCTCGGTCAGGACGAAGGGATAGAGATCGGCCTGGCCCATTGACCGGTTCAGGGTGTTCAGTGCCACGGTCAGCGGCACCCAGGCGGAGATCAGGCGGGCGGCGCGGCGCACGCGGTAGGGATCAAAATCGACCGTGGCGGAAAGCTCGCCCTCCTCATCCGCATCCGGTTCCAGCCGCATGCCCAGGGCCGCGGCGGTTTCCAGCGTGTCCACCATGTGCAGGTAATGCGCCCAGGTCTCCGCCCAATCCTCCCATGGGTGCATGGTGGCATAGGCCGAAACATGGTTCTCCTGCCAGCCGGCGGGGGCACCTTCCTTGTAATGCTGTTCCAGTGCCTCGCCATAATCGGTCCGCTCGTCGCCGAACATGGCGCGGAAATCCTCCAGCTTGCCGCCGTCGCGGACCAGGATATCCCAATAATAATGCCCTACCTCGTGCCGGAAATGGCCCAGCAGGGTGCGATAGGCCTCGCCCATGTCGGCGCGCATCTTCTCGCGCGTGGCGTCGTCCGCCTCTTTGAGGGCGATGGTGACGACGCCGTCGGCATGGCCGGTCATCACCCGTTCCTCCGCTTCCGGATCGTCGGCCAGGAAGTCGAAAGCCAGCGGCTCCGGATGGGCGTCGTCCGGGCTGGGGTGGGGCAGGCCCAGACGCATGATCGTGTAGATCAGCCGTCGTTTCGCCGCCTCCATCTTCTGCCACAGCGCATGATGGGCCGGGTCCGACAGGTCGGGCACGGTGCGGTTATGCTGACAGGCCCGGCAGAAGACGGGCGCTTCGGGATCGTCCCCATCGCCCACCGCCACCATCCAGTTGCAGGCGCTCAATTCCCAATTGCGGCAGAATCGCCAACGTTGCGTGTCCCCCGCTTGCCCGCCCGTTGGCAGCACGCGCCATACCGGGCCGTCGGCTTCCACCGCCGCCATGGCGTCCGTTCCAGGCAGATAGCCTACCGTCCGGCCACAGCGCAGGCAGGCCGTATTCTCGAAATGAAGGACCTGGGTGCAGCATTGGCACTGGAACAGCTTCATGGGGGGCCTCTGGGGAACCGGCGTCCGGACGGCAACGCGGTGGCGGCCTTTCCGGTTCCGGCGTGGCGCACGCCGGTCAACCATTCTCCCACCTTGCCGCCGGCCGCGTCAGCCCATAAAGTCCGGCACGATCGTCATTTCTCCTGATTTGCGAGTTTTCCTCCCATGCGCATGTCCACCTACTTCCTGCCCACCCTCAAGGAAACCCCGTCGGAGGCGCAGATCGTCAGCCATCGCCTGATGCTGCGGGCCGGCATGATCCGCCAGACATCGGCCGGTATCTATGCCTGGCTGCCGCTGGGCTGGAAGGTCCTGCAGAAGGTGTCGCAGATCGTGCGGGAGGAACAGGACCGGGCCGGCGCCCAGGAACTGCTGATGCCGACCATCCAGTCGGCCGACCTGTGGAAGCAGTCGGGCCGGTATGAGGCCTACGGCAAGGAGATGCTGCGCATCACCGACCGCCATGACCGCGAGATGCTGTTCGGCCCCACGAACGAGGAGATGATCACCGACATCTTCAAGACCTTCGTGAAGTCCTACAAGGACCTGCCCAAGAACCTCTACCATATCCAGTGGAAGTTCCGGGACGAGGTCCGGCCCCGTTTCGGCATCATGCGCGGCCGTGAATTCCTGATGAAGGATAATTATTCCTTCGATCTGGATGCCGAAGGGGCCCGGCTGTCCTACCGCCGGATGTTCCTGGCCTATCTGCGCACCTTCGCCCGCATGGGCATCAAGGCCATCCCGATGCGCGCCGACACCGGCCCGATCGGCGGCGATCTGAGCCATGAGTTCATCATTCTGGCCGATACCGGCGAAAGCCAGGTGTTCTGTGACAAGGCCTGGCTGGACATGGACGTTCTGGCCGACAATCCGGATGCCAATGGCGACCTGAAGGATTTCTTCGCCAAATATACCAGCATCTATGCCGCGACGGAGGAAATGCACGACGCGGAAAAGGCGCCGGCCGATCTGGTCACCGCGCGCGGGATCGAGGTGGGGCACATCTTCTATTTCGGCACCAAATACTCCGCCCCCATGGGCGCGGTCGTGACCGGACCCGACGGGCAGCCGGTGACGGTGGAGATGGGGTCCTACGGCATCGGCGTGTCGCGCGTGGTGGCGGCATTGATCGAGGCCAGCCATGATGATGCCGGCATCATCTGGCCGGATCAGGTGGCGCCGTTCAAGGTGGCGCTGATTAATCTGAAGGCCGATGACGCGGCCTGCCGCACCACCTGCGACGATCTCTATGCCCGCCTGCAGGCCGCAGGGGTGGAGGTGATCTATGATGACCGCAGCGAGCGGCCGGGCGCCAAGTTCGCCGACATGGACCTGATCGGCATTCCCTGGCAGATCACCATCGGCCCCCGCGGCCTGAAGGCCGGTACGGTGGAACTGAAACGCCGTGCATCGGGCGAGAAACTGGAACTGCCTCTGGAAGAGGCACTGGCCAAGGTGACGGCATAATACTATTTTGCGGTGACCAGCACCTATTGGTGCTGGTCACCGCCCTCAATTGCCGGCGCCAACATTCGTTGGCGCGGGCGACGCCGCACGAGCGGTGCTGTGGCAGTCGCCGCCGGACCAACTTGCGTCATTTGTTTGGATGAGGGGAGGGGCGGCTCATGGGGCCGCCCCTTTTATACGGACGGTCGAAATATTTGGCCCTTCGTACCCGCGGCGACTGCCGCCGCGCGCCACGTGGCGCGTGCCCGAGCCGTTGGCATGTGGGCGCCGGCGCTTGAGGTGCCGAAAACCTTGACCATCGGTCAAGGTTCTGGGCCGCTGGTATACCCAAACAACCAGGGAATCCCCGAAATCTCTTGTTTAAGTATCTGAAAATAAAGGAAAATATGAGGTCTCTATCGGGATCTTCCGAGGGGCGCGGTACATTACGTGCGCCTGAACCCTTCCCGTGCCTTCGCCGCCTCCTCCCGGATCACACAGCCCTCGGCATGGTCGTTGATCAGGCCCATCGCCTGCATGAAGGCGAAGAGTGTCGTGGGGCCGACGAATTTCCAGCCGCGTTTCAGCAGATCCTTGGACAGTTTCACCGATGTGGCAGAAGTGGAGGCCGATTGGGGGCGCCCGTGTTCCCCCGGCGGCGGCTCATGGCGCCAGAAATACGCAGCCAGCGACCCTTCTGCGGCGATCAGTTCCTGCGCCCGCCTTGCATTGTTGATGGCAGCCTCGATCTTGCCGCGATGGCGGACGATGCCGGCATCGGCCAGAAGCCGTTCGACATCGCCAGGGCCGAAGGCCGCAACGGCATCGATATCAAATCCATGGAAGGCCACGCGGAAATTCTCCCGCTTGGCCAGGATGGTGCGCCAGGACAGGCCGGATTGAAACCCCTCCAGGCACAATTTCTCGAACAGCCGCCGGTCGTCGGCGACGGGGAAGCCCCATTCGGTATCATGATAATGCGGAAATTCCGGCGCCGACGCACACCAGCGGCAGCGGGGGCGGCCATCCGGGCCGGGCAGGGTCTTGTCCATGGCGGCACCCGTCAGGCGGCACGCAGGAAGCTCAACCGGTCGTCGACGCGACCGGGGGTGATGGCCTGGATGTCGGGGCTGACGATCCCTTCGATCACGAAGGGATCGGTGGCAACACGGGCCATTATGGCGGGGGCATCGGTGCCATGGGCCAGGATGGCCCCGCCCCGGCCGGCTTCCAGCCCGCCGGCCAGCAGGAAGACGCCATCGTCGAAGCCCTGCCGCAGCCAGGCATTGTGCGCCTCCATGAATTGCGGCGCACGCGCCTTGTCCCCGGTGAAGCGCAGGAAGATGATGAACATGTGGTTCCCCCCTTATTGATTTGTCGGTGTCGCAAGCGCTGCCAGCCAGTCGCGCATCGCCGCCACTTCCCGCCGGACGAAGGTTTCATCCCTGAAGGCGGTGGCCAGCGTCGCCACCCCCTGGCTGCGGCCCAGCAGGTGCAGCGCCAGTTCGTCCGCGCGTTCCCCATGGCCCATGAGGGTGAACTGCCGTGCCAGCCAGGTGCGGAACAGGGTGAAGATGCGGGCCGCGTCGGGCAAGGCGGCGTGATCCAGCTTGGCAAGCTCGTTCGACAGGGTGCCGACGGGACAGCCATGGGCCATGATCTTCGCCTGATTGGTGATCAATATATGGATGAAGCCGGTGATCCGCGCCGCCGGCCCGTCCCCCGCGGCCTCCCACCCGTCCAGCATGGCCTGTGTGGCCGCCAGACGCCGGTCGATGACGGCGGCCAGAATCTCGTCCTTCGCCTTGAAATGGTAGGTCAGGTTGCCCCGCGCGATCCCCACGGCCTGCGCGATGTCGGCCAGGGACGTGTGGTCGAACCCGCGCTGATAGAACAGCGCGTCGGCGGCTTCCACGATCTGGGTGCGGGTGGGCGGCATGGGATTAGGTTCAAGGCGATTGACCTGGATGAAAATTAGGTCAATCGACCTAACGCCGTCAAGCGGCTTTCATCGCGACGGCGTTCATCCTGTTTTATGACTGGGGTTGTGAGGGGCCCCGCCATGAAAAGGCCGCGGACCACCCTTCCGCCGCCGCCCCATTTCCGCCTATAAGCAAGGCTAAACCCCTGCGTCGTTTCCTGTTCGCCCGAGATGTGATGATCTTCAGCCCCTTTGAGCGCATGGTCGCCTTCCGTTACCTGCGGGCGCGGCGGCAGGAAGGGACGGTGTCCGTCATCGCCGGCTTCTCCTTCATCGGGGTGGCGCTGGGTGTGGCGACGCTGATCATCGTCATGTCGGTGATGAACGGCTTCCGGGCGGAGATGGTGGCCCGCATCCAGGGCGTGGGCGCCCATGCCGGCATCACGGCCGAAAGCGGCGTGCTCAACGATTACGGCCCGCTGCTGGACCGGCTGCGCGCCGCGCCGGGTGTGCTGCGCACGATGCCGGTGGTGGAAGGCCAGGCGCTGGCCACGGTCGATGGCCGCGCCGTGGGTGTCAAGGTGCGCGGCCTTTCCGCGGACGACCTGATGGACAGGCCCGTCGTCGGCCGCAGCCTGGTACGCGGCACGCTGGACATGGGGGAGGACGGGGCCGTGCTGGGCTATGGCCTGTCACGCGCGCTGGGCGTGGCGCCGGGCAGCGGTGTCACGCTGATCAGCCCCAAGGGCACGCCCACCCCCTTCGGCACCATGCTGCGCAAGAAGGAATTCCCCGTGGACGGGGTGGTGGACCTGCGCATGCCCGAACAGGATGGCAGCCTGCTGTTCATGCCGCTGGAAAGCGCGCAGGCCTTTTTCCGCACGGGTGAGGGCATCAGCGCCATCGACGTGTTCGTGCTGGACCCGATGGATGTGGACCGCATGCGCCGAACCTTGGAACAGGCGGCCGGCCCTGGCTTCAAGATCACGGACTGGCGGCAGTCCAATCAGGGGCTGGTGACGGCGCTGGGCGTGGAACGGGTGGCCATGTTCATCGTGCTGACGCTGATCATACTGGTGGCCAGCTTCAATATCGTTTCCTCCATGGTCATGCTGGTGCGCGGCAAGGCCGCCAGCATCGCCATCCTGCGCACCATGGGGGCGGAGCGGGCCAGCATTTCCCGCATCTTCCTTCTGGCTGGCGCGTCCATCGGTGCCGTCGGCACGCTGCTGGGCTTCGGGGTCGGGCTGCTGCTGACGGTCAATGTCCAGGCCATCGGCCATGCGCTGGGCCAGGTGCCCGGCATTGGCGGCTCGCAGATGCTGCTGTTCCTGACCACGCTGCCGGCCATCATCGATTGGGGGGAGGTGACATTGGTTGTCAGCCTGGGCCTGTTCCTGTCGGTCGGCGCGACGCTGTATCCCGCCCGCCGCGCGGCGTCGATGGACCCGGTGGAGGCGCTGCGCCATGGCTGAGGGGAAAGCCCGCATGTTCGGCATCGTCGAACGCTGGATCGCCTTCCGTTACCTGCGTGCCCGGCGCCAGGAAGGCTTCATTTCCGTCATTGCCGGCTTTTCCTTTCTGGGAATTGCGCTGGGTGTGGCGACGCTGATCATCTCGCTGTCGGTCTTCAACGGGTTTCAGCGCGACCTGCTGGCCCGCGTGCTGGGTTTCCAGGGCCATGTCGTGGCCATGGATGGCAGTGGCACCTTCCCCGTCACGGACATGCTGCTGGACGGGGTGAAGCAGGTGCCGGGCGTCGTGTCGGTCATGCCCACCGTGGATGCACAGGGGCTGCTGTCCTTCCGCGACTTTGCCGGGGGGGTGCTGGTGAAGGCCTTGCGCGCATCGGACATGGCGGCCCGCCCGGCCTTTGCCGATGCGCTGGTGGAAGGTTCACTGGCGTCGGGCGACGGCATCGCCATCGGCGCCCGCATGGCCGAACGGGCAGGGATCGCCCTGGGCGACCGCGTTACCATCCTGTCCCCCAATATCGAGGGGCAGGGCGGTTCGCCGCGTTCGCGCGCCTTCACGGTTGCGGGTATCGTGGCGCTGGGCGTCTCGGAATTCGATGCCACCCTGGTGCTGATGGACCTGCCGACGGCCCAGTCCTTCTATGACCTCTACGACACTGTCTCCACCATAGAGGTCACGCTGGCCGACCCCACGCTGGCCCGGTCCAAGCTGGGCGACATTGCCCGGCAATTGCCGGGCAGCCTCTATGTCCGCGACTGGGCGCAGGTGAACGGTGCCTTCTTCGGCTTTATCGAGACGCAACGCAATGTCGTGACCCTGATCCTGGGCATGATCGTCGTCGTCGCCGCCTTCAACATCATTTCCGGCATGATCATGATGGTGCAGGACAAGGGGCGGGAAATCGCCATCCTGCGCACCATGGGGGCCGGGCGTGGCACCATCCTGCGCATCTTCCTGATGTCGGGGGCGTCGATCGGGATGGCCGGCACGGCGGCAGGGCTGGCGCTGGGTCTGCTCCTGTCGGGGCATATGGAAGGGCTGCGTCAGATCATCCGGTCGGCCACGGGCGTCGATCCGTTCAATTCGGACATCTATTTCCTGTCTTCCTTGCCTTCCTTCACCGATCCGTGGCAGGTGGCCCAGGTGGGTCTGGCGTCGGTTGCGCTGTCGCTTCTGGCCACGTTCTACCCTGCCTGGCGGGCTGCCCGCCTGGACCCCGTCGAAGCCTTGCGATACGAGTGAGAAATGGATGACATCGTCCTGCGCCTGACCGATATCCATCGCAGCTTCACCCAGGTGGAAAGCCCGCTGCATGTGCTGCGCGGCGTCAACGCCGCCATCCGGGCGGGGGAGATGGTGGCCCTGGTCGGCCCCAGCGGGGCGGGCAAGTCCACGCTGCTGCACATTGCCGGCCTGTTGGAACATGCCGATCGTGGTGTCATCGAGGTGGCGGGCTGCAAGGCCGACGGCCTGTCCGACAAGGAGCGCACGGCCATCCGGCGCGACAGGATCGGCTTCGTCTACCAGTTCCACCATCTGCTGCCGGAATTCTCGGCACTGGAGAATGTCGTCATCCCGCAGATGCTGGCCGGGGCGGCCCGTGCCCAGGCCGGCACGCGGGCACAGGAACTGCTAGGCCTTGTCGGCCTGTCGGCCCGTGCCGGGCACCGTCCGGCCAAATTGTCGGGCGGGGAACAGCAGCGCGTGGCCATTGCCCGCGCGCTGGCCAACCGCCCCCGGCTGCTGATCGCGGACGAGCCGACGGGCAATCTGGATACGGCGACGGCCGAGACGGTGTTCGCCCTGTTCGCCGATCTGGTGCGCGGGCAGGGTCTGGGGGCGCTGGTCGCAACCCATAATCTCGACCTGGCCCGGCGCATGGACCGGGTGGTGGAAATGCGTGACGGCGTGCTGGTGGAGCATTGACGATGGCGGCGGTCTGGCTGCCCGACATCCCCTTGCCGCCGGGATATCGTGCCGATTGGGTGCTGGCCTATCATGGGCGTGACCCGGACGGGCTGTCGGAACGGGTGGCGGGCGCGTGCGTCACCAAGGTGCTGGCCCCGGCCGGCCGCGCCATCCGCCTGGAGATCGCGCTGGGGGAAGGTCGTGCGGTGCTGACCGCCGACCCCGCCGATCTGACGACGGTGGAGGCGGCCCGCCTGCGCGCCGCGGCGGCCCGCATGCTGGGCGTATCCATCGACGTTGCGGGGCTGGAGGCGCTGGGGCGTGACGATACGGCGGTGGCCCGGTTGCTGTCGCGGTGCGGCACGGGGCTGCGCCTGCCGCAGACCGCCAGCGTGTTCGAGGCACTGTGCTGGGCCATCGTGGGGCAGCAGGTCAATCTGCGCTTCGCCGGTCAGTTGCGCCGCACGCTGATCGATCTGGCCGGCATCGACCATGTATCGGGCATGAAGGCGCATCCCACGCCGGCCGGCATTGCGGCGCTGGACCCGGAAGTGCTGGGCCGGCTGAAATTCTCCCGCGCCAAGGCCACCTATCTGATCAATGCGGCCAGGGCCGGTGTGGATTATGAGGCGTTGCCCGATGGCGACGCGGTATCGGCCGATGCCGCGCTGACGGGGATCAAGGGTATCGGGCCCTGGACACGGGCCTATGTGCTGCTGCGGGCCTGTGCCTTTCCCGATATCGCGCCCGTGGGGGATGCCGGTCTTGCCCTGGCATTGCAGAATTTCCACGGGTTGGACCGGCGTCCCGGCCCGGCGGAGCAGGCAGCCCTGATGCAGCCCTTCGCGCCCTGGCGCAGCCTTGCCACGGCCCATCTCTGGGCCGGCTGGACCTGACGCCGGACCCCGGCTGGAAAGTGGCCCCCGGCGATCCTGTTGCTGGTTCATGCCTATCCATGCGGAAATCCGGTGGCTGAAAGGGTCAGCCATGCGCGCCTTTGCCATAAATCCGCCCCCTCCCGCCCTGATCGTGATGGTCTGCGCATCCCTTGTCGGGGATGCCACTGGTTTTAAGGCGAGGCGATCATGCGATTGCACAAACTGGGTTCCCTGGCGTTGGCGGCCCTGCTGTCCCTGTCGGTGGCGATACCGCCGGCAGTTGCGGGGCCGGGCGATCGGGATCGGAACGGCTATGGCCGCGACCGTCAGCACGGGCAGGAGCGGTATGACCGGGGCCGTTATGATCGCGGTCCCCGCCATGATCATGGCCCCCGCTACGACCAGGGCCCCCGCAACGGTCCGCGATATGACCGTTACTATGGCCCGCCGCCCGGCTGGTACGATCGTGGCGGCCACCATGTGCGTCACTGGGATGTGCCGCCGGCCCGCCGCCGTGTCTATCATGATGTCGTGGTGGTGCGGCCGCATGGCCATTGGTATTCCGGCTATGGTCATTATCGCCGCGACAATGACGCTCTGGCCTTCCTGGGGCTGACAGCCATTTCGCTGCTGGCGCTGAATGCGCTCAGCGAGACGCAGCAGCGTGCGCATGAGGAAGCACAGATACGTGCCACCACGGCGCCCATCGGCCAGCCCGTCATCTGGTCCGATGGCGGCTATGGCGGGTCCGTCACGCCCCTGCGCGAGGGGCGGACGCCCGCGGGTGCCTATTGCCGGGAATTCCAGCAGCAGGTGATCATCGGCGGTCGGCGTGAAGATGCCTATGGCACGGCCTGCATGCAGCCCGATGGCGCCTGGCAGGTGGTTGGCTGATCCGGTGTAATCCGGCTTTCACGGCGCAAGGGGTGCCAGACGCGCATCCACGGCCGTGACCAGAAGCGGACCGCGATCCGTCGGCACCGCCTCCCCCGGCTTGCATCCCTCATCCAGCAGGAAGCGCAGGGAAAGGCTGGGGGTGGTATCGTTGAAGGCCCGGAAGGGAATGGCGGCATCAAACCATAGGGTTCCGTCGGCTGGCTCCGCCGCCGCCTCCCGCATGATCTGGGCGACGAAGGCCGGGCCGCTGGGCACATCCACGATGACATGCCGGCCGGGATGGAAACTGTCGGCCGCGATGGCGATCCGCACCGCCACCATTTCCGTCGGTGACGGTGTGCGGTCCAAGGTGATGCGGCGCCAGGAAGGGGCCCCGGCGCTGACCGCGGTCACATCGCCCGGCCCGGCCAGGGCCGCAGCCCCCCCTGCATATACGGCCGACAGAAGGACCAGGGGCCAGGTCAGGTACCGGGCACGGCGCCGCAATCGCGCTGGATATGTCCTGAAGCCTGGCGGGACGGCTGCCGAACCCTGATCGGGTTTCCCGGTCCTGGATAAGTGCATGTCCAAAGGCGTTTCCCCGTCCCCTGATCGGCCCGCCCTTGATCATGCGCATGATCGTCGAAATGGCAATAGGAATAATACACCTATTGGTAGATCATGCCTGCGCCCTGAACCACCCTTCCGTCATGGCGTCGGCGGGATAGAACAATTCCACCCGCAGGCTTTGCAGCCCCGCATCCAGCGGCGTGCCGACCATGGCGATGATGGAGAACAAGGACAGACTTACCCCGTCCTTGTTGAACCGCAGGCACAGGGCAGGTGCGTCCGGCGGTCCCTCGGTCAGTGGGGGCGCCAGGTCCAGCCATTGCGGATCGGTCAGGATATCGGCCATCGGATCATCCTGCGCACCGGCCAGTGGGTCTTCCAGCATCGCTTCCGCCCGCAGGCGGCGTATCGTCCAGGCTGCCGCCTCCTGCCAGTTTTCCATCACCGGCCGCATGTCGGGGGAAAGCAGCAGGCGGGCAAGGTTGGTCTGGGCCATGGCCGCGATGGCGGGACCGGCCAGAAAGCCCAGCAGGCGCTGCCCGCCGCCATTGGCCTGAATCAGGTTGTAATGGCGATCCACGACGGCGGCCGGGAAGGGGGACTGCATGTCCAGCATATGGGTGATGGCAGCCTTCACGGGGGCCATGTCGGGCGCATCCAGCGGGCTGCTGTCCCACGCGGGCGCGAAGCCGGCGGCCAGCATCAGGGCGTTCTGGTGCCGCAGCGGCACCGAAAGCGCCCCGGCCAGTTGCAGCACCATGCCACGCGACGGGCGCGACCGGCCCGATTCCAGAAAGGACAGGTGCCGCTGACTGGTATTGCAGGAAAGTGCGAGGTCCAACTGGCTGACCCCACGGGACTGGCGCCAGCGTTTCAGCAATGGGCCGAAGGCTTCGGCATTATTGACGCGGCGGCGGGTGGCGGTTTGCAGCATGGGGGCGCCCGGGCGTGCTGGAAGGGAAGGCCTTCTTGTCCCATGGACCCCGTCGCCTGTCGATTACCTGGAAGGTAATTACGGTGCTGCAGGCCGACCCCCGAAAAGAAGAAACCCGCCCGGAGCGATCCGGGCGGGTCCATGGCGATGGCAAGCCCGTGGGGCTCAGCCCTTCTTGGGCGGCTTGCCGTTGGTCACATGCATGTCGGCCGCATCCATATGCATCAGCCGCTTCAGGAACGGGCTGATCAGGACGACGATCACGCCGATGACGGCCGCACCGATGAACAGGTCATGGAACACCGCCGTATAGACCGGCAGGCTTTCCACAGCCGTCATCTCTCGCCCCGGTTCCGTGCTGGTACTGGCCATGGCGGCAACGATGCCGGCCAGGAAATGCGCACCGGAGGAGGCCAGGAACCAGACGCCCATGACCATGGCGGTGATGCGGGCCACCGACAGGCGGCTGATCATCGACAGGCCCACGGGCGACAGGCACAGTTCGCCGGTCGTGTGCAGCAGATAGGCCAGGGCCAGCCAGAACAGCGCGGTCTGCCCGTCCTCCCCGGCCAGGGAGGCGCCGACCACCAGGGCACCGAAGCCCAGGCCGACCTGAATGATGGCCAGCGCGAACTTCAACGGTGTGGAAGGCTCCAGCCCCTTCTGCGCCAGCTTCACCCAGCCCCAGGAGAACACGGGAGCCAGCAGCACGATGAACATCGGGTTGAAGACCTGGACCACGGAGGCCGGAATGATGAAGCCGAACAGCGACCGGTCCGAATTGCGGTCGGCGAACAGCGTCAGCGAGGTTCCCGCCTGTTCAAAGAGTGTCCAGAACACCACGGAAAGCGCGGTCAGCACCAGCACCACGACCATGCGATCCCGCTCGATCTTGGTGCATTGGGTCAGGCTGAACCACAGGATGCCCAGCAGCACGACCGTGGCGATGGCCAGCAGCAGCGAGCCGACGACGGCATGCATCTGCACAAGCTGCCAGTTCACGAACACCGCGGCCACAGCCCCGGCATAGATGATCCATTCCAGCGACAGGCCGGCGCGGGTGCGGGCCCGCAGCGCCACCGGGTCGGGTGGTTCGGAATTGCGATACCATTGCGTGCCGCGGGCGAACACGATCAGCCCTGCCACCATGCCAAGGCCGGCCAGCCCGAAACCATAGGCCCAGCCATAGGTTTCGCCCAGATAGCCGCAGGCGATCGTGGACATGAAGGAGCCCAGGTTAACGCCCATGTAGAAGATGGTATAACCCGGATCGCGGCGGGGATCGTCCTTGTTGGCGTAAAGCTTGCCGACCATGGTCGAGATGTTCGACTTCAGAAAGCCGACGCCGACAATGATGAAGGCCAGGGAGAGGAACATGATCTGATCGTATGGCGATTGCCGCACGATCACGCCGTCGATGATCTGGGCCGGTGCGCCTTCAAAGGCCATGCCGATATGGCCACAGACCAGCAGGATGGCGCCCAGCATCACCGCCTTGCGATTGCCCAGGTAACGGTCGGCGATCAGGCCGCCGATCACCGGCATGGCATAGTTCAGCGAGGCATAGCTGGCATAGATGAAGCTCGCCTGCTCATCGCTGTACATGAAATGTTTGACGAGATAGAGCGTGAGAAGCGCGCGCATGCCATAAAAGGAGAAGCGTTCCCACATCTCCGCGAAGAACAGTGGCGCCAGCCCGCGCGGATGCCCGAAGAACCCCCGTTCAGGGTCGTTTGATATCCAAGCCATTGCAGCCTTGTTTTGTCTGGATGCTGAAGTGCGGGCCTATAGCATGTTTGCCAGGGTTGAAACAGAGGGCACGAGGGGATGCTTCCGGGTCGGCCGCGATCGGGTCGGGCCGTCTCCGCAAGATGGGGCAGGAGCGGGGCGGCACCTCACACGAAAAGGCTTCCCGTCTCGAAGGTGCTGCGCTGGCCCAGTTGTGCCGCATCGCCGGCCAGCCAACGGTCGGCGGCCTCCCGCCCCAGTTCGCACAGGTCCGTCAGGAAGCCCCAATCCGCGTTCAGCTTGCTGGACACACCCAGATGGGCCATCCGGTCTTCCGCCTGGATGCGGTGCAGGTGGACCTGCCGCATCCCCGATGCCTCCGGCGTCATGGCTCCCCTGGCCAGCAGACGGTTGACCAGCTCGATCGACCGCAATTCGCGAAGGAAGGTGGAATTGAAGCTGACCTCGTTGATGCGGTCGACGATGGCGGTCGGCGCTCGGGGCACCTCCGGCCGGTGGATGGGCGTGACCTGCACAATGACGATGTCATCGACGCGGCATTGCTTGATCAGCGGGTCCAGCACGGGATTGCCCATGTAGCCGCCATCCCAGTAATGTTCCCCGTCGATGCGCACGGCCTGGAACAGGAACGGCAGACAGGCGGTGGCCAGCAGGCAATCGGCTGACAGGTCCTTGCCCTGGAACAGGCGCATCTTGCCCTGCGTGACATTCGTGGCACTGACGAACAGCCGCATTTCCGCCGCTTCCGCCAGTTTCCCGAAGTCGATCAGCCCCTCCAGCACATCGGCCAGCGGGTTCAGGCCCAGCGGATTGAACTGGTAGGGCGACATCATCCGGATCATCAGGTCGAACCCGGCATAGACGGGATGGGCCTCCACATTGGGGTTGCCCGTCAATTGGGTGAGGAAGGAGGGCGACATCGGCCCGAAGGCATTGGCCTTCGCCACGCGGCGCCAGAACCGGTGCAACAGGTCCCGGGCCCCCTGGGCTCCCCCCGTCAGCCAGCCATAGGATAGCAGGGCACCGTTCAGCGCGCCGGCGGAGGTGCCGCTGATCGCCTCGACATCCAGCCGGTCGCGTTCAAGCAGCCTGTCCAGCACGCCCCAGGTGAAGGCCCCGTGCGATCCCCCTCCCTGCAGCGCCAGGCCGATGCGGGGGCGGGGGGCGGCTTTTGCTTTGGTCATGACGGGACTTCACTTGGAAAAAGGGAAAATGCAAGGACGAAGCAGGCGAGGGGCAGGGGAGCTGTCGGGCTTTACTGCGCCGTCCAGCCGCCATCGACGGTCAGCGACGCGCCCTTGATGTTGGCCGCGGCATCACTGCACAGGAAGACCGTCAGGTCACCCAGTTGCTCGGGCGTCGTGAACTGCTTCGATGGTTGCTTTTCCGACAACAGCTTCACTTGTGCCTCCTGGCCGTTGATGCCTTCGCGCGCGGCCAGCGCATCGATCTGCTTCTGCACCAGCGGGGTCAGCACCCAGCCGGGGCAGATGGCGTTGCAGGTGATGGCGCCTTCGGCATTCTCCAGCGCCACGACCTTGGTCAGGCCGACGACACCATGCTTGGCCGCGACATAGGCGGCCTTGTTGGCGCTGGCCACCAGCCCATGGGCCGACGCGATATTGACGATGCGGCCCCAGCCCTTGGCCTGCATATGCGGCAGGGCGGCCTGGATGCCATGGAAAACGGCGGACAGGTTGATGGCGATCACGCTGTCCCAGCGTTCGGCGGGGAACTCCGTGACGGGGGCCGTGTGCTGGATGCCCGCATTGTTGACCAGGATGTCAACCCCGCCCAGCTTCTCCACCGCCAGGTCGATCATGGCCCGGATCTGGTCCGGCTTGCTCATGTCGGCGGCGGAATAAAGCGCCTGGACACCGTAATCCGCCTCGATGGCCGTGCGGACCGTTTCGATCTCCGCCTTGTCGCCGAAACCGTTCAGCACGACATGGGCGCCCGCCGCTGCCAGCCGGCGCGCGATACCCAGCCCGATCCCGCTGGTGGAGCCCGTGATGATGGCGACCTTATCCTTCAGCATGATGCTACTCGCTCCCTTGTCGTTCCGGCTGGACCGGCCTGCGGATGGATGCATGGAGATGAATACCCATTCGACTTTCAAATCAAGGGGTGCGTTTCAGCCGGTCGAGGATTCCCTGCACCGCGTCATCTTGCGGCTGAGCCGGTTGCGGTGCGGGGGCTGCCGGCTTTGGTGCGGGTTTCGGGGCCGGCGTGGGCGCTGCGGGGGCTGGTTTCGTGGCAGCCTCCTTCGCGGCTTCCCGCGCCCGCCGCTCCGCCTCCCGCCGGCCCAGCCAGGCATCGGCTGCCTCCAGGTCCAGGGTCCGCACGGCCGCCTGATCGGGCCCGGCCAGCCGGATGCCCATGGACGGCGCCGCTTTCGGGTCGGCCGGCCTGGCGGTCAAAGCCAGGTCCAGGGTGCGGTCGTGCCAGGACCAGCGGCCGGCACCGGTCAACGCGCCTTGCGGTCCGGCGGCATCGATGCCGCTGATCGCTGCGATACGGTCGGCCAGCGCGAAGGACAGGGACAGCGTGTCGAAGCCCGTCTGGCCACCGCGGCGCAGAATGGCGCGCAGGTTGGCCGGTCCCCGGGCCCCCCCCTCGGCCAGTCGCTTGCCGGTGGCGGCCAGGTCGATGCCGGTCACCGTGGATCCGTGCAGGGTGGCCTGCCCACTGCCGGAAAGGGAGGATGTGACGGCGTGCGGCGTGGGGCCGGTTCCGGTTCCTGTAAATGAAAGATCAAGCTTGCCGCCCTCAACGCCCAGGCTCTCTCCATTCAGCCAGGGCGGCAGGTCCGCCCCTGCGACCTCCAGCGTCAGATTGCCGGCCAGCGGCGATGTCTGCGTCTCCGCGTTGACCGGGTCGGCGGCGGTTTGCTCGATGGCGCCGCCGGCCTTCACGGTCCCGCCCCGCCATTGCGCGGTCGCTTCTTCCAGACGGATCAGACCCGCCCCTGCGGTCAGCGGCAGGCGGACCTGCTCCAGCTTTTCCCCGCCAAGCGTCAGTTGCCTTGCCGCGAAAATGATCTCGCCGTTTATGCGGCGCGTCCAGTCCAGGTTCCAGGCCGCGCCGTCGCGGGTCAGCCCCGGCAGCAGCAGGTCGGCATCCAGTGCCCCCAGGGCCAGTTCCCCCGACAGGCGGCCTGGCTGCGGCTCCTCGCCCGCGGACCGGCTCCAGTTCAAGGCCCCGGCCACCTCCTGTCCGGCGAAACGGCCCTGAATGGCGTCGATCGTCACCGGACCGGCCAAGGGGCCGGCGACGGATGCATAGATGTCGAGCGGCCCGGCCGGGCCGGCCGGCCGCCAGTCGCTGAAGAACAGCCGCAGCAGGTTCCCCGTCTCCGGCAGGGTGCTGCGCACCTTGAGGTCCAGGCCCGGACCCGCCTCCTCCCTGTCCAACGGGTCGGTGATGGTGCCGCCGACATGAGTACTGCCCCCCAGCGCATCGGCACGGATATCCGCGGCCAGGCGCACCATGTCGCCCACCAGCCGCGCCTCCACCGCCACGCTGCCCAGCCGTTCGGCCAGTACGGGGTCTGGCCGGCCCAGGGCCCGCAGAAGCGGTGCCAGGGACGGCCCGTTGGCCGTCAGCGTCAGATGCGAGCTTTCACCCTGATTGCCCGAAAGGAAGCCGCTGGCCCGTGCATTGATGCCCGCCACGGCATCGGCATTCAGCGCCCGCAGCGACAGGGCGTTGCCCGTCCAGCCGGCATCCAGCGTCAGCCCCTCCACGGGTATCCTGTCCACCGTCAGCAGGTCGGCCCGGCCTTCCAGGGTCAGGTCCATGCCTTCCATCACCGTGCGCAGGCCTGTCCAGGGCGGTGGTGCATCCGCCATGCGGTAGGCATCCAGGTCCAGCCGGTCCAATGTCAGGCGCAGGCCCAGACCCAGCCGGTCGCGTCGTGCCAGGGTGAAGGCACCCGTGAATGCCGTTGTATCCACGCTGCCGGCGATGTCCGTCAGGGCAAAATCCTGCGGCTTTCCGGCAAGCCGGCCGGTCAGCCGGGCTTGGCGCAGCCGTTCCGCCGGCACCGTCTCCACCGGCACACCGGACCAGGTCAGGATGGCGCGCAGATTGTCGCTGCGCGTATCCAGCAACACATCCGCCACCGGTGTGCTGCCGGTGAGGTCGACGCTACCCTTCACGGTCAGGGCTGTGGCACCGGGCAGGGTGGCAGCCATCTCCGCATCGTTCATCACGCCTGCTTCCAACCGGCCGACCAGCCGCAGGTCACGCAGGATTTCGCCATTCAGGCGTCCCTGGTCGGCCAGCAGGTCCAGTGTCAGCGGCGTATCCGGCAACCAGGGCCGCATGTCCGGCAGATCGGCGGCCAGCCCGTCCAGGTCCAGTGCCGTGAAGGCCAGGACGACAGCCCCTTCGCCCGCCGCCATGCGGGGCAGGTCGATGCTGCCCGTAGCCCGGCTGTCACCCCATTGCAACTCGATACCGTCCAGCCCGATGGCCTCTGGCGTGATGGCCAGATGACTGCGTAGGGCCAGCGCCGGGCCGGTATCGGTGACTTCCCCCACCTCCTGCCCCGCGAGGTGCCGTGCCAGCCGCAGCAGGGGGGCGGCACCGCCGCCCTGCAGGACGATGTCCCCCTCCAGCTTCCAGGGGACGCCGCCGGCAGGCAGAATGCCCGTGAAGCGCAGATCGGTGCGGGCATCGGGCAGGGTCAGCAGCGCGCGTACCGGGGTCCCGCCATTGGCCGTGCGGCGGGCGGCGTTCAGGGCAAGCCGCACCGGCATGCCACCCAGACCGCCATTGGCCATCAGTTCAAACGGCCCGTCGGGTCCGCCGGCCCCCATCTCGCCCGATAGCCCGGTCAGCCGCGTGATGCTGCCATCCGGCCGCTCCAATGCCAGGGAGCCGTCGCTCAGTGACAATCCCTCCACCTGCACCGACCCGCCCAGCGCTTCCGGGGCGACCGGCCAGCGCGCTGGTCCGTCGCCCGGCAGTAAGGCCCGCATTTCCGCCTTGCGCAGGACCAGATGCTCGATCTGCACCCGCCCCTGCAACAGCGGCAGCGGCCTCACCCGCATATCGACGCTGCCGATGCTGGCCAGCACCTCTCCGTCATCCAGCAGGCGGACCGATCCCGCCCGCAATGTCGGGGCCGGCAACAGGCTGAGATCCAGGTCGCCATCGATGACCACCTGCCGGCCCGTCAGTTCCGTCAGGCCATCGGCCACCCGCGACCGGAACTCGTTCCAGGGAACCAGGGCCGGCCCGACCAGGGCCAGCAGCACCAGCAGGCCCAGGCAAAGACCGGCAATGACCGCAATCCGCTTCACGCCCGTTCCATTCCTCTTGCTATCGGTTGGCCGCAGGGCCTTAACCTAGGGGATCGGTGGCTGGCAGGATAGGTATTGATATGGCCGAAATCGTGAATCTCAATCGTGCCCGAAAAGCGAAGGCGAAGGCCGAGCGGGAGAGCCGGGCGGCCGAGAACCGTATCCGTTTCGGCCGGACAAAGGCGGAAAAGCAGAAAAGCCAAGCCGAGGCCGCCGCCGCCCGCACCCGGCTGGATGGGCAAAAGCTGGACTGACACCGGACAGGGGCCGTTGGCGGGCCGAAGCCCGCCTGCCGAACGCTGTCGCAAACCCGGTCAGCCTGCCTTGCGCTTGCGGGCGGGTGCAGGCGGGGGGGCTGCGACGGTCTTTCGCAACAGGTAGGGGGCCAGGTAATGGCCCGTGTGGCTGCGGCTGGATGTCGCCACCTGCTCCGGTGTGCCGGCCGCCACGATCTCCCCGCCCCCGTTGCCGCCTTCGGGACCCATGTCGATCATCCAGTCGGCGGTCTTGATGACCTCCAGATTATGCTCGATCACCAGCACGGTATTGCCCTGGTCCACCAGCGCGTGCAGCACTTCCAGCAGCTTGCGGACATCCTCGAAATGCAGGCCCGTCGTGGGTTCGTCCAGGATATAGATGGTGCGGCCCGTGGACCGGCGAGCCAGTTCCTTGGCCAGCTTCACGCGCTGCGCCTCGCCGCCCGACAGGGTCGTGGCGGGCTGGCCGATCTTGATATAACCCAGGCCCACCCGGTCCAGTGTCTCCAGTTTGTCGCGGATCGACGGCACGGCGCGGAAGAATTCCGCCCCTTCCTCCACCGTCATGTCCAGCACCTCGGCGATGCTCTTGCCCTTGTACAGGACTTCCAGCGTCTCGCGATTGTACCGCTTGCCATGGCAGACATCGCAGGTGACATAGACGTCGGGCAGGAAATGCATCTCGATCTTGATGACGCCGTCGCCCTGACAGGCTTCGCACCGCCCACCCTTGACGTTGAAGCTGAAGCGGCCGGGGCCATAGCCCCGCGCCTTCGCCTCCGGCAGGCCCGCGAACCAGTCGCGGATGGGGGTGAAGCAGCCGGTATAGGTCGCGGGGTTGGACCGCGGGGTCCGGCCGATCGGTGACTGGTCGATATCGATGACCTTGTCGATATTCTCCAGCCCGTGGATGGCGTCGTGATCGCCCGGATGCTCGCGGGCGCCCATCAGCCGCTTTGCCAGCGCCTTGTATAGTGTCTCGATCACCAGGGTGGACTTGCCACCCCCCGAGACGCCCGTGACACAGGTGAAGGTGCCCAGCGGCACCTGAGCCGACACGTTGCGCAGGTTATTGGTGCGGCAGCCCGTGACCTCCAGGATCTGGCCCGGATGACCCGTGCGGCGCACGGCCGGCACCTCGATCCGCCGCCGGTCGGACAGGTAGAGAGCGGTCAGGCTGCTGGGATGAGCCATGACCTCCGCCGGTGTACCCTGCGCCACGATGGTCCCACCATGCACGCCGGCACCCGGACCCATGTCGACCAGATAATCGGCCTCGCGTATGGCGTCCTCGTCATGTTCGACGACGACGACGGTATTGCCGATGTCGCGCAGCCGCTTCAAAGTGGACAGCAGCCGGTCATTGTCGCGCTGGTGCAGGCCGATCGACGGTTCGTCCAGCACATAAAGCACGCCCGTCAGGCCCGATCCGATCTGCGATGCCAGGCGGATGCGCTGGCTTTCGCCACCCGACAGCGTGCCCGACGCGCGGTCCAGGGCCAGATATTCCAGCCCGACATTGTTGAGGAATCCCAGGCGCTCGTTGATCTCCTTCAGGATGCGCACGGCGATGTCGCGCTGCTTCTGGGTCAGGTGGGGGTCAAGGTTGGCGAACCAGTCCGCCGCCTGCCGGATCGACATGCGGCTGATATCCGCGATGTTCAGCCCCCGGACCCTGACGGCCAGGGCTTCCGGCTTCAGTCGTGCGCCCTCGCAGGCCTCGCAGGGCTGCGCCGACTGGTACTTGGACAGTTCCTCGCGCACCAGGGCGCTCTCGGTTTCCTTCCAGCGGCGCTGCAGGTTGTTGACCACCCCCTCGAACGGCTTCTTTGTCTCGTAGGAACGCAGGCCATCATCATAGCGCATGGTGATCGGTGCCTTGCCGGACCCGTAAAGGACGCACTGGCGCACCTCGTCGGGCAATTTTTCCCAGGGCAGGCGGATATCGGCGCCGAAATGGGCGCAGATGCTCTCCAGGGTCTGCAGGTAATATTGCGAGGTCGAGTTGGCCCAGGGCGCGATGGCGCCCTCCTTCAGGCTCAGCCGCTCGTCGGGAACGACCAGCATAGGATCGAAATAATGCTTCGAGCCCAAACCGTCGCAGGCCGGGCAGGCCCCGAACGGATTGTTGAAGCTGAACAGCCGCGGTTCCACCTCCTCAATCGTGAAGCCACTGACGGGGCAGGCAAATTTCGCGGAAAAGACCGTGCGCTCCCCGCTGTCCGCATCCTCCGCGAAGATCAGCCCGTCGGACAGGTCCAGCCCCGTCTCGATCGAATCGGCCAGCCGGTTGCCAAGGTCGGCCTGCACCTTCAGCCGGTCGACCACGACCTCGATATCATGCTTCAGCTTCTTGTCGAGGGTGGGGGCATCCTCGATCTCGTACATTTCCCCGTCGATCTTGACGCGCTGAAAGCCGCGCTTGCGCAGTTCCGCCAGTTCCTTCTTGAATTCCCCCTTCTTGCCGCGCGCGATGGGGGCCAGCAGATAGAGCCGTGTGCCTTCCGGCATGGACAGGGTGCGGTCAACCATCTGGCTGACCGTCTGGCTTTCGATGGGCAGGCCGGTGGCCGGCGAATAGGGAATGCCGATGCGCGCGAACAGCAGGCGCATGTAATCGTAGATTTCCGTCACCGTGCCCACGGTGGAACGGGGATTGCGGCTGGTGGTCTTCTGTTCGATGGAGATGGCGGGCGACAGCCCCTCGATACTGTCCACATCGGGCTTCTGCATCAGTTCCAGGAACTGGCGCGCATAGGCCGACAGGCTTTCCACATAGCGGCGCTGGCCTTCGGCATAGATCGTGTCGAAGGCCAGAGAGGATTTGCCGGACCCGGACAGGCCGGTGATCACCACCAGGCTGTCGCGCGGCAAATCCACATCGACATTCTTCAGATTATGCTCACGGGCGCCACGGACGGAAATGTACTTGCTCATCGCTGCTTCTTCGCTTTCAGCCCCGTGGGCCATTGCCATGCTGCGGTGCGGTTAAGGATAGGCAACCCGGCGTGATTGCCAAGGCCACCATTGTGCGGGGGCGTCATGTCGCCAGCAGGGCCGAAAGCCGCCGCGGCGCGATGGCGCGGTAGCTTTCAAGCAGCCAGTGGCACAGGCGCTCGACATCCGGCTGATCTCCCGCCGCGAATCCGAAGCTGACCCAGCCGGCCTTGCCCAGCCCGTATCCCGTCGGCTCCGCGCCCGCAACGTCGAGGGCGAAATCGCGCGAATGCGGCAGCTTCATGCTGATCCGCAGCGCTCCGTCGCCGGGACGGGACAGGAACACGAATATCTTGCCGTTGACCTTCACGACCCGCTCCCCCCAAGGGAAATCCTCCACCGCGCCGGGCAGGGACAGGGCACGGGTTCTCAATGCCTGTTCGGCGGCTGCAAGCGGTTGGTCGGTCATCGGCTGCATCCTGGAGACGGTCGCATTCACCCACGGCCAGACAATGCCGCCTCGTGCCGGCAAATGCAATGTTCTTGCATTGTTCTTGTTTAATATTGTAGAAACGGGCGTGGGCCGGCGTTAGGCTGCGGGCGACAACGGCGGGACGCAGGTTCCACCGGCGATACCCTTTTGCGAAAGAGCGACACATGGCGGGCAGCGTCAACAAGGTCATCCTGATCGGCAACCTGGGCCGCGACCCGGAGGTCCGGTCGCTTCAGAATGGCGGCAAGGTCTGCACGCTGCGCATCGCCACGTCGGAAAGCTGGAAGGACCGCAATTCCGGCGAACGGCAGGAACGGACCCAGTGGCACAGCGTCGTCATCTTTAACGAGAATCTGGCGGGGGTCGCGGAACGTTTCCTGCGCAAAGGCAGCAAGGTCTATGTCGAAGGCCAGTTGGAGACCCGCAAGTGGCAGGACCAGCAGGGCCAGGAGCGTTATACGACCGAGGTTGTCCTGCGTCAGTTCCGGGGTGAGCTGACCCTGCTGGACGGGCGTGAAGGCGGCGGCGGGGCCTCGTCCGGTGGCGGATATGATGACCGCGGCGGTGATTATGGTGGTGGCTATGGCGGCGGAAGCGGCGGTGGCGGCGGCTATGGTGGCGGCGGCGGTTACGAGGATCGGGGTGGTTCCGGCCGCAGCAATGGTGGCAGTGGCGCCCGTAGCGGGGGGAACACCCGCCCCAGCCCGGCGGCCGACCTGGATGATGAAATCCCGTTCTGAGCCTGCGTCCCCGCGATCGCGGAAGATCACCGGGTAACGAGGGAGACAGGAGCCGGAGGGCCCCCGATGGCGGTACCGCAGGTCCCGCTATCCGGCGGGCTTGGCGCCCCGGTTCCGGTTTTGCGGTGGGCCTTTGGTTCGCCTGACGTGCGGCGCGCGTGTCGTGACGGATCCGCACGACAGGGCAGCAGATGATGCAGCGGCTGACAGGGCAGCGTGGGTTCGGCGGCGGTATGCTCCGCCGTCACCTGATGGCCCCCATGCGCTTCAGTTTCCACAGAATGCCGGGGGCGGACAGCACGGGATGGCGCCGTTGCCAGGGTGTCAGTTCCAGACGCATGCCGGAATGGCGGTGCAGCTTCCATAGAAGATAATCCACGCCGCCCTGGAAGGTGAAGGCTGCCTTCACCAGCCGGGCAACGTTCAGCCCCTTACCGAACAGGCGCCGCCTGGCCCAGGCGCGCACCCCCCTTGTCCGTTCCGTCTGGCCCATCAACGGCAGCAGGATCCCGCCGGCCTTTTCCTCGCAGGTGATGCCGGCCGCCTGCCAGGCGGGGACCAGCAAGGCCGTGTAGCGGTCGGCCGCATGGTCCACCAGGCTGACACCGCGTGCCGCCTTTTCCACCCGCAATTCGGCGGCATAGGTGGCCATGAACAGTGCCTCCCAATAGTCGCGTGCCGTTCCCTGGGCCGGCCCCAGCAGGGCCGCCCAGCGGCCGGCTGTGGAAACGGCCTGTGCCACGGCGGCCAGGACCCGGCCGGTTGCAGCAGCGTCGCGTGCATGGGCCAGCAGCACAGGCTGGGCGAAACGTGCCCAGATCGTGGTGTCCCAGCCGCCGAAGCGGTTGGCGGCGGCGAACTGGCCGATGCCCATCACGGCAACCTTGGCCCGCAGGACATGCCCCTGCCAGGGCACCTCCCAATATTCCACGCTGGGCGGCAGCAGGTGTGTCGCGGCGGCCAGGGACCGGCTATCCCGCCAGGGTGTCAGCCTGTCCAGCAGCACATAGAAGTCCAGCACCCCCTCCACATCGCCGGAGCGGAGGTTGGAGCCATAAAACAGCACGGCGGCGACATTGTCCCCGCCATGGTCCCGCAATGCGCGCACCAGCGCCGCAGCCGGGTCCGGCAGGGGCGCTTGCCATTCGGTGCGGATCAGGTCGGCGAGGCGGGGCGGGGCGGTCACGGCTGCACGAAGGTGATGCTGTCATGGGCGGACAGGATGACATGACCGGCGGGATAGGTCTCCCCATCCATGATCAGGGGCCGGGTGAGGCGCAGCCCGATCCGCTCTGCCCCGCCGGAGCGATAGGCGTCGCCGGCCCGCATGGCGGCCCCGGGCCGGCCCTTCATCAGCCGGGGCAGGGCGAAGAGAAGGCCGGGCGGGCGGGCCGCGACATCCAGATAGCGCAGTGGCCGGTCGCCATGATCCCAAAAGGGCCACAGCCCCATGATCAGCCGGTTCAGCGTGGTGGCCAGGAACAGGAAACGGTTGCCATCATCCATGGTGCCGTCATCGATGGCGGCGCCGAAATCCTCCCCCGCCAGCCAGCCATGCCGGTCGTTGCCGACCAGCGCCCGGCCCAGCACGCCGGCCATGGTCAGGGCCACGGCGATTTCCTGCGTGAACCCGGCCTTGTGGATGGCCGCATTGGCCAGGTCGGTGCCGCGCGTGAAGGCGCCGGCCCCCATGAACATGCCGCGCACGTCCCGGTGTTCGCCATCCGGCCAGTGCAGGGACAGGACGGGCCGGCGCACGGCATGCCGGCCCAGCGAACCGTCCCGCACGGTGTTGAGCAGCCGTTCCAGCCCCCTGGCGCCATGGCCGGTGGTGCCGACATCGGCCGCAATCAGGTTGGTTTTGCCGGCGGCCAGGATGGCCAGCCGTGGCGGCGTGTCGCCATAGGCGGCGGGCAGGGCGGTCAGCACGTCGCGCACCGTGCCGTCACCGCCATCCACGCACAGGATGTCGACGCCGCCACGGGCGAAATCGGCCAGCGTCTCCTGCAATTCCTGCGGCGAGGCGGGTTCGGCGAAATAGAAGCCGAGCAGGGCCGCCGCCTGGGCAGCCCTGTCACCGCCGACGCCCTTGTTGCGCTGGCTGTAGGGGTTCCGGATAAGGCCGAGACGCGCCATGACAGGGGTGTCAGGCCGACAGATAGGATTGGATGGGGCCCTTGCGGGCCGCCTGATGCGCCTGGACGATCTGGGCCATGTGGACGCCGAAGCAGAGCACGATCCATGCCAGCACGACCACCATGCCGATATCCGGCCGGCCCAGAAGCGTGGCCAGGGTCAGGATGATCAGGTTGGGATTGCGGCGTGCCGTGATCAGCCGGAAGAAGCTGTCGAACGGCCGCCAGGTGTGCATGTCGATCTTGAAGACCTTGATGAAATAGCCTTCCTGCAGACGCTGGGAGACATAGCCGACCCAGATGACGGTCAGCGCCAGGGCCATGCCGCCCGGCATGTCAAATCCCGCCGCCGGCAGGCCCGCGGCCCAGGCCCACCACCAGAAGGGCGGATGGACCAGATCGATGCCATGGTCGAAGATGTTGCCCCATTTGCTGCTGGTCAGGGTGACACGGGCCAGCTTGCCATCCACCGTGTCCAGGAAGGTCATGATCCATCCGGCCGCCAGGCCGGGCAGGTAATGCCCCTGCCAGAACAGCCACAGCGCCAGCAGCATCAGGATGGCCCCGATGCCCGTCACCATGTTGGGGGTCATGCCGGCCACGGCGCAGGCCTTGGTGACGTGGCGGGCCGGCAGGGGCCAGACATATTTGGTCACGATGTCGGTGACGCCCTTGTAGCTGCCGGCGAACATGCGCTGTTCGATCCTCGGCAGCGCCTCGGGCGTCAGGCGCAGCAGGAACGGCGCCTCCCGCTTGCGCAGGGCATGATTATAGCTGGAGGACAGATCGTCCGGGACCAGCACGCGCAGCCGCCCGGCCAGCTCGTCCGGAACGACTCGTGAATTGTTCAGCATGGATGCCGCCGCCGCTGCATCGGCTGCCGAAACATGGGCGGCCACGGGTTCCCGGTTGCGCGCATCGACCAGGATGGTGCCCGGCCTGCGCATCAGGTCGCGGACCAGCACCTCGTCGAAGACCCAGTCGGTCCGCAGCAGAAGCTGGCTGCTGCCATGATCCTGACCGTCCCAGGCCCGCACCTCCTTCACGCCGTTACGCACGCATTGCCGGCGCAACCGTTCAGCGGAGGTCATGCCCCATAGGCGGACGGGATTGTCACCGATGGTGGCGGCCATCGGCAGGGCGGCATCGGGGGCGGGGTTTTCGGCGGACAAGGCGTGAACCATGATCAAGGGGGATTTCCTGGCCGTCTTCATACAGCCTGACGGGAGCTTTGCCTATCGCCTGTGCGACAATGTAGGGTGTCGCCCATGCAACCCTTCCGCTTTGCCCATCTTTCCGACCCGCACCTGCCGTTGGCGCCCGACCGTCCCCGCGGGTTGGAATGGCTGTCCAAGCGGACGCTCAGCTACCAGTCCTGGCAACGCAAGCGACGGCATGCCCATACGCCGGACATGCTGGCCGCCATTGTGGCGGACATCCGGTCGCAGGGCGTGGACCATTGGGCCGTGACGGGTGACATCGCCAACATCTCCATGCCCGGTGAGTTCACGCGCGGTGCCGCATGGCTGCGGTCACTGGGAAGTGCGGAGGATGTGAGCTATGTCCCGGGCAACCATGACGCCATGGTGCAAGTGCCCGTCGAGCGCGGGCTGGGGCTGTGGGCCGATCATATGCGCGGCGACGATGCCGACCCGCAGGCCGTGCCGTCCTTTCCCTATCTGCGTCAGCGCGGTTCCGTCGCCTTCATCGGTGCCAACAGCGGCGTGCCCACCGCACCGCTTCTGGCGACGGGGCGCCTGGGTGCCGCCCAGATGGAGCGGCTGGGCGACATGCTGGCCGATGCGGGCCGGCGCGGGCTTTTCCGCGTGTTGATGGTGCATCACCCGGTGGGCGATGGCGTCGTCTCCAACCGCAAGGGGCTGACCGACCGCCGCGAACTGCGTTCCCTGCTGGCCCGTACAGGTGCCGAGATTCTGTTGCACGGCCATGCCCATGTGGCCAACCTGTCACAGGTGAAGGGGCCATCGGGGCCCATTCCCAGCCTGACGGCGCCATCGGCCTCGGCCATCGGCTGGCGGCATGACATGCCGGCCCGCTGGCATCATGTGACGGTGGACACCGACGCCGGTGATTGGCGGGTGCAGGTGGAAGTGCGCGGCGCCCGGCACCGGGACGGCCCGGTCACGGCGCTGGGGGGCTGGTCCCTGCGGCTGCCCCGCGGCTGACGGTGTTCGGCCCGATTGCCACCGTTGTCTGTTGCCACTAAAGTGCCGCCATTGTTGAATTCCGCTCCCGAGTCCCAGCGCCATGACCGATATGCCCCCAAACGCGACCATGCTGAAATTCGGCCATCCGGCCAGTGTCGTCGCCGAAACCGCTGCCTGGTCGGTGCAGGTGCGGCCGCAGCAGCCGGCCCTGGGGTCGCTGGTGCTGGTCTGCCGGGAGCCCGTGACGGCGTTCGGCCAATTGTCGCCGGACGCCTTTGCCGACCTGCAAAAGGTGGTGGCGCGGGTGGAACAGGTGCTGGGGCGTTTCGTTGGTTATCACAAGATCAATTACCTGATGCTGATGATGGTCGATCCGGACGTTCATTTCCATGTGATCCCCCGGTATGACGGAACGCGGGATTACAGGGGGCTTTCCTTTGCCGATGCCGGCTGGCCCGGGCCGCCGGCCCTGGGGCAGGCGATGGCGCTGGACGCCGCCGTGCTGGCGGCGCTGGTTACTGACCTGCGGGCCTTGTGGGTGGATGCAACGTGAACGGTTCACCGCCGCCGGTCGCCCGTAATTTCAAGCTGCACAGCACGCGGCTGATCGACCGCTACATCATGACGGAGACGCTGAAGCCGCTTCTGGCGTCGCTGGCGGTCGTGCTGGTGGCGCTGCTGATGGAACGGCTGCTGCGCCTGTTCGATCTCCTGGCCAACCATGGCGGTCCGTTCGACATGGTGGTCCGGCTGGTGGCCAATCTGGTGCCGCATTATCTGGGGCTGGCGCTGCCTGCGGCATTCTTCATTTCCATGTTCGTCGTCGTCGCCCGCATGGGGGAGGACAATGAACTGGATGCCTTGCAATCCGCCGGCCTGTCGGTGCCCCGAATCGCACGGTCATTCCTGGCGCTGGGTGCGGTGCTGATGGCCTTTTCGATTCTGCTGTTCGGCTACCTGCAGCCCTATGGCCGCTATGGCTACAGCGCCGTGTTCCATCTGGTGGTGAATGCGGCCTGGGATGCCACGGTGCCGCAATCCACCTTTGTGGATGCCGGCGATGGGCTGACGATCAGCGCCGATATGGTCGATGTGACGGGCCGGCGGCTGGAAAAGGTGTTTGTCCAGCAGGACCGCGACAATGGCGAGGTCTGGGTGACGACGGCGACCACGGGCGCCCTGGCCGCCACCGCCGATCGGCAGCGCGTGCTGATGACCCTGCGCGATGGGGTGCAGATCCGTGTTCTGCCCGATGGCCGGCGCCAGGTGCTGCAATTCGGCGAGCTCACGCTGGACCGGCCCTTCCGGCTGGTGACGGAGCCGTTCCGGGAGCGGGGCGGCAGCGAGCGCGAACTGACCATCACGGAACTATGGTCGGAAATGCACGACCCGCAATCCATTCTGGTCCGCAGCCGGGTGGAGGCGGAATTCCATGCCAGGCTGGCCCGGTCGCTGTCCCTGCCGCTGCTGCCGCTGCTGGCCGTGCCCATGGGGATGGCGGCCAAACGGGCCCGGCGGGGCCAGGGCATCGCGCTGGCCACGCTCATCCTCATCGTCTATCACCATCTTGTGCAGTTGGGTGAAAGCCTCGGCGATGTGGGCCGGGTGCCGCCTGTCATCGGCGTGTGGGTGCCGTTCGGTCTTTTCTGTCTTCTCTGCGGCTGGCTGTTCCACCGGGCCGAGGTACGGCCGGGCGAGAATCCCTTCGCCGCGCTGTTCGATGCCATCGATGCGGCCGGCGCCTTTGTCCGCCGCCTGATCCCACGGCGGCGACGCAAGGGCGGCGGGACAGAAACAGGGACAGGCGGGCCCGGCGGAGCGCCGGGGGGAACGCAGCCATGAACCATCGCAGTACCATCACCCGCTACCTGACGCGCACCTTCCTGATCCGTGTCCTGTCGGTGCTGATCGCCCTTTCCGCGCTGCTGCAGCTGCTGGATCTGCTGGATGCCGCTTCCACCGTGCTGGAACGGGGACTGGGGGCCGGCGGGCTCATGCATTACACGATCATCCGTCTGCCCATGGTGGTGGAACGGATCGTGCCGCTGGCCGTGCTGATCGGATCCCTGTCCACGCTCTGGACCTTTGCGTCGACGAACGAGATCGTGGCCATGCGGTCCGTGGGCATGACGCCTTATCAGATCATGGGCGCGTTGCTGCCGGCAGCACTGATCGTGGCCATCGGGCATTTCCTGCTGGCCGATCAGGTGGCACCGCGGGCCGAGCGTGCGTTCGTCACCTGGTGGAACGAGACGGCGCTGCCCGACGAGGGGGCGGATGACGAGCCGGCCAAGCCGGTCTGGTTCCGGCTGCATGGCAGCATCATGCGCGTCGCCTCCATCGCTGAGGACGGGCGCCGGTTCGAGGGGCTGGAGGTCGTCGACCGTGACGCGGCCGGCCGGGCCACGGCCCTGATGTCGGCGCAGAGCGGGGAATATGTCGATCGCGTCTGGCGGCTGACCGGCGTGGTGCGCACCCATATCGGCGATCCCGTGCGGGTGGAGCATGATGACGGCATGGTCTGGGACGTGTCCCTGTCCCCGGGCAACATGGTCGATCTGAGCAAGCCGATGGAGAATATCTCCATCCACCGGCTCATACGGATCGTCCGTGGCACCTGGGCCGGCGGTGAAAGCCCGGCCTTCTATGCGACACGGCTGCATTCCACCTATGCAGCTCCGCTCGCTTCCCTGGTCATGCTGCTGCTGGCCGCACCGGTGGCGCATGGCATGCGCCGGCGCGGCGGGGCCATGGGCAGCATGGCGCTGGGCACCGTCATCGGGCTGGTCTTCCTGTTGTCGGCCGGCATTCTGGGGTCCATGGGGCAGGCGGGTGTGCTGCCGCCACTCATCGCCGTCTGGGCGCCACTGCTGCTGTTCGCGGCCATCGGTGGTGCCATCATGGTCTATGTGGAAGGGTAGGCGGCCACCATGTCGCAAGAGGAAACCCCTGTTCCGGGCTTGAAGGCGGGGCGACCGGGGCATAGTTTGACGGCACGATGACAGAAGGGGCGGCACGCCGTCCCGTTTGGGAAAGGGTAGGGGCATGTGGGGCGATGCCTGGCGCGGCCGCAGCTATGACCTCGGCAAGATGAATTTGCGGGAACTGGCGCTGGCCTATTCCACATATCCGGCCATCCAGGCTTACGGCCTGCTGGCCATGGTGGCCGGCATCCTTGCCCTGGCCTGGGTGGAAAGCTGGTGGCGGCTGGGGCTGGTCGTGCTGGTCGCCTCGCTGATCTATCCGCTGGCCTGGTACGGTATCCACCGCTACATCCTGCACGGCCGCTGGCTCTACCGGATGAAATGGTCCGCCGGATTGTGGAAACGCATCCATTTCGACCATCACCAGGACCCGCACAAGTTGGAGGTCCTGTTCGGCAGCCTGGCCAACACCTTGCCGACCATCGCCCTGGTCACCCTGCCTGTGGGCTGGCTGATCGACGGCCGGACCGGGGCGGCGGCGGCCTTGTCCACCGGGCTGGTCACGACCTGCATCTACGAGTTCTTCCACTGCATCCAGCATCTGAACTACAAGCCGCGCTGGGCCTGGGTTTCCCGGATCAAGCAGCTCCACCTCTATCATCACTTCCATAACGAGGACGGGAATTACGGCATCATCGCCTATGGCCCGGACATGCTGTTCGGCAGCTATTACGGTGAGGCAAGGCAGAAGCCGCGCAGCCCCACGGTGTTCAACCTGGGCTATGACCTTGACGAGGCGGAGCGTTATCCCTGGGTCATGGAGTTGACCGGCGCGCCGCCGCGTGACCGGCCCCCGCGTCCGCCGGCACCGGGTGGTGGCGCCGGCGGCGGCGATGGACTGAAGGCCGCATCTTGAGCGTGCTGCATGGTGATCCTGTTCGGGTCGACGTCCGCGCGGTGACGGACCCGAAGGACATGGATCGCTTCATCCGTCTGCCGTACCGGTTGCACAAGGGCGACCGCAACTGGGTGCCGCCCCTGCTGCTGGAACGCAAGGAAGCCCTTTCGGCCAAGCACAATCCCTATTTCCAGCATGCCGAGGCGGCTTTCTTCCTGGCCCGGCGCCATGGGCAGGTCGTGGGCCGCATCTCTGCCCAGATCGACCGGTCCGGCCTGGAGATACGGCAGGATGCCACCGGCCATTTCGGCCTGCTGGCGGCGGAGGATGATCAGGCCGTCATCGATGCTCTGTTCAGCGCCGCCGGCAACTGGCTGCTGGTGCGGGGCATGCGGCGCATGCTGGGACCGTTCAACCTGTCGATCAACGAGGAGACGGGCCTGCTGGTGGATGGCTGGGACAGGCCGCCCATGCTGATGATGGGGCATGACCGCCATTATCTGGGCGCGCGCATCGAAGCGGCGGGCCTGGAAAAGGCGAAGGACGTTTTCGCCTATCTCCACGATATCGGCAACGAATTGCCCCAGGCCGTGCGGAGCGTCATCAGCCGGCGGCTGCCGCACAATCTGGTCGTGCGCATGCTGGACATGAAGCGCTATGACCAGGAACTGGAGACCATCACCGATATCTTCAACAATGCCTGGGCCGGCAATTGGGGTTTCGTGCCGCTGACGGCGGCGGAAACCCGGCACATGGCCAAATCCATGAAGCCCCTGATCAATCCGCGTCTGGTCTGGATTGCCGAACTGGGTGGGAAGCCTGTGGCATTCGGCGTCGCCCTGCCCAACCTGAACGAGGCGATCTTCGACCTGAATGGCCGGCTTCTGCCGTTCGGCCTGTTCAAGATGCTGTGGCGGCTGAAGGTCAAGGGTGTCCAGTCGGCGCGGGTGCCCTTGATGGGGGTCCGCCGGGATGTGGGGGGCTGGCTGGCGGCCGTCCTGCCCTTCCTGGTCATCGACGGGATGCGGCGGGAGGCGCGCGCCCTGGGTTATCGCTGGATCGAGCTGTCCTGGATTCTGGAAGACAACATGCCCATGCGCCGCATCATCGAGACCATCGGCTGTGAGCGCTACAAGACCTATCGTCTCTACGAAAAGGCGCTGTGACGGGATGGCCGTGACGGGAATGACGACGCTGGTTCTCGCCGGCTCGCGCGGGGCGGCCGACCCGGTGGCGATGCTGGCGGGCGTCAGCCACAAGGCCTTCGCCCCCGTCGCCGGGGTGCCCATGCTGGTCCGGGTGGTGCGCGCGCTGGTGGCCGCGCCGGCCGTGGGCCCGATCCATATCGCCATCGAGCGCCCGGAACTGGTCCGCGACCATCCCGAACTGGGCCTGCTGCTGGCCGGCGGGCGCATCGCCCTGCTGCCGGCTGCGGGCAGCCCCAGCCTGACCGTCTGCGCGGCCCTGGACAGCCTGGGCACGCCGCTGTTCGTCACCACCGCCGACCACGCGCTTTTGCAGCCCGAATGGGTGGAACATTTCCTGGCCCACCTGCCTGATGATGCCGATGTCTGTGTCGGTCTGGCGCGCGATCATGTCGTCCAGGCCGCCGTTGCGGAAACGCAGCGCACCTATCTGCGGTTTGCCGATGGGGCGTTTTCCGGGTGCAACCTCTTCGCCTTCCGCACCGCGGCGGCGATGGGTGTGGCGCGGACCTGGCGGCAGGTGGAGGCGCAACGGAAGAATCCACTGCGCATGATCCGGCTGCTGGGGCCGCTGTCCGTGCTGCGGTTCCTGCTGGGCCGGCTGACCCTGTCCATGGCGCTGGCCCGTCTGGGCCGGATCACCGGGGCGCGGCCGGCGGTCGTGGAAATGCCGTTCGGCCTGGCTGCCGTGGATGTGGACAAGGCGGCGGACATGGAATTGGTGGAACGGCTGCTGTCCTGAGGCGCCGGTTCCTAAACCAGGGTGGCGCTGCTGGCCACGGGGTTGGCGATCAGCCCGTCCAGGACGGATACGCCCCTTTCCAGTTGGCCGGCATGGTCCACGCCCAGCAGGCAGATACGCACGGCGTTCTGGACCTCTGCCTTGCCGACGCCAAACGCTTCCGCCGAGGTGATCTTGACCCCGTGTTCCAGCGCGGCGCGCACCAGATCGTCGCGGCGCACATTGTCCGGCAATGGCAGCCAGACATGGGTCACGTCGGGGTCGGAAGCCGAAAGATCCAGGCTGCGCAGCAGCGTGCGGGTCAGGCCCTGTCGTTCCGCCACCAGCGCCCGTCGACGCTGCGCGATCCGCCCGGCCTCCCCGCTGTCGATCAGTTCGGCGGCCACCACCGTGCCCAGATGGGCCGGGGTCAGGATCGTGGCGCGCAGCACGGTGGCCATACGATCGAACAAGGGACGCGGGCCGATGACATAGCCCGTGCGCAGACCGGGAAAAAGCGATTTGGACAGGCTGCTGACATAAAGCGTCACGTCCGGCCCCAGGCTGGCCAGGGTCGGAACGGCGGGCTGTTTCAGGAAGCCATAGACATCATCCTCCACCAGCATCAGCCCGATGCGCCGGGCCATCGACACCAGCGCCCGCCGCCTTTCCAGGGACAGGGTTGCTGTCGTGGGGTTCTGCAATGTCGGCATGCAATAGAGAGCGTGGGCCCCATGGGTGCGCGCCGCCTGTTCCACCGCGTCGGGCAACAGGCCCTCGCCATCCATGGGGACGGGTACCAGCCGCAGTCCCAGATGCAGGGCCAGGGTGCGCATCCCGGGATAGGTCAGTTGTTCGACCAGCAGCGTGTCGCCCGGCCGGGTCACGGCGGCCAGGGCCACCTGCATCGCACCCTGTCCCCCGGCCGCCAGCAGGACCTGATCGCCCGTGACATGCAGGCCGGCCGTATCGGCCAGCCAGTCGGCGATGGCCGCGCGCAGACGCGGGTGGCCCAGGGGTGTCTGATAGGACATCAGCGCCGTCAGGTCGGGCCGCTGCGCCACGGCCTGGGTCGCGGCGGCCAGGGCCGCGGCATCGGGCCATAGCGCCGTGGCGTTGACCGACAGATCGATCAGCCCCGTGGCCGGTTCCAGCAGGCCGCCGGCTTCCACTGTGGCGTCCACCAGCCGGCGGGGATCGCGCACGAAGGTGCCGCGCCCCACCTCGCCCCCGATCAGCCCCTGCCGCTCGGCCTCCTGATAGGCGCGGGTGATGGTGCCGACGGTCACCTTCAAATCCCAGGCCAGGTCGCGGTGGGTGGGCAGGCGCGTGCCCGGCGGCAGGGTGCCATTGGCGATATCCTCTGCCAGGGCCGCGGCGATGGCCCGATAGAGCGGGCCGGCCCGGCCGGCCATGGCGGGTTGCCAGCGGATGGTGGCGGGCTGGTTCATGGCTGACGCTCCTGTGCTGTCTGCCGCGCTGCGGTCGGCGATTGTCCCACTTGTTGCATGGTTGCCAGTTGCAATCCGCAGATTGACGCTGTTTTGCCGCCATTCTATCCAAGGAAATGCACGGTATCAATGTGCCGCCTGCGAAATGCTGGGTGACAATTATCGCAGGTCGAAAGGTGCAATTCCGTTCTGGGATATGGCCGGAGGTCAGGGCGATGGATAAGGGCTTGATCGAACCGCTGATGGCACTGGCGGTCTACTGCATTGTTTCTTCTGTGACGCCGGGGCCTAACAACATGATCCTGGCGGCCAGCGGGGCGACCTTCGGCCTGCGGCGCACCCTGCCCAACATCCTGGGCATCGTGGCCGGCTTCGGCACACTCCTGCTGCTGGCAGGCATTGGCGGTGAGGCGGCGATGCTGGCGATACCCCTGCTGGCCCCTGTCCTGAAATATGGCGGGGTCCTGTACATGCTCTACCTGGCCTGGAAGATCGGCACGGCCGGCCGGCCAGAGGCGGGGGCCCGGTCCCGGCCGCTGGGATTCTGGCAGGCGGCGGCGTTCCAGTTCATCAATCCCAAGGGTCTGGCCATGGCCATTTCCGTACATGCCATTTTCCGCATGCCGCAACTGGGCGAATGGGGCAGTGTGCTGGCCATCACCTGCATGTTCCTTGTGGTCGGCATGCCCTTTACCCTCGTCTGGGCGTTGTTCGGGCAGGGGATGGGACGCTGGCTGCGCGATGATCTCCAACTCCGGCTGTTCAACGGCTTCCTGGGTCTGGCCACGGCCGCGACAGCGCTTCTATTGTTGTAATTGTCATCGTAACAAATGTGACATTGATCGGACTCCTGCGCCAATTGTATCCGTATTTAAGGTTGGCCAGTCCGATTGCCTTTGGGCGGGGAGGATTGTCATGGTGTCAATGCCTGTCGTCTATGCGGTGGAAACGCGGTTGCGGACAGCGGAATTTATCGATGTGCTGAAGCGCTCAGGCCTGGCCGAGCGCCGGCCCATCGACGATCCCGCGCGCATCGAGGCCATGCTGCGCCATGCCAACCTGATCGTGACGGCGCGGGTTGGCGGTCTGCTGGTGGGCGTCGCGCGGTCGGTCACGGATTTCGCCTTCTGCTGCTATCTGTCCGATCTGGCGGTCGATGCCGCCCATCAGGGCCGTGGCATCGGCAAGCGGCTGATGCGGGAAACGCGCGATGCCGCGTCCCGCGGTGTGGAACCGGGGCGCTGGCCGTTGCGCTGCCTGCTGCTCTCGGCTCCCGGCGCGATGAGCTATTACCCCCAGGCCGGTTTGACCCCGCTGGACAATGCGTTCGACTTCACGACCCTGTGAGACGGGGTCCCGACCGGAGACCGACATGCGCCTGCCCCTTTATCAGGTCGATGCCTTTGCCGACCGGTTGTTCACCGGCAACCCCGCAGCCGTCGTACCGCTGGAGCAATGGCTGCCGGAACCCTTGATGCAATCCATCGCGATGGAGAACAACCTGTCAGAAACCGCATTCATTGTGCGGCAGGGACAGGGTTGGGGCATCCGCTGGTTCACGCCCACGGGCGAGATTGATCTGTGCGGGCATGCCACGCTGGCATCGGCCTTCGTCATCACCGCCTTCATCGATCCCCAGGCGACCGAGCTGCTGTTCCATACGAAGGTGGCGGGTGATCTGCGCGTGTCCAGGGACGGCGACCTTTACACGCTGGATTTCCCCACCCGCGCGCCGGCACCGGCCACGGCCCCGGCCGATCTGCTGCGTGCCCTGGGAGGGCCTGATCCGGTGGAGGTGCTGGCAGCGCGCGACTGGTTCATCGTCTATCCCGACGCTGCCGCCGTGCGTGGCCTGACACCGGATTTCGCCCTGCTGTCGGCCATCGCCGGGAAGGTGATCGTCACCGCACCGGGGGAGGATGTGGATTTCGTCTCCCGATTCTTCGCGCCGGCGGAGGGTATTCCGGAGGACCCCGTGACGGGATCGGCCCATTGCAGCCTGATCCCCTATTGGGCCGCGCGGCTGGGCCGGGATGGGCTGGAGGCGCGGCAGCTTTCCGCCCGTGGCGGCCGGCTGCATTGCCGCTTGCTGGGCGAGCGCGTGCATATCGCCGGGCGCGGCGTGCTTTATCTGGAAGGTGCCATCCATGTCTGACGCGCCCGCCTGTGGGGTCTGGGAGGTGCGGCGGGACGATGGGTGCGTGGTGTCCAGCGATCCTGCGCGGCTGGACTTCGATTTCATCCACCGGTCGCTGGCCAGCAGCTATTGGTCACCGGGCATCAGCCGGGAGAAGGTGGTGAAGGCTGCCCGCCATTCGGTGCCGGTCGGGCTCTATCTGGATGACGGGCGGCAGGCCGGCTATTGCCGCATCGTTACCGATCACACGACCTTCGCCTATCTCGCCGATGTCTGGATCGATCCCGGCCTGCGGGGTGGCGGATTCGGCAAATTCTTGGTCGGGACGGTCGTGAACAGGCCGGAATGGATGGGCTTGCGCCGTTTCCTGCTGTTCACCGTCGATGCCCACGGGCTTTACCGGCACTATGGATTTAGGCCGCTGGACCAGCCGGACCGGGCCATGTGGCGGCCTGCCGCGCCGGAATCGGCACTACCACTAACGTGATAGGCGTGATCGACCCGATTACACTGTTTACCCCGGATGGAGAATTGAGCAAAATGGCGGGGCTTGCAGACCACCCGGCCGTTGACGCCGGCCATCAGGGGGATGGCCGGCTGCGTGGACGGCTATTTTCGAGCCAGGGCCTGTGGACAAACAGAAACTCATCGGTGCCGTCCAAACGGTCTACGAGCTGCATAGCTTTCACGGCGACATCTGGCTGGTCGTTCGGGAGTCTCCCGATCTTCGCCAGTTGGAACCTTCCGCTGCGCTGCTGGTGCAGCGCAACGAGGTGGATGGCATCCGGCTTGTCCGCCGTTCCGACTACAAGGATCATGGCTTCACCACCACGGTGACCATGGTCAAGCGCCTGCGTAATGGCGTGCAGGAGGTCGATCCGCTGGCCCGGGCCAATCCCGGCCGCGACGCCTCCTGGTGCGAGAAGCCCGAAGACCTGATGGGGGATGTGCAGCGTCAGATCTTCCGGACCTTCTTCGCCAAATTCCTGGACGAAAAGCGGATGACGCCGCTGGAGGTTCTGAATTACGAGGTGAATGCCCGCGTGCTGGATGGGGCGGGCACCATCCTGCAGGGCGCCTTGCAGCGCGTCGCCTCTGTGCAGGTGCGGGGTACCAAGCAGACCGCCGTGGCGCGCATGAAGGAACTGATGGCCCTGGCCGACACGGCCCTGGCCGCACTGGTGAAAAATGCCAAGACCGTTCCGCCCGCCCGGATCGGGGAAGGTGGCCTGGTGGCCGTGGCCGACCAGTACAAGGGGCCGGCGGCGGGGCTGGATCATTGCCTGTATCGGGCCGTGGCCGCCTATCTGGCCGATGCCAAGGGCTGGGTGGAGAAGCTGGATCGCCTGTTCCTGCTGGCCACGCCCGACCTGTCGGTGCGGGAAATGCGCATCCTGGACAGCATCGCGGCGGAGATCATGTCGTCGCCGCTGGCACTGAAGGACCTGGCCGGGCAGGAGAAGTCGCGCCTGGACCTGGTCTTGAACGCCATTGACCTCTATGCCGGCAATCTCGGCACGGGCGGGCGCAACGAGCAGCCGCCCGGCGTGGCAGCCCTGTCACTGCTTCTGTCAGAAGGGGTGCTGCCGCGCACCATGGCGGAATTGCGCCTGGGCCTGCTGCGCCACCTGCATGCGCGCCTGCCATTGCGCAGCGACCGCGGCATCCGGGACGAGATGGAAGCGACGGTGGAAGTGATCGGCCACCTTCGCCGGCATGCTCCCGTTCTGGCCCGGGATGAAGAGGTTCTGGAGGCGCTGGCCCAGCGGGCCGACCGCCTGATCCAGCCGGAATCCATGTCCGACCTGATCGGCCCGCTGCGCGGCGCCGTCACCAGGGCGGAGACCGTTCTTTCCCTGGCGGAAACCGCCCCCGGCGACGCCGCCAAGGCGAAGGTGGCAACATATCTGCGCAGTCTGATCGTGCCGGAGGATTTCATCCGTGAGGTCGGCAACCGGATGGAGGCGATCAAGACGCTGGGCACTTTGGCCCGGCGCATCGTGATGTCGGGCATGCCCGCCGCGCCGAAACGGGAAATGGCGGAAATCCTGGATGCTGCCATTTTCGACAATGTCCGCACCGAGATATTGGCCAACCAGGCGATGAACTATACCGACCGCATCCTGGCCATTGTCCGCCTGTGCGGCGGGCTGCCGGAAGGGCGGGCCCGGCAGTTGGCGGCCGACCAGTTGACCCAGGCGCTCAAGCGGCCGGAATTCATCCTGAACTATCTGGAACGGTTCGCCGGTGCGCAGGAACGCCGGGACGCCTATTTCAAGCTGTGCAGCGCCATGCTCGATTCAGGTCTGGTCGACAAATCGATGCTACCCATGGGATGACGCGGTCCGGGCTGGAATAATCTTTCCCCTGCGCACCCCGCAGGGCAGCAATCCGATACGCGCACGGCGATGCCCCATTGACGGGTGCGGGCCAAGTCCATAGCTTCGGCGGCGGGTCACGTCCCCCCAACGGGACGCTACTATTCTGGAAGGAATAGCCATATGGCTGCGCCGAAGCCGGGCAATCGCCCCGCCAATCCGCAATTCTCGTCCGGCCCCTGTGCCAAGCGCCCCGGCTGGACGATCGACGCCCTCAAGGGCGCGCTCGTGGGCCGCTCCCACCGCTCCAAGCCCGGCAAGGCCAAGCTGGAGCAGGTGATCGCCCTCTCCAAGGAAATCCTCGGCATTCCTGCCGATTACCGGCTGGGCATCGTTCCCGCTTCCGACACCGGTGCCGTCGAAATGGCGCTGTGGTCGATGCTGGGCGCCCGCGGCGTCGATATGGTCGCGTGGGAAAGCTTCGGCAAGGACTGGGTCACCGACGTCGTCAAGCAGCTGAAGCTGCAGGACGTGCGGACCCTGACCGCCGGCTATGGCAAGCTGCCCGACCTTTCCACGGTCGATTTCGGCCGTGACGTGGTCTTCACCTGGAACGGCACGACATCGGGCGTGCGGGTGCCGGATGGTGACTGGATCGCCGCCGACCGTGAGGGTCTGACCATCTGCGACGCGACGTCTGCCGCGTTCGCCATGGACCTGCCGTGGGACAAGCTGGATGTCGTCACCTGGTCCTGGCAGAAGGTGCTGGGGGGCGAGGCCGCGCACGGCATGCTGGTGCTGTCGCCGCGCGCCGTGGCCCGGCTGGAAAGCTACAAGCCGGCCTGGCCGATGCCCAAGATTTTCCGCATGACCAAGGACGGCAAGCTGACCGAGGGTATCTTCAAGGGCGAGACCATCAACACGCCGTCGATGATCGCCGTGGAAGATGCGCTGGACGGGCTGAACTGGGCCAAGTCGGTGGGGGGTCTGGAAGGGCTGGTCGGCCGTTCGGAAAGCAACCTCAAGCTGGTGGCCGACTGGGTCGCCGGGACCGATTGGGTCGATTTCCTGGCCGATACGGTGGAAAGCCGTTCCTGCACCTCCATCTGCCTGAAGATCGTCGACCCCTGGGCGACGGCGCAGCCGGCCGAGGCGCAGGCGGATATCGCCAAGAAGCTGACGAGCCTGCTGGAGAAGGAAGGCGTGGCCATGGATGCCGGCTCCTACCGCGATGCCCCGCCGGGCATTCGCATCTGGGGCGGCGCCACGGTGGAGAATGCCGACATCGCGGCGTTGCTGCCCTGGCTCGACTGGGCTTATGAGACGGTCAAGGCCGGCTGATTTCGAACTTTCTGCTGTTCCGGCGAACGCCGCTTGGCGCAACCATTGCTGTGAAGTGCCTTCCCCTGCCTTTGCGGGGGGAAGGCACAAAGGGCAAATGGTGACCCAGTGCGAGCCGGACCCCGTTTCCAACGATATCCCGCATCTCCATGCGAAGGACATTCCCATGCCCAAGGTTCTGATTTCCGACAGCCTTTCCCCCCGCGCCGTCGAGATTTTCAAGGAGCGCGGCGTCGAGGTCGACGTGAAGGTCGGCCTGAAGCCCGATGAGCTGAAGGCCATCATCGGCGAGTATGATGGTCTGGCCATCCGGTCGGCGACCAAGGTGACCAAGGAAATCCTGGCCGCCGCCACCAACCTGAAGGTTGTCGGCCGCGCCGGCATCGGTGTCGACAATGTCGACATTCCGGCCGCCACGGCCCGTGGCGTCGTCGTCATGAACACGCCGTTCGGCAACTCGATCACGACCGCCGAACATGCCATCGCCATGATGTTCGCGCTGGCCCGTGAGATCCCGGCCGCCAATGCCTCCACCCATGCCGGCAAGTGGGAAAAGAACCGCTTCATGGGCGTGGAACTGTTCGGCAAGGTGCTGGGCGTCATCGGCTGCGGCAATATCGGTGGCATCGTCGCCGACCGCGCCATCGGCCTGAAGATGAAGGTCGTCGCCTTCGACCCGTTCCTGTCGCCGGAGCGCGCCACGGAAATCGGCGTGGAGAAGGTGGAACTGGACGACCTGCTGCGCCGCGCCGACTTCATCACCCTGCACACGCCGCTGACCGAGGCCACCAAGAACGTCCTGGATGCCAAGGCGCTGGCCAAGACCAAGAAGGGCGTGCGCATCATCAATTGCGCCCGTGGCGGCCTGATCGTGGAAGAGGCGCTGCAGGCGGCCATCGAGGCCGGGCATGTTGCCGGTGCCGCGCTGGACGTGTTCGCGGAGGAGCCGGCCAAGGCCCACCCGCTGTTCGGCAATGAGAAGGTCGTGGCCACCCCGCACCTGGGCGCCTCCACCACCGAAGCACAGGAAAATGTGGCTCTGCAGGTGGCGGAGCAGCTGGCCGACTATCTGGTCAACGGCGCCGTCGTCAACGCGCTGAACATGCCGTCGGTGTCGGCGGAGGATGCGCCGAAGCTGCGCCCCTACATGAAGCTGGCCGAGCAGTTGGGTGGCTTCGCGGGTCAGATCACCGAGACGGGCCTGAAGGCCGTGACCATCGAGTATGAAGGCCAGGCTGCGGAACTGAACACCCGTCCGCTGACCGCCATCGTGCTGAAGGGCCTGCTGGGCCCGCTGATGGAATCGGTCAACATGGTCAACGCCCCCGTCATCGCCAAGGAACGCGACATCAAGGTCAGCGAGACCAAGCGCGAGGTGGCCGGCGATTACCAGACCCTGGTCCGCGTCATCGTGCAGACCGAACAGCGCACCCGGTCGGTGGCCGGCACCCTGTTCGGCGGCGACAAGCCGCGCCTGGTGGAGATCGAGGAGGTCCCCGTCGAAGCGGAGGTCACCCCGCACATGCTGTTCGTCCGCAACGAGGACAAGCCGGGCTTCATCGGCAAGCTGGGCAGCACCCTGGGTGACGCCGGCGTCAACATCGCCACCTTCCATCTGGGTCGCACGGCACCGGGCGCGAACGCCATCTGCCTGGTGTCGGTTGACCAGAAGGTGGGAGAAGACCTGCTGGCCACCATCCGCGCACTGCCCAGCGTGGTGCGCGCCACGGCCCTGACCTTCGGTTGATCCGGAAAGGGCGGTCAGCCGTCCGGGAAAGGGGGAGGGCGCCGGCCCTCCCCCTTTTCTTTTCAGCAGCCGGCCTGCCCCCTTTCCATCGGCGCCACCCCTCCAAAAGTGATGGCGGGCGTGGAAAATCGTAACGATCACTCTCTGCGGTTTGTGATATGAAGTCTGGCAGACCCAGGCTGGGCCCGGGTCCTTTTCGGACAACCCATAGACGCAAGGCCTTTGCAGATGAAGTACGGCAGCGAATCGAGCAATCTCTCCGGCGCCGGCAAGAGCGAGGTGTCCTCCGCCCTGCAGGAAATCAGCCGTGAACTGGAAGGCCTGCGGACCGAGATCGAGAAGGTCGGCACCGTGGCGCAGCAGATCGACGCCATCGCCAAGCAGACCAACCTGCTGGCCCTGAACGCCACCATCGAAGCCGCGCGTGCGGGTGAGGCCGGCAAGGGCTTCGCCGTTGTGGCCGGCGAGGTGAAGAACCTGTCGGGCCAGACCGCCGCCGCTACGGCCGAAATCTCTGCCGTGCTGCAAAGCCTGACCAAGCGTACCCAGCATCTGGGCCAGCTTGTCGAGCGGGCGATCACCCACGCCTGACCGAACGCTGCGACAAAATCGGGGGGCGGTGCCGGTGACGGTGCCGCCCCTTGGCTTTTTGCTGCCGCCCTTCACGCTTCCCTTTCATCTCCACGGAAAATTGCCATGCCCCGCCCTGTCGTGATCATCGGTGCCGGTCCGGCCGGCCTCATGGCGGCGGAAACCCTGGCAGCGGCCGGCCGGCTGGTGGAAATCCACGATGCCATGCCGTCGCCGGCCCGCAAGTTCCTGATGGCTGGCCGTGGCGGGCTGAACATAACCCATTCCGAACCCCTGGACCGGTTCATCACCCGCTATGGTGCGGGGCGGTCCTTCATGGACCCGTTGATCCGCGCCTTTACGCCCAGTGACCTGCGCGGCTGGTGCCATGGGCTGGGGGTGGAAACCTTTGTCGGGTCGTCCGGGCGCGTGTTCCCGAAAAGCTTCAAGGCGTCCGTTCTGCTGCGGGCCTGGCTGCAACGTCTGGACGGGTTGGGGGTCAAGCTGTTCACCCGTCACCGTTGGACGGGCTGGGACGGGGACGGGGCGCTGGCTTTCGATACGGCCGCGGGGCCCCTGTCCGTCATGCCGTCGGCCACCATCCTGGCACTGGGGGGGGCGAGCTGGCCGCGCCTGGGGTCGGATGGTGGCTGGGCAGCGATACTGGCGGCGCGCGGTGTGCCGCTGGCGCCTTTCCGCCCGTCGAACAGCGGCTTCGATCTTTCCTGGTCGCAAGGCTTTCTGGAGCGGGCGGAGGGGCAGCCCTTGAAGCGGGTCGCCATCCATTTCCAGGACCGCACCGTTCCCGGTGAACTGGTGGTGACGCGGACAGGGCTGGAAGGGGGCGCGCTTTATGCCCTGTCAGCCCCGTTGCGCGAGGCCATCGACAAGCAGGGCAGGGCAGTCATCCATCTCGACCTGAAGCCGGACATGACCCTGGCCCAGGTCCAGAACCGGCTGGCGCGGGTACCCCCGGCAGACAGTCTCGCCAACCGCCTGCGCAAGGCGCTGGCCCTGACCCCGCCCATGGGGGCGCTGCTGCGTGAATTTTGCGGCGACCAGGATGTGGGTCGGGCCTCCGTGCTGGCCGGCCTGGTCAAGGCGCTGCCCGTGCCGCTGGCGGGGCAGCGGGGGCTGGACAGGGCCATTTCCACGGCCGGCGGCATCAGGCTGTCTGCGCTGGACGGCAATCTGATGCTGCGGGACCTGCCGGGCGTCTTTGCCTGTGGCGAGATGGTGGATTGGGAAGCGCCGACCGGCGGTTACCTTCTGCAGGGCTGCTACGCCACGGCTGTCGCCGCTGCGCGTGGCGCGGCCGCATTGACGTGAGCCTGTTTTTCTATAGCGCGTCTGTCATCATACGACAATAAGAATGAGAATCTCTCTTAACAACGCTTGACGATAAGATGGTCGCCTGCCAAAAGGGCGGCCAGTTGGATCGTCTCGCGTATTCAAGAAACATCATAAGGTGTGGTGATGACATGCTCCCTGTTGCCGTCCATGCGGACGGCGCTGCTGGGAACGGCTGCCTGCGTTCTGGCATGCGCCGCCCAGGCCCAATCCGCTGATCCCGCAACCCAGGTCGCCCAGCGCCCCTTGACGGAAGAGATTGTGGTCACCGCATCCGGCTTCGCGCAGAAGCTGGTGGAGGCGCCGGCCAGCATCACCGTCCTGGGACAGCAGGACCTGCGGGAAAAGGCCTATGGCAGCCTGGCCGAGGCGCTGGTGGATGTCGAGGGGGTGGATGTCGGTGACACGGCCGGTAAGACGGGCGGCCTCAACATCTCCATGCGCGGCATGCCCAGTGACTACACGCTGGTGCTGATCGATGGGCGCCGTCAGAACAGTGCCGGCAGTGTCACGCCCAATGGCTTTGGCGAAACATCCACCAGCTTCATGCCGCCCATGTCGGCCATCGAGCGGATCGAGATCGTGCGCGGCCCGATGTCGACGCTTTACGGCTCCGATGCCATGGGTGGCGTCGTCAACATCATCACCCGCAAGCCGGGCAAGGAATGGGCAGGTTCCATCAGCCTGTCCAAGACCCTGAACGAGGACACCGATTTCGGCAATACCAGCCAGGCCAACATCTATGTCCATGGCCCGCTGCTGGCGGACAAGGTGGCGCTTGCGCTTCGTGGTTCGGTGCTGGATCGCGGTGCGTCGGATCTGGCCTATGCGGATGCCAGCGGTAATGAGATCGAGGTTTCCAAGCGTGGCCCCAGCCCCGTGGAGGCGCTGATCCGCACCGCCGGTGCCCGCCTGACCATCTCGCCCAACGCCGATCACGACATCTGGTTCGACGCGGATGGCGCCTGGCAGAAATATGAGAATGGCGACAACCAGTTGGGCACGGTCGGCACCCAGGGCGGCTATGGCCCCACCCAGCGTTTCAATCGTGAGCAATATACGCTGGCCTATACCTGGCGCATCACGCCGGATTATACGCTGGACACGTCGGTGATGCGCAACACGACGGAAACTATCGGCCGGACCCTGCCGCCGGGAACGCCCGGCAAGGTGGCGGGCGCGCCCCGCACGCTGGAGTCGGAGAACACCATCTATGACGCCAAGCTGAATGGCCGCATCGGCAATCATACGGCGACCCTGGGCGGCCAATGGTGGGACGCGGAGATGGTGGATGGGGTGGCCCCCGCACCTTATACGCACCGGCAATGGGCGTTGTTCGCCGAGGATGAATGGCGGTTCATGCCCGATTTCGCGCTGACCGTCGGTGTTCGCCACGACGATCACAGTTCCTTTGGCGGCCATACCAGCCCGCGCGCTTATCTGGTCTGGAACGCGACCCAGGCACTGATCCTGAAGGGCGGTGTCAGCCGGGGGTACAAGACCCCCCGTCTGGAACAGTTGGCTGATGGCATCACCGGCTTCACGGGGCAGGGGACGATCCCGTCTATCGGTAGCCCCGGATTGAAGCCGGAAACCAGCACCAGCACGGAAATCGCCGCCTATTTCGATGATGGCGGCTGGCTGTCGGGCAATGTCACCCTGTTCAACAACGAATTTCAGGACAAGATTGCCAGTGGCCCCGGCCTGCTGAACTGTTCCTTTGCCGCATCGCCCAACCGGCCGGGTTGTGTGGATTACGGCAACTGGCCGCGCGTAGACTTGTTCAGCCAGTCCGTGAACGTGGACGAGGCGGTGACCCGGGGCGGTGAGCTGGCTCTGCGGGCCCGGCTGCACGAGGATTGGACGCTGACCAGCAACTACACCTATACCGACAGCGAGCAGAAGAGCGGGGCGGCCAAGGGGCAGCCGCTGACCAACACGCCCAAGCACATGGTCAATGCCGCCCTGCGCTGGCAGGCGACCGACCAGGTGAATGCGTGGGTGCGGGGCGAATACCGGTCCCGGCGTTTCCGCAGCGACGCGGTGGCCCGCGCCGGGCTGGGGAATTTCAAGGGATACAACCTGTTCCATGTCGGCGGCGCCTATGAGGTGTCGGAAAACGTCACCATCAATGCCACGGTCTATAACGTGCTGGACCGCAACTTCCTGCGCTATCTGCCCTATGCCAGTGGTGCCAACACGCTTTATGCCAATGAATACAACAACAACCAGCAGGGCCGCCGGCTCTGGGTGTCCGTCAATGTCGACTTCTGATTCGAATAAGCATTGATCAGACCCTCGGCTGCGACAACCGTCGCACCGTTCTGCGGCGCGCCCGAGCCAGCGGATGCTGGTGCCGACGGATTTAGGCGTCGGGCGCCGCCATCCGGCGGCTTTGTGCATGGGCGCGCGGCCTTCTGACGTCAAAGGCCCGGACGGCGCACCGTCCGGGCCTTTGTTTTCAGGGCCTGGCGCTGCGCGGTCAGGAGAACAGGCGGGCGAAGAACCCCTTGGGCTTTTCCGGCACTTTCGGCTTCTTCGTTGCGGCGGCGGCGGGGCGCTTGCCCATGACATATTCGTTGCGGAACCGCTCGAAATCCTCGCGCCGTCCGAACTTGAACAGCACATTCAGGACCTGGGACCGCAGGCCGGTATCAACGCTCATCTCTTCCTGCATGCCCAGGAATTCCAGCGCCCACAGGCCCTTGATATTGTCGTTGATCCAGTCCTCGGCCTTTTCCATGTCGCCGCGGTTCTTGAACTTCATCGTGATTTCAAAGCTGTAACTGCTCATCCGCCCCGCCTGCCCGTTGATCAGTCAAGAATGTGCGACGCAATCACCAGCACGATGATGACGCCGATCAGGGCCAGCACCGGGTTGTTGCGCACGAAATCGTTCAATTGGGTCAGCCATTCCGGCTTGCCGCTGGCGACAACCGGTGCCGGCTCGGGCGGCGGGGGGACGGCAGCCCCGGCACCGGCCACCCGATCTTCCAGCACGGCCAGTCGCGCTTCGATCCGGTCCAGTCGCGCAGTGTCGCCCGACAATTCAGGTTCCGGGCCCGCTTCAATGCCTGTCATCTTGTCAATGCCCATCGATTTTTGCCCGCTGATTTCGAGGGATGCCATTTCCTGGTGAGAGAGGATAAACGTTTCGCAGTCGCGATAGGAAGGGGAACTGAACGGCCCTGACCGATTGGCATAAGCCGTTCGTGCCATTCGCTGAAAGGAGTATGCCACCGATGATCCGCTCTGTCTGCGTGCTGCCGGTGCTTCTGTCGCTCGCCCTGCTGTGCGGCGGCTGTGCGAGTGGCCGGGAAGGACCGCCCAGCGTGCCCGTCGCCCTGCTGGAGGAACCGGTCGGTGCGCCGCGGGCCGGTGAACTGCTTTGGCGGGGAAGCCTGCATCTGCGTGACGGCAATGCTGATTTCGGTGGCTTGTCCAGCCTGCGCGTCGCCCCTGATGGCAGCCAGTTCGTGGCCATCAGCGACCGTGGACGGCGTATCGCCGGCCGGCTCTCCTATGATGGAGAGGGCAGGCTGGCCGCTGCGTCGGATTTCCAGGTCGCCTTGCTGTTGGGTCCCGATGGGCAGCCGTTCCCGGGTTTCTTCAACGATACGGAGGGGTTGGCGCTGCTGGGCGACTGGCCGGGGGACGGATGGGCCGTCTCCATGGAGCGCCGCCACAGCATCTGGCATTACCCGCCGGCGCTGGCCGGCGTGCCGGCAACGCCGGTCGAAGGTCCCGCCGGCCTGTCCGACCTGCCCTTCAACAGCGGGCTGGAAACCCTGCTGGCCCTTTCCGACGGCCGGTTGCTGGCCATTGCCGAAGGGGGGGAGGGGCAGGGGCTGCACCGCGCCTGGGTCGGCCGGTCCGGTGATTGGATCGAGCTCTGCTACCGGGCGTTGCCGCCGTTCCTGCCTGTCGATGCGGCGCGCCTGCCGGATGGCGGGTTGCTGGTGCTGGAACGGCGGGTGGGGTTGCTGGGCGGCTGGGGCAGTCGCATCGTCCATGTCCCGGCGGCCGACCTGCCGGCCATGCTTGTCCCGGGCGGTGTGCTGGCCGGGCGGGAGATCGCACGCCTGGCATCCCCCATGGCGACGGAAAATTACGAAGGCATCGACGCGCGTGCCCTGCCCGATGGCGGGGTCGCCGTCTATCTGGTGTCGGACGATAATTTCAACAGCCTGTTGCAGCGCACGCTGCTGACCATGTTCGAATGGCGGCCATGAGGGATGCCGCCCCCGCACCCATTCGGTGCGGGGGCGGCGGCGGCATCAATCCGAGGCGCGCAGCTTCACGTAGGAACCGGGCGCAGGCTCGACCGGTGTCAGCTTCCCGTCGCCCGGCACGCGGGCCGGCACCTTGGGGCCGGCATATTTCTGGATCCATTTGGCATATTCGGGCCACCAGCTTCCCTCCACCTGCCGGGCGCCGGCCAGCCACTGGTCGGGGTCCTTGGGCAGCTTGGTGTTCAGGAAATGGCTGTATTTGTTGGCGGCTGGCGGGTTGACAACGCCCGCGATATGGCCCGACGCCGCCAGCACGAACTTGACCGGACCACCATAAAGCTGGCTTGCCGCATAGGTGGATTTCCACGGGGTGATGTGATCTTCCCGCGTGGACAGCATGAAGGTCGGCACCTTGATGTTGCGCAGGTCGATACTCTCGCCCTTCAGCGTCAGCGCGCCGGGCTGCACCAGCAGATTCCGCTGATACATGTTGCGCAGATAAAAGCTGTGCATGGCGGCCGGCATGCGGGTCGCGTCAGAATTCCAATAAAGAAGGTCGAAGGGGAACGGGTCCTTGCCCAGCAGGTAGTTGTTGACGACGAAGGACCAGATCAGGTCGTTGGCGCGCAGCATGTTGAAGGTTGTCGCCATGGACTGCCCGTTCAGGTAGCCCTGGCTGTTCATCTTCTCCTCAAGCGCGGCCAGTTGCTCCTCGTCAATGAAGACGGAAAGTTCCCCTGGTTCGGTGAAATCGGTCAGCGTGACGAGGTACAGCACGCTTTTCACCCGGTCATCGCCCTTGGCGGCCATATAGGCCAGGGTGGACGCGGTCAGCGTGCCGCCGATGCAATAGCCGACAAGGTTCACTTCCCGCTCGCCCGTCGCCTGCTCCATGGCGTCCAGGGCGGCCAGCGGGCCCTCGGTCATGTAGTCTTCCCATGTCTTGGCCGACAATTTCTCGTCCGGATTGACCCAGGAGACGATGAAGACCGTATGCCCCTGGTCGCACAGCCACTTCACCAGCGAATTGGCCGGGCGCAGATCCAGGATGTAGAATTTGTTGATCCAGGGCGGCACGATCAGCAGCGGCCGCTTATTTTGCTGCTCGGTCGTCGGATTGTACTGGATCAACTGCATCAGGTCGTTCTGAAAGATGACCTGGCCGGGCGTGGCTGCGATATTGCGGCCCACCTCGAACTTCTTGTAGTCGGTCATGGAGATGGCGAGCTGGCCCTTGCCGCGTTCCAGGTCGCCCAGCAGGTTCTCCAGCCCCTTCACCAGATTCTCGCCCCCCGACTCCATCGTGGCGCGCAACACCTCCGGATTGGTCAGCACAAAGTTGCTGGGCGCCATGGCGTCGACGAACTGACGGGTATAGAAATCGACCTTCTTGGCCGTCTTGTCGTCCATGCCCTCCACCTCCTTGACGGTGGATTGCAGCCAGCGTGCCGTCAGCAGGTAGGATTGCTTGATATAGTCGAACAGCGTGTTCTCGTCCCAGGCGCTGTCCTTGAAGCGCTTGTCCTCCTTGGCCGGGGCGACGACCGGTGCCGCCTCCTGGCCCAGCAGGCGCTGGGTCGTGCGCTGCCACAGGGCCATGTAATCCTGCCAGAGCGACATCTGCGCCTGCATCAGCTTGGCCGGGTCCGCCATCAGGCGGGCCGTCATCTCCATGAAGGCGGCCCCGATATTCATCAGGCTCTGCGGCGCACTGCTCTCACCGTTCTGCCGCTGCAGGAAGTCGGCCACCAGCCGCTGGCTCTGTTCGGCGATGCGCGCCATGTTGCGCGACATTTCGACCGGATCGGGGATCTTGATCTCGGGTCCTTGCGGCTCGGCCATGCTGCTTTCCTTAAGCACTCGTTTCCCAAACAGGTGGTTGCCGGACATGCGTTTCTTCTGTGCCCCCGGTGAAGGGGGTGCCGCCGGCTTTGGTCCATGGTACGGCTTTCCGCGTGCCAGCCTGTCCGAAAGAGTGTATGGCAGGCGGGTTGCCGTCCCACTTTTTTTCATACACGATCCGGCCATGATTTTCACCGCCGCATACGTATCGCCCCGTCACTTCGCGGTCCTGGCCGTCATGGGCCTGCTGGCCCTGGCCGGCTGTGCGCGCGTGCCCGTGCCCGACATCGTCTTCGATGACGGTCCCGCCCCGGCACGGCCACAGGACATCACCGACGCCGACCCCGTCCGCGTGCTGACGGGGGAACGGGCGATCCGCCGGGCCGACCCGTCCGCCAAGGGCTCCGCCAACCTCGGCGCCGTGCCCGCCCGGCCGGAGGAATTCTCCAGCCCCATCGAACGTCAGGCCATGATGGACCGCCTGCAGGCCGACCGCGACAGCGGGCAGGCCGCGGGTGACGCGCTGCGCACAGCGCCGCTGGGACCGCGCGGGCGGCCCGACGACATTCCGCAGGTGCCCGAAGCGCCGCCCGCCGCGCCGCAGGCCCTGCCCCGCCCACCCGAAGGCTGACGTCCCCCGCCGGATGTGACGGCATGATGCCGTCCGCCATCCCCGCCGGTCATGGCTGAATGGCGGGGATGGCGCGCAAATTCATGTCGCTTGGGGCTGTTGCGGTGCGCTACATATTTCGCCCCGATCATCTTCAAACCGGTGCCCAGGTCCATGAGCGACACTGAATTCCACCGCATCAAGCGGCTTCCGCCCTATGTCTTCGCAGAAGTGAATGCGATGAAGGCGCGAGCTAGGGCCGCCGCGGAGGACATCATCGACCTCGGCATGGGCAATCCCGACCAGCCGACGCCGCCGCATATCGTGGCGAAGATGGTCGAGGCGGTTCAGAACCCCAAGACCCACCGCTACAGCCAGAGCCGCGGCATTCCCGGCCTGCGCAAGGCGATCAGCGCGTATTACAAACGCCGGTTCGATGTCGATATCGATCCGGAGACCGAGGCGATCGTCACCATCGGTTCCAAGGAAGGGCTGGCCAACCTGGCACAGGCCATCACCAGCCCCGGCGACGTGATCCTGGTGCCCAATCCCAGCTATCCGATCCATCCGTTCGGTTTCATGCTGGCCGGTGCCGCCCTGCGCCACATTCCCGTGGACAAGGGACTGGATGATTTCGTCCCGGCCCTGGAGCGTGCCATCAAGCATTCGGTGCCCAAGCCCACGGCCCTGATCGTCAGCTTCCCGTCCAATCCGACGGGCCAGACCGTGACGCTGGATTTCTACCGCCCCATCGTGGATCTTTGCCTGAAGCACGGGATCTACATCCTGTCCGACATCGCCTATGCCGAGATTTATTTCGACGGCAACCCGCCGCCGTCGGTCCTTCAGATCCCCGAGGCGCGCGACATCACGGTGGAGTTCAACAGCCTGTCGAAGACCTACAGCATGCCGGGCTGGCGTGTCGGATTCGGCGTGGGATCGAAGAAGCTGGTCGGGGCGCTGGCCAAGTTCAAATCCTATGTCGATTACGGCGCCTTCACCCCCATCCAGGTGGCGGCCACGGCGGCGTTGAACGGCCCGCAGGATTGCGTGCTGGAAATCCGGGAAATGTATCGCCACCGCCGCGACGTGCTGGTTGAAGGTCTGCATCAGGCCGGGTGGAACGTGGCCGTGCCCAAGGCCAGCATGTTCGTCTGGGCCGAAATCCCGGACCAGTTCAAGCACCTGGGCAGCCTGGAATTCGCCAAGCTGCTGATGCAGGAGGCCAAGGTGGCCGTCAGCCCCGGCATCGGCTTCGGCGAATATGGCGACAGCCATGTGCGTTTCGGCCTGGTGGAGAACACCCAGCGCATCCGTCAGGCCACGCGCAATATCAAGCTGTTCCTGGACAAGGCGCGCAAGGCCAATGCGCCTGTCACGTCTGAATCCGCCGCTGTTGAGTAAGGATTTTCTTCATGGTTGATGGCAAAGCCCTGCGTATCGGTGTCGCCGGCCTGGGAACGGTCGGCGGCGGGGTCCTGAAGCTCCTGGCCACCCATGGCGAACTGCTGACCCGGCGTGCCGGCCGTCCCATCCAGGTGACGGCCGTGTCCGCCCGCGACCGGTCCCGTGATCGCGGGATTGATCTGTCCGGCCTGCGCTGGCACGACAATGCCGCCGATCTGGCCGTCGATGACGGCATCGATGTGCTGGTGGAACTGATCGGCGGTTCGGACGGGGTTGCCAAGCAGGCCGTGGAGGCGGCGATCGCCGCCGGCAAGCCCGTGGTGACGGCCAACAAGGCCCTGCTGGCCCATCATGGCGCATCGCTGGCCGCCAGGGCGGAAGCGGCTGGCGTCTCGCTGGCCTATGAGGCGGCCGTGGCCGGCGGCATCCCCGCCATCAAGGGGCTGCGGGAAGGGCTGGCCGCCAACAATATCCGTGAAGTCCACGGCATCCTGAACGGCACCTGCAACTATATCCTGACGGAGATGCGGACCACGGGACGCGACTTTGCCGACGTGCTGGCCGATGCCCAGCGCCTGGGCTATGCGGAATCCGATCCGTCGTTCGACGTGGATGGGGTGGACGCCGCGCACAAGCTGGCGGTGCTGACGGCCGTGGCGTTCGGTGTGCATGTCGATTTCAGGTCGGTGCATATCGAGGGCATCCGCCATATCTCGGCGCTCGACATCGCCTATGCGCAGGAACTGGGCTATCGCATCCGCCTGCTGGGCATCGCCCGGCGGACGGAGGATGGGATCGAGCAGCGCGTGCATCCCTGCATGGTGCCGATCAGCAGCCCGATCGGCGCCACGGACGGCGTTTTCAACGCCGTGGTGGCCGATGGCGATTTCGTGGACAAGGTGGTGCTGGTGGGCCGGGGCGCCGGCGAGGGGCCGACGGCGTCCGCCGTGGTGGCCGATCTGGTCGATATCGCGCGCGGCCGTTCCACCCCGACCTTCGGTGTCCCGGCTTCCGCTCTGGAGGTGGCCAAGGCGTCGCCGATCAGCAACCGCCGCGGCCGCTATTATGTGCGTCTGATGGTGGTGGATCGTCCGGGCGTGATCGCAGAGATCGCGGCGACTCTGCGTGACCAGAATGTCTCCATGGAGGCGTTCCTGCAGCGCGGCCGCGCGCCGGGTGAGGCCGTGCCGGTTGTCTGGACCACGCACGATACGGATGAGGCGGCCATGCAGCAGGCGCTCGCCACCATCGCATCGCTGGACAGCGTTACGGAGCCGCCGCGCATGATCCGCATCGAGGATTTCTGACCAACACCGGTACCATACCGGCCGGGAACGGCGCCTGGGCGACGGACCGCAGACAAGACGCCGGCATCGACAAGAAGGGGACAAGCAATGAGTGGCACGACCAATCCCAAGGGCGACATCTCGCTGGTCATGGATCGCAACCTGGCGCTGGAAGTCGTCCGCGTCACCGAGGCGGCGGCCCTGTCGGCCTCCCTGCTGATGGGCCGCGGCGACGAGAAGGCTGCCGATCAGGCGGCCGTGGATGCCATGCGCAAGGCGCTGAACGCGCTGTCCATCGACGGTACGGTCGTGATCGGGGAGGGGGAGCGTGACGAGGCCCCGATGCTTTATATCGGGGAAAAGGTCGGCACCGGCCAGGGCCCCAAGATCGACATCGCGCTGGACCCGCTGGAAGGCACGACCATCTGTGCCAAGGGTGGTCCCAACGCCCTGGCCGTCATCGCCATGGCGGAGGCCGGCGGCTTCCTGAATGCGCCCGACGTCTATATGGACAAGATCGCTGTGGGCGGCGGCCTGCCGGATGGGGTGGTCGACCTGGACGAGAAGGTCGACGCCAACCTGCGGAACCTGGCCAAGGCAAAGGGTGCGGACGTGTCCGAACTGGTCGTCTGCATTCTGGACCGCCCGCGTCACGCCGAGCTGATCGCCCGGGTGCGTGAGGCCGGTGCGCGTATCATGCTGATCGGCGATGGCGACGTGTCCGGCGTGATCGCCACCGCCCAGCCGGCGGCGGGCATCGATCTTTATATGGGGTCCGGTGGTGCGCCGGAAGGTGTGCTGGCCGCCGCCGCGCTGCGCTGTATCGGCGGGCAGTTCCAGGGCCGTCTGCTGTTCCGCAACGATGCCGAGCGGGAGCGTGCCAAGCGTTGGGGCGTGACGGACCTGGACAAGAAGTACGGGCTGTACGATCTGGCCAAGGGCGACGTGATGTTCTGCGCCACGGGCGTGACCACGGGTCCGATGCTGGGCGGCGTGCGTCGCTTCGCCGGTGGTGCCATCACCCATTCGGTGGTGATGCGCTCCAAGTCGGGCACGGTGCGCTATGTCGAAGCGCATCACAATTTCCGCACCAAGACCAGCATGATCCCGGAAGCGAAGCGGTAAGCCTGTACGCCGGTTTTCTCCGGCATGCCTTTCGCTGGGGCGGTAAAATCGTTCCTGCCCTGATCAAGGCCCCGTCATGGGAAGGTCGCCCTTCCGGTGGCGGGGCTTTTTGCTATGGTGAGGCCGGAATCCTTTCACCCGACGGTTCACATTGCCATGACCAATCCCGCCTTTCTGGGCGTTGAAAGCTCCATCACCGGCCGCCGCTGGAAGGCCCGCAACAGTGACGAAAGGCTGGCGCTGGCGCTGGCCCAGGCGCATGGGCTGCCGGAACTGGTGGGGCGCCTGCTGGCCGGACGTGGGGTCGGCGTGGAAGAGGCGGAACGGTTCCTGACCCCCACCCTGCGGGCCTTCATGCCCGATCCATCGGTGCTGCACGACATGGACGTGGCCGCCGAACGGCTGGCCCGCGCCATCCGCGATGGGGAGAAGGTGGCCGTCTTCGGCGATTACGATGTTGATGGTGCCACATCGACGGCCTTGCTGAACCGGTTCTTTCGCTCACTGGGACGGGAATTGCGCGTCTATATTCCCGACCGGATCGAGGAGGGCTACGGCCCGAACCTGCCCGCCCTGCTGAAGCTGAAGGCGGAAGGGGTCGTGCTCGTGGTGACGGTTGATTGCGGCGTCACCAGCTTTGATCCGCTGCACGGGGCTGTGGCGGCCGGGCTGGAAGTGGTGGTGGTGGACCATCACAAGGCCGAGCCGCGCCTGCCGGCCGTGACCGCTGTGGTCAACCCCAATCGCCTGGATGAACCGGCCGGCGGGCCTTTATCGACGCTGGCCGCCGTCGGTGTGACCTTCCTGTTGATCGTGGCGGTCAACCGTGCGCTGCGTAAATCCGGCTTCTACAGCAATGGCCGGACGGAGCCGGACCTGATGTCCTGGCTGGATATCGTGGCGCTGGGAACGGTTTGCGATGTTGTGCCGCTGGTGGGCCTGAACCGGGCCTTCGTGGCGCAGGGGCTGCGCGTCATGGGCAAGCGGGCCAATATCGGCATTTCCGCCCTGGCCGACGTGGCGGGTGTGAACGAGGCGATGGATGCCTACCATGCCGGTTATATTATCGGGCCGCGGGTCAATGCCGGTGGCCGTGTCGGCCGGGCCGATCTCGGCACCACGCTGCTTGCGACGGAGTCGGCCGCGGAGGCGGCGGCGCTGGCCAAGGAACTGCACGCCTTCAACGCCGAACGCCGTGCCATCGAGGCGGCGGTTCTGGACGATGCCATCGCCATGATGGATGCGGAGGTCGATACCTGTCCCGAACTGGTCCTGGCCGTGGGCGAGGGGTGGCACCCCGGTGTCATCGGCATCGTCGCATCGCGCCTGAAGGACCGGTACAGCCGCCCTGCCTGCGTCGTGGCCCTGGACGGCGTGCTGGGCAAGGCGTCGGGCCGGTCGGTGCGCGGCGTGGATCTGGGCTCCGCCATCATCGCCGCCCGTCAGGCGGGCTTGCTAGTGGCGGGCGGTGGGCATGCGATGGCGGCCGGCTTCACCGTGGAACGGGAGAGAATCGACGATTTGCGGGCTTTCCTGCGTGAACGCATCGCCCGGCAACTGGATGATGTCGGGCCGCTTGTGCCATCGATGTCGCTGGATGGCGCAATGTCGGTTCGTGCCGCCAACACCGAATTGCTGCGCCATCTGGAACGCCTGGCTCCCTATGGCACGGGCAATGCCGAACCGCGTTTCGCGGTGACCGACGCGCGTATCGTGAAGGCTGATGTCGTGGGGGCCAATCATGTGCGCTGCATCCTGACGGGCAGCGATGGCAGCCGCCTGAAATCCATCGCTTTCCGGGCCATGGATGGCGATCTGGGGCCTGCCTTGCTGCAAAGTGGCGGCCGGCCCATGCATTTGGCGGGAACTTTGCGGCCCGACCGTTGGAATGGCAATGACGGGGTGCAGTTGTTGATCGATGATGCCGCTGTTTCCGGAAATCCATCCTGAACCAACCATCATCGAGATTTCACCTTTCCTTGATCGGACCTTAACCCGTTCGCGTTAAATTGTTACCAGATCGTTAAAGACAGGCGCCGGCCTTTGTCTTATAGTCTCCCATCGCTCCCCGACCGGGTCGGGCCGTGCGAAACGGGGGGTGGTCGCAAGCGGTTTCTTGAACGGGGCGATCATTGTCATGACGGTACGGTCGGCGGGAACGCCGGTACAGAAGTCCGAGGAAACAAAGACGAAACCCGCGGCGGAGGCGCCAGGGGACTCCGGTTCAGCCGTATCGAAGCTGCAGGCCCATTTCGACCAGTTGGACGACCCGTCCCTGCTGCGCGTGGCCCGCGCCGTGGAAATGGCCCGTGCCGCCGAACGGCGCGATCCGACCGACGAGCAGATCCTGGACACGCTGCGCCCGCGGCTGCGTTCGCTGAAACCCGCCCGCATTCAGACGTTCCAGCGTGCCGTGTGCATGGGGGTAGAGCTTTTCCTTTATAATGGCGACCCGCATGAGGAGAAGCGCAAGGCCGCGCTGCCGCGCCAGATTCTGGCGCCCTGGTGGCGTATCCTGCAGACCTCTCCCCACCGCACCCTGTTGCTGACCATGGAGGCGGAATATGGCCGCGCCGTGCGTGAGCAGCGCTGGACCGATCTTCAGACCTTTGCCGACCGGGGCGCCCTGGCGGCGGCGGACGCCACCCGTGCCATCCTGGATGAGGCACGGCGGTCCTATGGCCGGCGTGGGGAACTGGCGGCCATCCTGGGCAGCGACCGCGCGCTGGAGGATATGGAGGAAATTGCCGTGCTGCTGAGCCTGAACGGGCAATTGACCCCCACGCTGCACCGCATCCGCCGCATGGCGGGGGTGGAGGAAGGACCCGTTTTCGACTTTACGCCCAAGGCGGTCGCCGTGGCCCGCACCGCCTATCTCAACATCCACAATGCCGGTACCGACATCGTGGAATATTTCTTCTTCGGCCTGATGACCATGCTGGCGCAACCGTTCCAGGCGTTGCGGCTGGTGCGCATGCTGTCCCAGGACATGACGCATGTGTCGGGCAACCACCCGGCCCGGCTCATCCCCGCCCGGCTTTTCTCTGATCTGACCCGCACCCTGACGGAAATCGGCCGTGCCGCTGGCGGCCCCGTCATGGCCCGGCGCGTCTGGTTGCTGACCAGCGCCCGGCTGGTGTCGGATGCGCAGGTGATGATCAAGGGCCTGGCGGAGGAGGTTCACGTCGAGCCGAATCCGGAATGGCAGCGCCTGCTGGCCGAGGCGCGCAACCGCGTCATGCAGGCGGTCGACAGTTTCCTGGCAGCCGCGATGCAGGATTGCGCCATCGTGCTGCCCGTCAAGCAGTTGCAGGAGAAGAAGGGTGCGGAGGTGCGGCTGGAACCCGACATGACCCACGCCCCGACGGAAGAGGAACTGGGCATCGCCCAGGCCGCCACCGTCCTGTTCACGGCCGTGAAGAAGCTGATGGAGCAGGAGGGCCAGGAACGGCTGGTGCGCGCCAAGGAGGCCGACCTGGAACAGCGGCTGGAAATCGGGATCAATTTCCGTGTGGAGTATCTGCGTGCGCGGCCCCGTCACGGAATCGCCCTGGCCCAGTTGGCCGGCGTGCTGAAGGTGCTGAAGGGATTGCCGTCGCTGAACATCATCCGCGACCTGGAATATCGTGTCGAGCGGACCCTGGACCGATATAAGAAATGATCCCTTCGGGTCTCGGAATGGGCGATATGCAGGATCATGAAAAAAAGTGCTTGATCAGGCCCGTCGTCCCGGCTAATTAACCGCCCACCGACGACGTCCCCATCGTCTAGAGGCCTAGGACACCAGCCTTTCACGTTGGTAACACGGGTTCGAATCCCGTTGGGGACGCCACCTTCCAGGAAGGTAATTCTTGGGTGTGGCGCCGGAGCCGGATGCTTGACTTTGGCATCATTTGGCAGATACGGAAAAAGCCCCGTGCCGAAAGGCCGGGGCTTTTTCGTTGCCTATCACTGGTTACCGTAACCGTTAAGGGATTGATCATGCGTTCGATGGAAGGACAGCGCAGCGACAACCGGCCCCTGAAGCGCAACGACGCGGAGAAGCGCCGCGCCTTGTTGCAGCTTGAATCGGCCTTGGCCGCCCTGGGCCCGAAGCCGACTCCCGGTTTGAAGGACACGATGCTGGAGCGCATCCGCGCCCTGAAGGCCGAACTGGCGGCCGGCGAGACGAAATCGCGACGCTGACCGGCCTCCAAAGGGCCGGACCCCTGCAAAGGCGGGCTCGCGCAGGCGATGCCCGCCTTTTTAATGGCTGATCACCGGTCAAGCCGCTTGCGGCGGCCGGCACGTCGGCCCATTCTTCCACAGGTTATCGCACCGGGAAGGACGCATGTCGCGCATCGGGCTTTATTGGACAGGTTTGCTGAAGGCCGGCGCCGTGGCGCTGGTGCTGGCCCTGTTCGGCCTGTCCGCCGCCGCGGCTCATGATGGTGCGCACCATGCCGGTGACGGAACGGCAACGCCGACAAGTTTCGTTTCGGCGCCGGCCCATGGTGATTGCCATGACATGGCCGGCCATGGCGTCACGGCCGCTGGGCAGGATCATCGGCGCGATCACGGGACCGATGGCCGTTGTCAGGATCTTTGCGCCTGCGGTTGCCTGTCTGCCTGCATGACCCATATGCCGGCCGGACTGCCGGCTGGGTCCGGACCCTTTGTCCGGGCCGTGTCGGGCCTGTGCCTGCCGCCGTCCCGCAGCGATGATCCCGCCGGGCGGCACCCACCCCCCGATCTTCGCCCCCCGCTTTCCACCTGACGCCGATGTTCGTGCCGGCGCCCTTCCTGTCGGGAAGGGTGGGCCGGCTTGTTTCACGTGCCGTCGATGGAATATCCCATGCTTGTCCCGATGCGCCTGCTCTGCGGGGTGTTGCTGCTTGCGGCCCTGATGGTGCCGTTGCCCGCTATTTCTCATGAAGGCCATGATCACGGCCCCGCCGCGCCTGTCCCCGCTGATCGCGCCGATACCCCGTCCATGCTTGAAGCCGATGGCGGTGATGTTCAGCTTGTCGGTCTGTTGCGGGGACCCGACCTGACCCTGTTCATCGACCGGCTGGCTGACAACAGCCCGGTCACGGAAGCGAAAGTCACCCTTTCCGTGGATGGGGGGGCACCGGTGCCCGTGCCGGCCGCCGCCGACGGGACATATCAACTGGCCGTTCCATGGGCCGGCCGGCCCGGCGATTACGCGCTGGCCCTGACCGTGACAGGTGACGGGATGGCCGACCTGCTGGTCGGCACCCTGACGGTTCCCCGTGCGGCAACAGAAAAAGGCCCCGACGGGGGGATCGGGCTTGGTGCGCTGCTGGCCGGTATGGGGGTGGGCTTCGCCCTGGGTTTGCTGCTGGCCGCCGGCATCGCCCTGATGCGCCGCCGCGGGACGGGCTTGGTCCTGGTGCTGCTGGTGCTGCTGTCCTGGCCTGCGGGCCGCGTGCTGGCCCATGAGGGTCATGACCATGGCGGGCCGGCGGATGTGGCGCCCCCGTTTGGCACGCGGCCGGCCCGTCTGCCCGATGGCGGCCTTTTTGTGCCCAAACCGACGCAGCGTCTGCTGTCGGTGCGCACCATGCTTCTGGACGTGGGACAGGTGGCCCCCGTCCGTCCCCTGGCGGGCCGCATCATCGCCGATCCCAACCGGTCCGGCTGGGTGCAGTCGCCGCAATCGGGACGGCTGATGCCGCCGGAAGGGGGATTTCCCCTGCCCGGCACTGTTGTGAAGGCGGAACAGGTGCTGGCCTATGTCGAGCCGGTTCTGCGGGTGGAGGAGGGGGGCGGCATCTCTGAACAGCTCGCCGGACTGGATCGCGAGATCCGGCTGGCCCGCCAGCAATGGGAGCGTGTGTCGAAGCTGTCGGGTGCCGTGCCGCAGCGGGAGATCGATGCCGCACAAACCAACCTGGATGGCCTGCTGCGGCAACGCCGGGCCTTGTCCCGGGCCCAGGTGGCCCGTGTGCCGCTGGTCGCCCCCATCGACGGGGTGATCACGGCCACCAGCGCCATCGCCGGCATGATGATCGAGGATCGGGATGTCACCCCGATCTTCGAACTGGCCGATCCCGGGGTGCTGCTGGTGGAGGCCCTGTCCTTCGACGGCCCGCCGCCGCCCGGTGCCGGCTTTGTCGCGGCGATCGGCGCGCGCGCGGTGCCGCTGGTCCTGGTGGGACAGGGGCCGGGGCCGGCGGGGGCCACCCGCCTGCTGTTGCGCCTGCCGGACGGAGAAACATGGGGTGAAAGGCCGCCCGTTGCCGGTGCCATCCTGTCGTTGTTCCTGAGGACCGGTCCGGTGGAAGAGGGGCTGTTGCTGCCGCGCACCGCATTGGTGCGCGGGCCCGACGGGCTGCCCGCCATACTCGAACATGCGGGTGCGCAGCGATTCGTGCCCCATGCCGTGCGCACGGTGCCGGCCGGGGCGGAACATGTCCGCGTGCTGGCGGGCGCCGATGCCGGCATGCGCATCGTGGTGCAGGGCGCCGACCTGCTGAACCAGATACGATAGGGGGGCGTGCGATGTTCACGACAATCGTCGCCGCCAGCCTGCGCAACCGTGTGCTGGTGCTGGTGGTCGCCCTGCTGCTGATGGTCTATGGCGTTTTCACGCTGGACCGTCTGTCGGTGGATGTCTTCCCGGACCTGAACCGGCCGACCATCACCTTGATGACCGAAAGCCCCGGCCTGGCGCCGGAGGAGGTGGAACGGCTGGTCAGCTTTCCCATCGAAACCGCCATGAACGGCATGCCCGGTGTGGAGCGGGTGCGCAGCACATCGGCCGCCGGCCTGTCCGTGGTGACGGTGGAGTTCGGCTGGGCCACGGAAATCCATCGCAACCGGCAACAGGTGGCGGAACGGCTGTCACGGCTGTCGGACCGTCTGCCGCCGGGGGCGGTGCCTCAGATGGGCCCCATCTCCTCCATCATGGGAGAGATCATGCTGGTCGCCCTGACGCCGGCGGCCGATGGGGCGATCGATCCGATGCGCCTGCGCGATCTGGCCGACTGGAATGTGCGGCCCCGTCTGTTGTCCATCCCTGGCGTCTCCCAAGTCATTCCCATGGGCGGGCAGGTGCGTCAGTTCCGCGTGGCACCCGATACGGGCCGCATGGCCCTTCTGGGCGTCACGCTGGCCGACCTGCGGACGGCGCTGGCCGGCTATGGTGCCAATGCCGGCGGCGGTGTGGTGGACCGGCAGGGGGAGGAACTGCTGATCCGCGGCATCGGCCGCACCGACCGGCTGGAGGACCTGCGCCGTCTTGCCGTGGCCGTGCGCGACGGTGCCGTGATCACCCTGGGCGATGTGGCGCTGGTCGAGCATGCCCCCCGTCCGCGTCGCGGCGATGCCGGGCTGGATGGCGGTCCGGCCGTGCTTATCTCGGTGCAGAAGCAGCCGGATGCCGACACGCTGACCCTGACGCGGGCTGTGGAACAGGCGCTTGATGAACTGTCTGCCGGCATGCCCGCAGGCGTGGCGGCACCCGCCATCGTTTTCCGGCAGGCCGATTTCATCGAGAACAGTGTCGCCAATGTGGGCCGCGTCCTGGTGGAGGCCGGGGTGGTGGTGGCCATCATCCTCTTCCTGTTCCTGGGTAATGCCCGGACCACGCTGATCAGCCTGACGGCCATTCCCGTTTCCCTGCTGGTCACGGTGCTGGTTTTCAAGGCGCTGGGCCTGACCATCAACACCATGACGCTGGGCGGGCTGGCGATCGCCATCGGCGAAATGGTCGATGATGCGGTGGTGGATGTGGAGAACATCTTCCGCCGCCTGCGGGAGAATGCGGCCCGGCCCGCGCCGGGGCCTGTATTCTCCATCGTGCTGGCAGCCAGTGCGGAGGTGCGGTCGGGCATCGTTTACGCCACGGCCATCATCGTCCTGGTCTTCGTGCCGCTGTTCGCCCTTTCGGGGGTGGAAGGGCGGCTGTTCGCGCCGCTGGGCATCGCCTATATCACCGCGATCCTGGCCAGTCTGGTCACGGCCATCACGGTGACCCCGGTGCTGGCCTTTCATCTGTTGCCCCGCCTGGCGGGGGCCATCCATCGCGAAGGCTGGCTGGTCCGCCGTCTTAAGGCGGGCAACGACCGGCTGCTGGACCTGGCCTTCGCGCATCGCGGGGCTGTCCTGGGCGGCGTGGCGGTTGCCATCCTGGCGGCGCTGGCGGCCGTCCCCTTCCTGCCACGCGCCTTCCTGCCCGACTTCAACGAAGGCACGCTGACCATAACGCTGTCGCTGAACCCCGGCATCGCGCTGGACCCGTCGGCGTCGGTGGGACGCATGGCGGAAAGTCTGATCCTGGAGGTGCCCGAGGTGACGGGCATCGCCCGTCGGACGGGACGGGCCGAACTGGATGAACATGCCATGGGCGTTCACATGTCCGAGATGGAGGCGCATCTGCGGCCATCTGCACGGGGAAAGGCGGAGATCTTGGCGGATATCCGCCAGCGGCTGTCGGCACTGCCCGTGTCGGTCAATCTGGGGCAGCCTATTTCACACCGCCTGGATCACATGCTGTCCGGCGTGCGGGCGCAGTTGGCCGTCAAGCTGTATGGCGAGGACATGCAGGCCCTGCGGGCACTGGCGGGCGGGTTGCAACAGCGCCTGTCCACCATTCCGGGGCTGGTCGACCTGCAGATCGAAAAGCAGGTGCTGATCCCGCAGGTGCGCGTGGCGGTGGACCCGGACCGCGCCCGTGCCCATGGCGTGACCCCGGCCGCCGTGCTGCACGCCGTGGAGGTTCTCTCCAATGGCGAGACGATGGCGGAGATCATCGAAGGCGAGCGCCGGCACGATCTTGTCCTGCGGCTGGTCGATGAGGATCGCCGGCCGGCGGCGCTGGGCCGGCTTCTGATCGACACGGCCGTCGGCCCCGTGCCGCTCGCCCATCTGGCCAGCGTGACGGAGGCCGATGGCCCGAACGAGATCATGCGCGAGAATGGCCGGCGGCGGCTGGCCATTCTGGCCAATGGCGACGGGCGCCGGGACATGGCGGCCATCGTCGCGGATATTCGAGCCGTTCTGGCCGACACCCCGATGCAGGCCGGCACGCATGCCAGCCTGGAAGGCACCTTCCAGGCGCAGGAACAGGCGGCGCGGACCATGGTGCTGCTATCCCTGGTTTCCTTCGTGCTGGTCCTGCTGCTGCTCTACAGCCGCTACCGCTCGCTCGTGCCCGTGCTGATCATCATGGGCACCGTGCCGATGGCGCTGATCGGGTCCGTGGCGGCCCTGTGGCTGGCCGGCCTGCCCCTGTCGGTGGCCAGCATGGTGGGTTTCATCACCCTGGCGGGTATTGCCACCCGCAATGGCATTCTGAAAGTCAGCCATTACATCAACCTCTGCCGGATCGAGGGGGAGGTTTTCGGCCCCGCCATGATCCGGCGCGGCAGCCGGGAACGACTGGTGCCGGTGCTGATGACGGCCCTATCAGCCGGGCTGGCGCTGGTGCCGCTGTTGATCGGGGCCGATGCGCCGGGCAAGGAAATCCTGCATCCCGTCGCCGTCACCATCTTCGGCGGTCTGATCAGTGCCACGCTGCTGGACATGATCCTGACCCCGATCCTGTTCGCCCGGTTCGGCGGTCCCGCCATTGAACGGCTGCGGGGCGATAAATCCCCTGAAACCAGCGCAAACGGCCACCCGGCCGAGATTTTCTGACCCTAACGGCCACTTGGCCGGGATTTCTGAAAGGAGAAATGTCCATGAACAAGCAATTTGCCCTGATTCTGGCTGCTGCGCTGGCGGTGTCGCCATTGCCGGCGCTGGCCCATGCGCCGCCCGTCGGGCCGCATGGCGGTATGCAGGTGCATGCCGGGCCGCTGCATCAGGAACTGATGATCGCCGACGGCACCCTGACGCTCTACCTCAACACGATGCACGACAAGCCGGTGGACACGGCCGGGGCGACAGGCACCGCGACCCTGCTGCTGGATGGCGCGCCGGTGCAGGTCGCTCTGGCACCCGCCGGTCCCAACAGCCTGTCGGGCCGCCTGGATCAGGCGGTGCCCGCCGGGACCCGCATCGCCACCCTCGTCACCCTGGCCGGCAAGGGACCATTGCAGGCGCGTTACGAGTGGAAGCCGGCCGACACGCAGGCGCACGGCCACGATCATGGCGACCACGGGGATCATACCGGGCATGAGGGGCATTGACCCCGGCATCCGGCCCCCAAGGCGTGACTATTCCGATATCGGATGAATTGGCTTGACCTGTGGTGCGAAACGCCCCATCTTTGTCTTGTCGTTGCAACTTGCAGAAAGGAGGTGATCCGATGTCTCGTTCCACTTTGCGGACCCGCGCGGATCTCTCCGGCATCCGGGTTCTCGCCGGCTGATCGGAAAGCATCCGCAGGCGGGGTCCACCGCCAAAGCGGATCGTCCATGATCGTCATGGAAGACGGGGCCGGTCCCGAAAGGGACCGGCCCCGTTTTTTATCGTCAAAGCGCAGGGTTAAGACTGCTGCGTGGTTTCGTTTTCCTTTACGACTTGCTATCAAGTCGGTGTTGACAAGGTCCCACCAGGAATCCGGGTAGTCTTTTCATGAATCGCCATGATCGCCGTCGCAAGATCGCCGACCTGACCAAGTCCGATGCGATGCTGAATAGTTTTCCGTCCGACATGCGGGCGGCGACGGAACTGCACCGGCAGGGCCGGTTGAAGGAAGCGGCGGATACGCTGCGCAAGATCACCAAGATCTATGCCGAACATCCGGACATCCGTGTCGCCTGGTCCAACCTGGGCGCCACCCTGCAGGGCCTGGGCAAGATCGACGAGGCGATCACCGCCCTGAAGAAGGCCCGCGCGCTGAAGCCGGACCATCCGCCGCCGCATCATAATCTGGGCATGGCGCTGGCCCAGCAGGGCAAGCTGGACGAAGCCATCGAAAGCCTGACCCGCGCGGTGGAGCTGGATCCCGATTTCCGTGACGCCTGGTCGGGTCTGGCTCTGGTGCGGGAACAGACCGGGGAATTGCCGTTGGCCGCGGAGGCGTGGCAGCGGGCCACCCAGGCCGATCCCAACGCACTGGAACCGCTGTTCAACCTGGGCAATGTTCTGTTCCGGATGGGGCAATTGGCCGATGCGGCCGCGGCCTTCGAATCGTGCCTGGCCCGCCGTCCGCAGATGCCGGAAGCGCTATATGCCCTTGGCCGTGTGCATGAGGCGGCGGGCAATGTCGATACGGCGGCCGAGGCCTATCTGGCCGCCACCCGTCTTGCCCCGCAGGTGCAGGTGGGCCATGTTCAGCTTGCCAACATGATCGCCGGCGTCGCCCGGATCGATCTGCCCAAGGCGCAGGCGCTGGCCGATCTCTATCGTGAAACCCACCCCGACAGCCCGATCGTGCCCCAGATTGCCGCGCGGCTGGAAGAGGTGGCCAGGGAGAACGGTGCTGCGGAAAATGGCGATGCGGCTCCGCCGGCCGAACCGGCTGCTGCATCCCTGGGTCAGGCCTGATATCCGGCGCCAGAGGCTTCGGGCAGGTCGGACTTGCGCCGTGATGTCGTCGAACGCCCGTCGGTTTCACCGGCGGGCGTTTTTGTGTCCGCATGAAATGAGGATAAAAAAAGACCATCCGCGAACGGATGGTCTGGAGTGGGGTGACAAGAAGAGAGAGAACCGTCATCGCCCCCATCCCGTGCCGTTTGGGGGCGAAACGGGTCTGCCCGGCAATCACGCGCCGGGACAGACGGCGTTGCCCGGATCGGCATCCAGCTTCAGGTCGGTGACTGTCAGGCCCAGCCGACCCTCGGTGCTGATCACCACGGGTGCCTCGATGGTCGCCATCTGCGCACCCGCAGCGGCGAAGCATTTCAGGGAAATCTTGGTGGTGTGGAAATCACCCGGCTTGGCACCTGCCAGCAGCTTGGTGACATCCAGCGTGCCACGGCAATCGGGGCCGCACGCCATGGTCAGGTTCACCGTGCCGGTGGGCACCTGGTCCACGCGATACCGCAACGACAAGGTCACATCGCCGTTGGATTGGCGGGAAAGATCGACTGGCCGTCCGGAAATCACCAGCGAGCCGAGGCCGCTGCCGTTCCAGGTCAGTTGTTTGGCATCCTCCTGCGCGGCAACATCAACCGACTTCAGGTCAACCACCTGGCCGGGACTGGTGCCGCTGGTCGTGGTCACGCGCAGATCGCCCACCTGATCACCGATGGCCAGCGACCAGGGAGCCGGCGCGCGACCGCCCCGGAAATAGATGCCGGTATTGCCGCTCGCCTCCGCCGGCACGCCGGATTCCTCCGGCAGTGCGGCCAGATCGCCCTTGTCCTTGTAGGTCAGGCCAAATCCGTAGGCGAACAGCGGATTGTAATTGGCGTCACCACGGTTCAAGGGCGTTTGTGCCGCCGTGCGCGGCCAGGAGAAGGAAAGCTTGCCATGGAAGTCGTGACGGACCTTGCCGGCCTTGTCCGCGAACAGCACATCGGCGATACCGCCACCTTCGCTGCCCGGCAGCCAGGCCGCGACAAAGGCGTCCGACGCATTGATTTCCGGATTGACCCACAGCGGCCGCCCCGAAAGGAAGACGGCCACGGTGGGGATCCCCTGGGCCTTCAGCCGGCGCAGCAGGGCCAGGTCTGACTTGTCGCCCGGCTGGTATTCCAGCGTTTCGACATCCCCCTGGAACTCCGCATAGGGTTCCTCCCCGAACACCACAATGGCCACGTCGGGCCGGGTCTTGAAATTGCCGGCAACGTCATATTCGACCTTGCCGCCATTCTGGCCGACCACTTCGCGGATGCCGCCCAGAATGCTGGTGGCGCCGGGGAATTCGTCATTGCGGTTGCCGGTGCCCTGCCAGGAAATGGTCCAGCCGCCCGACTGCTTGCCGATATTGTCGGCCCCGTCACCGGCCACAAGCACGCGGGCACCCGGCGACAGGGGCAGGATGCCACCCTGATTCTTCAGCAAAACCAGTGACTTGGCGACCGCCTCCCGTGCGACGGCCCGATTATCCGCCTTTCCCAGCTCGCTGAGGGGCGGCACGTCCTTGCGGTCCTTCGGGGCCGGCTTGTCGAACAGGCCGGAATGGAATTTCACGCGCAGGATGCGGCGCACGGCATCATCCAGGCGAGCCATGGGAATGGTCCCGTCCTTTGCCTGGGCCAGCGTGTTCTCATACAGCCTCTGCCAGCTATCGGCCGCCATGTACATGTCCAGCCCGGCGATCAGCGAGGCGGGGCAATCGTACTTCGTGCAGCCCGGCACCTGATCATGGGCGTTCCAGTCGCCGACGATGAAGCCGTTGAAGCCCATCCGGTCCTTCAGCACATCGGTCATCAACTGCTTGTTGCCGTGATGCTTGACGCCCTGCCAGGAAGAAAAGCTGGTCATGATGGTCAGGACGCCCGCATCGATGGCCGGCGGGTAGCCGGCATTGTGCAGACGGATCAGCTCGTCCTCGCTGATCCGGGCGTCACCCTGGTCACGGCCCCCTTCGGTTCCGCCATCGGCCAGGAAATGCTTGGCGGTGGCGACGGTGCGGCCGGCTTTCATGAAATCCTTGGACCCGATGACACCCTGAATGCCCTCGACAACGGCACCGGCATAGTCGGCCACGATTTCCGGGTCTTCCGAATATCCTTCATAAGACCGGCCCCAGCGGTCGTCCCGAACGACGGAGAGGGCAGGGGCGAAGGTCCAGTCGATGCCGGTGGCGGCCATTTCGCGGGCCGTCACCTCACCCGTGCGGCGCAGCAGATCGCGGTCGCGCGTGGCGCCCAGCGCGATATTGTGCGGGAAGATGGTGGCGGCCCCCAGATTGCCATGCCCATGCACGGCGTCGACGCCGAAAATCACGGGAATGGGCGTGCGGCCCGGCCGTTCCTCCATCGAAACGCGATAGAACTGGTCGGCCGCTTCAAGCCAATCCTTGGGTGGGGCGCGGTCATCGCCGAAGGGGCCGGAATTGCCACCGGCCAGGATGGAGCCCAGGGGATATTTGCGCAAATCTTCCGGCGTGATGGTGGAGATGTCGCCCTGGATGGTCTGTCCGACCTTCTCCTCCAAACTCATACGCGCCATCAGCGCGTCGATCTTCTTTTCGATGGCAGGGTCGATCAGGCGCGGCGTACCACCCTTGGGCCATTTTTCCGGATGCAGCAGACTGGCTTGCGATGCCGGGGCGTCGGCGGCATGGGCCGGGCCAACGGAGAGACCGCCCAGCAAGGCAAAGGCGCTGACAAGACCCAGGGCGCGACCAAGCCGCGCGGTTCGCTTCGACGTCACTTTCTTCCTCCCAATCTGCTTCGTTATGGGCCGGCAGGTCATTGGCCGTCCTGTCCGGCGCATGTCATCTGACATCGTTGTCAGATGACATGACATCATCTCAGCGTACTGTCAACGCTCAACTCCCGATAAGTCTGGTAAACTGTTCTCCTCCAGCGGGAAGTCATGGGCGATCAAAACCGGCCCTTTTCTGTTAACGCTGTCATAAAATTGACCGGAAGAACGCGAAAAGCACCGCATGGGCGCGGAAATTGGTTACCGCTATCAAGAACTGATAGTAGTTTCAACGGACTGCAAATTTTTTTCCGTTTCTACCTGTTGAGGACTAAATCAAATTGGCAGCGATGTCAATTGCTCCCGGCCATGGTTACGGGGGTAGGCGCAATCTTTTGCACATGCGAAGAAACTCCATATTTTCTGCCATATGTTGTCGCTCCATGCCCTTCTGTGTCATCATTCGCACAGCAATGACAGCGTTATCAAACCCTATTGACTGCGCTGTCAACATTGTTCATGGTGACGGCGGGCGGAAAACCAACCTGATAAGGCCAATCGCCCGACGCCGCAGGGGAGGAAACCTCGCATGGACCCGCCTTTGGTCGAATCTCCGTCCGGAGATTAAATAAATCAAAATGCCTTAATGGCTTCATGCCCTTATGGGAGGAAAGAGATGTCGAGAAAGTACGCGCTTGGATTCTATCTGGGCGGGGTGGCCGCCATTGCGCTGGCCACGGCCCTGCCGGCACAGGCGCAAGAGGCGCCGGCCCCGGCCGCGGGGGGTGAACAGACCCTGGACGAGATCATCGTCACGGGCTTCCGGGCCTCGCTGGCCAGCGCGCTCCAGACGAAGCGCAATGCAAACGAGATCATTGAATCCATCACCGCCGAAGATATGGGCAAGTTCCCCGATCAGAACATCGCGGAAAGCCTGCAGCGTCTTTCCGGTGTGCAGATTGATCGTAACAATGGTCAGGGCACCCGCGTGCGCATCCGCGGTCTGGACCAGAACGTCACCTTGCTGAACGAGGAGATCTTCCTGACCGGCCTGGAGGTCTTCACCCTGGGCGAGGGCCAGACGCGGGAAGTAGACAGCCTGGAGGGTGTGCCGTCGGAATTGCTGGGCGGCGTCGATGTCTACAAGTCGCCCAATGCGCGCCTGCTGGAAGGCGGCCTGGGCGGCACGATCAACCTGAAGACCCGCAACCCGCTGGTCCTGGACCCCGGCTATACCGTGGCCGGCAACGTGCGCGCGGCCAAGTCCACCGGCGCCGATGGCGGCTGGAAGCCGCTGGGCGCCGTAGCCTTCGGCTATAACTGGGATGACAAGGCCGCCTTCATCGGCACCTTCTCCTACGACAAGCAGAATTCCCAGACCGACGTGCTGGGCGGCCAGAACCGCGGTAATTGGCGTTTCGCTGAACGTGGGGACAAGGCAACCGTTCCGACCAATTACTATGCGCCCGAATACCGGTACGCGACCGACCGCAACCAGACGCGCGAACGTATCGGCGGGTCATTGTCCGGTGCCGTTGTCCTGTCGGACAGCGTGGAACTGTCGGGCGAATGGTTCCATTCCGAACTGGACATCCTGACCTCTGAAGCCTCGCTGAAGTTCCCGTTCGCCATCGAAAGCCCGGGCCTGGACGCCACCAAGCCCTATTCGATCGATGGCAACGGGGTGCTGCTGAACGGCACCCTGATCGCCAACTCGGCCGAAGCCATTTCCTATGTCCAGAATTCCTCTGTGAAGGCGGACAATTTCGGCTTGAAGCTGAAGTTCGATGATGGCGGCAATTTCCGGGGCTCCGTCCGCGGTGCCTATGCCAAGGCCGACCTGTTCAGTGACAGCGCTAACAACGATGTGCGCTATACCTCCTATGGTGTGCCGACGGCCGATCCGACCAGCCCCACGGGGTTCAGCCATCAGCCTGCCAACCCCGCGGCGCCGTCCAACTATCTGTTTTCCTACAATAACGGTAACGGGAAACTGCCTTCCTTCTCGCTGCCCGGCATCCCGGATCTTTATACCAACCCGGCCTACGGCTTCTTCAAGTCGCACTGGGTGTTCGGCGACCGGGCGGACCTGGAGAATTATTCCCTGCGCGCCGATGGTGAGTATGAGCCGGAATTCATCGGGGCCGGCAATGTGACGCTGTCGGGCGGCTATCGCTTCGCGTCCCGCGATGTGGATTACAGCCGTGGCCGCTATCTGGCCGATTATTCCGGCAAGGGTGAACTGGACGGCACGAAGTTCGGACAGAAATGGACGCCCTACGGCTATTTCCAGGATGGCGCCATCGGCTACAAGTCCTGCGAACTGCCGGCCGGCACGCCCGGAATCCCGGCGGGCTGCACCAACCGCTTTGGTAATTCCCCGCCTCTGATCACGCCGTTCCAGACCTTCACGAATGCGGGTGGTCGTGTGGAGACGATCAACAACTTCTTCTCCTCCGGTGACATGGTGGGCGGCAAGATCCTGGTCCAGGATCGCGGCCAGATGAAGAACGGCGCCAAGTGGATCCAGGCCCTTTATCCGGACACGCCGTTCGCCTATTACGAGGAGCCGCTGGAAAGCTTCCGCGTGAAGGAAGAAACCCATTCCGGCTACATGATGGCGGATGTCGGTGATGCCGGCGACGGATATCACATCAATGTCGGCGCCCGGCTGATCCACACGACGCTGACCGTGTATCAGAACCGTGCCACCGATCCCGATCCGGTCTATCTGGGCACGGACAGCTGGAACGGCGTCCTGCGTGACAGCGAGACGATCGCCAATGAGCGTTCCTATACCGACATCCTGCCCAGCCTGAACATGGTTTTCGACCTGGACGAGGGGCAGAAGGTGCGCTTCGCCGCCTCGCGTGTCGTAGCCCGCCAGAACCTGTTCGATCTGGGCCGCGGGTTCCGCGTGGACTTCACACGCAACCCCACCACCGACCTGTTCGAGGCCACGAACGGTTCGGCCGGCAACCCCGACCTCGATCCGTTCCGCGCCTCGCAGTTCGATGTCGGCTACGAATATTATTTCGGCACCCAGGGTCTGGTGTCGGCGGTCGGCTTCTGGAAGGAGGTGGACAGCTTCATCGGCACGGAAACCAAGCCTGAATTCGTCATGGATCAGGCCGGTGGCCGCAACGTGCCCATCCAGCGCCCGATCAACGGCGATGGTGGCCGGATCAAGGGCTTCGAACTGAGTGGTCAATATGCGTTCGACTGGGGTGTGGGCTTCAATGTCAACTACACCTATTCGGACAGCAAGTCGCCGCTCTTCAATGATTTCGACACGGGCCTGCCCATTCCGGGCGTTTCCAAGCATGCCTTCAACGGTCAGCTTTACTACGAGGATCACGGACTTGAGGCGCGTGTGTCCTATACGTGGCGGTCGAAATCCTTCTCCGGCAATTTCGGCTTCGGCGACGGTGCGGTGAACCGGACGCTGGGCATCTGGAACCGCTCCTACGGCCAGTTGGACGCCCAGATCGGCTATCAGGTGACCGAGCAGATCGGTCTGACGCTGGAAGGGATCAACCTGACCAAGGAAGATCAGAGCCAGTATCTGCAGTTCAACAATCTGCCCTTCACCTATGCCTCCGGTTCGCAGCGCATCATGGCGGGCGTCCGGTTCAAGCTGGGCGGCTAGTCGGGAAACGGCGCCGGCGCCCGCATGCGGGGAAACGAGGGCCGTGCCTGCCTTCCATCACAAGGGAAGCAGGCACGGTGCCCCGTCATCTTCGCGTGTGGAGCGCCTCAAGCATGACACCAGGCCAGGTTGGAGCGGTTTCCAATCCTGGCCTGGTTGTTGTTTGGCAGCTGGTTATACCAACTTGCGATGAGTAGAACTCATCGCAAGTTGGTTCGGTGGCGACCGCCGCCGCGCCGCTCGTGCGGCGGAGCCAAGCCAACGTATGTTGGCGCCGGCATTTGAGGGCGGTGACCAGAACCAATAGGTTCTGATTACCGCAAAATAGTATTAGGGGGACAGAGATCATGGCCGGAAATCTTCCGGGCAGCATCCTGGTCGTGGGTGGCGGTACGGCCGGATGGATGGCGGCGGCGGCACTGGCCCGTGCCGTGGGCCGACAGGTACGGGTCCGGCTGGTGGAAAGCAGCGCTGTCGGCACCGTCGGCGTCGGGGAGGCCACCATCCCGCCCATCAAGACCTTCAACCGGATGCTGGGCCTGGATGAGGCGGATTTCCTGACCTTCACCCAGGGCACCTACAAGCTTGGCATCGAGTTCTGTGACTGGACGCGCGCGGGTCATCGCTACTTCCATCCTTTCGGCATCCATGGGCTGACCCTGGATGCCACCCACACCCATCAATACTGGCTGCGGTTGCGGCAGGAGGGGGAAGGCGGGGATATCGAGGATTATGCCCTGTGCAATGTCATGGCCAGACTGGGCCGTTATACCGGTCCGGTAGCGGATGAACGGTCCATCGCCTCCACCATCCGCTCGGCCTATCATTTCGATGCTGCTCTTTACGCCGATTATCTGCGTCGCTACGCGGAACGGCTGGGGGTGGAGCGGCTGGACCGCAAGATCGTCGATGTCGCATTACGCGGGCATGACGGCTTCGTGCAGGCCGTCATCTGCGACGGCGGGGAGCGGCTGGAGGCCGATTTCTTCATCGATTGCACAGGCTTTTCCGGTCTGCTGATCGAAAAGGCCCTGCGGACGGGATATGAGGACTGGAGCCAATGGCTGCCCTGTGACAGGGCCTGGGCCGTTCCGACCTCCGGGGACGGGCGCATCCCGCCCTTCACCCGCTCCACGGCACGGCCGGCCGGCTGGCAATGGCGTATCCCGCTGCGCCACCGCGTGGGCAACGGTTATGTCTTCAGCAGCCATTTCATGGGGGAGGAGCAGGCGAGGGCCACCTTGCTGTCCCATGTCGACGGAAAGGTCCTGGCGGAGCCGAGGCTGCTGCGCTTCGTCACCGGCCGGCGCAAGCAGGCCTGGGTTGGAAACTGCCTGTCGCTGGGGCTGGCATCCGGCTTTCTGGAACCGCTGGAAAGCACATCGATCCACCTGATCCAGACGGGCCTGTCCAAGCTGCTGGATTTCTTTCCCGGACGGCAGATCGATCCGGTGGCAGTCGCCGAATATAATGCGCTGGCACAGGCGGAATTCGAGGCTGTGCGCGATTTCCTGATCCTGCACTATCATGCGACGGAACGGTCCGACAGTGCCTTCTGGGACCATTGCCGGACCATGGATATCCCCGATAGCCTGAAATCCCGTATCGAGCTGTTCCGGCGTAACGGCCGGGTTTCCACCCGCGCCCGGGCGCTGTTCACGGATACAAGCTGGATCGCCGTGATGCTGGGGCAGGGGATCATGCCGGAAAGCCATGACCCGCTGGTCGATTTGCACCCGCTGCCCGCCATGCGGGAGCGGATGGCGACGATGCGTGCCCGCATCCTTCAGGCCGCCGGGAGCATGCCGACCCACGAGGCGTATCTCGCCGGGCTGAAGGTGGCCTGAAGGCCCTCCCTCTGGACTTCGGGCTCAGCTACACCCCGTCGTCCCGCCGCAAGTGTCGCATTTCAGGCAGGTGCCATTGCGCACCAGGGTCATGTTGCCGCATTCCGGGCAGGGATCGCCCTCATAGCCGCGGGCGCGGGCTTCCTTCATGCGCTCAAACCGTGCATCGTGCCGGCCCACCGTGCCGCCGCGCAGGGCGGTGCTGGACAGGCTGTCGGCATGGACCGCCCCCCCGGCGAAGGCCGACGGCGCGTCGGTGCCCGTGGCGGCATAGCCCGTGGTCGCCTGCTGGAACCCCGCCACGACCCGGCCCTGCTGCCCGCCGGGCACGACACGCAGGTTGGAGCGCATATAGCCGGTGGAGGCGATGCGGGCCACGGCGGCCAGCGTCTCCTGCGTCATGCGCGCCGCATGGTCGGGCAATTCGGGGGCCGTGTTGGCGGCTTCCGGCATGCCGGCCAGATCCGCCTGTGCGTCGCCCCGTCCCATCGTGTCGGGCAGCAGATCCTCTGGCGTGGCGTGGGCCAGATCGTTGCGGCCGAGATAGGAGATGGCCAGTTCGCGGAACACATAATCCAGGATGCTGGTCGACATCTTGATGGCATCGTTGCCCTGCACCATGCCCGACGGCTCGAACCGGGTGAAGGTGAAGGCCTCGACATATTCTTCCAGCGGCACGCCATATTGCAGACCCAGCGAGATGGCGATGGCGAAATTGTTCATCATCGACCGGAAGGCCGCGCCTTCCTTGTGCATGTCGATGAAAATCTCTCCCAGGCGGCCATCCTCGTACTCGCCCGTGCGCAGATAGACCTTGTGACCGCCCACCATGGCCTTCTGGGTATAGCCCTTGCGCCGCTGCGGCAGCTTTTCCCGCCCGTCGTTGCGCACCACCCTTTCCACGACGCGCTCGACGACCTTTTCCACGACCCGTTCAGCCACCAGGGGAACGCGGGCGGCGGCGGGCGCCTCCACCACGCGCTCCAGCAGGGTCTGGTCATCCTCGGACAACGTCTCCTCTTCATCCTCCAGCACCTGTGCGTTCAGGGGCTGGGACAGTTTGGAACCGTCGCGATAGAGCGCGTTGGCCTTCAGCCCCAGGCGCCATGACAGCATGTAGGCATCCGTGCAGGCCGCCACCGTGGCGCCGTTGGGCATGTTGATGGTTTTGGAGATGGCGCCCGAGATGAAAGGCTGGGCTGCGGCCATCATGCGGATATGCGCCTCCGCCGACAGGAAGCGCGTGCCGATCCGCCCACAGGGGCTGGCGCAGTCGAACACGGGCAGATGTTCATCCCGCAGGCCCGGCGCGCCTTCCAGCGTCATGGCGCCGGCGACATGGACGTTGGCCGCCTCGATCTCCTTGCGGGTGAAACCCAGATGCGCCAGCAGGTCGAAGCCCGGCATCTCCAGCAGATCGCCCGGTATGCCCAGGGTGCGTGTGCAGAAATCGGCACCCAGCGTCCATTTGTTGAAGACGAACTTGATGTCGAAGGCGGATTCCAGGGCGGATTCCACAGCGTCGATCTGTTCGTCGCCAAAGCCCAGACGGCGCAGCCGGTCATGGGTGATGCAAGGCGCCCCCACCAGCGTGCCATGCCCCACGGCATAGCGCTCGATCCGGGCAATTGCGGTATCGTCATAGCCCAGCCGTGACAAAGCCTCCGGCACAACGCGGTTGATGATCTTGAAATAGCCGCCACCGGCCAGCTTCTTGAATTTCACAAGGGCGAAGTCGGGTTCGATGCCCGTCGTGTCGCAATCCATGACCAGGCCGATGGTGCCTGTCGGTGCGATGACGGTGGCCTGCGCGTTGCGATAGCCATGGTCGCGTCCCATGGCAAGTGCTGCATCCCAGGCGCGACGGGCGGCATCGACCAGGTTCGCGTCGGGACATTCGTCCGCGACCAGCGGCACGGGTGCCACCGACAGCCCCTCATAGCCCGTCCGTGCGCCATGGGCGGCGCGGCGATGGTTGGCAATCACGCGCAGCATCGGTTGCCGGTTGGCGGCGAAGCCGGGGAAGGGCCCCAACTCGCGCGCCATCTCGGCGGAGGTCGCATAGGCCACGCCGGTCATCAATGCGGTGATGGCCGCGGCCAGCGCCCGCCCCGGCACACTGTCATAGGGCAGGCCGGCTGCCATCAGCAGACCGCCAAGATTGGCATAGCCAAGGCCCAGCGTCCGGAAATCATAGGAAAGACGCGCGATCTCCCGCGACGGGAACTGCGCCATGGCCACGGAGATTTCCAGCACCAGCGTCCACAGCCGGCAGGCGTGGGTGAAGGCATCGATGTCGAACCGACCGTCGGGCTGGCGGAATTCCATAAGGTTCAGGGACGCCAGATTGCACGCCGTGTCGTCCAGGAACATATATTCGCTGCACGGGTTCGACGCATTGATGCGACCGGACGCGGGGCAGGTGTGCCATTCATTGATGGTCGTATCGAACTGTACGCCCGGATCGGCCGACTGCCAGGCGGCATAGCCGATCTTGTCCCACAATTCGCGGGCGCGCAGCGTGCCGGCAACCTTGCCATCCGTGCGGCGGATCAGGTTCCAGGGGCCGTCACTTTCCACAGCCTCCAGGAAGGCATTGGGCACGCGCACGGAATTATTGGAATTCTGGCCGCTGACCGTCAGATAGGCTTCCGAATCCCAATCGGTGTCGAAGGTGCGGATATCGATCCCGGCATAGCCCTGGCCGGCAAGCTGGATGGCCCGCTGGATGTAGTTTTCCGGGACCAGGTCGCGGCGGGCGGCCACAATGGCGCGTTTCAGGGCCCGGTTCGTCAGCGGGTCCAGCCGGTCCGCATCGGTGCCCATACCTTCGTTGCAGGCCGCCATGATCATGTTCAGATGGCGGGAAACCTGCTTGGAACCGGTCACCAGGGCGGTGACCTTCTGCTCCTCAACGACCTTCCAGTCGATATAGGCTTCGATGTCGGGATGGTCGAGATCGACCGTCACCATCTTGGCGGCCCGGCGCGTCGTGCCACCGGACTTGATGGCGCCGGCCGCCCGGTCGCCGATCTTGAGAAAGCTCATCAGGCCGGACGACTTGCCACCGCCGGACAGTTTCTCGTTCTCTCCGCGCAGGCGGGAGAAATTGGTGCCCGTGCCGGACCCGTACTTGAACAGGCGCGCCTCGCGCACCCACAGGTCCATGATGCCGCCTTCGTTCACCAGATCATCCGCGACCGACTGGATGAAACAGGCATGGGGCTGTGGCCGCTCATAGGCTGACGCAGAGGCAACGACCTCCCCGGTTGCCGGATCGACATGGAAATGGCCCTGGCTGGGCCCGTCGATACCATAGGCCCAGGACAGGCCGGTATTGAACCATTGCGGACTGTTGGGTGCCGCCATCTGGCGGGCCAGCATGAAGCGCATCTCGTCATGGAACGCGGCGGCATCGGCTTCCGACTCGAAATAGCCGCCCTTCCAGCCCCAATAGGCCCAGGTGCCGGCCAGACGGTCGAAAACCTGCCGGGCGGAGGTTTCCGCCCCCGTCCGCTCCTGCGCGGGCAGCCCGGACAGCGCCTTCTCATCCGCGACATGGCGCCACAGGAAGGGGGGGACGCTGTGTTCTTCCACCTTTTTTAGGGCCGCAGGCACGCCAGCCCGGCGGAAATATTTCTGGGCCAGGATGTCGCAGGCCACCTGGCTCCATTCGGCCGGAACCTCGATATCCCTGGCCTGGAAGACCGTGGAACCGTCGGGATTGCGAATCTCGCTCGTCGCCTGGCGGAACGGGATGCCGGCATAGGCGTCCTGGCCTTCAACGGTGAAACGGCGTTCGATGCGCATGGTCCAAGCCTTTCCCAAACAAGGCGGCGGGTCGTGCGTGCCGGCCGTGCGTCATGACGGACAGGCAGCAGCGCCGCTATATATGGTGACGGCCGGAAGGCTAGGCCACAGGGGAAGGCCCGGCAACCATATTTTGTTGGCTATTTCAAAAGCATATACAGCTTATTGTGTTGACGCGGGTGGTGGGGCGGAATCCCCCTTTTTGGGGGCCGGAAGCGGCGGCATCGCTGGATTTTCCTGTTCCGCGCCTTGTCTGAGTCGCCCGCCCCCCCAATCTCCCAGGTGCAATGGGAGAGGTTCTGCTTCCGCGGGGCGTTGGCACCGGCCTGGGGGTTTCTTTCCGTTTGTAATGGTGGCAGGGTGCGCCCGCCGCTGTGGCCGGTCTCGTTTCGCGTGTTGCATTCCTGAATGACCCGACTTCCCGATCCCGAACAGACGCCCGCTTCATCGAAACCCGCAAGGGCCGCCGCCGTTCGTGGTTGGCTGATCCGGCATTACAAGGCTTTGCTGGGCGTCGCCACCATCATGTTCCTGGTCGTGCTGCTGGCCGTCGCCGTGGAGCATGTGATCAAGGAAATCGATTTCGCCGAGGTCTGGCTCTATCTGACGGACCTGCCCTTGTCGAAGGTCCTGCAGGCCATGGCGCTGACGATAGGGGCCTATTGGGTCCTGACGCTGTACGACCTGTCGGCACAGATCTATCTGCGGCGCAAGGTGCCCTACGCGACCACGGCCTTCGCGGCCTCCTGCGGCTATGCCATTTCCAACAATGTCGGCTGGGCGGTGATCAGTGGAGCCGGGGTCCGGCTGCGCGCCTATGGCAAGGCCGGCCTGTCACCGGCCGACGTGGCCAAGATCGTCGTCTTCTCGACCACCACCTTCACACTGGGGCTGACCTTCACGGGGGCCGTCGGCATGATCGTGGGGCCGGAGCCGGTGTCCTTGTTGCTGAACGTGCCGGAAATCGCGGTGCAGGCGGCCGGGGCGGCCATGTTGTTGGGCCTGCTGGCCGTCTGCGTCATCACGGCGGTGACGCACAAGCCCGTGCGGTTCGGGCGCTGGTCCATTCAACTGCCCAGTTGGGGTGGCGTGGTCTCGCAGATCACCATCGCGTCGGCCGAACTGGTGCTGGCGGCCGGCGTGCTGTGGATGCTGCTGCCGACGGAAGTCCAGGTTCCCTATACATCCTTCGTGGCGCTCTATTGCGCGGCGCTGATCGTTGCCATCTTCAGCCATGTGCCCGGCGGGCTGGGGGTGTTCGAGAGCATCATCCTGCTCGGTCTTGCCCACCATGACGCAGCCAGCGCCATCCTGGGCGCCCTGCTGGCCTATCGCTTCTTCTATTACGTGCTGCCGCTGGCGGCCGCGGGCCTTGGCATTGCGGCCTGGGAGATCCGCCACCATACCGGCCGTTTCGGGCGCGCGGCGGACCGGCTGCGCGGGCGGGGCACGGATGGCTGAGGGCGCTGGCGCGTGACTTTCCCGTGCAACTGGTCGCGCCGGCATCTTGATACGGCCCCGCGGGGGGCGCAGGTCCGCCTTCCACCGTGGGGGTGGATTTTGTTGCGGCGGCGGTGCATAGTCGCCGCCGTTCCTCGTGCTGCATCACGGAAAAGTCATGAGCGAGAAGTTCTCCCTGGCCACATGGATGGCCAATATCCAGATCAATATTCTGGTTTGGCGTGTCGGACGGCAGGTTGGCAGCGATGCCGCCGGGAACCGCTATTTCGAGGAAAAGAAGGCCCGCCGGGGCATGAAGGCCCGCCGCTGGGTGCTGTACAAGGGCGCACCGGAGGCGACGAAGGTGACGCCGGAATGGCATGGCTGGCTGCATTACAACATGGATGCGCCCCTGCCGGAGGGGAGCGGTTTCCACAAGCCCTGGCAGAAGCCGCATCAGCCCAACCCCACGGGCACGGTGCAGGCCTATCGTCCGCCGGGCCATCTGTTTGCCGGCGGCCAGCGCGACAAGGCCACGGGCGATTACCAGGCCTGGACACCGAACTGATCATCCCTATCTTTGGGAGCAGGCCCATGGCGGCGCCACGAAAGCGCCGCCATGTGTGTTTAAGGCATGTGTGTTTGAGGGAAGGTCCGGCCCGGTCATTCACCACGGGCCCGTCAGGGAGCTGAACTGTCCATGCGCAGGAACGTGATCGAAACAGTGCTGGGTGCCGTCGTCCTTCTGGTTGCCGGCTTCTTCCTGTTCTTCGCCTATACGAGCAGCAGTGTACGGGCCATCTCCGGTTATCCGCTGGAGGCGCGGTTCAGCAGCACGGGCGGCCTTTCGGCCGGTGCCGATGTCCGTATCTCCGGCGTCAAGGTTGGCACCGTCACCCAGCAATATCTGGACAAACAGACCTATCAGGCGGTCATCCGCATGGAGATCGACAGCAATGTCCAGCTTCCGCGCGACACCTCGGCATCGATCGCCAGCGAAAGCCTGCTGGGCGGTCGCTATCTCCAGCTTGATCCGGGTGGGGAGGATGACTGGCTGAAGCCTGGCGACATGATCGAATATACGCAGAGTGCCGTGAACCTGGAGGAGTTGCTGGGCCGCTTCATTTTCAGTTCGACGGGAGGCGGTGGCGCCAGTGGCGGTGATGCCGGTGCCCCACCCGCGGCCGGACAAACGCCGCTGCCGCCCATGTGATTTCGCGGGCGGCCTTGAAACCGCCCGAAATGGCCGCTTTTCTCTCAAGGACGCCCTGTCGGCCAGTGGATGCCCTCCCGTGAAACCCATCCAGACCCGTTTCCGTCTTTCGTCGCTGTGTCTGATGCTGCTGGCAATTGTGCCCGCGGTTCGCGCGCAGGAACAGGTACCTGCCGGGGAGCCGGCGCTGGACGAGGGACAGGCGTCTTCCCTGCCGGGTGCCGTACAGCGCCCCGCGCCCCCGCCACCGCCGGAGCGCAGTTTTGATCCCATGCCGGTCGCATTGCTGCAGGGGCTGGACAAGGTGACGGCCCGCACCTCCACCTTCGAAGCCAAGGTGGGTGAGGTGGTGCGGTTCGGCCAATTGTCCATCCGGGTCGAGGCCTGCCGCAAGGCACCCCCCATCGATCCCCCGGAATCGGCGGCTTTCCTGAATGTGCAGGAGCAGCGGCCGGACGGGGGTGAGGTGGCCGTGTTCAATGGCTGGATGTTCGCATCCAGCCCGGCCCTGTCGGCGATGGAACACCCGGTCTATGACGTCTGGGTCAAGGATTGCAAGAAGGTGCCGACCAGCGCCCGCTCATCCTCCAGACAGTGAAATTCGGCGTTCCGGGCCAAAGCCTTGGATAGTTGCGCGCGATAACGGTGCCGGGGTATTTCCCGTGCGCCGAATTGCGACAGGTGCCCGGTCAGGAACTGCGTATCCAGCAGCAGGAAGCCGCCGGCCGACAGCCGCGCCACCAGATGCACCAGCGCCACCTTGCTGGCGTCGGTGGCACGGGAAAACATGCTCTCCCCAAAAAAGGCACCCCCCAGGGAAACGCCATACAGCCCCCCGACCATGGTTCCGTCCTGCCAGCATTCCACGCTGTGGGCATGGCCCATGGCGTGAAGCTGGCAGTAGGCCTCCAGGATATCGGTATTGATCCAGGTCTGCGGCCGGTCGGGTGCCGGTTCGGCGCAATGGCGCATGGTGGCCCGGAAATCACTGTCCACGCGCACATCGAAGGGGAAATGCCGGATCGTCTTGCGCAGCCGGCGCGGCACATGGAACCCATCCAGCGGCAGCACCCCGCGGAACGGCGGATCGAACCAGAGAAGGTCGTCCGCATACGCGCTTTCGGCCATGGGGAACACCCCGCCGGCATAGGCGCGGATCAGAAGGTCCGGTGTGAGTATCCCCATGATCCCCGATGTTTCGTTGCGGAATTCGTCGGCGAGCATAGCAAGCCCCCCGCCCGCTTACAAATATCACCGGCGCCGGTCCCATCGGACGGGGTTGGCGGCGGCCCTGGAACGGCCACTGTCACGCAAACTTCATCGAACTGCGACAAAGCCTTTACCAATCGTTCCTTAAGTCATTCGGCATACCCCCAAGGTACTCGGCGGCAGCCGGGGTCTGTTGGGGGTTTCGGGTCTCTGGACTGTCGACAATTTTAGACAAACCCCAACATCCGGATGTGCCGCATGACGGAACTGACGCTGACAAACGACCGCGCCCAGGCCTCGCACGAGATGCCATCCGATGGCGGGGCGCGATCCGGCTGGTTCGGGCAGGCATGGCTTGCCCGCATCGGCGTGGGTGCCGATGGGCTGACGGGGGAGGGCGGCTGGCTTGCCCGGCTTTCCATTTCCACCCGCATCGGCTTCCTGGTGGGAGCCGCCCTGCTGACCGTCCTGATGACGGCGGGCTTGTTCCTGTTGGGCGATGCAAGACGGGAAGAGGCGACGGGCCGCATGACGGCCCTGTCGGGCTTCGCGGAAACGGCGGCCGACCTGAACCGCCGCACCACGGCCTTGCAGCTTCACGCCACCCGTTTCCTGCGGGAGCGTGATCCCGCCGCGGGGGTGGCGTTTCTGTCCACCTTGGGGGAGGTGGAGACGGCCGTGGCCGACCTGACGGCGCACGCAGCCGCGGCCGATCAGGCCGACACGATCGCAACGCTGACCGCCAAGCTGGGCCTGTTGGGCGATGCCTTCGCCAAGGTGGACGAGGCCACCCGCGCCGTGGGCTTCACCGACGAGGACGGGCTGCGCGGGCAGATGGTCCGGTCCGTGGCGGCGGCGGAGGGGGAGTTGAAGAAATGGCCGGCGACCATGGCGGCTTCCCTGTTCATCGGCATGGCCGAAATGCGCAACGCCGAGAAATCCTTCCTTCTGACGGGGGAGGAACGGTATCTGGGCCAGCATCGCAAGGCCTACAATGAATTTTCATTCTTCGTGCCTGAGACCCAGTTTGATCAGGAGACGAAGGACACGATCGACACCCTGTCGCGCCAGTACCGGCAGGACATGGTCGCCCTGGCCGAGGCCACGGGGCGTCAGGCCGATGCCATCAGGGAATTTACCGGCGTGTTCGCCGAGACCGCTCCCCTGATCGACGGGCTTTTCACCTATACCCGCGCCGGGCTGACGGAGGCGCGGCGCGCTGAAACCGCGATCCGCACGCAAACACAGCGCCTGACCATGGCGATTGGCGGGATTCTGGTGGCCCTGTTCTGTGGCCTGTCGCTGCTGCTGGTGCGGTCCATCACCCGGCCGCTGGCCCGGATCGAGCAGGCCATGGAAGGGCTGGCGCGCGGCGAGAGGCTGAGCTTCATCCCCGGCACGGCGCGCCATGACGAAATCGGCGACATGGCGCGCGCCATCGACGTTTTCCGTGTGAATGCGGAGGAAATGGACCGCCTTAAAGCGGAAGACCGGGAGCGGGAGCGTCTGCACAAGCAGGAGATGGCCGACCGGCTGGGCAGCCTGGCCGAAGCCCTGGAACAGGAGATGACCCGCCGGGTGGAGGCCGTGCTGCAGCAGGCAGCGGGCATCGCCGCCATGGCCGACCGCATGACCGGCGCCGCCACCCGCACCGGCGAGCAGTCCGACGGTGTGGCCGGTGCCGCGCAGGAGGCGACCAGCAATGTCCAGACGGTCGCCGCCGCCACCGAGCAGCTTGCCACCGCTTCGCGCGAGATCGGGCGGCAGGTGACGGAGGTCGCCGACATGGTCCATGACGCGGTGCAGCGGGGCGGGCAGACCCGCGCCATGGTGAACCAGCTTGCCGACGCCGCCCAGAATATCGGCCGGGCCGCGCAACTGATCGGTGATATTTCCGGCCAGACGAACCTGCTGGCGCTGAACGCCACGATCGAGGCGGCCCGCGCCGGCGAAGCGGGGCGGGGCTTTGCCATCGTTGCGGCCGAGGTGAAGAACCTGTCCAACCAGACGGGCCAGGCGACGGAGGAGATCACCTCGCAGATCACGGCCGTTCAGCGGGCGACCGAGCGCGTGATCGGCGATATCCACCAGTTGCACGCCGTCATCGCCCGCATCGACGAGATCGCCGGCACGATCAGCGCCGCGGTGACCGAGCAAGGCAGCGCCACGGAGAGCATCAGTGCCAGTGCCGCCAGTGCTGCGGGCGGTACGGTGGAGGTCTTCGACCGTATCCGCACCGTCGCCGCCGATGCCAGTGAAACAAGGACACTGGCCCATGAACTGGGGGAACGGGCGACAGAGGTGACGACGGAGATGCGCGCGCTGCGCGAAAGGCTGGCCGACATCCTGGCCCGCAGCGCGCAGGGATGATGAGGGCCGACGGGATGCTGCCGCGCGGACGGTGTCAGGAAGCCGGCAGGCAGGGCAGGACCAGCAGGCGTTCGATTTCTGCGGCGGGGGCGGGGCGGGAAAAGTAGAAACCCTGGCCGTACCGGCATTCCAGCGACCGCAGGAAACCCGCCTGTTCCGGATTCTCGATCCCTTCGGCCACCACGTCGAGATCCAGGCTCTTGGCCAGCAGCAGGATGATGCGGGGTATCTCCTCCCGCCGGTCGCCGCTGCCGGCCCCGCTGACGAAGGCCCGGTCGATCTTCAGTGAATTGACCGGGTAGCGATGCAGATAGGACAGGCTGGAATAGCCGGTGCCGAAATCATCCAGCGACAGGCTGACGCCCAGATCGCGGATTTGCTGCATCATGACGACCGCGCGGGCCGGATCGTCCATCAGGAGGCTTTCGGTGATCTCCAGCTTCAGGGTTTCCGGCGGGATGCCGCTGTCGGCCAGGACCTGACGGACGCTGTCGACCATCTGGTCGTCCAGCATCTGCCGGCCCGACACATTGACGCTCATGAACAGGCCACTGCCATAATCCTTCTGCCAGCGGGCCAGTTGTTCGGCCGCCTCCTGCATGGCCCAGCGCCCGATCTGCAGGATCAAGCCCGTATCTTCGGCCAGTGGCACGAAATCGGCGGGGGAGATCATGCCGCGCTCGGGATGCATCCAGCGGATCAGCGCTTCGAACCCGGCAATGGACTGGTCGGACAGGCGGACGATGGGCTGATAGAACAGGGTCAACTGATGCCGGTCGGCCGCAAGGCGCAGGTCCGCCTCCGTGCGCAGGCGCGACATGGCGCGGGCCCGCAGCGCATCGTCGAACACCTCTACCCGGTTGCGCCCCGCCCCCTTGGCCCGGAACATGGCCAGGCTGGCGTCGCGCACCATGTCGGCGGCCTGGGCATAGCCCGTGTGCGACATTGAAATCCCGCCTGATGCCGTCAGCACCAGTTCCTGCCCGCCGGGCAGCCGGATGGGTTCGGCGATGGTTGCTGCCAGACGCAGCGCGGCGGTCATGGCGGCCTTGGCATCCACGACCCCATCCATCAGCACGCCGAACTCGTCGGCTGATATGCGTGCGATCGTGTCGCCGGCCCGGCGCTGGGCCTCCAGCCTCTTGGCCAGGGTGCGCAGCACATCATCCCCGAAATTGGGGCCCAGACTGTCGTTGACGGTCTTGAAATGGTCCAGGTCGAACAGGATGACGGCACAAGGCGGATCATCGGGCCGGCGACGGCGGTCGATGGTCTGGTTGATACGGTCCATCAGCAGCGACCGGTTAGGCAGCCCGGTCAGACCGTCATGGAAGGCATCGAACAGGATCTGTTGCTCTGCCCGCTTGCGCGCGGTGATATCGGTCATCGAACCGGCCATGCGCATGGCATCGCCCAGCGGATCCCGGATTGCCACACCGCGGATCAGCACCCACAGTTCCGCCCCGCTATCGTGGCGGACCCTGACCTCATGCTCCAGATGGTCGATGCCGCCCGACAGGTGCAGTTGAAAGGCCGCGCGCAGCCCCGGCAGGTCGCTGGCATGGACCAGGGCGAACCAATCCTCGATCGTACCGACCCATTCCCCACCCGGCAGGCCCAGCATGTCCGACCAGCGCGGGGAATAATAAACCTCCCCCTCCGGAATACGCCAGTCCCACAAGCCGTCATTGGCACCCTGGGCCGCTAGCGCATAGCGTTCCTCGCTGATGCGCAGCTGTTCCTCCGCCACCTTGCGGTCGGTAATGTCGGACTGGGAGCCGACAAGACGGGCCGGCTCGCCCTGCACATCCATCACCGCGATGCCGCGGCAGAGCATCCAGCGCCAGGCGCCCCGGCTGTGCTGGATGCGGTATTCGATCTGGAATGGTTTGCCGCCCGCCGACATCTGCGCGTCCAGCGTGGCCTGCAGCCAGATCAGATCTTCCGGATGCACGCGCGACAGCCATTCTTCCGGCCCGTCGCTCTGCGGGTCCAGCCCTAACAATGCCCACCAGCGGGGCGCGTAATAGATGCGGTCGGTGCGCAGGTCCCAGTCGTAAAGCCCGTCATTGGTCGCCGCCGCCGCCAGGGCCAGCCGCTCCTCGCTGATACGCAGCCTTTCCTCGGCCTCCTTGCGCTGGGTGATGTCGCTGGCCGTGCCGATCAGGCGGACCACCGCGCCGCTGCCATCACCGATGGCAGCACCGCGCACCGTCAGCCAGGTCCAGTCGCCCCGCCGGTTGCGGACCCGGTGTTCGATCAGGAAACGCCGTTCCGGTTCATCCTGCAGGGGCCGCAGTGTGGCTTCCAGCCATTGCAGATCTTCCGGATGCACGCGGTCGAACCAGTCGTGCGGACTGCCTTCACCGCCCGTCGTTTCTGCCGCGGGATCCAGCCCCAGATGATCGCGGAAGCCCGGCGACAGGAACAGGCGGTCGGCGGCGATATCCCAGTCCCAGACGGCCTCACCGCTGGAAAGACCGGCCAGCATGTATCGCCGGGCCAGAAGATCGTCGGGCAGAATGTCGGGCAAGGCAGGGCCGGTGGACAAGTGAAAGGTGAGCGGGGAAACTCTATACCACTTTCACCGGGTGGGGCCATGCCCCTTCGCTGCCGCCCGTTATTTATGTTCATCTGAACTTTCGCAGACATGGAGCCTTGCTGTACCATTGCGGTCCCGGATCCGGGGGCGGGGGCGTGGTTTTCCCGAATGATTCCGGTTTGTGCTGAACTGCTCTGGATTTGGGTCATGGATTGGAACGACCAGGCGATCCTGCTATCCGCACGTCCGTATGGGGAAACCGCCGCCCTGGCGCTGATGCTGACGCGCGCGCATGGCCGGCACGCGGGGCTGGTGCATGGCGGGCAATCGGCACGGATGCGTGCGTCGCTGGAGCCGGGAAGCCGGCTGGCCGTGTCCTGGCGGGCCCGGCTGGCAGACCAGTTGGGGACCTGGTCGCTGGAACTGGAACGTGCCTATGCCGCCCCGCTGCTGGATGATCCGTTGCGACTCGCCTGTCTGGCATCGGCCTGCGGCTTGCTGGATGGGCTGCTGGCCGACCGGGAACCGCATCCCGGCCTGTTCGACGCCACGCTTGCCTTGCTGGAAGCGATGGAAACCGATGTCTGGGCGGAGATTTATGTGCGGTGGGAGATCGGTCTGCTGGACGAGATCGGATTTGGCCTGGACCTGTCGCGCTGCGCCGTCAGTGGCCGGACCGCGGCCGACCTGCTGGCCGGCAATGACGGGCTGAGCCATGTCAGCCCGCGCACGGGCCGTGCTGTTTCCCTTTCAGCGGCCGAACCGTACAAGGACAAGCTGTTCGAATTGCCGGCCTTCCTGCTGGGCCTTTCCGATGGCGGGCCGGTGGAGGTGATGCGGGGCCTGGCCCTGACGGGCCATTTCCTGGCGCGTAGCGCGTTTGCCCAGCGCCATGCCGAGCTGCCCGCAGCCCGTGCCCGTTTCGTGGAACGGTACGGACGGATGCATGGGATACCGCCCGATGGGGATGGGGCCATCTCCCCCGGCCCGGCGCAATAAGCCGACAGGACGGATAGAAGCCAGTACCCACGCCCCTACCCTATCTGGTATGGATGGGGCATGACCGACGCCGCCCATGAAATCCTGGACAAACGCCTCGCCGACGCGCTGGGGGAGCGTTACCTGTCCTATGCCCTGTCCACCATCGTCTCCCGTTCGCTGCCCGATGTGCGCGACGGGCTGAAGCCGGTGCATCGGCGCATCCTGTTCGCCATGAGCCAGCTGAAGCTGGACCCCTCCACCATGCCGAAGAAGTCGGCCCGCGTGGTCGGCGATGTGATCGGCAAGTTCCATCCCCATGGCGACCAGTCCGTCTATGACGCCCTGGTCCGGTTGGCACAGGATTTCGCCAGCCGCTATCCGCTGGTGGAAGGGCAGGGCAATTTCGGCAATATCGACGGCGATAATGCCGCGGCCATGCGATATACCGAGGCCCGCCTGACCGAGGTGGCCAAGGCCCTGATGCAGGGCCTGGATGAGGATGCCACCGACTTCCGCGCCACCTATGACGGCGACGGGAACGAGCCCATCGTGCTGCCGGCCGCGTTTCCCAACCTGCTGGCCAACGGATCGGCCGGCATCGCGGTCGGCATGGCCACCAGCATCCCGCCCCATAATGTGGGGGAGATTTGCGGCGCCCTGAACCTGATCATCGAGCGCGAGTTGCTGCCCCCGCCGGAAAAGCGCCGGCCCGTCGGCGTGGAAGAGCTGGTGAGCTGGATACGCGGGCCTGATTTCCCCACCGGCGGCATCCTGGTTGAAAGCCGCGCCAATATCATCGAGGCGTACCGCACGGGACGTGGCGCCTTCCGCCTGCGGGCCCGCTGGATGAAGGAGCCGCTGGGTCAGGGCACCTGGCAGGTGGTCGTCACCGAGATCCCCTATCAGGTGCAGAAATCGCGGCTGGTGGAGAAGATCGCCGAACTTCTGTCGGAACGGAAATTGCCGCTGCTGGAGGATGTGCGCGACGAATCGGCGGAGGATATCCGCCTGGTGCTGGTGCCCAAGAGCCGGAATGTCGATCCCGCCGTGATGATGGAGCAGTTGTTCCGCAACACGGACCTGGAAATCCGTTTCAGTCTGAACATGAACGTGCTGGATGGCGGCACCATCCCGCGCGTCATGACCCTGCATGAGGTGCTGCGCGCCTTTCTGGCCCACCGCCAGGACGTGCTGATCCGCCGGTCCCGCCACCGGCTGGGGGAGATCGAACACCGGCTGGAGGTGCTGGGCGGCTATCTGGTCGCGTATCTGAACCTGGACGAGGTCATCCGCATCATCCGCGAGGAGGATGAACCCAAGAAGGAACTGATGCGCAGCTTCCACCTGTCCGATGTTCAGGCAGAGGCCATCTTGAACATGCGGCTGCGCTCCCTGCGCCGGCTGGAAGAGTTCGAGATCAGGAAGGAGCATGACGCGCTGACGGCCGAGAAGGCTAAGCTGACCGACCTTCTGGAGGATGAGGCCAAGCGCTGGAAGGCCATCCGCACCGACGTGCAGCAGATGGACAGGAAGTTCGGCCGGTCGACCGCGCTGGGTGAACGCCGGACGGAGGTGGGGGAGGCCCCGACCGATATCGTCGTGCCGGTGGAAGCCATGATCGAGCGGGAGCCGCTGACCGTCTTCCTGTCCGAAAAGGGCTGGATACGCGCCGTGTCGCGACATATGTCGCCGGCTGAGGCGGCGGACGCCAAATACAAGGATGGTGACAAGGAAGGTTTTGTCCTGCGCGTGCAGACCACGGACAAGCTGCTTGTCTTCGCTAGCAATGGCAAATTCTATACGCTGGGCGCCGACAAGCTGCCGCGTGGCCGTGGCTTCGGGGAACCTGTGCGCCTGATGGCCGATCTGGGCGAGGCCGAGATCGTGTCCTTGTTCCCGCACGTGCCGGGGCAAAGGCTGCTGGTGGCCAGCAGCGACGGCCGTGGATTCCAGGTGGAAGCCGACGAGGTGGTGGCCCAGACGCGGGCCGGCAAGCAGGTTTTGAACCCGTCCGATGGCGGGGTCGCTGCCCTGGTGATCCCGGTGGAGGGGGATGCGGTCGCCGTTATCGGCAATAACCGCAAGCTGCTGGTCTTCAAGCTGGAGGAACTGCCCGTCATGGCGCGTGGCAAGGGCGTGGCGCTGCAGAAATACAAGGATGCCAGCCTGTCGGATGTGAAATGCTTCAGTCTGGCTGATGGGCTGTCCTGGAAAATGGGCGGAGTCGAAGGCCGTATCCGCACCGTGACCCTGCCGGAACTGTCCGGCTGGGTGGCCTTTCGCGGCAGCCAGGGCAAGCTGCCGCCCACCGGCTTTCCCAAGAACAACAAATTCACCGGTTAATGCAGGGCCAGTTTCCGCACCTTCCGGATATCTATCCGGACGACGGGGGCCGACCTACACTTTCTCCTGAGGCTTGGTCCCGGAACCGGGCATGCAGGGGAGTGGATCATGCGCCTTGTCATCATGGCGGGGCGCCTGTTGCTGGTGGTATGGATGGCTTTATCCACCACCGTGCAGGCCCGCGCGTCGGAAGTGCTGCATCTGCTGACCAATATCGCGCCCCCCTATCAGGAGATGGTGAACGGGGAATTGGGCGGCACATCGTTGCGCGCGCTCGACTGCATCATGGACCGGCTGGATCAGCGATACGAGGTTGACCTTGCGCCCTGGCTGCGCGCCCGCGAACAGGTGCGCCAGGGAGCCGTGGCGGGCATTTTCTCCGTGGCGCCGGATCCCGAGGGGCCGCGTGACGGGCATCTCTCCCTGCCTTTGGCCCTCGAACGCTGGGTGTGGGTGACACCGGCGGGCATTCGTCTCGTGAAGATGGATCTGCACCAACGCCGCCGCATTGCCGCCGTGCTGGGATCCAATCAATTGAAATGGTTGCGCGGTCAGGGAAGGGATGTCGATGGCATGGCCCGGACATCGACGCAATTGCTGCGCATGCTGGCGGCCGGCCGGGTGGAAGCGGTTCTGATGGACCAGGCGGAACTGCTGTCCGCGATCAAGCAGGCGGGGGCCGATCCTGCGCAGTTCCAGGTCAGCTTTCAGCGCTATATGCCCTTGGGTGTCTATTTCGCGGCCCCATTCCTGCGGTCGAACCCGCATTTTCTGGAACGGTTCAACGGCGAGATCGGCCATTGTGCGGCGGCCAACATGGTTCTGACGGCATCCGAGCGCGGGCTGGCCCTGGCTGTGGCCCGACAGGTCCATGACAGGCTGTTGACCGAGCCGTCCCTGCTTCCGGCGCTGAAGGCGGCCGGCAGGCTCAACGCGGATAAACCCGTCAGCCGCATCGTGGAGGAGGACCAGATATTTCAGAGCCATCGTGCTGCGGCCGACCATTCGCTGGTATGGTCGTTGCGCGATCATCCGCTATCCACGGCCCTGGCCCGGCTGCGGGCCGCGACTGGCGGGGTGGTTTCAGAAATCCTTCTGTTCGACAATGCGGGCGTGGCCGTGGCCGCCGATCCGCTTCCCTCCGACCTCTGGCAAGCCGACGAGGCGAAATATGCCATGACCGTTGCCAAGGGGGCTGACACGATCTTCGTCGACAATATCGCCTTCGACCAGTCGACGGGCCAGTTCAACGTCCAGGTCAGTTTCGCCATTGCCGGCGATAAGCCCGGTTCGGTGCTGGGTGGCGTTACGATCGGACTGGATATCGAACGGACACTCAATCGCCATTGAGGCGGTGGCCGGGCCGGTTATTGCCGATATCGGCCATGCCATCGTCCATACCTTCGACAATGGGCCGGCCGGCCGGATAATTCTCGCCCCGGCGTTTCATTTCCATGTCGCTGGCAGACATGGAAAGCGACATGGCGAAACCTGTCTGGGGGCAGGGGTTGGGGGCATAGCCGCGATCCAGCGCCCTGTCATCCTTGCCATAATCCAATCGGGCACCGGCATATTTGCCGCTGACCCCACCCATGGACACGCCGGCTTCCACGGTCTTGCGCACGCGGCAGCCTGGATCTTCGGCCGGGGCAGCAGCGGCCGGCACACCCTGGCTGTAATCCGGGACGGCGGGCAGGGTGCCGGGCTTGTTCAGCAGGGTGAAAGTATTGACGGGCTTCGTCTCTTCCGCCACGGCGGTCAGGGCGATGATCGAAAGGACCAGACCCGTCAGGAACAGGGCGCGCATGTCAGCCTCCCGGCAATGGCAGCCGGCCGCCCGATCACGAGCGCCGACCAATGCCCCTTATACGAATGAACGTGGTTCATCCTGTTCCTGAAAGCAAGCTCACACTGTCTTTTTTTTCGCCGCCGGCTTCTTGGCGGCCGTTGTCGTCTTGCTGGTCCCGGTCTTCGCGGCCATCTTCGGCGCGGCCGCCTTCTTGGCCGGGGCCTTCTTCTTCGGCTTCTCCTCTGCCGGTGGGGCATCCGCGGCGGGGGCCGCCCCCTTCTTGGCCGTGTCCTTGGCGGCCTTGGCCGCCAGCAGTTCCACGGCCTGTTCCAGCGTCAGCGTGTCGGGATTCTGGGCCTTGGGAATGCTGGCGAACAGCTTGTTGTGCTTCACATAGGGGCCGAACCGGCCGGAGCCGATGGAGATCGGCTTGCCATCCTTGGGGTGGTTCCCCAATTCGCGTCCCTGCACGGCCTTCTTCGCCGGCCCGTCGCCCAGAAGCACCACGGCCCGGTTCAGGCCGATGGTCAGCACATCATCGTCCGCGGGGATGTTCTTATAGGCGTCGCCATGTTTCAGATAGGGGCCGAAGCGGCCGATACCGGCCTGAATTTCCACGCCCGTGCTGGGATGCATGCCCAGGGAGCGGGGCAGGGACAGCAAGGCCAGGGCAATGGTCAGGTCGACATCCTGCGGGTTCATGCCGCGCGGCAGTGACACGCGCTTGGGTTTTTCCTCCTTCGGCAGGTTCGTGCCCAACTGGGCATAGACGCCGTAGGGTCCCCGTTTCAGCACGACGGTCAGGCCCGTATCGGGATCGGTGCCCAGTTCCCGGTCGGCATCGGCCTCCGCATCCTCCCCCGCCACGGCCAGCGGGCGGGTATAGCGGCATTCGGGATAGTTGGAACAGCCGATGAAGGCGCCCGTCTTGCCCAGTTTCAGCGACAGGCGGCCCGATCCGCAGGTCGGGCAGGCGCGCACATCGATCTTCTGCCCTTCCGCGTCGAAGCGGTCGGGGAAGAAATGCGGCCCCAGTGCGGCATCCAGCGCATCCAGCACCTGGGTGATGGTCAGGTCCTTGGTGTCGTCGATGGCGGCGTGGAAATGCTTCCAGAATTCCCGCAGCACATCCTTCCAGAAGATGCGCCCGCCGGAGATATCGTCCAGCTTCTCTTCCAGGGCCGCCGTGAAGTCATACTGCACATAACGGTTGAAGAAATTCTCCAGGAAGCTGGTGACCAGCCGGCCGCGGTCCTCCGGCTCGAACCGCCGCTTTTCCAGCCGCACATAATTGCGTTCCTGCAGCACCTGCAGGATGGACGCATAGGTGGAGGGCCGGCCGATGCCCAGTTCCTCCATCTTCTTCACCAGGCTCGCTTCCGTATAGCGGGGCGGGGGCTGGGTGAAGTGCTGGTCGGATTTCAGGTTGCCGCGCGTCAGGTCGTCGCCATCCTTCATGGGGGGCAGGCGGCGATTCTCCTCCTCCTCCCCATCATCATCCTTGTCTTCCTGGTAGACGCGCAGGAAGCCATCGAACCGGATGATGGAGCCGGTGGCGCGGAACACGGCCTCCGCCCCCTTGGACATGATGTCCACCGTCACCTGATCCATGATGGCGCTGGCCATCTGCGACGCGACGGTCCGCTTCCAGATCAGCTCGTAAAGCCGCAGTTCGTCCTTGTCCAGATAACGGGTCATCTGGTCCGGGCGGCGGAACAGGTCGGTGGGGCGGATGGCCTCGTGCGCCTCCTGGGCGTTCTTGGCGGCCGTCTTGTAGATGCGCGGCTTGTCCGGCACATAGGCATCACCCCAGGTCTGGTCGATCAGACGGCGCGACCCGTCGATGGCTTCCTGGCTCAAGGACACGCCGTCGGTACGCATATAGGTGATCAGGCCGACCGTCTCGCCGCCGATATCCACGCCCTCATAGAGCTTCTGGGCCGTGCGCATGGTCTTGACGGCGCCAAAGCCCAGCTTGCGGCTGGCTTCCTGCTGAAGGGTGGAGGTGGTGAAGGGCGCATAGGGATTGCGCTTCACCTCGCGCCGTTCAACGCGGCCCACCTTGAACAGCATGGGGCGGATACGGGCCAGCGCCGCCTCAGCCGCCCCCTTGTCGCCCAGGCTGAACTTCTCCAGCCGCTTGCCGTCCAACTGCGTCAGGCGTGCCGTGAAGGTGGCGCCGTCATGGGTTTTGAACTCTGCCTCGATGGTCCAGTATTCCTGCGGCTTGAAGGCCTCGATCTCGGCCTCCCGCTCGCAGATGAGGCGCAGCGCCACGGATTGCACACGGCCCGCGGACTTGGACCCGGGCAGCTTGCGCCACAGGACCGGTGACAGGTTGAAGCCCACAAGGTAATCCAGCGCGCGGCGGGCCAGATAGGCCTGGACCAATTCCTGGTCCACGTCGCGCGGCTTGGAAATGGCGTCCAGCACGGCGCTCTTGGTGATTTCGTTGAAGGTGATGCGGCGCACCTCGGCCTTGGATGCCAGCCGCTTTTCCTTCAGCAGCTCATGCACGTGCCAGGCGATGGCCTCTCCCTCGCGATCCGGATCGGTGGCCAGGAACACGCGGGAAGCACCGCGCACGGCGCGGGCGATCTCATCGACATGGCGCTTGGACCGGTCGCCCAGTTCCCAATCCATCTCGAAATCCTCTTCGGGGCGCACCGACCCATCCTTGGGCGGCAGGTCGCGCACATGCCCGAAGCTGGCCAGGACGGTATAGTCCTGTCCCAGATACTTGTTGATGGTCTTGGCCTTGGCCGGGGATTCAACGATGACGACACTGCCAGCCACTGAAGGACCCGCCTTTCGAGGAACGATGGAAAACCGCGAATTGGACCGGTCAGACCAGGCTGACCTGACCGCCGGGATGACGCTGCAGCCGCCCCGCCAGTTCCAGTTCCAGCAGCACGGTCAACACCACCCCGGCAGACAATTGGCAGCCGCGGATGACTTCGTCAATGAGAACCGGGGTCGGGGACAGGCTCTCGACCACAAGATGGCGTGCTTTGGCCAGTTCGCGCTCGTCCTCCGTGGCGGGAATGGGGGACCGGAAATGTCCCCCGGCCGGCTCGCGCAAGGGGCCCGCGGCGGCGGCATGCAGGTGCGTGACGATATCGTCCGCATTCTCCACCAGGGCAGCACCTTCCTTGATCAGGCGGTTACAGCCCTGGGCGCGCGGGTCCATCGGGGAGCCCGGCACGGCGAACACATCGCGCCCCTGTTCGGCGGCAAGGCGCGCGGTGATCAGGGACCCGGATTTAAGCGCCGCCTCCACCACGACAACCCCCAGCGACAAGCCGGAGATCAGACGGTTGCGGCGGGGAAAATGCCTTGCCTGCGGTTCCGTCCCCAGGGGTGATTCGGCCAGCACCGTGCCGCGCTGGGCGATATCATGGTAAAGGCCGGCGTTTTCCGGCGGATAGATGATGTCCACGCCGCCGGCCACCACGGCGGCGGTACCGCCGCCGATGGCCCCCTGATGGGCCGCTGTGTCGATGCCGCGGGCCAGGCCCGATACCACGGTGAAGCCGGCATCGGCCAGGTCGTGGCCCAGCCGCTCGGCCATCTTGCGCCCGGCGATGCTGGCATTGCGCGCGCCGACGATGCCCACACAGGGACGGGCCAGCAAGGCCGGGAAGCCCAACACTGCCAGGACAGGCGGCGCATCGTCGATGGCGGCCAGCGGCCGGGGATAATCCGCCTCCCCCCGGAACAGCCAGCGCCCGCCCAGCTTTTCCAGCGCCGCGGCTTCCCGCTCCACCTCTGTCCGCGCGGGCACGCGCAAGGGTGCCTTGCGGCCGCCGCGCCGGGCCAGGTCGGGGAGTGCCGCCAGCGCCGCGCTGGCCGTGCCGAACCGTTCCAGAAGTCGCGCGAAGGTAACAGGCCCGACATTTTCCGCACGGATCAGGCGGACGCGGTCGATGCGTTCGGTCAGCGGCAGGGTTGAATTCTGTGATTGCATGGGTGCATGGTTCTGCAATCGCCATCTGCTGTCAACGGCTTTCCCGGTCATGACAAAACGGGTGATGGGCGACCGGGTGACGGGCGGTGCCGGGCACGCTATGATCCGCCCATGACCTATACCGGCCCCACGCCCAAGGAAGAGATGCTGCTGCATTGCGCCCGGATCGGGTTCAACCCGCCGGCGGGACGGGTTTCGTCCGTCCGCAATGCCGTCTGCCTGTCCGATCCGGGGAGTGTTTGTCCATGTCCGTCGATACCGCCGAACTGAAGCGCCTGTCCGGTGCCCATCACTGGCACCCGTTCACCGACCACAAGGAACTGTCCGCGCTGGGCGGGCCGCGCATCATCACCCATGCCGAAGGGGTGTGGCTGACCGACAGCGCCGGCGTGCGCATCCTGGATGCCATGGCCGGGCTGTGGTGCGTCAATGTCGGATATGGGCGGCGGGAACTGGCCGATGCGGCCTATGGCCAGCTGACCGATCTTTCCTTCTATCACGGCTTCTTCAAGACGACCACGGCGCCAACCGTGCAACTGGCGGCCCGCCTGGCCGAACTGACGCCGCCGGGCCTGTCGCGCGCCTTCTTCGCCAATTCCGGGTCGGAAGCCAATGACACGATCGTGCGCATGGTCCGGCATTACTGGGCCTTGAAGGGCAAGCCGGGCAAGAAGATCATCATCGGGCGCGACCATGGCTATCACGGCACCACGATGGCGGCCGCATCGCTGAACGGCATGCCGGCGATGCATGCGCAAGGCGGCCTGCCGCTGCCGGATTTCGCCCATGTGATGGCCCCCTATCCGTTCGAGGGACAGGGGGAGATGGGTGCCGAGGCGTTCGGCCGGCTGGCGGCCCGCACGCTGGAGGAGAAGATCCTGCAACTGGGGCCGGAGAATGTGGCCGCCTTCATCGGGGAGCCGGTGCAGGGTGCGGGCGGCGTGATCATCCCGCCCGACAGCTATTGGCCGGAGGTCGGGCGCATCTGCCGCGAACACGACATCCTGCTGATCGCCGACGAGGTGATCTGCGGCTTCGGGCGGCTGGGCCACTGGTTCGGCTGCCAGCGCTATGGCATCAGCCCCGATTTCATGACCTTGGCCAAGGGCATCACGTCAGGCTACATCCCCCTGTCGGCCGTCATGGTCGGCGACCGTGTGGCCGGGACCCTGATCGAGGAAGGGGGCGAGTTCTACCACGGCTTCACCTATTCCGGGCACCCGGTGGCCTGTGCCGTGGCCCTGGCCAATCTGGACATCATCGCACGCGACGGGCTTGTCCGGCGGGCGGGGGAGGAGATCGGCCCCTATCTGCGCACGCGGCTGGAAGAGGTGCTGGACGGCCACCCGATCGTCGGTGAAATCCGGTCGGAGGGCATGATCGGCGCCATCGAGATCGTGAAGGACCGCCGGACACGCGAACGGTTTCCCGGCAATGGCAGGGTCGGCCTGATGGCACGCGACCATTGCTTCCACAATGACCTGATCATGCGCGGCATCCGCGACAGCCTGGTCTACGCCCCGGCCCTGACCATGACTGAGGATGAGGCCGACGAGGTCGCACAACGGGCCCGGCGGGCGCTGGACCTGACGGCGCGCGACCTGGGGGTGACGTAGTGACCGGGGCGGGCAATGGTCCCGCCCCGGTCGCATCACGGCGTCATTGTGCTGGCGCCGGGCCGGGATTGCGCGACACCCTATTGCCCTTGGACCAATATTCAGCCGAGAACCGGCCTTGCTGGACACTGTCGGTATAGGCGATCCAGTTGATGATGCTACCCTGCATCTGCAGGCTGAAATCCAGGCTCACGGCGTGGCCCTTGTTGAAGGCCTGGCCCCACGGAATGTTGCGGAACCACAGCATGAATTCCGGTCCCGCATCCTGGCCGTCGGGCGGGGTGGGGAAGGCCGGGTTGTTGAATTGCGGCATGATGGCGGAAATGGCCGGATATTGCGCCGTGCTGTGACAGGACATGCAACTGCTGGCCGAATTATCGGCCGGACCGTTCAGGCGGGAATTCCAGCCCAGATGCATGGGTGGCAATTCCCTTGTGTCGGGATTGATGATGGTTTCCGTGATGGCCGGGTTGATCCGCGTGGCTGTCGGCGTGGGATTGGTGTGGGAGACCGTGACCTCCGGATTGTTGCCCCACATCAGGCCGACGGGGACGAGATTTTCCCACGGGTTGGCCTTGCCCATGCGGCCATTATAGACATAGGTGCCGAACACCCAGCCGCCCTGCTTGTCCAGCCGGCTGTCGCGCACCATGATGTCCATCTGAAGCAGATGCACCTTCGCCGTCACGCGCTGGCCTGGTGTCGGGGGGGCCGGCATGCCGGGCACGTCGGCCTGATAGACATAGGCATTCCATGAAACGGGATTGGTCAGGTATGGCACCTGGCTTTCATCCAGCGTCGTGAACAGCAGCTTGGCCACCACGGTGCCGTCGGGGAAGCCGCCGCCCTTCTGGAAATAGGACATGTCCGGCGCCTGGGCGGAAGGCCAGAGCTGCCCGATGGTCCAGCCACCCATGGCGTTGTAGAAGCCGACCGCATAGGCGCTGGACTTGACGGTCTGTTCGGGGGCCAGCGACCCGACCGGCAGCGGGCCTTCCTTGGTCAGGCCGTGATAGCCCTCGCGCCCGTTGGGTCCCCAATGCTGCCAGGGCACATGAAACCAGCGGCGTACCGTATTGTCCTCCAGGAAGAAATCATCTTCCACACCATTCTCGGCATCGATATTGCCCTGGAAGACATATTGTTTGACGGCATCAAGATAGGCGCGCCAGTCCTTGCGGTAGTCGATCTTCAGGATCTTTTCCACAGCCGGTTCAATGGCCGGCTTGGTCTTGGGAAAATCCTGGGACAGGACGAAGACGCGGCCCGTATAGTCCGTCGGTGGCGGCATATAGCCGAAATCGGGAAACTTGAGCTGGTATTTTGGCGTCGGCTCCGCAGGCAGCATGAAGGGTACGGCCGATTTCGGAACCATGCCCTGCTGGAGCGACTGTGCATTGCCTTCCGCCCGGGTGGGGGTGGCTGACAGTCCGGCCATTGCCAAGCCTGCCGCCAGCATCGCCGCCGCTCCCCCCCGCCTGAATGACCTGCGTTCCATCCTTGTTACCCCCCGTTGATCGATGGTGACCGGTCCTGTCCACCTGCGCCCTGTTACGCATAGGACATGATCAACCAATGAGGGAATATTGAATGGTATCTGAAATATTTTCAACCAAAAGCAATAGGGCGCCTGCCACTTTCGCGGCAGGCGCCCTATTGGGAAATACGACCTTTACGGGCGTGTCACTTCGCCTTGGCGGGGGCGATATTGGGCAGGTCTTCCGACAGGATGGTCATGTTGAACGCATAGGAGATGTCGCCATCATCCTCGTCCCGATAGAGCGTGCCGATGAACTCGTCACCGATGGTCACTTCAACGGGCTGGCCCTTCTTGGCCGGGGGGTTCACGGTGATCTTGTCGTTGCCGAAATTCCGGCGCAGATAGGCCTGCAGCCGGGCGATCTCGTTGGGGGTCATATCCAATCCGCCTTCTTGCTTTCATGTCGGGAAGGGTGAAAAGCCAGGGGCGCCGCCCTTGCCGGAACGGCGCCCCTGTCGGTAGAGGCCGCCCCCAGGATAAACGCGGGGGCGGCGGCATGACCAGTCGGGAAATCAGCCAGCCTTGCTCATGGCGATCACGGTATCGCCCATGCGGTTGGAGAAGCCCCATTCATTGTCGTACCAGGTCAGGATACGCACGAAATTGCCTTCCATGACCTTGGTCTCGTTCAGCGCGAAGATCGAGCTGTGGCTGTCATGGTTGAAGTCGGTGGAGACCAGCGGCTCGGCATAGGCGCCCAGGATACCCTTCAGCGGGCCGTTGGCGGCCTCGGTGATCAGCTTATTGACTTCTTCCACGGTCGTGTCGCGCTTGGCCACGAACTTGAAGTCGACGACCGACACGTTCGGGGTCGGCACGCGCAGCGAGGTGCCGTCCAGCTTGCCCTTCAGTTCCGGCAGAACCTTGCCCACGGCCTTGGCCGCACCGGTGCTGGTCGGGATGATGTTGAGCGCGGCGGCGCGGGCGCGGTGCAGATCCTTGTGGAACGTGTCCACGGTGTTCTGGTCGCCGGTATAGCTGTGGATGGTGGTCATGAAGCCATGCGCGATGCCGATGCCCTGGTTCAGCACATGGGCCACCGGGGCCAGGCAGTTGGTCGTGCAGGAGGCGTTCGATACGATCTTGTGCTCGGCCGTCAGCTTGTCATGGTTCACGCCATAGACGACGGTCAGATCCTCGTCCGTGGCGGGCGCGGAGATCAGCACCTTCTTGGCACCGGCGGTCAGGTGCTTGGAGGCGGCCTCGCGCGAGGTGAAGATGCCGGAACATTCCAGGGCGATATCCACGCCCAGCTCACCCCAGGGAAGCTGGGCCGGATCGCGCTGCTGCACCGACCGGATGGTGTGGCCATTGACGACCAGATTGCCGTCGACCACCTCCACGGTGCCGGGGAAACGGCCATGCACGCTGTCATACTTCAGCAGGTGAGCGTTGGACTTGGCGTCGGCCAGATCGTTGATGGCGACGACCTCGATATCGTTCCGGCCGCTCTCGTACAGAGCGCGCAGAACCAGACGGCCGATACGCCCGAACCCGTTGATCGCAACTTTGACAGCCATGCTTTCCTCCGATTGAACGGCACCCCGCGCCGGCTTTGGCACCGGGGGCCGATGGGCAGCGGGACGGCCCATGTTCCAAGCCCGAATTAACCCCTGAACCCCCCGCATACAAGGGCACAACCGTCCCTTCCGCCATGCGTGAAGCGCACGGGTTGCAGCTTAGTTTTTTTGTGAACCGGCCGCAATTCAGGTAACGGCGTTACCGGCATGACTCTTTGAGGGCAGGGTTTGTGCGGGGATGGTGCGGTCGATGATGAATGCTCGTTTGGAGAATCATTTCTTAATTGGGTTTATACCACCTTGCGATGAGTAGAACTCATCGCAAGGTGGTCCGGCGGCGACCGCCGCCGCCCCGCTCGTGCGGCGTCGCCAAGCCAACGAATGTTGGCGCCTCTCGACGGCTCGCCACGGACCTCCAACAGACAATCGCTTCCGCCACCGCGTCGCTCTTCATCGCATCCGTTCAACTCTTCATTCGAAGTATCGCAAGATGTTGATACAATTCACATTAATATCGAATCAGACTCTAAAGGTTTCCCCAGGCGCTTTAACCTACTTCAGCCCCCGCACCACCTGAATATCCAGGTCCCGGATCTTTTTCCGCAGTGTATTGCGGTTCAGGCCCAGCATATGCGCGGCCTTGATCTGGTTGCCACGGGTTGCGGTCAAGGACAGCGACAGCAGCGGCCGTTCAACCTCCCGCAGGATGCGGTCATACAACCCCGCCGCCGGGATGCCGTCCTTATGGGCTGCGAAATATTCCCGCAGGTGGCGTTCGACGGCCGCCGACAGGCCTTCGTTCACGGGTTCCTGCGTGGGGGCGGCGGCCGGATTGGTTTCGGCCAGTTCGGTGTCGATGACATCGAGGCTGATCACCTCCTGCGAGTACAGGGCCGCCAGCCGCTGGACCATGTTTTCCAGCTCGCGCACATTGCCGGGCCAGCGATAGCGCTTCAACCGGTCCATGGCGGCATTGTCCACCGTCTTGGCCGGCAGGCCCTGCTGGGCCGCCTGGTTCAGGAAATGGCGGACGAGCGCCGGCACATCCTCCGTCCGTTCGCGCAAGGGCGGCAGGCGGATGGGTACGACGTTCAGGCGGTAGAACAAATCCTCGCGGAACAGGCCCTGGCGGATCAGGGTGCGCAGGTCGCGGTGGGTGGCGGCGACGATGCGCACGTCGGTCTTGATGGGTGTGCGCCCGCCCACGGTCGTATATTCGCCCTCCTGCAACACGCGCAGCAGGCGGGTCTGTGCCTCCAGCGGCATGTCGCCGATCTCATCCAGGAACAGGGTACCGCCCTGCGCCTGCTCGAACCGGCCCGTCGAGCGCATGGTGGCACCCGTGAAGGCGCCCTTCTCATGGCCGAACAGCTCGGACTCGATCAGTTCGCGCGGGATGGCCGCCATGTTGATGGCCACGAACGGGCCGCCCCGCCGCTTGCCATAATCATGTAGGGCGCGGGCCACCAGCTCCTTGCCGGTGCCGCTTTCGCCCGTGATCATCACCGTCAGGTCCGTTCCCATCAGGCGGGCCAGGACGCGGTAAATCTCCTGCATGGCCGGCGACCGGCCGATCAGGGGCAGCGCCTCCTCCTCCGGGTCCTCCGCGGGGGCGGGGGCCGGACTGGTGGATGGCACGGGCGTGGACAGGGCCTTCTGCACGATGGCCATCAGGTCCTTCAGATCGAAGGGCTTCGGCAGATAGTCGAAGGCCCCCCTTTCCGCCGCCTTCACGGCCGTCAGCAGGGTGTTCTGCGCGCTCATCACGATGATGCGCAACTCCGGCCGCAGCTTTTTGATGCGTGGCACGAGGTCGAGGCCGTTCTCATCCGGCATCACCACATCGGTGATGACCAGATCGCCCTCGCCCTCCTGCACCCACCGCCACAGCGTGGCAGCGTTGCCCGTTGTTTTCACCTCATGTCCCAGGCGGGCGAGGGCCTGGGTAAGCACTGTCCGAATGGCCCGATCGTCATCCGCAACGAGAATGGTTGCGCCCATTTTTTAGGCACCCTCTCCGTGACCGTTCTGGTCGGTGACTGGCAGGGAAACCTTGAAGATCGTGCGCCGCGGCACGCTTTCAAAGTCGATGACCCCGCCATGGTCACCGATAATCTTGGCAACCAATGCAAGACCCAGGCCGGTTCCGTTCATCTTCGTCGTAACAAAGGGATCGAACAGGTTGGCGCGGATATCTTCCGGGATGCCGGGGCCGTTATCGGCCACGCTGACCAGCAGGGGCAGATGCATCCGGCTGTCCGATCCGGCCACGGCCAGACGCACCCCGTGCTGATAGGCGGTGGACAGCAGGATTTCCCCGCCCTGGTCGGGGCAGGCCTCCGCCGCATTCTTGACCATGTTCAGGAAGACCTGCACCAACTGGTCGCGGTTGCCCAGAACGGGCGGCAGGGAGGGGTCGTATTTCTCGATGAAGCGGATATGGCGGGCAAAGCCCGTCTGGGCGATGCGGCGCACATGCTCCAGCACGGCATGGATGTTCACGGCCTGGCGTTCCAGCGGACGCCCGTCGGTGAACACCTCCATCCGGTCCACCAGGGCCACGATGCGGTCGGCCTCATCACAGATCAGCCGGGTCAGGATCTGGTCGTCCTCACTGGCATTTTCCTCCAGCAACTGCGCCGCGCCGCGGATACCCGACAGCGGGTTCTTAACCTCGTGCGCCAGCATGGCGGCCATGGCGACGACCGATCGGGCGGCGCCGCGATGGTTCAACTGCTTGTCGATGCGCCGGGCGATGGACCGTTCATGGATGGTCAGCACCACCTGATCCGGCGGGTCGCCCAGGGGGGCCGCCTGCATGGTGACGGAATGGGGGCCGACGCGCTGGGTTTCCACCGTCACCCCATATTCGCAGACTGTGGCGTGGGTGATGCGCGCCTGGTCCAGCAGGGCGAAGACGGGGCTGTCCTCGGGGATCAGGTCCGTCAGCCGGGTGCCCAGCACGCGCGTGGCGCTGACATCGAAGAATTCCTGGGCCTCCAGGTTGATGAACCGGATCAGCCCGTCGCCATCGACCACCATGACGGGGTCGGGAAGGGCGGCCAGGATGGAGGTCGGATCGATGTCGGCACCAAGCCGGCGCGCCGCCGGGACCCGCGCCATCAGGCGGCCGCCCGCTCGGTGACGCCGCGGTCCAGCGCCGCGGAATAGAAGGCGATGATCTGCTGCTTCATCTTCTCCGGGTCTTCGCTGGTCATGATCTGGTTGCGATAATCGGCCGACCCGTTCATGCCCTTGGAATACCAGGCCACATGCTTGCGGGCGATCTTGATGCCGGCCTGAACCCCGTAATGGGCCAGGATGGCGTCGTAATGCTCCAGGACGGTCTGCAACTGCGCCGCCAGCGGCGGCTCGGGCAGGATGACGCCTGTGCGCAGGTAATGCATGACCTGGGCGATGAACCAGGGCCGGCCATAGGTGCCGCGGCCGATCATGATGCCATCCGCACCGGATTCCTCCAGGCAGCGCACCGCATCCTCGAAACTGTTGATGTCGCCATTGGCGATGACGGGAATGTTCACCGCTTCCTTGACCTGGCGGATGAATTTCCAGTCGGCGGTGCCGTTATACATCTGGCAGCGGGTGCGGCCGTGGACGGTCAGCATCTTCACGCCGCATTCCTGCGCGATGCGGGCCAGGTTCGGGGCGTTCAGGTTGTTCGCGTCCCAGCCCTTGCGCATCTTCATCGTCACCGGCACGGAAACGGCCTTCACCGTGGCCTCCATGATACGGCCGGCCAGCAATTCATCCTTCATCAGGGCCGACCCGGCGAAGCCGTTCACGACCTTCTTCACGGGGCAGCCGAAATTGATGTCGATGATATGGGCGCCGCGATCCTCGTTCAGCTTCGCCGCCTCTCCCATCACGGCCGGCTCGCACCCGGCAAGCTGCATGGAGATCGGCGCCTCATCCAGGCTCCATTCCGTCTTCAGCATGCTTTCCCGCGTGGCGCGGATCATGGCCTGGCTGGCAATCATCTCCGACACGACAAGCCCCGCGCCCGTCCGCTTGACCAGCCGGCGATATGGCATGTCGGTGACGCCCGACAGCGGCGCCAGGATCACGGGATCATCAATCCGGACCGGACCGATCTGAAGGGGGGCAAGCGGCTTGACCATGGGATACGCAACCTTGGACCTGATCCGCCGCCGGCCGATTTCTGCACAAATGGCAGGCAACTCTTGCGGATGCATGAAATTTAGGCACAGAGATTAACATAAGCCTGCAAAAACACAATGATCACCACCGCATGGCGGCTTTTTCCCCGGGAAATGGGTGGGCAGGGGGAGAGGGCGGGGGTTGGGCCGGCATGGCTTGCCTGCCGTGCAGGCCATTGGCGCAGGGCGCCATCCGCGCTAGGGTCGCGGGGCTAGTCCCGCAGCCCCATGAGAACACATGCCCACCTGTACCGCCCTGATCGTCGCCGCCGGCCGCGGCCTGCGTTTCGGGGCCGACCTGCCCAAGCAGTATCTGCCGCTGGCCGGCCAGCCCATCCTGCGCCGCACCGTGGAGGCTTTCCTGCGCCATCCGCAGGTCAATGCCGTGCGCGTCGTCATCGATCCGGCCTTCCGCGATCTCTATGACCGGGCGGTGGCCGGGCTCGATCTGCCGCCGCCCATCACGGGCGGACCGACGCGCCAGGACAGTGTGCTGAATGGCCTGGAGGCCATGGCCGGGCATCCGCCCGATCTGGTGCTGATCCATGACGCAGCGCGGCCGCTGGTCTCGCACGCAGATATCTCCGGCGTCATCGCGGCGCTGGAGACCGCCCCTGCCGCCATCGCCGCCACCCCGCTGGCCGACACGCTGAAGCGTGGGGCCGAGGCGGGCGGGGGCATCCGCAGCGACGGGACAGTGGACCGCACGGCGCTGTGGCGTGCGCTGACGCCCCAGGGTTTCCGCTTCGCCCATATCCTGCCGGCCCACCGGCGCGGCGCCGGCCTGAACCTGACCGACGATGCCGCCGTGGCCGAGGCGGCGGGTCTACCCGTCACCCTTGTTCCCAGCGATCCGGACAATCTGAAAGTGACCAACAAAGACGATCTGGCCCGCGCCGAGAAACTGTTCCTGGCCGCATTGGGCGATATCCGCACGGGCACCGGCTATGATGTCCACAAGTTCACCGATGGCGACCATGTGTGGCTGTGTGGCGTGCGGGTGCCGCATGATGCGGCGCTGGACGGGCATTCCGACGCCGATGTGGCGTTGCACGCGCTGACCGACGCCATCCTGGGGGCTATCGCGGCCGGTGACATCGGCCAGCATTTCCCGCCCGCCGACCCGCAATGGAAGGGTGCCGACAGCGCGCGCTTCCTGCGCCATGCCGCCGAGATGGTGGCTGCTCGGGGCGGGGTCATCGCCCATGTCGACATCACCATCATCTGCGAGCGGCCGAAGGTCGGCCCCCACCGCGAGGCCATGGTGGCGCGTGTGGCGGAGATCCTGGCGCTCGACCCGTCCCGCGTCAGCGTAAAGGCCACGACGACGGAGGGGCTGGGCTTCACGGGCCGGCGCGAAGGCATAGCGGCCCAGGCCGCGGCCACCGTCCGCCTCCCCCTGGTCATGGGGTAGGCCGATGTTCGCGCCCGACCTGATCCGCCTGGCCGAGAATGTGCGTGATACGCTGTCGGCCCGCGGGCTCTGGGTGGCCACGGCGGAAAGCTGTACGGGCGGTCTGATCGCCGGGTGCCTGACGGCCGTTGCCGGTTCCTCCGCCGTGGTGGACAGGGGCTTCGTGACCTATACGAACGATGCCAAGGTGCAGATGCTGGGCGTGCCCGCCGACCTGATCGCCCGACTGGGCGCCGTCAGCGGCCCTGTCGCTGCGGCCATGGCCCAAGGAGCGCTGGCCCATAGCCGCGCCGACATCGCCGTCTCGGTCACCGGCATTGCCGGCCCCGGTGGTGGGACCGATGCCAAGCCCGTCGGGCTGGTGCATCTGGGCGTCGCGCACCGGGGTGGCGGCGTGCGGGTCGAACACCATGTCTTTCCCGGCGACCGCGAAGCGGTGCGGCTGGCCACGGTGAGCCGGGCCCTGGAACTGGTGCTGGAAGCGGGAAGGGCCTGACAGACATGACCGCCATCACCCCTACCATCGATCTGGCCGACGCCATCCTGCGCGAATGGACCGACCAGCCCGATATCATCGCCGCCTTTCTGGCCGGGTCGGTGGCGCGGGGAACGGCGGGACCGGGGTCGGACATCGACGCGGTGCTGATCTATCATCACCTGCCGGCCGCTGTCCGGGAAACCCACGACCGGCAGGGCGTGGCCGTGGAATTGTTCCTGCACGACCCCGACACGCTGGCCTATTTCTGGGACGCCGACCGCCGGCTGGGCAAGCCTTCACTGGCCCGCATGGTGGCCAATGGCCTGCCCATCGCCGGTGATCCCGCCTTGATCGAGGAACTGAAGCGACAGGCGCAGTCCGTACTGGATGGTGGCCCACCCCTTCTGACGGAGGAGGAATTGCGCACCCGCCGCTATTCCATATCCGATCTGGCGGCGGATTTGGCCCAGCCGCGCAACGCGGCGGAACAACTGGCCATTGGTGCCCGCCTCTATATCGAGCTGGCGGATTTCACCGTCCGCGCGGCCGGGGCGTGGACAGGTACCGGCAAGGGCCTGGCCAAGGCCTTGCTGCGCCTGGACCCGATGCTGGCGGCCACCTTCGAACATGCGTTCAAGGAACTGTTCGCCCAGCAGGACGCAGGAGAGGTGCTGGCCCTGGTCGATCTCTGCCTGGCACCCTATGGCGGCCGGTTCATGGCAGGCGACCGACGGCCGGCACCGGCCGACTGGCGGCTGGGGGATTGAAGGTGCTCTCTATGATCCGGGGGTGGCGCAGTATTCGGCCAGGCTATAGGCTGTACTGATCTCGTAAGTCGCGCCCGGCTTCATGACGAATTCGCTGGCGCCATACTGTTCAAAACCGCCATTTTCCTTTGGCTTCCAATCGAACGTGTAGCCCAGCCGTGTCCAGGGTGCGCCCCCTTCCTTCAGGTTGAGCCGCATGTTGCTGGAAAACCAGTCCCAGTAACTCTGATTCTCCAGGCATGCGGCATCGCCGATAGTGCAGACGGGGCGGCTGGCCGTGCCGGGCACGGCCGGGGGGCCCCACTGGTCCGCCGTGTCCAAGCCGCAGGTGGCGGCCGTGATGTCGGTGACGGGGCAGGGGCGGACCAGCCTGTCGGCGGCGATCCACATCTCCACCACCTGGGCATAGGGCACGTCGGGGTTCAGGCCCAGCCATTGTACAACCCGCTGCGTTTTCACCGCGCCATCACCGGGGGCTGCCGAACAGAACCGGCGAAGCTGTGGCACGGCGGTCACCCAAATCTGGCCCCAGCCGTTGGGCCCGCCGGTCGTCTTGCCCTGGTAATATTTCTCATAGGCCGCCTGCGACATGGTGGAGGCAACCAGCACCTGTCGGCCGGCCGGTGTGTCGCGCCAGACAAGGTCGGGATTGTCGGGGGTGATCCGCAGCAATCCGGGACCGATGTCATCGGGACCCGGCACGGCCACGGCATTCAGGGAAGCGGCATAAAGCTGGGCCGGGCTGAGCGTTGCGACGTGCTGCGGTGCCCCGCCGCTGTCCGGGCTCCGCGTCGCGCATCCTGCCAGCATCGCCAGCGCCAGCAAGGCCGTACCCATCCGTACATGCATGATGGCTTTCCTCCCGTCCGTGTATCGGCGGGATTAAATACACAATTTAGTGCGCTTTCAATTATAAAAGTTATATGACTGTTAAAGAATAAAAAGCGCCTTATCATGCAGATAATCTCATTTATGATCATGAGGTTCCACCCCTGGCGGGTTCCGCCGAAGGCCTTTGCCCTGGCAGCGTGACCATTCCGCTATTGATCTGGGAAGATGGACGCGGCAGAACAGACCGGGCGGCATGGACCGGGCACCGGTTGCCCATCGGCCGCCCGATGCCCGTGGCTGCCGGATCAGGTCCGTATTCCCATGAAAGTCATCGTCTGCGGTGCCGGGCAGGTCGGCTCCAACATTGCCAAGTACCTCGCCTCCGAGGGCAACCATGTGACGGTCATCGACCAGTCGCCGGAACTGATCCAGAAGATCAGCGACACGCTGGATGTCCAGGCCATGGTGGGTTTCGCCTCGCACCCCAACGTGCTGGAGGCGGCTGGGGCGGCCGATGCCGACATGCTGATCGCCGTGACGCTGGCGGATGAGGTGAACATGGTGGCCTGTCAGGTCGCCAACAGCCTGTTCAGCGTCCCGACCAAGATCGCGCGTGTCCGCCACCAATCCTATCTTCAGCCCATCTGGGCCGATCTGTTCGCGCGCGAACACATGCCGATCGATGTCATCATCTCGCCGGAGATCGAGGTTGCGCGCGCGGTGTCGCGTCGCCTGCAGGTGCCGGGCGCCTTCGACATGATCCCGCTGGCCGATGGGCTGGTGCGCGTGATCGGGGTGGTCTGCACCCAGAATTGTCCTATCATCAACACGCCCCTGCGCCAGCTTACCGGCCTGTTCCCCGACCTGGCGATCGAGGTGGTGGCCATCATCCGTGGCGACCGGCAGTTCATCCCCGACGGCAACGACCAGATGCTGGCGGGTGATGAGGTCTATTTCGTCGCCGATACCAACCATGTCGCCCGCGCCATGGCCGCCTTCGGGCATGAGGAGCGGCAGGCGCGGCGGGTGATCATCGTAGGCGGCGGCAATATCGGGCTCTGCCTGGCGGAGGAGATCGAGCAGAACCAGCCCGGTGTGTCGGTCCGCATCATCGAGGTGGACCGCCGCCGGGCCACCCATGTGGCGCAGAAGCTGAAACGCACCATGGTGCTGCATGGCGACGGCCTGGACCCCGCCATCCTGGAAGAAGCCAATGTCGGCGCCAGCGAGACGGTCGTCGCCGTGTCCAACAGCGACGAGGGCAACATTCTGGCCAGCCTGCTGGCCAAGCGCCATGGTTGCCAGCGGGCCATCACGCTGATCAACAAGACGACCTATCAGCCGCTGGTGCTGCCGCTGGGCATCGATGCGGTGGTCAGCCCCCGTTCCATCACCGTTTCCTCCATCCTCCAGCATGTGCGGCGGGGCCGCATCAAGGCCGTCCACAGCCTGCGGGAGAATTTCGCCGAGGTGATCGAGGCCGAGGCGCTGGAAACCTCCACCCTGGTGAACCTGCCGCTGAAGGACATCCGGATGCCGCACGGCATCATTGTCGGCGCCATCGTGCGTGACGGCAAGGTGATCATCCCCCGGCCCAGCACTGTCATCAAGCCGAACGACCGCGTCATCATCCTGGCCGAGGTGGGGCAGGTGAAGAAGGTGGAGAAGATGTTCGCCGTGCGGCTGGAATTCTTCTGATCGCGGTGGCAGGCCAGCAGGCTTGCCGCGTTTCGGCGCGCCTGTCCGGTTCATGTCGAAATATTCAATAGAATATAACGTGACGGTGTCCAGTATCCGGCAGTCAGCCGGCTGACATCTTTTGACATTCCTATTTACCGAACAGAAACAAAAACGGGGGCGCGGTATGATACCGGTCACCCTATCTTGTGGATAATCAATTCCTTGGCGGAAGGATGCGTGACATGATCGAACTGACCATCAACGGCAAGATGCACCGGCTGGATGCCGATCCGGACATGCCGCTGCTGTGGGCGATCCGGGATATCGCCGGGCTGACGGGCACGAAATATGGTTGCGGCGTGGCGCAGTGCGGGGCCTGCACGGTGCATGTGGACGGTGTGGCAACGCGCGCCTGTGTCCTGCCGCTGGAGGCGGTGGCCGGTTCGACCATCACGACGATCGAGGGGCTGGGCGGCGACCATCCCGTGCAGAAGGCCTGGATCGAACAGCAGGTGCCGCAATGCGGCTATTGCCAGTCCGGGCAGATCATGTCGGCCGCCGCATTGCTGGCCGAGACACCGAAGCCCAGCGATGCGGAGATCGATGCCGCGATGGATGGCAATCTTTGCCGCTGTGGCACCTATCCGCGCATCAAGACGGCGATCAAGCGCGCCGCCGGCATCGCCTGACGGGAAAGGACATGACCATGGACAGCCTGCCACACCATGACATCATCCACGCCGCCCTGTCCCGCCGTGCCATTCTGGCCGGTCTTGGCGGCCTTGCCGTTGCCGTGTCGCTTCCGCTGCCGGTGCCGGCTCAGACCGCGCCGCCGCCCTATCCGGCGTTGGGCCGCGATGCGGCGGGGGCCAACGCCCGCGAAGGCATGTTGACGGCGCATGTCGTCGTCATGAAGGACGGCAAGATCGTCATCATCTCCCCCACCACGGAAATGGGGCAGGGCAGCCAGACGGCCCACGCCGCTATCATCGCCGATGAAATCGGTGTCGATATCGCCGATGTCGGCGTCCAGACCGCCATTCCCGCCGATGCCTACCGCTTCGGCGGGGCCATGAGTTCGGGCGGAAGCTGGGGCGTGCGGCGCTGGAACGACCATCTGCGCAAGGGGGCGGCCCAGGCCCGCGCCCTTCTGATCCAGGCCGCGGCCAACCGCTGGCAGGTCGATCCGGCGGGTATCACCCTGGACAATGGCCGGCTGGCGCATGCCGCTTCCGGCCGCAGCCTGGGGATCGGTGAGGTGGCAGACGATGCGGCCATGCTGACCCCGCCCGACAATCCGCCGCTGCGTGATCCGGCGACCCGCCGCTATGTGGGCAAAGGCGTGCCCCGCCTGGATATCCCGCCCAAGGTGACGGGCGAAACCGTCTATTCCATGGATTTCCGCTTGCCGGGCATGCTTTACGCCTGCGCCCGGCTGAACCCCGTCTTCCATGGGGATATCGCCACGTTCGACGCGGCGCCGGCCCTGAAGGTGAAGGGTGTCAGCAAGGTGGTGCGGATCCCCGGCGGGGTGGCCGTGGTTGCGGACAGCGTCTGGGCAGCCATCAAGGGGGCCGACGCGGTGGCGGTGACCCTTGCCCCCTCTCCCCAGGACGGGATCACCAGTGCGGCCCTGGTCGACGCCATGCGGGAAGGGCTGGGTGCCGCCGATGCCATCCAGGCGGCCGCGACCGGCAATCCCGACGATGCCTTCAGGAAGGCGGCGAAGGTGGTGACGGCCGATTACGGTGTTCCCTATATCTGCCACGCGCCCATGGAGGTGTGGAGCTGCACCGGGCTGCTCAAGGATGGAAGGCTGGAGCTTTGGGCCCCCATCCAGGTTCAGGACCGTGCCCGCCGCACCGCGGCGGCCAGCATCGGGCTGGATGACGCGGCTGTGACGGTGAATACGCTGATGCTGGGGGGCGGTTTCGGCCGGCGCCTGACGGATGAGGGTATTCCCGGCACGGCCATCGTGGCCCGTGAACTGGCCGGCACGCCCGTGAAGTTCTTCTGGCGGCGGGAGGACGAGTTCGACCGCGGCTATTACCGTCCGGCGCAGATGGCCCGCCTGTCGGCGGCGCTGGATGCCGGGGGCGAGGTGACCGCCATGACCATTCGCACCGCCGGCCCGTCCATGCGTGCGGAGTTCACGCCGGCCGGTCTGAAGGAAGGGGAGCTGGATGGTTCCTCCGTCCAGGACCTGACAGCGCTGCGCTATAAGTTGCCCAATTTCCGGCTGGATTGGGCGCGCCGGCACGTGCGGGTCACCACGGCACCCTGGCGTGCCGTGGGGGCGACGCAGAACGCCTTCTTCCTGGAATGTTTCATCGATGAATTGGCGGCGGCGGCCGGCAAGGACCCGGTGGCGTTCCGCCGCCACCTGCTGCGTGATGACCGGCGGGCCCTGGCCGTGCTGGACATGGCGGCGGAAAAGGCGGGCTGGGGCGGTAAACTGCCCGATGGCCACGCCCATGGCATCGCCTTCTTCGCCAGTTTCGGTGCGCTGTCGGCCCATGTGGTCGAAGCGTCGCTCGACGGCGGCACGCCCCGCATCCACAAGGTGACAGCCGTGCTGGATTGCGGCGATGTCGTGTTGCCCGACGGCGCCAGAAGCCAGATGGAAGGCGGCGTGATCATGGGCCTGTCGGCAGCGTTGTACGAGGCGGTGACGGTGCAGGCTGGCCGTGCCGAACAGCGCAATTTCGACACCTATCGCCTGATGCGCCATGCCGAGGCGCCCGTCGTGGATGTGCATTTCATCGCGTCGGGTGAAACGCTGGGTGGCGTGGGCGAACCCGGCCTGCCGCCGACGGCCCCGGCCGTGGCCAATGCCCTGTCGGTTCTGGCAGGCAAGCGCCTCCGTCACCTGCCGGTGGTGGAGGCCTTGCAGGCCTGATGAAGCACACCATCTTCCCGGTTCCGGCCGGGAAGATGGTGTTCTGACGATCCAGGTCGGGGGGATCAGGGCCGGCGCGATTCGGCCGGCGCGCGTCAGGCCGCCGGTGTATCCAGCCAGCCTGTCAGGTCGCGCAGCGCGCGGCCGGTATAGGCCTTCTTCCGGTCCTTGCCGTGCAGTTCCTTGCCATTGGGCTGGCGTTCCGTCACGGGCGGGAACAGGCCGAAATTGACGTTCATGGGCTGGAACGTCTCTGCTTCCGCCCCGCCCGTGATATGGGCCAGCAGGGCGCCCAGCGCCGTGGTGCGGGGCGGCGGGGCGGGCAGCGATCCCTGCCGGTCGCAGGCCGCGAAGCGGCCGGCCAGCAGGCCCACCGCCGCACTTTCCACATATCCCTCGCAGCCCGTGATCTGCCCGGCGAAGCGCAGGCGCGGCATGGCCTTCAGGCGCAGGGACCCGTCCAGCAGACGCGGGGAATTGATGAAGGTATTGCGGTGCAGGCCGCCCAGCCGCGCGAACTCCGCATTCTCCAGGCCGGGGATCATGCGGAACACCCGAACCTGTTCGGCATATTTCAGCTTGGTCTGGAAGCCGACCAGATTGTAGAGCGTGCCCAGCGCATTGTCCTGGCGCAATTGCACCACGGCATAGGGGCGCTTGCCCTCATGCGGGTTGGTCAGGCCGACGGGCTTCATGGGGCCGTAGCGCAGGGTGTCCCGGCCGCGCTCGGCCATCACCTCGATGGGAAGGCAGCCTTCGAAATAGGGGGTGTTCTTCTCCCATTCCTTGAAATCGCCCTTCTCGCCATCGATCAGCGCCTGGATGAAGGCCTCGTACTGCTCCTTGTCCATGGCGCAGTTGATGTAATCCTCGCCCGTGCCCCCCGGCCCGACCTTGTCATAGCGGGACTGGAACCATGCCTTGGACAGGTCGATGCTGTCGGTATGCACGATGGGCGCGATGGCATCGAAGAAGCTCAACTGCTCCTCGCCCGTGAATGCGCGGATGGCTTCGGCCAGCTTCATGCTGGTCAGCGGGCCGGTGGCGATGATGGTGCTGTCCCACTCCTCGGGCGGAATACCATCGACCTCGCCGCGTTCAACGGTCACCAGGGGGTGGCTGGTCAGGGTCTGCGTCACATGCTCGGCGAAATGGTCGCGGTCCACGGCCAGCGCACCGCCGGCAGGCACCTTGTGCGTGTCGGCTGCCGTCAGGATCAACGATCCGCACCGCCGCATCTCTTCATGCAGCAGGCCGACGGCGTTGTATTCGGCATCGTCGGAGCGGAAGGAATTGGAACAGACCAATTCCGCGAAGAAATCCGTCTGATGCGCGTCCGTTTTCCGGACGGGCCGCATCTCGTGCAGGATGACGGGGATGCCGGCCTGAGCGATCTGCCAGGCGGCTTCGCTGCCGGCCATGCCGGCACCGATGACGTGGATGGGGGCGTGCTGGGTCATGGGGCCACGGTTTCGCGCGGCCCCGCCCATCCGTCAAGCCCCCAGCGCGCATGGGCCCCCGGACAAGTGTTGCGGCGGCGGCCTGCGGCTTGGGTCCTGCGCGGGATCATGGATGGGAACCGGCGGCGGTTCATCCGGCGGGCCGCCCGGCTGCGGCGTCGGCGTCTCGCCGGGCGGCGGCACTTCCGTCTCGTCGGGTGGGGTGGAACCGGGAAGCGGCGGAACGATGCCCATGCTGGGGTCTCCCTTCGATCTGTTCTCTACCCCTATCCAACCCTCAGGCGGGCTGAATTGTTCCGGCGACATCACCGGGCTGGACATTTCCGATATCGGATGTATCGTCGCGCCCCCTGCAAACCCGATTCCGGCCCTTTCCCGTCGCACCCATCATGACCCTTATCGCCCCCAAGCGGGAAACCGCGTTCCGCCGCATCCGCCGTCATGTCGGGGAGCTGGTCCGCCTGTCCGTTCCTGTGATCATCGCCCAGGCCGGGGTGATGACCATGGCGCTGGTCGATACCGTGATGGTCGGCCGCTACGATGCCCGGGAACTGGCCTATTACGGGCTGGGCAACATGCCGGTCGGCGTCATGCTGGGCGTAATGATCGGATTGCTGATGGGGGTTCTGGTCCTTTCCGCGCAGGCCGTGGGCCGGGGCGAGGATCATCTGACCGGCCGCATCTGGCGCCGGTCGCTGCCCTACGCCCTGTTGATAGGATTTACGGTCGCCGGTGCCTGCTTGACGGGGGAGGCTTTCCTGCTGCTGACGGGACAGGACCCGGAACTGGCCCATGGCGGTGCCGGCATCATGCGGGTGGTGGCGCTGGGCATGCCGGCGGCGGCGCTGCACCTGGCCACCAGCCTCTATCTGGAAGGGATGAAGCGGCCGCTGCCCGGCATGGTCGCCATGCTGATCGGCAATGTGCTGAATGTGGGGCTGAACTGGCTGCTGGTCTGGGGCAATTGGGGCTTCCCGGCCATGGGCGCGCAGGGGGCGGCATGGTCGACCACGGTGCTCCGCTGGCTGGGCGCGATTGGTCTGGTCGCCTATGTCTGGTGGCATCCGAGGCGGGTGGAATGGGGCATCCGCGGCGGTTTCGCCGGGTGGTGGCGCCACGCCGCCGAACAGCGCAAGGTCGGCTATGCCGCGGGCCTTTCCAACGGGCTGGAGGGGTCGGCCTTCGCGGGGCTGGGGCTGTTCGCCGGCTGGCTGGGGGCCGCAGCCATGGGCGCCTATACCATTGCGCTGAACCTGACCGCCTTGCCCTTCATGTGTGCCCTGGGTCTTGCATCCGCCACGTCGGTACGGGTGGGCAACGCCTTCGGCGCCGGTGACGCGCGGGAAACCCGGCTTGCCGGCTGGACGGGGCTGGGTGTGTCAACGGTCTGCCTTGCACTGGTCGGTGTGCTGTTCCTGCATTATCCGGGGGAGATAGCGGGCCAGTTCACGCACGATGCCACCGTGACCGCCCTGGCCGCGCCGTTGATCGCGCTGACGGCCTGGCTGCTGGTGGCCGATGGCGGGCAGGTCGTCATGGCCCATGCCTTGCGCGGCCGTAACGACACCTGGGTGCCGACCATCCTGCATTTCTGCTCCTACTATGCCATCATGATGCCGGTCGCGTATCTGCTGGCCTTTCGCTTCGGCCAGGGCGTGCTGGGCCTGTACCAGGGCATCTTCGTCGCCAGCTTCGTGTCGGTCACTTTCCTGTCCGTGCGGTTCTGGTGGCTGTCGCGGCAGGGGATCGGGGCAGGTGGGGCGGGGTCCCGCCCCCATTGATTGTTCGCACCCGCGAATGATGCTACAAGGGGCGCCAAGCGGCCGGTCACCCCGGCCGTTTCTGTCCGCCCCGTAATGACGAGTTCCGCTCGGTGACATCCACACCCGCTCTGCCGTCCAATATCTCGCCCATCACCATCGAAGATGAGATGCGGCGCTCCTATCTCGATTACGCGATGAGCGTGATCGTCAGCCGGGCGCTTCCCGATGTGCGCGACGGCCTGAAGCCCGTGCATCGCCGCATCCTCTTCGCCATGAAGGAAGGCGGGTACGACAGTACCAAGCCTTACAAGAAGTCGGCGCGTATCGTCGGTGACGTGATGGGTAAATACCATCCGCATGGCGACAGCGCGATCTATGATGCCATGGTCCGCCTGGCGCAGGATTTTTCCATGCGCCTGCCGCTGATCGACGGCCAGGGCAATTACGGGTCGATGGACGGCGATGCCGCGGCGGCCATGCGCTACACCGAGGCGCGCCTGGCCAAGGTGGCGGAGTTCATGCTGGATGACATCGACAAGGAAACGGTCGATTTCCAGGCGAACTACGACGAGTCGGAGGAAGAGCCGACGGTTCTGCCGGCCAAGTTCCCGAACCTGCTGATCAACGGGGCCGGCGGCATCGCCGTCGGCATGGCGACCAACATTCCCCCGCACAATCTGGGTGAGGTGGTGGATGCCTGCCTAGCCTATATCGACAATCCGGACATCTCGATCGATGAACTGATCGAGATCGTGCCGGGTCCGGACTTCCCCACCGGTGCCGTGATCCTCGGCCGCTCGGGCATCCGCTCGGCCTTCCATACCGGCCGTGGCAGCGTGATCATGCGCGCCAAGACGGATGTGGAGGAGATCCGCAAGGATCGCTGGGCCATCGTCGCCACCGAGATCCCCTATCAGGTGAACAAGGGCAAGCTTCTGGAGCGCATCGCCGAATGCGTGACCGAGAAGCTGGTCGAGGGGATCAGCGACGTCCGGGACGAGTCGGACCGCGACGGTGTGCGGGTCGTGATCGAACTGAAGCGCGATGCCGTGGCCGATGTCGTCCTGGCCCAGCTTTTCCGGCACACCGCGCTGCAGACCAGCTTCGGCGTCAACGCCCTGGCCCTGAATGGCGGCCGGCCGGAACTGATGGACCTGAAGGCCATCATCGCGGCCTTTGTCCGCTTCCGCGAACAGGTTGTGACCCGCCGGACAGAGTTCGAACTGGGCAAGGCGCGCGAACGCGCCCATATCCTGGTCGGTCTGGCCGTCGCGGTCGCCAACCTGGACGAGATGATCGCGCTGATCCGCAACGCGCCCGACCCGCAGACTGCGCGTGAGCAGATGATGGCCCGCGACTGGCCGGCGGCCGACGTCGCCCCGCTGATCGCGCTGATCGACGAGCCGGGCCGCGGCCTGTCGGAAACCGGAACCTACCGCGTATCGGAAGCGCAGGCCCGCGCCATCCTGGATCTGCGCCTGCACCGGCTGACCGGGCTGGAGCGTGACAAGATCGGCGAGGAATTGACCGGCGTCACCGACCAGATCCGGCATTTCCTGGCTGTGCTGGCCGATCGTGCGCTGTTGCTGGACATCATCCGCAACGAACTGGGCGAGATGAAGGCCCGCTTTGCCACGCCGCGCCGCACCCTGATCGAGGAATCGGAGTTCGAGTCCGATATCGAGGACCTGATCCAGCGCGAGGACATGGTCGTCATCGTCACCCAGGGCGGCTATATCAAGCGCGTGCCGGTTTCCACCTATCGCGCCCAGGCGCGTGGCGGCAAGGGACGGTCGGGCATGAGCCTGAAGGCGGAGGACAATGTCTCCGACCTGTTCGTGGCCAATACCCATACGCCCATGCTGTTCTTCACCAGCCGCGGCATCGTCCACAAGCTCAAGGTCTGGCGCCTGCCGCAGGGCACGCCGCAGACCCGCGGCAAGGCGCTGGTCAATCTGCTGCCCTTGACGGACGGAGAGACCATTTCCACCGTCATGCCGATGCCGGAGGATGAGGCGACCTGGGGCGATCTGGAGATCGTGTTCGCCACGTCCGGCGGGGGCATCCGGCGCAACAAGCTGTCGGATTTCCAGAATATCCGCGCCAACGGCCTTATCGCCATGAAGCTGGAGGAAGAGGGGGAGACCCTGATCGCCGTGCGGACCTGCACCGATCAGGATGATGTGCTGCTGGCCACCCGCCTGGGCCGCTGCATCCGCTTCCCCGTGACCGAGGTGCGCGTGTTCAGCGGCCGCACTTCCACCGGCGTGCGCGGCATCCGTCTGGCCAAGGGCGATGGTGTGATCGGCATGTCGATCCTGCATCACACCGACTATACGATGGAGGAGCGGGCGGCCTATCTGAAGCAGGCCCGCGAATTGCGCCGCGCCCTGGGCGAGGAGGCGGACGATTCGGTTGATGTCGATGCCGAGCCCGTGGCCGGAGAGGCCGCCCTGTCGCCGGAACAGTTTGCGGAGATGCAGGCGCGGGAAGAGATCATCCTGACCGTGTCGGAGCAGGGCTTTGGCAAGCGCAGCTCGGCCTATGAATACCGGCTGACGGGCCGCGGCGGCCAGGGCATCTGGAACATGGACATGGGTGACCGCAACAAGGCGATCGCTGCCGTGTTCCCCATTCATGAGACCGACCAGGTGATGATGGTCAGCGACAGCGGCCAGGTCATCCGCATGCCCGTGCATGACATCCGGCTGACGGGCCGCAAAAGCAAGGGCGTCACCCTGTTCCGCCTGGCGGGGGAGGAAAAGGTGGTGTCCGTGGCCCGGCTGGAGGATGACGGTGCCGGCGAGGGGGGAGCCGAAGCCGGGGCAGCCGATGCCGATGGTGCCGCCGGCTGACCGGCACCGGGGGACGGACCGCCGGGGACGATCGATCTCCGGCGGCTAAAACAGGGTCCGGGCGATGGAGCCGGTCCTGCTGGGGGTAAGGGGAGAGGATTTCCAACATGGTGGCATCGCGTATCGGTGTATATCCGGGCACGTTCGACCCGATCACCAACGGCCATTTCGACATTATCCAGCGCGCGGTGCGGATGGTTGATCATCTGATCGTGGGTGTGGCCAGCAATGCGGGCAAGGGTCCGCTTTACAGCACGGCGGAGCGCGTGGCGCTGGTGGCCGGCGAACTGGCCACGCTCAGCCAGCAGGGCTGCAGCGTGGAGGTGCGCCCCTTCGACCAGTTGCTCATGAAGTTCGCCGTTGATTGCGGGGCGAGCGTCATCATTCGCGGCCTGCGCGCGGTTTCGGATTTCGAATATGAATTCCAGATGGCCGGCATGAACGCGCGGCTGAACCCCGCCGTCGATACGGTGTTCCTGATGGCGTCCGATCGCCACCAGTTCATCTCCTCGCGCTTCGTGAAGGAGATCGGGCGTCTGGGCGGCGATATCAGCCAGTTCGTCAGCCCGCGCGTCGCAGCCAGCCTGGCTGCCCGTTTCGAAGCGGAACGCAAGGCCGGCCCCACCTGACGATGGCGGTGGCACCCCTGCGTTCCGCAAGGGTGCAATGCCACATGACCTGTGTTGACGTGGCCGTTTCACCCGCCTATGGTGCGCGCCACTTCAAGGGGCGATCCCGTAGCTCAGCCGGTAGAGCACGTGACTTTTAATCATGGGGTCCTGGGTTCGAGTCCCAGCGGGATCACCACCCTTTTGAAATGGCAGCTGTCGATGGTGGCATATCTTTTCCCTAGAAGGGCTATGGTATGCCAATCTGACACGATAACGTTTATGCATTCAGCTAAGTTATTGATAATATTAGGCGCCGCTTTTGGCCCCTTCTAATCCCTCTGCGGCTCGCTGACATATGCGAGGTTCGGGCTGCTAGTCTTCCCAGATATGGCTGCTTCTCGGTGTAGCCTTTGGGGTTCGCCTAAGTCCGATACGTGCAAGGACGACAATCACCGCATCGTTTGCGGCGAATAGGATCGCTATTCGCCGCAAGGTGCCGTCCACGGCCGATCACGCCGCCTCCCACACCTCGTTCAGCACCTTGGCCGCCAGCGCCGCCTTGTCCCCGGGCAGGAACCGCCCATAGTGCTCCTGGACCGTCTCCGGCGAATCCTGGATGGCGTAGCTGGCCTGCTCGTACGAGCCCGTCTTCTTCAGGATATGGGTCGCCAGTACGTCGCGGACGTTGTGCGGGCCGTGGGGCAACAGGCCCTCTATGGCGCCGCGCTTGGTGAAGGGGTTGTAGATCCCGTAGCGCTGGATGATCAGGCGCCAGGCCTCGTAGAAGGTCGTCTGACCGTATTCGGCACCGGTCGAGGTCCGCTTCGCCGTCTTCACGAAGAACGTGCCCGGATCGGCGGCGGCGCCCAGCAGCAGAAGGCGATGCCGGTCCAGGTAGCCGGAGATCAGGTCGTACAGCCCGTGCAGGTCCGGCAGGCGGAGGTGGAAGGCCTGGCCGCGGAAATATGAGGAGCCGGCGTTCTTGAAGGCCTCCACGGGGATGTAGACCTCCCAGCCGCCGTCGCGGCTGTTCCAGCGCAGTTCGCCCCGGCGGAGGTCGCTGAGGTGCCGCGCCGTGGAGGGCATGGCGCCCCTGGGCTTCCAGAGCAGCTGGCGCAGGTTCTTCTGCCTCACGCCCAGGTGCAGGCCCAGGCGGACCATCAAAAGCGCCCGCGTCGCCTCGGCCGCAGCCACGGGATAGCGGTCGGCCCTCGGCATGAGCCGGACGATCTCGTCGGCGATCTTCTTGTATTCAGTCAACGGACTATCCGCCTCCAGCACCGGCAGGATCGGCTCGAACGGGTCGCGGTGGACCTTGGCCACCCGCTTCACCTCCTTGCCCCGGCTGACGGCGTACCGGTGCGCGGCCTGGCACGCGGCCCGCCAGTCGGCCAGGGCCCTGTCGATGTCGTCCTGGGCCAGCAGGCCCGGGACAGGCTGAAGGCGCTGGGCCAGACCGGGGTTCTGCCACAGCCATCCGGTCTCGGGGCGGGTCAATGCCGCCGCCACCGACAGCGCGCCACTCTCCCAGCTGGTGTAGAAGCCGCGACGGCGCTCCCGCCAGTCCACGTACCAGCCCCAGGTCTGGGGAAAGGCGAGCAGCGCCAAGCACAGGCTCCCCTTGTCGGCGCCGAGGCCGCGGACCGGCCCGGCGGCGGGAGCGGCCAGCGCCCCGAACATCAGGCCCAGGTGCTCGATCTGCTGCAAGGCCATCTCCCGGCCCCAGGCACCGGACCGCTGGTACCCGAAGGGCGTCAGGGTGGCGCTCTTGAACCCGACCAGGCCGGCGATCTCGCGGTCCAGCTCTTCGTCGGCCATGGTGGCGACGTCGAACCTCGGACTTTCCGAACGCCGGCCTCCCTGGTCTTTCCAGCGTGCATCCACCAAGGCGCCGGCATGGGGCAGCCGGAGGGCGAAGGGCGTCTTCATGGCGGCGGCCTGGTACGCCCTGTAGGCGGTGGACCCGCGCACGACCACCTCCCGCACCCATCGCAGGATCTCCTCCCGTTCCTTTGGGGGCCGGGTGGTGAAGTCGTCGGGCAGGTGCCAGGCCAGCCGTCGGTGCTCGGCGTTGGTGATCCCATGGACGTTGTTGCCGGCGATGGCGCGGGCAGGATGGGGCAGGCGGCCCGACAGGTGCCCGTCAGGTAGCCGGTACCGCTGCTCAAGGATCGCGATGGCCTGCATGCTGCGGACGGTCCTGGGATGGCGGACCCCGCTGCGCCAGTTGCGGATCGTGGAGACATTGACCGCGACGCCGGCGGCGGCGAGGGCCCGTTGGAGCACATGGTTGTTGTCGTCATGCCGCCGGGCCTGCTGGTCCAGCTCCCGATGGAAGTCGGCGAAGGTGCGCGCCTCGGGCCACAGCGCGGGTGGAAACTGGACAACCGGGGCGGGCTGGCGCCCCCGGCGCCGGGCCTTGGCCACCGGCGCGACGACCGGCGCATCCTTCCTCGGCCGCCCGCGCTTCCGGGCCGGGGCCGGCGGCACGGACGGCGTCTTTGCCCTCGGCGGCTCCTGCGTTGGGGCGGCCAAGGGCTTCGCCCTCGGAATGGCCAGGGCCAGCTTGCGTGCCACCTTCCGGACGGCCCGCTTCGGCTTCGCGACGGCCGGGCTGGGCAGTTCCCGCACGATGGCGTCCAGCAGCGGCTTCAGCTGCGCCCTGGCGTCGAGCAGCGTGGAAGGAGGGACGCCGGCCGCCGCGGCGATGGCCTGGTAGTCGAAGCCGCCGCCCGACCTGGCCGGCCAGCGCCTTTCCCGCGCCAGCCCCAGCAGGTGGTCGCGCAGGGCCATGACCTCCCGCGGCGGCATGATGGGTTCAAGCCGAAGGCGGACGTAGTCGGCGATGATCCGGTGGAGGCGCAGGGACATTTGGGTTGCCTGATTGGAAATGGGGCGCTTCCCTGCTCCCTTGACCGCGGCGAAGTCTGTAACCGGCCTCATTGCGTTTTGTTTTCGGCGCGCGAAGCGCCAGGAGGGTGGCGCCTGCCCGAGGAGGGCGTTATCCGCGAAGGCGGAAATTGGGTACATCGCCCGCGAAGCCCATCGGCTCGGACGGCGCTGACGGCGTACGTACCGACGGCCTTCTTCCGCATGCCCGTTCCCGCGCTGTAACTGGCTAGGCCACGGCCACATCGACGACGACACGGGGGCGATCCATGGCTGACGAGTCGCGTCTGAACCTTATTCTTTGCGACGAGGGCTACGACGCCGCCGCAGCGGAGGAGAGCATCAGCAAGCTCGCCCGCATTTTCGGCGAAATGCTCGCCCGAGAACACATCGAGGCTGCGTCCCGCGCCAGGGCCGCCGCCGTCGAGGCGGCGCAGGGGCTCCCGGTCGACGCGATCCGGGCCGGCATAGGGCGCGCGGTCAGCGACTTTCGCTTCGTTCCCATGGTTGGGCACCGGGATACGAGACCGACCGAGGAGCAGCTCAAGTTCGCCCTGTACCGTTCGCTGAGCGAGGACGACTGGACGGTCCAGGCCGGTGTGTCGCCGGCGGGCAGCGATGCCCGGTGCGACATGCTGGCCGTCCGGCGCGACGACAGGATCGCGATCGGGGTCAAGATCGCCTGGGCCGGGAAGGAGGCGTCCAGCAGGCCCGCCCAGCAGGTCCGGGACTGGGAAAGGAACATCGCCGGGCTGGAGGCCATGCAGGGGGCCGGCCTCGCCACGCATGGCCTCTTCGTGCTGGCCTTCCTGCACTGGCAGGGATCAAGGGCGGCCGACAGCCTAAGGAATTATGTGGACGGCCTACGCGGCAGCCCCGTCTTCCCTGCGTCGACTCATCCGCTGCCGGCCTGGCACGGCGTGAACCGGGTCGATTTCTTCGTGCGTCGGATATTCTAGCGCGTCGGTCCCAGAAGCTTCACAGGAAGTTTGCTTGGAAGCTGGTCGCCACCAGCGACACGTGCGCCTCCAGTGGTGGGCGCAGTTCGAACGCCTTGGGCTCCCGCGCGAAGTTCCAGAGCCGCACCAAGCACCATTCGTCGCGGCGTTCGTCGGCAACGGCCAGTTCGTTGCGCGTGACGTGGAAGGGCGTGCGCTCCCAGCCGTTGGTCGTCTTCACCTCGATCAGCCGGTTGCGGCCGTCGGCGTCGAAGCTCCTGATGTCATAGCCGGCCCCGTCGCCGTCGAGGTGGGATACCCAGCGGATCCCGTTCACCAGGTCCGTCCTGCCAGCCGAGAGCAGGGCGGCCCTTTCGTGGGCCAGCACGCGCTGTTCGCCCGCTTCGCCAAGGTCCCGGTTGCGCGCGTCGCGCCCTGCCACGTCGTACTTCCTGGCGATGGCAGCCATCCGGCCAATCTCGGGGAGCGGGGGCGCGTTGCTGTGCGTGGGCGGCGGGAGAATCCGCAGGATGTCGTTCTCGCTGATCGGCAAGGACTGGAACTCGACCGTCATGTCCGGGGCTGTCGGCATAAGCCATTTCGGATGTCGTTCCAGCCATCGCACCACCGCGGGTTCGAGCGACATCTGGTAGTTGGACGCTGGCTTGTACCCGGGAATCCATGGCTTCCCGAGGCCCACCAGGACCGCGCTGATGTTCTGGTGCTTGAACTCGATGGCGCCGCGCGGCCGGTCGATCACCGCTCGGAGCCGGCGATTGTGATCGGCCTTGCTGTAGGGCCGGCCGGCAATGTCGGCATCGAGCATCGTGAAGTAGTCCGCGACGGTGGCGTCGTTCTCCGCGTCAGTCCAGTCAGCGGCCATTTGTGGTACATCCGTTCAGATTTTTTAGTATGGTGTATCCAGCAAGTATTAATTTGAGTGACGGGCAGCATACTGTTAATGCATTAGCGGTTGGGGAAATACTGCATTGTAATTAATGGTCACTTGTGTTGCTAAAAGCTCCGCGTCTGTTTTGGAAACAGGCCATTCTTCTGCATGCCCTGCGCCCGTCACATGTTGTGGGTGAAATCGCGGCGAACCGATATTTTGTTGTTCCGTCTCAAAATGCTTTTCAGCATCCGGATGGCATTGTTTAAAGTATTGCAAAATAGATCGCTGCCAATGAACGTCACCATCATTTGGAGTCCACTCGGATATGGTAAATGGTTTGAATCCGAATGTATGCAAAATTTCCATCACGTACGTTGCACAAGTGAGGCCCATACCTAGTTCGGTCTTAGTGTAATGAAGAGTTTGTTTGTCCAAGTAATGGCCATTATCCAGAAAACCTACACCATAAGGTACTTTGTTTTTTCCTCCTTTTCCAAGACGCAATGCGATGAGCCGTTTATTTATCGAACCAATAGCCGCTACCTCTGTCCAGAGATAGTGCAGCTCTTCCGCAGGCTCATCCTCAAGGTGATTGTGGCTGCATAGATGCCGTAAACGAGCTTTGCCTTCATGGATGTAGAGCATACCCGTATGCCACTGATCACCCGAGATTCGACGGATAACAAAGCCAATCGAATCAGCTCGATCAAAGGGGATAGAAGTGGGGTTGTTCAGCATCTGGTCAAAGAAGTCCCTGAAGGAGCTCGCTCACGTCCAATTTTCTATTTGCCAAGGCAAACCAAGCTCTCTTAACGTAAGGCTGCCAATTTAGAAGGTGTCCATTCAACGGAAAAAGAGCTCGAGGTATACCGACTATGAATTCCGGCGCCAACCGGTGAACGTCAATATATGCCAATTCCCGGTCAAGCTTGGCGAGATCCGTGTAAATTGCTTCCTCTAGTGCATCGAACATCGCGAGAATATCTTCGTCCTCAACTGACTGAAGGCTCGCATCGTACATTGCGGAAACCCACGCTGGGACCTTCGTGTTGTAAGAACCCAATGCTGACGAGAAGCTGACGTCGTTGAAAGACCAGTTAATTGCAGTATCGCGCACCTCTCCAACTAAAAAAGTAGAAAATTCGGGAGACGACTTAAAAATACGCTGCACTCCTCCCGAATAAACATGAGTGAACGAGACGATGTCGTCCACGTCAGAAGCATACGCCTCATCATCACGAAGCGCGCGGAAGGTGCCGTGCTGCGGGGATCGGTTAATAAAACGACTTTTAGGTCCAAGTAAAGTCCCAATTCCGAGCATCATAACCCATCCATCCGCTCGAACATTGATACGACGAGCTTCTCTAGTAATGAAGAGGCTCGATTGGCATCGAGATTCAATCGTAAATCGACTCCGGTGTTATAATCAAGGTCAAGTTTTACGCCTACCAATCGGCTTTGGATGCTCCCGCCCTCAAAGCCCCCCCCCATAACAGGGATGTCAATGCGTTCAAAAACTCCGTGTGACCATCGCTCCAAATGATTAAGTCTAATATCTTCATCAATGGTATAAGGATTGATTTGATATAGAAAATCATCACAGTTATCTGTATCAACTAATAAACATGGAAATCGCTGCTTCAAGATTTTATACACTTCAACAGTATCGCTTTGTGGTTGAATAAGACTAGCCCCCGCTCCAACTCGAGAAAATGATGTGGAAATCTTATTTATTTCTTTTGTTATTCTATTAATGACAGGGGCAAAATCATTAATTGGCCTTATCATTGATGATGAATCGTCGAATACTTCATCTGTCAGTACGTGAATATCTATTCGCCCGCCTTGACGGACGATGTTAATTTGGAAGCCCTCATGCTTAGTGGCCTCTAGCCGAGTCTCCGTTGCGCCCCGGCGTGAGGTCTGCTCCATTTCTGGAGGTGAGCCAAACAAGATCTCTGTCAGGCTCCCGTTTGGGAACTCCCACCGTTGAGGCTCACCAAAAAGGGTAATTCGCATTGTGTCGGAGAGCCAGCTGGCAGCATTATCTCTACCGCTTGCATTCTCTGTGAGAGACATTTTGCCCTGTCCTAGATACTATTGAAGCCTGACGTTATCACATATAGGGTGCATCCATGCAACGCCCAGAGGCTCGGGAGGAATGACAGATTTTTCACAGGAAGATGCTGCTTTGGTGGCTCTCGCCGCCATGCCCGATGGTAGCGCGTCTCCCATCCAGATCATGAAAATGCTTTTCCTGATAGACCGAAAGGCCTCACCCGCATTTGGCGGTCCAAAATTCAATTTTGTTCCTTACGACTACGGGCCATTCGACCGCAGCGTATACGACGCTATTGATAATTTGGCAACCAAGGGGTTGGTGAGTGTAGCGACTGGACGTCCGCGCACGTATCGGCTGACGAGTGAGGGTAAGGCTGAAGCTGCAATAATCGCCGACCGGCTCCAGCCGGCTTTTTTGAGTTACTTCCACCAACTCGGTAAGTGGATCGTTTCTCTTGGTTTTACCCAGTTGGTTAGCGCTATATATCGGGAGTTTCCAGATATGAGAGTTAATAGCGTTTTTCGTGAATGACATTAGCAGTGGCCAAATAGATCCTTGGCGTTTGTCCTCGCGCTGTCAGGGAAAAATACTTTCTATCTGAATGTCATGGTAGCGAATTGCTGGGCACAGCAAAGACCATTTACCAGCTCCATTTGCCTTATCTTCGAACAAGAAACCTCAAGCAGCCGTGAATTTGCATAGATGACCGCTAAGCATCGTGCTCGGCTCACAGCCACATTGAGCCGGTTCCGGCTGTAAAGGAACTCGATGTTCCTCGGCAGGTCATCTCCAGACGATGTCGCCATCGACACCAAGACGACAGCCGCCTCCTGGCCCTGGAACTTGTCCACCGTGCCCACCCGTGCCCCCTCCGGCAGGACGCGCTTCAACAGATCGACCTGCATGTTGTAGGGAGAGACCACCAGGATGTCGTCCACCCCGATGTAATGGCGTCTTCCATTTCGGTCGGTCCAGTGGCCGCCGAGCAGCGCCCGGTAGGTGGTATCCAACCGAGCCGCTTCCTCTTCCGACCGCTGAGTACATCCAGCATGCTCGACCTTGACGAAGCGCAGCCCCGCCGGGGCAAGCGCTTCCGGGTCCTTCGAGACGTCGACCTCGACACGCTGGTTGGCCGTGCTCGGCTCAGCTTCCAGCCGCCGGTCGTACATCGCCTCGGATATGAACCGGCACAAGTCCGGGTGCATGCGGCGGGTGATCGGCAGGAACACCCCTTGGTCGGCCGGCACCGTCGCATGTCCCTCCAGGAGGTGATCAAGTGCCGACTGGCCGCTGCCGCCGGGATGCGTGCCCTTGATCGGCTGGGAGAGCTGCATCTGGTCCCCAACCAGCACGATGTTGCGGGCGGCCATGCCCATGGCCACGATATTCGCCAAGCTCACTTGGCCTGCCTCGTCGATGAACAGGTAGTCGAACGCCTGGTCCAACTCCTCCCGCGCGAAATGCCAGGCCGTGCCGGCGGCCAGCCGATGGTGGGGAAGCACCCCGCTGCCGCTTCCGCCGATCACGTCCTCGATCCAGCCCCCGGTGCCGAGCACCTGGTCCTCTCGCGACGACTTCTTCATGCCCTGGCAACGCAGCCCTTGGGCGGTGGCCATCGCCTCCACCTCCTTCAGCAGGTTGTTGATTGCCTTGTGCGAATTGGACGCCACCCCGATGCGCTTCCCGGCGGCGAGGAGCGCGACGATCGCCTGGGCCGACGAATAGGTCTTGCCCGCGCCCGGAGGGCCCTGCACAAGCAGGTAGCTGTCGTCCAATACCCGAAGGGCTTCAACCATCCCGGTGGTGGCGTCCATCCCCTCCGGCACGACGGCCTGGTTCGGCGGCCTGCCCATGAACCGCGGCCGATCCTGGCGCAGGATCGCGGTTACGGCGGGATACTTTACGCCGCCCCTGGCGACATCCTCCGCGTATCGGTAGATCGCGGCGCGCAGGACCTTGTCGCCCACGGGACCCTCGGGGATCAGGGCGCTTCCCGGCACTATAGGTGACCTACTGGGCCCCAGCTTCAACTCGATGACGCCGTTGTCCTCGTCGAGCGATATGATCTCGCCGGCCGGCTCAAGGGTGCCCGAACGTACCGGCTTGTCACCGACACGTATCTTGAAGTCCTGCGCCGGGAAGGTGAAGGCGTAGACGGCAGACTTTCCTTCTGCCCGGGGCCGGATCGTCGGATGCGGCTGGAGGCCGGCAATGCATTCCGCGTCTTCAAGCAGGGCGTCATGGTCCATGTCCTGGCGCGCGAACATGGCCCACCAGGTTGGCTTCGCCTCCCGCCGATGGAATTCCAACAGGTCCGCGAGCAGCTGCCGCCATGGCTCATCGTTGCCAGCCACCAAGGCGTCGGCCAGGCGCTGCGTGCGTTCTTCCGCTTCCTGCCGCTCCATCGTTTTCTCAGGGGTGATGGGCGTCACCGTACGTCCGGTGAACCACGGCGTCCCCGGCGGCCGGAGCGATAGCAGCCAGTCGCGGCACCCTCTCGTGGATCGGCAATCGACCTCGTTGTAGTCGGCGATCTCCCGGAGCAGCTGGTCGCCGCCGAGGCGCCGCCAGCGCTCATAGATGACGATGCTGTCGCCGGCGGTCTTGACCTCCCCCTGGCGACCGCCGGGCAGGTAGAAGGCCTCCATGTTCTTGATGGAATAGCGGGGTTCCGACGTGCGGACGGATTCCGCCACGACCTTGTAGAGGTCTACCAGCCGGTTGCCGCGCAGGATGTCGTCCACCTCGTTCTCGCGGGTCCCGTGGTACATGGCCAGCCGCTTCAGGGCCGTCTCTTCGTACGAGGCGTAATGGTAGATATGGGCGCCGGGATACCGCGCGATGCGGGCCGTCATGAAATCGACCGCCTGCTCGAACGCCACCTTCTCGCCGTCGCGGTCATGGGACCAGAAGGCATCGAAACGGTCCACGCCGCCATCCATGGCGACGATCCCGAAAAGGTACTCCAGCCCGCCGTCGAACAGCGGGTCCCCCTCCATGTCGAAGAACATGTCGCCTTCGCTGGGTTGGGGGAGGCGGGCGAAGCCACGGCCCGGTGCCGGCGGAAGCAACTCCAACTGTTGCTCGCCGGTCCGGCGGTAGTGAGCCTGGAGGCGGGCCTGGGCAGAGAGCTTGGCGACCGTGCCGGGCTGGATGCCGGGGATCCTGGTACCGGCGGGCAGCGCTGCCAGCGCGCTGATGTCGTTGATGCCCGCTTCACGCAGGGCCGCGACCTGGCTGCGTCCCATGCCGGCCACGATCGAGAGGTGGTCGGCGGCCTCCCACTCGGCGTCGCAGCGGTCGGCCCACCGGCAGAAGGTGCAGTGGCTGCACGGGTCGCCGCTTGACACGGCGGGCAGGGCGTCCACGAACGCCTCGAAGCGGCGCCGGGCGAAGGTGAAGTAATGCAGCACCGAGTCCGTGCGGAAGGTTTCGACCACTCCGGTCCCTAGGACGACGTGCATGCGCGGCGGGATGACGCCTTGCACGGCTGCCAGCATCTCAGCGTAGACGCAGAGCTGCATCAGGTGCTTCGGCTTCGCCGTCCGGGCAAGCTTGGTATCGGCCACCTCGTAGGCGAACGACCCCAGCGATGAGTCGATGCCGTCGACCTTCAGCAGGAAGTCGGAATAGCCATGCCAGCGCCCTGCAAGGAAGGCACCCTGGTAGATGACGTCGGGGCCTGCGCGCATCGCCCGCCGCGTTGCCTGGGCACGTTCCTCCAAGGTGCCGTCCGCTGGGATCTCCACGACCGTGCGCCCTTCGTCGCGCAGGCGCTGGAGATAGGTGCGCTCGTGCTCGATGCCTTTCTCCTGGAGCAGGACGGCCGTTTCGTCATCCGGAGCGAACGTGGTCGGCGTGACGAGGTTGCGGGAATCCAGTACCGTCGCGTGTGAGCAGCCCATGAAGTTGACGAGATCACTCGCCGAGAAGATCGTCCTTCCCTGGTAGTTCAGCATTACCGCTCTCCCCAAACGGGCTACCTCAATCTCGACTCCATCCTACCAATCCCGCATCATGATTGCAGCAGGCGGCTGAAAGTACCGCGTGTTCAGGAGCAGGGAATGTCTTACCGGAATGCGGTCGAGCTATTGAGGGTTGCAGCGAAGGCAACATCGATGAGGGGCGTCAGCCTGAAAGAGATCGAGGCGATGCTGGAACGCAACTATCGGACCGCGCAGAGGTTGATCCAGGCTTTGGGCGACCTCTTCCCGGAACTCGAAAAGCGCAACGATGACGATGACCCGGGATGCTCACGCTGGTACCTGCCAAGGTCCGGTATCGCGCCGCTCTTGAATCCCACGGCTGAGGAACTCGCGGCATTGAGTTTGGCAGAAGCCTCCCTGGCCAAAAGCGCGGGAATCGATCATGCCAAGGCTCTGCGGGGCCTGCACGCCAAGATACTGGCCCTCATCCCGACCGACCGCAGTCGACGCATCGAGGCCGACGAGGAAGCGCTGCTCATGGCTCTGGGCCATGCGGCACGCCCCGGTCCCAGGCCTACCAGCGAGGAGGCTGTAGACCTTGCGATCTCCACCGCCCTCAAGGGGGCGTCCAAGCTGCGCATCCGTTATCGGGGTAAGAAGGACATCGCGGCGCGGGACAGGATAGTTGCCCCGCACGGGCTGTTATTGGGGGCCCGACGCTATCTCGTCGCGATCGATCTGGGAAAATCCGGCGGCGATGTGCAGCATTATCGCGTCGATTGCATAGAAGAGGCGACCGTCCTGTCGGACCCTTTCCTGAGGAAGGAGGGTTTCGATCTCGCTGAGCACGCGCAACGCTGCTTCGGCTCCTATGAAGATCCCCACGGTATACATGACGTGGTGTGGAAATTCGCTCCGAAGGCCGCACAGCAGGCGCAAGGCTTTGTTTTCCACCCGGCGCAGACCGTCGAGTTCGAAGCCGATGGATCCCTCATCGTGAAGTTCCGCGCGGCCGGCCTGCTGGAAATGTGCTGGCACCTATATATGTGGGGGGACGCCGTGGAGGTGATCTCCCCTCCTGAACTCGTAAAGATGGTGGATGGCTATCGGCGTTCTGACTTTGCTGCGTTGCCTTGACACCAGCCCTTAAAGAAGACGGGGGCCGAAGCGATGCTTCGGCCCCGAGATGTCGATCAGCAGTCGGGCAGGTCGTCCAGGTTGTTGCGCGACGTGCTGTCGCGATCAGTCCTGAGGTACTTGCCCGAGGGGCCGTTCACCACCCTGATCTGCGTCTCCGGCGAGTTCAACCAGTTGACCCAGTATTCGTGGGTCCCGGTCTCGATGTCGCTGATCGCGTTCGCCTTGCTGCGGGGCGACCAGGTTTCACCGGAGTTGCACAGGGAGGTGATGTCGCCCTGCGAGTTCTTGCCGGTGGCACGGACATAGCGCTTGGCCATGGTTAGCTCTCCTTGACGGTGGTCTTGGGGTGGGCCTTCCCGTAGGCGTCGGTGACGTACTGCCCCGAGATGGCGCTCCGGTAGTGGCTGCCGTTGCCGCCACCCGAACCGGCGCTTTCGCGCACCGTCGTGTGGGGGCTGGCCTTGCCGTGCTTGGCGGTGACGTACCGCCCGCTGATTGCGCTGCGGTAGCTACCGCCGCCTTTACTGCCCTTACTCATGCTTCATCCTCTTGCCATGACACGGCTCACCTTGGCCGCTGACTGCACTGTGGATGAGCGGGACGACAAATCCTGTCGTATGCGAACGCGCATCAGCCCTATGACCGAACTTTCTTCGTTCGGCGGCTATTTCAATCGGAATCCGACGAACCGATGTGGGCGTTACTTCGGCTTGGCCCCGTTCGCCCGCCGATAGTCCTCGACCATCTTGTCCGTCACGTCTTGGGGGAAGCACAGCGGCGCGTGGCCGCCTGGCTTGCTGTAGGCGCTGCGCTTCCCGCACCGGCTGCCGTTGGCGGCAGTGTTGTAAGGGCAGGGGCAGTTGCCGGGATAGCTGGCGATCGACTGCTGGATCAGCGCCTGCCGGACCTGCTCGTCGGTCTGGCTGAGGCCCGCGGCTGGGAGCGTCGGGATAGTCAGCATGGCACCCAGTAGGCCGGCCAATAAAATCCGCATCGTCGTCCATCCTTTCCAGCCGCTAGGTTCAGGGCGCGGCATTCCGCACATAGGGATTGAAGTTGCCCTGGGCGGCCTCGATCCGGCGGTCGCGCAGCCGTTCCCATTCGTCCACCGGATCGGCGAGCGACCACAGCTTTAGGACGGCCAGGTCGGCCTCCGTGACCTCAACGCCATAAGTGTCGATCATGTAGAGCCAGACGCGGGCCAGGTCGCCGCGCACGGATTGGGGCGGCTCGACCCGCTTCGGGTTCCCGCCGATCTCGAACTCGCACCGGCCGTATTTCCTCGGGTCGCCCTCCACCATGCCGTAGGCGTGGTTGGACCGGACGACGTTCAGCAGGGCGACCGACGGGACGAGGTTGTGCAGGTCCGCCTCCACCTGCTTGAACTCGGGATCGGTCCGTTCACAGCATTCCCGCCCCTCGACGCCGGGCTTGCACCCGACCTTAGCCCAGCAGGACCGCTTGTTGCCGAAGAACCAGGCAGGGACGACGTGCTCCCAGTCCAGGCGCGTCGCGATGGACGAACTGCTGACCAGGCCGCAGCTGGCCTTGTCGATCACGCCCCCCGATGCGTTCTTCGGCGTGTAGCTGCACGAGCAGTAATAGTCGATGCGACGGTCGGCATAGATGCTGTCCCTGGCGACGACCTTCGCCTTGTCGAAATTCGCCAGCGGGCGGGCAGGCTGCTCCCCGCCGGCGGGGAAGGCGCCAAGAAACAGGACGAGGAAGCCGAACACCGCCTGTCGGAACATATGGACCTCCACTCCCGAACTGCAGGAAGCATAGGCTGATACCGGCGTGGCATCCTATGAACGGCTTCACCGTCCGGCGGCGACATGGCCGTTCCCCCATGGAAACCTGTTCCATGTGCGTTCCCATCCGTGGCATATTATGTACCACCTACACCCGGCTAGATACCGGAGGTGGGGGCGCAACTGCGCGTGAAGCAAAGGCACAGCCCCTATGTCGGGCGGCCAGCTGAATAAAACACCCCACCAACACCTGGGAGTAGCTACCCGGGCGGGGGGAATAGGCTGGGCGTGCAACCTTTGCTGTACGTATCTACCGTCCCGGCGCCAGGCCGGCGGCGGACGGTTGCGCTTGTCCTTTTGCAAAGGAGGTACAAGTCTTGCCTACCAACGAGAACGATTCGTTACCGCCCCACCCGGGTGGCTGCCCATGCTGCGTGGGCTCATCCTCCACCGACCAAACGCGCGCGACCCCCGGTGCGCCGCCGACGCGCTACTACCCGTTCGGCGTTGGGGTCGGATCGGCGGTGACGCTGAACTACAATTATTACGTTGACAGCAGGCGAGGCGTAGATGTCGGCGGCTTGTCCGGTTCGCGTGGCGCCCATTCCATCGTCCGTCAGCCCTACGACAGATTGAAGGTCTCCGGCGGCAACGACGCGGACACATACCTGAACGTCGAGTTCCTGGCGTTCAACGATGGTGGCCTGGAATGGACCTATTCCGGCTGATCGGCGCGCAACGGCGACCACCAGCCATCAGAAGCCTTAGCCCAAGGATGCATCAGATGTCTCTCCGCGATCCCGCCCGCACGCCGCAGGCCACTGAGCCGGCCTATGACTACAAGACCACAAAGGAAGGTGACAAGATCATCATGGATGTATTCGTAAAGAAATCAAGGAGAGGGAAAATCTTTCTTTCCTTGATTTTTCTGATCATTCTGCCCATCGTTGTAGCCTCAACAGCATCTCCATATTCTGGTCTGGCCTTTATTTCAGCAATCATGCCTTTTGTGGGCGTGTTCTATATTATTTGGCTGCTCTTTAAACGGGGCGGTCACATTGCAACGACCCGAATTGAGATCAATGCCCAACGGATCTCCATCCCGCAGGCAGAGAAACTTTTCGATGTTGATCATGTGCGGGCCATTGGATGGGGCTTGACTACCCCGCCTAAGGGAACACCATCGGCCGCCTTCTATGGTTCCGGTGCGGCTGGGGCCTTCGCCGCCGGTACCCAAAACGCCAGCCAAATCGCTAATGCGGATTTCGTGCGCCAATATGGCTATTGCATCTACCTGATTTATGGATCTCGGCGAGAAACCCTTGTTTCCGGTCTTCACGAGGACCTTGTGGAGACGATCTACGACGAGTTCGCGACGAACCTCAAGGCGTGCGGCCATTCGTTCGGCTGATTGAGGTAGGCCCCAGACATTGCAGTCGAGGGCCGACTTCCGACCACCGCATTCACAACGTCCCGACGGGCCTGGCGATGACCAGGCAAGTGGGGCCGGTTCAATTCGACCACTGACCACGAATGAAGGAGATGAAATGAGCAATATTTTGAAATACTGCCGGGTGCTGACCCTGGTGCCGCTGCTGACGATGGCGGGGTGCGGCAACGGTGAGCCGGGGGAGGATGACATGCGCAATGCGATCCGGGCCCAGTTCGACAAGGCGAATGAGGCGACCCAGGCAGCTGGAGGTGGGCAGCAGATGGTGCTGCGTGAATTCAAGAAACTGAGTTGTGCCAAGGTCAATGGAAGCGCCGTCTTCGCCTGCACGGTTACGGTTCGTGTTGATGGACCTTGGCTCAACAACGCGGGAGGTACGACGGAAATGAAATTCACACGGGCTGATTCAGGTTGGGTAGTCGTCCAGTAAACCCGCGGCACAAATGGGGGCTGTAAAGCCCCCATTAACCGACCTGCCGTGAAATACAGCCGCTACTATCATCTACCGGCATCCATGCCGTTCTCCCTGGCGATGTGCTGCATCGAATGTTCGAACAGCAGCCATCCGCCCACGATGCCCGCGATCCCCAACGGCAAGAGCACCGATCCCATCCAGAAGATCGACGCCAGCAGCGCAGCAACGCCGACGACGAAGGCCACAACGGACGCGATTGCCAGCGCACCGGCTGCGCCGGATATACGGGGCGGAAACTTCATCGAATCTCGATCGAAACAGGGCAGTGGTCGCTGACCCGCTTCTTATCGTCCCTGGACGTTTCGGAATAGACCAGGACCCCGAAGGAACCTTCCTTGGCGTGGCGCGCGACGGGGCCGCCAAGGATGAACGTGGCGATCTTGACGGTGTCCTTCGCCATCGCGGCGACCGGCAACGTAGCGGCCAGGACGGCGGCGAGCAGGGGCAGGCGGCGCATGCGGATCTCCCAGGCGATGGCGTAAGCCAGGGCTACCGGTTATTCCGTGACCGTTCAACCGCGGGCCGCGTTTTTTCTGGCGCTTGGCAGATGTTCCATTTTTGTTCTATAATATACGGAGATCGCCATGGACGAGTTCGAGGAGAAAGGCACGACGGTACCGCATACCATATCGGGGGAAGACTTCGTCGGCAGTCCCTTCCGGCTGGTCGCTGCCAAACGCCGGAGGCCCGCCCCCGATTCCGGTACAGGAACATGTCTCCACCGCCAAGCCGGCAAGGCCGATGATCTGGGACTGGGGCTGATCATCGCCGTGATCAGGCCGGTGCCAGGTCGCGACCGCCGTGTACCGCATCCGCCCCGATATTGTCCTGGGGCCCTGCCAGCGCCTGGAGGATCTGGACCGGGCTGAAACCTGCAACATCCTCCTTGAGACGCAGCAGTTCCCGGAAATAGGCGATCGCGAACAGCCGCAGCGCACCGGCAAGGGACGTATCGCCGCGGCGCTTGTCGATCTCCGTGGCGACGTGGGAGAGGTCGCAACCCTCACGCTGGGCGATGAGGCGCAGGCTCTCCCATTCAATTCCGCGCAGCCGAAGGCTGGTCCGCTTGCCGGCAACGTTGACATTATGGATTTCAGACGCCTGCCCCAGCCTCATTTCGTCCAACGCGGGATCATCGTTTGTAATAATCGTGCGACGGCGGCTTAGTGGCGGCATTAGACTCTCCATAATTGTATTTATTATTTTATGTTATCCTATTTAGTCAATGTCAGTGGTGAACTGCTTCACCGCCCGATCCCGTTGCCGGCCACGTAACCGTTGTAATCGCTGCCCTGTCCGGCCGCATGGGTAGGACAACAGCTGCCAGGAGAGGCCCCTGGCAGCCCTGGAATCCGGTGCAGGGCAGGGCGGATAGAGTTTTTCAACCGTTCCGGAATTCTGGGATTGACATCCTACCCCGCTCAAGCAACTATATGGCTATGACAAATGCTTCCTCACATATCCTCCACCTCCACCTCGACGTGAACGCCACGATGGCTCCGGCCATGTCCTTGGCGTCGGGAAAGATATGCTGCGCCGCGTAGGCGCAAGGAACACGGTCGTTTCCTGACATCCGTCCTTGTGACCTGCGCAAAGCGTAGCCGCCTTCGCACTTCTGTGCCGAAGGTCCGACGACTTTGGACAAGGCAGGTATCACCATGTCTTCGCAGCTTGACCGACCGCCCACCACGCTGTCTGCTTTATCAAAGGCTTACAACAAGCAGATCGTTGAGCATCTCGACGCCGAGAAGGCCGCCGACGCGGTCGAGCCCGACAATGCCGATCGGCCGACCCCATACGCCGCCACGGCATCCGTCCTATTGGATCGCGCTCTTGCCAGCAAGCCGGAGGCGGCGGCCGCCATTGAACAGCCGGGGCAAGTCGTTGTCGTGAACATTGGTTCGCCGGCATGGGTGCCGGCGATTTCCCAGGCGTTTCGTGATCGCGTGAATGCATCCATTCAACGTGAAATGGAGGCAGCCGCTGCAGAATTGCGGGAGGGGCAGGATGGCATTCCTAACACCGATGCCGAGGGGCCTGCTGACGTTTTTCAGTCGCAGCGGGTGTACGACGAGTGGTTGATCGTCGACGACCTCGACAGGGCCTCCCTGGGCGACAACTCCGTCGAGTTTGGCATCATCAGGGCCCTCGATGACGGAAAGGGCGTTCTCGTATTGGTTCCGCCTGAAGCCAAGGCCCCTGAGATCGTCCGGAACGGTGCCGATCATCAGGTTTCGATCCCCTTGGTCGACGCTGCCGTGTTGGCTGACGCGGCGGCGGCTGCGTTCGGCGTTCGGCCGGATGTTTCCGTACCGGATCGGCTGTGCCGGCTTCTGACGCCTACCGACCTCCGCTTCGCTCACCGGTTCGACGAAGGTGCCGACCAGTGGATCGAACGCCTGGCGCGCTTGGCGGAGGCGAAGGTTCGAATGCCTGTCATCGACGGCCCGACCCTGGACGGGCTTAGCGGCATGGACGAGGCAGTGGAGTGGGCCCGTAACCTGATCAAGGATTTGGCCGATTATAACGCCGGGATCCTGTCCGCCGACGAGATTGACAAGGGATGCATGCTTGTCGGACCGCCTGGTACTGGCAAGAGCACCTTTGCGGCGCGCCTGGCGAGAAGCGCGGGGCTCCCGCTGGTGATCGGTTCCTACGGACAGTGGCAGTCGGCAGGTCACCAAGGCCACATGCTCAAAGCAATGCGCGAAAGCTTCGAGCAGGCGCAAGCTCTCGGCGGCTGCCTGTTCCTTTTGGAGGAAGCCGACTCATTCGGCGTCCGGGACAAGATGGAAGGTCGGAACAGGGAGTACAGTATCCAGGTCGTCAACGAGGCCCTGCAAAGGATTGACGAAGCGGTCAAACACCGTGTCATCATCCTGGGGGTGGCGAATACGCTGAATATCGACCCGGCCTTTCTCCGGCCCGGCCGTTTCGACCGCGTTATCCCCGTATTTCCGCCGGACCAACTCGCATTGGCGGGCATCCTGAGGGAGCATCTCGGCCACCGCCATCTTCCTGACGCTGACCTCTCCGATGTCGCGGCGGCAGGCTTGGGCGGGACTGGCGCCGATGTCGAGTTCTGGGTGCGAAATGCCAAACGTCTCGCGCGCCGGGCAGGCCGCCAGATGATCATCGCGGACCTTCTCGCCCAGGTTTCTCCCGCGCTGAATTTGCCGATCCACCATCAGCGCAGGATCGCCGTCCATGAGGCGGCCCATGCTGTGGCCGGTGCGCTTGAACTGCCCGGCCAGTTGCGGTCGGTCACCGTCCTGCCGAACCACTCCGGCGCTCATTTCCGGTCGTCCGGCCTGGAAACAGGCGCGTCGATGCGGGCCCTTATCCGCGTGACGCTCGCCGGCCGCGCCGGCGAGGAGATCGTCTACGGGATGCCCGCGAACGGTTCCGGCGGGCATCCCGATAGCGACTTGGCGAAGGCGACCGCCCTGACGGCGCAGATGCTGGGCTCCTACGGCTTCGGCGACGGTCTGGCCTGGAAGGGCGAGGTCTCCCCGCAGAACGTCGCCGCGATGTTGCGCCAGGATCCGACCCTCGCCGCTCAGGTCGAGGCCGAGCTTTCAGTACAGTACAAGGCGGCCAAGGATCTGCTCCACCGCCACCGCTCTGCCTTGGATGCCGTCGCCGACCTGCTGCTCGACCGCGGTACCCTGACCGGGGCCGAGGTGGAGGAGATCGTCGCCTCCATGTCGCATGACGCTGGGGCCGTGCAATGAGCACGGCCCCCACCGCCCCTCACGCCACCATCCATTCCACCGACGGTCGTCCGGCGCGCCTCATAGGCTGAGCCTTGCTCTGCCTGCCCGCCACCGTCGGGGTCTGGGTTTCCGAACGCCGTCGTTTCTGACAGCGCCGCCCTCCCTTTGCCTCGATGGCCCCAATGTTCGGCCGGTTCAAACCGTGATGCGGTTGCCGGCAGCCCGATGAGGCGATCATGCGCCAGTATCTCGTTTCCCAACATCTCCATGCCAAGCGTGCCGGCCTGGATCTCTTCTCGATCAGGCCCTCCGATCAGGACAACGCTCTCCGTCCCGACCAGCCGGTCGGTGGCAAGACCGCGGACGGGGTATGGAACCCGCCGCTCCCTTCCATCGCGTCGAGGAAGCCGGCAGCCAACAGCCGCTTCTCGTGCCGTGGATCGATCCACGATCCCGTGTCGGGCAGGGCGGTCGTCTATGAGAGCGCCCTCGAACGCGACCTCGCCTACCTGCTGCTGACGGACCGGCGCATCGTCGCCGTCCATGACCAGCCGCCCGCCATCGCCTATGTCCGGCGGGACGGTCGTGCTGCGCGGCACACGTTCGACTTTCTGGTCGAGACCGTGTCCGGCGCGCGGATCGCATATGCCGTCAAGCCGCTCGCCAAGGTCGGGTCCTCCGGGATTGAGGACACCATCGCCCTTATCCGCCGGCAGACGGGCGACGGCTTCGCTGACCGTTTCGAGATCTGTACCGAACAGCACGTTCCGCGGGCGAAGGTCGCCGACGCCCGCCACATCCTCAGGGCACGGGCCTGCCGCAACGATGAGGATGTGCAGGTGACGTCGCAGGTCGCCGCCGGTGTCCGGGGGACCGTGCCGATCCGCAGCCTGGTTGCGATGTCCGGCCTCCCGCCCGCCCGTGCCCTGAACGCCGTCGTCAACCTGATCGACGAGGGTGGGCTGGAACTCGCCGACGGAACGCATATCGGCGACCTGGCGATGGTCCGCCTCCACCGTCCCGCCATGGCTGCCTGAGCAGAAAGGATCATGATGATGCAGCATTCAGTGGTTCACTATCGGCTCACCAAGCATGACCAGGTCTTGCTGAACGGCCAGGCCTACCGGCCTGTCTCCACCAGCGATCGCGGCCACCACCTGGCCCGCGTCGAGGACAACGACGTCCGCGAGTTCCTGCCTCATGACGAAATCGCCCGTTTCGCCCAGGCCGGCACCCTCATCGTGAAGCAGGGGTTCTACCTTCCCGAAACGGCAGCGCGCCGTGCCAAGGGCCGGGACGTGGCGCTGTTCGACCTTCCCCAGGATGAACAGCGCCGGATTCTGCGCCGCAAGGCCTACTGCGAGATGTTCATGGAAATGGAGGCGAAGCGGAAGGACGTCACCCGATCTGACGTTTCGATGAAGATCGCCATTGCCGAAATCCATGCCCAGATCGTGAGGGATGAGGCAACGGCAACCCGTACGACCAGTTCCGGCAGTCGTCCCGGCCGCCGGGCTTCATGCGAAGTTCAGGTCAATGTCTCGCTTCCTCCTACACCGTCCACCCTGCGCCGTTGGCTGCGCGATTTCCGCGACGGCGGCTTCGTCGCCGTCGCGCTCTGCTCGAACACGAAGGGGCGCGGCAACAGAACTCCGCGGAAGTCTGGCGATGCCTGGGCCCTGGTTAACCAACATGTCGGGCGCTATGCCAGCGCGAACCGTGACAGCAAGATCATGATTTACCGCGACTATCGGATGGCCCTGGACGAGAAGAACCGGGAACGGTCGGTCGCGAACCTAGAGCCGATCGAAAGCATCAGTTACCAGACATTCTGGAAGCATCTGAACCGGACCCTTGATCCGTTCACGGTAACCGCCGGTCGGTACGGTGCGGAAGCCGCACGCCAGAAGTTCAACATTATCTATAGCCGTGACCCCTTGGGGCGTCCCCTTGAAGTCGTGGAGATGGATGAATGGCAGGTGTCTCTCCAGGTATTGCTCTCAAAGTCCGGCATCTGGGAGTTGCTGACGGACGAACAGCGGGAGAAGATCGGCGCAATCGGCCGGGTCTGGGTGTCGGTCGCAATTGACTGCGCGACACGCTGCATCCTGGCCATGCGCTTCACGACAGCGCCATCGTCGGCGAGCGCCATTGCCACGTTGGAGATGGTCGTCCGTGACAAGTCCGAAATCGCCGGTGCGGTCGGCTGCCGGTCACCGTGGAACATGCATGGCATTCCGGAGACGGTCAGCATGGACAATGGCCCGTCTTTCCGGGCGGAACAGGTGAAACTGGCCATCGCGGCACTTGGTGCAGGTGACCATTACCCGCCAGCGGGTGTCCCCGAACTGCGCGGTCGGATTGAACGGGTCTTCGGGACTTTCCAGCGCGAGTTCGCCCGGTACTTCCAGGGCCAGACCTTTTCCAATCCCGTGGAGAAGGGGGACTACGACGCCGAACGCCATGCCAGCGTCAACTTGGAAACCCTTAACCGCACCCTCGTCCGCTATGTAGTCGATGCCTATCATAATCGCCCGCATGCTGAACTGGCGGGGGCAACGCCGCTTCAGACCTGGAATCGGCTGGTCGCCCAGTTCGGGGTGCTGCCGCCTCCAGATGACGATACCCGTCGTTGCGTCTTCGGCATTCCGTGCCAGCGCCGGATCTCCAACCAGGGCGTCCGCATCCTGGGGATCCACTACCAGTCGCGGGAACTCCAGGAACTGCGTCGCAAGGCAGGTCTGGGCGAGGTGACTGTAAAAGTTGGCCGCTGGGACCTCGGAAGGGTCTCCGTCCAGACGCCGGATGGTTGGATCAGCGTTCCGCCGGCCATGGACGGCCTAGCGCTTGATGGCGTGACCTGGTGGGAATGGACGGCCGCCGCGAGGGACCTCGGTCGGCGCAACGCGGACATGGAACACCTGTCTTCGCACATCGTCGCCGATGCCATCCGCTCCATCCGGGGGCAGGCGGACGAGGCCGCCGACGCCGCCGAACTGGGAAGCGCCATCCTTGGCACCGACGAGTTGGAGCGCATCGAAAAGCGCCTGTTCATGAAGTTCGACTTCAAGGCAAGGGGCGGCCAGGCCAGGGAACTCCCCGGCATGGAGGCTGAGGGTGAGCAGCCGGGCGACACCGAAATGCGCTTTGAAACTTCGCCGCCCATTGGCCGGCCTGCCTTTTCCCCAACACCTGCCGCTGACGGAACCCATCGCGCCCATCGCCCCGCAGCTTCAAAACGATTCACGACGGAGGAATGAACATGACAAACTATACCGCATCGTCGCCCGTGAAGACCGCCTGCGGGCGTACGGCACTGGCAGCGCGGATCGTCGACAAGTATTTCAGCACCGACCGCGATGATCGCTTTCGTCAAGTCCTGCAGGACTTCATCGACGACATGTCCGTAGCGGTCGCCAGCCAGCACCCCGAGGGTCGGATGCTGGCGCTCGTTGGTGGGTCCGGCGCGGGAAAGACGTTGACGATGGAGAAGGCCATCAAGCACGTCAACGGCTTGGATGACAGCAACTTCCTGAGGCTGACGACGCCTTCCCCATGCACGCTGAAGCAGCTTGGCCGGGTAGTCCTGGAACGGCTTGGATACCCGTTGCAGCGGGAGCTTGCGGATCATCGCATCTGGGAAATGATCAGGTATCATTTGAAGGAACATGGCGTTCGGTTCATCTGGCTCGACGAAGCCCACCATATCCTGGGAAGGGGGAGCGACTCTGAGCTGACCAAGCTGCGAGATGTTCTGAAAAGCACGATGCAGCAGAGGGAATGGGCCGTCAGCTTGATTCTGTCTGGTCTCCCGGTGCTGTCGGCGTTCATCAGTGGCGACCGCCAGGTTGAGCGTCGCAGCCAGACTTTCCGCTTCCAGCCGTTGGCATTTCCCGACGATGTGGATCTGGTGCGGGAAATCGCCTACGAAATCGTGGCGAACCATGCCGGAATGGCCATTCATGACGAAATCGGGACGGATGAATTCATCCACCGTCTGATCGTTGCTTCCGAATGGGGATTGGGATCGGCGATCACGCTCGTCAGGCGTGCAGTCCTGTTCGCACACTCCCAAGCCGGGGCGGACGCTGTGGTCGGCGTGGAACATTTCGCGGAGATCTATGCCGAGGAACGGGATTGTTCGGCAGACAGCAACATCTTCTTCGCGGCCGATTGGCAGGAGATCGTACCGTCCAACTCCCGCCTGGACGCCGCGCTGCCGGCCCGTCCCAAGCGCAAGCGGGGGAAGACGGCATGACTATGCTTTCCTTGACTGTACCGCTGCATCCAGACGAGACGCCGACGAGCTTCTGCTCCCGGCTGGCATTCAGGAACGGATGCGATGCCCATGGCTTCTGCCTGGACATGGGGTTCAAGTTTCTGGCCGTGGCGACGGGAGAGGAGAAGGCGCTGGCGGAGTTAGCAGCGGTTTCCGGTGCCGACCCGCACGCCTTACGCCGCAACTCCTTCACATCGCGGGAAGGACACGGTTTCCAGCTCCGTGGCCAGATGGTCAATGTGGCTTCTTCGCTCCGCACCCACGTGCGTGTCTGCCCTGACTGCATCTCGGAGGATGTTGCCGCCCAGATCGATCAAAGGCGGTCTGCACCGTTTCAACGCATTTATTGGCAACTCTCTTGGTTTAGGTCATGCCCGGTCCACGGGGTCGCACTGCTTACCCTCGGTCGCGCTAAAACGAACATGATCGAATGCGCTGATTTTGCCAGGGCGGTCGCTCCGCATGTTGGTCGAATCGTGGCTGGGGACATTGACCGGGTCGCCCGGGCGCCATCGTCCATGGAGGTGTATCTGTATCGCCGGCTGAATGGAGAGGGGGATTCAACGTCGCCGTGGCTGGATTCCATCCCCATGCATAAGGCCGTCCGCCTGTGCGAGATCGTCGGTGCCGTCTCCCGCTTCGGACCCAAGGTTGCCACCCGGGATCTGGACGATGAGGTCGTAGCGGACGTAGCGTCGATTGGCTGCGATATCATGCTTAGCGGCGAGGAGTCGTTCAGGGGTTTCGTTCGAAAGACCATGGCCGCCAATTGGAAAAATTCCGGGGAGTTGGGCGGAAAGCGTTTCTTCGGCTTGCTCTATGACTGGCTACGGGCGGAAAAGGACGAGGCGTCCCTTAACCTGGCCCGAGACGCAATCCGTGAGGAAGTGGCGGAATCGTTGCCCGTAGGCGAATTGCATACCTTCTTTGACGTACCGATCGGGCGGCGCCGGTGCTGGTCGGTAACCACCGTTGCGACTGCCTGCTACATGAAAAGTTCAAGGATGAGGCAGTATCTTTCGGCACGAGGACTGATCACCGCCGAGCATGAAAACTTGTCAAATGACAGGACCACGTTCCCGGCGGAGAAAGTCGACCCCCTAATCGAACAGCTCCGGTCCATGGTTCCCCAGAACGAGGCGATGGCATACTTGGGCATGCCCAGGTCGCGGTTCCTGGCGCTGATGCGTGAAGGATTGGTCGTTCCGTTCTTTTCCCGCCTTGAAGCAGGCTTCTTTTGCAACGGCTTCCTTCAGGCGGATTTGGACAACTTCCTGAAAAGATTGTCCATGCAGGTGACGATGCCGGCGGTCGAGGATGGGATGGTCGAAATCTTCGATGCCGCCAAACGGTGCAGGGCGCCTTATGCTCATGTCATGCGGATCCTGCTGGAAGGGGGATTTTCCCGTGTCGCCCCGTGGCCGTCGGGGTCCAAATGTTCTCTGGCAGTTGATCCAAATGAAGTCCGCCGGGTATTGGCCAGGGAGGCGCCTGGCACGGAACCCTGGCCATACCTTACCGTGGAGCAGATCCGGGAACAGACGAAGTGGGGAAACGGGATTACCTGGGCGCTTATTTCCAAGGGCCTGCTGCCGCACGCGGTCCTGACCAATCCGGTCACCACTCGCAAATGCGCCGTTGTTCACCGGGATGACCTGGAAAGTTTCTGCCGAACATACGTCACGTTTGGGCAGGCCGCCAAGGAACTGGGAACCACATATCTCAGGCAGATACTCCGGGGAGGAGTTGTGAAACCGGCCATAAAGTTCGGGGTGGGTGAGGTGGCGTTCTACCTCAGGGCTGACTTCCAGAGAGCGTGAAATTTTGTTTCAAGATTGATGCCCGCCGGTAATTCGGCGGGCTTTTCTTTTGAGTTCGTTGCAAAGGTTTTTTGATACGATTTTCGCCGTGAGATGATTTCTGAGCCAGGCTTGATGTGAACAAAATCAATGACTTGTAATGGGACCAGAGCTACGGGATGCTTTATTCCACAGCAGCGGAAATGACGCCTGCCCCGACCCGGCGGGTTCGATTGGCCCGGCGGGTTCGATTGGGGACCCTTTGATGGGGATCGTTCGCCGCAAGGCTTGCCGACGCCGTCACCATCCCAATATCGCAAAATGAAACCCCGCCGAAACCGGCGGGGTCGTTGTCGTTCATTCCTGGCCAGGGCCATTCCGTTCCGGGGCAGGGGGGCTCACAGCCCCCGGGCCATGGCCCGCCAGGCGATGTCGCGGCGGCAGAAACCTTCCTTCCAATCGATGCGGTCCACGGCCTCATAGGCCCTTGTCCGGGCGTCGGCCACGCGCGGGGCGATGGCGGTGACGCCGAGGACGCGGCCGCCATTGGCCAGGATGGTACCATCGGCCCCTTCCTTGGTGCCGGCGTGGAAGATTTCCACGCCATCGACCACAGCAGCGCTGTCCAGATTGCCGATGCGCGTGCCCTTCGCATAATCACCCGGATAGCCTTCGGCGGCCATGACGACGCACAGCGCGGCCTCGTCATGCCATTGCGGCTGCTGGCCCGACACGTCGCCGTTGGCGGCGGCCAGCAGCAGCGGCACCAGATCCGACTTCAGCCGGCGCATCAGCACCTGGCATTCCGGGTCCCCGAAGCGGACATTATATTCCAGCAGCTTGGGTACGGGCTGCCCATCGGGGCCGGCCACGACCATGATGCCGGCAAACAGCACGCCGATGAAGGGCTTCCCCTCGGCCGCCATGCCGCGCACTGTGGGCAGCACCATTTCTTCCATGATGCGGGCTTCCAGTGCCGGCGTCAGGACGGGGGCGGGGCTGTAGGTGCCCATGCCGCCCGTATTGGGGCCCTGGTCGCCGTCATAGGCGCGCTTGTGGTCCTGTGCGCCGGCCAGGGCCACGGCACGGACACCGTCGCAGATGGCGAAGAAGCTGGCTTCCTCCCCGTCCAGGAATTCCTCGATCACCAGCTCGGTCCCCGCATCCCCGAAGCGGCGACCCACCATGGCCTCGTCGATGGCGGCAAAGGCCTCCTCCACCGTCTGGCAGATGGTCACGCCCTTGCCGGCGGCCAGGCCGTCGGTTTTCACGACGATGGGGGCCCCCTGCCGGGCAACGAATTCCTTGGCCGCAGCCACATCGGTGAACCGGCCATAGGCGGCGGTGGGCACACCGAACCGGGCCACCGCATCCTTCATGAAACCCTTTGACCCTTCCAGGGCGGCGGCGGCGGCGGACGGCCCGAAGGTGGGGATGCCGGCTTCGCGCAGGCTGTCGGCGAGGCCCAGGACCAGCGGCTCTTCCGGCCCCACGATGGCGAAATCGATGTTCTGCGCGCGGGCAAAGGCCGTGATGCCGGCCACGTCGTTGGCTGCCAGCGGCACGCATTCGGCCACCTGTGCAATGCCGGCATTGCCGGGCGCGCAATAGAGCCGGTCGCACAGGGGCGAACGCTTGACGGCCCAGCACAGCGCATGTTCACGACCGCCGGACCCCACGACCAGAATCTTCATCGCACCCTCACTCCCTGCTGCCGGCCCCGCTGCCGGCTGGCGGCGGGTTCTTAGCATGCGGGGCCGGCCGGGTCACCCAGCCTTGGCGGATACCGCCCTTGCGGCGGCCAGCCAGGTTGCGAACCGGTCGGCAAGGGCAGACGGCGCGTGCAGCATCGCCGCCTCGCCAACCACCATTTCGGTGTAGCAATAATCCCGTACCGGCAAGGGCACAACCCGGCCGAACGCCCAAAACCGGTCGGTACGGGCCGTCATGGCCAGGATATCTGCCAGGGCGGAGGCATCCACGGGCCAGACCAGCCGGAAGGAATTGCACATCACCCGGTCTGCGGCCCGGGGTGCGTCGCGTTCGTCCAGCGCGGCGGCCAGCGCCATGGCATGGGCATGGTAATCGGCCATGCGTGGCAGGAACCGGCGCAAACCGTCCAGCCCACCCAGGATATAGGGAAAGGCGCTGTAGAGATTGCCACCCATGCGGCTGCGCCAGGGCGTCGCCATAGCCAGCAGATCGGCGGGGCCGGCGATGATGGCACCGCCCGGCGCGCCCAACCCCTTGTAAAGGCTGACATAGACGCTGTCGGCCAGGGCGGCGATTTCCGCCAGCGTGCGGCCGTACCAGGGTTGCGTCTCCCAGAGGCGGGCACCGTCCAGGTGGAAGGCGATGCCCTGATCGCGGCACCATTGGGATATGGCCACCAGTTCCGTCCAGGACGTGGCCCGGAAGCCGGCATTGCGCAGCGGCAGTTCCACGACGACGGCGGCCAGCGGCTCGTGTATTCCTTGCAGGTCGGCCAGCGTGAAAGGCGCATCGTCCGGGCCGATGCGGGCCAGCCGGATGTCGCTCAGCCGCTCCACGGCATCGGTCTCGTCGATGGCGATGTGACTTTGCGGATGGACGGCCACCAGTCGCCGGCCCGTGCGTTCCCGGTGCGCGAACAGCACGGCCTGCTGTCCCACCACCGCCTTGTGAAAGAACAGCGCTGCCGGTTTGCCCAGAAGCCCCGCCACCTGATCCTGAAGGGCGGTGACGGTGGGGCCGGCACCATATTCATCGCCGGGCAGGTCCATTTCCGGCATGGCCAGCATCCGTTCCATCCAGATGCGTGGGGTGACGGCCCCGTGTCCCTGCAGGAAGGTCTGGCATTGCGCCCGCAGGGCACGGTCGATGACGATGCCGGTCATGCCTTGGATCCCCCCGGGTCAATGCATGGCGCCGGCCGGGCGTTCACCCTTCTGGGCCACGCCCGCCTCGGCGAAGGTGGCCATGTTCAGGTGACAAGCCAGGGCGGATTTCAGCACGGGAATGGCCAGGGCCGCGCCTGAGCCCTCGCCCAGTCGCATGTCGAAATCGAACAGGGGACGCTTGTTGATGGCGGCCAGCAGGCGGGTATGGCCAGGTTCGGCGCTGCGATGGGCGACGATGCAATGGTCCAGCGCCTTCGGATCGGCCTTGTACAGCACGGCCGCCGCAGCGGTGCAGGCGAAACCGTCCAGCACGACCGGCACGCGGGCCAGCCGGCTGGCGATGATGGCCCCCATGATGGCGGCCAGTTCCTGTCCCCCCAGACAGCGCAGCGCTTCGAACGGGTCGGTCAGCGCCGACGGATTGGCGGCCAGTCCGGCTTCCACCACGGCGATCTTGCGCTTCACGCCTTCCGCATCCACGCCGGTGCCGGGGCCGACCCAATCGGATGCCGGCCCGCCGAAAAGCGCGGCGCACAAGGCGGCGGCCGATGTCGTATTGCCGATCCCCATCTCCCCCAGGCACAGCAGGTGCAGGCCCGGCTCCACGGCCATCATGCCATAGGCGGCGGCACGGGCGCAGGCCGCCTCGTTCATGGCCGGACCCTGGGTGAAATCCTGTGTGGGGTTGTCCAGGTCCATCTCATGCACGCGCAGGTCGGCATCGTGCAATTCGGCCAACTGGTTGATGGCCGCGTGACCATTGATGAAGGCCTGCACCATCTGGCCCGTGACGGCCGGGGGATAGGCTGACACGCCCTGGGCCGCGATGCCATGCGCGCCGGCGAACACTACGATGCGGGGGTGGGTCAGTTCCGGCGGCGCCTTGGCCTGCCATGTGGCCAGCCACTGCACAAGTTCCTCCAGCCGGCCCAGCGCGCCCGCCGGCTTCAGCAATGTCTGTTCGCGCTGCAGGGCGGCGGTGGCGGATTCAAGGTCGGGTCCCGGCAGTTCCGGCAGCACGCGGCGGATTTCGTCCAGGCTGGGCAGGCCGTCATCATGATGGTGATGGGAATGGTCGTGATGGCCGGACATGGCGCCTTCCTGGGTGACGTGTCTGAACATGGTTACCGGCTGGCCCTCCCGGCCGGGGCCGGAACGGTGCTGGCGGTGAAAGTCACACTGGCCTATACCGATGTCATGAGCGATGCAACAAAGCAGCACAGGCCACAGCCGCTTGCGGAATTCATGGCCGCCGTGATCTTCCTGACCCGGCTGCCCCTGCGTTGGAAGGGGGAGTGGCCGGCGGACCTGGATCGCCGTGCGCTGCCCTGGTTTCCGATCGTTGGCGGGCTGATCGGGGCCGGCGGCGGATTGTCCTTCTGGTTGCTTTGCATGACCGGCCTGTCACCGGCCCTGGCGGCCGTGGTGACCGTGGCGGCCCTGACCTGGCTGACCGGTGCCCTGCACGAGGACGGGCTGGCCGATGTGGCCGATGGCTTCGGTGGCGGCCGCGATACGGCATCGAAGCTTTCCATCATGAAGGACAGCCGCGTCGGGACCTATGGCGCCATGGCGCTGATCCTGGCGGTGCTGGCAAGGGTCGGTGTGCTGGCCACGCTGGCTGATCCCCGGACCGTCGCACTGGCCCTGATCGGGGCACACGCCTTTTCGCGTGGCCTGCTGCCGCTGATGAAGCTGGCCTTGCCCGATGCCAGGAGCCAGGGTGTCTCGGCCGGCCAGGGCCGGCCCGACCGGGCCCGCGCCCTGGTCGCCCTGCTGATCGGTTTCACCCTGGCCAGTTCGGCGCTGGGCAAGCTGAACCTTGAAAGCGGGTTGTCCAGCCTGGGGATCATGGCGGGTTCGGCCGCTGCCGTCTGGGCCCTGACGCGGCTGGCCCGCCGGCAGATCGGCGGGATCACCGGTGATGTGCTGGGGGCCGGGCAGCAAATGGCGGAAATCGCCTTCCTGCTGGGCCTGGCCGCGCTCATTCCGGTTTCGACATGACCCTTGCCGGCTTGGTCACCCGCTGGTGGTGGATACGGCATGCCCCCCTTCGGCTGCCCCCGGGCGCCATGGCGGGGCGGCTGGACGTGGATGTGGATCTTTCCGATATCGAAATGATCAATGGCGCCCGTCATCGCCTGCCTGCGGATGCTGTCTGGTTGACCAGTCCCCTGGTGCGCAGCATCCGGTCGGCTGCCGTGCTGGCCCCCGGCGTGGCGACCCGCTGCGTCGCCGACCTGACGGAGCAGGATTTCGGTCGGTGGCAGGGCCGGACGCATGCGGAGGTTTGGGAGAACGAGCGGGCGACAGCCGAACGATTCTGGCACGACCCGGCCGGCAATGCGCCACCGGACGGCGAAAGTTTCGCCGCCCTGTCCGGGCGGGTGGCGGCAGCCATCCGGCGGGAGACGGTGGCCCTTGCCGGTCGCGATGTCGTGATGGTCGGCCATGCCGGGCCCATCCGTGCCGCCCTGGCGCTGGCGCTGGGCCTGACGCCGGGGGCGGCGCTGGCCGTTGCCGTGGATCACTGGCACCTGTTCCGGTTGGACCATATGGCTATGGAGGGCGGGGGGGATGGCCAATGGCGCCTTATCGGTGCCAATATTCCGCCCTGTTAGGGCCGCTTGCCTTGGCTAGGCATTGCGGGCATGAAAAGATGGTTGCCTATAGTAAGGGAGCAGCAAGATGAAGCGTTTCGTGATGGCCCTGTTCGGCCTGACCCTGGCGGTTACCGCCCTGGTGCGTCCGGCCCAGGCCCTGACGGAACCCGAACTCATGGTTGAGCGGGCGCGGGTGACGGCCCTGACCCTGCTGACGGACCCGCAATACAAGGATTTGAAGACCCTGGTCGGCCGGGCGCGGGCCGTGCTGATCATGCCCAATGTCATCCAGGCTGGTTTTTTCATCGGCGGGGGCGGGGGCACGGGTGTCATGGTTGCCCGCGGCGATGATGGCGCCTGGAGCGGCCCGGCCTTCTACACCTTGGCAGAGGCCAGCTTCGGCCTTCAGTTCGGGGGGCAGGCATCGGAAATGATGATGGTGATCATGACGCAGAAGGGTCTGGACGCCGTGCTGGACCGCAAGGTGAAGCTGGGTGCGGATGCCAATGTCGCCATCGGTGAACTGGGCACGGGCGTGGGGGCCTCCTATGCCGTGGGCCTGTCGGCCGATATCTATGTCTATTCAAAGACCAGCGGCCTGTTCGGCGGCATGGCCATCGAAGGGTCCGTCATCGCGCCGCGGCGGGAGTTCAACGACAAGTTCTATGGCCAGCAGACCAGCCCGCGCGCCATTCTGGTCGATCGGCATTTCTACCGGCCGGAGGCGCAGGCCCTGGCCACCGCCCTGAACGCGCCGTAAATCACCTAAACCACGATAAGATCAGCAACGGCGACTGGCCCGCTGCCATCGCCTGTCGAATGACAGGGGGCGGCCGCGGGACGGTCTTTGCCATTCTCAGTTCGTATCCGCCAGGATCATGTCGATCGTGGCGGCGACCAGCGCACTCATTTCCGCTTCCGGAACGCGGGCCAGACGGGGGAAGGTCCAGCCGTCGGCCAGCAGCCGGTTCACGACCAGCCAGCCGGCGATATAGGCCTCCCGCTCCGTGCCCGTCGTGCCGGTCCCCATGGTGAAGCGGAAAACGCTGTCGCTGTCCTTGTCGGAAAGGGCGCCGCGGATGCCGCGCAGGATGGCGGGCGCCTTCGCCATCGCCTCGTCATACCAGCCGGGCCGATGGGCGACGTAATCCTCATCCTTCCGCCCTGGCCGCAATTGTTTCACGGTCATGCAGGCCAGCCCCTCGGTCAGGACGGTGACCCCGACCTCCCGCTCCCAGCCACCGGACATGACGCCCATGGCGATCTGGGCGGCGTGCGTCATTTCGTGCAGAAGCAGAAGATCACGCTGCCCGCCATCGATCTCCAGCGGGATGGCCACCATTGCGATGCCATTGCGGGCCGCGGTGAAGGCGTTGGCCTCGAATCCGCCGACGAAGGCGACGACATCCACACGGACGGGGTCGTGCCAATCAAACAGGCGCGTCACTTCCAGCAGGATGTCGAGCGGTGACGGCTTCATCCCGGCGGCGCCGGCCCGGATCGCGGGCATGGCTTCCGGATAACGGTTCCATGCTTCGTCCAGCAGCCGCCGTGCGATGGCCATCCCCTCCGGCGTCGGCGGAATGGCAGCGAAACCGTACCTTTCCTGCCACAGGGCCCAGCGTGTCTCGCCATCCAGCCCCGCTGCCGCTCCGTGGAAGTCAAGGAAGCGCGGTGACAGGTCGGTGACCTGGACCGAGACGGCCTCGCGGCTCTGCATGAGCTTGACGCTATCCACCTTTGCCGCGAGGACTGGCAGGGAGGAAGCCATCATGCCGACGGCCAGTGATGTCAGGCGCACCCATTTTTCGAACCTGTGCAATTCGTCTCCCTCCGCTTCCGTTGGCTTTCCAGAGCTTATTTCCGCTGACCAGAACCTGTTGGCTCTGATCACCGCCCTCAAATGCCGGCGCCAACATCCGTTGGCTTGGCGACGCCGCACGAGCGGCGCTGTGGCAGTCGCCGCCGGATCGGTTTGCAGTCCAAGGAAAGCCGTTCCAGTTCGGCAGCAAACGGCATCGGGGCCGGCGCTTCAAGGCCAGTTGGGGATTGTTGCGGGGGGCCAGAGGGGGCATGGAGGTGCCAGTGCGCCGGAATGGAATGGGTCAGGCCACCGCGCTGTGCCGGGCTGGCGGCAGGGCTGCGGCCATGGCCTCCACATCCGCCCGGCGCAGCAGCGGGTAACGTCGGCGCACCAGCCGCGTCAGTTCCGCCATGTCCCACCGGCCCCCGGCCTGGGGGCCGACATGCAGGGCCAGATAGTCGGCGGCCGGCATCGTGCCTTCCAGGGCCAGCAGCAGGATACGGCGCAGCAGTTCGGCCGACGGCCTTTCGCCATCCTGTTCCTCCCCCTTCTCCAGAAGGAAGCGGCATTGCTGCGCCAGGTGCGAAAGCCTTTCCTGCCGGCGATCCACCAGCCATTGCCGCGCCAGGTCAGACACCTCCGTCAGGCCTGTCACATCGCATAAGCCCCGGCATTGCCGCGCCAGATGATGCAGCATGTCCGCGGCGCGCGCCATGTCGCCATCCAGTTCGAAGATCACCGGTGTATCGCGGCGCCTATCCAGTTCACACAGGACCAGAGGGTGCAGCGATGCCTGGTCGGTCATCGTGAACCAGACCTGTTCCAGCCATGCCAGCGTGCCGTCCAGCCTCTTGTCGCCCTGGGGCGCGCGGATCACCTGATCGATCAGCACCCGTTCATCCAGCAGGTCCTCGGCCGGCGGAATGGTTGCCGGCAGGTGTCGGGCCAGCACGGGATCAGGGTCGTGCGCGAGGTTGACCGCCAGAAGGATCGTGGCATGGCTGACGAAACAGGCGGCCACCTGCGGCGCGATCATGCCTTTCTGCCCCATCCGTTATCCGCCCCTCGGATGTCATGAAACTGTCACGTGCATCATGATCGCCGGCGGCGGGTGGCGCAAGTTATCTCCCATGCGCATGGCCATCCCCCCTCGCCGGGGGCGGCCTTGTATCCTATGCTGGGCCATCTGGAAGGGGCGGTTATCCCGATGCTGATCGAAATCTATTCCGACCTTGTCTGTCCCTGGTGTTTTCTGGGCACCGTCCGGCTGGATCGTGCGTTGGCGGAAAGGCCGGGCGTGCGCGTGGACATCCGCTGGATGCCGTTCCAGTTGAACCCCGACCTGCCGCCATCCGGCATGTCCCGCGACCTGTATTTCACGGCGAAGTTCGGTGGCGTCGAGCGGGCGCGGCAGATGAGTGCCGTGGTTGAACAGGCGGCGGCGCGCGATGGCCTGTCCCTGCGCCTGGATCTGGTCAAGCGCATACCCAGCACTTTGCAGGCCCACCGGCTGGTCCGCTTTGCCGAGCGGTTCGGCAAGGCGACGAACCTTACCCTGGCCCTGTTCCATGCGCATTTCCAGCAGGGCAGGGACATTGGCGACAGGGATGAACTGCGCGTCATCGCCAGCGAAAACGGGCTGGATGGTGATGCCGTCGCCGATTATCTGGCAGGTGACGGCGATGTCGCCGCCGTGCGCGGCAGCGACAGCCAGGCGCGGCAACTCGGGGTGCAGGCCGTTCCCTGCTATATCTTCGACCGGCGCTATGCCCTGTCCGGCGCCCAGGAACACACGGCCTTTCTACCCATGCTCGATCTGGCCAGGGACGAACTGGCGGGGTAGGAGAGGGCGCGCAGCCGGCGGGCCCGGAAGCCCCGTGCCGGCAATCCCGTACAGCAATGAACCAGACAGGAAGAAGACCCATGCCGGGCGACGTCACGATCTATGGCATCAAGAACTGCGACACGATGAAGAAGGCCCGGACCTGGCTGGACGCCCGGGGGGTCGCCTACCGCTTTCATGATTACAAGCAGTCGGGCATCGATCATGAACGGCTGTCGGCCTGGGCATCGCAGGTCGGGTGGGAGGTTCTGCTGAACCGCGCCGGCACGACCTTCCGCAAGCTGCCCGACGCCGCCCGGCAGGATATCGATCAGGCAAAGGCCATCGCGCTGATGCTGGACCAGCCCAGCATGATCAAGCGCCCGGTGTTGGATTTGGGCGACGGCCGGCTGCTGGTGGGCTTCAAGCCTGACCAGTACGAACAGGCGTTCTGATATCACCTTGCGATGAGTAGAACTCATCGCAAAATAGTATGAGTTGCGCGGATTCAGTCGTCGTGACCGGCCGTCCCGTCATCGCGGGCCGCCGCCACCGCCACGCGCGTGGACAGCGTGAGCGGCCCGGGCAGGGCATCCGGATGGAACCAGCCCCAGTCCGCCAGCGCATCGGGTTCCATCACGCGGGGCGCCCCCCGGATGATCCGCGCCCGGTGGACGGGGTTGACCCAGTGGCTGGGGCCTGCCGGGTCGATCTGGTCGACGACGCACAGAAGGCCGGTCAACGCGATATCAACGTCCAGTTCTTCCCGGATTTCCCGCACGATCGTGTCGGGCACCCGTTCCAGGAAATCCACCTTGCCACCCGGCAGCCCCCAATGGTCGGCCTCCGGCTTCCGGCGGCGCCTGACCAGCAGCAGGCGTCCCTGATCATCCTGGATGAAGGCGCCACAGCCGACGCGGATTTGCATATCGTTACCTACTGTTTCCATGGTGCATTGGTTCGGGGGGGGCAGGGTTGCGGCAGGCCGTTTCTATCGCATCGGCACGGTGGTCCGCTTGGCCACCGTGCGCAGGGTGAAGCTGGATCGCACCCGCGCCACACCGGGCAGCCGGGTCAGCGTCTGCGTGTGCAGCCGTTCATAATCGCTGCCGTCGGCCACGACGACACGCAGCATGAAATCCGCATCCCCCGCCATCAGATAGCATTCCATCACCTCCGGGCATTCCATCACCTTGGCCTCGAAGGCGCGCAAGTCCTGGTCCTGCTGCCGGTCCAGCGTGATCTGCACGAAAACGGATGTGCCGCGCCCCAGGGCGGCCGGGCTGACCAGGGCGACATAACCTTCGATCACCCCTTCATCCTCAAGTTTCTTCAACCGGCGATGGCAGGCCGACGGGGACAGCCCGACCCGGTCGGCCAGGTCCGCGACGGAGACGCGACCATCGGCCTGTACCTCGATTAAAATCCGACGATCAATGGCATCCAGGTCGGCTGGCCGCATATTCCACCGTGTATCAGGAAAATCATGCAAGAAACGTCGAAATAGGGCCATGCCGGCACCGGTCTTTGCAAGGACATTCACCGGCCCTCGGGCGTATTCTTTTTTCACGTCCGAACAGGGAGAATAACCATGCTCATCGGTGTTCCCAAAGAGATCAAGAATCACGAATATCGCGTCGGGCTGATCCCCGGCAATGTGCGTCAGCTCGTGGTACACGGCCATCAGGTGATCGTGCAGAAGGATGCCGGTGCCGCCATCGGGTTGAGCGATGACCAGTATGTCGCCGCGGGTGCCAGCATCGTCGACACGGCAGAGGAGATATTCGCCCGCGCCGACATGGTCGTGAAGGTCAAGGAGCCGCAGCCAGGCGAATGCAGGATGCTGCGCCCCGGTCAGGTGCTGTTCACCTATCTGCACCTCGCCCCCGATCCGGAACAGACCAAGCTGTTGCAGGCGTCGGGTGCGATCTGCATCGCTTATGAAACCGTGACCGACCGCAATGGCGGACTGCCCCTGCTGGCGCCCATGTCGGAGGTGGCCGGGCGCATGTCCATCCAGGCCGGCGCGCATTGCCTGGAGAAATCCTATGGCGGCATCGGCATTCTGCTGGGCGGCGTGCCCGGCACGCCCCCGGCCAAGGTTGCCATCATCGGTGGCGGCGTGGTCGGCACCAATGCCGCCCGTATGGCCATGGGCCTGGAAGCCCATGTCACGGTGCTGGACAAGTCCCTGGACCGGTTGCGCCAGCTGGACCAGCAGTTCGGGCGCCGCCTGAACACCGTCTATGCCAATGTGGACACGATCGAGCAGGCCGTGCTGGAGGCCGATCTGGTGATCGGCGCCGTGCTGGTGCCGGGTGCGGAGGCGCCGAAGGTGGTCAGCCGCGATCTGGTCGCGCGGATGAAGCAGGGTGCCGTGCTGGTGGATGTCGCCATCGACCAGGGCGGTTGTTTCGAGACCAGCCACGCCACCACCCATGCCGACCCCACCTATGTCGTGGATGGCGTGATCCATTATTGCGTGGCCAACATGCCGGGCGCTGTCGCCCGTACATCCACCTTCGCGCTGAACAACGCGACGGCCCCCTTCGTGCTGGCTCTGGCCGACAAGGGCTGGGTGCAGGCACTGAAGGATGATGTGCATCTGCGCAACGGGCTGAACGTGGCCAAGGGCGAACTGACCCATGCCGGCATCGCGCATTTGGGCCGGGTCGTGTCAGCTGAAAGCGTGCTGGGCTGACGCGGAAGAAGGGTGGCCCCTTGGGCGCCCTTTGCCGATAAAGAAAAAAGGCCGGGTCCTGTCGCGGGACCCGGCCTTTACATTCCCCCCGGTGGATCGATGGGGAAAGGAGATTGATTGGGAAAGGATCAGGAATTGTCCGCCACCTGCATCGGCAGGCGCGCGGCGCGCAGGGCGGAGGCATATTGCGTGCGGGCGGCGTGCAGTGCGTAGCTGGAACGGCTCAGCCGTGCGGCGATCACTTCCTGCTCGCTCTGGCTCAGGGCCGCGCGGTTGCGGTTCAGTTCGCCATAGAGGCAGTTCTGGTAGGCGTCGGTACGGCCGGCGAAGCTTTCCACGGCCCTTGCATGGTCTGTCAGTGACAGGCTGCCGGGAGTAGCCAGCGGCGCAACGCAGGCGCGGTCGATACGGGCGGCCAGATCATCGGCCGGGGCGGCCTGGGCCGGAATGGAAAGGGCGGTCGCCAGAAGAATGGCGCCGAGTGTCAGTATCGATCTCATCGCTTTTCTCTTCACATGCGGGAAAGGGCGCCATCGCGCCACTTCATGTGATCCTTTATGATGCACTGCCGCAATTATGCCTGTGATCGTCGCCACACTGCGCAGATTTCAAGTGCAGAACAGTTATGCGGTCGCAGCATCACCTGTGATGCGCATCACCCCGCCTCTATAGAAGGCGCCCCTGGAAGGGGCCGTTCGGGCCGGGGGCGACCAGTTCGGGCACGGCCTCTTCCAGGATCTCGTTCACGGCCTCGTCCAGCAGGGCGTCGATGGCGCTGCCCTGCACCTGTTCCCGCCCGATTTCCAGGATGACGGGCACCGCCAGCGGGGAAATGCGGTCCAGCCGGCGATGGCGTATATGTCCCCGGACACGGGCCAGCATGTCGGCCACCCGGCGCACATCGGTCAGGCCGGCCGCCGCATCGGCCCGGGTGGCCCGCAGCAGCACATGGCCCGGTTCGTGCCGGCGCAACACGTCATAGATCAGGTCGGCGCTGAACATCACCTGCCGTCCCGTCTTTTCCAGTCCCGGGTGACGTCGTTCGATCAGGCCGGCGATGATGGCCACATTGCGGAACAGCCGCTTCAGCATGGATGATTCCTCCATCCATGCTTCCAGATCATCGCCCAGCATGTCCTGGTCGAACAACCCCTCCAGGTCCTGCACCGGTTTCAGCGACCAGACGGCCAGCACATAGTCGGTGGCCACGAAGCCCAGCGGGTGCAGGCCCGCCCGCTCCATCCGGCGGGTCAGCAGCATGCCCAGTGTCTGATGTGCGTTGCGGCCCTCGAAGCAATAGGCGACCAGATATTCCTTTCCGTTCCGCGGAAAGCTTTCCACCAGCAGCCCGGCCCGGTCGGGCAGGACGGAGCGGTATTGTTGCAGCCGCAGCCATTCCTGTACAGCATCGGGAAACCCGTCCCAATGGGCCGGGTCGGCCAGAAGCGCGCGTACCCGGTCGGCCAGGTGGGTGGAAAGCGGCAGCCGCCCGCCGGCATAGGCCGGCACCTTGGGCGTGCCGTCCCCACCCTTGGCCACGATCACGTCATTGTCGCGAATCCCGACGAATTTCAGCAATTGGCCGGCGAACACGAAACTGTCGCCCGGCACCAGGCCGTTGACGAAATATTCCTCCACCCGTCCCAGCACGGCACCCCGGTTCAGCCGGACATTCAGCATCACCTCTTCCACGATGGTGCCGACATTCAGGCGATATTGCCGTTGCACCATGCCGCTGGCGGCCTGCCACAGGCCCGTTTCCGGGTCCTGGACCAGTCGCTTGAACCGTTCATAGGCCGCCAGCGCGTAGCCGCCATGGGCCACGAAATCGAATATATCATCGAATTCGTCGCGCGACAGATCGGCATAGGGCGCGGCCCGGACCACTTCGGCATAAAGCGTATCAGCATTGAACGGGGCAGAGCAGGCAACGCCCGTCACGTGCTGGGCCAGCACGTCCAGCGCGCCGGGACGCGGGCGGTCGCCATCCAGCGTGCCGGCCTTGATGGCGGCGACTGCCGCCGCGCATTCCAGGACCTCGAACCGGTTGCCGGGCACCAGCAGGGCCTGCGATGCCTCGTCCAGCCGATGGTTGGCGCGGCCGATGCGCTGCAACAGGCGGGACACGCCCTTGGGCGCACCCACCTGCACCACCAGATCGATTTCCGCCCAGTCGATGCCCAGATCCAGCGACGACGTGGCCACCACGGCCCGCAGGCGGCCCGCCGCCATGGCCGCTTCCACCTTGCGCCGCTGTTCCACGGCAAGACTGCCATGGTGCAGGGCGATGGGCAGGTTGTCGGCATTCAGGCGCCACAGTTCCTGAAACGCCAGTTCGGCCTGGGCGCGGGTGTTCACGAAGACCAGCGTGACGCCGTGACGGCGGATGCGATCATATATTTCCGCCATGGCGTGCAGGGCCATATGTCCGGCCCAGGGCAGATGCTCGCGGGTGGCCAGGATTTCCACCCGCGGCGGGGCGCCCGGCCGGCCGCGGACCACGCGCACGGGCGCCAGTTCACCCTCATCATCATGCAGCCGACCCGTGGGCGACAGCCAGGCTGTCAGCGCGTCGGGATCGGCCACGGTGGCCGACAATCCGGCCCGCAGGGCGTGTGGTGCCAGCCCCGACAGGCGTGCCAGCCCCAGGGCCAGCAGATCACCCCGCTTGGTGCCGGCCAGCGCATGCAGCTCATCGATCACGATGCGACGCAGGGGCCGGAAAATCTCCGCCGCCTCGGGGTATGAAAGCATGAGCGCCAGGCTTTCCACCGTGGTCATCAGGATGTGCGGCGGTCGTGCGCGTTGCCGGGCACGCTTGGCCTCCGGCGTGTCGCCCGTGCGCGTCTCCGCCCGGATGGGCAGCCGAAGGCTGGCGATGGGCGCTTCCAGATTGCGCTGGATATCGACGGCGAGCGCCTTCAGGGGCGAGATATAGAGCGTGTGCAGCCCCTCGCGCGGGCGTTCGGCCAGATCGATCAGGGTGGGCAGGAAGCCGGCCAGCGTCTTCCCCGCCCCCGTCGGTGCGATCAGCAGCGCATGCATCCCGTCGCGCGCCGCCGCCACCATGCCGATCTGATGCGGGCGCGGCGCCCAGCCCTGCGCCCGGAACCAGCCGGCGATGGCGGGGGGGATCAGGTCGTCTTCGGATGGCGCGGTCGGCTGCGGTTCCATGGGCGCACTATGGCGGAACAGAGGGCGAACGCAAAGGGGTGGCCGTGCGCGCGGCCCATGCGTGCGATATGCCTGTCCCATGCGTTCCCCGTTGAATTTCATGCCCTGTTCAATCCTGGCATCGTCGCGCCCCGTCCGATAAGGTCGCCGCCTGACATCCCGCGGATGGATGAGGGAGCAAGGGCGATGACCGAGAATACCAACCGGCTGCTGGGCATCATGGCCAGGCTGCGCGATCCCGATGGCGGCTGTCCCTGGGACCTGGAGCAGGATTTCGCCACCATCGCCCCCCACACGATCGAGGAAGCCTATGAGGTGGCAGATGCCATCCTGTCCGGTGACATGATGGCCGTGAAGGACGAGCTGGGCGACCTGCTGTTCCAGACCGTGTTCTATGCCCAGATGGGCAAGGAGCGCGGGTTGTTCGATTTCGACGCCATCGCCGCCCACACGGCCGACAAGATGATCAGCCGCCATCCCCATGTGTTCGCAGAGGTGTCGGTGCAGACCGCCGACGACCAGACCCGGCATTGGGAGGAACTGAAGGCCAGGGAACGGGCCGCAAAGGCCGCGGCCAGCGGTATCCCCCCGTCGGCCCTGGACGGCATCACCCCCGGCCTGCCAGCCCTGACCCGTGCCGTGAAGCTGCAAAAGCGCGCCGCCCGCGTGGGGTTCGACTGGGCCCGCGCCGACGAGATCCTGGACAAGATCGAGGAGGAGATCGGCGAATTGCGGGCCGAGATGAAGGCATCCCGGCCCGAGAAGGCCCGTGTGCAGGATGAACTGGGCGACCTGCTGTTCGCGCTGGTCAATCTGGCCCGCCATCTGGACATCGATCCCGAAACGGCCCTGCGTGGCACCAATTTTAAGTTCGACAGAAGGTTCCGCTTCGTCGAGCAGGCCCTTGCAGAAAAAGGAAAAACCCCCGAAGCATCCAGTCTGGACGAGATGGAGGCGTTGTGGGGGCAGGCCAAGAAGGCCGAGCGCGGCGCCTGACCGCCGCATCAGCAGAGATGGAGAACAGCCGAATGACCAGCGTGCCCTATGCCCCGAAGGTGGTGATGATCACCGGCGCCAGCGGCGCCTTCGGCCATGCCTTCGCCCGCCGCTTTGCGGCCCTGGGCTCCCGCCTGATCCTGACGGCGCGGGATTTGAGCAAGTTCAACAGCTTGCTGGACGAACTGACTGTGCCGGTCCACCTGATGCAGTTCGATGTCCGCGACCGCAAGGCGGTGGAGGCGGCGCTGGCCGCCCTGCCGCCCGATTTCACGGATATCGACCTGCTGGTCAATAATGCCGGTCTGGCGCTGGGCGCCGACCCGGCCTTCAAGGCCGACCTGGACGATTGGGAGGTGATGATCGACACCAACGACAAGGCGCTGGCCATCATTACCGGCCTGGTGCTGCCCGGCATGGTGGCCCGTGGTGCCGGCCATATCGTCAATCTCAGTTCCATTGCCGGCACTTATCCCTATCCCGGCGGCCATGTCTACTGCGCGTCCAAGGCCTTTGTGACCCAGTTCAGCCTGTCGCTGCGGGCGGACCTGACCGGCACGGGCGTGCGTGTCACGTCGGTGGAACCGGGCATGGTCCAGACCGATTTCAGCCTGGTCCGGTTCAAGGGGGATGCGGAACGGGCGGCGAAGGTCTACGCCGACACGGTGCCGCTGACGCCAGAAGATGTTGCTGAAACAGTGACATGGGTTGCGACGTTGCCGCCGCACTTCAATGTCAATCGGGTAGAGATCATGCCCACGACCCAGGGGCCGGGGGCCTTGTCCGTCCATCGCACGCCGAAGGGATGAGGGGCCGGCGCCGGAGGTAGGGGGAAGCCGTTCAGGCCGCTTCCTTCTTCCTGGCGCCGATGCGCGGTTCGGTACCCTTCAGCAGCCGGGCGATGTTCTCGTGATGGCGGATGAAGACCAGTGCCGCGATGAACAGGCAGAGTCCCGCGATGGCCGGCCCGGCCAGGAACCAGCCGACCACGGGGCTGGCCCCGACGGCGATCAGGGCCGACAGGGACGAGATGCGGAAGATCGCGGCGGCCAGCAGCCAGGTGGCGCAGGCCGCCAGTCCCACGGGCCAGGAAATGGCCAGCAGCACGCCCAGCGAGGTGGCGACACCCTTTCCACCCTTGAAGCCCAGCCAGACGGGGAAGCTGTGGCCCAGCATGGACCCGGCCGCCGCCGCGATCCCCGCTTCCACCCCGCCCAGCCACAAGGCCGCCAGCGTGGCGATGGCGCCCTTTCCGCTGTCCAGCACCAGTGTGGCCAGCGCCAGCAGCTTGTTGCCCGTGCGCAGGACGTTGGTGGCCCCGATATTGCCACTGCCGATCTGGCGGATGTCGCCATATCCGGCCAGCCGCGTCAGCACCAGGCCGAAGGGGATGGAGCCCAGCAGATAGCCGCCGATGGCAGCGATTGACAAGGAGAGCAGGGATAGATCGGCCATGGGCATGGTTCTTCTTGTTGGCTGGCGGTCTGGTCGGCTGGATGCGTGTCATACCGGGGTCGGGAAATCCTGATCCCGGTATCCGCGCCGACTGGCGCGCGTATCAGGTGCGGGCGAACACCGTGCGCCCATCCACGATCGTGCGCAAGACCAGCCCCTGCACCGGTCGCCGGTCGAAACAACTGTTCTTCGATTTCGATACCAGCTTTTCCGCCTCCACCCTCCAGGGGCGTCCCTCGTCGAACAGGACGATGTCCGCCGGGCCGCCGGCGAACAGCCGGCCCAGCGTGCCGCGGCCCAGGATGGCGGCCGGGATGCTGGTCAGGGCCGCCAACGCGCGGACGAGCGGCAATGCGCCCTTATGGACCAGTTCCAGGGTCAGCGGCAGCAGCGTTTCCAGCCCGACGGCGCCGAAAGCCGCCTGGGCGAAGGGTACGCGCTTGCTGTCCTGGTCATGTGGCTGGTGGTCGGACGTGATGGCATCGATCGTGCCGTCGGCCAGCCCGTCCACGATGGCGCGCCGGTCCGTTTCGCTGCGCAGCGGCGGCGCCAGCTTGAAGAAGGTGCGATAATCCCCGATGTCGGCTTCGGTCAGCGCGAAATAGGGCGGGGCCGTGTCGCAGGTGATTTTCAGCCCGCGCTGCTTGGCCCGGCGGATGACGGCCACGGATTCCGCGGTGGAGATGTTGGCCGCGTGATAGCGCCCGCCCGTCATCTCCACCAGCCGCAGGTCGCGTTCCAGCATGATCACCTCGGCCATGGGTGGGATGCCGGCCAGTCCCAGGCGGGTGGCGATCTCCCCGGCATTCATCACGCCGCCGGCCAGACGTGGCTCGCTGGGATGCTGGAAGATGGTCTGGCCGAACCCGTTGGCATAGGCCAGGGCACGGCGCATCAGGGCCGGGTCGGCAATGGGGCCGCCATCGGTGAAGCCGACGGCCCCGGCTTCCTCCAGCAGGCCGATCTCGCTGAGTTCCTTGCCGGCGGTTTCCCGCGTCACGGCGCCATAGGCGAAAATCTTGACCAGCCGCGTTTCCCGCGCCCGCCGTGCGATGAATTCCAGCCCGGCCACGTCATCGATGACGGGGTCGGTATTGGGCAGGGTGGCCAGCGCGGTGATGCCGCCGGCCGCCGCACTGCGGCTGGCCGTCAGGATCGTCTCATTATGCTCCAGCCCCGGTTCGCCCACCTGCACCCGCAGGTCGACCAGGCCGGGGGCCAGCACCAGGCCCGTGGCATCCACGGTCTCCGCCCCGTCCGGCACGCCGTTGGCGGTGGCATCGGGTCCCAGGGCGGCGACACGGGTGCCGACCGTCAGCAGGTCGCCCACCTGATCCAGGCCGCTGGCCGGGTCGATGATGCGGGCGTTGCGGTAAAGGACGGGCTTGGTCATGGCGCGTAAGGTCTCCCGTGGCTGCACGGGGGCTATTTAGCAGACAAGGGCCGTGTCGGGATTGCTGATTTCGCGGACGGCGGTTGAAAAAGGATGCGGACATCCTTTCGGTTGCTGTTGCTGCCGGCCACCGGCTGCTACCTTTTTTGGGGTTCGGGCGATGGGGGCGGGCATGTGCGTGCTGTGCGGCATAGGGGCTGGGGCCCATGCCATCACGATGGCGGAACTGGCCGCGATGGCATCAGGGGCGGGGGGCAAGCCTGTCCTGTCGGATGCGGCGTTCATCGACCGTCTGCAGGATGCCGACGGGGGCGCCTGGGCGCCCGGACGCAGCATCGGCTTCAGCTTTCCCGTGACGCGGCCGGCCGGCAGCAGCGGGGCGGACTATGCCGGCTTCAACAGTTTCACCACAGCGCAGATGCAGTCCGCGCGCCTGGCGCTGGATCTGTGGTCCGATGTGGCCCGGCTGACCTTTGTCGAGAATGCCGCTCCGTCGGCCCGGCAGGGACAGATCACTTTCGCCAATTCCGACACGATCAGCAGCGGCGTCTGGGGTTTCGCCTTCACGTCGGGTACGACGCGGCCGCTCTGGGTCAATCACGGTACCGGGGACACATGGTCGGGGAACACGCCCGGCCATTACGATTTCTCCGCCCTGCTGCACGAGATCGGGCATACGCTGGGCCTGTTGCACCCCGGCGACTACAATGCGTCCGGCAGCAACAGGCCTGTGACCTATGCCAATAATGCCGATTTTTATCAGGACAGCGCGCAATACACCCTGATGTCGTATTTCAGCGCAGGCAATACGGGTGCCAATCACGGGTCTCGCTATGCTTCTACGCCCATGATGTATGATATCCTGGCCGTGCAGGATTTCTATGGTCGCAACTATGCCACCCGTGACGGTGACACGGTCTATGGCTTCAACAGCACGGCCGGCCGCTCTGTCTTTGATTTCACGATCAACCGTCAGCCCGTGGTCGCCATCTGGGATGGGGGAGGGCGTAATACGCTGGACCTGTCAGGCTTCGCCGCGCAATCCAGTGTCGATATGCGGCCCGGCAGCTATTCCGATGTGGCCGGATTGGCCCGCAACCTGTCGCTGGCGGTCGGCACCTTCATCTCCCGTGTGGCGACCGGGACCGGGGCCGATACGGTCCGCGACAATGCGCTGGACAATCATATCGTCACCGGTGGCGGCAATGACACCATCCTGCTGTTGGGCGGCGGCAATGACACCGTGGATGGCGGGGGCGGGGAAGACATCGTCCATCTGCCGGGCCGCACCAGCGATTATCGCATCGTCACCACCATCGATGGCAGCCTGCTGATCAAGGGACCGGCCGGCAGCGCGCTGGTCAGCAATGTGGAGAATTTCCGGTTTCTGGGCTCGTCGGAAAGCCTGACGCGCGAACAGATGGCGGCCCTGGATTTCAACAGCCTGCTCTATCTCGCTTCGAACCCGGACCTGATCGCGGCCTTCGGCCCGGATACCGATGCAGCGCGCAGTCACTGGATCACGTTCGGGCAGGCGGAAGGCCGGCTGGCCGACGGTTTCGACGCGCTGGATTATCTGGCCAGTAATCTGGACCTGATCGGCGCCTTCGGACTGGATGCCACGGCGGCCATGCAGCATTACGTCACCTATGGCCTGCGCGAGGGACGGACGGTATCGGGCTTCGATGCCATGGCCTATCTGGCGTCCGATCCGGCCCGGCTCGACCTGATCGGCGTCAGCCGGGCCGGCGGCATGCTGGACTTCATCCAGACCGGTGCTGCGATGGGGCAGGGGGTCAGCTTCTCGGGCCTCTCCTACATCGCTTCCTATGCTGATCTGCGGGCGGCCTTCGGCCTGGATGCGGCGGCCGGTGTCGCCCATTACGTGCATTACGGATACAAGGAATATCGGGAGATTTCCTTCGATCCGGCGATCTATCTGGCCTCCCATCCCGATCTGGTTCGTGCGTTCGGCGGCGACGGCAACGCCGCCTATGCCCATTATTTCGCCCATGGTGCGGGGGAGGGGCGGGCCACGGACCGGTTCAACCCATATGATTATCTGGGGTCGAACCCTGACCTGGCTGCCAGCGTGGGGCATGATGCGGCAGCCCTGACCCGGCACTACCTGCTGTCCGGCTTTGCGGAGGGCCGCACGGCCGGTGCCTTCGACACTGCCGCCTATGCCATGACCCATGATATTACGGGGGAGGGCTGGCAGGCTGCCGCGGTCGCTGCCTATCTGTCGGCTCCCGTCGGCGGAACACCGTTCGGAACCGATCAGGCTGACCATCGCCTGATCGTGGAACAGGCGATGACGGGTATCCTGTCCGAATCGGGCGACAATGATTGGTTCATGTTCCGGGGCGCGGCCTATACCAATTACAAGATCACGCTGGAATTTCCCGGTCTGGCCGGTATCATGCCTATGGCCCAGTTGCTGACGCGCGGGCAGGATAATGTCGTCGTCACCAGCGACATGGCGCGCCCGTCCGGGCTGTCGGTCCGGATATTCACGCAGCAGGCCGAAGATGTGTATCTGGAACTGCGCGATTATTCATCGCGGCGTCTGGATTATCGCATCACCGTAACGGTTGATGCCGGCGATACGGTCCAGGCAACGGGTGCCGGCGGCGCGGTCGCCGCCTGGGAGGCGCTGGGCCTGGCCGGTCCGGAAGCCATGGAAGCGGGCTGGATGCTGATGGCCTGAGCCCGGTCCGCTGGCCAACCCGACGCTACGCAGTCCGGGGAATTATTAATAATTGATACATACGTTGGTATTATTCTTTGGGGCATAGACCGAAGGTCGCGGATGCCAATTTTGTCGTTGCATAGGCGGAAAAGGTGAGGCGTACTGCAGGTTGTCCGATAAGATCGGACATGGTTTCAATCCAAGGGTTGTGAGCGGGTTGGCGGTGGTGTCCAACAGGAAAACGGCAAGGGGCCTGCTGCGGTGGCTGGGGGCGGGTTCGATGGTGGCGGCACTTGGCCTTTGGTCGGCGGTGCCGGTGATGGCAGCCGGTGGAAAAGAACTGCTGCTGCTCACCGAGACCAACCCCCCGGCCAATTTTGAAGATGCGCTGACCGGTGAGCTTGTGGGGCTGGCGGCCGACAAGGTCCGGCTGATCATGCAGGAAACAGGCATTGCGCATGAATACCGTATTCTGCCCTGGCTGGAGGCGGAAGCCGTGCTGGGCCGCACGGCCAATGCCTGTATTTTTCTCATCAATCTGACGGAGGAGCGCAAGCCACTCTATCAATGGGTCGGACCCTTGATGGAGGGGGGCTGGGCCCTGTTCGCGTCGCTGGGTTTCCAGCAGCGGATCACGAAGCCGGAGGATCTGGCCGGCTTGCGCATCGCCGTCCAGGGGGGCGGCGCCCTGGAAAAACATCTGCGCGACATGACACGCGATGTGGCGGGTGTCACCCTTGTACCGATGGAAGGCGCGGCGGAGATCGGTGCTCTGTTCAACGGCCAGGCCGACCTTTTCGCCGGCGGTGCCTGGGCTGCGCCCTATCAGGCGCGGCAGGCGGAGGTTCCGGTGCGCATGGTGATGCGGCTGACCCGGTCCACTGGCGCCATGGCCTGCAACAAACGCCTGCCGCCCGCCACCGTGGCACGGATGCAAAAGGCGCTGGACAACATCATCGGGGATGGCCGCGCATCCGCCATCGAGCGGCGATACAGCACACCGGGAAGTTGGGGAAGCTGGGGTCTGGACCGCCGGGACCCGTGATTATTCCTGCATCCCGCCTCACCCCCAATAGGCGGCGCAGCCGGTCAGGCGGCCCGGTCGCCTGACCGGCTGACGGTGCGGTCCAGGTCCGCCAGATCGTAGGGCGTGCCCTGGTACAGGTCGTTCAGCCAGTTGCCGAAGAACAGGAACGCATGGCTGCGCCAGCGGTTGGCTGGCATCTTCTCCGGATCATCGTCGGGGAAGTAATGCGCCGGTGGGGCGATCTGCCGGCCCTCCCCGACATCGCGGCGATATTCGTCGCGCAGGGTGCAATCGTCATATTCAAGATGGTTGAACATGAAGCTGTCGCCCGTTTCCCGGTCATGGACCAGGCACACGCCCGTCTCGTCCGCTTCCAGCAGAATCTCCAGTTGCGGGCAACGCTCCACATCGGCGCGCCGCACCTCCGTATGCCGTGAAACGGGCACCTGCACCATGTCGTCGAAACCACGCAGCAGCCGGCTGGTGCGATTGAGCACGCGGTGGGGGAAGATGCCGAAGGCCTTTGCCGGCAGCGGGTATTTCGGCACGCCATAATAATGGTAGAGAGCCGCCTGGGCGCCCCAGCAGATGAACAGGCTCTGATAGACGTTGGTCCGGGCCCAGTTCATGATCTCCTGCAACTCGGGCCAGTACTTTACATCCTCAAATGGCAGTGTTTCCACGGGCGCGCCGGTCACGACCAGCCCGTCGAACCGTTCCTCCCGCACTTCCTCCCAGGATTTGTAGAAGGCGGCCATATGTTCCGCCGAGGTGTTTTTGGGCACATAGCTGCCCGTGGTGACAAGCGTCACGTCGACCTGCAAGGGTCCGGCGCCCAGCACGCGGGCCAATTGCGTCTCTGTCGGGACCTTCAGGGGCATCAGGTTCACGATGGCGATGCGCATCGGCCGGATGTCCTGGCGCACGGCCCGCTGTTCGTCCATCACCATCACGCCCTCCTGCTCCAGGACGGACCGGGCGGGCAGGTTGTTGGGAATCCTGATGGGCATGGTGCTGCGTTCTTCCGAAATCACAAGGGCCGACCGGCCCCACGGGACAATCTGCTGAAGCCGGTCCGCTTCAGGCCCCGGTACGGGGAAGCCCTGCCACGGACGGTAACGGCTGGTCCATAGATGATCGTCATCCGCGCAGGCGTCAACTGTCTGTCCGGGCGGGGGTGCCGTGCGGCAAGGGCTTGGCCGTTGGCTGGGCGCTCGGCCGTCGCCATGCGCACAGGTCATGGAAATGCCACGGCGTCATGCGAACAAAAAAGGAACAACAGGCTTGATGTTCTTTTTTTGTTCTGTCAGAGTGCGGTCATCAGAACAACGGAGGCTCAAATGAACCGCGCTGCTTTCGTCCGCGATTTCCTGGCCATCACGGGCTTCTTCGGTACCATGTATGCATGGTTCGTGGTTGGCGCCGCCCTGGTGGCGTGACGCGCGCCCTTAAATTCTGATGGCAGGGGCCGGCTGTCCTGTCAGCCGATTGTGTCCAAATGCTCCCGCACGGCGGCGAAGACCGCCTGGAACATCCCCGCCGTCAACCGGCCGGTATTGGTGTTGTAGCGGGAGCAATGATAGCTGTCGAAAAGGGTGACGCCTTGCTTCACCTCATGGCGGGCGCCATGGGCGAAGGCGAAATGCGCCGGCCGGCGGCCCAGTGCTGTCACCGTGCTGGCGTGGGAAACCGTGCCCAGCACCACGATGGCCCGCAACTGTTCCATCGCCGCGATTTCCGCGGTCAGGAACTGGCGGCATGTCGCCACCTCTGCTGGTGTCGGCTTGTTCTCCGGCGGTACGCATCGGGCCGCGTTGGTCAGGCGGCATTCAACAAGTTCCAGCCCATCGTCGGGCCGGCGGTCGTACCGGCCGCGGGCGAACCCGTATCGGACCAGCGTGTCATAGAGCAGGTCGCCGGCATAATCGCCGGTGAAGGGGCGACCCGTCTGGTTCGCCCCGTGCAGGCCGGGGGCCAGCCCCACGATCAGCAATCGTCCGGCCAGCGTGCCGAAGGCGGGGACGGGGGCGTTGTGATAGGCCGGAAAGGTGGCGCGATTGCGCTCCCGGAACGCGGCCAGCCGTGGGCACAGACCGCAATCTGCACCTGGGACGGCCAATTGTTCCATCTTTGTCTGGGCACCCGCCATTGATCCGCTCCACCGCGAAAGTTTGCCGTCGCTTCCATCCCGCCTGTAGGCGCAGGCATCAGGACAGATGGGTAAGGGGCGACCGGGAACAGGTCAAGGGCTGGCTGTCCGCGCCGGTGGGTGCCAGCATTCACCCCGGCCTGTCCGGCGCCACCTGTCCGGTACCAACGAACACATCGCGGCTGACGACCGAGTGCCTTGACAAATTTTTTTGTCAAGGCATCATGCGCTCATGCTCGACGTGGAAATCCTTGATCGCCCCGTGGCGGCCTGTCTTGCCCTGGACCCGGTGAAGGGCCGTATCCTGGCCGAACTGGCGGTGCCGTCATCGGCCGCGTCCCTTGCCGGCCGCCTGGGCCTGCCGCGGCAGAAGGTGAATTACCATCTGCGCGCGCTGGAGGTGGAGGGGCTGGTAAGGCCGGTGGAGGAACGGCAATGGGGCGGGCTGACGGAACGTATCATGGTGGCGACGGCCGCCAGCTACATCGTTTCCCCGGCGGCGCTGGGCCCGCTGGCGGCCGACCCGGAGCGTGCGGCCGATCGGATGTCCGCGTCATATCTGGTGGCGCTGGCGGCGCGCATCGTGCGGGAGGTAGGCCAGCTCTGGACGCGGGCGCGCCTGTCGGACCGGCGGCTGGCCACGCTTTCCATCGATACCATCATCCGGTTCCGTTCTGCGGCCGACCGTGCGGCCTTCAGCAAGGATCTGGCGGCCTGCGTGGCGACACTGGCGGGCCGCTATCACGACGACACCGCGCCGGGCGGCCGGCCGCACCGGTTGGTTGTTGCGGCCTATCCCGCGCCTGACGAAAGGAAAGGAGCCCCCGATGCCGATCAAGAAGGATGACAGCGGCAAACGCTGGGTGGAGATGGAGTTTCTGACCCCTGGCACCCCCGAACAGGTGTGGCAGGCCATGGCGACGGGGCCCGGCAATGCCGCCTGGTTCATGCGTGCGGAGATCGAAGAGCGTGAAGGCGGACGTTTCCGTTTCGATTTCGGCCAGGAGGTCTCCACCAATGGTGAGGTGACACTGTGGCAGCCGCCCCACCGGTTCGGCTATGTGGAGCGGGATTGGATGGAGAACGCCCCGCCGGTGGCGACCGAGATTTCCATCGTGGCCCGATCCGGCGGGCTGTGTCAGGTGCGCATGGTCCATTCCCTGTTTGCCAGCGGCGACGATTGGGACGACCAACTGGAAGGCTTTGAAAGCGGCTGGCCCTGCTTCTTCGCCGCGCTGCGGCTTTATCTGGAATATTTCCCCGGTCTTCCCGGTGCCGGTTTCATGGCTATGGTTCCCACCACATTGTCCACGCTGGAAAGCTGGCGGGACCTTTTGTCCGCCACCGGTTTGGACAATCCCCTGGTGGGGGAGGAAAGGGCGGGGCCCGCAGGGCCGGAGACGCTGGCCGGGGTGATCGAGAAGGTGGTGCAGGAGAAGGGGCAGCGTTACCTCGTCCTGCGCCTGTCGGAGCCGGGGCCCGGCATCATGATGTGCGGCGTCTATCAACGCAGCGACCATGTGAGTGTCAGCGTTGTCCGCTTTGCCTATGGCAACGACGCGGCCGAGCGTGCCGCATCGCTGGAAGGCCACTGGCGCGACTGGATGGCACAGCGGTTCCCGGCGCCGGCGGCCACGTGACGCCGGCGCCGTTGGTGCCGGGCCGGATCAGGCCGGGTCCGGCTGCCTGTGGCTTCCGCTTACGAACCGGCGGATGACGACATAGAAGACGGGCGTGAAAAGCAGGCCGAAGAAGGTGACCCCCAGCATGCCGAAGAAGACGGCCGTGCCCAGGCTCTGGCGCATTTCTGCGCCGGCACCGCTGGCGATCATCAAGGGAACCACGCCCAGGATGAAGGCGAAGGACGTCATCAGGATGGGACGCAGGCGCAGGCGGCACGCCTCGATCACCGCATCATAGCGGTCTCGGCCTTCCGCCTCCAGTTGCCGGGCGAATTCCACGATCAGGATGGCATTCTTCGATGCCAGCCCCACCAGCACGACGAACCCGATCTGGGCAAGGATGTTGTTGTCCATGCCGCGCATCATCAGGCCGCCCACGGCCGACAGCAGGCACATGGGCACGATCAGAAGGATGGCGAAGGGCAGCGACCAGCTTTCATACTGGGCGGCCAGGACAAGGAAGACGAAGAAGACGCAGAGCGGGAAGATGTAGAGTGCCGAATTGCCGGTATTCTTCTCCTGATATGACAGATCCGTCCATTCGGCCTTGAATCCGGCGGGCAGGGCCGTGGCTGCCGCCTGTTCCATGGCGGCCATGGCCGTGCCGGAACTGACGCCCGGCAGGTTGTTGCCCTGCAGCTCCGCCGCCGGGAACAGGTTGTAGCGAAGGACGCGGTTGGGGCCGGTGATGAAGTTGAAATCCACGAAGGACCCCAGGGGCACCATCTGGCCCTGGTCGTTGCGCGTCTGCAGCTTGCCGATATTCTCCGGATCCAGCCGGAACGGCCCATCGGCCTGCGCCGTCACCTGGAAGGTGCGGCCGAACAGGTTCGTGTCGTTCACATAGGCCGACCCCAGATAGATGGCCAGCGTCTGGAACACGCTGGTCACCGGCACACCCAGCATCTGCGCCTTGGCGCGGTCGACATCCAGGTAGATTTGCGGTGCGCGGGCACTGAACGGCGTGAAGACGCTGGTCAGGCCGGGCACCTGGTTGCCGGCCTGGGCCAGCGCCCATGTGGCCTGTTCCAGGGCCGCCGGTCCGTTGCCGGCCAGATCCTGCACACGCAGGGTGAACCCGCCCGATGTACCCAGCCCCCGGATGGGCGGTGGTGGCACGACGAATACCTGAGCCTCCGGCACCGCCATGAAGACCCGCTTCTGCAATTCCTGCAGGATGCTGTTGGCGGTCCAGCCATTGGCCTTGCGTTCCTCGAACGGGACCATGGGGGTGAAGATGGCGCCGGCATTGGGGGCGATGGTGCGGGTGGCGCCGGAAAAGCCCGCGAACTGTACCGTATGTGCGATGCCCGGCGTTTCGCGTGCGATCGCCGCCACCTTCTGCACAACATCGGTGGTATTGGTCAGCGACGTGCCTTCCGGCGTCTGGACGGCGATGATCAGATAGCCCTGATCCTGCTGCGGGATGAAGCCCGACGGGATGCGGGTGAAAACGAAGCCCGTGGCTGCGATCAGCAATATGTAGACTGCCAGCATGACCGGTGTGGTCCGCGTCACCCGCGTGACAAGCCCGGCATAGGCATCGGCCAGCCGGTCGAACAGCCGGTTGAACGCCGCGAAGAAACGGTCCAGCAGGCCTGACACCACGGCCAGCCGCGCGGTGGCCGCCTGGTGCCCCGGCGTATGGGCCTTCAGCAGCCGGGCGCACAATGCCGGTGACAAGGTCAGGGAATTGAAGGCTGAAATGATGGTGGCCGTGGCGATGGTGACGGCGAACTGTCGATAAAACTCACCCTGGATGCCTTCGATGAAGGCAGTCGGGATGAACACGGCGGACAGCACAAGGGCGATGGAAACCAGCGCGCCGCCCACCTCATCCATGGTGATGCGCGCGCTTTCGATGGGCGAATGGCCCAGCGCCAGGTTACGCTCCACATTCTCCACCACGACGATGGCGTCATCCACCACGATGCCGACGGCCAGCACCAGCCCGAACAGGGTCAGGTTGTTGATGGAAAACCCCAACATCGACATGATGGCGAAGGTGCCGATCAGTGATACCGGAATGGCCAGAACGGGAATGATGGCCGCCCGCCACCGTTGCAGGAACAGCAGAACGACCAGCACCACCAGGGCCATGGCCTCCACGATGGTCTTGATCAGTTCGTTGATGCTCTCCGCGATGAACTGGGTCGTATCGTAGACGATGCGGTATTCAAGACCCGGCGGGAAATCCCGGCTCAGCGTCTCCACCGTCTGTTTCAGCCGGGCCGCCGTCTCCAGGGCGTTGGAGCCGGGAAGCTGCGACACGGCCAGCACCACGGCCGGCTTGCCGTCCAGGAAGGAATTGGTGATGTAGTCGCGCGCGCCCAGTTCCACCCGCGCCACATCCTTCAACCGGACCAGCCGGCCATCGTCGCCATGCTTGACGATGATGTTCTCGAACTCCTGCGGCTGCGTCAGCCGCCCCTGCAGCGTGATATTGAGCTGGTAGTCGCGCGGCGTGTCCAGCGGTGGCTGGCCGAGGCTGCCACCGGCCACCTGCACATTCTGCTGCTGGATGGCGGCCACCACCTCGCCCGCCGACATGCCAAGGGAGGCGATCTTCTGCGGGTCCAGCCAGGCGCGCATGGAATAGTCGCGCGCCCCGAACAGGTTGATGTTGCCCACACCCTCCACGCGGCTGAGCACGTCGCGCACGCGCAGCAGGGCATAGTTGGAGATATAGAGCTGGTCATAGGTGTTGTCGGGCGACAGCAGATGGACCACCAGCATCAGGTCAGGCGAATCCTTGCGCGTCACCACGCCGTTGCGCCGCACCTCCTCCGGCAGTCTTGCCTCGGCGATGGCGACGCGGTTCTGTACCAGAACCTGCGCTTCGTCCAGGTTGGTGCCCAGATTGAAGGTGATGGTCAGGTTCATCTGACCGTCGCTGGTCGAGTTGGAGGACATGTAGAGCATGCCTTCAACCCCGTTCACCTCCTGCTCGATCGGGGCGGCGACGGTATTCGCCACTGTTTCGGCATTGGCACCGGGATAGCGTGCCGTCACCGTGACGGTGGGCGGCACCACCTCCGGATATTGCGAGACGGGCAGTGTCAGGTACGAGATGGTGCCGACGGCGATGATGATGATCGACAGGACGATGGCGAAGACCGGCCGGTCGATGAAGAAACGGCCGATCTTCATGGTTGTGCCCCCTGGGCCGGGGCGGCGCCCTGGACCGGCTGTTCCATGGGTGTGACGGTGGCACCGGGGCGCACGCGCTGCAGGCCGGCCGTGATCACGCGATCATTGGCCGACAGCCCGTCGCGGATGACCCGCAGCCCGTCCACAAGCGGTCCCGTCGTCACCGTCCGGTAGACCACCTTGTTTTCCGGGTCGACGACCAGCACGAAGCGTCGGTTCTGGTCGGTGCCGATCGCACCGTCGGGGATCAGCAATCCTTCGTAATCGGGGCGGCCGACCAGCCGCAGCCGCCCGAACAGGCCGGGGGTCAGCAGCATGTCGGGATTGTCGAATACGGCGCGGGTCCGGATGGTGCCCGTGCCGTCATCGATGCGATTGTCCAGGAAGTCGATGCGGCCCTTGTGGGTGAAGCCCTGTTCGTCGGGAAGGGCCAGTTCCACGGGCGTGGCGCCGTCCCGGCTGCTTGTCCGCTCGCCCATGCTGTTCAGGCGTGTATAGCGCAGATAGGAGGCCTGGTCGGTATCGAAATAGAAATGGATCGGGTCCAGCGAGACGATCGTGGTCAGCAGGGTGGATTGCGCGGTTCCGCCGCTGACCAGATTGCCGACCGAGACCCGCCGGTTCGAGACGCGGCCCGTCACGGGTGCGCGCACCGTGGTGAATTCAAGGTCGAGTTCGGCGGCGCGCTGTTGCGCCTCTGCCGACAGCAGGGCAGCCTGGGCGTTCTGCAGCTGTTGCGATCGGGTGTCCAGCACGGATTGCGATACGGCCTGCGTCCGCCGCAGATCCTGGGCACGGTCCAATTCCCGCTGGGCCAGTTGCACCGATGACCGGGCCTGGGCCACACCGGCGCGTGCCATGTCCACGACCGCCTGATAGGGGCGGGGGTCGATCACGAACAGCGGATCGCCCTTGAACACGATCTGGCCATCCTGGAAACTGACGGCCGTCAGATAGCCGCTGACCCGGGCCCGGATCTCCACCCCCTCCACGGCGGCGAAGCGCCCTGTATATTCATCCCATTCCTTGACGTTTTTCTTGACGGGCTGGCTGACGACAACCTGCGGCGCCTGCGCCGCTGCCTGCGGATCCTGGCCCCCACGGCCACAACCCGTCAACGCCAACAGTCCCGTCAGCCCGGCCGCCAGCAAGGCAGCCCGACCCATACGGCCCGTTTCCATGGAACCCTCCACCTGAACCCCGATCTGGACCATAGCATGGCAAGCTGAGCCGCAAATGCATTCCAAATTCTTGCTGCGTCTGCGAATAGCAGATGCAAGCGCATGGCTGCTATTGCAGCGCATGATTGTGCGCTGCATCACAGACAGGGTGTGGGCGCGGCGCGGCCCCGGCGGTTCATGGCAGGCGAAGGGCGCGGATTGATGACTTGCGGCAGATGCGGGAAAAACGGCGGGTCAGACCGGCCGGGTCACGTGGCCCATCTTGCGACCCGATCGGGCTTCGCCCTTGCCATAAAGATGCAGGCGGCTGCCGGGCTCGCCCAACAGGGCCTGCCATTGGTCGACATCATGCCCGATCAGGTTGGTCATCACACAGGGCCGCATGATGCCTGTGGAACCCAGCGGCAGGTTGCAGATGGCGCGGATAAGCTGCTCGAACTGGCTTGTTTCGGCGAAATCGATGGACCAGTGACCGGAATTATGCGGCCGGGGAGCCATTTCATTGACCAGCACGCGGCCATCGCGCGTCACAAACATCTCCACGGCCAGAAGACCGACCACCTGAAGTGCGGTTGCCAGGGTTTCCGCGATGCGCACGGCCTCCGTGGCGACGGCAGGTGTGATGGCGGCGGGGACCCTGGTCGTATCCAGGATGCCGGCCTTGTGGCTGTTCTGTACCGGCGGGAAGGAGGCCAGCGTGCCGTCGGCCTTGCGCGCCGTGACGACGGATATTTCCAGTTCGAAATCCACGAAACCTTCAAGGATGGCATCATCGCTGCCGATGGCATCGAAGGCGCCCGACAATTCATCCCCCGGGTTCAGGCGGATCTGCCCCTTGCCGTCATAGCCCATGCGGGTTGATTTGAGAATGGCGGCAGTCCCGATCTCCGCCATGGCCAGGGCCAGTTCCGCCGGGTTGCGCACACCACGGAAGGGGGCCGTGCCTATCCCCAGCTTGTTGGCGAAGCTTTTTTCCGCCAGCCGGTCCTGGGCGACGGCCAGGACATTGGCGCCGGGATGCACATGGACGTGCCTGGCCAGGAACTCCACGGCATAGGTCGGCACATTCTCCCATTCCAGGGTGATGACATCGACATCGTCGGCGAAGCGGGCGAGTGCCCGCAGGTCGTGCCACCCCGCCTGCGTGTGATAGGCGACCACCTGCCCACATGAACTGTCCATGCTCTCCGGTGCGAAGACATGCACCCGGTAACCCAGATTGGCGGCGGCCAGCGCCGTCATGCGGCCCAACTGGCCGGCACCCAGGATACCGATGACGGAGCCGGGCGGAATCGCGGTCATGGGTGGGTTGTCCTTCACGTCAGGGAACATCAGGGGCCGGCCGGTGCGGCATCAGGCCGGATCGTCCACGGGGGCTGCGGCCACCGCGTCCGTCTGCCGCTGCCGCCAGGCGGTCAGGGCTGTATCCAGCCGTTCATCCGACAGGGCCAGGATGGAGGCGGCCAGCAAACCGGCATTGATGGCCCCGGCCTTGCCGATGGCCAGCGTACCGACGGGCACGCCGCCGGGCATCTGCACGATGGACAAAAGACTGTCCTGGCCCTTCAGCGCATGGCTTTCCACCGGCACGCCCAGCACGGGCAGGCAGGTCATGGATGCGGCCATGCCCGGCAGGTGCGCCGCGCCGCCGGCACCGGCGATGATGACCTTCAGCCCGCGTGCCTTGGCGCTGGTCGCGTAATCATAAAGCCGCTGCGGCGTGCGGTGGGCTGAAACGATGCGGGTTTCAAACGGCACGCCCAGGTCGGTCAGCACGGTGGCGGCGTGCTTCATGGTAACCCAGTCGGACTGGCTGCCCATGATGATGCCGACGGGAACCGGCGTTCCCTGGCTTTCGGGGGCGGATGAGGTTGTCACGGCTGCCAGCTCCCTGTCGCTCTCGCACGGGTGATCCCGGAAAGCGCGGGATTATAGGCAGCCGTCGGCGATGCGCAATGGCAGGGGACGCAGGTCCGCCCGGCGGAATTTCATGCGTGCCGGCCAGGATTGGCGTGCCATCTCCGCGAATCACCCAGAGATGCCAGAAGGGCGAAGAGGCTGGGGCGGCAGACACTGGGGCGGCAAACATTGGCGCAGGACGTTTGCATGGAAATCCCAGCGGTGCCCCTGCCGGCACAGGGGGCACCTTCTTCGGTATATCAAGGACATGACGGGGGCAGACCGGAGACGACGGGGCGGATGGGTCAGTCCTTGCGCCGTGTCAGGTTCTCCATCTGGCTCTGCAGCTCGTCCAGCCGCTTTTGCAGCTCGGAGAACTTGTCGTCGGGTTTCGCCTTGCCGGCTTCGGGTGCAGGGGCTTCCGCCGGGGTGACCGGCATGTCGCCATTGAAGGGGCTGAACATGCGCATGGCCCGCTCGAACAGGGCGATGTTCTGCTTGCTCATCTCCTCGAATCCGCCGAAGGGAAACATGCTCCCGAACGTATTCTGGAAATATTCGCGCATCTTGTCCTGGTTGCCCGTGAAGGACTTCATCGAATGTTCGAGATAGCGCGGCACCAGCCACTGCATATTGTCGCCGTAAAAGCTGATCAACTGCCGCAGGAAGGGGATGGGCAGCAGGTTCTGGCCCTTCGATTCCTCCTCCACGATGATCTGCGTCAGGACCGATCGTGTGATGTCGTCGCCGCTCTTGGCGTCATAGACCACGAAGTCCGTGCCGTCCTTCACCATCTGGCACAGATGGTCCAGCGTGACATAGGAGCTGGTGGCGGTATTGTACAGCCGGCGGTTAGCGTACTTCTTGATGGTCACCGGCGCGGGCTTGGTGTCTTCTTTTTCAGCCATTTGGCGACGTTTCCCCCGGTCGATGCTGCGGATCGTTATATCAAGGAGTACGTCATTACGCGGTCGCAGCGCAAGCGTTCCGCAACGCCGCACGCATAATACGTAACTATTGTTTGGCGGACGTACCGGTTTGATTATGCTGCATGGAGTGCGGCCGGTCCGACGGCCGCCGGAAACCGCCGGAGCCCGGCGTCGACGGCAAGGTGAGGGGCAAGGTGAGCGAACCCAAGGAACCGCCCGGCATGGATGAACTGGCCCGGCGCTATCTGGACCTGTGGCAGGACCAATGGGCGGCACTGTGCGCCGACCCCGCCGTGGCCGACAGCATGGCCCGCACCATGACGGCTTTCGGCCAGACGGCGATCACCTTCAACGGCATGCTGGAGCAGGCCCTGGGATCGGCCAAGGCCGGCAATCCGTGGCTGGACATGATGAAATCGCTTTGGCCCGGCGCGGCCGCGGCACAGGGGACGCAAAGCCATGACGAACGGCAGGACGCGCGCGGAACCGGCAGGCCCGCCGCCGCTGCGCCAGGGACCGCGCCCGCTGGGGCTGCATCTGGGGACGGGGCTGGCGATCTTGCTCAGCTCTCCGGCCGCATTGCCGCTCTTGAACGCGAACTGGCCGCACTGGCACCCCAGCCTGAGGGAGAGGGCGGCGGCACTGCGGCGCGACCTGCTGCAAAGCCTGGGCGCCGCCGCAAGCCTGCCCGACGGCCCGCTGCCGACTGAACGGCTGGCGCCGTTCAGCAATGCCGTGGATCGTGGCATGCGTTGGCGAATCGACGCCTTCCTGAAAGGGGTCGAACGCTATCGCCACCATCCCTATCAGCGGGATATCGAGGACGCGCCGACCGTCTGGCAGGAGGGGGCCACCCGCTTGCTGGAGATGGGCGCCCGGGGCCGGCCGGTCCTGTTCGTGCCGTCGCTGATCAACCGCGGCTATATACTGGACCTGTCCTGGCGGAAAAGCCTGCTGCGCTGGCTGGCCGGCGAAGGCGGCGGCGACAGCGAAGGCGGGGGCGGCATCCGCCCGTTTCTTCTGGAATGGGGCTATCCGCAGGCGGCGGAGCGCGGCTTCACCATGTCGGACGTGGTGGCGGGGCGGCTGGTGCGCGCGCTGGAGGTGACATGCGCGCGCGTCGGCGGGCCCGTCACACTGGCCGGCTATTGCATGGGCGGGCTTCTGGCGCTTGGCGCCGCCCTGCGCCGGCCGGACCTGGTGTCGGCCTATGTGGCCATGGCGGCCCCGTGGGACTTTCACGCCGACGATGCCGCCGCGGCCCAGCGCACGGCTGCCCTGGTCACGCCTTTCGATCCCGTGATGCGCCTGCTGGGTGAATTGCCGGTGGATGGGGTGCAGACCCTGTTTGCCACGCTGGACCCGTTGCTGGCTCTGAAGAAGTTCAGCCGCTTCGGCACCATGGACATGGCCGGGGACGAAGCGGACGATTTCGTGGCACTGGAGGACTGGCTCAATGATGGCGTCAGCCTGCCGGCGGCCATCGCGCGGGAATGCCTGACGGGATGGTATGGCGAGAATACGCCGGGCCGGGGGGAATGGCGCATCGCGGACATGCCGGTCAGGCCGCAGTCGCTGGCCTGTCCGTCCCTTGTCATCGTGCCCGCCCGTGACCGGATCGTGCCTCCGGCGGCGGCACGCGCGCTGGGCACGGCCCTGCCGGGAGCCACCGTTTGGCAACCGAGCCTGGGCCATATCGGCATGATCGTCAGCGGTGGCGCGAAGGCCCGCATCTGGGCCCCGTTGCGCGACTGGCTGCTCCACCCGCCGGCCGGCCCGGAGGGTTGATCCGCCAAAAGGCTATCGCAAACCGGATGACAGCCGCGTCAGCGATGTTCTATCAAGGGGTTGGCCTGGAGGGGCGGTCGTCTCCACCCTTCTGGAGCCTTGGCATACATACGGAAATGGGCGCCCATTGGCACCGCGTCGGACCCTTCTGCTCTCCTTGATGCTGCCGGCCCTGCTGGTGCTTCCGGCATCGGCGCAGCAGCGTGCCGCCGATCCGGCCCGGCAGTTGCAACAGGTGGAGCGCGACCTGCAGCAGGCCGACAAGGCCCGCGCCGAACTGGATGCCAGGGCAGAGGCGCTGGAGAAGGAACTGGCCGACCTGCGGGCCCGCGCCGTGGAAGCCGCCCAACAGCAACGCGCCCAGTCCGATGAACTGGCGCGGCTGGAAACCGCACTGGGCGAACTGGGGAGCGAGGAGAAGGAGAGGCTGGAGCGGATCGAGGCTGACCGCGCGGCGCTGGCGGAATTGCTGGGGGCGCTGCAGCGCCTGTCGCGTCTGCCGCCCGATGCGATGATCGCCGCCCCGCAATCGCCCAGCGACACGGTGAAGAGCGCGCTGCTGCTGCGGTCCGCCGTGCCTGAGCTGAAGACACGGGCCGATGCGCTGTCGCGCGAGTTGCAGGCCCTGGTTGACCTGCGGCAGAAACTGGCCCAGCAGCGGGAAAAGACGGCGCGGGCCGCGGAAAGCCTGGCATTGCGGCAGAAGGACCTGGCGGCCCTGGTGGCCCGGCGGGAGCAGGTGTCACGCGGCACGGATGCGGAGCGCACGCGCGTGGCCGCGCGCGCCACCGCCCTGGCGGAACGCGCCGGCGACCTGAAGGAGCTGATCGAGAAGCTGGAGGCGGAGCGCAAGGCCGCGGCCGCGCGCAAGGCGGAGGCGGAGCGTCGCCGCCAGGCCCAGGCAGAGGCCGAACGGGAGAAACGCGCCCGCGACCGCATCGCCGGCCTGAAACGTGCCCCACCGGAACCACAATCCGGCGCCATCCTGGGCGGCATGGTGGCCCCCGTCGGCGGTCAGGTCGTGACCCGCTATGGTCAGACCGACGATGTCGGGGCCACCAGCCGGGGCCTGACCTATCGCGGCCGGGCCGGTGCCGCGGTGGTGGCGCCGGCCGATGGCGCGGTGATGTTCGCGGGGCCGTTCAAGGGGTACGGGCTTCTCTTGATCCTTGAACACGCCAACGGATATCATTCCCTGCTGTCCGGATTGGGGCGTATCGACGCCCAGGTCGGCCAGCGCGTGCTGGGAGGGGAGCCGGTGGGCCTTCTGTCGGGTGGTTCGAGCCCGACATTGTATTATGAGCTGCGGCGCGGTGGTCAGCCGGTCAACCCCGCCCGCGGCCTTGCAGCCTCCGACGGCAAGGGACAAGGTTGATGATGAGCAAGCTGTTCTCCTCCGCCGCCATCGCGGCCCTTCTGGCCTTCACCGCTCCCGCACTGGTGGTTTCCCCCGCCGCCGCCCGCCAGCCGCTGAAGTCCGAAACCTACAAGCAGCTCGACCTGTTCGCCGACGTGTTCGAGCGCGTGCGCTCCGAATATGTGGAGGAGGTGACGGACGAGCAGCTTATCGAGGCGGCCATCGACGGCATGCTGACCTCGCTCGACCCGCACTCCTCCTATCTCAACAAGAAGAACTTCGCGGATATGCGGGTGCAGACCCGGGGTGAGTTCGGCGGCCTGGGGATCGAGGTCACGTCGGAGAACGGCTTCGTCAAGGTCATCTCCCCCATGGATGAGACGCCCGCGGCCCGCGCCGGGGTGCAGCCGGGCGACTATATCACCCATCTGAACGATGAACAGATCGTGGGCCTGTCGCTGAACGAGGCGGTGGAGAAGATGCGCGGCCCCGTGGGCAGCGACATCCGCATCACCATCCGCCGCGACAATGTGGCCGAGCCGATCCAGTTGAACCTGACCCGTGCCAATATCAAGGTTCAGTCCGTGCGGTTCCGGGCCGAGGACAATATCGGCTATATCCGCATCTCCAGCTTCAACGAGCAGACCCAGCCGGGTCTGGACCGGGCCATCGCCAGGTTGAAGGAACAGTTGGGGCCGAAGCTGATCGGCTATGTGCTGGACTTGCGCAACAATCCCGGCGGCCTGCTGGATCAGGCGGTTTCCGTGTCCGACACTTTCCTTGAAAAGGGGCGGCTGATCGTTTCCACCCGCGGACGCGGCGGCAAGGAGGGTGACCGTTACACTGCCAAGCCCGGCGATTCCGCGGACGGGCTGCCCATCGTGGTGCTGATCAATGGCGGGTCGGCATCGGCATCGGAAATCGTGGCCGGTGCGCTGCAGGATCACAAGCGTGCCATCATCCTGGGCACCCAGAGCTTCGGCAAGGGGTCGGTGCAGACCGTCATTCCGCTCCAGGGGCAGCAAAGCGCCATGCGGCTGACCACGGCGCGGTACTACACCCCTTCGGGCAAGTCGATCCAGCAATTGGGTATCTCCCCGGACATCGAGGTGCAGCCCGCCAAGGTTGAGGAACTGGCCCAGGCGGCCCAGCGCCGGCGCGAGGCCGACCTGCCCAATGCCTTGCGCAATACCGACCAGGGCGGCACCCGTCCGGGCACGCCGGCGGCACCCGCGCCGGCCTCCCCGCCGGTGCCGAACGCGCCCGCCGACCCCGGTGCCAACGTGACGCCCTCCACCACGCCGACGGCCCAGCCGCCCGCGCCGGAGCCCGTCGATTACCAGCTTTCCCGCGCACTTGACCTGCTGCGTGGTGTTGCCCTCTTCTCCCAGGCGAAACATACCAACTGACGATAAGCATCCCCGGCCGTGCCCCTGTTTCCGTTCACAAGAAAAAACAAGTCCAAGGCAGGTGCCACGGCGGGAACCGGTGGCGGCAGTGCAGCCGTGCTGGCCTCGCGCTTCGGTGTGCGCCGCGGTGGTGCCACGGCGGGCGCGGATGCTGACGCCAAGGGGGACGAGGCGGATCACCGGTCTGTGCCGGGCAAGGCGGGTCAGCGGTTCTGGGACAGGGTGAAGCCGCGCGGTGGCCGCGGCAAGGGCAAGGCCGGCAACCCCTTCTCCGACAGCAGTGAGTTGTCGCTGCTGGGTCTGGAGACGGAGGAGGAGACGGGTGGGAACGGGCGCAAGGCCAAAGGCCCGGCGCGGCGGGCCCGTCCATCACCACCGGCCATCGCCGCCCTGCTGCTGGTGCTGGCCATGGCAGGCGTGGCGGTTGTGCTGGCCGTGAAGGGGCCGGAAACGGTGGCCCGGCTGGATGCTGCCCGCGGCCTGGGCAGCCGGATCGTGATTCTGTTGCCGGACGGAAGCCCCCGTTTCGCCCCGCCCGCCACGGCGGCCCCGGTGGAGGAGGCGCCGCTGGACCCTGTGGACATGCCTGTCACCCTGACCCCCTCGCGCAACGACATGCTGGTTGAACGGCTGCGCGTTGGCCGTGTGCCCCGTGTGGCGCCCGATGGCACGACGGCCTGGCAATATTACGCCCGGCCCTTCCCGCAGGAAGACCAGCGTCCGCGCATCGCCATCATCCTGACCGGCCTGGGCCTGTCGCATGCGGCGACGCAGGCGGCCATCGACCGGCTGCCCAGCGCTGTCACCTTCGCGTTTCCCCCATCCGGACAGGATCTGCAGGCCCGTGTCGATGATGTGCGTGCGAAGGGGCACGAGGTGCTGCTGGCCGTGCCTTTGCAGCCGGCGGGCTATCCCGCCAACGATCCCGGTCCCAACACATTGTTGACCAACCTGTCGGATGAGGAGAATACAAGGCGGCTTGAGGCCAGCATGGCCGCCTTCACGGGTTATGTCGGCGTGACATCCAGGACGGACAGCGGCACGGCCTTCCTGACCCAGCGTGACAATGTGCGCGGGCTGCTCCAGCAGGTGCATCGCCGCGGCTTGCTTTATGTCGACCTCTGGCAGGTTGCAGGCAGCAAGGGCAGTGCCGTGGCCAAGGAACTGTCCCTGCCGCGCGTGATCAGCGACCTTCAGATCGACCGGGTGCCGTCCGTCATCGGCATCGACGCCCAACTGGCTCAACTCGAGCAACTGGCCAAGGCCAATGGTGTGGCCGTGGGCTTTGCCGAGGCCACCTATCCCGTCAGTGTGGAACGCCTGTCGGATTGGGCGGTCGGCCTGCGTGACCGCGGGATCGTGCTGGCGCCCGTTTCCGCCGTCGTGAACCGGCAGGCCGACCGGTAGGCGGGCCCCGCCAGGACTGTTAAACTCCATGGTTTGCAGCTGCTCCGAGCCCGCCCATGTGTGGGCCGATCTGGAGGAACCCGCTTAGGCCACAACCTGCATGGCCTTCGACACGATCAAGGCGATACGGTCGCCATCGACCTCCATCGATTTTTCCGCGGCCCGTGGCAGCGGGATCTTCATCTTGCGGCAATAGATGATCAGCACGGCCGCCACTTCGGCTTCCTCCATCTCGATCTCGCGATAGACGCTGGAGCCCATGGCCTGGATCTTCACCCCGAGGATCAGGGGATTGTCACTGCGGATCAGGATGGGACCCAGCAGGCCCGGCGGCTGCTTTTGCGGGAACAGTTCACGATAGGTCTTCACCGCCGCCCGGATGGCCTCTGGCGAGAACTGGATATGTCGGCTGTCAACGATCATGGAGACGGCTACTCGTGATGGCTGGTTGCAAATGTCGCAGACCAAGGTCGGGGATGAAAGCTGGCGGCTGTTCTTGCTGATTAGTGTGAAGCGGCAGACATAATCATTGATGTCCCGTTCCAACAGGGTCGAAATCAGAGCAAACGTATGTGCCGGCCGTTTCATCCCGCGGCTCCGGTGCATGAAGCGGGGAGGGGACGACATGACCGGGCGCTATCAGTCGATCTACAATCAGTCCATGGCCGATCCTGTGGAATTCTGGCGGGATGCTGCGGAAGCCATCGAATGGGATCGCTTCCCGACAACCATACTGGACGAAAGTGATAAGCCTTTCTATCGGTGGTATCGGGGGGGACGGTTGAATATTTGCCATAACGCGCTTGACCGGCATGTTGCCGCCGGTCGCGGTGCGCAGGTGGCGCTGATCCATGACAGTCCGGTGTCCGACAGCAAGCGCTTCATCACCTATGCGGAGCTGCTGGATCAGGTTGCACGGCTGGCCGGTGCGCTGCGTGACCAGGGGGTGACACAGGGCGACAGGGTCATCATCTACATGCCCATGATCCCCGAGGCGGTGGCCGCCATGCTGGCATGTGCCCGCATCGGGGCCGTGCATTCCGTGGTATTCGGCGGATTCGCGCCGCATGAACTGGCCACGCGCATCAATGACGCCACGCCGAAGGTCATCATGTCGGCCAGTTGCGGGATCGAAGGCAGCAAGATCCTGCCTTATAAGCCCATGCTGGATGCCGCCATCGATCAGGCGCATCATAAACCTGCGCATTGCATCATTTTCCAGCGTCCGCAGGCTCATGCGGCCCTGACCCCCGGCCGTGATCTGGACTGGGGCCAGGCCATGGAGGCGGCCCGGCCGGCCGATTGCGTGATGGTGGAGGCCACCGACCCGCTCTACATCCTCTACACGTCCGGCACGACGGGCCAGCCCAAGGGCGTGGTTCGTGATACGGGCGGCTATGCCGTCGCGCTGAAATGGACCATGGAGCATTTCTATGGCCTGAAACCGGGGGAGGTGTTCTGGACGGCCAGCGATGTCGGCTGGGTCGTCGGCCATTCCTATATCGTCTATGGTCCGCTTCTGCAGGGCTGCACGACCCTTGTCTATGAAGGCAAGCCCGTCGGCACGCCGGACGCGGCCGCCTTCTGGCGGGTCATCGAGGAACATAAGGTCGTGACGCTGTTCACGGCCCCGACCGCCTTTCGCGCCATCAAGCGGGAGGACCCGAACGCCGAGTTGATCGCCAATCACGACATCTCCACCCTGCGGGCCCTGTTCCTGGCCGGCGAACGTTCCGATCCCGATACGTTGAACTGGGCCGAAACGCACCTGAAGGTGCCTGTGATCGACCATTGGTGGCAGACGGAGACAGGCTGGCCCATCGCGGGCAATCCGCTGGGGCTTGATCTGCTGAAGGTGAAATACGGCAGTACTGCTGTTCCATTGCCGGGGTGGGACATCCGGGTCCTGGCGGCTGACGGAACCCCGGTAAAGCGCGGCGACATCGGCGCCATCGTGGCCAGGCTGCCGCTGCCGCCCGGCACGCTGCCCACCTTGTGGAATGCGCGGGAGCGATTCTTCAAGAGCTATCTGGCCGATTTTCCCGGCTATTATCAGACGTCGGATGCCGGATTCATCGATGATGACGGCTATATTTTCGTCATGGCCCGTACCGACGATATCATCAATGTCGCCGGCCACCGTCTGTCGACGGGCGCGATGGAAGAGGTCCTGTCCGGTCATTCCGACGTGGCGGAATGCGCCGTGATCGGCGTGGCCGATGCGCTGAAGGGCCAGCTTCCGCTGGGTTTCATCGTCCTGAAGCGGGGGGTCGACCGGCCGCATGCCGAGATTCTGGCCGAAATCGTCAAGAAGGTGCGCGACGAGATCGGACCCGTGGCCGCCTTCAAGCAGGCGCTGGTCGTGGAACGGCTGCCGAAGACCCGCTCCGGCAAGATCCTGCGCGGCACGATGCAGAAGATCGCCGATAGCGAAGCCTGGAAGATGCCAGCCACCATCGATGATCCCGCCACCCTGGACGAGATCGGCACGGCCCTGAAGCAGGCCGGTTATGCGAAGGCTGGATGAGGGTGCGTTAATTCGGCAACAATCATGACGTTTTCTTTGCGTCCATGGTTCTTTAACGTCTGTTGCCGGTTGACCCCTGGAGCCCGGGCTCCTACTTTCGGCTTGTTCGTTCGGCAGGGTTGAACGGGCGGGGCTTCAGGGAAATGGGTAAAAAATAGAGGGCCGCCATCGTAGCGGCCCTCTTTTAATTTCAGCGTTTCAAGATAATCGCGGTTACGCCGCGTCGCGCGTGGGCAGCGAGGTCTTGGGCGTGGAGGTTGCGATCTGGATGGAACGCGGCTTCAGGGTTTCCGGCACTTCACGCACCAGCTCGATGTGCAACAAACCATTCTCCAGTATGGCGTTGGTCACCCGGATATGGTCGGCAAGCTGGAAGCGGCGCTCGAACGCGCGGCCGGCGATGCCACGATGCAGGAAGGTTGTCCCTTCCGTCTCCTTGGCCTTGCCCTGGACGATCAGCAGATTGGGGTGTGCCGTGATCTCGATATCGCTTTCGCTGAAACCGGCCACGGCCATGGTGACGCGGTACTGATCCTCGCCACGCTTTTCGATATTGTAGGGGGGATAGGCGTTGCTGCCATTATCTTCCCCGTTCAGCGCATTCTCCAGAAGGCGCGTCATGCGGTCGAAACCGACGGTGGAACGGAAAAGCGGCGACAGGTCATAGCTACGCATTGGTATCCTCCAGGAGCGATACGTTGGGTCTCGGGGCCCCCGTCATCGGCCGGCCCCTTGGCTTCGTGGATATCCGCGACCCCGTCATCGGGCGCCGCCTCCACGCCATTGACGTAAGAACCGGGCTTCCGCCCTTCAAGAGGGGGAGACGCAAAAAGTTCCCCTGCACATTGGTAGGGGTGGGGCACCCCCAAGGAGGCGACCGGCACCGATTGTCAAACGGCGGCAAATGCCCTTACACTTTGCCGGTGTCGCAGGCGCATCCAGGCGATCGTGCCGGCGCCGGGAAGGAGTCGCGGGTGAACGGACCGACAGCCTTCTTCAACAGAACCTATGATGAGACCATGAGCCTGCTGCTGGAGGCCCGCAACTACGTGGCCTATCAGGAGGCGGCGGACCAGCGCAGCCTGCCGCCCGCCGTTCGTCTTCAGGCCTCTTATGAGTCGATGCGGGTCACCAGCCGGCTGACACAGGTCATGGCGTGGATATTGGCCCAGAAAGCCGTGCATGCAGGGGAACTGACCCAGGAGCAGGCCGTGGGGGACGATTACGCCCTGTCAGGCGGCCATATCTGTTCCGACCCGTCGGGACCGGACAATCTGGCCCTGCCGCCCGCCTTGCGCTCGCTGCTGCAACGCAGCCATGGGCTTTACATGCGGACATCCAGGCTGGAGGACATGGTCCGGCGCAACGTCGCCTGACACAGTCCACCCTGCCGGGCCGCCGGATGGCAGTGCCGGACAACAGGTCCGGTGATCGGCTTCGATCACCGGATATGGGATCAGTCGAACAGGGCGTCGATATCGGCCTGCGAAACGCTGGCCTGCCCATCCATCGGCCCGTGCAGGGCCAGGCCATCATCATGCTTGGCGATGCTGGGCGGCAGGGGCAGCGCCTCGAATTCCTTGCTGTTCCAGACGGACATCATGCTGTCGATCCGTTCCTCGATGAAGGCCAGCGCCTGTACCACCTTGGTGATGCGCTGCCCCGTCAGATCCTGGAAATTGCAGGCCTCGAAAATGCGCAGGGTGACGTCGTTCAAATCTTTCAGCCGGCTGCTCTGATACCCTTCGGGCAGTTGAGACCGCACTTCATTGACGATGTCCTCCACCTCTTCGGCGGCGGAAATGATGATGTTGGTCGCCGCCTCTGTGGCGCGCACCACGGCTGACAATTGCTCGCTCGCCTCCTGGAACGTGTCCTCGTGCGCCAGGGGATGCCGCAGGGCGGCCATTTCAACCTTTGTCGCCTTGATGCGGCCGGCGATATCGGCGATTTCGACCTGGATTTGTTCGATATGGGTGTGGTCGACCGTCAGGAAGCGGTCCAGCTTTCCCCCCAGGGCGGAAATGGCGGCCAGCACCTCGGCATTGTCCACGCTGACATTCATGACGGGCGGCGGCGGGGGCAGGGCGGCGGATGAAACGGCCGCCGTCACGGCGCCGTCCCGCACCTCCGCCCCGTTGCGGGCGCTGCCGGTTCGCTTGGCCATCTGGATTTCCGCCATGAATGGCCGACGCGGCATATGCACCATTCCAGTCCCCCTGTCCCCCGATGCGGCATCCGGCGCGCCCCTACGAAAGGCTATCGCCCGTTCGGATACGCCATCACACTTTCGTACTGTGACCTAAGCCAGTGTGCGCTGCAAGATGGCAAGCGTGACCAAAAGATGAAGGCGCGAAAACAAGCACACCCGCATCAAAGAGCGGTGCTGCCATCCTCTCCCCGGATCCAGTGGCAGCCGACGGGGCCGATGCCGGCATCCAATGCCTTTTGCAGGGCGGGCAGCATCGTGGACAGGGTCTCTTGCGTCTTCCAGGGCGGATTGACCAGGATCAGGCCGGACCCGTTCAGCCGGTCGGACCGGTCGTCGTCGGACCAGCAAAGCTCTGCCGCCAGCATGCGGGGGATGCCCGTATCCTCCAGCATCTGGTGAAAACGCCACACCGTGGCGCGGTCCTTTACGGGATACCACAGCAGGTATTGTCCCGTGGCCCAGCGGCGGTGCGCGATGGCAAGGGCGGCGACCATGCGCTCATATTCGTCCGGCGCTTCGAAGGGCGGATCGATGACGACCAGGCCGCGGCGTTCCCGCGGTGGCAGGTGGGCCTTCAGCGACAGCCAGCCATCCATATGGTGGACGCTTACCTGCCGGTCGCCCTGGAACAATGCCCGCAGCGTGCGCACATCGTCGGCATGCAGTTCCGCCAGCAGCAGCCGGTCGTCCGGCCGCATCAGCGATCGTGCCAGCCAGGGAGAGCCTGGATAATGCCGGATGGGGTCGCCATCCCCACCCTCGGCGTTCAGCGACCGGATCGTTTCCAGATAGGGCGACAGGCAGTCCGGCAGGCCATCCACCGGCCGGGACAGCACACGGCGGATACCGCGCACCGCCTCCCCTGTCCGCCGTGCGGCCTGGTCGTCAAGATCATAGCGTCCGATGCCGGCATGTGTATCCAGCACGAAGAAGGGGGCGGGCTTGGCCCGCAGCCGGTCCAGCAGCCAGGCAAGCACGGCATGTTTCATGACATCGGCGGCGTTGCCGGCGTGGAAGACGTGGCGATAGTTCATGTTACAGGTTCTTCGTGGTGCTGGCGGCCTGGGCCTTGTGGATCATGCCCAGCTTGGATTCACGCCATATGATGTAGACCCCGCTGCCGATCACGATCAAGGCCCCAAGCGCTACCATGGGATGGGGCACCTCCGACCAGATCAGATAGCCATAGCCCGTGGCCCACAGCATGGCCGTATAGTCGAAGGGCGCGATGACGGCCACCGGCGCGCCACGATAGGCGCTGGTCAGCAAAAGCTGCCCCACCCCACCCACGACGCCCAACGCGACGAAAAGCAGGGCATCGGTGGGCGTCGGCATCACGAAGTCGGGCAGGCACGCCAGTCCCATGATGATGCTGCCGCTCAGCATGAAATAGAAGACGATGGTCGTGCTGGGTTCCGTTGCGGACAGGCGCCGGATGGAGATCATGGCACAGGCGGCCAGGGCGGCGGAGGTCAGAGCCAGCAGGCTGCCGACGGCCACCCGGCCACCCGCCATCGCCTCGCGCAGCAGGTTGGCATCGGGGCGCAGCATGATCAGCACCCCGGCGAAGCCCACCACAAGCGCCACCGCCCGCCGCCATCGCACCCTCTCCCCCAGGATCAGCAGGCCCAGCAGCGTTGTCCAGAGCGGGGCCGTGAAGGCAAAGGCGGCGGCATTGGCCAGCGGCAGATAGGTAATGGCCGTGAAGCCGCAGGCCATGGAGGTGACACCGATCAGGCAACGGGCCAGGTGCCCCAGGGGCCGCGCGGTGCGCAGCGAGGCAAGGCCGCCCGCGCGATGGACCAGCGGCAGGATCACGACCAGCGCGATCGATGCCCGGAAGAAGATCACCTGTGTCACGGGGTAGGAGGAGCCCAGCCATTTCACCAGCACATTCATCGTGCTGAACATCGCCACCGCCACCACCATCGTCAGGATGGCGCGGCCGACAGGGGGCAGGGTGGAAAGACGGTACATGGTTTCCGGTGCGGGCGAAGGGGACCGGCACCTTTCGTGCGTGATCCCCGCGGCGGACACCAGCCCCGGCTTTACATGGCAGACATGGCACCGGGTTGCCAGTCCGGGCAGAACCGGCAAATCACGGGCGTCAAACGAACCGGCGGCAGAACCAGCGGCTGCTGGATAATCAGGTGGCAGATGATCGGGAAGGTCAGGGGCTGGCCATGCTGACGGGGCCCCGGCACGACCGGCGCTGCGACCAGAAAGACAGCCGCTCAGCCGACAGGGATATCGTCCAGCTTCTCAAAGGCGCGGCGGGTGCGGGGGGCGACATGCGGCGTCTTCTGGCCAGCGCAATCGGGGACACCAACCAGATCGGCACTGGTCTGGGCGCCCAGGCTGACAAGCTGTTGCTTGATCTTGCACTGATAGGCGGCCGCCTTCGTGCCGCTGGCGCCATTATAGCGGGCGACGGCCCCGGCCCAGCTTCCGGTTTCCCGGCGCAGGGTCACCAGATACCGGGCGGCATAGCGGACATTGGCTTCCGGGTTCACGATCTTTTCGACCGGACGGAAGGCCTGCTTGTGATGGGTCAGCGAAAGCTGCATGCAGCCGGCATAGACGGCACCACGCAGGTTGCCCTGATTGTCACGCAGGTAGGTTGCAGCCTCCGCTTCCGTGCGGGGCGAGACCGTGCGGCCGCGGATATTCATGGCATAGGGGGAGGGAGCACCACCGGAACCGCTTTCCACCAGGGACACGGCCATCAGGATGCCCTTCGGGATGCTGAATTCCTTTTCCGCGGCCACGATATGGTCAAGGCATGCGGCCCGAGCGGGCGCGGCGAGAAAGGTCAGCGCGAATACAAAGGAGAAGGCAATGAACAGGGCGGAGTCACGGATGGAAGGGACTGCGGCGCGTCGCATGCGCATCTGCATCTCTTTCATCCTCGTTCCCCCTGTCGCGTTCCCGGCGGTGATGCCGCCGACGAAATTCCCGCTTGTGCGCGGGACCCATGCCCAGGCCACCGTTACGAAATGCGGTGACCGCTCCCTGAAGAAAACCATGACCGGCACCATGCACCGGCCGCATAGCAATTCCAGATTAGACGCATTGGGTCAACCGGGAATCATTGGATTTGCTGTATTCGCCGCATATATCCCCACGAGAAGGGCTGGTTTGTCCCATCGGTACCCCCTGGCGGCCATTCACCGGCATGATATAGCGCGATCCGCCCGGCAGCGGCCGGCCCGCGTTTTCCGGATTCGCCATGACCGACGTGATCACCCAAGCCTACGCCCATCTGGACCGTCAGGACGCTGATGGTGCGGTTGCCATCCTGCTTGCCATGGGCGGCGGGGCGGAGGCGGCGGGTTTGCTGGGCGACCTGCTGCTGGAGAAAGGCAAGCTGGAGGAGGCGTCGCAGGCCTTCCGGGGTGCCCTGGCGGAAGAGCCGGACCGGTTGCCCTGCCTGCGGGGCCTGGTGGCGGCCCTGGCCGGGCTGGGTCGGCACGGGGAGGCCATGGAGCCGTGCCGGCTGCTGCTGGACGCGCGGCCTGACGATGCGATGGGCCATCGCCACATGGCCCACCTGATGCTGGCGGCGGGTGACCGGGACGCGGCGCTGGCCCATGCGCGCGAGGCGCGGTTCCTGGCACGGCACGACCTGGAGATATTGATCGATACGGCACAGGTCATGCTGGCCGCTGACGAGGGGCTGTCCGCCGTGGAAATGCTGGACGGCGCGCTGCGGCGTGCCCACCCGGCCGATCCCGCGCTGCCGCGTGGCCGCGTCATTCTGGCCCGCCTTTGGACGCAACTGGACGAGCCGGGCAAGGCCGCCGCCGTGCTGCGCGCGGCCCTGCAGGCCGATCCGGACGATACGGGCGGTGCCGCCGCGGCGCTGGCCGAACTGGCCCACGGCCCGGCCGCGGCGACGCTGTCCGCGGCCTTCGTGCGCGCGCTGTTCGACAGTTATGCCGACCGGTTCGAGCAGGAACTGGTCGGAAAGCTTCGCTATGGCGGGCCCGGTGCGCTGCGCGACCTGCTGCTGGACCATGGGATCGGTCCCGGCGCGGGGCTGCGGCTGCTGGACGCTGGATGCGGCACGGGGCTGGCCGGGGCGGCCCTGCGCCCGGTCGCTGCGCATCTGGCCGGGTTCGACCTGTCGCCCCGTATGGTGGAAAAATCCCGCGCGCGGCAGATCTATGATGCGCTGTGGGTCGGTGATCTGGTGGCCAGCATGCTGGCGCGGCCGGCGGCGCATGATCTGGTGGTGGCGGCCGATGTGCTGGTCTATGTCGGCGACCTCAACCCCGTCATGGCGGCGGCGGCGGTGACCCTGGCCGATGGTGGCCATTTCGCCTTCACCTGCGAGCGGACGGTCGAACCGGGCTTCATCCTGCATGAGGGGCGGCGCTTCGCCCATGGGGAGGCGCATCTGCGCCGGGCCGTGGCGGATGCCGGGCTGGAATTGCGCCATCTTGCCCCCTTCAGCGCCCGCACCCAACGGGGGGAGCCGGTGCCCGGCTGGATCGCGCTGGCGGTGAAGCCCTGAACCGCAGGGGCCAGGGGCCTTTGCCGTCGGCCTTATAGTAAGTCGCGCAGCCGGTACCACATCATGCCCAGCACCAGGGCCGGCATCTTCAGCCCCGCAGGGCCGGGGAAGGGGCGGTGGGGGATACGGGCGAACACGTCCAGCCGTCCCGCCTGGCCCGCAATCGCCTCCGCGATCACCCGGCCGGCGATGGCCGTCAGCGCCACGCCGTGCCCGCTATAGCCCTGGGCGAAATAGGTGGTGGGACTGACGCGGCCCAGATGCGGCATGCGGTTCATGGTGATGGCCACATGCCCGCCCCAGCAATAGTCGATGGCGAGATCGGCCAGTTGCGGGAAATATTTCAGCATGGTCCGGCGCAGCGATTGTTTCAGCCCCGGCTGGTCGAAACCGGAATAACTGACGCCGCCGCCGAACAGGAACCGGTGGTCCGGGCTGCGGCGGTAATAGTTCAGCACGAAATTGATGTCCGCCACGGCGATACCGGAGGGGATGAGGGCCCGGGCCCGGTCGGGGTCCATCGGTTCGGTGCCGATGATGTAGGTGCCTGCCGGCATCACGCGGCTGCGGATGGGCCGGCATAGGCCGCCCAGATAGGCATTGCCGGCCAGCACCAGAAAGCGGGCCGATACGGTGCCTGTGGCCGTGAAGGCCCGCGGATTGTCGCCGGTATCGACGCGGACCACACGGCTGCGTTCATGGATGCGCACGCCCATCCCCTCCGCTGCCAGGGCCAGGCCCAGTGCATAGTTCAGCGGATGCAACTGTCCGCTGCCCTCGTCATACAGCCCGCCCAGATAGGCATCGGTGGCCACCATGGACCGGACCTCGTCGCGCTCGACCATGCGCGTCCTGTGATAGCCGAGCCCCTCCAGTTCCGCCTTGTGTTCCGCCAGCCCCGTCATGTGCCGCGGCTTCAGGGCGGCCAGCAGATAGCCCCATTTCAGGTCGCAATCGATCCGATGGCGGTCGACCAGATCGGACAGCATGGCCTTGGCCTCTTCCGACAGGTCCCAGAGATGGCGGGCATCGTCCTTGCCCACCCAGCCCTCGATCTGGTCCATCCCCTTGTTGAAGCCGGTGACGATCTGCCCGCCATTGCGCCCCGACGCACCCCAGCCGACGGTCTCCGCCTCCAGCACGATGACGGACAGCCCCTTGCCCGCCAGCTCAATGGCTGTCACCAGCCCCGTATAGCCACCGCCGACGATGCAGACATCGGCCACCGTGTCGCCGACCAGCAGGGGGCGGGCGGGTGCTGCATGGGCCGTGTCGGCATACCAGGAGGGGGCGTGGGGCATGGGGGGCCTTCTGTCTGTCATGGGTGGAATGTTCCACCTCCGCCGCCGGACGGCAAGCATGGGCGGGGATCACCCCGACCGCAGGTACCTAATCGCCGCATCCCGCTCGAACAGATAGAGCAGCGTCCGCAGTGCCGTTCCGCGCTCCGTCTCCAGTTCCGGGTCGCGTTCCACGATCAGCCGCGCATCGTCGCGGGCGACGGCCAGCAGCTCGCCATGCACCGCCAGATCGGCCAGCCGGAATTCCGGGATGCCCGATTGCTTGGTGCCCAGCATCTCGCCGGCCCCACGCAATTCCAGGTCCTTTTCGGCGATGATGAATCCATCTTCGGTATCCTTCATCACCTGCAGGCGCTGACGTGCCACCTCTCCCAAGGGCTGGTAATAGAGCAGCAGGCAGGTGCTGGCGCCCGTGCCACGGCCCACCCGCCCGCGCAACTGGTGAAGCTGGGCCAGCCCGAACCGTTCGGCATGTTCGATCACCATGATCGTGGCCTCGGGCACGTTCACCCCCACCTCGATCACGGTCGTGGCGACCAGCACGTCCAGCCGCCCTTCGGCAAAGGCGGCCATGACGGCATCCTTGTCCGTTCCCTTCATCTTGCCATGGATCAGGCCCACCCTGTCCCCCAGCCGTTCGGCCAGGGCGGCGTGCCGGTGCGTCGCGGCGGCCAGGTCCACCTGCTCGCTTTCATCCACCAGCGGGCAGACCCAATAGATGCGCTGGCCGGACGCAATGGCGCGGGACAGGCTGCCCGCCACCTCCTCCAGCCGGTCGGCATGCATGACGACGGTCTTCACGGGCTGGCGTCCCGGCGGCTTCTCGTCCAGGCGTGACACGTCCATGTCGCCATAGACGGTCAGCGTCAGGGTGCGGGGGATGGGGGTGGCCGTCATGACCAGCGTGTCGACCCCACGCCCCTTGGCCGCCAGTTGCAGGCGCTGATGCACGCCGAACTTGTGCTGCTCGTCGATGACGGCAATGGCCAGGTCGGCGAAGGTCACCTCCTCCTGGAACAGGGCGTGGGTGCCGACCAGGATGTCGATCTCCCCCGCCGCCAGCCTTTCCAGCAGGGCGGCCCGCGCCTTGCCCTTGTCGCGGCCGGTCAGTACGGCCAGCCGCACGCCCGCGGCCTCGCACAGCGGTGCCAGTGTTTCCGCATGCTGGCGTGCCAGGATCTCCGTCGGTGCCATCAGGGCGGCCTGGGCGCCCGTTTCCACGGCGTTCAGCATGCACATCAGGGCCACGATGGTCTTGCCGCTGCCCACATCGCCCTGCAACAGGCGCAGCATGCGGGACTTGGACGCCATGTCGGCATGGATCTCCGCCAGCGACCGTTCCTGTGCGCCCGTCAGGCGATAGGGGAGGGCGGCGGAGACGGCAGCGCGCAGGCGCCCGTCGCCCTGGGTCTCCCGCCCCGTCAGCTTTTTCTGCTGTGCGCGGACCAGCACCAGGGCCAACTGGTTGGCCAGCAATTCATCGAAGGCCAGGCGTTGCCGCACCGGCCCCAGCGGATTGATGTCCCCTTCATCCACCGGGTGGTGAAGGCGGGTCAGGGCCGTATGCCAGTCCGGCCAGTCGCGCCGCTTCAGCCAGGCAGCATCCTGCCATTCCGGCAGTTCGGGCGCGCGAGCCAGGGCGGCCTGGATGGCCGTGCGCAACGGCTTGGGGTTCAGGCCGCCCGTCAGCGGATATGTGGGCTCCGTCGACGAGGGCGGGGCCCCTTCCTCCGCCGGGGCGGCATGGTCGGGATGGGCGATCTGGAGATGGTTGTTATAATATTCGGCCTTGCCGGAAACGATGATCTGGCTGCCCGGGGGCAGCTTCTTTTCCAGCCAGTCGCCCTTGATGTGGAAATAGACCAGATCCATCGATCCCGTATGGTCGATGCAGCGTATGCGATAAGGGCGGTTGGGGGCCAGCGGCGGCATGTGACCGTCCACCCGCACCGTCAGCACGACGTGCCGTCCCTCCGGCGCCTCGGCGATGGCGGGCACCTGGATTCGGTCCACGATGCCCGTCGGCTTGTGCCACAGCAGGTCCACGACATGCGGGCCGGCCAGCTTCTCGGCCAGCTTGCCAAGGCGCGGACCCAGCCCAGGAAGGCTGGTCACGGGCGCGAAAAGGGGGAACAGGATGGCGGGGCGCAAGGGGCGGCTCTATCTGTCACGGGGACGATGGGACAGCGGACGGCTGACAGGCCGCCCGTCTGGTTCTATATCAAAGCCCAGCTTCAAACCGGAACCAAGATGATGATCGATCTGCCCGACGCCGACCTGGACCCCCGCCGCAAGCGCCTGATCTTCCGCAGCGACCATCGCGGTACGAAGGAGATGGACCTGCTGCTGGGCAGCTTCGCCCGCAAGCATGTCGCCGCGATGGACGACGATCTGGTGGACCGGTTCGAGGTGTTGCTGGAGATGTCCGACCCCGATCTCTACAACTGGATCACGGGACAGGAACCGACTCCGCCGGAATGGCAGGGGCCGCTGATGGAGATGCTGCGGGCTCACCGCTACCGGTAATACCGGGGTCGGGAAATCCCGCCCCCGGTATCCACGCCGAATGGCACGGCGACGGCCGTCCCCCTTTTGTTCCCATCCGCCGCGATCCCTGCTATACCCGCCGCACCATCCCGCGCCAGCAGCAAAGCCGATTGCCATGAGCCTGATCCCGACGCCCGACATCGCGCTGAACCTGGGCCATCCCCGCCGCATGCTGCTATCGGGCACGCCGGACGGGCAGGATGCACGCATCCTGGCGGCCCTGGCGCGGCGCGGCGGGGCGGCGGGCCTGCTGCATATCACCAGCGACGATGCCCGCGCCGCCCGGCTGGCCGAAGCGGTGGCCTTCTTCGATCCGTCGGTGGAGGTGGTGGGCTTTCCGGCGTGGGATTGCCTGCCTTATGACCGCGTGTCCCCCAATGGGGAGATCGTGGCGCAACGCATCGCGGCCCTGACAAGACTGCTGCGGCCTGCGGCCAGGGGCGCGTCGGCCCTGCTGGTCATCACCACGGTGAACGCCGTGGTGCAGAAGGTGCCGCCACGCCTCGCCTTCCGCAATGCCAGCTTCGGCGCCAAGGTCGGCACGCGCGTCAATGTCGCGGAATTGCAGCGCTTTCTGGCGCAGAACGGCTATGTCCGGGCGCAGACGGTGCGCGAGCCGGGGGAATTTGCCGTGCGTGGCGGCATCATCGACCTGTTTCCCCCCGGCAGCCAGGAGGCCTTGCGCCTGGACCTGTTCGGCGATGATCTGGAGGGGGTGCGCAGCTTCGACCCCATGACGCAGTTGACGGTGGAGAAGCGCGACGGCTTCCTGCTGATGCCCATGTCGGAGATATTCCTGGATGAAATGTCCATCCAGCGGTTCCGCACGGGCTATCGCGAGCATTTCGGGGCCGTCACCGATGATGATCCGCTGTACGAGGCCGTCAGTGCTGCCCGCAAGCATGCGGGCATGGAACATTGGCTGCCGCTGTTCCATAGCTCCATGGAGACCCTGTTCGACTATCTGCCCGATGCGTCGGTGACGCTTGACCCCAATGTCGAACAGGCCCGCGACGAGCGGCTGGAGCAGGTCCAGGATTTCTACCAGGCCCGCCGCACCATGGCGGAGACGGAGCGCAAATCCGGCAATCCGGTCTACAAGCCGTTGCCGCCCTCGCTGCTGTTCCTGGATGGGGATACGTTCGACCGGCATCTGGCCGTGCGCGCCGTGGCCCAACTCTCCCCCTTTGCCGCGGTGGAAGGGGAGGTGTCCAACAAGGACATGGTGGATGGCGGCGGGCGCAAGGGGCGGGATTTCGCCGATGCGCGCGTGCAGCCGGGCGTCAATGTCTATGACGTGCTGCGCGACCATATCCACGCGCTGGAGAAGGATGGCCGCAGCACGGTCATCGCGGGCTATACCACGGGGTCCCGCGACCGGCTGCTGTCGGTCCTGAAGGAACATGGTCTGACGCGCCTGCAGGCCGTGGACAGTTGGGCCGACCTGACGTCCCTGCCGCGGGGGACGACGGCGCTGATCGTGCTGCCGCTGGACCATGGCTTCACGGCACCGGGCCTGGCAATCATCACCGAACAGGACATCCTGGGCGACCGTCTGGTCCGCGCCGGATCGAAGAAGAAGCGCCGCAACGCCAATTTCATCGCCGAGGCCGCCTCGCTCAACCCCGGCGACTTCGTGGTCCATATCGATCACGGCATCGGCAAGTATGACGGGCTGGAAACGCTGGAGGTCGGCGGCGCTCCGCATGATTGCCTGCGCCTCATCTATGATGGCGGCGACAAGCTGTATGTGCCGGTGGAGAATATCGAGGTCCTGTCCCGCTATGGCAGCGAGGACGCGGGCGCCACGCTGGACAAGCTGGGCGGCGTGGGCTGGCAGTCACGCAAGGCCCGCGTCAAGCGCCGGCTGAAGGACATGGCCGACGCCCTGCTGCGCATCGCGGCGGAGCGCGCGCTGCGCCGGGCCGATGCCGTGCCCATCCCCGACGGCGCCTGGGACGAGTTCTGTGCCCGCTTCCCCTATGCCGAAACCGATGACCAGTTGCGGGCCATCGATGATGTGATCGAGGATATGGGGTCCGGCAAGCCCATGGACCGGCTGATCTGCGGCGATGTCGGTTTCGGCAAGACGGAGGTGGCGCTGCGCGCCGCCTTCCTGGCTGTCATGGCGGGGCGACAGGTGGCCGTCGTGGTGCCCACAACGCTGCTGGCCCGGCAGCATTCCCGCACCTTTGAAAGCCGTTTCGCCGGCCTGCCCGTGCGTATCGGGCAATTGTCGCGCATGGTCACGACCAGGGAATCCTCCCAGACCCGGCAGGGCGTGGCCGATGGCACGGTGGATATTGTCATCGGCACCCATGCGCTGCTGGGCAAGGGCGTGGATTTCAAGCGCCTGGGTCTGGTCATCGTGGACGAGGAACAGCATTTCGGCGTGAAGCAGAAGGAGCGGCTGAAGGAATTGCGGGCGGACGTGCATGTGCTGACCCTGTCCGCCACGCCCATCCCGCGCACCTTGCAACTGGCCTTGTCCGGTGTGCGCGAACTGTCGGTGATCGCCACGCCGCCGGTCGACCGCCTGGCCGTGCGCACCTTCGTGCTGCCCTTCGACCCGGTCGTGATCCGGGAGGCCATCCTGCGCGAACATCACCGCGGCGGGCAGAGCTTCTATGTCTGCCCGCGGGTGGAGGATCTGGGCCGGGTCCGTGCTCGGCTGGAGGAACTGGTGCCGGAGGTGAAGATCGTTTCCGCCCATGGCCAGATGGCGCCCACGGAACTGGAAGACGTGATGACGGCCTTCGATGACGGCAAGTACGATGTGCTGCTGGCCACCAACATCATCGAATCGGGCCTGGACATTCCGCGCGCCAATACCATGATCGTCCACCGGGCCGACCTGTTCGGCCTGGCCCAGCTTTACCAGATCCGTGGCCGCGTCGGCCGGTCCAAGGTCCGCGGCTATGCCTACCTGACTTATCAGCCCAAGACGGTGCTGTCGGCCACGGCGCAGCAGCGCCTGCACGTGCTGGAGACCCTGGACAGCCTGGGCGCCGGTTTCCAGCTCGCCAGCCACGACATGGATATCCGCGGCGCCGGCAACCTGTTGGGCGAGGAGCAATCCGGTCAGATCCGGGAGGTTGGCGTCGAGCTGTATCAGCAGATGCTGGAAGAGGCGGTGGAGGCGGCGCGCGGCGGATTGAGCGACGCGCAACTGGCCGAGGACGCCTGGTCGCCCCAGATCGCGCTGGGCATGCCGGTCCTGATCCCCGACAGCTATGTGCCCGACCTGGGCGTGCGGCTGACGCTGTACCGCCGCCTGTCGGACCTGACATCGAAGGACGAGATCGAAGCGTTCGGCGTGGAACTGATCGACCGGTTCGGCAAGCTGCCGCCAGAGGTCGACAATCTGCTGCGCCTGATGGAGATCAAGCGCCTATGCCGGGAAGCCGGCGTGTCGAACCTGGATGCCGGGCCGAAGGGCGCGGTCGTCACGTTCCGCAACAGCAATTTCAGGAATCCCGCCAAGCTGGTCGAATTCATTCAGAAGCAGGCCGGCACGGCCAAGCTGCGACCCGATCACAAGCTGGTGTTTCTGCGGCCCTGGGATGCGGAGGAGACCCGCATGGCCGGTGCCCGCACATTGATGCAGGCGCTGGCCCAGATGGCGGCGGGGGAGAAGGTGACGGCCGACCTGCCACCGCCGCCGCCGCCACCGCCGCCCCCGCCGCCGCCGAAGCCGCTGGTCAAGCGTCCTCCCTTCGGCGCGGCCAGACGCCGCTGGTGACCGCACGCGGTTGTCCGGACACCTTCATCCCGGATGAAGGTGGACCCGGCGGGACAAATCGGGGGCATGACAAGCGCACGACCGGTAATCCGGCCGCCGGTATCACAAATACTGGCCGAACACCTTCAGATAGGGCCGTGCTTCCTGCAGGAATTGCAGCGCCTCATAGATCAGATCGGGCAAGGTCAGGTGGCCCGGCACGCGGGCCTGCCCCAGCACGATGATCTTCTGGTTGCTGTCGGTGATGAACTTGGCCTTTTCCAGGCCCGCAGTGGCGCGCAGGATACGCGACAGGTGGACGCGCTTTTCCGGGGATTCGATGCTGAAAGGCAGATAACCCACATCGGCCCAGATCCTGAAAAGGGTCTGATCCCCCTCCGGCGTCAGGCTGACATGGAACATCAGCCCGTCCAGGAAGAAATGATGTTCCGACATTTCGGTGGGGCTGGTGACGCTGACATCGCCCGCCTCGTCCATGCGGACGGAACCACGGGCGATGGGCAAGCCCTTCTCTGCCGCGCGGGCCAGCTTGGCGACCGTCTGAAGCGCCTGAGACAAGGCTCACTCTCCCCTTGGCATAACCCGCCGGTGGCGGGTGCGTATCGACTATCCGTTATAGGTGTTGCGGCCGAATGGTCCAATGAATTTCCATCGGCAACGCGGCAAGATCGGGACGGGCGTCATCCGTCCGGAAACGCCCGTCCTTTGAAAGACTTGCCGACGATCCATGGTGCCTTATCCCGACATAACGGCCTTGCCGGACGACCTTGCCGCCGCACTTGTGCGTCTGGTGCGGCTGGTCAACCAGATGCGCATGCGCTGCCCGGACCTGGACCATGTCGCCCTGTCGGTGGAGACGGATATCGACTGGCAGGCGGCCACGATCCTGACCCGGCACATCGAACTGACCTGCCGTGATTTCAGACTGATGCTGAGCCCGTGGGACGGGCGCAACCTGATCGCCCCTGACCCGGACGGCGGGCGCCGCGCGGGGACGGACTGAGCCTGTGCCTGGTGCGCAGCCAATCGGCGGCTTCAGGTGCAAGACTTGCCCTGTCACGAATCCTCATGGGCGACACCCACCGTGATCGGGGCCCGGGGTTGTTTGCAAGCGGGTGGGGTCAGTCCGCGTCGCCACGGTCGTTGGCAATGTCGTCAGCCAGTTCGGCCGCCATTTCGGCGAACAGGTCGGCATCGGCGGCCAGGCCGTTGGCCTCGCAGATGCGCATGAAGACGCGGTAGCCATGCAGGATGGCGACATCGTAGGCGGCCTGGTCGCCTTCCTCGCTGTACCGGTCCTTGATCCCCTGTTCCTCCAGGGTGCCGAGAACATCGATCTCGGCGGCCTTCAGAACGGCATCCATCGCCTGCTTATGGAGTGTGGACATGGTCCGGATTCCCATCTTAGGCGCGCCGGCGGGTGGCCGGCGCGGGTTTGGGCGCCGTCATAGCAGGGAACGGCCCCGATGCAAGTGTCCCATCGACAGGGAATACCCCGCATGCGCCAAAAGTAAGGCGCCGTCGGCGGATCAGTTGCGCAGGTTGATGGCCATGGGCTTGCGGGTCTTGCGATTGACCTCGACCTCATATTCCAGGAACTGCCCCTCCTTCAGGGTGGGCAGGCCGATATACTGGACGGCCGAGATATGGACGAACACGTCCGGTCCGCCATCCTCAGGCGTGATGAAGCCATAGCCCTTGGCGCTGTTGAACCATTTGACGGTGCCGGTCGGCATGGGCGTCGCTCCGCGCGCTCGAAAAGGGGAATTGAAGGCCGGCACCATGACGGCAATCGCCAGCCATTGCAAGGCTGCCTGTGCGGCCGTTCATGCCGCGCCGGCGGCACCGTCGCCATCGGTGTCGAGCGGGTCGGGGGCGTTGGGGTCCCCCGCCGCTGTCTCCCGTCCCAGATGCGGCAGGCCGATGGCACGCAGCCCGCCGATAAGCCCGCGCTGCACGATCACCCCACGCTGTTCCATATAGGATAGCAGCCGGCGTGCCCGTCCGGGGGAGCGGCTGCCGCAGGCGCGTGCCACCTCCGCATCGGACGGGCAGGGCGCCTGGGCCAGTGCTGCCCGTGCCAGCAGCAGGAACACCCCCTGCATGTCCTCCGGCAGGGATTTGGCGGCCTTCTCCGCCTCCGTCCAGTCCGGGTCGTCGGCCCCTTCCGCATCCACCCCGGCCCGGATCACCGATAGCCGTCGGCGGAAGGCCGGCATGTCCAGCGTTTCCCCCCGCAGCCGGTGGATGCGGCAGCGGACCAGGAAATCCTGATACAGAACGGCATCGGTGCGGAACGCGGCATCAGGATCGGCCAGGACCTGCCTCAGCACCTCGTCCAGCTTGCCGTCATTCTCCGCAGCTTCGAACAGCGAGGGTTCGGGATTCAGTGCTGCGGTGGCCGCCATCTCTGCCTGGCGTTGGCCGGCCAGGCGCAGGGCGGTGTTGATGTCGGGTGGCGGCGCGGGTGGGGCCTTGCGCACGGGCGGCGGCGGGGCGGCCAGTTCGTCTGCCGACGGGGTCAGGATCAGGTCGCGGGCATCGGCCGGCGGCTGGTCGGGCAGGGGCATCAGCTTCGGGCTGCCGCCACGGCCCGACGTTTCCACCTCGCCGATGCGGATGGGCAGGGGGCGGCGCGACACGGCCGGGCCCAGGGCCACGAAATGCCCGCGCTGCAGGTCGCGGAACATCTCCGCCTGACGGCGCTCCATGCCCAGCAGGTCCGACGCGCGCGCCATGTCGATATCCAGGAAGGTGCGGCCCATCAGGAAATTGCTGGCCTCCGCCGCCACGTTCTTGGCCAGCTTGGCCAGGCGCTGGGTGGCGATGATGCCGGCCAGCCCGCGCTTGCGGCCCCGGCACATCAGGTTGGTCATGGCCCCCAGGCTGGCCTTGCGCGCCTCGTCGGAGACCTCGCCGGCTGCCGCAGGCGCGAATAGCTGTGCTTCATCCACCACGACCAGCATCGGATACCAATAATCGCGCTCGGCATCGAACAGACCGCCCAGGAAGGCGGCGGCCAGGCGCATCTGGCCTTCGATATCGGCGCCGTCCAGGGCCAGCACGACGGAGACGCGATGCTGGCGCACGCGGGCCGCCACCTTCTGCAGGCTGGATTCGGTATGCTGGGCCGCATCGACGACGACATGGCCGAACTTCTCGGCCAGCGTCACGAAATCCCCCTCTGGATCGATGATGCATTGCTGCACCCAGGGAGCGGACTGTTCCAGCAGCCGGCGCAGCAGGTGCGATTTACCGGAACCGGAATTGCCCTGCACCAGCAGGCGGGTGGCCAGCAATTCCTCCAGGTCCATCGTGGCGGTGCGCCCCTCCGCCGTCAAACCCATGTCGATGCCGACCTGCATCCCGAACCGACCCCGCTGCATTTTCCCCGTCAAGCGGCTCTATAGCGCATGTCGGCGGATCGTGGGAACCCATCGGCGGTGTGGGGCAGGGTCGCCGCCGCCGACGGTGGGGGAGCAGGGCCCGTGGGGGCTGGAACCTCAAGGGCTGTCCACGGGCTCCACATCCACGGCCACCAGCACACCATGGCTGCCGCCACCCAGGATCACGCCGCGCAGCGGGCAGACATCGTCGTAATCGCGTCCCCAGGCCAGGGTCAGATGATCGGTGTCGCACTGCCGGCCGTTGGTGGGGTCAAGATCGATCCAGCCCTCATCCGGCCCGCACCAGACCTGCACCCAGGCGTGGGAGGCGTCGGCCCCCCGCAGCTTCTCCTTGCCCGGCGGGGGCAGCGTGCGCAGATAGCCGGAAACATAGCGGGCCGGCAGGCCCAGCGCCCGCAAGGTTCCGATCATCAGATGCGCGAAATCCTGGCAGACGCCGCGGCGCCGGGTCAGAACCTCGCTGATCGGGGTGCTGACCGTGGTGGCCGTGGGATCGAAGCTGAAATCGGCATGGATGCGGCGCGTCAATTCCAGGGCCCCGATGCCCACCGGCCTGCCGGTGGGAAAGAACCCGGCTGCGAACAGGCAAAGGGCAGCGTCGGCCATGGGGACGCGCGCCGACGGCCGCACGAACTCCACCGTGTCGCCCCGGCCGGCCGCCAGGGCCGCGATCTCCTCCCAGGGCGGTGTCGTCTCGGCCGGGAAGGGCGGTGGCGGTTCCACCGTCACCTCCATCTCCGCCGTCACGGCCAGTTCGCGATGGGGGGTATGCAGGGCGGCATAGGTGACGGGATTGCCGAACCAGTCTTCCCGTTCCGTCAGTACGGCGGGCCATGGCACGATGGTCAGCCGGGTGTCATGGCAGGTCTGGCGCGGGTGGCGGCGCGGCTTCAGATGGGCCAGCATCTGCGCGCTGGTCACCGTATCGCTGTAGGCATAGCGTGTCACATGTGTGCAGCGGTAGCGCGTTGCCGGCTTGGGCGCCGGCTTTGGCTCGCCATCCGTCGGCAGCGCCACCGGGACCTGTTCACGTCGTGCGGGCAAAGACATGGCTGAAATAGGCCTGGCTCAACAGGTTGGAGATTTCCGGCAGCAGACGGCCCAGCCGTTCCGCCAACGCCGCCAGCGCGGTCGGGTCGCGGGCCGGCTGGGGATCGGCGACAAGGCCGGCGGCGGCGTCCAGCAGGTCGAAGGCCTGCCGTGACGGGCTGGTGGCCGGCGTCTCGCCCTCGACCACCGGCAATTTCTCCAATTGCCGCTGCACCGTCTTGATCTGGAAGGCCAGGGAACGCGGATGTTCCTTGTCGGCCAGCAGCAGCGACAGCACCTGTTCGCGCCGGATGCCGACCGGATGGCGCTCCCGGTAGGCGGTGGCGGCGGCGGCCAGTTCCAGAAGGACCGACAGGGCGGCCACCGGCGCGCTGGTTCCGGCCCCAAGCCCGCAGCCATGGAAGGCGCCGACGATGCCGATGGCGCGTTCCAGGCGGCGCCCCAGCACCAGAAAGCGCCAGGCAGGCCCGCGGGACATGCCATCCAGTTCCAGCCCGATCAACGAGGCCAGAAGCCGCGATATCTTGTCCAGATGCAGATGCATGGCTGCCGGGTCGGCCTTCACGGGCCGGGCCGACACTTCGTCCAGCACGGTCAATACACGGCTGAACTCGCCCGGCAACCGGTCACGCACCCCCGATGCGGCACGGCGCAGCCGGTCCATGGTGGCCCGCAGGCCGCCGGGATTGCCGCGGTCGGCCACGATCTCCAGCGCCTGACGCATGCCGCGCACGGCATCGGCCTGGGGCAGGCCGGAAATTTCCGCCGGGATCATGCCGGTGAAACCCATCAGCCGCAGCAGCGGCAGCAATTCCTCCTCCGCGCCCGGGTGGGCGTCGTCGGACAGGCGGCGGGCCGCGGCCCGCAGGATGCGCACGGCATTGTCGGCCCGCTCCGCATAGCGGCCGACCCAGAACAGATGGTCGGCGGCGCGCGACGGCAGGTCGCCCGTGCGGGGGCCGGTGTCGCCCGTGCCATCGGGCATCAGGGGACTGGCCCCGCGCCGGCGTTGTGGATTGGTGCCCGCCGCACCGGTGATCCAGACATCCTTGGCGCCCGCCCCCGTCTGCAGGGAGACCGACGCGAAACGGTCATCCGCGCTGATGCGTGCCAGCCCGCCCGGCATGACCATCCAGTCGCCATCCGGCGTGGCGCAGGCGAATGCGCGCAGCACCAGCGGCCGGGCCAGCTTCCGCCCGTCCCGCCAGACGGGGGCGGTGGAGGGGGTGACCGGTTCCTGCGCCACCCAATCCTGCGGGCGGCGGCGGATATTGGCCGCCAGTTCGGCGCGGCCGGCATGGTCCAGTTCCGGCCCGAAGGTCGGCCGGTGGCCCAGCGTGGAATAGGCGGGGCGGAAAACCAGCCGGTCCAGGCCGGCCACCATTTCCGCCCGTTGCCGTGCATCCCCGCCCCAATAGGTGGGGACATCGGCCAGCAACGGCTCCTCTCCCAGCAGGTGGCGGGAAAGCTCGCCCATCCATGGCGTCAGCGCCACGCTGTCCGTGACGCCGCTGCCCAATCCGTTGCACACCACGACATTGCCGGCACGCACGGCCTCCAGCAGGCCGGCAACGCCCAGGATGCTGTCGGAGCGCAGTTCCAGCGGATCACAGAAATCATCATCCACGCGGCGGAGGATGACGTCGATCCGTTCCAGCCCGCCCAGCGTTTTCAGATAGACGGCCTGGTCGCGCACGGTCAGGTCCGCCCCTTCCACCAGGGTCAGACCCAGGTGGCGGGCCAGGAACGCATGCTCGAAATAGGCCTCGTTCAGGGGGCCGGGGGTCAGCAGCACGAGGCGCGGGCAGCCATCGGGACCGGACTGGCGCGGGGCCAGGGCCACCAGCGTCTGGCGCAATTGTTCGAAGAAGGGCGACAGCCGTTCCACGTTGCAGGCCCGGAACGATTGCGCCAGCGTCTGGCTCAGCACCACACGGTTTTCCAGTGTGTATCCCGTGCCCGTCGGGGCCTGGGTGCGGCTGGACAGGACGCGCCAGACGCCGTCGCGGTCGCGCACCATGTCGGTTGCCAGCAGCGTCAGACGCGATCCCGTGGGCAGCGTCAGGCCGTGGCATGCTCGCAGGAAGCCCGGATCGCCCAACACCAGGCCCGCCGGCAGAACCCCGTCGCGCAGCAGGCGCTGTGGTCCGTAGAAATCGACCAGCACCCGGTCGAGCAGGCGCGCACGCTGCTGCACCCCCCGGGCGATCATCAGCCATTCCGACTGCGGCAGAAGCAGGGGGATGGGGTCCAGCGGCCAGGGTCGCTCCACCCCCTGCGGGTCGGCATAGGCATGGTAGGTCACGCCGTTCTGGAACAGCAGGCGGCGGCCGGCATCCCAGCGCTCCTCCATGGAGGCGCTGTCGCTGGCCCCGGACGAGATGAAGGACTGCCAGTGCGCGCGCACCTGACCGTCGCCCGTGACCATCTCGTCCCAGGGTTCCGCAGATAAGCCCGCGCTGCCGCGGGGAGGATCAGCCAAGGCGTAGGTCAAGGGTCAACGGAAACTCTGGATTGCGGATCTCGACCGGTGCCGCCATCGGCCCCGGCGTGTGCCCGAACGGGAAGAACCGAGCCAGCCGCCGCCCCTCCGCCTCGTTGGCATTGACCGGGAAGGTGGTGAAGTTCCGCCCGCCCGGATGTGCCACGTGGTAGGTGCAGCCGCCGATCGAGCGACCCGTCCAGCTATCCACGATATCGAAGATCAGCGGCGTATGCACGGGGATCGTTGGGTGCAAACAGTTAGGTGGCTGCCAGGCGCGGTACCGGACACCGGCCACGAACTCGCCCTCCGTACCCGTCGCATGCAGTGGCACCCTGCGGCCATTGCAGGTGACGATGAACCGGTCGTCGCTGGCACCGGACAGTTTCACCTGCACCCGTTCCAGGCTGCTGTCCACGAAACGCACGGTGCCGCCGCCGCCCGGCTCCTCGCCCAGTACATGCCAGGGCTCCAGAGCCGTGCGCAGTTCAAGCACCAGGCCGCGCTGGCTGACATGGCCCAGGGTGGGGAACCGGAAATTGATGTGCGGCTTGAACCATTCCTCATTGAAGGCATAGCCGGCCGCCCGCAGGTCGCCGACCACATCCTGGATGTCCTGGGCGACGAAATGCGGCAGCATGAAGCGCTCATGCAGCCGGGTGCCCCAGCGCACCAGCCGGGCCCGATAGGGCTGTTTCCAGAACCAGGCGATCAGGGAGCGCAGCAGCAATTGCTGCACCAGGCTCATCTGTGCATGCGGCGGCATTTCAAAGCTGCGCAGTTCCAGCAGCCCCAGCCGGCCCGTGGAACTGTCGGGACTGTACAGCTTGTCGATGCAGAACTCGCTGCGGTGGGTGTTGCCCTGCACGTCGACCAGCAGATGCCGCAGCGCGCGGTCCACCAGCCAGGGCGGGCAGTCGGCCCCCGCCTCGTCCAGGACCTTGAAGGCGATTTCAAGCTCGTAAAGGCTGTCGTGCCGCGCCTCGTCCACGCGCGGATGCTGGCTGGTGGGGCCGATGAAGGTGCCGGAGAACAGGAACGACAGCGCCGGATGGTTCTGCCAGTAGGTCAGCAGCGAGCGCAGCACGTCCGGCCGGCGCAGGAACGGGCTGTCCCCCGGTGTCGGCCCGCCGACGACGACGTGGTTGCCGCCGCCCGTGCCCACATGCCGTCCGTCCAGGGCGAATTTCTCCGTGGCCAGCCGGCTCTGACGGGCGTCCTCATACAGTTCGGTCGTGTTGCGGACCAGGTCATCCCAGCTTGCGGCCGGGTGGATATTCACCTCGATCACGCCGGGGTCCGGGGTGACCGCGATGCTGTCCAGGCGCGGGTCCTTGGGCGGGCCGTAGCCTTCCAGTACCACCGGCATGTCCAGCTCGACGCAGGCCGCCTCGATCGCGGCCACCAGTGCCAGCCAATCCTCCAGGTAAGAGGTGGGGGGCATGAAGACATAAAGCCGGCCGTTCCGCGGCTCCACGCACAGGGCCGTGCGGACGATCCACCAGGCCGACTGTCCCTTTTCGGGCACGGCCTCCCGCACGTCGGCCATCCGTCGGCGGTTCTCCACCGGCTCCGTGCGTCCCTTGTTCTCCGCCAGTTGCTGCGACAGTTCCTCATAGGCGGGCAGCGGTGTGCGCGGATCGAACGGGTCCTGCTCGTAGTGATAGGGATATTGCGCCGGTGCCACCCAGGGCAGGGAGCCCAGGGGCAGGCGGTAACCCACCGGACTGTCGCCGGGGGCCAGCAACAGACGGTCGGCCCGCGTCGTCCAGGCCGATGACAGCCAGACCGGCCCCGTCGCCTCGTGCCGGCGGTTCAGCGGCAGGGCAAAGCCGATGGGCTGGTCCAGCCCCCGCTCGAACACCCTGGCCAGCCGCGCCCGTTCCTCCTCGCTGTCGAGCTTCGAATCGAAGGGGTCGACATTGATGGGCAGCTTGCGTTCCTTCTGGATATAGTGCCAGGGGTCCTCATATGTCGCGCGGGCATAGTCGCCGGAAATACCCAGCTTTTCCGCCAGGGTGCGGATGAAATTCTCGGCGTGCCCGGCGGTGAATCCATAGTCGCGGCGCTCGTCGGCCTGGTATTCCTCATGCGTCCACAGCGCGTCGCCATCCTTGCGCCAGTAAAGCTGGAGCGCCCAGCGCGGCAGGCTTTCACCGGGATACCATTTGCCCTGGCCGAAATGCAGCAGGCCGCCGGGCGCAAAGCGCCGCTTCAGCCGGCGGATCAGGTCGCCCGACAGCAGGCGCTTGGTGGGCCCCAATGCCGCCGTATTCCATTCCGCGCCGTCCATGTCATCGATGGAGATGAAGGTCGGTTCGCCCCCCATGGTCAGGCGGATATCCCCGTCCACGATCTCCCGGTCCACCTGCCGGCCCAGCGCATCGATGGCGGCCCATTGTTCGGGCCAATAGGGCTTGGTGGTGCGTGGCTGCTCGCGGATGCGGGTCACGGCCATATGATGCTCGAACGACACCTCGCATTCGTCCAGCGCCCCCGATACGGGGGCGGCACTGAACGGATCGGGCGTGCAGGCGACGGGGATGTGGCCTTCGCCCGCGAACAGGCCCGATGTCGGGTCCAGTCCGATCCAGCCGGCACCCGGCAGGTACACCTCGCACCAGGCGTGCAGGTCGGTGAAGTCCGCCTCCGGCCCCTCCGGCCCTTCCAGGGGCTTCTGGTCGGCGACAAGCTGGATCAGGTAGCCGGAGGCGAAGCGAGCCGCCAGGCCCAGATTGCGCAGGATCTGCACCAGCAGCCAGGCGCTGTCGCGGCAGGAGCCGGTGCGCTTCTCCAGCGTCTCCTCCGGCGTCTGCACGCCGGGTTCCAGCCGGATGACATAGCCGATCATCTCCTGCAGCCGGGCGTTCAGCCCCACCAGGAAACCCACGGTGGCCTGTTCCGACCGGTCGACCGCGTCCAGCAGTTCCCGCAGGTGCGGGCCCACCGGCTCTGTCTCCAGAAAGGGTTTCAGGTCCTTGGCCAGCAGCGGATCATAGTCGAAGGGCACCCGTTCCGCCGCCGGCTCCAGAAAGAAGTCGAACGGATTGATGGCCGCCAGGTCGGCCACCAGATCGACTTCCAGCGTGAATTCGGTCGTCTTTTCCGGAAAGACGAAACGGGCCAGCCAGTTGGATTGCGGGTCCTGCTGCCAGTTGAGGAATTGTTTCTTGGGCGTGACCTTCAGCGAATAGGAGAGGATGGGCGTGCGGCAGTGCGGCGCGGGGCGCAGGCGCACGACCTGCGGGCCCAGCAAAACCGGCCGGTCGTAGCGGTAGACTGTCTTGTGGTTCAACGCGACGTGAATGCCCATTCGCCCCAGACCCCCGCATTATTCGCCGGCTGGTTGCCGGTCCGGACGACGGTATCATCAAACCGGAAGGGGGTTAAGCTGCGTTGCAGCATTTTATCATCGAGGGCGGATGACCGGCTGCCCGCCGCTCCGGACCCGGTTCCGGTTGGTTTCCTGCGCAAGATTGTTGGGAATTCACCGCAAATTATGCTTTCGATGCTGTAAATGCGTGGAAAGCGTTGAGTCGGCTTGGTATCATTCCGGATCGACAGCGATGCCGGATTTCCTTGGGTCTTGGCGCAGGGTCTTGACGCGCATCGGCGGGCCTGTCGGTTTTGGGGGTGGTGAGCATGACGTCGTTGGAGACCGATGGCGGCGGGTCGGAGACCGATCTGCCGCGCAAGAAGTTGAGCGGCAAGAAGATCGTCCTGTTCATCGTGCTGCCCGTCGTCCTGGTCATCGCCGGGGCCGCTGCCGCTTTCTTCACCGGTGCGCTGGACGGCCTGCTGGGCAAAAAGGCGGAGGGCGAGCATGCGGAGGAAGCGCCGGCCGAACCTGAACTGCCCCCCTATAAGGGTCCGCCGCTCTACAAGGACATGCCCGATATCCTGATCAACCTGAATACGGGTGAAAGGCGGGCCACGCTGTTGAAGCTGGGGATCACGTTCGAGGTGGCGCGGCCGGAGGATATGGTGCCGCTGGACCAGGCGATGCCCCGCATCACGGATGCCTTCCAGGTTTACTTGCGTGAACTGCGCGTCGATGATCTGCGGGGGTCCGCCGGCATCTACCGGCTGCGGGAGGAACTGCTGATGCGGGTCAATGCGGCGGCCGCGCCTGTCAAGGTCAAGGATGTGTTGGTCAAGGAATTCCTGATCCAGCAGTGATGCGAAAGGGTGCGTTCCATGGCCGGGCCTGAGGAACTGAGCGAAGAAGAAAGGATGGCCGCCGAATGGGCGGCCATGGCCGATGAAGGGGCCGGCGACGCCTTTGGCGACATGGGCGGCGGCGGCGGTGCCACGCGCGTCCTGAACCAGGATGAAATCGACAGTCTGCTGGGTTTCGACAAGGACGGGGCGGGCGACGGCGACAATACCGGCGTCATGGCGCTGGTCAATTCTGCGCTGGTCAATTACGAGCGCCTGCCCATGCTGGAGGTGGTGTTCGACCGCCTCGTGCGCATGATGTCGACCAGCCTGCGCAACTTCACCTCCGACAATGTCGAAGTCAGCCTGGACCAGATCAGTTCCGTGCGGTTCGGCGACTATCTGAACTCCATCCCTCTGCCCGCCATGCTGGCCGTGTTCAAGGCGGAGGAATGGGACAATTACGGCCTGATGGTGATCGATTCGGCGCTGATCTACTCCATCGTGGACGTGCTGCTGGGCGGGCGCCGCGGCACCGCCGCCATGCGTATCGAAGGCCGGCCCTATACTACCATCGAGCGCAATCTGGTGGAACGCATGGTGCATGTGGTCCTGTCGGACCTTTCGGCGGCCTTCGATCCGCTGTCGCCCGTCACCTTCCGTTTCGATCGGCTGGAAACCAATCCGCGTTTCGCCACCATCGCGCGCCAGGCGAACGCCGCCGTGCTGGTCAAGCTGCGCATCGACATGGAAGACCGGGGCGGGCGCCTGGAACTGCTGATCCCCTATGCCACGCTGGAACCCGTGCGCGAACTGCTGCTGCAGATGTTCATGGGTGAGAAGTTCGGCCGCGACAGCATCTGGGAAACCCATCTGGCGTCCGAACTCTGGCAGACCGACGTGCATCTTTCCGCCGTGCTGGACGAGATCGTGCTGCCATTGCAGGAAGTCATGTCCTGGCGGGTGGGCAGCCGCGTGCTGCTGAACGTCGCACCCGACGAGACGATCGAACTGCGCTGCGGTGATGTGCCCATGTTCCTGGGCCGGATGGGCCGCAAGGGCGGGAATATCGCCGTGCGTATCGACAAGGAAGCCCCCAAGCCGGAGTCGCAGCCATGATCGCCTCCATCCTCTCGCTGTTGCTGGACGTGGCCATCGTCGGCCTGCTGGTGGCGACCATCATCTACGCCCTGCGGCTCAACCGGCAGCTTTCCGCCGTCAAGGAAAGCCGGGCGGAACTGGAGGAACTGGTTAAGGGCTTTGCCGAGGCGACGGCCCAGGCGGACAGTTCGGTGAAGGGCATGCGCCGCACGGCGCAGGAATCGGGAGAGGCGCTGGCCGCCCTGATCACCCGTGCCCAGACCCTGAAGGAGGAGATGGAGCTGATCGTGCAGGCGGCCGACGGCCTTGCCAACCGGCTGGAAGCGGCCTCGGGCAAGGCGCGGGCGGCCGTCATGCCATCCGCACCACCCCCGCCGCTGACGGCCGCGCCGTTGCCGCGCCCGTCGGCCCCTGCCGCTGCGGCTGCCGTGCGCGCTGCGACATCGGCGCCGCCTCCGCAGGCCCCGTCGCCGGGCGGACCTGAACCCCGCTCCCGGGCGGAGAAGGAACTGCTTCAGGCGCTGGAGAATCTGCGCCCATGACCGACCTTCCCGTTTCCCGGCAGCCCAAGCCCGCACCTGCGGCCAAGCCCCCGCAGAAGAATGCCGCCACGCCGTCCGGCGGCAAGCCGGCGGCGGCCAAGGCCAAGCCCGTGCGGCCCGGCGCGCCCGTCCGTGCCGCAGGCAAGGGGCGTGTTCCGCCGGGCAAGGGGCGCGCTGCGCGTCGGGCACTGGTCCGTCCCGGCCTTTTGCCGGCCACCATCTTTGTTGCCATGCTGGTCCTGGGCTTCAAGGTGGGGGACATCTGGCTGACCCTGACCACGGGGCGGGGCCTGTCGCTGATCTCCCCCTCCATCGCGGAGGAGACGGGGCCGCAGGGTCTGCCCGAGTTGCCGCCCGCGCCCGCGTTGACGCCGCCACCGACCCAGGTGGCACAGGCCGGCGATCCCCCGGCCACCCAATCCCCGCCGGCACAGCCGCCTGCTTCGGCCGAGCCTGCGGCCAGCCCGCCCGCCACGCATCAACCCGATGTGGGACCGGCCCCGTCCGGCGCACCGGGTCAGAGCTTCACCCCCACGGAACTGGAATTGCTCCAGCGCCTGCAGGAACGCCGGGAGCAGTTGGACACGCGCGCGCGCGAACTGGACCAGCGGGAAGCCATGCTGGCGGCGGCCGAACAGCGATTCGATCAGAAGATCGGTGAATTGCAGGGCCTGAAGCAGGAAATCCAGGGCTTGCTGACTCAGGTCAACAGTGAACAGCAGGCCCAACTGGACAGTCTGGTGAAGATTTACGAGACGATGAAGCCCGTGGATGCCGCGAAAATCTTCAACAGCCTGGAAAATGACGTGCTGATCAATGTGATCAGCCGCATGAAGGAGGCGAAGGTTGCGCCCGTCCTGGCGGCGATGGAACAGAAGCGGGCCCAGGAAGTGACGATTTTGCTGGCAGCGCGGAAGACGCTGCCCACCGTGCCCGATTAATTGTATGAAGGCGGCCGGGCGCTGTCCGTTCGCTCTGCCGGCTTTGCCCGGTTCCTTGGTCCTTAGCGCTTGAAGGTGTCTCCCGATGCTCCGCACTGCCGCTGCCGATCCGGTTCTCCAGGGCCGTCTGGACAATGCCCGCGCGGAGGCGCGTCAGCCCCTTTCGCGTGAGGAGGTGACGACCATTGTCGCATCCGTCCTGTCCTCCATGGGGGGAGACCTGGGCCAGCATCACCTGCATGTCTATGCGGAACTGGAAGGGTTGGCCCGGTTCATCAATACCGCCAAGAAGGAGATCGCCAGCATCCAGCCGGCCGATATCCATTCAGAACATATTCCCCTGGCGACCGATGAACTGGACGCCGTGGTCGGCGCCACGGAGGATGCGACCAACCGCATCATGGATGCCTGCGACCAGATGATGGCGCTGGCCGGTGACGTGCCGGCCGAAGTGTCAAACAAGCTGATGGACATCACGACCGGCATTTACGAGGCATGCAATTTCCAGGACATCACGGGACAGCGCATCACGAAGGTCGTGCGTGCTCTGAAGCATATCGAGCAGAAGGTGGAAGCCCTGCTGATCGCCATGGGGGAGGAGGTGCAGCGCCGTCACCCCGACGCCGCCCCGGCCGCCGCATCCGGTTCCGCCGATTCCGACCTGTTGAACGGCCCGTCCATGCCCGGTACGGGTATCGATCAGGCCTTTATCGACTCGCTGTTCGATTGAGGATGAATGCCCGGCCCGCTCCCATCCGACCGATCCGATCCTGACATCGCGGTTCCCGTGCGGTTCGCCGCGCCCGGCGATGGCCAGGGCGGCGGCGGGCAGGGGGGGCAGCTTTTGTATCTGGGCCTGTTCATCCTGCTGCTGGCCTTCTTCATCCTGCTGAACAGTGTTTCGCATTTCCATGATGAGAAGGTGGGCGCTGTCATCCGCAGCGTGGATGACGCCTTTTCCAGCCAGGCGCTGCTGACCGGGGCGCCCGGAGACCGGCAGCAGTCGCTGCGCGAGGCGGCGCGCGCGGTGCGGGACCTGGGAGACCTGATCCGGGCCGAACTGCCCCTGGCCAAGGTGGAGGCCGGGCAGGAGGCGGGGACCCTGTTCATCGCCTTGCCGGCCGCGGCCCTGTTCTCCGGTGACGGGCAATCGATCAGGCCTGATCAGCAGGGGTTGATGGACCGCATCGCGCGCGTGCTGGAACCGCGCGGATCGGGTGTGGCGGTGCGGGCGGAGATATTGTTCGCCGCACCCGATGATGCCGACACGGGCCCCCTTGTCGCGCGGGCCGGTTCGCTGGCCCGGGCCCTGACGGCGTTGGGGGCCGATGCCCCATCCCTGTCGGTCGGGCTGGAGAAGGGACAAAGGGCGGGCGGCATGCGGCTGCTATTCACGATCCACGGGTCGGGGGGCCAGTGATGCGCGACCGCCGTTCCCCGGCCCTGTTCAGTTTCGCGGCACCTGACACGGTGGCCGGACGTGCCTGGCTGGTGACCTTCACCGATCTGATCTGCCTGCTGCTGACCTTTTTCGTCATGCTTTACGCCATGTCCGAGCCTGATCCGGCCCGTTACCAGGCGCTGGCCGCGGGCGTGCCGGGGGCCACGCCGGCGCAGGAGGGCGAGGAGAGGCCGGAGGCCGCCTTTTCCGCCGCCAGCCTGGATCGTGGCAAGGCCATCGACCTGGGTTATCTGGGCCGCGTGTTCGAAAGCCAGATGGCGGGCAATCCCGAGCTGGCCGATGTGCGCATCGACCGTATCGACGGCTCGCTGGTCCTGTCCATGCCGGCTGACCTGCTGTTCGCGCCCGGCGATGCCACCCTGTCGGCGCGCGGCCGGCAGGCCATGTTCGTCATGGGGGGGGTGGCAGCCAATATCGGCAATGCCGTCGATGTCGTCGGTCATGCCGATGCACTGCCGGCCGGCAGCCGTTGGCCCAGCAACTGGGAATTGTCGCTGGCGCGTGCCCAATCGGTGGCCGAGGCGCTGCGGGCCGCCGGCTATCTGCGGGATATCACGGTGCGCGGTCATGGCGATGGACGGTCGGGCGGGCGTGTGTCGCCACAGGCCAGGCGCGTCGATCTGGTCGTCCGTGAACATGGGGTGACGCCATGATGGCCGGGCGTCTTCGATTGCGGCGGGCATTGGTGTTGGGCGTGGCTCTGGGCGCGCTGCTGGCAGCACCACCGTCCGCGGCGCAGCAATCCATCCCGGCGCCGGCTGAGAACCCGCCGGCCCCGGCCGCCGCGCCCGCGCTGCGGGTGCCTGTGCGCAGCGGTGTGCATCCGACCTACAGCCGGCTTGTCTTCGACTGGCCCCGGTCCACGCCCTATAGTGTGGAACAGAATGGTACGGCGGTTTCGATCCGCTTTCCCGTGCCGGCAGAATTGGATCTGGCAGCGGTCGCACGGGCGCGGCCCAGCCGTATCGCCGGGTTGTCGCAGACGGCCGGTGACGGCGCGGTGACCCTGCGCTTCGACATTCCTGCCGGGGCCGGCCTCAAGGACAGCCGGGTGGGCAACCGCATCGTTGTCGATGTGCTGGACAGGCCGCCACCCGGCGCCATCGCCCGGCCGACCAATCCCGCCGCGGCGACGACGGCTCCGGCATCCGCCGCCCCTGCCGCTGCTACCACTGCCGCCGCCCCTCCGGCGGCCGACCCGCGTGGCGTGCGCGAAGGGGCACCGCTGTACGAAATGCGCGGCCGGCCGGCCCCCGGTGCCATCACCCCGCCGGCGCAGCAGGCGGCCACGGGTGCTCCCACGGCCCTTGTGCCGCCGCCAGCACAAACCGCAGCACCCGGACCAGCGGCATCCTCCGGCCCCGGGGCATCACCATCCGGCACCGCGGCATCGGCCCCGTCGGCCGCCGCGGCGACACCCGTTACGCCGGCGCCGCTGGCTTCACCCGTGCCGGCGCCGGCACCGGTGGTCGAGCCGGCAGCAACAGCGGTGGAAGCGGCGGCGGCCCCGGTGGTCCTGGTCTTTGATCCCAAGGTGGCGCGGTCCGCTGCCGTCTTTGAACGTGCGGGCTTCCTGCATGTGCTGTTCGACGGGGAAATTCCCGACGGTGCGGTGCCGGCCCCCCCGCCGGAACTGCCGGTCAGTATCGACCGGCTGGACGTGCCGGACGGTGCGGGGTTCAGATTTCCGATGCCGGCGCTGATGCAGGCCTCAGTGCAGCGGGATGGAACGGCATGGCGGCTGCTATTGTCCCGTACAAACGGCCAGCCCCCCTCGGCGGTGCCCGACGGTCCCGATGACCATATTCTGACGCCTGAACCGGACCTGGATTTCGCGCTGGGCTCCCGGCTGGTGGTAGCGGCCCCGGACGCGGGAACGGTGCTGGCCTTCCATGATCCTGTGGTTGGTGACATGCTGAAGGTGGTGCCGCTGCCGCAGCCGGGATCGCATATGCCGGTTCCGCTGCGCTATGCGGAGGTACAGTTCCTGCCCACGCTGCAGGGCATCGTCGTCCGCCCGCTGGATGATCGTCTGCTGGTCCAGCCCGTGCGCGAGGGGGTGGAGGTTTCCGTTCCCGGTGGGCTGACCCTGTCGCCCGCGGCCGACGTGCAGGTCGCCGTTCCACCCCCGCCGCCCGCGGCGGAGGAGGAGAGGCTGTTCGATTTTCAGCGCTGGGGACAGGTCCCCTTGCGTGACTTCACCCGTGCGCGACAGGAACGCTGGGACCGGCTGGCTGCCATGCCAGAGGCGGAACGCACGCGCGGGCGGTTGGACATTGCACGCTTCTATCTGGCCAACGGGCTGGGCTATGAGGCGCTGGGGATGCTGTCGCGGGTGCAGGAATTGCAGCCCGATGTCGACCGCCGGCCGGAATTTCTGGCCGTGCGCGGTATCGGCCGCGCCTTGACGGGCGATTACGCAGGCGCACAGGCCGATCTTTCCAACCGGCAATTGTCTGCGGAACCCGACGCGGCCCTGTGGCGGGCCGCCGCCCTGGCCGGTCAGCAGGATTTCGACGGGGCCAACACTCTGTTCACCCAGAACAGGGAGTTGCTGGACCGCTATCCGGAGCCGTTTTACACCGGCCTCGCCCTGTCCGCCACGGACGCGGCGTTGAAGGCCGGGCACCCCGACCAAGCCGCATCGATCATGGACCGTGTCGCCAAGCGGGGTGGGGAAACAGGGCCTCAGGCCGCGGCGGTGCAGTATTTCCGTGGCGCCGTGTTCCGGGCCCTGGGCGATAATGAGAAGGCTTTGCCCTATTTCGCCAGTGCGCAGGAAGGGCGCGACCGGCTCTATGCCATGCGTGGCAAGCGCGATTATATCGACACCGCGCTGGACCTGGGCCGGATGGAGCCCAAGGAGGCCGCCCGGCAGATGGAGACATTGCGCTTCGCCTGGCGTGGTGACGCCCTGGAATTGTCCAATCTGCGCCGGATCGGCGAGGTGCATGCGCTGGCCGGGAATTATCCCCAGGCCTTCGATACGATGCGGCAGACCATCTCGCAGTTCCCCAATACCAGGGACGCAGGAGAGATCGCATCCGACCTGACGCGGACCTTCACGAATCTGTTCGCCAATGACGGCGCGGCCAGCATGTCGGCCGTGGAGGCTCTTGCGCTCTATGAACAATATCGGGAACTGACCCCGCCTGGTCCGGATGGCGACAGGATCATCCGCCGTCTGGCCGAACGGCTGGTGGAGATCGATCTGCTGGACCGGGCGGCCCAGTTGCTGGACCATCAGGTGCAGTATCGGCTGACGGGAACCGAAAAGGCCCAGGTCGGGGCGCGGCTGGCCGGTATCCGCCTGCTGGATGGCAAGCCCGATGACGCCATCGCCGCCCTGGACAAGAGTCTGGTGGACGGGCTGCCCCCTGAACTGGTGGAGGAGCGCAAGCTTCTGCGTGCCCGCGCCCTGTCGCAGACGGGCAAGGGGGCGGACGCCGTGCAGTTGCTGGCGACAGACCAGTCGCACAATGCCAATCTGCTTCGCGTCGATATCGCGATGCGTGACCGCCAATGGCCGGCCGCGGCGGCGGCTCTGGGTGATCTGATCGGCCCGCCGCCGGCCGCGGGCGCGGCGCTGGAACCACAGACGGCCGGGCTGGTGATCAACCATGCCATCGCGCTGTCGCTGGCACAGGACAATGCCGGGCTGGAGACGTTGCGCCGTGATTTCGGCCCTGCTATGGAAAATTCCAGGGATGCCAACACATTCCGCCTGCTGACCCGGCCGGAGGAAGCGGCGGGGCTGGCCGATGCCGCCACCATCCGCTCACGCATTACGGAAATCGACCTGTTCCGCAATTTCCTGGACAATTACCGCACGGCCCGGCAGGAAGCGGCCGCGCCGCCCCCCGCCGCGGCCCCGGCCACCCCGGCGCAGCCCCCATCCTGATACCGTCCGGCGACGGCGCCGACAGGGCGGGATGGACATTGCGCAGCCCGTCCCCCATCTGAAATAAGGGAACGGAACGGGATCGCCATGGCCATGGGAACGGATAGGGTGGCAGGTTTGTTTGAAGCACAGGCGCCCAGGCCCCTGGCAGACCGATTGCGTCCGCAAAGCCTGGACCAGATGGTCGGCCAGGACCATCTGCTGCGGCCCGATGGCCCTATCGGGAGGATGATCGGGTCCCGGCGGCTGGTCTCCATGATCCTGTGGGGCCCGCCCGGCTGCGGCAAGACGACGCTGGCGCGCCTGCTGGCCCAGACGACCGACCTGCATTTCGAACCCCTTTCGGCAATCTTCAGCGGTGTTGCCGATCTGCGGCGGGTGTTCGAGGCGGCCAGGACCCGGCGGCAGGGCGGGCAGGGCACCCTGCTGTTCATCGACGAGATTCACCGGTTCAACCGGGCGCAGCAGGACGGGTTCCTGCCTTATGTGGAGGATGGGACCGTAACCCTGGTCGGGGCGACAACGGAAAATCCCAGTTTTGAATTGAACGCCGCCCTGCTGTCGCGGGCGCAGGTCTTCGTGCTGAACCGGCTGGACGATGCGGCCCTGGAATTGCTGCTGGCGCGTGCGGAGGCGGAGGAGGGGCGGCCCCTGCCGCTCGACCCCGACGCCCGGGCCGCCGTCAAGGCACTGGCGGACGGTGACGGCCGCTATTGCCTTAACCTGTGCGAGGAGTTGTTCGCCCTGCCGGAAGGCACGATGCTGGACAATAACGGTCTGGCCGCCGCCGTGCAGCGGCGCATGCCGCTATACGACAAGGCGCAGGAAGGCCATTACAACCTCATTTCTGCCCTGCACAAGTCGCTGCGCGGATCGGACACGGATGCCGCCCTTTACTGGTATGCCCGCATGCTGGCTGGGGGAGAGGATCCGCGATACATCGCCCGGCGGCTGACGCGGTTCGCGGTGGAGGATATCGGCATGGCCGATCCTGCCGCCCTGACCCAGGCAACCGCCGCCTGGGAAGCCTATGAGCGTCTTGGCAGCCCCGAAGGGGAACTGGCCATCGCACAACTGGTGATCTATCTGGGCACGGCGCCGAAATCAAACGCGGCCTACACGGCGTATAAGGAGGCTGCGCGCGCCGCCAAGGAAACGGGCAGCCTGTCGCCGCCCAAGCACATTCTGAATGCGCCGACCAAACTGATGAAGCAGTTGGGCTATGGCCACGGCTACAATTACGATCACGACACGCCCGAGGGGTTCAGCGGGCAGAACTATTTTCCCGAGGGGATGGACCGCCGGCCTTTCTACCGCCCTGTGGAACGCGGTTTCGAGCGGGAGGTGCGCAAACGGCTGGATTATTGGGCCCGCCTGCGGCGTGATACCAGCTCCCGGTGAGTGCAACTCACCGGGAGCTGGTACGGCGGCGACCGCCGA